>NZ_JBHSGI010000001.1:0-15492 GCF_042654245.1 Seohaeicola nanhaiensis
CCGCAGGCTCGAAGCCGTGCGATGCGCTTTCAGGTAGGTCGCGTCGATCATGACGACCTTCTCCTCGACGCCCTCGGAGGCCAGCCCCTCCATCATCCGGGCGAAGACACCCATGTCCCCCCACCGCTTCCACCGGTTGTAGAGGGTCTTGGGTGGGCCATACTCCCGCGGCGCGTCACACCATCTCAACCCGTTGCGATTGATGAAGATTATGCCGCTCAGCACGCGCCGATCATCGACCCGCGGCTTGCCATGGCTCTTGGGGAAGAACGGCTTCAACCGCTCCATCTGCTCGTCCGTCAGCCAGAAAAGGTTGCTCATCATCACCCCCGTAAGTTCGGGAGCTTGAATCACGCAGGAAGGACGGCCTCAAGCCAATTAATGGGTCCTGACCCTAAGTTCAGATGGGGTATTCGGATTGCGCCCCATTCCCGACGACCGCGTTCGTGGAGGTGCTGCGCTTCGTGCTGATGGTACAAAGTGGTCTGTGTGAAGCAGCCACACGGTGCTGTCAAAGGAATCTGACTTGAGGCGGAGGAATGGGCTGGGTAGCCTTTGGCCATGACCCAGCGCTCACCGTTCCGCTGCTTCAAGACGTCGCCGGAGATCATCCGGCTGGCGGTTATGATATACATCCGCTTTCCGCTATCGCTACGGAACGTCGAGGTTCTGTAGCACGAGCGCGGCGTCGAGGTCAGCCACGAGACGGTGCGGTTTGGTGGCACCGCTTCGGCCCGCTGTTTGCTTCGGAGATCCGGAAACGGCGCGTAGAGGGGATGCGGTCGAGCCGCTGGCGCTGGCAGTTGGACGAAGTCTTCGTGAAAATCAACGGCGAACGGCACTACCTTTGGCGGGCGGTCGATCGTGCGGAGAATTCGTATCAACCATTCCGAAGGCGCGAACGAGCGATGCGCCGCTTCCGCCGCATGCGAACGTTACAGTTGTTCGCCGCCGTCCACGCGTCGGTTCACAATCTCTTCAACCAGGAACGCAACCTCTCTTCCCGCACCATCTTCAAGCAGAACCGTGCCGCCGCTCTCGACGAGTGGCGCGGTCTCTGCGCGGAATAGGGACGCCTTCCTCCTGCGATGCGGAGACTGGTTCGCATTTGTCTGCCAGCACCCGGCGAAGCACAATGCGGAACGGGGCCCGGCCCATCATGATGCACACGCGCGGCAGTGCCGATGCGGCGGCGTTCTGGCCGAATTCGGCAAGCGTGGCAGCCTGACCTGCCTGAGCGGCAAGGGTAATTTGGTCTGACGCTGCCAAGGCTTTGCGTCTGTCGAGCACTTCGCGTTCCGTCAGCCCAAAAGGAACGTCCGATCCGCCAGCAGACTGAGGTCGGTCATGCCTTCCAGCGTCAGGGAATTGCCTGGCCCGAATGCAAGGACAAGGTCGCCACCGTGAATCTCAGCCTCTGCAATGGCCTTTTCCAGAGCGTCGCGACCAGAGACCAAACCGGAGTCCAGACGCAAGATATCGGCGGTTGAAAAATCGGCAATTCGGTCATTGCCGCCGGTGAACACGAAAACATCCCGACCAGCACCGCCGGTCAGAGTGTCGTTTCCAGAGCCGCCGTTGAGACAGTCACGCCCTTTGCCCCCGACCAAACTGTCGTCGCCCGGGTTTCCCAGAAGCCGGTCCGCCCCGGCTCCGCCGTTCAGAAGGTCACGGCCACATCCGCCGCGCATGATGTCGGCGCCGACTCCGCCCAAAGCGGTATCCCGTCCCTGGTTGCCGAACAACACATCGTCGCCTGCCTGCCCCTCGAGACGGTCGTTCCCCTGGGCGCCGGTCAGACGGTCCATTCCCCTGCCTCCAAACACCTTGTCGTGCCCCAGTCCCCCGTTCAGACTGTCAGGGCCGGCCATGCCGCGAATGGTGTCGTTGCTCTCCGTTCCGAAAATGACGTCTGCGGATTGGTCGCCACGGAACAACCGCACCGGTTCGGTAACCGGCCGACTGAAGACAAGCTGCATCACCTCGAAGGGTTTCAGTTCGAAGGCAAGCGCCCCGTCCGACCACAGTGCGTTCGCAGAAACCTCTGTGAACCGGGCGCGAACATCATGTTCGTTGATGAAATAGTCGGCTGTCCCGTCTCCGTTCAGGTCAAGACTGTCCACAGTCTCCCACGCCCGCGCGTTTGGATCAAAATGACGCCCGTCGGCACTGGTTGGGTCATAGCCCAGTTTCAGACCGGAGAGATGTCCGAAGCCGTCATCCAGATCGCCCGGCTCGAACCGGAGTTTCATGGTCTCCAGGCTTCGCGAACTCACATAGATCACGACCTGATCCAAGCCGGCAAAGGCGTGGACGGCTGCCCCATCCGACATGTTGGCCTGGCCGAGATCGACCAAATTGAGACCCTGGATGCTGGTGGCAAGCATGTCGAACGCTGCGCCTCGCACCGTGTTGACGACACGACCATTCGCGTCGACCAGCACAGGATCGCCGGAATTCCCAGTCAGGTCGGTTACGGTATTGTGCTGGACGGCCCAGACCGAAGCGGCATCGACACCCATTTCGACCATTCTCGCGACCTGCTCGATCAGGGTGGAGGCGCTGCGGATTCCGTTCTCGGTAATGTTCGTGGTTTTGACGTTCCACTCGGTGATGTGCAGGTCCAGCGGCTTTTCGAACCGGGCCTGCCAGTTCGCGAAATCCCGGTCGATGTAATTTACTTCGTCACTGTGGCCAGTGAATGAGAGAGTGCTGCGGGCATAGTAGTAATGCTCGACCACGCCGTCGATCAGTCCCTTGCTGCGGTCGGTCAGCAGATCGATGATCCGGTTGTTGGCCATGTCGAGCCGCTGTGTATAGCCGAAATCCTCCATCCCGGCGGCGTCGACGTGAAACTCGGAACCGGTGTTCGGGGTCGCCATCTGAACGAGCATTTGGGGCCGGTCGGTTGCCTCCATCCCGATGTCTTCGGCACCCAGCGCGAGGGCGTCGAGCGCGATGTTCGCCTTGGCGGCATAGGCAGTTTCACCCATCTCCCAATATTCATTGCCGATCTCGAAGGCAGCCAAGACCTGGCCGTATTTCGCGAGCACCTCGGCCGCGAACGCACGGATGTCGTCACCGAATGCGACATAGCTCTGCGCATCGAGAAACTTTGTTGGGATGACGAGTGTCGCCTTGCTACCGGTTGCGATGCACCAGTCCAGAAAGTCGGTCAGTTCCGGGCGCAATTCGCCGCCAGGCATGGAGACGATGTTCAGCCACTCGGCCCCTTCTGTGGTGGCATCGGCGTTGTCGCCGCGCCCGCCCGGAAAGCGGACATGGGAGATGCCCAGTGCATCCGCGGAAGCTGTCAAAGTCGCGTGAACGTTGCCACCGGTGGTATTGGCGCCGTAGACGACATTCGCGCCAAACATTTCGGAAGACACAGAAATATTGGTGTCGCGGCTGGCCGCGACCTGTATGGTCGTGATCACAACGGTTGCTCCGCCTGGATGATGAGGGAGACGGGCAACCGTACTGGATCACATGCGCCATTTCAGGCGCCCCGTTGAGATCACTTTCGCTCAGGTCGTTGGCGGTTTGTTGACGGTGTCGGGCCGTTCTTTGGGGCAAGTCGTGTCGGGATTGTGACGCCTGACCTCCGTTCCTTCGGGTCCACGTCGGCAATAAAGGACGGCTCCTGCGATTTTCGCCGGATTCGCCGATGGCACTCTGGCTTCGCCTGATGCAGTGTGTGCGCTATCTGACGCCGCGAGCGTGACCAGGACCTGGGTCCTGCCCTCGAGCGCCCAAACAGGAGACTCCGACATGGCCACCACTGGCAAGCAACTGTTCACGACATTGGACGCAGACGGAACCCTGACCGTCGCGATCGAGGACGTGACCTTTCCGGATCCGACCGGCAATCAGGTGCTCGTGAAGATGGAAGCCGCGCCGATCAACCCGTCAGATCTCGCAATTCTGGCCGGTGCTGCAGACTTGGAAAATGCCACCTACTCGCAGGGCAAGTTCGTCGCGACCGTACCCGAGCCTTACAACACCGGTTCGAAAGCCCGTCACGGGATCAAGCTGCCGGCCGGCAACGAAGGCGCCGGGACGGTTGTTGCCGCCGGCGACGGGGAAGCGGCAAAGGCATTGGTCGGACAGCGTGTCGCATGTGTTCCGGGCAATGCCTACAGCCAGTACTGTATTGTCGATGCGTCCTCGTGCCTGCCGCTGGGCGATTATTCTGCCGAGGATGGCGCCAGCGCCTTCGTCAACCCGATGACCGCTCTGGGCTTTGTCGAGAACGCCAAAATGGATGGGCAAAACGCAATCCTGCATACGGTCGGCGCGTCCAACCTGGGCCAGATGTTGACACGCATCTGCAAGGAAGACGGCATCGGCCTCGTCAACATCGTTCGCAAGGACAGCCAGGCCGAACTGCTCAAGAGCCTCGGCTCAACCCATGTCGTGAACTCGTCCAGCGACGACTTCATGAACCAGCTGCGCTCGGCCATCCAGGACACCGGTGCCTTTTACGGTTTCGATCCGATCGGTGGCGGCAAATCGGTCGACACTGCCTTCAAGGCGATGGAGCAGGTCGCCGTGGCCCGGATGACCGAATACTCGCGCTATGGCTCCAACCAGCCCAAGCGGATGTTCATCTACGGACGTCTGGACACCGGAATGACGATGCTTTCCCCGAGCTACGGCTTCGGCTGGACCCTGTCCGGCTGGTTGCTGTTCCCCTTCCTCCAGTCTGCCGGGCGCGAAACGGTCACCCGGATGCGTAAGCGCGTGCTCGAAAACCTCACCACCACATTCGCGAGCCACTACAAGCAGCGCGTCAATCTGGAAGAGATGCTGACCAAGGACGCCGTCACCGACTATCGAGCGATGAAAACCGGAGAGAAATATCTCGTCACACCCTGGTCGTGAGGGTCCCGCCAGGACGTGCCGCGTCGTATTGGGGCCGAAGCGCAACGGCGTACAGCGTTGCCGCTTCGCCCCTGACTCGTCTCAATGGCAGGTAACGGGTGCTGACAAAAGGCCAGTTAAAGGGGCCTGCCGCCAGACCACCCCATCACCCGCGATCCTGCTTCAGGTGAAGCACAAGATCCCATCCCGCCAACAATATGGTCACGCCGATCACACAGGCGAGATCCAGGCGGGGAACGTGAATCACGAGAATCGCCAGAAAGGCGACGAGCACCGCAAAAGCCAGTATGGCCAGGACTTTGTTCACTCTCTTCCCTCCTCCCGTTCAAGCTGTTCGAGATACGCGGCCAGCCAGCGCGCGGTTCGCATCAACCGCGCGTCATCTCCGCGCCTGCCGACCAGTTGCGCGCCCATGGGCAGGCCATTTCCCGCAGAGAACAGCGGTAGCGTGATGGCCGGGACTCCGGCAAGCGTCCACAGCCCATTGAAGATCGACGATCCCGTGCTGCCCAGTCCTTCAGGCGCCGGCCCGGGTGCTGCAGGACAGAGGATCGCGTCGCACCGGTCGAATATCCGATCGAGGGCCGCGTTCAGAACCTCGCGCCAATCCAGCGCGGAGAGGTAGTCGCGCGCCAGCACAGCCTTGCCCGCGTCGATCGCCTCGGCAAGCACGGGGGACAACAGCCCCCTGCCCCGGCGCTCCAACCCGTAATAGCATTTTGCCATCTCGGCCTCGTTGATGCGCTGCCGTATCGCGGCGATTTCGTCGAACCCATCCAGCGGCGCCTCGAAACATTGGTCGCCAAGCAGGCCGGCCAGTTCCTCGATGGCCGCGCGCATGTCGGGATCTGCCTCCTCCCAGCCGGGCGGGCGGACAAAGGCAAAGGTTGGAGGGACCGGCGTTTTCGCGCGCGCGGTGTCCAGTAGCCTTGGCGTGGGGCGCGGTTGCGTGGCCCGATCCGCGGTGTCGTGGCCATACAAGACCTCGGCCAGCAGCGCGCAATCCTCGATGCTGCGGGCAAAGACGCCGACGGTGTCAAGAAAAGGCGATTGCATCAGAACGCCGGTGCGCGGAATCATCCCGAAGCTCGGCTTCATCCCGACGACCCCGCAGAATGCAGCGGGTCGGATCACCGATCCGCCGGTCTGCGTGCCGACGGCCAGCGGAACCATTCCCGCCGCCACCGCTGCCGCCGAACCGCTGGACGATCCTCCGGGCGTGTGAGCGGGATTGTGGGGATTGCGCGTCTTGCCCGGATGCAGAAAGGCGCATTCGGTGGTGACGGTCTTGCCCAGAACAATCGCGCCGGCGGCCCGAAGCCGCGCCACGATCCAGGCGTCCTGCGCGGGCACCCGGCCCTCGTCAATCGGCGTCCCGTTTGCGGTGGGAATGCCTTCGGTGTCGATAATGTCCTTCAAACCCACCGGCAGTCCATGCAACGGCCCGGGCTGACGCCCCGACTGGCGCCAATGGTCAAGCTGTCGCGCCTGCTGCAGGGCATGATCGCCGTCCAGCCAGGCCCAGGCCTGCACCTCGGGCTCCACGGCGGCGATCCGCGCCAGACAGGCCTCGACCAGTTCGACCGCCCGCAGCGCCCCTGACGCAAGCCGGTCGCGCAACTCAACCGCGCTGAGCGACAGCAGGGCATCGGGATTATCGCGAGGGGCCATAGAACGCGTCCGGCAGGGCAAAGACGATCTGCGGGAACTGATACATAAGCACCATCGCGATCAAGACCATGAAGCAGTAGGGCAGAACCCCCGAGAATATCTCGGTGAGCTTGATTTGCGGCGGCGATATTCCCTTGAGGTAATAGGCACTCATCGCCATCGGTGGAGTGAGGAAACTCGTCTGCAGGTTCAGGGCCACGAGCACACCGAAGAACAGCGGGTCAATCCCGAAGAAGGGCAGCAGCGGCAGGAAGATCGGCACGAAGATGATGATGATCTCCGACCATTCCAACGGCCAGCCCAGAAGGAAGATGATGAGCTGCGCGATGATCAGGAACTGGATGGGCGTGATGTCCAGTCCCTGCACGAATTCGGCAATCACCCGCTCTCCGCCCAGATAGCTGAACACGGCCGAGAAGGTATAAGAGCCGACAAAAAGCCAGCAGACCATCGCGGTGGTGCGCACGGTCAGATAAACTGACTCACGCAGGCGCTGAAACGTCATGGCGCGATAGGCGACGGCCAGGATCATACCGCCAAGCGCACCGATCGATGCAGCTTCGGTCGGGGTAGCGAGCCCGAACAAGATCGATCCCAGCACCGCAAGGATCAGGATCGCCAGCGGCAGGAAGCTGGTGATCAGCATCCAGACCATCTGACCGGTCGGCACCTCGGGCAACTCTTCCTTGGTCGGCTTCGGGGCAAGCTTCGGGTTCAGGATCGACCGGCCGATGATGTAGACAAGGTAAAGACCAACCAGGGTGAAACCAGGCAGCAGGGCCGCGGCGTAAAGCCGGACGATTGAAACGCCGGAAGCGGCGGCATAGACGATCAGCATGATCGACGGCGGGATGAGAATCCCGAGCGTTCCGCCCGCGCAGATTATTCCCGAAGCAAAGGAATGATCGTAACGGGCCTTAAGCATCTGCGGGAGCGCCAGCAACCCCATCAGCGTCACAACAGCCCCGACGATGCCGGTGGCCGTCGCGAAGAGGGCGCAGGTGATCAGCGCTGCAACTCCCATGGACCCGGGGATGTTGCGTGTTGCCAGGGCCAGCGTGCCGAACAGCTTGTCGACGATATTCGCCCGTTCAACGATATAGCCCATGAACAGGAACAGCGGGATCGCCGTCAGAACCTCGTTGGAAATCACCGTATAGGTCTGATTCACGAAGAGGTCGAAAATCCGATTATTGAAATAGCCCTCCAGCCACAGCCGCGCACTTTCCCACCAGCTTGCGTCCTCGGCCAGCCTGTTGAACGCGCGCCACATCCGGCCCACGTCAAAATAGGCGTAATAGCCAAAGCCGATACCCAGAGCCATCAGCGTGAAAGCAATGGGAAATCCCAGAAAGACGCAGGCGATGAAGATGCCCAGCATCATCAGGGCAATTTGCGGGTCTGTCACTTTACGAACTCCGTGGGATGCCTGTCTTGGCGCGGCGTGGAACTGGGGGTCATTGCGACTGCGCTTTCAGCGCAGCCTGCTTGATCAGGAGTTCTTCGGTTTCTTCCACGTCCTGTTCGGCCGCCAGCCAATAGCCGTCGCGAAGGCACAGGATGCAGCGGAACACCTCGGCAATGCCCTGGATGATGAGAAGTATCCCAGCCGCCACGATGACGCTCTTGAACTGATAGATGGGCACACCCGCCGGGCTGTTCACCGAAACCTCGGTATAGCTCCACGAGCGTCCGGCATACTTCCAGCCGGTCACGACAAGGGCGAGGATACCAGGGAAGAAGAACAGGAAATACAGGACCAGGTCCATGCCCGCCTGCACCCGGGGAGACCAGGTGCGATAGAGGAAGTCGCCGCGCACGTGCCCGCCCCGGGACAGGGTATAGGCACCTCCCATCATGAAGATCGTCCCATACATGATGAAACTGACGTCCAGCGACCAGGGCGTCGGCGCGTTGAAGGCATAGCGCACCAGAACCTCATAGCTCATGCCGAAGGTCATCAGCACGATAAGCCACCCGAAGGTTTTGCCGAACCATGCCGAGACATTGTCGGCAAAGCGGATATAACGGATCATGGATACCCCGTGGGACAAGCGTTCCGGGCGCGGCCGTATCCGGCCAAAGATGAAAGGGACGCAGTTTCCTGCGCCCCGAACACTCAGATTTTCAGCTTGCCGGGGAAGTAGTGCTCGTAGGCAAGGCCAAGATCAGGCGCGTTCATCAGCTCGTAATAGGCCACCTTTTCGACCCAGGCACGCTGGCTGTCCATGACTTTCTTGTTGAATTCGTCCTTCTCGAGCTCGGGAATCAGGGTGTCCCATGCTGCGATCTGGCCGTTCAGGATGTCCTTGGACGTGCGGTGCACAGTCACGCCATGCTCGTCCTGCAGTTTGGCGAGGTCGCTGGAATATTCCTTCATCGCCAGCGCCAGATTCGCCGTCGCCGATGCCTCGACGCCATAGCGCAGGATCGCCTGCAGGTCGGGTTCCAGATCGTCCATGAAGTCCTTGTTGAACAGGAACTCAAAGGCTTCCGACGCTTGGTGGTAGGACGAGAGGTAATAGTTCTTCGCAACGTCCTGGGCGCCGAACCGGCTGTCCGACGACGGGTTGTTGAACTCGAACGCGTCGATCACGCCGCGCTCCATCGCTGGCACGATCTCGCCGCCCGGAAGCTGGGCAACCGACATCCCCATGCCCTGCAGCAGGTCCGCCGCAAGACCGACGGTGCGGTATTTGAACCCTTGCAGATCGGCGACGGTGTTGACCTCTCCCTTGAACCAGCCGAAGGGCTGTGCCGGCATCGGCATACCCATCAGGCCGTAGACGTTCAGACCTAGGATCTGCTGGGTCAGCTCTTCATACAGCTCCTTGCCGCCGCCCTGGTAGAACCAGCCGAGCATGGTTGTGGCCGATCCGCCAAAGACAGGGCCAGTGCCAAAGAACGACGCTGCCTTGTTCTTCCCGTACCAATAGACCGACACCGAGTGGGCCGCGTCCAGAACCCCGTCGCTGACGGCGTCCATCACCTGGAAAGCGCCGACGACGGCACCCGCGGGCAAGAGGTCGATCTTGAGACGACCGCCCGACATTTCCTCGACACGTGTCGTGTACTGGCGTGCGAAGTCCATCCAAATATCGGATGCCGGCCAAGAGGTCTGCATCTTCATCACCAGAGGTGATTGAGCAAGAACGGCTGGCGCCGCCAGCGTCGAGGCCGCCGCGGCCGTTCCGCCCAGCGCGCCCTTGCGCAAAAACGAACGGCGCGAAAGCGCCGTAGAAACACGGGTGTCAGTCATTGGTGTCCTCCCAGACGATATTGGTCGTTTTTCAAAAGACCTTTTGTCTCTGGGGAGTGTAGAGTCGCCAAGGTAAAAATCAATAGCTTGTCAGGCGAAGGGAAAAGCGGATCGTCTTTGAAAAGAAAACTCCGCTGCGTGCCCCCCGAAATGTCCGGAACACGCGATGCCATACCCTCGATCGCCTCGTGGAATTCCCGTTGGAACGTGCTGCGAAACGCCTTTCCGGATGACGCAAGGCGACAGTTACTATTGAGCACAGGCCATCTGAGCTAACGCCCGTCGCTCGCCATTCCTACGGCCATGCCGCGCGGTGCAAGAGCGCCGCAGGACCAGAGCGATCACGCGAAATTTACAGAAGTCTGGAACACAACGGCTCACGCTACGTTGTTTGAGCAGGAAATCGTGACGTTTCACGATAATCGCCTGTCAAAGGGCGAGCATCGCAAGGATCCACAATGAGCGGTATCATCTATCTCGTCGGCTTGGTCGTCATCGTCCTGGCCATTCTCTCCTTCCTCGGGCTGGGCTGACATGGAGCGTACTGAAGCAATGACGGCAGCCTCGGCGCCGCGTCATTCCCACGAGGGAAGCTACGTCGACTGGCCCGCCATCCTGGCCGGCGCCGTCGTCGCGGCAGCAGTCGGCCTTCTGTTTGCAGGCTTTGGCGGCACCCTCGGCCTGTCGTCGATCTCCGCACAAGAAGGCGAAGGTGCCGGAACGTTCGGTCTGATCCTGACAGCCCTCTGGCTCCTCGTGAGCACAATCGCCGCCTATGCAGCCGGTGGCTACATCGCCGGCCGCATGCGCCGCCGCGTGGACAGCGCCAGCGCAGACGAGGTTTCTGCCCGCGACGGCATCCATGGGATGGTTGTCTGGGCAATCAGCCTTCTACTGGGCGGATGGTTGGCAGCGGGTGCGATCGGCACGGCGGCGACCGCTGTCAACGGCGCGGCCCAGACGGCAGCGACGGCTGTAGGCGGAATCGCACAGGGCGCCGGAACTCTGGCAGCAGGTGCGGCCGATGCGGCCAGCGAGTCGGGTGTGCTGCAAAACGCAGATCCTATGGACATCATCAACAACCGGCTGCTGCGTGGCACCGGGATCGAAGTCCAGCCGAATCCCGAACTGGCTTCGGGTGCCGCCTCCGTGATGGCCGAAGTTGCACGCACCGGAGAAATCACCGAGGACGACAAGGCGTATCTGGCGCAACTCCTGGCGCAAAACTCGAACATGACGCCCGAAATGGCCAATGCTCGCGTCGACCAGGCCGTCGCTCAGATCGTCGAGATGCGGGATGCTGCCGCAGCCAAACTGGAAGAGGCCGAGCAGGCCGCCCGCGACGCCGCCGAAACGGCACGTCGGGCCACGGTTCTCACCGGCTTCGCAGTCGCTGCTGCCCTGATCATCGCATTTGCCGCCTCGCTGTGGGGCGCCGGGATCGGCGGTCGGCATCGCGACGAAGGGCGTCTCTTCGGCGGCTTTCGCAGCTTCTGATCGGATGTGACTGAAGGCGGAAGGCCGCGCTGTTCGCTCAGCGCGGCCTTTCTCCTTTCGACCTAGTGCAGATTGGATCCTTGGTGACCCGAACCGCAGTTCCGGCTTGCCATCATCTCGGTCAAATAGGCTTCGAAAGGCCGACCCTTTCCATTGGCATGGTCCATACCGAAGGCGATCCAATCGATTCTCCCGGCAAGCGTCCAGTCGAACTCGGCCGAAGGCGCCCCAAACCGGATCACCCGCTGCCCTTCACGGAAATCACCAAGCGTCTGGCGCCACTCCTGATCCGGCCAGATCAGGCGCATGACCCCGCCGGCCGGGTCGTATTCTGCCGTGAACAGCGTTCCGAACCCTTCTGCATAGCGGTCCTGGCGCAGCGGCGTTTCAGCAAAGTGCCTGTGCAGATCACGCGCCGGAGAGCGCACCCGCGAAAGGTGGTCGTGACGCTCGAACGTGCGGGTAAAGGCTGCCCGCGGGGCCGGCGCATTGCGCTGGTGATTGGTGGCAATGGCCTGCGGCAACACCCTCGCCCCTCCGCCCGGCAGCATCTCGACCCCCATCGTATGCCCGTTCCGGTCAGCCAGAACCAGATTGTAGGCCATATGCGACGGCACCCTGCGCAGCACCTCCAGCGCGTCGTCAACGGTCTCGCAGACCTCCAGAACATACCGCAGGATGGTGGTAATACCAAATCCCTCTGCCGTTTCCGTTCGACCACCATAGGCGAGAGCGATGCACAGACCGGCGTCATTCACGCCATCGGACAGCCCCCAAAGGAACTCGACCATACCCATCACAGGCCGCCCGGTCCAAGAGCTGTGCAGCAGCAGCCCCTCGTTCAGATCGGGCGAAAGATCGTAGTTGCGCACCAGCCGGATACCGCTCTGATCGGCCCGCGCCGCCAGGGAACACCCGCCAAGATAGGGCGGCGGGCACCAGGTCGAAAGAAACCGCGCGGCCCGGTCGCCATTTCCGGTAAGTGCCACCAGCCGCTCCCACACCGGGACAAGTTCTGGCATGTGTCGCTCCAGAGCTTCACGACAGTCTGCGCGGGTCGGGCCGCCGTCGCCGCCGCGCGCCGTAAACCAGGCCTCGTAGGCCGGCCAGGACCGCTGCCAGCGCTGCAGCCACTTGTGGCCCGGCCGCGCTTCCCGCAGGGCATCGAAGGTCAGGGACATATCGGTCATTTCAAACCTCCTCACGGGTTGCGTCAAAGAAGAAGCGGATCATTTCCGCACTGGCATCGGGACCGGCAGGATCGGTATAGGACCCGCCCGCCTTCCCTCCCGACCAGGCATGGCCCAATCCGGCAACGGTCCATTCCTCCATCTGTGTGATCCCGTCGGCGTTGATGGTGACCCTGCGCTGAACGCGGCGTCCGCCTTCTGTAAGGAAGTCGTCGCGCTGTTGCGTGATCTCGGCCCCGCGCGCGTCAGCCCACCGCGCGATCCCCTTGCCGTTGGCGGGATGCACCGTGCGATCGGCGTCACCGTGGAAGATGATGGTGCGCAAATCCGACCCAGTGGCAGGCGCATCGGCTGATCCCGCGCCGGTTCCCGCCATGGCTGCAAAGGCAGAGGGTACATCGATCGCCGCACCATAGGGCAGGCCCGAATGCGCGCCGACCGCGGCGAAGACGTCGGGATATGTCTCGCCAAGGATCACTGCCATCGCGGCACCTGCCGACAATCCCGAGACAAAAGTCTGCTCGCGGCCCACGCCATGCTCTGCCGCCACCTTGCGCGCCATGCCCGCGAGTATTTCGGGCTCGCCCCGGTCGCGACGCTGATCGCCCTTGCTGAACCAGTTCCAGCAGGTCTGCGCATTCGCCCCGCGCGACTGTTCCGGGTAGATCACGACAAAACGGCCGGACTCGGCCAGGGCATTCATGCCCGTGCCGGTGGCAAAATCCTCGGGAGTTTGTGTGCAACCGTGCAGCATCATCACGACCCCGGTCACCTGGCCTTCGGCACTTGCCGGCACATAGGTTCGATAGGCCCGGCTGCCCGAGCGGCCGGCGAAGGTGTCGTTGCGGAATTCTGCGCCATCGGCGATGGCGAGAGAGGCAACCGCGCCTGGGGCAGCGGCGGCCCGCCCGCCCAGGGCCCGCATCAGCTCGCCAGACAGGAGCGATGGCGCGCCCGATCCGTCGCCACCGGGCATCAGCCCGTGCTGGGCAAGCGTGCGGCGCACCAGATCGTTTGCCGCATCCATGCGCGAAGGGCGCGCGGCATCGGCCGCCGGGCGCAAGGCGCCGGTTCTGAAGGTCTTCATGAGGAATAATCCTTGTGTGAGGTGTCGCCGCCTACCGGATCCGGTCGGCCAGCGCAGTCTTGACGTCGTTGCTGGCCTGAAGGGCGCCCAGCACGGTGATCGAGCCGATGGTCTGCCGGGCAAGTTCCGGCGTCACATCATCGGCAATGCGGGCGAGTCCTACGACCTTGACGTGCAGAACTTCGCCTGCATCCCTCAAGGCCTCCAGATCCGCGCGGCTGTAGTCGCGCAGACCCAATTCCATCGTATGACGTTCGACAGTCTGACGAACCACATCCCCCTGCGCCTCGATCTGGTTGCGGATCGCCGTCCGGATGAAGTCGCTCCGGTTCGAATAGAAGCCCTCCTGAACCAGCAGATCGATCCGCCCGAGATCGACAAACCCCAGATTTATGGTGATCTTTTCGTTCTCCGGCTGCTTGTCGCGCAGTTGTCTGACGTTGCTCATACTGCAATCTCCATCTGTATGGATGGTATATGGATGTCATACGGAGGTAATCAAGGGGGATTTTGCAAAAGCTGTCGATCGGTCAGCGCCTTTCCGTATGGAACCGCCTGATTGACCTTGATGCCCTATGCAAGCCGCCGAACGAGGGTTTTTGCCCCGAGGAGCCCACGGTAGTTCGACAGATGCCCAAACTCGTCCACCTAAGCAGGATTGCGCGGGAAAAGCCCGTGCCTCCCCTCGCGCTTCGCCTCTCGGCTGCATCTCGAAGGCAAAGGCATGAGGAACATCCTGCCCGAGCTTTGCAGCGTCGCGGAACATTCTGGATTGGGTTGCGGCAGATCCCCTATCGTAGGGGAAGGGCAGGAACAGGGAGAAGACCCGCTGCGCGACGCGCAATTCGCTGATGTAGACCTGTTCTACGCCGCATTCTCTTTCCGCGGCCAGGTCGCATCTGCCCTTTGGGTCCGATAAGACCCCGAAAATCGAATGCGTCGGCCACACCGCCGAACCGGCAATTCCAGACCGTTGCCGGCAAAACGTTTGCCGCCTCAACGCGCGCGGATCGGGTGTGGAATAGTGAAGCCTTGGCGCACCCGACAGGATTCGAACCTGTGACCTCTGCCTTCGGAGGGCAGACGTAGAGACCACTTTCGTTGTTTTTAAACGATTTTTCCGACTTTTCACCGGGTCTGAAACCGGCCCAAACCGGTCCAAACCGGACCATAACCGGACCATGGCCGGGCGCTGGATCCGCAGCCGGCCGCGGTTGTGGCGGCGGCGCTGCTGCCAGTGTGGTGCACCCAATCCGGAATACAAAGACCCGGCGGGCCGCGGACATATCTGCGGGACATGCTACATCAAGCCGGAAAATGGCATGTGGGATGTGGGCGCAGAGCCGGCCAGGCTACCATCGCTCCGCGAGTGGGGCCTGATCGCCACCGTGCTTGCCTGCACCCTCTTGATCGTTGGCGGATACGCCCTGAGCGTGGGTCTGCTGCGCTAACAGCCGATTTCAGCTTGCCCCGAATCGACCCGCTCGCCATGGTGAGCGGGTTTTACCGGGGGGTTAACACATGAAATATATTGCTGCGCTGATCGCGCTGGTTCTTGCCACGTCTGCGCAGGCCGCGCCAATCACAATTGAATTCCAAGCGCGCCTGAACAAGGTTGTCCTGTTCAACTATTTGGCAGAGCCGGTCACACCTGATCTTACAAAGACCTTTTTTCAAGACGCGGTCTTTTCGCCGGGCACTGACATCATGGCGATGACGGATTGGCAGTGGCGCCATGTGACTCTTTCTTATGACCCAGACGATTTCACCAGTTTGACATGCTTTATCGGAGAGCTCGATTGCAGCATGACACCGAGCTACCCTCCATATGTCACTCCTGATGGCTTTTACAGCTATACCAATGGCGGCTTCTTTTTGATAGAATACCATCCGGGATACCTAAA
>NZ_JBHSGI010000002.1:0-746646 GCF_042654245.1 Seohaeicola nanhaiensis
CCGCAGGCTCGAAGCCGTGCGATGCGCTTTCAGGTAGGTCGCGTCGATCATGACGACCTTCTCCTCGCCGCCCTCGGAGGCCAGCCCCTCCATCATCCGGGCGAAGACACCCATGTCCCCCCACCGCTTCCACCGGTTGTAGAGGGTCTTGAGTGGGCCATACTCCCGCGACGCGTCACACCATCTCAACCCGTTGCGATTGATGAAGATTATGCCGCTCAGCACGCGCCGATCATCGACCCGCGGCTTGCCATGGCTCTTGGGGAAGAACGGCTTCAACCGCTCCATCTGCTCGTCCGTCAGCCAGAAAAGGTTGCTCATCATCACCCCCGTAAGTTCGGGAGCTTGAATCACGCAGGAAGGACGGCCTCAAGCCAATTAATGGGTCCTGACCCTAGCATGCGAAAAGGCCGACGGAACGTATCCCGCCGGCCAAGTCAGTGCCAAACCTGGTTCGGTCAGAACCTTGACCATGTCCCAGGGGCGTTGGCCTGCCCGGACTACTTTCCCGCCGGAAGGCGTTGCCGCACGAGCGTGGTCCAAAAGGAACTGCCCCAGGCGATCACGTCGTCATTGAAGTCGTATTTCGGATGATGCAGCCCCGCCGAGGGGCCGTTGCCGACATTGATCATCGCCCCGGGCACTTCGTTGAGCATGAAGGAGAAATCCTCGCCCCCCAAGGTCTGTGGCATGTCAAGCAGCACGTTTTCGACGCCGGCCACCTCCTGCGCCGCCTTTGCGGCCAGGTCGGTTTCCTGCTCGTGGTTCACCGTCACCGGATAGTGCCGGATGTAGTCGAGCGTTCCGACCCCACCGAAGGCCGCGGCGATATTGGCGACCATGAGGCCCAGGCGCTCTTCGATCATGTCGCGCACCTCTTCGCGCAACGTGCGCACGGTCCCCGTCATCGTCACGTCCTGCGGGATGACATTGAAGGCATTGCCCGCCTGAATCGTGCAGAGCGATACAACCGCACTGTCGATCGGATCCATGTTGCGCGAGGTGAGCGTCTGCACCGCCTGAAGCAGCGCGCCGGCAACCGGCAGCGGATCGATGGTCTGGTCGGGCCTGGCCGCATGGCCGCCACGACCGGTGATGGTAATCTTCACCTCGTCCACCGAGCCCATTATCGGCCCCGAGTTGATCGTGAACTGCCCGACGGGAAGGTTCGGGCGGTTGTGCATCCCGTAAACCTCGTTGCACGGCCAGCGCTTGAACAGGCCGTCCTCGATCATCGCACGCGCGCCGGCGCCGCCCTCTTCGGCTGGCTGGAAGATCACGATGACTGTTCCGTCAAACGCCCGGCTTTCGGCCAGATGACGCGCCGCGCCCAGCAGCATCGTTGTGTGGCCGTCATGGCCGCAGGCGTGCATCTTGCCCGGAACCTGCGAGGCGTAAGGCTTGCCGGTTTCCTCCACGATGGGCAGCGCGTCCATGTCGGCGCGCAAACCGATCATGCGGCCCGAGGTATCGCTTTGCCCGCGGATGACCCCGACCACACCGGTCCTCCCGATGCCCTCGTGAACTTCGTCGACACCGGCGGCGCGCAACGCCTCGGCCACCTTCTGCGCGGTGCGTTCCACATCATAGAGCAATTCGGGATTCATGTGCAGATCGCGACGGAATGCCGTCAGATCTTCGACCTGTTTCGCGACCCAGTTCTCGACGGCCAATGCTCAGGCCTCCTTCTTCATGCGGTAACGGAAATCGCAGTGGCTTGCGCCTTTCATGATCGTCTGGGTCCGGGTCAATTCGATCTCGGGGTTGTAACCGATACAGAAGTCGCCGTCGCGATTGCAGGACAAAAGGTGGCCGATATCGCCCAGACCCATGTCTTTATACATCTCGGCATATCGGCACTTCACAACGTTGAAGTCCATCTTGTGCTCGGTCATCTCCAAGGGTTCGATCCGCAATGCATCCTCGCGAGTCCAGGCCGGCTGTATCGCGGCAAAGTCTCTCAGATCGGGCGCGTGGCCAAGATCGTCAGCCAGCATCTTTCCCTGCTCGATGGCAGATTTCGAGCAGGCCGCGCCGATCACCGCCTCGGCCTCCTCGCGGCCCGACCGTTCCGTGATGACATCCAGAACATGCTTGAGGATCATCGCTTCGATCCTGCGTCGAAGGAGGATTGGAATGTCGTTCAGTTCCATCTTGGCCTCGGCCATTTCGGTCTCCATCACAGATTGATTTCCTTTTGATCCTGCCGTTTCAGCCAGGCCAGATAGGTCGGTGCCACGCGGCGCACGATGGCGTGCATCGGGAAGGGCGATGGCTCCGTCACCGGCAGCGCCAGTTCCTCGACCGGCTGTCCCGTGGCAGCCCGTGCCAGTTCGCGCCCGAGCGAGGTGCCCAGCGCTACACCGCGCCCGTTGCAGCCGACCCAGGCCCAGGCGTCCGGGCCAAGCCTGTGGATGCGGGGAAAGCGGTCCCAGTTCATGCCGACATAGCCGGACCAGACATACGTCATTTCCGGCACGCCCAACTCGGGGAACGCCTGCGCCAGACTGTTGGCTGCCTTCCTGCGTACCCGGTTCACGATGTCGTAGGAGCCCATGACCGCGCCGCCCGTGATCAGCCGGTTTCGCGCATCATACCGGAAGAAGCGCAGGTCGCCGCGTGTGTCCGACACCGCCTGACGGCCCGGCAGGATGGTGCGCCGCAGGTTGTCCCCCACCGGTTCGGTCGCCATCTGCCAGCTCAGCACCGGGACCACCGAATGCGCGATGCGTGGTGCCAGGCGCGGCATCAGTTCGCCGGTATAGGCGTTGGTCGCCAGGATCAGGGCGCGGGCCTTGAGTGTGCCGCCCGCGGTCTGGATGACCCATTCGCTGCCGGCCCGTTCATAAGAGGTGACGGGGCTTTCCTCGTGGATCACCGCGCCCAGATGTTCGGCCACCCGCGCCATCTCACGTGCCAGGGCCAGCGGGTTTATGTGCCCGCCGGTCGGGTTGAACATACCGCCATACCAGAAGTCGGTTCCCAGAAGTTCGGCGCATTCCCGGGCATCCTTGAGCTCGGCCGGAAAGCCATGGCGCTGCCAGGCCTCGACCCGCTTCTGCGACAGCTTCACCCGACCGGGCGTGTGGGCCGGTTGAAACCAGCCGGTCTGTTCCGCCTCGGCTTGCATGTCGAACTCGCGCACCAGATCGAACAGCACATCGGCCGAATTGCCGATCAGGCGGACCATGCGGCGCCCTGCATCGCCATAGCGCGATACCCAGACATCCGGTTCGGCCGAGGTCAGGATCGGGATGACCTGACCGTTGTTCCGTCCCGAGGCGCCCCACCCGGCGGCTTTGCCCTCCAGCACGGTTACCGCCCGGCCTCGCCGGCGAGCCTCGATGGCCGCGGACAGGCCGGTGAAACCCGCTCCGATTACCGCGACGTCGGTTTCCGCCACGCCCGACAGCGCTGGCTTCGGCGTGCGCGCCGGGGCCGTGGCGGCCCAGAGCGACTCCGGGAAGGTGACGGTCATCCCATGGCTCCTTCGCGCGCGGCGGCCGTTTCGTGCGGCAGCCAGAACCAGCGCAGGGCCTCTTCCTCGGCCGACAGTTCGGGACCGACCGTGGCATCCTGCATCCCGGCGGCGGCGGCCAACCGCCGCGCCTCGCTCAGGCAGGCGGCGAAGTCCGGAAGCTCGGCGCCTGCGCCCCCATCCTGCGCCCAGAGTGCGGACAGCGCGTCGGGACAGGAATCGTGGAACAAGTTCACCGCCCGCCAGATGCCTTCGGCGGCATCGAGGCGGTAATAGGCCAGCATGTCGAGACCGTGTTCCGAGATGAACCGGATTGCACTGGCGATCTTGTCGACGTCTTCGTCATCGAAGAACCAGTTCACCCCGAACCGCGCCCATCCCGGCCGGAAAATCGAATGGCCGCCCTGCACCGCCGCCTCGTGGCGTGTGCTGGTCTGCGGGTCAATATCGAGAAGCGCGTGCCCGTAGGGGCCCGCGCAGGAACAGCCGCCGCGGGCCTGAATGCCGAACAGGTCGTTAAGAAGGGCGACAACAAAATTGTGGTGCAAAAGCTTGCCCTTGACGCGCAGGTTGAACGAGAAGATGCCGAGACGCGGCACATTGCTGGGCCCCAGAAGTTCCATCCCCGGAATGGCGCGCAACGCTTCTTCCATCCGCCGCGTGAGCACGGTTTCGCGGGTCTCGATGCGATCCTCGTCAAGATCGCGTTTCAGCTGCATGACCATGCCGGCGCGGATGTTGTCGACGATGGCCGGGGTGCCCCCCTCTTCGCGGTGCTCAGGGTCGGAGATATAGCTGTGGCCCTCGGCCGTCACATAGCTGACCGTGCCGCCCCCCGTCAGGGTGGGGCGCACGGTGTCGAACAGGCTGCGGTCCGCGATCAGCAGACCCGAGGCCCCCGGCCCGCCGGGAAACTTGTGGGGCGAGAGAACCGCCACGTCGATCCGGTCGCCCGCCCCGGGGCTGGTTTCCGCCAGTCGCACCGCCATATAGGGCGCGGCAGCGGCGAAATCGGCAACGCAGAAGGCTCCATGCGCATGCAACAGTCGGGCCACGGCGCGCAGATCGGTTCTCACGCCAGTGACGTTCGAGGCCGCCGAAAAGGCCCCGATCTTGAGCGGCGCATCGGGGTGGGCAGCCAATGCACGTTCCAGCGCGTCAAGGCAGATCGTGCCGGCGGCGTTGAGCGGGATGCGTATGACGGTCGCGCCGCACTCGCGCCAGGGCAGGTCATTCGAGTGATGCTCGTAAGGGCCGACAAAGACCACCCCTTCGGACAGGCCCTTCATGGCAAAGGCGCGCACCATCTTGTCCACGGCCCCCGTCGCGCCCGACCCGGTGAAGATGACCGCATGATCCTTGTCGGCATCCACCGCCGCGCGGACCGCCTCGCGCGCCATTTCGCGCAGCTGCGTGGTGCGACGTCCCACGAAAGATGTCTCCGTATGGGTGTTGCCGTAGTAGGGGAGGACATGGGTGCGAATAGCGTCTTCGATAAAGCCGAGTGCCCGCCCCGAGGCGACGTAATCGGCATAGATCAGCGCGCGCGGCCCGAAGGGGCCGGGCATGGCCGTGCCCTCGCCAATCAGGGCGCTGCGGATATCTTTGAATTTGAGTGACATTTTCTGGTCCTTAGGCAACGTCGGTTTGCAGCGACGGAGGCGTCCAGTCGCGGCCGGGAATGGAGGAAAGCAGGTTCTGCGTGTAGGGGTGCTTGGGGTTCGCGAAGACCTCTGCCGTCGGTCCGCTTTCCACGATTTCGCCCTTCTGCATGACGATGATCCGGTCGCAGAGCTGCGCCGCGACACGCAGGTCATGGGTGACGAACAGCAACGACAGGTTCAGCCGTTCGCGCAGATCGGCGAGCAGCTTCAGAACCTGCGCCTGAACCGACACGTCCAGAGCCGAAACCGGTTCGTCGGCCACGATCACCTTGGGTTCCAGCGCGAGCGCCCGCGCGATGCCGATGCGCTGACGCTGACCGCCCGAGAATTCGTGCGGAAAACGATTGGCCGCGGCTGGCGACAGTTCCACCAGTTCCAGCAACCGCTTGGCCGCCTCCCGTGCGCTGGCCGGATCGGCGCCGTGCACGATGGGTCCCTGAGCAATCAGATCGACCACCCGCTTGCGCGGGTTGAGCGAGGCCATGGGATCCTGAAAGACGATCTGGATGTCCTTGCGCAAGGCACGAAGTTCCCTGGGCGTGGCGGCCAGAAGGTCCTTGCCATCCAGTTCGACCGAGCCCTCGTCGCATTCCAGCAGCCGCGTCACGATGCGCGACACCGTGGTCTTGCCCGACCCGCTTTCGCCGACGACGCCCAGCGTTTCGCCCTGCCGCAGTTCGAAGGTCAGGTTCTTGACCGCGACCACAGCCTTGCGCTTGCCCGACAACAGCCCGCCCCGCGCGGCGAAGGTCTTTTTTAACCCCGTCCCGCGCAACACGACCGGCGCCTGCGATGCAGCCTTCACCGGCGGCGGGGTGAGCGAGGGAACTGCCCCGATCAGGGCGCGGGTATAGGGATGCTGGGGATGATTGAGCACTTCGTCCGTGGTGCCGCTTTCGACCAGTTCTCCCCGGCACAGCACCGCAACCTTGTCGGCGATTTCCGCCACCACACCGAAGTCGTGGGTAATGAACAAGACGCCGGCGCCCTCATCTTCCTGAAGCTCGCGGATCAGTTTGAGGATCTGCAGCTGCGTGGTCACGTCCAGCGCCGTTGTCGGTTCGTCCGCAATGATCAGCTTGGGCGACAGAACCAGCGCCATCGCGATCATAACGCGCTGCCGCTGGCCGCCCGAAATCTGGTGCGGATAGGCGTTGTAGGCCGACTCCGGGTCGGGAATATGCACCCGCTCCAGCATTTCCAGCGCCCGCGCCTTGCGCTCGCCCTTGTTCATCCGGGTATGAAGCAACAGCATCTCGTCGATCTGCCAGCCCACCGTCTTCTGCGGGTTCAGCGCGGTCATCGGCTCCTGAAAAATCATCGAAATATCGGCACCGCGCCGCTTGCGCATCTCGGCGTCGCTCTTGCCGATCAGTTCCTCACCCAGAAAGCGGATCGTTCCGCCGGTGACGCGCACATGTGGCTCGGGCAAAAGACCCATGATCGCACCGGCGCATAGCGACTTGCCGGAGCCGCTCTCCCCGACCAGGCAGACGATCTCGCCTGGTTCGATCACGAGGTTAAGGCCCTTGAGCGCGAAAGGACGGTCGGCACCCTTGGGAAGGGAGATCTCCAGATCGCGCAGGTCGAGAACGGGACGTTTTTTATCGGTCATTTCTTCTGTCTCGGATTGAGCGCGTCATTCAGCCCCTCGCCGAGAAGCGAAAAGGACAGGACGGTCAGGATGATCGCGATGCCGGGGATCACAGAGCAATAGGGCGCGGTGCGCAGCACGGCTCGGCCCTGCCCGATCATGTTACCCCAGCTCGCATAGTTCGGATCGCCCAGCGCCAGGAAGGCCAGTGCGCTTTCCATCAGGATCGACAGCGCCATTATGACAGAGGCGTAAACCACAATGGGCGGCAGCGCGTTGGGGAGGATTTCCCGGAAGATTATCGAGGTATTGGACACGCCGAGGTTGCGCGCGGCATCCACGAATTCACGGCCCCTCAGCGACATGAACTCGGCCCGCACCATACGCGCCGGTGCGGTCCAGCTGACGATGCCGATGGCCAGCGTGATCCATTCGATCTTCGATCCCATGATGGCGACCAGCGCCAGCAGCAGGACAAAGTTGGGAATGGTCTGGAAGGCCTCGGTGATGCGCATCAGCACGTCATCGACCCAGCCGCCAAAATAGCCGGCCAACGCGCCGATCACCACACCGATCACGATGGCGACAAGCGTGGCCACCACACCGATCATCAGCGAGATCCGCGCACCATAGAAGACCCCAGAAAGAACGTCCCGGCCCAGTTGGTCGGTGCCCAGTGGCGTCTCCCAGTTCATGAACGGGGGTGTCAGCGGCTCGCCGGCGCGCCGCAGCGGGTCGCCCGGATCGACGATGCCGGCCGACAAGGCCATGAGGATCACGATGGCGAAGAGGAACAGTCCCAGCAGCGCCGCGCGGTTGCGTTTGTAGCGGCGCCAGAACATCACATAGCGTGGCGGCTCGGGCGGCGGAATTTCGGTATCTGCAAAGGTCATTTGAGTTCGATCCGGCTGTCGAGGCGCGCATAAAGCAGGTCGGTCAGGAAATTGACGATGACCACGATGATGGCGCACAGGAAGATGATGCCCATGAGCGTGTTCAGGTCACGCTGCACGACCGATTTGTAGGCCAGCTGACCCAGGCCGGGCAGCGAGAAGATGGTCTCGACCACGATCGATCCTCCCAGAACGGTGGAGAATTGCAGGCCGAGCAGCGTCACCACCGGCAAGAGCGCGTTGCGCATGATATGATGAATCATCAGCCGCCCTTCCTTCGCCCCCTTGGCGCGCGCCGTGCGGACATAGTCGAGGTCGGCCACTTCCATCACCGAGGCACGCATCAGACGCAGGTAGAAGGCCAGATAGATCAGCGAGAGCGCGGCCGTCGGCATGATCAGATGGCGCACCACGTCCCAGACATGATCCCAGCCGGTGTAGAAGGCGGCGATGGTCTTGATCCCGCCAACGGGTAACCACCCGAGCTTGACCGAAAACACCAGCATCAGCATGAGGGACAGGAAGAATGAGGGTGTCGCGTAGAAGACCAGCCCCAAGACCGAGATGAGGTTGTCGGTCAGCGAATAGGCGCGCCGCGCTGCGATGGCGCCCAGCGCGATCCCGGCCGTGAAGGCGATGCTGAGCGAGGTGGCCATCAGCAGCAGCGTTGTGCCCAGACGCTCCATCAGGACTGTCGAGACGGGTTGTTCATAGACAAACGACCAGCCGAAATCGAAGGAAGCCAGCTTGGCCATATAGCGCCAGAGCTGCACCCAGACGGGTTGGTCCAGCCCGTATTCGGCGCGCAGACGGTCGATGAAGGCAGCATCGGCGCCGCCCATGTCGCCCACCAGCGCATCGATGGTGTCACCGGGCGCCAGTTTGAGCAGGAGGAACGTCCCGATCATGATCAGGATGATCACGGGGATGGCTTGGGCAAATCGTCGGAGCGCATAGGCCAGGATCGGGGGCATCGGCACTGTCATCTTAAAGGGGTTCCTTGGTGACCGGGGGCAGCTTCAGATGAATGGCGGGCGCGCCGGAACGCGCCCGCCAGAGCTCAGGTCACTGTTCGAGCCAGAGGTCATACCAGCTGGACGAGTTCCACCGCGGGGTGTTGTGGTGGTTGTGGAGCTTGTTCGACGTCACCGAGATGAACGGATGCTCGATCGCGAAGATCACCGGCAGCTCGTCCATCGAGCGGGCCTGGATCTCGTGATACATCTCGGCGCGCTTGGCCGGGTCCAGCTCGGAGGCAGCGTCGTCGATGAGCTTGTCCATTTCCTCGTCCTTCCAGCCGAACTGGTTGGTCCAGGGCGACCCTTCCGGCTGGCCGGAACGCAGCCAGACCGTCGTCGACACGGCCGGGTCCGACCGGAACTGGTGCCAGCCGTTGGCGGTGTCGAAATCGTGGTCACGATAGACGCCGTTCAGGAAGCCGGGCGCGTCGTTGGTCAGCAGTTCGACGTCGATGCCGATCTCCTTCATCGCCTGGGCGTAATACTCGGCCCAGAGCTGGGTGTATTCGCCCCAGGGCGCGGGGCGGTGCCGCAGGTGGAAGCGGAAGCCGTCGTCCTTGACCGGGTAGCCTGCCTCGTCGAGCATCTTCTTGGCAAGTTCCGGATCATAGTCGTAGGTGGTTACCTGATCGGTGTAATTCTCGCCACCGGCGCTTGGCACCGGGCCCCGGCCTGGTTTGGCGAAGCCGCGCATAATCGTCTTGATCGCATAATCGATGTCGAGACCGTGATACATCGCCTGACGCACCTTCAGATCGGCGAGGATCGGGTTGCGGTGGTTGAACTCGACGGTCGAGTGGGCAACGTTGTTTTCATAGCCTTGGGTGCCGACGGTAAACCGGTCATCCTTGCCCAGACGTTCGATGTCCGCCATCGACACACCGATGAAACCGGATTCATGCACCTCGCCCGCTTCCAGAGCAGCGGCGGCTGCCGACTTGTCCGTCATGAAGCGCCAGACGATCCGGTCGAGATAGGGATAACCCTCGCGCCAGTAGTTCTCGTTCTTTTCGGCCATCACATACTGGCCGCGCTCATACTCGACGAACTTGAACGGACCGGTGCCGACCGGGGCCGTGTTGTATTCGTTCTTCAGGATATCGGTGCCTTCGTAGAGGTGCTTGGGCACCGGGTGCCCAAGGTCGGGCATCGCGGCGACAAAAAGGTCGAGCGGCATCGGCTTGGAATAGTTGAACACGGCCGTGTGCGGATCGGGGCAATCGACGCTTTCGAGGTTGGCCTGCAGCGACGACGAATAGTTCAGCAGCTTCTTCCACAGCTCGATGGCCGAGAAAGCCACGTCGTCGCAGGTGAAATCCTCCCCGTCATGCCACTTGACCCCCTCGCGCAGCTTCAGCGTGATGGTCTTGCCGTCTTCCGAGCCGGACCACTCCGTCGCCAGAACCGGCACGTAGCCGTCGTACGACTTGTCGATCAGCGGCTCCATGATCTTGCCGGTGATGTTGTAGACGCCCGTCGAGGCCCGCAGCGCAGGGTTCAGAATGCGCTGTTCGGAATTCATGTGAATGATCGCGGTGCCACCCTTCTGCACCTCTTCGGCAGCCATGGCGGCGAAAGCCAGAGAGCTCATCCCCCCGGCCAGGGCCAGCATCAACCCGGTCTTCTTCAGTGTCGCAGTCATCTTTTCGGAGTCTCCTGTCAGGTGGTTCGGCCGCTGGTGGCCTGTTCGGTCGTATTATGACATTACCTGACGGGAGCCGCGTTGGCTCGTCAACATATAATCTAACTTCCGCCACAAGATTGGAAAAAAAATCTACACAAACGCAAAAAGTTGGTGCTACAATCAGCGCAACACCCCTTTTCAACAGGAAAAATCTTATGCCTAAGACTGTATGGATCACCGGAGCAGGCTCGGGAATCGGCGCGGCCATGGCAAAAACCTTCAGTGTGGCCGGTTACCGAGTCGCGCTGACCGCACGCCGCCAGGATACGCTGGAAGAAGTCGCCGCCTCTCTCGCCGATCCAGACTCGGCCCTCATCCTCCCCGGCGATGTGACCGATCGCGACGGCATGGGAGAGGCCGCGAAGGCGATTGCCGCATGGTCCGGCGACCTCGGCGTGGTGTGTAACAACGCCGGCATGAACATCCCGCGGCGCACCTGGGCCGAACTCGACTGGGAAAGCTGGGACAGGCTTCTTGCCGTCAACATCACCGGCGCGCTCAATGTCATTGCCGCCTGCCTGCCGATCATGCGCGCGCAAAAGGATGGCGTGATGATCCACACATCGAGCTGGGCCGGCCGGTTCCACTCCCCGGTCAGCGGCGTTGCCTATGGCGCCTCCAAACACGCGCTGTCGGATATCTCTCTCAGCCTTAATGACGAGGAAGGCAAGAATGGCATCCGCTCCACCGCGCTTTGTCCGGCCGAGGTGGCAACCCCCCTCCTCGCCCAGCGTCCGGGCTTTGACGCAAGCAAGATGCCGGCAATGATCCAGCCCGAAGACATGGCGAAGGCCGCGCTTTTCGTGGCGGAAATGCAGCCCGGGGTTTCCGTCCCCGAAATCCTGCTCGCGCCCGTGCGCCGCTGACCCAACCGCAATTTCCGACAGAGGACCGTTCCATGACCCATCCCGTAAAAGGCATCGACCACTGCTTCGCTCTTGTCGATGACCTCGACGCAGCCGCCGCGCAATACAAAGCACTCGGTTTCACCCTGTCCCCTCGCGGCCTTCATTCCGCGGCAAAGGGGTCCGCGAACTACACGATCATGTTCCCCGACGACTATTTCGAACTGCTTGGCATCCTGACGCCTACCGAGGGCAATGCCGAGCGGCGCGAGGCGCTGGCGCGGATGGGCCAGGGTCTGCATGCCATTGCCTGCCGGATCGAAGACGCAGAAGCCGCCGCCGAGGCCCTGGCCGAACTCAGCATTCCGACTCAGGGGCTTGGCAGCTTCTCGCGCCCGGTACCGTTGCCGGACGGAACGGAAGGCGTTGCAGCCTTTTCCACCGTCTCCTTCACGCCGGCGGATACACCGCTGGGCACGGTCTTCATGTGCCAGCACAAGACTCGCGATACTGTCTGGCTGCCCGAACTTCTGACCCATCCGAACACGGCCTGCGGGCTGAGCGCTATTCTTGCCATCTCGGACGCGCCCGAAGCGGATGCAACAAGCTTTGCCCGTCTCTGGGCCGAGGGTGCGGTATCGACCGATGACGGCTTTAGCACGATCCACACCGGCCCGAATTCTGCGCCGCTGATCCTTGCCGAAACGGATCGCATGACCTCCGCCTATCCCGGGCTCGATCTTGCGGCGACCGCGCAGGGTGGTTTCACCGTGCTTCAGATCAAGGTCAGCAACCTTGATGCCGCGCGCCGTTGCGTGGAAGGCGCGAATGCAACCTGTGTCGAGACCTCCAAAGGCATTGCCGTCGCACCGCAATCGGCGGCCGGGGTCATCGTGGAGTTCGTCCCGGCATGAGCGAACCGCGGGCCCGCAAGACCGGATCGAAACCGATCGAAAGCATCACCTTCGACGAGATCGACCAGCGCATTCTAGACATGCTCCAGCAGGACAGCGACACTTCGATCCAGACGATCTCCGAGGCGGTCGGCCTGTCCACCAATCCCTGCTGGCGGCGCATCAAGCGGATGGAAGAAGCCGGCCTTATCAAGAAGCGCGTGGTTCTGGTGGACCAGACCCGCGCCAATGTCCCCCTGACGCTGTTCATCGGCCTCAGCACCTCGCGGCACGAGATCGCCTGGCTCAACCGCTTCCGCGAGCTGATCGACGAACTGCCGGAAGTGGTCGAAGCCTACCGGCTGACCGGCACGGTAGATTACATCCTGAAAGTCGTGGTGCCCGACATGGCGTCCTATGACGCCGTCTACAAGACGATGATCCAGCGCCTGGAATTCAGCCAGGTCAATTCGATGATCTCGATGGAGGAACTCAAGTTCACCACCGCGATTCCCACCAATTATCTCTGACCAAAACCGACCGCTGCCGGCCCCGCGCCGGACCCGCTCGCGATCAGACGAGGCTGCTATTGCCCGGTCCGGACGCCGACATGGTTTCTTTCGGTCGGAGGCCCTGCCAATGCGCGGCGCAGGCGGCCAAGATACACCGGACCGCCAGGCTGCCAGAAGCGTCAGGCGAAATGCGCCTGCGCCTCGTCGTCGGTTCGCATTGGCTCTGCCAGATATCTTGGCCCCTCTGCCAACAGGAAAGCCGCTGGCCAGCGGCAAAAATCGGCCTGCACGACATGCCAGTACGGCGCCATGGTTTCGAGCCAGCCGCGCATCGCCTCTGCCCTATCGGTCCCAAGGCCATCGCCTGCCACCGCGCGACTGACGCAGCCGTGGTCGCAGCGCCGGGGCCCTGTTACGTTCAGCGCCCGCAGCCTGAATCCTGTTGAGGATGCCCGCTCCGGCGCCTGTCAAAAAGACGAACGGCGCGCCGGAGACCGGCGCGCCGTTGCTGTTTCAGCAAACCCTCTGGATCAGGCCAGATCGAACCGGTCTGCGTTCATGACTTTGGTCCAGGCCGCTACGAAATCGCGCACGAACTTTTCGCCAGCGTCATCCGCGGCATAGACCTCTGCCAACCCGCGCAGCTGCGAATTCGAACCGAATACCAGATCGACCCGGCTCGCCGTCCACTTCAGCGCCTCCGTATTCCGATCCCGGCCTTCGAACACGTGCTTGTCGGTTTCCGACTGCTTCCACGCGGTGCCCATGTCGAGCAGGTTGACGAAAAAGTCGTTCGTGAGTGCGCCCTTGCGATCGGTGAACACGCCATGCGCCGCATCGCCATAAGTGGCACCCAGCGCTCGCATCCCGCCGACCAGCACGGTCATTTCCGGCGCGGTCAGCCCCAGCAGCTGCGCCCGGTCGACCATGATCTGCTCGGTCGGTACGGTGATCTCGGCATGGACATAGTTGCGGAACGCGTCGGCCCTGGGCTCCAGCGGTTCGAAAGACGCGACGTCGGTCTGCGCCTCGGTGGCGTCGACCCGGCCCTGCGAGAAAGGCACCTCGACCGCATGGCCGCCCTCTTTCGCTGCCTTTTCGATCGCCGCGACACCGCCCAGAACGATGAGATCGGCCATCGAGACGGGCTTGCCAAAGCCCGACTGGATTCCCGCCAGCACGCCCAGAACCTTCTGCAGCTGCGCCGGCTGGTTGACCTCCCAGTCCTTCTGCGGCGCAAGGCGAATGCGCGCGCCATTGGCGCCCCCGCGCCGGTCCGAACCGCGATAGGTCGCGGCCGAGGACCATCCGGTATAGACCAGCTCCGAAACAGACAGACCCGAAGCCAGGATCTTCTCCTTCAGCGATGCGATGTCCGCATCGGACAGCGCCGGCGCATCTGCCTTGGGCAGCGGGTCCTGCCAGATCAGGTCTTCGGACGGGACCTCGGGCCCGAGATACCGAACCTTCGGCCCCATATCGCGGTGCGTGAGCTTGAACCACGCGCGAGCAAAGGCATTGGAGAATTCTTCCGGATTCTCATAGAACCGTCGCGAGATCTTCTCATAAGCCGGGTCCACCTTCAGCGCGAGGTCGGTGGTCAGCATGTTGGGCGTGCGGCGCTTGCCGGGCACATGCGGGTCCTCGACGGTGTCCTGCGCCTCGGGATTCACCGGACGCCACTGGTGTGCGCCAGCCGGGCTCTTGGTCAGTTCGTAGTCGAACTCGAACAGGTTATGGAAGAACTCGTGGCTCCAGTGAGTCGGCTTCGACGTCCAGATCACCTCAAGCCCCGAGGTGAAGGTGTCGTCGCCGTTCAGGCCGTGCTTGTGCTTCCAGCCAAAGCCCTGCTCGGTCACGTCCATGCCCTCGGGCTCTGCCGAGATGTCGGTCGGGCTGCCCTTGCCGTGGGTCTTGCCGAAGGTATGTCCGCCAGCGATCAGCGCGACGGTCTCTTCGTCGTTCATCGCCATGCGGGCAAAGGTCTCGCGGATGTCGTTGGCGGCCAGCTGCGGGTCGGGGTTGCCGTCCGGGCCCTCCGGGTTCACATAGATCAGACCCATCTGCACGGCGGCCAGCGGGTTCTCCAGCGCGCGGCCTTCAGAATAGCGGCTGTTCGGTTTGTCCGACGTGGCCAGCCATTCCTCTTCCGAGCCCCAATAGACGTCTTCCATAGGCTCGTGGATATCCTCGCGCCCGCCGCCGAAGCCGAAGGTCTTGAAACCCATGGATTCAAGCGCGGCATTGCCGGCAAGGATCATCAAGTCGGCCCAGGAAATCGCATTGCCGTATTTCTTCTTGACCGGCCACAGCAGCCGGCGGGCCTTGTCGAGGTTCGCGTTGTCCGGCCAGGAGTTCAGCGGGGCGAACCGCTGCGACCCCGAGGTCGCACCGCCACGGCCGTCGCCGATGCGATAGGTGCCCGCAGCATGCCAGGCCATGCGGATGATGAAGGGGCCATAATGTCCCCAGTCGGCCGGCCACCAGGGCTGGTTATCGGTCATCAGCGCGATCAGATCCCGCTTGACCGCCGCGAAGTCCAGGGCCTTGAAGGCCTCGGCATAGACAAAGTCCTTGTCCATCGGGCTGGTGGCCGGGCCGTTCTGGTGCAGGATTTTCAGGTTCAGCTGGTTCGGCCACCAGTCGCGGTTGGAACGCACACTGTGAGTGTGCATCACCGGGCATTTGCCGGCGGTTTGGGTGTCGCTTCCGTCCATGTCTTTCTCCGATCCTGGCTGCGTCTCTTGAATACGTTGCAGACACGGGGACATCACGCCATTGGCGCCGCGCGCCCGCCCGCACATCCGGTGCTGGCGGCGCTTCCCCCCGTCGTCAGTGACCCCTCTCTAACAAAACATCGCCATTGGTTTAAGTTGCATTTTCCAATAACGTTCATAATCTGAGATTATCAATACCTGCCTGCTTGGCGATTCAATCCTCAGGCAGCATCGGGCGGGGCCGCGCGGCAAGTTCGATGGCCTCATCCCGGCCGATCCCGGTCATGCACAGAAGGCCGACAACAGCCTCCTGCAGGACCGAAGCCGGCAAGGCGCCCGTCGTCACGGAAAGCGCCACACCCATGATCGCGTGGGTCGCCATCTTCAGCGTCAACGGCGCATTCTCGACCTTGAACCGCCCCGCGCGGGTCGCGTTTTCCAGATCGCGGATGGCAAAGGGCCCCATCATGCGGAACATCGCATCGGAAATGACCTCGGTTCGGTTCAGCAGCTGCTTCCAGCGCACGTCCTGAGTGGCCGTTTCCAGTACAATACGCACCCCATAGGCATAGACCTGAGCAGGATCTTCAAAGGTGTCGGTCACCTTTTCGATCTTCACCGCAAGGTCATGCATCAGCCGTTCCAGCACGGCGATGGCCAGTTCATCCTTCGACTTGAAATAGCTGTAGACCGTTCCCGCCCCGACATCGGCATGTTCGGCGATTTCCAGCATGGTGGCTGCGTCGATGCCTTTTTCAGCCATCACAGCCTGTCCTGCCGCGATCAGCGCCTCGTGATTGCGCTGCCGCCGCCGGGCGACGCGACCAGGTTTTGTCTCGCCTTCCGGCATGGATTTCCTCAACTTCGAACCTCCTTCGAGTTCGAACCGACAATGGCATATTTCTTCCCGCGATCAATGCCTCGCCGCACAGCGCAGCTCGCCAAATCCATTCATTGACAGATGCTCAAAACCGAATAACGTTCATTATAGAATGTCAATCGGGGAGGATGGCATGAACATTCACACTAGAAAGAGTTTGACCGAGGCCGAGGTGAAGCCGGTCGCGCAGAGCCTGATCCCGGCCCTGCGCGCCAACGAGTTGCGCACCGAAGCCGAGCGAAAGGTGCCCGAGGAGAACCTGAAGCTTCTGGCCGAAAGCGGACTGCTTGGCATCTTCCGCGCCAAAAAATGGGGCGGTTCCGAGCTGTCCATGCGCGCTCATGTGGATGCGGTCGCCACGCTGGCCGAAGGCTGCCAGGCCACAGCCTGGGTTCTGGGGGTCTACCACGCGCACGACTACATCATCGCCCATATGGACCCGAAAGCGCAGGAGGAAATCTATGCCACGCCCGACCAGGCCGTTGCCGCCGTCATCGGTCCGCGCGGCAGGGCCCAGCGGCAACCCGACGGCAGCTATGTGCTGAACGGCTTCTGGCCCTTCGCATCGGGCAACGCCGGCTCGGGCTGGATGCTGCTGGGCGCGCAGGTGCTCGACGCTGATGGCAACACCATCGACGAAGGCGACTTCGCCGTGCCGATCGAGGATATCGAGCGGCTCGACGACTGGCATGTCGCGGGCCTGCAGGGCACCGGCTCGAACTCGGTGCGGGTCAAGGACGTGAACGTGCCCGCGCACCGCTTCATCTCGCTCCCGCCGCTGGTCGAGAACCAGACCAAGGCCTTTCTCGATCCCGACACGCCGCCCGTCCACCGCTGCCAGGCGACCCCTGCCCTCGGCATGTTCATCGCCACTTCGGCACTTGGCGCGGCGAAACACGCCATGGAAGAATTTCGGCGCATCGTGCCCGGCAAGATGGTCATGTATACCTCGCACATCAGCCACGAATGGTCGGCCGTGCAGATCGCCCTGGGTGAAGCGGCGTCGATGATCCATGCCGCAGAACTGATGTTCTACAAGGCCGCCGATGACGTCGACCACTACGCCCGAGCCAACCAGAAGATGCCGCTGGAAATCCGCGCCCGCATCCGCATGGACATCTGCATGGTGCCTCGATTGTGCCGCGACGCCATTGTCAAGCTTTACACCATCGGCGGCGCCTCGGGCCTCTCTCTGAAAAGCCCGATCCAGCTCAACGCCCGCAATCTTCAGGCGGTAAACATGCACGGGTTGCTGCTCTACGAGGCTGGCGCCGAAATTTACGGCCGCGTTTTGCTGGGGGTCGACCCCGGAACGCCGCTGATCTGATGGCTGACGCCCGCCTCCCCCCGGTCTCGGCGCGGGATTACGTCGATGCGATCGCGCAGCACGTCTCCTCGGTCTGCGTGATCACCGCGACGCTGGACGGCCAGCGCTACGGACTGACCGCGACGGCCGTTTCATCGGTCTCGGCAGATCCGCCGCGGCTGTTGGTCTGCATCAATAAGTCCGGGACGAGCCACGACAAGATCCTCGCGGCCGGGCATTTCTGCGTCAACGTTCTGGCCGAGCACCAGGACGTGGTGGCGATGATCTTCGCCGGTATGGGCGGCACGCGCGAAAACCGCTTCGATACCGGCGACTGGACCACGCTCAAGACCGGCGCGCCCGTGCTTGCCGGCGCCGCGGCGGTCTTCGATTGCACCCTGGGCGAGACATCCGATCAGTCGACGCATACCGTCCTCTTCGGAGATGTTGTTGCGACAAGCCACATCAGGGGGCAGGATACGCTCTTGTATGGAGTCCGCCGCTTCCGCCAGATGCGCAAGGTCTTCGCGGGGCTGGGCGACGGCGCCGACGACTATCTCTAAGGGGGGAGGCATCATGACACAGTATTTCACCGAGGCGAACTCGGTCGAGGCCTTTTGCACGCGGATGACCGATGGCGTCGATCCGCGCTTTCGCCAGATCATGGAGTCGCTGGTCACGCACCTCCACGCCTTCGTCAAGGATGTGGCACTGACCCGCGAGGAGTGGGAAACCGCCATCGGTTTCCTGACCGCGACTGGGCAAAAATGCTCGGGCGACCGGCAGGAATACATCCTGCTCTCCGATGTGCTCGGCGTGTCGATGCTGGTCGACGCCGTCAACAGCCGCCGCCCCGCCAACGCCACCGAGAACACGGTGCAAGGCCCCTTCCACGTTGCCGGCGCACCGGAATTGCCGATGGGCAGCAACATCAGCCTCGATGGCAAGGGCGAAAGCTGCCACTTCGTCGGACGCGTTCTCGACTGCGACGGTAACCCGGTCGCCGGCGCCAAAATCGACGTCTGGTCGGACAACGCCGAAGGCTTCTACGACGTCCAGCAGCTCGACGTGCAGCCGCGCTGGAATAATCGCGGCATCTTCACCACCGGTGCGGACGGCGCCTATGACTTCATCGGGATCAAGCCCGTTTCCTACCCGGTCCCGGTTGACGGACCTGTGGGTGACGTTCTGCGCGGCATGGGCCGCCATCCGTTCCGCCCCGCCCATACCCACGTCATGGTCAGCGCACCCGGTTTTCAGAAGCTGGTCACGCATATCTTCGTCGGCGACGATCCCTATATCGACTCCGACACCGTCTTTGGGGTGAAGGCCTCGCTGATCGCCCCCTTTGAGCCGTCGAACGGGCCGACTCAATGGCGCTGCCCCTTCGACTTTGTCCTCGCCCCGGCTTGACAGGGCGCACCCTGCGCAACTAACAGGCGGCCAGGTATCGGGCACCTGCCGCCTGCGGACGCAAGTCACGGTGAAGCCCGGCTTTGGACAGGACACTCACCCTCGGAGCATTTCGACGGTGGGCAATGCGGGCGCCCATCGGTTGCGAAATGCCTCAGACGAGGAGTGAACGATGTCGTCCGATATCGCGCCCGAAAACCGTTTCCTGACCGCACCGATCGGTCGGCTCTTCCTGGCCAACGCGCTGCCGATGACTCTGGTCATGGTCATGAGCGGCCTTCTGAACGTGGTGGATTCGATCTTTCTGGGTCACTTCGTCGGCCCGGACGCCCTGGCTGCGGTCGGTATCGCATTCCCCCTGGTGATGCTGACCATCGCGCTTTCGGCTCTGGTCAGCGGCGGGATGTCCAGTCTTCTTGCCCGGCACCGCGGCGCGGCAGATGCCGCTAAGGCGGCGAGCGTTTTTGCCGGCGCCCAAGGACTGGCCCTGGTCATGGCGCTGGGTCTGATCGTTGTCTTTTTCCTGATCGGCCCGGCAACCGTCAGCGGGCTGGCTGCCGGCGACGAACCTGTCGCCCGGATGACCTGGTCTTATCTGGCCATCACCGTCGGTGCGGCACCCGTTCAGTTTCTGCTTGGGCTGCACAGCGACGTCTGTCGCATCGAAGGCCGCGCCGGATTGATGGCATTTTTGTCGATTTGCGTCACTCTGGCCAACCTCGCATTGAATTATATCCTGATCGTCCGGCTCGGGCTTGGCGTCGCCGGATCGGCCTGGGGCACCGTGCTGGTCCAGGCGGCCGGACTGGCGCTGCTGGTCAGACTGCGAATGACCGGCGACGGGTTCCTGCCGCTCCACGCGCTGTTGAATAACTGCTGGTGCGGCAGCTGGCGGGCGATCCTGCTCCTCGGGACGCCGCTGAGCCTCGGTTTCGTCGGCATCGCGCTGGTCGCGGCAACGGTGATCGCGGTGCTGCGCTGGACAGGAGACGAAGACTTTGCCCAGACCGTCGCGGCCTACGCCATTGTGACCCGTCTGCTAGGCTTTGCTTTCCTGCCGCTGATGGCCGTCGCTCTCGCCACTCAGGCCATTGTCGGCAACAATACAGGCGCCGGGCGGCACGACCGGTCCGACCGCACCCTTCGGCTGGCGCTCGCAACGTCACTTGTCTACTGCACCGGAATCGAGGCGCTGTTGCTCGGCGCTGGTGAGGTGGTTGCCCGCGGATTCACCGACAATCGGGGCATCGTTCTTGCCGTTCATGCTATTCTGAAACCGATGGTGGCGCTTTACCTCTTCACTGGTCCGGTTCTGGTGCTGGCCCTTTATTTTCAGGCGGTGGGTCTTGCCGCGCAGGCGGCGGCGCTGACACTGATCAAACCCTTCCTGATGGGTCCCGCACTAATCGTCGCCCTCGGCGCTTTTGGCGGCCCAGGAGTGATCTGGTTCGCCTTTCCGCTGGCCGACACGTTGACCGCTGGCCTCGCCGGGTCAATCCTCCTGAGAAGGCGCCGCGCGATCGGGACGCTAGCGCCGGAGCCGGCACCATGAGGACGCCGGCGGAGGCCAAGGCCCAAGCCCGCACGCTCCGCCGGGCGCTGGCTGCCTCCGGGCACACCGTAAGCCATGCCGAAGCGCTCGAACTGGTTGCCCACCAGAATGGCGCACGCGACTGGAACACCCTGAACGCTCGACTGATGAAGGAAGCAACCGGTCACGTTCCGCTCCATCTGAACGGCGCGGTGCGCGGGCGCTACCTTGGTCAGCCCTTTACCGGACGGATCGTGTCGCTGTCGCAGAAGGGCGACGGCTATGCGATTGCGATTCAGCTCGACCAGCCGGTCGATACGGTGCAATTCGCCAGCTTCTCGAACCTGCGCAGGCGGATCAACGGCAGCATAGGACGGAACGGACGCTCTGCCGCACGGACATCGGACGGTTTTCCCCAGCTCATCGTCGAACGCGACGGTGGCCGGACTTAAATAGCATCCGTGAAGGGGATCGCGCTCTCAAGAATGATGCGCGTCGTGCGCGAGAGATGCTCGCGCATGGCCGCACTGGCCGCCTCTGCGTCGCGCGCCAGGGCTGCATCGGCAATCGCATCATGTTCGGCGGCTATATCGCGGCCCACCCGGTCCAGCGGACCGGACAGCCGACGATAGCGCTCTGACTGCACGTAAAGCTGCTGGCGGATTTTCAGCCACCACAGGTTGCCGCAGGCATTGGTCAGCTGGTCGTGAAAGGCCGCATGGACCAGATGCCACTGGCGTGCCACCTCTGTGCCGGCGGGTTCGTATTTCGCGCCAAGCGCACGCAGCTTGTGCTGAACCGACAGCAGATCGGCTTCCCAGTCGAGCGTACCATTCGCGATGGTCTCGGTCAGACAGCGGCACTCCACATCAATCCGCACCTCGGTCAGGTCGATCAGATCCCGTCGCGAGATCGGGGCGACCACAAACCCCTTCTGCGGTTCGGCAATCACCAGCCCCTCGGCGGTCAGCCGCGACAATGCCTCGCGCACAGCCCCGATACTCGCATCCAGCGTCTTGCCAAGGCTGTCGATCCGCAGTTTCTGCCCCGGCCGGTATTCCGACCGGATGATCGCATCGCGCAGAATCGCACAGGTGCGCTCGGTGCGACTTTTGTGGATGGCCTCTTCGGTCATGGCTCTTCCCGCAGCCGCCGCGTCGGCAGTAGGGACCACCCCAGGCGCCGCTCCACCAGCCCCCAGACGCCCCCGCGCGAGAAGATCATGACCAGAATGCCGATGAGGCCGAGGACGATCAGGTACACAGTGCCGTAGTCGATGAGCATCTCGCGCAAGAGGAAATAAACAAGGGTTCCGACGATGGCGCCCTCAATACGCCCGATTCCGCCGATCACAACGATAAAGATGACAATAGCCGTCCAGTCGTTGAGCGAGAAGCCGGCATCCGGCGAAATGCGCAGCTTTTGCAGGAAGATGACGGATCCGACGGCGCCCGTCGCCGCGGCGACGCCGATATAGGTCCAGAACCGCGTCCACCAGATGTCCACGCCCACAGAACCCGCCGCCGTTGCATTGTCGCGCAGCGCCATCAGAGCCAGCCCGGCCTTGGACCGGATCAGCGCATAGGTTCCGCCCAGCACACCCAGCGCGATGGCCAGCATCACCCAGTAGATCAGCCATTCCCGCATCGTCTTCGACGACGCGATCCCCTTCACCGCCGCCGCCGGCAGCGACATCCCAGCCCCGGCGCCCAGCGAGGGGATGGCGGCGAAAACCAGCGCCACCGTCTCGGCCGCCACCCAGGTGCCGACGGCGAAATAGGCGCCTTCCAGCCGGAACAGCAGCGGCGCAAAGATCATTCCGGCCAGGCAGGCCGCCACCGCCGCCAAAGGGATGGCGGCCAGCGGCGGCATCCCGAACCAGATCGTGCAGATGAAAAGCGTATAGCCGCCAAGGCCAAGGAACGCCTGCTGCCCGACCGAGACCAGCCCGGCATAGCCCGCCAGCAGGTTCCACAGCACGGCCAGCGCCATGTAACTCAGGATCTCGCCGACCAGCCGCAGGTTCGCCGCTCCGGTCCAGAACGGCAGCGAGGCGAGGATGGCTGCGACCAAGATCAGGCCGATGGAGGCGCGGGTTGCTGCACTCATCGGCTCAATCCATCCGAGGAAACAGGCCGCGCGGACGCAGCGCGAGGATCAGGAAGAAAGCCAGATGCCCGGCGAGGATCTGGAAGCTCGGCGATACCTGCGCGCCCAGCGTCTGCGCCACGCCAAGCACGATGCCGCCCGCCAGCGTGCCCCAGAGGTTGCCGAGGCCGCCGATGATCACCGCCTCGAACCCGTAGAGCAGCCGCGCCGGCCCCGAGAAAGGATCGAAATTCGACCGCGCCGCCAGCAGCACCGCCGCTATAGCGATCACCGCGAAACTCAGCGCCATGGCCAGTGCGAAGATATGGCGGGTATCGACCCCAATGGTCTCGGCCGTCTCGGGGTCGTCCGACGTCGCGCGGAAGGCGCGGCCGGCGCGCGAGCGGAAGAAGACGACCTCCAGCCCCGCGATCAGCGCAACCGCAAGGCCGAAGGTGATCAGCGGCAGAACCCCCAGCGAAATCCCGGCCACCGGCAGGCTCGCCGTCTCGATTGGCCCGGCCGAAAGCCGTTGGGCATCGGTCGAGAACAGCGCCAGCAAACCGTTCTGGATGATGACCGCACAGCCGAACGTGACCAGCAGCGGGGGCAGGACGTCCGGGCCCATTGTACGCTCCAGAATGAAGCGCTGCAGCGCATAACCGATCGCCGCCATTACGGGAATGACCAGGATCAGCGACAGGAACGGGTGCAACCCGGTCAGCGAGACCACCATCAGCGCGACATAGGCGCCCAGCACGATGAAATCGCCATGCGCGATGTTCACCAGCCGCATCACCCCGAATACCAGGCTGAGACCAGCGGCAAACAGGGCGTAAAGACCGCCCAAGAGGATCCCCTGAACCACGGCATCGACCAGATACATCCGCTCACTCTCCGAAATAGGCAGCGGTGAGCTGCGCCTTGGTGAAATCCTCCGCCGGCCCCGACAGGACCACGCGGCCCTCGTTCAGACAGACCAGTTGGTGGGCAAGCCGCCGCACCCGGTCGACGTCCTGTTCGACCACAATTGCCGAAATGCCCGATCCGTTGATCTCGGGTAGCGCGGCGTAGACGTCGTTGACGACAATCGGCGCGAGGCCCAAAGAGATCTCGTCGAACAGGATCACATCCGGGTTTGCGACCAAGGCCCGCCCGATGGCGACCATCTGCTGCTGCCCGCCCGACAGCGAGGTCGCGCTCTGCCGGCGTTTATCTGCCAGGACCGGGAAAAGCTCGAAGACACGCGCAACGCTCCAGGCGCCGCCGCGCCCATGCTCGGCAGCCAGGGTGAGGTTCTCCTCGACCGAGAGCGAGCGGAACAGCCGCCGCCCCTCGGGCACCATCACGATCCCCAGTTGCGCGAGCCGCCGTGTGGGCAAGTCGCCGATTGGTCGGCCCTGAAACGTCACCATTTCGCGGGCGCGCGGCAACAGACCCAGGATCGCTTTGAACAGCGTCGACTTTCCCGCGCCATTGGCTCCCACAAGCCCGAGGATACTTTGGGGAGCCAGATCCAGACTGACACCAAAGAGTGCCTGGAAATCCCCATAGCCGGTCGAGAGATCACGCACCGACAGGATCGGATCAGCCATGGCGCGCCTCCCGTTCGTCGGCGTCCGGGCCGAGATAGACCGCGGCCACCTGCGGGTCACGCATGATCGCGTCCGGCGCGCCTTTGGCGATCACCTTGCCGAAGTCGAGCACCAGAACCTCGTCCACGATTGCGAGAAGGGCATGAAGAACATGCTCGATCCAGACGATAGTGGTTCCCGTCGTGCGCAGTTCGCGGATCAGCGCGACCAGCGCGTGGCACTCCGCCTCGGTCAGCCCCCCGGCGATCTCGTCCAGTAACAGCAGGCGGGGGCCGGTGGCGAGCGCCCGTGCAAGTTCCAGCCGCTTGCGGTCGAGCAGCGTCAGCGTGCCGGCCAGCCGATTGGCCCGAGGGTCAAGCCCAGTTTGGTCCAGCGCCGCTCTGGCATGGCGCCGCGCCGCGTGTTCCGACAGGCCCCGCCCATAGGCGGCGGCGATCAACACATTCTCGTAGGCGGTCAGGCCAGCAAAGGGCTGGGGCACCTGAAAGGTCCGCGCGAGGCCCAACAGACAGCGGCGGCGGGCGTCCATGGCGCCGATGTCGGTACCCAGCGCGGTGATCGTCCCACCATTGGCGCGCAGGGTGCCGCAGATCAGGTTGAACAGGGTCGTCTTGCCAGCACCATTTGGGCCGATGATTCCCAGCGCCGCCCCCGAGGCGACCTGGAAGGTCACATCCTGCGTCACCGCAAGCGCGCCAAAGGACTTCGAAAGGCCGGAAACCGACAGCGCAGTCGCGCTCTGATCCATTCTGCCCCTCCCCTATTGACGCCAGGATGGATCAAAAATGCACCACAAACAAGATAATATATTTTCATTGTCAGACCCTGGGAGCCTATGTCACTCTCTCGTCATGCGCGCGGGGGATGGAGGACCGTTCCCCCGCACCATCAAGGGAGGGAAACCATTGTCACGCTATTCCAAATCGCTCTGGACGCGGCGGCGGGTGCTGGGCACCGGCGCTGCCGCGCTCGCGGCCCCAGCCATCGCGCCGCGCCGCGCCTGGGCGGCTGCTGACGAAATCCGCATCGGCTGGGTGAGCCCCACCACCGGCCCTATCGCCGGGTTCGGCTCGGCCGACGACTACGTCCTCGGCCAGCTGGCTCCAGTACTGAAAGAAGGCATCGACGTGGGTGGTAAGCATTACGCCATCAAGCTTATCCCGAAGGACAACCAGTCAAACCCGAACCGCTCGGCCGAGGTCGCCTCGCAGCTGATCCTGGATGACGAGGTGCATCTGATGCTCTCCTCCTCATCCGCTGACACCGTGCTGCCCGTCACCGATCAGTGCGAGCTGAACGAGGTGCCCAGCATTTCGGGCGACACACCGTGGGACGCCTTCTTCTTCGGGCGCGGCGGAGATCCGGCGACGGGGTTCGACTGGACCTATCACTTCTTCTGGGGCGGCAAGCAGGTGGTGGACAGCTACGTCTCGCTCTGGGATCAGCTCGACACCAACCGCAAGGTCGGCCTGATGATGTCCAACGACAGCGACGGAGTCGCCATGTCGAACCCCGACGTGGGCTTTGCCGCGCAGCTCAAGGGCCACGGTCTGGAAGTTATCGACCTCGGCCTGTTTGAGCCGCTGTCGGACGACTATTCCGCCCAGATCGGCAAGCTCAAGGACGCGGGCGTCGACATCATCACCGGCATCTTCCTGCCGCCCGACTGGACAACCTTCTGGGTGCAGGCCGCGCAACTTGGCTTCCGCCCCAAGGCCGCGACCATCGCGAAGGCGCTCTTGTTCCCCAGCTCCGTCGAGGCACTCGGCGCCCCCGCCAAGGGCCTGTCGACCGAGATCTGGTGGTCGCCGGGCCACCCCTTCGCCTCGACCATCAACGGGCTGACCTCGGCGGAGTTCGCGGGCAAGTTCACAGAGGAGACCGGCCGCCAGTGGGTCCAGCCGATGGGCTTCAAGCACGCGCTGATCGAAGTGGCGCTGGATGTGCTGAAACGCTCCACCGACCCCACCGATCCCGGGGCGCTGATCGAGGCGATCAAGGCCACCGACATCCGCACCATCGTCGGGCCGATCAACTTTCAGACCGGCCCCGTGCCCAACGTCTCGACCACTCCTGTGGTGGGCGGCCAGTGGGAGCCGGGGACAAAGTTCCCGTTCGATCTGGTGATCAACGAAAACCAGTATGCACCCGACATTCCGGTTGGCCGACCCTTCGAGGCGCTGAGCTACTAATCCCGTGCCGCCGTCCGCCCTGGCGGGCGGCGGTCAATCAGCGCCCGCGGACCACCTGCATCAGCGGCATCAGCTGCGCCATTTCCGGCCCGCTGTCGGCCCCTGTCAGCGCGCGCCGCAGCGGACGGAACAGTCCCCCGCCCTTGCGCCCGGTCGCGGCTTTGACTGCGCCGGTCCAACTGCTCCACGTCGTCTCGTCGAACGGCAGCGGCGGCAGAAGCGCCATCGCCTGAGCGACGAACTCGGCATCCTCCTCCGCCACCAGCGGTTCGGCGCCGTCGCGGCACAGGGTCCACCAGCGCCCGAGATCGGCCAGCGTTGTAATATTGTCCCGAGCCATCAGCCAGAAGGCCTCGGCCTTGTCGGCCGGCACGCCCAGCGCATCCACATGTGCGCGCACCGCCTCCAGCGGTTCCCCTTGCAGATAATGCGCGGTCAGCGGGAAAAGGTCAGCCTCGTCGAACTTGGTCGGCGCCGCACCGAAATGCGTCACGTCAAAGCCGTCGATCAGCTTGCCCATGTCGCGCTGCAGTTCGATCGGATCGGACGACCCCAGCCGCGCCATCAGGCTCAGAACCGCCATCGGTTCCACACCCCGAGCGCGCAGATCGCGCAGCGACAGCGTACCCAGCCGCTTGGACAGCGCTTCGCCCTGCGGCCCGGTCAGCAGCGAATGGTGCGCGAACTGCGGCGGTGTGCCGCCCAGTGTATTGATGATCTGGATCTGCGTTGCCGTATTGGTCACGTGGTCCGCGCCGCGCACGATATGAGTCACGCCCATCTCGACGTCATCCACGACCGAGGCGAAGGTATAAAGCACCTGCCCGTCGGCCTTGATCAGCACCGGATCCGACACGCTGGCCGCGTCGATGGAGATCGGACCCAGGATGCCGTCGGTCCACTCGATCCGCTCCTGATCCAGCAGGAACCGCCAGACGCCATTGCCCCGCTCGGCTCGCAGCTTCGTCTTCTCCTCGTCCGACAGCGCCAGCGCGGCGCGGTCATAGACCGGCGGCTTGCCCATGTTCAGCTGCTTCTTGCGTTTGAGGTCCAGCTCGGTCGGGGTCTCGAAAGCCTCGTACATCCGGCCCATGCCCTTGAGCGTTTCGGCAGCGGCGGCGTAGCGATCCAGCCGCAGCGACTGCCGCTCGATCCGGTCCCAGTGCAGACCCAGCCAGGTCAGGTCTTCTTTCAGAGCATCGACGTATTCTTCCTTGCTGCGTTCGGGATCGGTGTCGTCGATACGCAGGATGAAGGTGCCGCCAGCCTTACGGGCGATCAGAAAGTTCATCAGGGCGGCCCGCAGGTTGCCGATATGGATATATCCGGTCGGCGACGGGGCAAAACGGGTGGTGACGGTCATGGGCAGCGGCTCCTGATTGCGCGGGCGTGGTGTCATACGGAGGCGTATTTGTCCAGCGCACACGGTGATGGACGACCGCCGCCGCACGGCGACCAGTTGTTTGCCACCCTTCCAGGAGCGGGCGGAAAACAGCGGCACTCCGCCACCGCACGGCCGCTTGCGCGCTTGTGACCGGGCGCCGCTTGACAAGAGCGCGCGCGGGGGCGCCATTCTGGCACCATGGTCCGTTTTCTGTTCGCCCTTCCCGTTCTTCTGATGCCGCTGCCTCTTGCCGCAGGCGCCGGTCTGCAACACCGTGATCCGGCCCTGGTGACGCTGGAATTCGGCGCCTTCTGCCAGCTGGCGTCGGTCGACTCGGTCGAGGCGCCCGACACACTGGCCCAGCGCGTCGATCTGCTGCCACGCACCCCGGAAATCCGCTGGCCCGGTCCTGTCGTCCCGGCCAAACCCGGCATTTCCTTTGGGGTCAGAACCGAAACCGGAGGCCTGCAGATGTATCCGGTGACCATCGAGGTGTCGCATCCGCCCTTCATCGGATCCGGAATGACCCATCAGAGCTATGTCACCACCCTCGGCGGCGAAGACGCTTCAATCAACGCTTACAGCTTTGACCTGAACGAAGAGATGGTTCCGGGCATCTGGACCATCCGGGCCCTGTTCGACGGAGCGATACTATACGAGGTCACGTTCGATGTGGTCAGCCCCGACACTGTCCCCACGATCGGTCAGGACTGCGGCAAGGATTTCCTGTCGTGACGCTGATCCTGCACTCCCACCCCCTCGCCTCTTTCTGCTGGAAGGTGCTGATCGGACTTTACGAGGCAGGAACGCCCTTCGAGGCGCGGCTGCTCGACCTCGGTGACGAGGCGGCGCGTGCCGCCCATCTGGAACGCTGGCCGGTTGGCAAGATGCCCCTGCTGATCGACGAGGCCAGGAACGAGTTTGTTCCGGAAACCACGATTATTCTGGAGTATCTCGACCGCCATTACCCCGGCGCCAACCTGCTGCCCGATACAGGAACTCTGGACGTTCGGCTGTGGGACCGGTTCTTCGATCTTTACGTGCACCACCCTATGCAGCGGATCGTGGCCGACCGTCTGCGGTCGGAGGAAAAGCGCGACCCCTATGGTGTCGACGAGGCCCGGGCGCAGCTGCAAGTCGCCTACGGCATGATCGAGACCCGCATGTCCTCGCGCGAGTGGGCCTGCGGGGCGGGCTTCACCCTTGCCGACTGCGCCGCCTTTCCAGCGCTCTTCTACGCGGGCATCATCGAACCCTGGAATGCCCGCACACCCGCCCTCGCCACTTATTTCGAGCGGCTGCTGGCGCGCCCGTCGATCATGCGGGTGCTCGCCGAAGCGCAGCCATTCTTTTCGTATTTCCCCTTCGCCGATGACATACCCGCCCGCTTCCGGGCGCAATAGCAATTACCGTTCCGGCGCACTCAGATCCCGGCAGAACCGGATCAGCTTCTCGATTGCACCGGCTTCAGGCATGACCAGCGCCGGGTCGGTCCCGATCAGTGTGACGCTCGCCTGCGCCTGACCCTGCCAGTCCAGCACGGGTGCGGCAATGGCCGCTAGGCCCGGGATCAGATCGCCAGTGACACTGGCGTATCCCGCCGCGCGGGTCGCCTCGCGCAGCCCAACTGCTCCGCCGCCCCGCTCACGGACGAGCAATGCCTCGGTCAGCGGTTCCGGCGTATAAGCCAGGAACACCCGTCCCGTGGCCGAGTTGAGCAGCGGCAGCGTCGATCCCAGCCCAAGTGCGGTCACCATATACCGCGCTGACCGCTCCCAGCGCACCACCACCGGTCCAGCTTCGCTCCAGACGCACAGCAGCGCGGTCAGTCCGGTCTCGGCCACCAGATCGGGCAGCCGGTCGGCCGTGCGATTGACGAAATCCAGCCGCGCCAGCGCCGCCAGCCCCAGTTCCATGGCCCCTGGCCCAAGGTCGTATTTGCCTGAACGCCCCGCCTGCCGCACCAACCCGGCATGGACGAAGGAAGCAAGATACCGATGTGCCTTGCTGGCCGGTATGCCTTCGGCACGCGCCAGGTCCGTCAACGCCTGCGGCCCCGGCGCGCGGCCAAGCCGCGCCAAGAGGCTCAGCGCCGCATCCAGCGATTGCAGGCCCCCTTGCGCGGAGTCCTCGCTCATGAATTTCACCATATAGAAACGTTTGCACATAACAGAAACATACCCTACCCCTTTGGGTCAAGGTCGATCCGCGATTCGTACGCTGGGAGGGCGTCATGCTGAGCACCATCGACATCCTTGGCGGGGGCCCCGCCGGGCTCTATACTGCGATCCTTCTGCGCCGCGCGCTGCCAGGGGTCCGGGTGCGCGTGACCGAATCCAACCCGCGGGACGTGACCTGGGGCTTCGGCGTGGTCTTCTCGGATCAGGCGCTCGATTTCCTCAGGGCCGACGACCCCGAAACCCATGACCTTATCGCGCCCGAGATGGAACGCTGGCGGAACATGACGCTGAACCATCCCGAGGGCCGTGTGGTGCTCGACGGGATCGGTTTCGCGGCGATCGGGCGCCTGCGGCTGCTGCAGGTCCTGCAGGCGCGGGCCGAGGCAGTTGGGGCAGAGCTGCGCTTTGGTCATCCGGTGACATCGCCGACAGAGCTGGACGCCGATCTGATCGTCGGCGCGGACGGTTTGAACTCGCTCGTGCGCAGTGCGGCGCCCAAAGCGTTCGGCACCACGATCAGCCATATGGAGAACCGCTTTGCCTGGTTCGGCACACGGCGGCCCTTCGATACGCTGACCCAGACCTTCCGCACAACCGAACATGGCGCGATGAATGCGCATCACTATCGCTATACCCCGGAGATGAGCACCTTCATCGTCGAATGCGACCGCGAGACCTTTTTCGCCGAGGGCTTCGACCAGATGGACGAGGCGCAGACCGCCGCCCGCTGCGAAACCGTTTTCGCCGATGTGCTGGAAGGCGCGTCGCTGGTGTCAAACCGGTCGATCTGGCGGCAGTTTCCCAAACTCTGGTGCGAGACCTGGCATCACGAAAATACCGTGCTGCTGGGCGATGCCGTTCATACCGCGCATTTTTCCATCGGGTCGGGCACACGGCTGGCGATGGAAGATGCCATCGCCCTGGTGGGCGAACTGGCGCGCCACAGGGACTGGCGAGAGGCGCTGCCCGCCTATCAGGCTGCCCGGCAACCGATTGCGAAAAAAATCGTGACCGCGGCCAATACCTCCTGCGCCTGGTACGAGAGTTTCGCTGCGAAAATGGATCAGAGGCCGCTGGACTTCGCCTTCGATTACGTGACGCGGTCGGGGCGCGTTGACATGGACCGCCTGCGCGCGCTGTCGCCGCGGTTCATGGCGGAATACGAGGCCCATCTGACGCCGGACATTTTCGACCCGGTCGGCGAGACACCCGGCGGCGCCGCCATCGGCTTTGACAAGACGGGCCATCCGAATTGCAGTGCCGTTCTGTGGGACAACCTTGACCGCAATCCGGACAAGCTGGCGCTGACCGGGCCGGCCGGCGAGATGACCTATGCCGAGCTGTGCGCCCAGGCGGCGCGGTGGGGAAATGCCTTCCGTGCCTTCGGCCTGTCACGAGGCGAGCGCGTCGCCCTGTTCCTCGACGACACCCCGGCCTATCCGGCCGCGTTTTTCGGCGCGGTGCGGGCCGGCTTCGTGCCGGTGCTGCTGAACACGCTGACCGCCCCGGAGCTGTTGCAATTCTATCTGGCGGACTCGGGCGCAAGGATTGCGGTCTGCGAAGCCGACTTTGCAGACCGCTTTTCCGCGCTGAAGGATACGGCTCTGGAGCGGGTTGTCGTCGTGAACGGACACGCTGGAGCCTTTGAGGAGGCCGCGAATTTTCTGGAAGGGTATTCCGCGACGCTCGATTGCGCCGACACCGGACCCGACGACATGGCCTTCTGGATGTATTCCTCGGGCTCGACCGGGCGCCCCAAGGGCATCGTCCACCTGCACCATGACATGGCCTACACGCAGCAAAGCTTTGGCGCGCATGTCCTGAGGTTGCGGCCCGACGACATCTGCTTTTCCGTGCCCAAGATGTTCTTCGCCTATGGCTTCGGCAATTCAGTCACCTTTCCCTTTGCGGTGGGGGCCACCACGCTTCTGCTGCCCGGCCGTCCCGATCCGCAACGTGTTCTCGAGGCGATCGAGACCTTCCGTCCCAGCGTCTTTTTCGGCCTGCCGACACTCTATACCGCGCTCTGCCATGCCGAAGGCGTTTCGCGGCGAAACCTTTCATCGCTTCGCCAGTGCATGAGCGCGGCGGAAATTCTCTCGGGAGAGATCTTCCAGGCATGGAAGGATCTGACCGGCCTTGCCCCCATCGAAGGGCTGGGATCGACCGAGATGCTGCACGTCTATCTGTCGAACACCGCCGAAGAGCAGCACCTGGGCGCGGCGGGCAAGGCAGTCCCCGGCTATGAGGTCGAATTGCGCGATGCCGACGGCAAACCGGTGCCTTCGGGCGAGGATGGAGTCATGTACGTGCGCGGCCATTCCTCGGCGCCTTGCTACTGGAATCGCCCTGACGAGACAGCCGAAACGATGCGGGGCGACTGGCTGTATACCGGCGACCGATTTGTCGAGCGGGACGGCTTCTACTATTTCCAAGGAAGGGCCGACGATCTGGTAAAGGTTTCCGGCCAATGGGTCTGGCCGCTGGAGGTCGAACGCTGCCTTAACGATCACGTCATGGTGCGCGAGGCGGCGGTTCTGGCGCATGAAATGGCGGACCGCCGGATGACGCTGTCTGCCGTGATCGCGCTGAAGGAGACCGGAGCCGGCGGCCAGGATCAGGCCAAGATTCTGCAAGACCATGTAAAGACGCAGCTTTTGCCGCACAAATATCCGCGGCGGATTGTTTTCGTCGAGGCGCTGCCAAAAACCGGGACGGGCAAGATCGACCGGCAGGGCGTGCTCAAGATGCTTCAAGCTTAAAATGAAAATCTTGCGCTCAATTTGTGGAACGTGTTCAACTGCGGACACAGCCCGTAACGGGCACAGATTCGGCACAGACCGGACAACAACAGGGGAGTTGACATGAAAAAGACCATTTCCGCGGCACTTGCGGTCGCGATGCTGGGCCTGCCGGCCCATGCTGATGTGAAGATCGGGTTTGTCACCACGCTGACGACACCCGCCGCCATCATCGGTAATGACATGAAGAATGCCGTCGATCTGGCGATGGAGCACCTCGGCGGCATGGCCGGCGACACCAAGCTGGAAGTCATCTATGGCGATGACGGCTTTGCGCCCGAGACGGGCAAGCAGGCCACCGACAAGCTGGTCAAGCAGGACAACGTCGATTTCGTCGCCGGCTATATCTGGTCGCACGTGCTGCTCGCCTCGCGCAAGTCCGTGCTGGATGCGGACAAGATCCTGATTTCGACCAACGCGGGCCCCAGCCAGATGGCCGGCCAGCTGTGCGACAAGAACTTTTTCTCGACCTCGTGGCAAAATGACCAGACGCCGATGGCGATGGGCGAGGTGTTGAACAAGCAGGGCGTGAAATCGCTGTATATCATGGCGCCGAACTATGCCGCGGGCAAGGACATGACCGCCGGTGTGGAACGCACCTTCAAGGGCGAGATCAAGGGCAAGGATCTGACCAAGTGGGGTGCTGACGCGCAGCTTGATTTCTCGGCCGAACTGGCGAAGGCCAAGGCTTCGGGCGCTGAAGGCATCTTTGTCTTCTATCCAGGGGCAGCCGGCGGTGCCTTCATCAAGCAGTATGACCAGGCGGGTCTGAAGGACACGCTGCCGCTGTATTCGGTGTTCACGGTGGACGCGTTGTCGCTGCCCAAGCTGCAGGCCGCCGGGTTCAAGTCCGTTATCGGCTCCAAGACCACGCAAGAGTGGGATCCGACGCTAGACAATGAGGCGAACAAGAAGTTCGTTACCGATTTCAAGGCGAAATACGGCACTTACCCCTCTTACTATGCGGCACAGTCCTATGATGCGATCATGCTGATCGCATCGGCCGTGAAAAAGGTCGGGGGCGATATGTCCGACAAGGACGCCCTGCGCGCCGCACTGAAGGAAGCCGACTTCAATTCTGTGCGCGGCAAGTTCAAGTTTGGCACCAACAACATGCCAGTCGAGGACTTCTTCCTGCGTGAAGTGGTGGAAGACGCCGACGGCACCTGGACGACCAAGGTGGTCGACACGGTCTACGAGGACCACATCGATCCCTACGCGGCCGAGTGCAAGATGAACTGAGGCTAAAGGCCTGCGCTGGACGCCGGCCGGGCGACGTATCCCGGCCGGCTTTTTCTTGGGAGTAAGCGGGTGGACACCACGCTACTGGTCATCCAGATCCTGAACGGGTTGCAGCTGGGGCTATTGCTGTTCCTTGTCGCCTCGGGCCTGACGCTGGTTTTCGGAATCCTCGACTTCGTCAATCTCGCGCATGGGTCGCTATATATGCTGGGCGCCTTCATCTGCGCCTCGCTGACCTTCGCGCTGGGGAACTTCCTGCTGGCCGTGGTCGTGGCGCTGCCTATCGTAGGCGCCATCGGCTGGCTGACGGAACGGGTGGTCGCGCGCAATCTCTATGCCCGCGATCATCTTGATCAGGTACTGGCAACCTTCGGGCTGATCCTGGTATTCGAGACGCTCGCCCACCTGATCTGGGGGCCCCAGGGCATCGCAGTGCCCCTGCCCGACTGGCTGAACGGCCAGGTGGATCTGGGCGCGGGGATGCTGGTGCCGACCTTCCGCCTGCTGATCATCGCCGCAGGCCTTGCCGCTGCCGCCGGACTGTTCTGGCTGGTGAACTACACCCGTATCGGAATGCTGATCCGCGCCGGCGCGTCGAACCGCACGATGGTGTCGGCGCTGGGGATCGACATCCAGATGCTGTTCAGCCTGGTCTTCGCGCTGGGTGCGATGATGGCCGGTCTGGCCGGGATGCTGATCGCTCCGATCACCGAGGCCAATATCGGGATGGGCAACTCGATCATCATCACCGCCTTTGTGGTGATCATCGTCGGCGGCATCGGATCGATCAAGGGCGCCTTCATCGGCGCGCTGCTGATCGGGCTGATCGACACGCTGGGACGCGCCTTCCTTGATGATCTCTTCGGGCTCGTGATGTCCTCGGCCGCCGGAGAGAACTCGGCCCCGGCAGTCTCGGCCATGCTGATCTATCTTATCATGGCGCTGGTGCTGGCGCTCAAGCCGCAGGGCCTGTTCCCGCCAAAGGTGCGCTGATGACGATGACCCGACGTGGATGGCTGACCCTTGTCGTGCTGGTCCTGCTGGCGGTGCTGCCGCCCCTGTTCTACCTGAGCGGCCAGCCCTTCTATCTGGACCTCGCGACACGCCTGGTGATCCTGGCCATTGCGGCGGTCAGCCTGAACCTGATCCTCGGCTATGGCGGTCTGGTATCCTTCGGACACGCCGCCTTCGTCGGCCTTGGCGCCTATGCCGTCGGCATACCGGCACATCACTGGCTGTATGGCGGCTGGGACGCCGTCGCGACGTTGAGTGGCTGGCTGCACATCCCGCTGGCGGTGGGGGTCACCGCCCTGTTCGCCCTGCTGACCGGCCTCGTCTGCCTGCGCACCAGGGGGGTCTACTTCATCATGATCACCATGGCCTTCGCGCAAATGGTCTATTACCTCATCGTGTCGATCGAGGAATACGGCGGCGACGATGGGCTGGTGATCGACAGCCGCACCGAACTCGCGCTCTTCGACCTGGACAAGCCGCTGCAGATGTATGCGCTCTGCTTCCTGTCGCTGCTGGTCGCGCTCGGCCTCGTGCGAATGATCGTCAACTCTCGGTTCGGCATGGTGCTGCAGGGGGCCAAGGGCAACCCCGAGCGGATGGCGACACTGGGTTTCAACACCTATGCCTATCGCCTGACCGCCTATGTCATTTCGGGCGCGATGTGCGGGTATGCCGGGGCGCTCTTGGGCAACTTCACCACCTTCATCAGCCCCGAGATGATGGACTGGCACCGCTCGGGCGAGCTGATGTTCATGGTAATCCTCGGTGGTGCGGCCACGACCATCGGACCGGTTCTTGGCGCGGTTGTGTTCATCGTTCTGGAAGAGGCTCTGTCGAGCCTGCCGCAACCTTTCGGCATCTACTGGCAACTGCCGTTCGGCCTGCTGCTGATCGTCACCGTGCTGTTCGTGCGCGGCGGGCTGGCCGGTCTGCTGACCGGCCGGAAGGAGCGCTGAGATGACAGCGGTTCTGAAGGTCGAGGGGCTGAACAAGAGCTTTGGCGGGATCAAGGCGACCGACAACCTGAACCTGACGGTCGAGGCGGGGGAACTGCACGCGGTGATCGGTCCCAACGGCGCGGGCAAGACGACGATGATCAGCCAGCTGTGCGGTACCCAGATCCCCGACAGCGGGCGCGTGATGTTCAAGGGGCGCGACATCACACGGCTGGCGACCCATCGCCGCGCGCATCTGGGCATCACCCGGTCCTTCCAGATCACCTCGCTGATCATGGAGATGAGCGTGCTCGACAATATCGCGCTGGCGCTGCAGGCGCGCGAGGGCCATTCGTTCCGCTTCCTTCGGCCGGCGCGCAGCGTGGCGTCGCTGCGCGACCGGGGACGCGCCCTGCTGGAGCGGGTCGGGCTCGGCGACAAGGCGGATCACGCGACGGTCGCCCTGTCACATGGCGAACACCGCCGGATGGAGATTGCCATCGCGCTGGCCTCGGAGGCCGAGCTGATGCTGCTGGATGAACCGATGGCGGGCCTCGGTACACAGGAAAGCCTGGAGATGGTCGCCCTGCTGAAAGGTATCAAGGGCAAGCATTCGATCCTGCTGATCGAGCACGACATGGATGCGGTCTTTGCCCTGGCCGACCGCATTTCGGTTCTGGTCTACGGTCATATCATCGCCACCGGAACACCATCTGAAATCCGCGGCAACGAGGCGGTGCAGCACGCCTATCTGGGCGAGGAATGAGCATGCTCGAACTGAAGGACGTGACCGCGCATTATGGCACCAGTCAGGCGCTGTTCGGGATGTCGCTGACGCTGCAAAAGGGCGAGGTCGCCACGCTGCTGGGCCGCAACGGCATGGGGAAGACGACGACCATCAACACCATCATGGGGATCGTGAAGGCCTCGGGCGGGTCGATCCGCTTTGACGGTCAGGAACTGGTCGGGCGGCCCAGCTTTCGCACCGCGAACCTGGGGCTGGGGCTGGTGCCCGAGGGGCGGCAGATCTTCCCGAACCTGACGATGATGGAGAACCTGATCGCCACGGCGTCGAACCATCTGGGCCTGCCGGATCCCTGGACGGTGGAGAAGGTCTTTGCCCTCTTTCCGGAACTGGCGACTCGGGTCTCGTCGATGGGCAATCTCCTGTCCGGGGGCGAGCAACAGATGCTCGCGATCGGGCGGGCGCTGATGACCAACCCGAGGCTTCTGATCCTAGACGAGGCGACCGAGGGGCTGGCCCCGCTGGTGCGGCGGCGGATCTGGGAGGCGCTGACGCAGATCCGGGGGCAAGGCATGTCGATCCTTGTGGTCGACAAGAACCTGGTCGATCTGATGAAAATCGCGGACCGGCATTTCATCGTCCAACGCGGACAGGTGGAATGGGCCGGGACCAGCGCGGAACTGGCCGCCGATGAGGCGGTGCGGCGGCGCTATCTGGAGTTCTGATTGGGGCGTCCCAGCTAGGACGGGGGGTCAACATTCTGATTTCATTATGTAAAATAAGAGTGCCTTTCCGGGACACGTTTTTTAGCCGTCCGGGCCGCACCGTTTGCGCCCAGTGGCCGGGCGGCGGGGGAGCCCCGCCCTACCCGAGCACCGAGAAGCTGCTTTCGCTGTTCACTGCGCGTTTGCGGGAATAGAAGCCGGCGTCGATCTCGCGGTTGAGATAAGGCAGCGTGAAGCGCATCGACTGGGTGTCGTGGTCGGCGCCGGCTTCGCAATAGTCGACCAGCGCGGCCATCAGCTTGCCCGCAATGGGGGCGTTCTTGAACTGGTTCCCCGAGGTGCCGCAGGCCATGTAGAAGCCCGGCAATGCCGATTTGTCGTAGATCGGGATCCAGTCGGTCGAGGCGTCGTAGAGATCGACCACGCCGCGCATCCGGCTGGGAATGCCGAGCGTCGGCACCCTCTGGGCAAAGCGCATGGCCTGTGTGGTCCACTGCTCGGTGAAGTCTCGGTTATAGTGCTTGTCGTCCGGCGCCCATTGGTGCGGATCGCATTCCGGGTCTTCCGAGCCGATCAGAATGTGGTTGCCATGTTCAGGGCGAATGTAGCAGGCGATGTCGCTGTCCGAGACGATGGTGCCGAGGTTCTCGAAATCGAAATTCGGCGGACTGGGAACATGGACGACCTCCTGGCGCAGCGGGCGGGTCTGGATGGTCATGTCATCCAGCACGCCTGCCATTCGGTTGATGACGTGGGAGCCGGGACCCGCCACGTTGATGACCACGGGCGCGTGAATGTCCTCGCCCGAGGCGAGGCGCACGCCGCTGACGCGGCCGCCCTGCTGGAGGATATCGGTGACCTCGGCATTGAGGCGGGTTGTTGCGCCGTGTTGTGCGGCAGCGGCGAGAAGGTTCTGCGCCGAAAGCGCCGGGTCGGTGACATAACCGGCGTTGGGCCAGCAGACGGCCCCGCCCATGTGCCGCCCGCTGGGCTTGCCGAAGTCGGGGTCATCGAGGCGCCGGGCCGGGGCGAAGCTGTCGAGCGAGAAGATGGGCAGGCGATCCTTCACCTGCTGGGCAGAGAGTTCCTCGAAAGGACAGTTCAGTTCGGCGCTGTAGCGCTTGTGCTTTTCGAGGCGGCCGTTGGCCTCGGTCTTCATCACCAGGCAGCCGACCTCGCGAAAGGTGGCCAGATCGGTGCCGCGTGGCAGGCCGAGATAGTCGGCCCAGTCGCGCCAGTAGTGATAGCCCTCCCAGGCGAAGGCGGTGCCGTCGAAGGTGGAATAGTGCATCCGCACGATGGCGCAGGAGCCCGAGGTCGAGCCGTGGCCCGCCTGCGCGTTGCGGTCGAGCGAGAGCACCTTGCGGCCCTGTTTGGCAAGTTCGAATGCGATGGCGCCGCCGATGACGCCGGTGCCGATGATGATGACGTCAGGCATGGGGTCAGAGCGCCTCGACGATGGTGACATTGGCGATGCCGCCACCTTCGCACATGGTCTGCAGACCCCAGCGCTTGCCCCGCGCGCGCAGGGCGTGCACCAGCGTAGTCATCAGCTTGGCCCCCGAGCCGCCAAGCGGATGGCCAAGCGCGATGGCGCCGCCATTGACGTTCAACTTGTCGGGGTCCGCGCCGGTATGGGTCAGCCAGGCGAGCGGCACGGGGGCAAAGGCCTCGTTCACCTCGTAAAGGTCGATGTCGCCGATCTTCATGCCGGCGCGCTGCAGCGCACGGTCGGTGGCGAAGAGCGGTTCCTCGAGCATGATGACGGGGTCGCCCGCAGTCACTGTCAGGTTGTGGATCCGCGCGAGAGGGGTCAGGTTATGCGCCTTCAGCGCGCGTTCCGAGACCACCATGACCGCCGCGGCGCCGTCGCAGATCTGGCTGGCGTTGCCGGCGGTGATCTTGCCGCCCTCGACCAGGGTTTTCAGGCTGCCGATGCTTTCCAGGGTTGCGGTGTCACGGATGCCCTCGTCGGCGGTATGCATCTCGGCACCGTCCGGGGTTTCGATCTCGAGCGGCAGGATCTCGGCTGCGAAGGCGCCGCTGTCGCGGGCGGCGGTGGCCTTCTGATGGCTGCGCAGGGCGAAGGCGTCGAGATCGGCGCGGCTGTGGTGCCACTTGTCGGCGATCATCTCGGCGCCGGTGAACTGGCTGAAGATGGTCTGCGGGTATTTCGCGTCGAGACCGGGGCTGGTGGGCGAACCGGCCTGGGGATGGCGGCTCCACCGGCCGGTCGAGCCCATCGGCACGCGGCTCATGCTTTCGGCGCCGGCGGCAATCACCACGTCCTGCACGCCGGACATCACAGCCTGGGCGGCGAAGTGGATGGCCTGCTGGGACGAGCCGCACTGGCGGTCGATGGTGACGGCCGGAATCGACTGCGGCAGACCCGACGCCAGTACGGCGTTGCGGCCAAAGTGCAGGCCCTGCTCGCCCGCCTGGCTGACGCAGCCCATGATCACGTCGTCGATGGCGTCGGGGGCGATGTTTGCGCGGCGCGTCACCTCGTCGAGCACGGCGGCGGCGAGGTCGACGGGATGCCAGCCGCGGACACGACCGTCACGGCGGCCTCCGGCGGTGCGGGTGGCGGCGACGATATAGGCTTCGGGCATGTGATTGCTCCTTGGGGTCAGGTCAAACGGGCGGTCAGGATGCGCAGGCCCAGCGCCCCGAAGGAGAGCGCAAAGGCGGCCTCGAAGGCACGGCGCAGGCGAAGGCAGGTGCGGTTGATCGCGGTGCCGGCGGTTGTCAAAGTCGCGGGGTCCGGCGAACTGCTGGCGATGAAGGCGGCGGTCAGGATCGCCGGCAGGTTGATGTCTTGCAGCATGGGCCTTGCCCTTTCGTCGGCGCCATCCAAGCCGCGCGGGAGCGCGGCGTCAATCGTTCAGAGCTGGGCGCTGGGGCGGGCCTTGATGGCTTCGTGCCAGGCGCGGGTGGCAGTGTTGGCTTCGGGGATGCGCAGCTTGATCACCCGGGCGAATTCGACGAAGACGAAGGTGGTGATATCGGCCAGGCTGAAGGTGTCGAGGGCGACATAGCGGCTGGCCTGCAGGCGCTGTTCCAGCATCTCGAAGAAGGCAGTGGCGCGGATCATGCCGCGTTCGGCGAGTTCGGGGATCTGGGCGTGGTTCACGGTGCCGGGCAGCGCGCGGTCCTTCATGTGGGGGTTGCCGTTGCGCAGCGCCTCGGCGATGGGCATTCCGCCCTGCTGTTCCGCGATGGCGTTCCACATCAGCACCAGGCCCTTCTCTTCGGGTGTGGTGCCCATCAGCGGCGGTTCGGGGAAAGCGGCTTCGAGATAGGCGGCGATGCCGAGGTTTTCGGTAAGGACGGTGCCCTCGTCGGTGACAAGCACTGGGACGGTGGCGCGGGGATTCACGGCGAGGAAGTCAGGAGAGAGCTGTTCGCGCTCGGCCAGCGAGATGTTGCGGGTTTCGGGCGTCAGGCCCTTTTCGGCGATGAACATGCGCGCGCGGCGCGGGTTTGGCGCGGTGGAGCAGTCGTAGAACAGCATGGTGGTTCCTCCCTGCGCGCACCTTTGTGCGCCCCTGGCCCGGAGGCAAGCCTGACGCTGCGGCGCGGGGCGAAATCCTGCCGTGTTTGCTCAGGCCAGCGCGCGGGCGACGGCGCGGGCGATCACGCGTTCCTCGTCGGTGCGGATCACCAGGATCTCGGTGGGGCCGAGGCCGATGTCGGTGGCGCCGGCGTCATTGGCCTCGGTATCGAGATGGAGGCCAAGGAATTCCATGCCCTCCATGATCCGGGCGCGGATCGGGGCGGCATTCTCGCCGATGCCGCCGCAGAAGACCACGGCATCGAGACCGCCGAGAACCGCCGCCATCGCGCCAAGTTCGCGGCGGATTCGGAAGACGTAATAGTCGATGGTCTCGGCCGCGCGGGGATCGTCGCTGGCCAGCAGGGTGCGCATGTCGTGGCTGATCTCGGACAGGCCCTTGAGACCGCTTTCGAGGTAGAGCATCTGCTCGATCTGCGCGGCGCTCATGCCCTTGGCCATGAGGTAGAGCAACACGCCGGGATCGAGCTGGCCGCAGCGTGTGCCCATCGGCAGCCCGTCGAGCGCCGAGAACCCCATGGTCGAGCCGATCGAGCGGCCCTCGTGGACTGCGCACATCGAGGCGCCGTTGCCGAGATGGGCGATCACCACCCTGCCCCGCGCGAGTTCGGGACGTTCCCTGGCCACGACCCCGGTCACATAGTCGTAGGACAGCCCGTGGAAGCCGTAGCGGCGCACGCCCTCGTCATAGAGGTGCCGCGGCAGGGCGAAGGTGTCGTTCACGAAGGGGTGGCCGCGGTGGAAGGCAGTGTCGAAACAGCCGATCTGAAGCGCCTGCGGAAAGGCCTCCTGCGCGGCGGCGACGGCGGCAAGGTTGTGCGGCTGATGCAGCGGGGCGAGCGGTACCAGCGTGGCGAGCTGGGCGAGGATGTCCGCTGTCAGCTCGACCGGAGCGCCGAAGGCCTTGCCACCGTGAACGATGCGATGGCCGACACCGGCGACGCGGCGACCGGCCAGAACCGGTTCGACGGCCTGCAGGATCGTGCGCACGGCGGTGGTATGATCGGCAGGGCCAATCTCCTGCTCGGGCGCGCCCTTCAGCTTGAGCCGGGCCACGGGGCCGAGATTTTCGACCTGACCGGCCAGCAATATCTCGGGTTCGGCGGCGGCGCCATAGACGGCGAACTTCAGCGAGGAGCTGCCGGCATTCAGCGTCAGGATCGCGGTCATGTGCCGGACCTCGCCGCATGCAGGACGGCGACGGCGCAGGAGGCAAGGCGGCTTTTGTCGTCATCGGCCCGGCTGGTCAGAATCACCGGACACCGCGCCCCCAGAACGATCCCGGCGGACTGGGCATGGGCAAGATAGGTCAGTTCCTTGGCCAGCATGTTGCCCGCCTCCATATTCGGGGCGACAAGAATTTCGGCACGGCCGGCGACCAGCGACTGGATGCCCTTTGTGCGGGCGGCCGCGAGGTTGACAGCATTGTCCATCGCCAAGGGGCCATCGACGAGGCCGCCCGTGATCTGACCCCGGTCGGCCATCTTGGACAGGATCGCCGCGTCGAGCGTCGAGGGAATCGCCGGATTGACGGTTTCGATTGCCGAAAGAATGCCGACGCGCGGCTCTGCCAAACCGAGGGAATGCGCGAGGTCGATGGCATTCTGGACGATGTCGGCCTTTTCCATCAGGTCGGGGGCGATGTTGATGGCGGCATCGGTGACCATCAGAAGATGGTCGAGACCGGGCACATCCATGACGAATACATGCGAGAGGCGTCGGCCGGTCCTGAGGCCGACGTCCCGGGCGAGGATGGCGCCAAGAAAGGTGTCGGTGTGCAGGTGGCCCTTCATCAGCGCCTGCGCGCGGCCTTCGTGGATCAGCGCCACCGCCTGCGCTGCGGCGGCTTTGGCGTCTTGCGCCGGGACGATTTCGAAGCCGGAGATATCCAGCCCCGCCGCGGCCGCCGCGGCGGCGATGCGCGTGGGCTCGCCCACCAGGATCGGCTCGATCAGGGTGTGGCGTGCGGCAAGGATCGGGCCTGCGAGCGCATCGGCCTCTTCCGGGGCGACCACGGCGGTCCGCATGGGCGGCAGCGGCGCGGCGGCTTCGAGCAGGCGGTCGAAATGTTCGTGATCCTTCAGGATCAGGCCCGGCAGGTCGGAGAGATCGAAGCTGAGCGCGCGGGCCGGGGCGATCACCTCGGCCTCGCCTTCAAGCACCGGGCGTCCATCCTGGGTTTCGACCGTCGTGGCAAAGCGGACGCGTCGGCCCTCGGCCTTTTCGAGCAATTTGACCCGGACGGTCAGGGTGTCGCCGGCCTGCGCCTGGCTGACGAAGCGGAGCGACTGGCTGCGATAGACCGTGCCCGGCCCCGGCAGTTCGCAGCCGAGCAGAGCCGAGACCAGCGAAGCGATCCACATCGGCGGGGCCAGCGCCTCGGGCGCTCCGTCGCCGTCTCCGTCCTCTTTCGGGAGGTGCATGGGGTTCAGGTTACCCGACGAATTGGCGAAGACATAAAGGTCATCGGGGTGGAGCACGCGGGTCTGCGTGGCCTCCATCCCGACTTGGAGGTCATCGAAGGGGATATTGTGCAGCTGCGTTCGGGTCACCTGGATGTCCTTTCTGGTCGGTCAGGGCAGGCTAGCGCAGGAGTGAACCTTTTGGGAGAGAACGTCAGCGCCCGGACCAGCGTGCCAGGGAGGATGACGCCGCTGTCCAGAGCGGGCGCGACCTATCTGCTGTAGATGAAGCAGCGCTCGGGCACGGCGCCGGCGGGCAGCGGCAGTTCGGTCAGGGTGTCGAAATACATCCGGTCGCTTGACACCATCAGGCCGCCCCGGGCCAGCAGCGGTTCGACAAGGGGCGAAATCAGGCGGGCGAAGGCGTCGTTCTTGGCGCGGTTGTGGCCGCCGAGATCGGCGTGGACCAGGCTGGCCGTCGCGCCGAAGCGCTCCAGCGCGGCGGGCAGCGTGTCGCGCACGTCGCCCAGGATCGCCATCTCGTCGGGCGGCGTGGAGTCGGGATGCGAGGCGATGGCACGCTCGAACACATAGATCGGTCGGCCCGAGACCTTCTCGCGCAAGTGGTGATAGGTGCGCCCGTTCCCGAGCCCGAGTTCGAACACCGGGCCGGGCATGGCGGCGGTTTCGGCGATGGCGTGGTCGAGGCAGGCGCGTTGCGACACCATGCGGTCGATGAAGAGATCGAGGCGGCTCATATACTTTCGCTCCTTTGCGGGCGGCTGAATGGATAGATGCCAGAAGAAAAGCGGAAAGAGTAGCCTTTGCGGGCCGCCAATAACGTTTGACGCCGGGGGCAGCCCCGCGCCAAGGTAGGGCCGAAGATCGGCTTGCCCTACGGCGGCCCCACCAGAGCGGCAGGCAACATCCGGGCATATGGCACCATTGCTGACAGTTGAGAACCTGAGCGTCGGCTTTGGCCGTGCTGAACCTGTGGTGCGTGACGTGAGTTTCCAGGTCGCGGCGGGCGAGACGCTAGCGCTGGTGGGGGAATCGGGATCGGGCAAGACCGTCACCTGCCGGGCAATCCTGCGCATCCTGCCCCGCGCGGCGCGGCTGTATGGCGGGCGGATCCTGCTGAACGGGCGCGACGGGCTGCAGGATCTGAGCGCGATGTCGCGGCGCGAGCTGCGCCGGGTGCGCGGTAACACGGTGGCGATGGTGTTTCAGGAACCCATGCGCTCGCTCTCGCCGCTGCACACGCTGGGCAATCAGGTGGCCGAGGTGCTGTGGCTGCATCGGGGTTGCAGCGAAAAAGAAGCGCGGCGGCAGGTGCTGGACACCTTTGCGCGGGTCGGCTTTCCCGACCCGGAGCGGGCCTATGGCTCATATCCTTTCGAGATGTCCGGCGGGATGCGGCAGCGCGCAATGATCGCGATGGCTATGGTCGGCAAGCCCGACCTGCTGATCGCGGACGAACCGACGACCGCACTGGATGTGACCACGCAGGCGCAGGTCCTGGGGCTGATGAAGGAGCTGCAGCAGGAGACCGGGATGGCGATGATCCTGGTCACCCATGATCTGGGCGTGGTGGCCAATATGGCCGAGCAGGTCGTGGTGATGCACAAGGGCCGGGTGATGGAGTCGGGCGCCGCCCGGGCGGTGCTGGGCGATCCTGCGCACCCCTACACGCGCCAGCTGTTCGACGCGGCGCTGGCGATACCGGCGCAGGCGGCACCCTGCGACACCGCCCGGCGCGAGGATATGATCCTCGAGCTGAAGGGTGTCAGCAAGACCTACACCATGCGCAGCAAATCGGCATGGAAGCCGGAAGTTCTGATCCGTGCCTGCCGGGGCGTCGATCTGGCGCTGCCACGCGGGCGCACGTTGGCGATCGTCGGCGAGAGCGGGTCGGGCAAGACCACGGCGGCGCGGATCGCGCTGGGGGCGGAAAAGCCCGATCCCGGCGGCGAGGTTCTGTTCCGTCAGGCCCCCGGCGGCGCGCCGATTGCGGTGCACGACCTGAACCGGGCCGCGCGGACCGCATTCCAGAAACAGGCGCAGATGGTGTTTCAGGATCCCTATTCGTCACTGTCGCCGCGGATGCGCATTCTGGACGCGCTGTGCGAGCCGCTGGAAATCCACAATATCGGCAACCGGAGCGAACGGCGCGACCGCGCCGCGGCGATGCTGGCGCAGGTCGGGCTGACCTCGGACATGCTGATGCGCTATCCGCACGCCTTTTCTGGCGGCCAGCGACAGCGGCTGTCGATCGCGCGCGCGCTGATGCTGGCCCCTTCGCTGCTGGTCTGCGACGAGCCGACCTCGGCGCTGGACGTTTCGGTGCAGGAGCAGATCCTGACGCTGCTTGAGGATATCCGCGACCGGCTGGGCCTGAGCTATCTGTTCATCAGCCACGATCTGGCGGTGGTCGCGCGCATTGCCGACGAGGTGGCGGTGATGCGCCAGGGGCTGGTGGTCGAGCAGGCCCCGCCCGAGGTGCTGTTCCACTGCCCGCGTCACCCCTACACCAAAGCGCTGATCGCGGCACAACCGACGCCCGATATAAGCTGTCCGATCAACCTCAAGCTGGTGGCGCTGGGCGCGGGATCACCGGAAAGCTGGCCCGAGGCCTTCCGTTTTTCCGACAGCGTGGTACCGTCGCTGACGCAGGTGAACCCAGGTCACAAGGTGAGATGCCATGTTTAGGATAGTGCGCGCTCTTGCGGTCATGCTGGCGAGCGTGGCCGGCGGCGCAGTCCTTGCGGCGCCGCAACTGAAGGAAACGCCCTATTGGACCGAGAGGGTCTCGAAGGGCGAGTTGCCGCCTGTGGCGGAGCGGGTGCCCGCAGAGCCGCTGGTCGTCGATCTGGAAGCGAAGGGGCGCACCTTCGGCACGCCGGGCGGCACGTTGACGACGCTGGTGTCCCGCGACCGGGATATCCGGATGATGGTGGTTTACGGCTACGCCCGTCTGATGGGCTATGACGAGCAATACCATCTCGTACCCGACCTTCTGGCAAGTGTGGATATCGAGGACGACAAGGTCTTTACCCTCCATTTGCGCAAGGGTCACAAATGGTCGGACGGGGCGCCCTTCACGTCCGCCGATTTTGCCTATTTCTGGGAGGACGTCGCCAACAACGCCGAACTCAGCCCCTCGGGACCGCCGGATTTCCTGCGCATCGAAGGCAAGTATCCCACGGTGACGACGCCGGATGAGACCACAGTGGTCTATGCCTGGGAGGCGCCCAATCCGCTGTTCCTGCAGACGCTGGCGCAGGCGCGTCCGCCGTTCATCTATCGCCCGGCGCATGTGCTGAAGAAATACCACGTCAAATATGCCGACCCCGCCGAGCTGGCGGCGGAGGTGGCGGAGGCCCGGGTCAAGAGCTGGGCCGCGCTGCACAACGGGGTGGATAATATGTACGACTTCGACAACCCCGAGCTGCCGACGCTGCAGCCCTGGGTGAACAAGTCGGACGGCAAGAAGATCCGCCACAAGTTCGAACGCAATCCCTACTACCACAGGATCGACAGCCATGGGGTGCAGCTGCCCTATATCGACGCGGTCGAGATGGAGATCGTTTCGGGCGGGCTGATCGCGGCCAAGGCGAATGCGGGCGAGACCGACCTTCAGGGGCGCGGGCTGGATTTTCGCGACATTCCGATCCTTCGCAAGGGAGAGGCAGACGGCAAGCCCTACCGGACCCTGCTCTGGGCCAATGGCGTGGCGAGCCAGATCGCGATCTATCCCAACCTCAATTGCGCGGATAGTGTCTGGCGCGACGTCCTGCGCGACGTACGGGTACGGCGGGCGCTTTCGCTGGGGATTGATCGGGTGGCGATCAACCGGGCGCTGTATTTCAAGATGGCCAAGCCCGGCGCGATGGCGGTTCTGCCCCAGAGTGCGTTCTACGACGAGGAGAACACGAAGGCCTGGGCCAACTTCGACGCGGCACAGGCCAACCTGCTGCTGGACGAGGCGGGGCTGGACAAACGCCAGGGCGATGGAACGCGGCTGCTGCCCGACGGGCGCCCGATGGAGCTGATCATCGAAACGGCCGGCGAGCGGCAGGAGGTGGAGAACGCCCTGCAGATCGTCACCGACACCTGGCGGGACATCGGGGTAAAGCTGGTGATGCGCCCGCTGGACCGGGACATCCTGCGCAACCGGATATATGCGGGCACGACCATGGCCTCGGTCTGGTATGGGTGGGACAACGGCATCCCGCAGTCCTATACCTCGCCCGATTTCCTGGCCCCGCGCCAGCAGGAGTTCTTCGCCTGGCCCAAGTGGGGCCAGTATTACCAGACCAATGGCGGCTCGGGCGAGCCACCCGACATGGAGGCGCCCAAGCGGCTGCTGGAACTGTCGCACGATTGGGAAAAGGCGGGCGATGACGCGGCTCGGGCCGAGATCTGGCGCGAGATGCTGAAGATCCATGCCGACAACGTCTTTGGCATCGGCATCCTGTCGGAGGCGCCGCAGCCCATCGTGGTGAGCAACAACCTGAAGAACGTGCCGCTGCAGGCCATCTGGGCCTGGGATCCGGGCGCGCATTTCGGGGTGCACCGGATGGACGAGTTCTATTTCGAAGGTGGCCGGAAGTAATGCAGATCCTGCGCTATGCGATCTATCGCTTCGGCACGATGCTGCTGACGCTGCTGGTCGTTTCGGCACTGATCTTTGCCATCATCAACCTGCCGCCGGGCGATTATCTGTCGAACCAGATTTCCGAGCTTAAATCGACCGGCCAGTCGGCGGGGATCGCCAAGGCGGAATTCCTGCGCAAGGAATATGCGCTCGACCGGCCGCTGTGGCAGCAATATCTGATCTGGGTCGGCTTCATGCCCGGCCCGCACGGGTTTTCCGGGCTGATCCAGGGCAATTTCGGCTGGTCTTTCGAGTTTGACCGGCCGGTATCCGAGATCGTTGGAGATTCTCTCTGGCTGACGGTGCTGGTGAACCTGGCGGCCGTGCTGTTCGTCTATATGGTCGCCCTGCCCCTTGGCGTGCTGGCGGCGGCACGGTCGCGGACCTGGGTCGATTATTCCTCGGCCTTCGTCGGATATCTCGGGCTGGCCACGCCGAACTTTCTGCTGGCGCTGATCCTGTTCTATTACGGGCATCGCTACATGGATCTGCCGATCGGCGGGCTGATGGACCCCTCGTTCGAGGGTGAGCCGATGAGCTGGGCGAAGGTGCAGTCGATTCTCTGGCACCTGATCGTGCCGACCTTCGTGATCGGCACCTCGGGCGCGGCGGCGATGATGCAGCGGCTGCGCGCCAACATGCTGGACGAGCTGGGCAAACCCTACGTCGAGACTGCCATCGCCAAGGGGATGAGCCCGCGCAGGATGCTGACGAAATACCCGCTGCGCGTCGCCTTCAACCCCTTCGTCGCCGATATCGGCAATCTGCTGCCCTCGATGGTGTCGGGATCGGTGCTGGTGTCCGTCGTGCTTGGCCTGCAGACCATCGGGCCGACCCTGCTGACCGCGCTGCGGGCGCAGGATCAATTCCTGGCCGGGTTCGTGCTGATGTTCGTCGCGCTGCTGACACTGCTGGGCACGATGATCTCGGACGTTCTGCTGGTGCTGCTCGATCCGCGCATCCGCTATGAAGGGCGCGAGACATGAGCGTGCTGCCGGACGGGCGGTATGTCGACGACGCCCCTTTTGACCCGCAGCAGTCGATCCAGACAATCGAGCGCAGGGATCTGGATGCGCCGGCCCGCGTGCTGATCTGGCGCAAGTTCAAGACGCACCGTCTGGGGCTGATCTCGGGCATCTTCCTGTTGCTGTGCTATGTGATGCTGCCCTTCGCCGGCTTCATCGCGCCCTACACGCCGAACGAGCGGTTTTCGGAGAACCTCTATTCGCCGCCGCAGGGCATTCACCTTTGGCATGAGGGCGAGTTCATCGGACCCTTCGTCTATCCGATGACCTCGGAGCCCAACATGGAAACCTTCAAGTGGGAGTTCAAGCCGGACACCAGCGCTCCGCAGAAACTGCGGTTCTTCTGCAAGGGTGCGAGCTATCCGCTGGCCGGGATGATCGAAACCGACCGCCACCTGTTCTGCGCGCCCGACGGGGTAACGGTCTTTCTGTGGGGATCGGACCGGCTGGGCCGCGACATGTTCAGCCGCATTCTTTACGGCGCGCAGCTGAGCCTGACGGTCGGGCTGATCGGCATCACGGTTTCCTTCGTGCTGGGGATCTTCTTCGGGTCGGTCGCTGGCTATTTCGGCGGCGGGATCGACTGGGTGATCAACCGGGTGATCGAGATCCTGCGGTCACTGCCGGAACTCCCGCTGTGGCTGGCGCTGTCGGCGGCTGTGCCGTCGAACTGGGGGCCGGTTGCGGTGTTCTTCATCATTTCGGTGATCCTCGGGATCCTCGACTGGCCCGGGCTGGCGCGGTCGGTGCGGTCCAAATTCCTGTCGCTGCGCGAGGAAGAATACGTCCGCGCCGCGGAAATGATGGGCGCAAGCTCGGGCCGGGTGATTCGAAAACACCTGCTGCCGAACTTCATGAGTCACCTGATCGCCTCGGCGACTCTTTCCATTCCGGCGATGATCCTGGGTGAAACGGCCCTATCGTTTCTCGGGCTGGGATTGCGCGCACCGGCGGTGAGCTGGGGCGTGATGCTTAACGATGCGCAGAACCTGGTGAACGTAGAGATATACTGGTGGACCGCTTTGCCCATGCTGCCCATCATCATCGTCGTTCTGGCGTTCAATTTCCTGGGCGACGGGCTGCGCGACAGCCTTGACCCCTACGAGCAATGATTACCACACTGTAATCATCGCCACAGACGGCTGTATGAAACCGTCCGTATTTTACCGAGTTATCTCCCAGAGGTCGCCATGTTGACCGGGTTGAACAGGAGATTTGTAACGAATGAGACCGGACATGAACCCCAGCAGCTTTGACCTGGTCGCCCCGCCCGAAGACCGCCCGATGCCCACACGCTGGAGCGAGGGCAGCCGACGGGACGGGGAAACCATCCTCGACATCGAAACCGCCGTCACGTTGAACTGCGTTGTAGGCCGTATCTTTGATACCGCTGCCTCGTGGAGCGAGCTGCTGAAGGACCTGGGCCGCACGGGTTTTGTGCTTCAATTCGACGGACCGCGTCTTGTTCTGGTGAATGAACACACCGGACAGGGGCTATGCACCTGCGCGGCGCTGGGGCACAGCTTCCGAACGCTTCTGGCGCGGCTCGGCAAGCCGAGCGTTCTGGCAGATTCCGGACGACTTGTGGCGCGCCCCGGCCGCTGAGCCGGTTCAGCGGTCGTCGCCACCGACGCCTTTCATGTCCTCCAATGCATCGTCGTCCAATGCTGAGAGTGCTGCTCCGGTAATGGTGTCGCGCTGTTCCGGAGTAAGATGTTCGATATGGCCGTCGGCCAGCCGGACGGTGACCTCGCGATGGGCGAACCTGATGCCTTCCCGGGCAAAGAGCGCCCGGATTTCCTCGTAAACACGCTTGCGGATCAGCCACTGGTCGCCCGGCTTGGTCATGAACTTGACCCGGATGATCATCGCGCTGTCCTGCATCTCGATCACGCCCTGACTCTTCAATGGCTGGATGAAGTTTTCCCCGATCACCGGATCTTCCAGCAGCTCCTGACCCAGTTTCTTGATGAGCTTGCGCACCTTTTCCACGTCGGTGTCATAGGTGACTCGCAGCGGCAGTTTCATGATGACCCAGTCGCGCGAATAATTGGTGAGGACCTGGATTTCGCCGAAGGGAATGGTGTGCAGCGCGCCGAGGTGATGGCGCAGCTGGAACGAGCGGACGGAGATCTTTTCGACCGTGCCCTTGACCGAGTTGATGTCGATATACTCGCCCTTGCGGAAGGCGTCGTCGATCAGAAAGAAGGCGCCCGAGAAGATGTCGCGAACCAACGTCTGCGCGCCAAAGCCGACGGCGAGGCCGACGACCCCTGCCCCGGCGAAGAGCGGGCTGACGTTGATGCCCATTTCCAGCAGGGCGATCAGGCCGATCGAAACCACGACAACCGCCAGGATGGCGCCGCGGAACAGGGGCAGCAGGGTGGCGAGGCGGCTGGCGCTGGTCGCCCCGCCTTCATCGCCGAGTTCGGCCTCGTCCATTTCGGGCGCCTCTTCGGCGATCTTGCTGTCGATCCAGATGCGGAAGACGTGATAGACGATATATCCCATGAAAAGGATCACCGTGACATCCATAAGCCGCCCCACAAGGGACTCGCGCAGGAAGGTACTGTCGGGATCCCAGATGCGCAGCAAAGCATAGGCGCCGGCGACAAAGGCAAGGATGCCGGCGACGCGGCGGGCGAGATCCTCGTAGGTGTTGAAGGTGGGCCGCGCGGGGGGCGGGACCGCCTCGGCTTCGGCCTCTTCCAGTGCGTCGGCGGCGGCCATGTCCTGATTGATCCGCTCGCGCGCGATCGAGCGATGGAAATAGCGTTCGATCCCGTAGTTGATCACGCCGTAGACGACGATGATCGACAGGAAGACGCCATAGGCCCCCATGACCAGCGGCACCGACTCGGGCAATTCCATGACCAGATCGAAGGCCAATTCGAACCAGCCGAAGATCACATAGGCCACCAGCAGCGGCGCCCATCCGAGCGCGACCATCTTCGTCACCCAGGACAGATCCTGCATCGGCTTGCCGCGACGGATGGCCCGGGTGATGGCGCGGGCGTTGAATGCGATCATCGCCAGATTGGCCAGCGCGCCGACCAGCGACAGCAGGCCATAAAGCAGCGCGTAAACGTTGTAGTTCAGCCCGAAGTCGTGAATCCAGGTGCCGAACATGATCGCGGCGACGTTGTAACCACCGAGGAGCGAGGCCCAGTAATACAACCGCTTCGCGTCGCGGTCGCTGAAGTCCGGGATGCGATATTGCGGCAGGAAGGGCGACAGGATCATGCGCCAGACATCGGCCAGCGTGCGGGCGATGAACCAGCCGAGGAAGATCGCGGTGACCGTGAACTGAACCGAGAGATCGTTGGACTGCCCCCAGATCAGCAGGCCCAGCAGATAGGCCACGGCCATACCAAAGACGGTGCCGCCGACGCCCATCAGGAAGCGGAAGACCAGGAATGGCATCTTCTCGCGATAGCCTTCCGGGCGCTCGAGCACACGTGCCACCACAAACCTGCGCGCGATGCGCTGCCCGTAGATGTGGATTGCCGCGAACCGCCCCACCAGCAAAAGCGCGACCGTCCAGAAGAACACCATCACATAGGTCATGATGGCGCCTTCGGGACTGGTCGCGCGCAGGATATAGGCGACCTCGTTCAGCGAATTGGGCAGCGCGTCGAGCCTTTCGCGCAGGGTATCGCGAAAGCGCGTCATCTCGGACTGCGCCTTCATCAGCGTCGAGGCGCCCTCCATCGTATGAGCCGGCGCCTGCGGCGTCGGCTCGGCTGTCGCGGCGGGGGGAGACCCGACGACCGTGCCATTCTTGTCGATGACGATGACACTGACGCCCGCCGCTGTTGCCTCGCGGATGGCCTTGGTGAGCGCGTCGGTCTCGGCCGCTTCAGCCTGCTGGGCCTGCGCGGCGACGGGCAGAGCCAATACGAGCAGCAACGCCGCAATCCACTGCAGCATCAGCTTGTGCATCCCATCCCCGCCGGTTTTGCTTCTTTGTCGCAAAACGCTACAGGAGGGGGGCAAAGCGCGCAATCGGCTTGGCTGCTGGATTTTTGAAGCCCTTTCAGCGCAGCCTGATGCCACGTCAGCCGGCAAAATCGTGGTTGTCTATTTCCAAGCCGCAACAATTTCACTAAAGCTGCCGAAAGACGCCGGGAGAACGGGTGCGGTTTTCTGCATTGCGCCGGGCGGACGGGAAGGGCTTTGCGGGCATCCGTGGCCGATCCGGCCAGGGCGCCGGCCGGGCGGGCCGAGCGAGAGGCGGGACATGACCGCGGTGGGGCAAATTCCGAAGACCGGCGCCGCCGTCGTGCGGCTTGTGGCTTTTGGGCCGCTGAAGCTGGCAAGCCTGGTGTCTGGACTGAGATGAACTCGCTTTTTACCCGCCGCCGCGTTCGTGCGCCGCGCATCATGCTTTACAGCCATGATACCTTCGGGCTGGGCCACCTGCGCCGGTCGCGCGCCCTGGCACAGGCGATCACCAGCGCCAATCCGACCGCATCAGCACTGATCCTGACCGGATCGCCGGTGGCCGGGCGGTTCGACTTTCCGCGCCGGGTCGACCATGTGCGTTTGCCCGGCGTGACCAAGCTTCAGGACGGATCCTACGTCAGCCAGACCATGGGAATGGGGATCGAGGAGACGACCGAGCTGCGTTCGGGTCTGATCCGCTCGACTGCCGAGCAATACGAGCCGGATGTGGTGATCGTCGACAAGGAGCCGACCGGCTTTCGCGGCGAACTGATGCCCACCCTGCGGATGCTGAAGGAAGAAGGCAGCACGCAGCTGGTGCTGGGCCTTCGCGACGTGCTGGACGAGCCGGAGGTTCTGGCCGCCGAATGGGCGCGCAAGAACGCGCTGCCCGTGATGGAGACCTTTTACGACGAAATCTGGATTTACGGCCTGCGTTCGGTCTACGACCCGACCGCAGGGCTGGAGCTGAGCCCCGCAACACGGGCGCGGATGCACTGGACCGGTTATCTGCGCCGCTCGCGCAATTCCACCGCCGAGCCGCCGGAACAGCCCTATATCCTGGTCACGCCGGGCGGCGGCGGTGACGGGGCGGTGATGGTCGACCTGGTGCTGGCGGCCTATGAACAGGATCCGGGATTGAGTCCGCGTGCCGTGCTGGTCTATGGCCCCTTCCTGTCGGGAGAGGTACGCGCGGAGTTCGAGGCGCGGGTCGATGCTCTGGGAGGCCGGGTTACGGCGGTAGGCTTCGACAGCCAGATCGAGACGCTTTACGCGGGAGCCGAGGGCGTGATCGGCATGGGCGGCTACAATACGTTCTGCGAGGTGCTGTCCTTCGACAAGCGCACGGTGATCGTGCCGCGCACGGTGCCGCGGCTGGAGCAATGGATTCGCGCCAGCCGTGCCGAGGAACTGGGGCTGGTGCGGATGCTGGACGAAACCCGCGACGGGTTGACGCCGCAATCGATGATCCAGGCGATCCGCAATCTGCCAGGCCAGAACCTGCCCAGTCAGGCGATCACCGCCGGGCTGCTGGACGGGCTGGACTACGTGACCGACCGCATTTCGGCGCTGTTGGCGATACGGGCCGGCCAGGCCGCGGAATGAGCACCGCGCCGCTCGCGGTGGTGGTCAAGGGCTGGCCGCGCCTGTCTGAAACCTTCATAGCCCAGGAACTGGTGGCGCTGGAGGCGGCGGGGCACGATCTGGCCCTGTGGTCGCTACGGCATCCGACCGACACAAAGACCCATCCGCTGCATGACAGGCTGGCGGCGCCGGTGACCTACCTGCCCGAATATCTGCATGATGACCGCGCCCGGGTCTGGCGCGGCTGGCGCGCGGCCTGCGCCCTGCCGGGCTACACCTTGGCGGCGCGTCTCTGGCGGAGCGATCTGCTGCGCGACCGCAGCCGCAACCGGGTGCGCCGGTTCGGGCAGGCCTGCGTTCTGGCCTCCGAGCTGCCGCCGGGCACGCCGGCGATCTATGCGCATTTCCTGCACACGCCCGCCTCGGTCGCGCGCTATGCGGCGGTGATGCTGGGAATTCCTTGGGCATTTTCGGCGCATGCCAAGGACATCTGGACCTCGCCCGACTGGGAACTGCGCGAGAAGCTTGCGACCGGTCCGGGAGGCGCGCGGTTCGGGGCGACCTGCACGGGCTTCGGCGCGGCGCATCTGCGCGACCTGGCGGCCGATCCGGGGCGCATCGACCTCGTGTATCACGGACTGGATCTCACGCGCTTTCCCGATCCGCCCGACCGTGCGCCGCGCGCGCCCGGCAGCCCGCTGCGGCTGCTGTCTGTGGGGCGGCTGGTAGAGAAGAAGGGGTTTGACCGGCTGATCGCTGCGCTGGCCTTGCTGCCCGGGTGGCTGGACTGGCACTGGGTGCATATCGGCGGCGGCGCGTTGAAGGAGCAGATGCGCGCCCAGGCCGAGGCGGCGGGTGTGGCGGACCGGATCACCTGGAAGGGCGCCTGCGATCAGCCCGAGGTGATCGCGGCGATGCGGGCGGCGGATCTGTTCGTGCTGCCCAGCCGCATCGCCGCCGATGGCGACCGCGACGGATTGCCGAACGTGCTGATGGAGGCGGCGTCGCAGCTGTTGCCGATTGTCTCGACCGCCGTTTCCGCAATTCCGGAGTTCATCACCCACACCCGGCACGGACTCCTGGTGAAGGACCGCCCGGAGGACATCGCCGAGGCGATAGTCGATATCGCCTCGGCCCCGGATACGGCGGCAGCGATGGCGCAGGCGGCGTTCGATCGCTTGCGGAGCGACTTCGCCGTTGAGCCGGGGATCGCGCGGCTGTCGGCGCGGCTGCGGGAGATGGGCGCGTGATCGCCTTCTATGCACCGCTGAAGGCGCCGACGCATGAGGTGCCCTCGGGCGACCGGGCGATGGCGCGGGGGCTGATGGCAGCGCTGACACCTTTTGGCCGGGTTGCCGTGGCGAGCGATCTGCGCAGTCTCGACCTGGCCGGGGACGCGGCTGTACAGGCGAGGCTGAAGGGCGCCGCAGAGGCCGAGGTCGCGCGGCTGGTGCGCGAGTTGCCCGTCGAGACGCAACTATGGGTGACCTACCACAACTACTACAAGGCGCCCGACCTGATCGGCCCGGCCGTCAGCGCGGCGCGGGGAATTCCCTATGTCCAGGTCGAATCCACGCGGGCGAAAAAACGGCTGACCGGGGCCTGGGCGGGCTTTGCAGCGGCGGCGGAGGCGGCGAGCGATGCGGCGGCGGTGATCTTCTACCTGACCGAACGCGATGGCGAGACGCTGGCGCGTGACCGGGCGGCCGGGCAACGGCTGGTGCACCTGCGCCCCTTCCTGCCGCGCGCGGAGTTGCCGCCGGCCAGTACGCTCGCCGAGGGTGCCCCAATGCTGGCGGCGGGCATGATGCGCGCGGGGGACAAGATGGCGTCATACGCGCTGATTGCCGAACTGCTGGGCCTGCTCGATGGCGACTGGCGATTGGAAATCGCGGGCGACGGGCCGGCGCGGGCCGAGGTGGAAGCGTTGATGGCGCCGTTTGGCGAGCGGGTGCGGATGCTGGGGCAACTGGGCGCGCCGGAGATGAGCGACGCCTATCGGCGCGCGGGGCTGTTCCTGTGGCCGGGTGTGAACGAGGCCTTCGGGATGGTCTATCTCGAAGCGCAGGCGGCGGGCCTGCCGGTCGTCGCTCAGGACCGGCCCGGCGTGCAGGAGGTGATGGCGGCCGTTCAGCCCGCTGTCGCCAGTGGGGCACAGGGGATGGCGGCAGCCATCGTCGCGCTGCGCGATGCGGGCCTGCGACGCGAACGAGGCATGGCAGCGCGCGCCTTCATTGCCGACCGGCATCTGCTGGGAGCCGCGACGGCGACTCTGGCCTCGGCTTTGGGGGTCGAGGCGTGATCAATCTTGCCTTGCTGCGCCATGGTCCGACGGCCTGGAACCGCGAGGGGCGGATTCAGGGATCGAGCGACATCCCGCTCGACGCCGCCGCGCGGACGGATCTGGCTGCGCTGGCGCTGCCGGCCCCCTGGACCGCGGCCGAGCTGTGGTCGAGCCCGTTGAAGCGCGCGGCCGAGACGGCAGAGCTGGTGGCAGGGCGACCGCCACGCGTGAGCGGGGCGCTAACCGAGATGAACTGGGGAGACTGGGAGGGGCGGCACGGGGCCGACCTGCTGGCGGAACGCGACAGCGGCTACCGTCATATCGAGGAGTGGGGCTGGGACTACCGCCCGCCCGGCGGGGAAAGCCCGCGCGAGCTGCGGGAGCGCTTGCAGCCCTGGCTGGACAGTGTCGAGCGGGACGCGGTGGCGGTCTGCCACATCGGCGTCATGCGGGTGCTGTTGGCGCTGGCGCATGGCTGGGATTTCCTGGGCCCGGCTCCGTTCAAGGTGAAGCGGAACCGCCTGTTCGTTCTGGCGCTGTCGGAGGGGCGGCTGACACCGATCGGCGAACCGGTTCGGCTGGTGGCGCGATGAAGGTGCTGATCGCTGTCACCCATCTGCTGGGTACCGGTCATCTGGCGCGGGCGCTGACGCTGGGCCGGGCGTTTGCAGCGGCCGGGCACAGCGTGCGGCTGGCATCGGGCGGCATGGCAGTGGCGCATCTCGACACGACCGGCGTTGAGATGGTGCAACTGCCGCCGCTGCGTTCGGACGGAACCGATTTCACCCGTCTGCTGACGGCGGCGGGAACTGTGGCGGACACAGTGTATCACTCGGAACGGCGTGCGACGCTGACCGGGCTGGTTGCGGCTTTCGCCCCGGACATCCTGATCACCGAGCTATTTCCCTTTGGCCGGCGGGCTCTGCGGGCGGAGTTTCTTGCGCTGCTTGAGAGCCTGCGCGCACTGCCGGTTCGGCCCGCCGTGCTCGCGTCGATCCGTGACATTCTGGCGCCGCCAAGCAAGCCGGAGCGGGCGGCGCAGGCCGAGGCGATGGTGCGGGAGCATTACGATGCCGTTCTGGTGCATTCCGACCCGAGCGTTGTGCCGCTCGACCTGAGCTGGCCAGTGTCCGATGGCCTGCGGTCCAAGTTGCGCTATACCGGCTTTGTCGCGCCTCCCGCCCCTTCCCCGCACCCGGAAGGCCTTGGTGCGGGGGAAGTGCTGGTCAGTGCAGGCGGCGGACCGGTCGGGCGACGGCTGTTCGAGATGGCCCTGGCGGCGGCGGCGATGGACAACAGGCGCTGGCGGCTGCTGACCCGCGACGTGGCGGGCCAAGTGCCGGCACATGTTAGGGTCGAGCCACCGCGGCCGGACTTCCGCGCCATGCTGGCCGGGGCGGCCGGGTCGGTCAGCCTGTGCGGCTACAACACGGCGATGGACCTGCTGCAAACGGGAGTGCCGGCGGTGCTGGTGCCCTTCGATGCAGGCGGCGAGGTGGAACAGGGGCTGCGCGCGCAGGCGCTGGCGGGGATGCCGGGGTTTCGGATCATCCGCGATGCCGCGTTGTCACCCGAGGCCATTGGCGAGGCGCTGGCGGCGGCGATCAGCGATCCGCCACGCGCGCTATCGGTCGACTTTGATGGTGCGCGGCATTCGGTGGAGATTGCGGTGGCGCTGGCGGAGGGCCGGACATGAATTGGGACGCGCTGCGGGACGAACTGGCGCTGTGGCGGCGCGACGGGATGGTCCTGCCGATCTGGTGGCGCGATGACGACGCGGTGGCGGACACGGCGGCACTCGCCCGGCTGGGTCGCTTGGCCGAAAGGCTCGATCTGGCCATACATCTGGCGGTCATTCCTGCGGAGGCGACCGCCTTCGGCGGTGCACCCTTCCGGATGATGGTGCACGGCTGGAGCCACACGAACCATGCGCCGCCAGGCGAAAAGAAGGCCGAGTTCCGTGCCCATCGGCCGCTGGAGGCGCGCCTGACCGAGGCGCGCACGGGGCTGGCGCGCATCGAGGCTCTGTTCCGGTCCGACGCCTGTGCGGTGTTCGTGCCGCCCTGGAACCGGGTGGACGAAGACATGGCGCCGGGGCTGGCGGCGATGGGGTATCGCGGGCTGTCGGCGTTTGGAGCGCGCGGTGGGCGCGAGGTGGGCAGTCTGGTGCGGGTCAACACCCATCTCGATCCGATCGACTGGCGCGGGACCCGATCGCTGGTCGACCCCGATCGTTTGCTTGCGCAGGTCGTGCACGATCTGGGCGAGCGGCGCGCAGGCCGGGCGGACGCGGCGGAACCCTATGGCGTGCTGACGCACCACCTTGTGCATGACGGGGCGATCTGGGACTTTTCGGCGCGGCTGCTGGCCACCCTGCTCGAGGGCGGTGCGCGGCCGATGGATTTCACACGCGAGGATTTGCCATGAGCCGACTGGATTCGATGCTGCGCCGGCTTGGCGCGCAGCGGGACGGGCTGAACTGGGCCGCCGCGCAGGTGGAAGGACAGCCGGGCGACGCGCTGGACATCGGGCTGGGGAACGGGCGCACCTATGACCACTTGCGCGAGGTGATGGCCGGGCGGCGCGTGCTGGTGATCGACCGGGTTCTGCAGTGCCATCCTTCCTGTGTGCCGCCGGAGGGCGATTTTCTGCAGGGTGAGGCCGACGCCGTGCTGGCGGGGCTCGCCGGTGCCGGTATCCGCCTTGCGCATTACGATCTGGGGTTTGGCGTGGAGGAGCAGGACATCGCCGAAGCGGCGCGGATGAGCCCTCTGATCGCGGCGGTGATGGCGCCCGGCGGAATCGTCGTTTCGGGGCAGCCGCTGGTTGGCTTTACCCGGCTGGCCGGGCCGGAAGGTATCCCCGAGGGCCGCTATCTGTTCTACCTGGTCGAGGCATGATGTTCCGCCGCTACGGGGTATATCACCTGCCACCGGAAGGGGCGGCTTGGGCACGCTTCGCGACGCGCTGGCTGGGATGGGACATCGACGCGGGGGCGCCAGCGGACCCTTTGCCGCGGCCTCCGGCCGAAGACATCGTCGAGACGCCGCGCCGCTACGGGCTGCACGCGACGCTGAAGCCGCCGTTTCATCTGGCCGAGGGTCAGACGCCCGAGGCGCTGGCCGCGGCGACCGCGGCTCTGGCCGGCCGGCTGGCTCCGGTGCAGCTTGAGGGGCTGGGCCTGGCGCGGATCGGGCGGTTTCTGGCTTTGCGGCCGCTGGGTGACGAGAGCGAACTGAACGCGCTGGCGGCCTCCTGCGTGCGCGACCTCGACGCTTTCCGCGCGCCGCCATCGGAGGCGGAACTGGCCCGGCGGCGGGCAAGACGGCTTTCAGAGGCGCAGGAGGCGCATCTGGCGCGCTGGGGCTATCCGCACGTGATGGAACTGTTCCGGTTTCACATCACGCTGAGCGGCGCGCTTGAGCCGGACACTCTGGCCGAGACCGAGGACCGCTTGTCGCAGGACCTGACGCCGCTCCTGCCGAAGCCTTATATGCTGGACGAGATCGCGCTGGTGGGCGAGATGGACGACGGCCGGTTCCGGATGATCGCCCGGTATCCGCTGACCGGTGCATAGCCCCTCCCCTTCCGGCCGCGCCCGGACTATGACGACCAAAACCTGACCGGAGACCACGCCGATGACCCTTGACCGCACCCTCAAGATCGCTCCCTCGATCCTCGCCTCGGATTTCGCCAACTTCGGCGCGGAATGTGCGGCGGTCGAGGCGCAGGGCGCGGACTGGATTCATGTCGATGTAATGGACGGGCATTTCGTTCCCAACATCACCTTTGGTCCGGCGACCTGCGCGGCGATCCGGCCGCATATCAAGACGGTCATGGACGTGCACCTGATGATCGCACCGGTCGATCCCTACATCGACGCCTTCGCCAAGGCGGGGGCCGATATCCTGACCGCGCATGTCGAAGCCGGCCCGCATATCCATCGCACCTTGCAGGCGATCCGGGGCGCGGGCTGCAAGGCCGGGGTGGCGCTGAACCCGGGCACGCCGGCCGAGGCAGTTGCGCATCTGCTGGACCTGACGGATCTGATCTGCGTGATGACCGTCAACCCCGGTTTCGGGGGGCAGAAGTTCATCGACATGACGGACAAGGTGCAGACCCTGCGCCAGATGATCGGCGACCGCCCGATCCATATCGAGATCGACGGCGGCATGGACCCCGTGACCGCGCCGTTGATGGTGCGGGCCGGGGCCGATGTGCTGGTCGCCGGCTCGGCGGTGTTCAAGGGCGGGTCGGTCAGCGATCCCGCCCCCTATGGGGCCAACATCCGCGCCATCCGCGAGGCCGCACAGGGCGTCTGGGTCTAGGGGTCACTTGCCCTCGAACTGATCCGCCTCGTAGTTGTGCAGGAAGTCTTCGGGCATGTCGGGCCCCCAGATATAGACGCCGTCCTCGGGCGGATGGTCTTCCGCCGGCCAGTCGTGGTTCAGACTGATGTAATCGATATCGGCCGAATACTCGCACCAACTGCCCCAGGGGTCCTGCATGTAGTGGAAGTAGTTCGAGCCGAGCACGTGGCGGCCCAGGCCGAAGCCCTTCTTGAAGCCCCGATCAAACATCTGCATCGCGCCGAGGCCGATCCCGTTGATCGAGCCGATGTCCCAGCTGAGGTGATGAAGGCCGGGCGCGCGGCCGGCGGAATTGGCGAAAGCGAACATGTGGTGATCCGAGCCGTGGATGCCATGCATGAAGGCGATGATGTCGCCGGTGCGGTCGGACAGGCGCATCCCCAGAACACGGGTATAGAATTCGATGGTGGCCGGAACGTCGGGCACGAAGGCCAGCATATGGGCAAAGCGGTGCGGGCGCGCTTCGGGCTTGGCGGTGCGGCTCCAGGACCCGGAAGTGTCCTTGGCGCAGGAGGCGTCAAGCCCGTTCAGGCCAACCTTGTCGTCGGGCGAGGTCTTTTCGGCCACCTTCATCTCGATTGCAAAGCCGTTGGGATCGTGGAACCAGATGCCGTTGCTTTCAAAGCCGGCCGGCGCATCGAGCAGACGGATGCCCATTGCCTCGATCCGCTTCTTCATCGGCTCGAAGTCTTCCTCGAAGACGCCATAGGAGATCGCGTTCAGCTTCTTGATCTTGCCTTCGGTCATGCGGCCCCAGCGATGGGCGCTGCCGAAGGTATACAACCCCAGGCCCTCGCCCTCTTCCCGCACATCGAGACCGAAGGCCCTGTAAAAGGTATCGGCCTTGGCGAGGTCGGGCACCTGGATGTTGAACTCGCTGAGCGAATGCACCCCCAGTTCGCCAGGGCGCTTGTTCACGCCGATCCTGCCGGTAATCGCTGTCATCTTCTCCTCCTCCGGGGCAAAGCCCCCCTCACGCGTCGCGGATCGGGTTCGTCAGAACCCCGATGCCGCTGATCTCGACCTCGCAGAGGTCGCCATCTTTCATCCAGAGTTGCGGTTTGCGCGCGTGGCCGACGCCCGAGGGCGTGCCGGTGATGATCACATCGCCGGGCTCCAGCGTCATCACGGCGCTGATGATCGAGACCAGATCGGCCACCGGGAACACCATGTCGTCAATTGCGGCCTTCTGCACCGACTGACCGTTCAGTCGGGTTTCCAGCGTCAGGCCGATACAGCCCGGCGGCAAGGCGTCTGCGGTCACGAACCAGGGTCCGAATCCGCCGGTGCCGTCGAAGTTCTTGCCCGGTGTCCATTGCGGCGTGCGGCGCTGGTAGTCGCGAACCGAGGCGTCGTTGAAGATCGAATACCCGCAGACATGGTCGAGAGCCTCTTCCACCGGCACGTCCTTAGCAGTCTTGCCGATCACTGCGACCAGCTCGCCTTCGTAGTCCAGCTGAACCGAGGCCCGGGGCCGAAGGATCGGCTGGTTGTGCGCGACGAAGCTGGACGCAAACCGGGCGAAGAGCGTCGGATAGTCGGGTTGTTCGTAGGGGCCCTCGGCGGTATGGGCGCGATAGTTCAGGCCGACGGCGATAAACTTGCCGGCCATCCGCAGCGGCGGAAGAAAGCGCACCTTGTCGGCCTCGACCGGATCGCCCTTGGCCAGGGTCACCGCGGCCTCTTCCAGACGGTTGGCGGCAATCAGCGATTCGAGCCTGCCGGGAAAGCGCGGATGCCCCTCCCTAAGGCCGCGAAATCCGGCTTCGGTCTCGACCGCCAGTCCTTCCGCACCAGCCTCGGCATAGGCCAGAAATTTCATGCCGCCTCCCCTTGTGACTTCCGCCCCAGCCCGGTCCGGGGCGTCGGTAGTCTACCCCACCATCTTCAGTGCCCGCTGCACGGCCGGACGGGCGAGCATCCTGTCGTGAAAGGCCGCCAGCGCATCCGGCATCGGCACGTCTTTCAACCGGGCCCAGGCAGTCAGATAGAACAGCGTCGGATCGGCGATGGAATAGCCGCCCATCAGCCACTCCTTTTCACCCAGAATGCCGGCCAGCCGATCAAACCCGGCGGCGATCACCTCGCGGCCATGCGCCGTCAGTTCCTGCTGGGCGGCCTCGGTCGGCGTGAACTTCTTCGGCACCAGCACAAAGGTGAATCCGCGCATGTGAACGGTGGCGACCATGAAATCGAGCAGCTCGAGCGCGCGTGTCTGCGCTTCAAGGTCCTCGGCCAGCAGCCCCGCCTCCGGGAACGCGCGGCCCAGCCAGAAGGCCATGGCCTGGTACTCGGTCAGGACCGAGCCGTCGTCGCGCACCAGCGTCGGCACCTTGCCCTTCGGGTTTACCGAGCGGAACCGTTCCGAAAACTGCTCCTTCGCCAGAAAGTCCACCTTGATCGATTCGTAGGGCGCGCCGATTTCTTCCAGCATCACGTGGATGCCGATCGAACACGTATTGGGGGCGTAGAAGAATTTCATCATCCTGGCGGCCCTCCCTCGCCGCGTTACGCCTCGGCCACGATCCTGTTTTCGATGGTGCCGAGCCCTTCGATCTCGCACCGTACCACGTCACCCGGATTTAGGAAGAGCTGCTGCGCCATGCCGACTCCCCCGGGCGTGCCTGTGAAAAGGATATCGCCGGGCTTGAGCGCCATCACCTGAGACAATTCCTCGAGCTGGTCCCAGACAGAGAAGATCAGGTGTTTGGTGTTCGAGTTCTGCCGCAGCTCGCCGTTGACCCAGCATTTGATCGCCAGGCGGTGCGGATCGCCGATTTCGTCTGCGGTCACGATGCAGGGGCCGATGGGAGCATGAGTGTCGAAGGACTTGCCCAGCACCCACTGATGGGTCTTGAGCTGCCAGTCGCGGGCGCTGAAGTCGTTGCCAACTGCATAGCCGAAGACCGCCGCCGGCGCATCGTCCTTCGAGATATGCCGCCCGCCCTTCCCGATGATCGCGACCATCTCGACCTCGTAGTCGAGCTTTTCCGAGGACTTCGGTTTTTCCACGTCACCGTTGGGATCGTTGATCGATCCAGCCATCTTGCAGAACCAGATCTGCGATTCCGGCGCGGTCACCCCGGCGCTCTTTGCCTCTTCGACGTGGTCGGCATAGTTCAGCCCGATGGCCATGATCTTTTCAGGATTTGGGATCGGGGCGTGCAAGCGGACATCGCCCAGCGCGACGCCTTCGGCCGTCGCCTTTTCAAGCTTGGGCGAGAGGGTGTCCCATTCGGCAATCACCTGTTTCATGTCCGATGGCGCACCGGGCACCAGATCCTCGAGAGCCAGAACATGGCCGTCCTTCACGAGGCCCGGGCGCACCGCGCCTCCGCCGATGGAAAACCGAACGAGCTTCATGTTGTCTCCCCCTCTTGTCTGCGACGAAGAGATATCGGCTCAAAATCCACTTGTCGATAAAAAATATTTTTTATCCAATTACGCAAAAAAACAGGTGCGCCCAGCAAAGGCGGCACGAGGTCAAACCCTGTCAATGAAAATGGGGCGAAAGGCCGGCAATCGGCGTGGTGCCCCCAGAGAGACTCGAACTCCCGACCCACTGATTACAAATCAGTTGCTCTACCAGCTGAGCTATAGGGGCGCCGGGCATGGATTACCTGCAAGGACTGGTCGCTGCAAGAGCTTTGCCACGTCCCGGCGCAATGGGGTTTGACTGTCGCGGGTCAAGCCGTTACCCCAAGGTCCGAGCCAGACCCAAGCCAGATCCGGAGCGCCATATGCGGATTGTCGTGCACACCGGCGCGCATTTCACCGACGACGAACGCCTGATCAAGTGCCTTCTGAACAACAAGGAGGACTTCTCGCAGCTCGGTGTCGCGGTGCCGGGGCCGGGCAAATACCGCACGCTTCTGAAGGAGAGCTTCGCGGCGATGGAGGCGGCGCCGCCCGGAGAGGATGCGCGCGACGTGCTGGTCGATGCCATTCTGGATGATGAAACCGCCGACCGGATGATCCTGTCCAACCAGCATTTCTTCGGCTCGCCCCGCTTTGCCATCGGTGACGCCGGGTTCTATCCGCTGGCGGCCCAGCGGATGCGGCACTTTGTGGAGCTGTTCCGCGGCGACCACATCGAGATGTTCGTGGCCCTCTGCAATCCGGCGACCTTCGTGCCGAGCGTGCTGGGCAAGGCGTCGCGCAAGAGCCGGGCCGATCTGCTGAAACGGGTGCCGCCCGCGACGCTGCGCTGGTCCGAGATGGTGGGGCGGATCCGGGAAGATCTGCCCGATCTGCCGATCACCGTCTGGTGCAACGAGGATTCGCCGCTGATCTGGCCCGAGCTGATGCGTCTGATGGCGGGGCTGCCGGCGGGCACAAAGGTGAAGGGCGGCTTCGACCTGCTGCGCGATATCATGTCGCAAGAGGGCATGACCCGGTTTCGTGCCTATCTGGCCGAGCATCCCAACCTGACCGACAAGCAGAAACGCCGGGTGATGATCGCCTTTCTCGACAAGTTCGCGATCCCCGAGCAGATGGAGGCAGAGCTGGACCTGCCGGGCTGGACCGAGGACCTGGTGGAGGAACTGACGGCGCTTTATGACGAGGACGTGCTGCGGATCAAGCGGATCAAGGGCGTGAAACTGATCGCCGTCTGACGACGGCGCCCGCGCTCACATGCCCAGAGCTTCCTTGTAAAGCTCGAGGATCGCCTCTTCCTCGGCAACGTCGTCCTTCTCGCGCTTGCGCAGAGAAATCACCTTGCGCATCACCTTGGTGTCGTAGCCACGCCCCTTGGCTTCGGCCATGACTTCCTTGATCTGGTCGCCGATGTCCTTCTTCTCGGCCTCGAGCCGTTCCACCCGCTCGATGAAGCTGCGCAGTTCGTCCGCGGTGATGCGATAGTTGGCTTCTAGGGTCTTGTCTTCGGGGGGAAGGTCGCTCATCGGGGTGCGCTCCGTCTGGAAGGGGTCGGGAGGTGTCGGATACCCCTCCCCCGCGCGCGCTGCAAGATGGCTTGCGCCCGGCGGGCTTGCGCCAGCGTTCCCCAGCCGCTAGCACACGGACCAGTCCGAGGGAGAGTGGCGATGTACGAGATGATGATCTGGGCCGGCGCCGCCTTGTCGCTGATGGGTCTGGCCGGCATTGTCTGGTGCATCCTGCGCGTCAGCAAGGCGCGAAAGGCTGGGCTGGGCGATGAAGAGCTGCGCGCCGCCGTCGCGGCGGTGCTGCCGGTGAACCTCGCGGCGCTGTTCCTGTCAATGTTCGGGCTGATGCTGGTGGTGGTCGGCGTCATTCTGGGCTGACGCCGAGCCAGGCTCTCATGCGCCGGTCAGACCGGCAGGTTGTCGAAACGGTCTTCGATGGCCTCGTCGAGCAGGACGGCATTGAGGTTGCGCAGGCGGGCGGGCACCTGCTGGCCCTGCATGGCCAGACGCTCGATCACCTTGTTCAATTGCGGTTGAAGCTCGAGGCGTCGTGCCGCCGGTGCCCCGATGATGGATGCTTCCAACCGGCGTGCGGTCAAAAACAGCTCGTGTTCGCTCATGTCAGCCTCCCCTGATTGGCATGGACCCCACTCCCATCAAACTATCACAGGATCATGTCAGTATCCTTCAAAAATCTCACGGGCGGGCAGATTCTCGCCGGACTTCCGACAAAACGACTGTAGTTTGAGCCCTGCAGCTCTGGCCACTCGCCAGATTCGGCGAGGCTGGCCGGGTGCCGCGAGGAGAATCGCTGCTTGATACACATGCAGAAAATGTTATGTGTTAGAAGACGATCCACAGATCAGACAGAAAGGCCCGCCATGACACCCGAGGTTCACGCATTTTTCGACAACGCGACCAACACGGTATCCTATGTCGTGCGCGAACCCGCGGGACGGGCCTGCGCGATCGTGGACAGCGTGCTCGACTATGACCCAGCGGCAGGGCGCACCGATACGGCCTCGGCCGACCGGATCATCGCCTATGTTCAGGACAACGGCCTGCGGGTGGAGTGGATCCTGGAAACCCACGTTCACGCCGACCACCTCAGCGCTGCCCCCTACATTCAGGAGCGTGTCGGCGGAAAGATCGGGATCGGCGACCGCATCACCGTGGTTCAAGACACCTTCGGCAAGATCTTCAACGAAGGGACCGAATTCCAGCGCGATGGCAGCCAGTTCGACGCCTTGTTCAAGGAGGGCGACAGCTTTCACGTCGGACAGCTGAGGGGCGATGTGCTGCACACCCCCGGCCATACGCCGGCCTGCCTGACCTATTTGATCGGCGACGCGGCCTTTGTGGGCGACACGCTGTTCATGCCCGACTTCGGCACCGCGCGCTGCGACTTTCCGGGCGGATCGTCGGAAACGCTGTTCCGCTCGATCCAGAAGATCCTGGCGCTGCCGGATGCGACCCGGGTCTTCGTCGGCCACGACTACAAGGCACCGGGGCGCGACCAATATGCCTGGGAAACAACGGTGGGTGAGCAGAAGGCGCTGAACGTGCACATCGGCCAGGGACGCAGCATCGAGGAATTTACCAAGATGCGCGATGCCCGCGACAAGACGCTCGGGATGCCTCGTCTGATCCTGCCGTCGCTGCAAGTGAACATGCGCGCCGGACACATGCCGCCGCCCGACGAAAAGGGAAATGTCTTCCTCAAGGTGCCGGTCAACAAACTCTGAGAGGTGGGCGAGGTGCACGACTGGATCTGGGGCCTGATCGGCGGTGTGATGATCGGGCTGGGCGGCGCGGTCTTTCTGCTGGGCAACGGGCGCATCATGGGCGCGAGTGGCATCATCGGCGGGCTGGTAGACGGAAGCGGCTGGCGCACCTGGGCCGAGCGCGCCGCCTTTCTGGCTGGCGTCCTGATCATGCCGATTGTGCTGACGCCGTTGTACTCGGTGCCGATCAGCACGCATCTGACCTCGAATCTGGCGATCATCGTGGCCGCGGGCGTGTGTGTCGGCATCGGCACGCGTCTTGCCAACGGCTGCACCTCGGGGCATGGCGTCTGCGGCATTTCGCGACTGTCGCTGCGCGGGATCGTTGCAACAGTCTTCTATATCCTCGCGGGCGGCTTGACGGTCGTGCTGTTCCGCCATGTGCTGGGGGTGATCTGAGATGCGGATTGTCCTGGCATTCGTGGCGGGCGGATTGTTCGGCGCGGGCCTGTTCGTGTCGGGCATGACCGACACCAACAAGGTGCAGGGCTGGCTCGACGTGTTCGGCGACTGGGATCCGACGCTGGCCTTCGTCATGGGCGGCGCACTGATCCCGATGGCGATCGCCTGGCGCCTGGTGCCCGGACGCGAACCGCTGGCGGGTGGACGCTTTCCCGACGACCTGCCCAGAGAGGTCGATCATCGCCTCGTCATCGGATCGGTGCTGTTCGGCGTCGGCTGGGGGCTGGCCGGGCTGTGCCCCGGACCGGCGGTTGCCTCGCTCAGCTATGGCGGCGCGGGCGGCCTTTTGTTTCTGGCCGCGATGCTGATCGGCATGGGCGCCGCCCCGGCGGCCGCACGCCGACTGGACAGGTTGGCAAAGGCATCGTAGGAGTTCCGATCATGACACCGCGCACCCTAACCCCCCGCTATTCCGTCTCTCCCCAAATCCTGCCTGAGGATCTGGCCGAGATCGCCGCCAAAGGTTTCACCACGGTGATCTGCAACCGGCCAGACGCCGAAAATCCACCCGAGCTGCAGGCCGCCGCGATGCGCAAGGCGGCCGAGGCGGCAGGGCTGACATTCGAAGTGCTGGAGCTGACGCATCAGACCATGACCCCCCCGAACATCGCGCGGCAACGCGAGATGATCGAGGCTTCGGAAGGTCCCGTTCTGGCCTATTGCGCCTCGGGGACGCGGAGTTCGGTGATCTGGGCGCTGGGTCAGGCCGGCAAGATGCCGACGGACGAGATTTTCGCCACGACGGCGCGCGCTGGCTATCAGCTCGATCATCTGCGTCCTGCCGTTGAGCAGTTGGCACGGGGCTGAGCACGCTCAGCTTTCATCGGTCTCATCCAGCGACAGGCCGGCCAGTTCCGAGATTTCCAGCGCGGCCTGCGCAGGGCTGAGACTGGTCAAGGCATCGTCGTAGCCGCCACCGATGTCGGGCAATGTCGGCAGGCTGGGCATACGCATCGCCATGTCCATGGGCATCGCACCGGCCTCTTCCAGTGACGACAGGGACGGCATCGCCGCCGACATGCCCCCCATTGCCGCGGACTGCGGCAGCGGACCGGCGTGAAACTCGACCTCGGGCCGGGGCATCGTGCGTTCCGCGGTTTCGTTCAGGCGCAGGGCACGCATACCCCCGATCTGGCCAAGCCGCGCGCTGGCGATGCGCTCGCCGTTGATGGCGATCAGATCGGCGCGGTCGAGATGTCTGGTGTGCAGGGGCAGAAGGTCGCCCGGCCGCATGCGGGCCAGATCCGCCAGCGGCAGCCGCAGGTGGCCGATCACCGCCGAGAGCTCTGCCCGCGCTGCACCGGCAACCCGGTCGAGGCGGGGACCGGACGGAATATCGCCGTCGGGCGCGGCGGGCATCTCCGGTTCGGGAAGGGCCAGGCACCAGCGGCCCTGACGCACCCCACCGCCGAATTCGAGCGTGAGGTCGAATATCCGGAACCGTTCGGATTCGATGGCGAGCAGCAGGCTGCGCATATCCTCGGCCCGCGCGCCAAAGCGATAGCCGGTGAGGCACCGCTTGTCGGGCAGGATGTCCGCGATGGCGGCGGCACGTTGCAGGGCCGCGTCAATCAGCGGCGCGACGAGGGCCGCATCGGTACTGGTGAAGGCACGTTCCGCGACCTCGCCCGTGGTCAGCTTGCCGGTCGTCTGTTGCTGGATGATGGCGGACAGGCTGTCGCGGTCGACTGCGACCGCACCCGTCAGCGCATCAGGGCCGTCGAGCAGGAGCAGCATTCGTCCCTCGCCCAGCGTCCGGGCCAGCATAGCCTGCGCGCAGCGCGACTGCGTGGCGCCGATCACGGCAAGCGACAGGTCGAAGACATCGCGTGCTGCGCGAGCCAGCCCGATCCTGAGAGCGCGCACGGCCGAGCGCCCGCCGGGCTGCGCGGCCTCCTGCCCCGCGGCCATCTTGCGATGTTTGACTGATGCAGACTGACCGACCGTCATAGCCCCTGTCCCGCCATCCCGGCTTTGGCACGGGTCTATCGGCGCTTGGTTACGATAGGCTTTACGGGGGGTCTATTGCGCTGCCATTTCCCGCGCGATGGGCAGAGTGACGCGGAATGCGCCACCTTCCTCGCCGTCGAGATAGACCACATCGCCGCCCAGCCGGGTCATGATCTCGCGCGAGATTGCCAGCCCCAGACCGGCACCTCCGGCCTTTTCGGCACTGACTCGCGCGAATTTCTCGAAGATCATTTTCTGCGCGCCGGGGGGAATGCCGCTGCCGTTGTCGACGAAGTCGATCACCAGAACGCCCGCGGTGACCCGCACCACGATCCTCAACTCGGGCGCCTCTGCGTCGCAGTATTTCTGGGCGTTGGCGATCAGGTTGATGAAGACCTGCGCCAGCCGGTCGATATCGGAATAGAGGTGCAGGGCCTCGTCGGCGGGGTTGCGGATCACCTTCATCGGCGCGCCCGACCCGGCCAGCGCCGCCGATACCGCGTGATCGAGCAGCGCGTTCAGCTGGCCATCGCGCAGGTTCAGACTGACCTGCCCGCTTTCCAGCACCGACAGATCCAGCAGGTGGTTCAGAAGTCGGGTCAGGCGCAGGGCCTCGTCATGGATGATATTGGCATAACGGCGCTTTTCTTCCGGTGCGAGACTGTCGGCATCGCGCAGGATCTCCGAAAAGGCGCGGATCGATGTCATCGGTGTGCGCAACTCGTGGCTGACCTGGCTGAGGAAAGAATCCTTCTGGGCAGAGATCTGCGTCAGCTTCTCGTTGGCCTCCTGCAGCTTGTGCGCCGTGCGGCTGAGTTCGGCGGACTGCGCCTCGAGACGGCTGGAATATTCCAGCATCTGGGCGGATTCGTCCGCCACGGCCAGCAGATCCTGCACCGATACCGACGAACCGCCCACGATCTGACCGATCATCGCATGCGCCGTCGCCGCGCCAACCGAACCGGCCAGCTTGCGTTCGAGCCGTTCGAGAAATTCTGGAGTAGGTTCGGGCAGCAGTCCGCGTCCCCCCTGCAACTCGGCCTCGCGCTGGAACAGCGCCCGGGCGTCGTCGGCACCCAGAATGCGCTGGGTCATCACCATCAGATCCTCGCTCTGCGCAACCGAGCCGGTCCAGCCGCGCGCACCGGCGGAATGGTCGTAGACGTTGACGAACTGCGCGCCCTGCAAACGCTCGACCGGATTGGGGAAAGTGATCAGCGAGACCGCGAAGAAGGCGGCGGTGTTGAGCGAAAAGCTCCACAGCACCGCGTGGACGATCGGATCAAGCCCGGCGATCCCGAACAGTGCCTCGGGCCGCAGCCAGGCGATCCCGAAGGGGCCATGAATCATCACCTCGGGCGAGAGGATACCGCCGCCGATGCCGGGCAGCAGCATCGACCAGACCCAGACGGCAAAGCCGAGGCAGAGACCGACCAGCGCGCCGACCCTTGTGGCCCCGCGCCAGAACAGGCCACCCACGAGCGAGGGCAAGATCTGGGCGATGCCGACAAAGGCGATAAGGCCGATGGCGGCCAGTGCGGTTCCACCACCCGAGCGCTGGTAGTAGATGCAGCCCAACGCCATCACCGCGCCGATGGACACGCGCCGGGCCAGCAGGACCACATTGCGCACGTCTCCCGACTGGGCCGCACCGCGGCCGCGGAAGCTGAACCAGATCGGCATGACGATGTGGTTCGACACCATCGTGGACAGCGCCATCGCGGCGACGATCACCATGGAAGTGGCGGAGGAGAAACCGCCGATGAAGGAAAGCATCGCCAGCCCCTCGCGCCCTGTCGCCAGAGGGACGGTCAGAACGAACAGGTCGGGGTTGGAACCGGGCGGGAGCAGTTCCAGTCCGACAGCGGCAATCGGCACGACAAAGAGGCTCATCAGGAGCAGGTAGAGCGGAAAGGCCCAGGCGGCCGTGCGCAGGTGGCGTTCGTCCTCGTTTTCGACCACCATCACCTGAAACATCCGCGGCAGGCAGACAAAGGCGGCCGCGGCCAGGAAGGTGATCGCCGCCCATCGGCCGCGGTCGACCTGCCAGTGGCCGATGGGCGAGGCATCAATGCGCGCCATGGTCCCCGCAATTCCGTCCGAAAGCCCCCAGACCACGAAGACTCCGACCGCCAGCAGCGCCACCAGTTTGACCACCGCCTCAAGCGCAATCGCCGTCACGACGCCATGGTGTCGCTCGTTGGCGTCGAGGTTTCGTGTGCCGAAGAGAATGGCAAAGACCGCCAGTCCAGAGGCCACCCAGACCACGCTGGCGCCGGCGTTGAAGGCGCTGTCGGGATCGGCCTCGGCGAAGATCGAAAAGGACAGCGTGATCGACTGCAGCTGCAACGCGATATAGGGCGTGACCCCGATCACCGCGAGCAGGGTGACACAGATCGCCAGCGCGTTGGACTTGCCATAGCGCGCCGAGATCAGGTCGGCGATGGAAGTCACCCGCTGGCTGCGGCCGATGCGCACCAGTTTGCGCAGGCCCCACCACCAGCCGATCATCACCAGAGTCGGGCCAAGGTAGATCGTCACGAACTCGAGGCCCGAGCGCGCGGCGTAACCAACGGCGCCGTAGAAGGTCCAGGCGGTGCAGTAGATCGACAGCGACAGGGTGTAGATCAGGGGCGACCGCAGCCAGGTGCGCCGGCCGCGCAGGGCGGCCCTGTCGGCGACGAAAGCGACGGTGAAGAGCAGTGCCACATAGCCGAGGCAGACGGCAAGGAGAACATTGAGCGGCGCCATCTCATTCCGGCTCCGAGCCGTCTGCGATCCCGCTGTCATCGTGGCGCGCGGCCAGGCCGAAAAGGACGGCGGCGAGGATCAGCACTGCCCAGGACCCGAAGATGTAGATGATCGCCTGCGAGGTGCGGACCGGCTCGATCCCCCCGGCGGTTTCATCGACACCGGGCCAGAGCAGCGGCACCAGCAGCAGACCGGCACCAATCACCGGCAGCACGCGGGCCGCATCGCTCAGCCGCCTGCGGCGATAGCCCTGCCGCTCCAGCAGCGCGACCTTCGCCTCGGACGACGGCTTGTCGGTCACGGCCGGGACGCCTGGGCCACCAGATCGCGCACGGCGGCAAGTACCTCGGCATTCGAGAAGGGTTTGGTCATGAAGCGGCTGACCCCCGCCTTTTCGGCCATGTCGCGGTCGCGCGACTGACCGCGCGCGGTCAGCATCAGAACCGGCAGGCCGGCAAGTTCGCCAATGGCGCGGAGTTCGCGCAGGATGTCCATGCCGCTCTTCCCTGGCAGCATCATGTCGAGAATGACCAGATCGGGCCGGACCCTACGGACGAGTTCGACTGCATCTGCGCCGTTCGAATGCGCCTCGACCCGCCAGCCCTCTCGGGTCAGCAGAAATCGGATTGCCTCGATGATGTTCGGCTCGTCTTCGATCAGCAACACGTGACGGTTGTTCACCGTGTTTCCCTCCCCGCGGGGCTCCTCTCCCCGATGCCGCAAGCTCTATGGCGTGCTGGCCTTTGGACAACTTTGCATTGTGCCCGACCCCGTGTCAAAACTCTTCGCGCAGGATCGACGGTTCGCGGCGGGCATGGCAACTGACCTTCGGGCAAAGCCGGCAGCTGCTGCCGACCTGGAGAAAATCGCTGGCCTCGCTCTCCCCTGCGCGCAGCGGCAGGATCAGCATGGCAGCGTGATAGAGCGGATCTTCGGTATAGGCGGTGTTGCGCTGCGGCCAGGACAGGGCGAGGCAGTCGAAATGCGCGACGCTGCGGCCGACCTGCGTGACCTTCCGGCGCACTGGGACCAGCGGCCGGCTGAGCGAGACGAACAATGGCCAAAGCGGACAGGGCGCGCCAAAGCGCGGCAGGGCGAAACCTGTGATGTTCTTGCGGAACAGGATGCTGCCCGAGGCGTCGGACACCACCAGCCCTGTCCCGCCCGGCAGCACGGTTTCGGGCATTGCGGCAAGCCGGCGCATCACCGCCGGCAGCTCCGCGCCGAATTCGATGCACAACGCGCCGGGGTCGGCGCCCAGCCGCGACACGGCCGCCGAAAAGGCGTCGAACGGCAGGGCTGCAACGTCCTCGGCATATTGGCGCAGGATGTCGCGCGCGATGTGACGCGCCGCGCGGCCGCCCAGATCGGGGGCCTCACGCAACACGTCATCCGGTGTCTGTGCGCCGGATTCGATTTCGGGAAAGAAATGGTTGTGCCCGGCGAAAAAGGCCTCGGCCTCTTCCCGCGGGACTCCCCGCTGCATTTCACCGGCGTCGTTGTCGTCGAGATAGCTGACCAGCGCCTTGGAGCTTTCGGCCAGACGGCGGCTGTCGTTGTTGAGATTCTTGTGGAAGCGGGTGCGCCATTCCGGCTCGATTTCGTCGGTCTCGGCCAGAATCGAGGCGGTGGAGCGGATCGCGGCGGCGGTCGAAAGCACCTCGTGGAGCGACGCCGCGAGATGCGGATCGTGGGTCAGCCGGTCGGAAAGGGTTTCGACCGTTCGCTCGAGCGACGCGACGCGCCGATGCAGCAGCGCCAGCACCTCGGCCCACCCGGGAAATCGTCCGGCGAGTTCGTCGGCGCGGTCGGTTTCGGCGGCAACCGCGCCGGCATCGGCGGCCGCCTCGCGCAGTGTCGCGATCAACGCGGCCTCGGCCCCCTCGGTCAGCATCGAGGGTTCGACACCCAGCACGCGCGCGATGTCGTTGAGCAGCTTGCCCCCGATTCTGCGGCGGTTGTGCTCGATCAAATTGAGATAGGAGGCCGACACGCCAATTTGTCGCGCCAGATCGGCCTGACGCAATCCCGCGATGGACCTCCGTTCACGTATTCTCGCCCCGGTCAGGCTGTCCCGTGGCACGGTTCACCTCTTTGTGAAAAACGCGGAGTTTCAACGGCTTTCTGCGACGCAACATAAGATAATTTACAGAATTGGATACGTTGCTGTGCATTTATTTACAAAATTATCCTTCAAATCAAGCACTTTATTGCCAAGTTTTCCGATCCAGCGGCATAATCTATTTGCACATATGTGCCTGCGCGATGCGAAAGTTGAGGAGCCGCATCACGCGTTTTACGCAAAGGGAGGATGTTAATGTCCAAAAACGATGTCACACGTCGTGGCGTGCTGCGGACCGGCGCTGTCGCCGGGGCCGGGCTGGCGCTGCCCACTATCTTTACGGCCTCGTCAGCCGCCGCCTTCACCAACGAACCGACCGGAAATTCGGTCACACTTGGCTTCAACGTACCGCAGACCGGACCCTATGCCGACGAGGGCATGGACGAACTGCGCGCTTTCCAGCTGGCGGTCGAGCACCTGAACGCCGGCGGCGGCTGCCTCGACACCTTCTCGTCCAAGGCCCTCAAGGGCAATGGCATCCTCGGCAAGGAAGTGAAGTTCGTCACCGGCGACACGCAGACCAAGTCTGACGCCGCACGCGCTTCGGCCAAGTCGATGATCGAGAAGGACGGGGCGATCATGATTTCGGGCGGCTCTTCCTCGGGCGTCGCCGTGGCCGTGCAGGGCCTGTGCCAGGAAGCCGGCATCATCTTCATGGCCGGTCTGACCCACTCGAACGACACGACCGGCAAGGACAAGAAGGCGAACGGTTTCCGGCACTTCTTCAACGCCTACATGTCGGGCGCAGCCCTTGCTCCGGTGTTGAAGAACGCCTATGGCACGGACCGCAAGGCCTATCACCTGACCGCCGACTACACCTGGGGCTGGACCCAGCAGGAGTCGATCCAGGCCGCAACCGAGGCCATCGGCTGGCAGACCGTCAACAACGTGCTGACACCGCTGGCCGCCACCGACTTCTCGGCCTATATCGCGCCGGTTCTGAATTCGGGCGCAGATGTGCTGATCCTGAACCACTACGGCGGAAACATGGTCAACTCGCTGACCCAGGCCGTGCAATTCGGCCTGCGCGACAAGCAAGCCAACGGCAAGAACTTCGAAGTCGTGGTGCCGCTCTACTCGGAACTGATGGCCAAGGGTGCCGGGTCCAACATAAAGGGCGTGTTCGGCTCGACCAACTGGTCGTGGACTCTGCAGGATGCGGGCACCCAGGCCTTCGTGAAGGCCTTCGGCGCGAAATACGGCTTCCCGCCGTCCAACGCGGCGCAGACCTGCTACGCTCAGACCCTGCTCTACGCCGATGCGGTGGAACGGGCCGGCTCGTTCAACCCCTGCGCTGTGGTGGAGGCGCTGGAAGGCTTCGAGTTCGACGGTCTGGGCAATGGCCCGACGCTGTATCGGGCCGAGGATCACCAGTGCTTCAAGGACGTGCTGGTGATGAAGGGCAAGGAAAGCCCGGCCAACGAGTACGACGCGCTGGAAGTGGTGGAAATCACCCCGCGCGCCCAGGTCGAATACGCGCCCGATCACCCGATGTTCGCCGGTGGCGATCTCGGGCAGTGCAACCCCGGCGCATGACCATCCGGACCGGAGCGTTCAACGCGCTCCGGTCCATCTTTCGGACAGATGGCCCGTCTGCGGCCCTGACAGGTCTCTTCGACATGCGCGGAGAGGCCACAATCCTTACATGCAATCGGTGGGGACGATGGACGATATCATCCTGCAAATCCTGAACGGGCTGGACAAGGGCAGCGCCTATGCGCTGATCGCGCTTGGCCTGACCCTGATCTTTGGCACGCTTGGCGTCGTCAACTTCGCGCACGGGGCGCTGTTCATGATCGGCGCGTTCTGCGCCGTGACGCTGCAAAAACTGCTCTCCTTCGAGCGGATCGAGGTCTCGGCGACCGAAAAGACCGCCTGGGGCACGCCGCTCGAGATCAGGACGCCCTATGCCGAACTCTGGTTCGGTCACGATTTCGGGGCCGCGCTGATCGACTGGTCGGTTCCGCTGGCGATCCTCTTCTCGATCCCGATCATGCTGGTCATCGGCTATGTGATGGAACGCGGGCTCATCAAGCATTTCTACAAGCGCCCCCACGCGGACCAGATCCTGGTCACCTTTGGCCTGGCCATCGTGTTGCAGGAACTGATCAAGCACTATTATGGCGCCAACCCGATCCCCACCCCGGCCCCTTCGGTCTTTCGCGGCTCGTTCGATTTCGGGGCGCTGGTGGGCTTTGATCCGGGCAGCGTCATCTACCCCTACTGGCGCATGGTCTACTTTGCCTTCTCGGCGGTGATCATCGGCGCGGTCTTCGCCTTCCTGCAGTTCACCACCTTCGGCATGGTCGTTCGCGCCGGCATGGCCGACCGCGAGACTGTCGGCCTGTTGGGCATCAACATCGACCGCCGGTTCACCATCATGTTCGGCCTCGCTGCCGCCGTCGCGGGGCTGGCGGGTGTCATGTATACCCCGATCAACTCGCCCAACTACCACATGGGGATGGATTTCCTCGTTCTGTCCTTCGTCGTGGTGGTGGTCGGCGGCATGGGCTCTCTGCCCGGTGCCGTGCTGGCGGGCTTCCTGCTCGGCATTCTGGAAAGCTTTGCCTCGTATTCACCGATCAAGGTGTTCTTCGAGGAGTGGCTGTTCCTGCCTTCGATCGACCAGATCATCATCTACCTGGTCGCAATCATCATTCTGCTGACCCGTCCGCGTGGCCTTATGGGCCGCAAGGGCGTGATGGAGGACTGATCCATGCTGGGTCTCGACAAGAAAGATACCACGCTGCTGATCGTCGTTGCGGTGCTGGCCCTGTTCGCACCGTTCATCCTGAACCCGTTCCCGACGGGTTCGGCCATGGCGCAGTTCAACGCGGGTTATCCCGACCTGATGCAGCGTTTCGTGATCTTCGGCATCTTCGCCATAGGCTTCAACATCCTGTTTGGCCTGACCGGCTATCTGTCGTTCGGTCACGCCGCCTTCCTTGGCGTCGGCTCTTATGCGGCGGTCTGGATGTTCAAGCTGCTCGGCTACAACGTGGTGCCGGGGATCATCCTGAGCGTGATCGTCGCTGGGATCTTCGCGCTGGTGATCGGGTATATCAGTCTGAGGCGGTCAGGGATCTATTTCTCGATCCTGACGCTGGCCTTTGCGCAGATGTCTTTTGCCATGGCCTATTCGGTGCTGACACCGATCACCAACGGCGAGACCGGGTTGCAGGTCTATTCCAGCGACACGCCGATCTTCCAGAGCGCCACCGACCCGACGGTGCCGCACCTCTTCGGGCTGGTGATGCGGGAAACCTACACGATGAAGGCGGGGGCCTGGTCGTTCGACTTCAACTACGGCTACTACCTCTGCGCCATCATCCTGCTGGTCGCCTTCTATATCTCGATCCGCATCTTCCGCTCGCCCTTCGGCCTGATGCTGCGGGCGGTGAAGTCGAACCAGCAGCGCATGAATTACACCGGCCTCTCGGCACGGCCCTACACGCTGGCGGCCTTCGTCATCTCGGGCATGTATGCCGGTCTCGCCGGCGGCCTGCTCGCCTCGATGGACCCGCTGGCCGGCGCCGAGCGGATGCAGTGGACTGCGAGCGGCGAGGTGGTGCTGATGACCATCCTAGGTGGCGCGGGCACGCTGATCGGGCCCATCCTGGGCGCGGGCTTCATCAAGTACTTCGAGAACATTTTCTCGAAGATCAACGAAACCACGCTGCATGGCTGGTTCTCGTGGCTGCCCGACCCGATCGAGGATCCGCTGGTCTGGCTGCTTGAACACTTCGTCGGCGGCGGCTGGTCGTTGACGCTGGGCGCGCTGTTCATGCTGGTCGTGATCTTCCTGCCGGGCGGTCTGGTCGAAGGGGGCCAGCGTCTTGGGCGGATGGTGCGCGGCAAGGCCAAGAAAACCGAACCCGACACCGGCAAGTCCGCCGCAACGTCGCATCCGGCTGAATGAGGAGGGCGCGAGATGGGAATTCTTGAAGTCAAGAACGTCAACAAGCGCTTCGGCGGCCTCCAGGCCCTGAGCAATGTCAATCTCTCGGTGGCCGAGAACACGGTCCACGCCATCATCGGGCCAAACGGGGCGGGCAAATCGACCCTGCTGAATGTGCTGGTGGGCAAGCTGATCCCCGACACCGGGTCGGTGATGTTCGACGGCCAGTCGGTGCTGGGCCGTGCGCCCTACGAGATCAACCAGATGGGCATCAGCCGGGTGTTTCAGACGCCGGAGATCTTCGGCGACCTGACGGTGATGGAGAACATGATGATTCCCTGCTTTGCCAAGCGGGACGGCGCGTTCGAACTGAACGCCCTGACCACGGTTGGCCGGCAATCCGATATCGTGGACCGTGCGGAACAGATGCTGATCGACATGAAGATGATCGACAAGCGGCACATGCATGCCGCTTCGATGTCGCGCGGCGACAAGCGGCGGCTCGAGATCGGCATGTGCCTGTCCCAGCAGCCGCGCCTGCTGCTGCTGGACGAGCCCACCGCCGGGATGGCGCGGGCCGACACCAACAACACCATCGACCTGCTGAAGCAGATCAAGGCCGAACGCGACATCACCATCGCAATCATCGAACACGACATGCATGTGGTGTTCAGCCTGGCAGAACGGATCACCGTTCTGGCCCAGGGCACGCCGCTGGTGGAAGACACGCCGGACAAGATCAAGGGCCACCCGAAGGTGCGCGAAGCGTATCTGGGCGAAAGCGCGTAGGAGGATTTTCCCATGAACGTCAAACCCGACTTTTCGCAACACGCCAACCAGGCGGCCACCGCGCCGGCCTTCCTGTCGATCTGGGACCTGCACGCCTACTACGGCGAGAGCTATATCGTGCAGGGCGTCAGCTTCAATGTGCACGAGGGCGAGATCCTTGCGCTTCTCGGTCGCAACGGCGCAGGCAAGACCTCGACCCTGCGTGCCATTGCGCGTCTGGGCAACCCCGAGCTGCGTCACGGCGAGGTCTGGCTCGACCACCAGCCGCTGCACACGATGAGCAGCTTTCAGGCTGCGCAGGCGGGTCTTGGACTGGTGCCAGAAGATCGCCGCATCATCTCGGGTCTGACCGTCGAGGAAAACCTGAAGCTCGCGCAGATCGCCCCGCCGATCGGCTGGTCGGTCGAGCGGGTCTACGAGCTGTTCCCGCGCCTGGGTGAGCGGCGCAAGCAGGAAGGTGTGACCCTTTCGGGCGGCGAACAGCAGATGCTGGCGATCGCCCGCGCGCTGTGTCGCGATATCAAGGTGCTGTTGCTGGACGAACCCTACGAGGGGCTCGCGCCGGTGATCGTGGACGAGATCGAAAAGACCCTGATCACGATCAAGGAACTGGGCATCACCACGGTGATCGTCGAGCAGAATGCAGTGCGGGCGCTGGAACTTTCGGACCGTGCGGTGATCCTGGACACGGGCAGCGTCGTCTTCGACGGCACCGCCACCGAGGTTCTGGAGAACGAGGATCTGCGGGCGGAATATCTGGCGATCTGAGCGACCGGATATTTTTAGGCAAATTCCCTTTTTACGGGCGGGTCTCCGGGCCCGCCCGTTTACTTTTGATTAGGGCCTGTGGCCTCATTCTGTCTTGCGGGTGAGGGCTGCCATGCAACGATGGAGCAGCGCGATGAACATCAATCTTGGCGGCATTGTCCTGCCGCCTGCCTTTTCAAGCCAACCGACGCGGGTGACCGACGCGCCGGCGCTTTCCGTCCCGGCGCAACGGGCAGCCGTTCCGGTGCCCGCGGGCACGGAGGCCGACGAACCGCAAACCACCCCGCCGTCTGCGATGCAGCGCAAGATCATGGAGATTTTGCAGGCACAGGCCGAGGCGCTTGAAACCCGCGACATCGAAGGGCCGCGCGGCACCCCTGCGGACCGCTGGGCCTTTTCGATGGCGATGACCAGCCCGGCGGCCTGACGCCGGCCAGGGTGTGTCCTGCCCCGGCGCGCCGCTGACAGCGTGCCGACAGCGCTTTTCATGGCCGATTCCTTGCCCTATAAGCTGGGCACAGGACAAGACCCGCATCGAGACGGGCCTAAGCAGTACCGGGCGAGGACCATCATGTCAGAGAAGAAACACGAGGCCGATGTCGCATTCATCAAGGCCCTTGCCGAGCTTTTGCGCGACAACGACCTGACCGAATTGCAGGTCAAACGCGAATACGGCGATGACGATACTTTGAGCGTCCGCGTCAGCCGCATGATCCCGGCTCCTGTCGCTGCACCCGCACCCGCCGCGGTGTCAGTGGCCGCTCCGGCCGCCGCGCCTGCCGCGGCACCGGCCTCACCCGCCGCCGCGAGCGAGGATCCGGCAGACCATCCTGGCGCCGTCAGTTCGCCCATGGTGGGCACCGTCTATCTTCAGCCGGAGCCCGGCGCCCCGTCTTTCATCAGCGTCGGCGCTCAGGTCAGCGAGGGGGACACCCTCCTGATCGTCGAAGCGATGAAGACCATGAACCACATCCCGGCACCGCGCGCCGGCACCATCAAGCGGATCCTGGTCGGCGACGGCGACGCGGTGGAATACGGCACCCCGCTGGTCATTCTGGAATAGGTCCGGCGCGCAATGTTCGATAAAATCCTGATCGCCAACCGTGGAGAGATCGCCCTGCGTGTGGTCCGCGCCGCACGCGAGATGGGCATCGCCTCGGTGGCCGTGCATTCGACCGCCGACAGCGATGCGATGCATGTGCGCATGGCCGACGAGTCGGTCTGCATCGGCCCGCCGCCCAGCCCGCAAAGCTATCTGTCGATCCCCGCGATCATCGCCGCCTGCGAGATCACCGGCGCGCAGGCGATCCACCCCGGCTATGGATTTCTGTCGGAGAATGCCGGCTTCGTGCAGGTGGTCGAGGATCACGGGCTGACCTTCATCGGCCCGACCGCGGAACACATCCGCATCATGGGCGACAAGATCACCGCCAAGGACACGATGAAGAAGCTCGGTGTGCCCTGTGTGCCGGGTTCGGACGGCGGCGTTCCGGATCTGGCGACGGCAAAGAAGGTCGGCGCGGAGATCGGCTATCCGGTTATCATCAAGGCCACCGCAGGCGGCGGCGGCAAGGGCATGAAGGTGGCCCGAAATGACGCTGAAATGGAGCGCGCCTTCCAGACCGCCCGCTCGGAGGCGAAGGCCAACTTCGGCAATGACGAAGTTTATATCGAGAAATACCTGACCACGCCGCGCCACATCGAGATCCAGGTCTTTGGCGATGGCAAGGGCAAAGCAGTGCATCTGGGCGAGCGCGACTGTTCCCTGCAACGGCGCCACCAGAAGGTCTTCGAAGAAGCGCCCGGCCCGGTCATCACGCCCGAGGAACGTGCGCGCATCGGCAAGGTCTGCGCCGACGCCGTCGCGCGGATCAACTATATCGGTGCCGGCACCATCGAGTTTCTCTACGAGAACGGCGAATTCTATTTCATCGAGATGAACACCCGGCTTCAGGTGGAACACCCGGTGACCGAGGGCATCTTCGGCGTCGATCTCGTGCGCGAACAGATCCGCGTCGCGGCCGGCCTGCCGATGTCGTTCAGCCAGGATCAACTGAAGATCAACGGTCACGCCATCGAAGTGCGCATCAACGCCGAAAAGCTGCCGAACTTCGCCCCCTGCCCCGGCAAGATCACCCAATATCATGCACCGGGCGGCCTTGGCGTGCGAATGGATTCGGCGTTGTACGACGGCTATCGCATTCCGCCCTACTACGACTCGCTGATCGGCAAGCTGATCGTGCACGGCCGCGACCGGCCCGAAGCGCTCGCTCGCCTCTCGCGCGCGCTGGGTGAACTGATCGTCGATGGCGTCGACACCACCGTGCCTCTGTTTCATGCGCTGTTGCAGGAGCCCGAAATTCTTGAGGGCAGCTACAACATCCACTGGCTGGAGCACTGGCTCGAAACCCATCTCGGCGGAGCGTAAGGCGCCGCCGGCGACAAGCGCGCGATGGAGCTAAGTCCCGACCTTCTTCTGCACGGTTATTCCATCGGGATCTTCCCGATGGCCGCCCATCGCAACGACCCCGAGGTGTTCTGGGTGGATCCGCGCAGGCGGGGCATCTTCCCGCTGGACCGTTTCCACATCTCTCGTTCCCTGGCGCGGCGGATGCGGCGCGGCGGCTACCGGATCGCCCTGAACGAGGATTTTGCCGGCGTGGTGGACGGCTGCGCCGATCGCGCAGAAACCTGGATCAATGCGGAAATCCGCGAGATCTATATCGAACTGTTCCGTCGCGGCTCTGCCCACTCACTGGAGGTCTGGCAGGACGGACAACTGACCGGCGGTGTCTATGGCGTGACGCTGGGTGCGGCCTTCTTCGGTGAGAGCATGTTCTCGCGACGGACGGATGCCTCGAAGATCGCACTCGCCCATCTGGTAGACCACCTGCGCCAGGCCGGTTTCCAGCTGTTCGACACGCAGTTTTTGACCGATCACCTCGCCTCACTGGGCGCCATGGAGATCAGCCGCGCGGAATATCACCGTCGGCTGGAACGCGCGCTCCCACGCGCCGCCGATTTCCTCGGGCCCGCGCTCGGCACGCCTCAGGACGTGATACAGCGCAATACCCAGACGTCATAACGGTTGTGGTCCAGTGCGTTCAGGGCTGGCGCGGAGGCGATCATCCACCCCTGAAAGCGCACCTCGGGCGCATTCTGATCGCGGATCGTGAGATACGCAAAGGCATCGCCGGTCGGGTTGTTGACCGGATACCGGCAGTCGGCCAGTTGGACCTCGAGCCCGAATACGGCCTGGGTTCCGCCGCTGTTCACTTCGACATCGACGGTCTGTCCGTTCACCTTGTCGAGCCCGCGCAACACCGCGCCGGCTCCGGACGTGACTTCGGTCGACTTTTCCTGCGCGGTCGCCGGCAAGGCGAGCGCGAGCAGCAGGGCGAAGACGGGTTTCACTGGGACGCAGCGTCGTCGGAGGCGGCGCTGTCCCCGCCGCCGCCAACGAACTTGACCAGCAGCTGGATCAGGCTGACCGCGCCCTGGGTGTCTTCGATGATCCCGCCTGCCTCGAGATAGTCGAGCGACCCGCCAGGCATGATTTCCAGAAAGTTCCCGCCCAGAAGTCCCTCCGATGAAATCACTGCGGCGCTGTCGTCTGGAATCTCGATTCCGTTGGAAACCGAGAACCGGGTGTCGGCGCGATAGGTCGTCGGGTTCAGCGCGACATCCGTCACGGTGCCGATCTTGACCCCGGCCAGGCGCACATCGGTGCCCACAGTCACCCCTTCGAGCGAGCGGAAGGAGGCGGCCAGCTCGTAACCCGAAGACGATTTGCTGAGACCCGTAGTTTGGACCGTGTAAAAGCCGAAGGCCAGCGCGGCCGCCAGAACGGCGCCTCCGACCAGCACTTCCGTTGTGTTATGCGTGCTCATGTCTACTCTCTGGCCCGCGATTATTCCGGGCTCCAGGCCTCGTAGTCCTTGCGCTCCACCGGATCAGCCCGTCGAAGCGATCCTGCGGGCACATAGGCCAGCGGCGATCCTGTCAGGTTCACCTGATGCGGCTTCTCCCAGGCCTTGTGGACCAAAGGCCGTGACGTTGGTGGCTCGGCCCAGGTGCGGTGCAGCCAGCCGTGCCATTCCGGGTCTATCCGGCTGGCCTCGACCTCGCCGTTGAAGATGACCCAGCGCTTGCTGTCATCGGCATTGCGATAAAAGACGTTGCCCTGCGTGTCTTTCCCCACCTCGATGCCCTTGCGCCAGGTGAAGAGCTGCGTGTTCAGCGTCTGCCCGTTCCACCAGGTGAAAGCGCGCAGCAACGTGTTCAGGATGCCCATGAATGCCTCGTTCCAAGCCTTGCTTCGATATGGCCCAATTGCCCGCAAAGGTCCAGTCTGGATCGGTTCGAACGGGCGGGCCGGCGGAAATGTCTCAGGCCGGCAAGAGCGCGGTCACCTCGATCTCGATCCGGAAGGAGGGGTCGATCAGATTGGCTTCGATCATGGTCGCGGCGGGCGGATTGGCGCCGAAAGCCTCGCGCAGAAGCGGCCAGCAGGGTTCAAATTCAGCGGCATCCGGAAGATAGTAGGTCACGCGCACGGCATGCTCCAGTCCGCTGCCGGCCTCGGTCAGGGCCTTGGCGATGATGCCCAGTGCCGAACGGCATTGGTCCACCACGGTCTCCCCCTGCCCGACCGTTCCGGCCACATGGACGAATCCTCCCGCGACGACCGCGCGGCAATAGCCGATTTTGGCCTCATAGGCGCCGCCGGAATGAATGCGTCGAATGGTCATGATCGCCCCCTGTGCTTGGTGGTGTGGGCACTCTGCCGGACTGGCAGGGTGCCCGCAAATGGGGTCGACGGTGGCTCAGCCGGCCGAGGCCGAGCCCTTTTCGGCATCCGCGTGGATCATCAGCGGCTTGGCGTCCGAGACGACGGCCTCTTCGTTGACCACAACCTCGGTCACGCTGGGCAGGCTCGGCAGTTCGAACATGGTGTCGAGCAGAATCTCTTCCAGGATCGAGCGCAGCCCGCGCGCGCCGGTCTTGCGCTCAATCGCCCGCTTGGCGATGGCCGTCAGCGCGTCATCGGTGAAGGTCAGTTCGGTGTTCTCGATCTCGAACAGGCGCTGGTACTGCTTGACCAAAGCGTTCTTCGGCTCGGTCAGGATGGTCACCAGCGCATCTTCGTCGAGGTCTTCCAGCGTCGCGAGAACCGGCAGACGGCCCACGAATTCCGGGATCAGACCGAACTTGAGCAGGTCTTCGGGTTCGAGATCGGTAAAGATCTCGCCCACGCCGCGCGCATCATTGTCGCGCACATCGGCACCGAAGCCCATGGCCGAGCCCTTGCCCCGCGCTGCGATGATCTTTTCCAGCCCCGAGAAGGCGCCGCCACAGATGAACAGGATGTTGGTCGTGTCCACCTGCAGGAATTCCTGCTGGGGATGCTTGCGCCCGCCCTGCGGCGGCACCGAGGCCACGGTGCCTTCCATCAGCTTCAGCAGTGCCTGCTGCACGCCCTCGCCGCTGACGTCGCGGGTGATCGAAGGGTTTTCCGACTTGCGGGTGATCTTGTCGACCTCGTCGATATAGACGATGCCGCGCTGCGCCCGTTCGACGTTGTATTCACTGGCCTGCAGCAGCTTGAGGATGATGTTCTCCACATCCTCGCCCACGTAACCGGCTTCGGTCAGCGTGGTGGCGTCGGCCATCGTGAAGGGCACATCGAGGATGCGCGCCAGCGTCTGCGCCAGCAGCGTCTTGCCGCAGCCCGTCGGGCCGATCAGCAGGATGTTCGACTTGCTGAGTTCGATATCCGAGGCCTTGGCCGAGTGGTTCAGACGTTTGTAGTGGTTGTGAACCGCGACCGAGAGCACCCGCTTGGCCCGTGACTGGCCGATGACGTAATCGTCCAGCACGTCGCAGATGTCGCGCGGTGTCGGAACGCCGTCCGAAGACTTAAGCCCGCTGGCCTTGGTCTCTTCCCGAATGATGTCCATGCAGAGTTCGACGCATTCGTCGCAGATGAACACTGTCGGACCGGCGATCAGCTTGCGCACTTCGTGCTGACTCTTCCCGCAGAAACTGCAGTAGAGTGTGTTCTTGCTGTCGCCACTGGAATTCGTTGCCATGGCCTACCTTTCGGCTTCGAAGTTCGTCATGTCCCGCTTGCCTGTCGGGGTTCCGTCCGTCTGCTTGGCGTCAAGCTTAGGACAGGGACCAGGGCACCACAATCGCAAATAACGCGAGGGTCGGTGGTGCCGGCACCCATTTAGCTGGATGCCGCCTTTTCGCGGTTTTCGACGATCTCGTCGATATGACCCCAGGCCTTCGCCTCTTCCGGGGACATGAAGTTGTCGCGGTCCAGCGCCTTTTCGACATCTTCCTTCGTCCGGCCCGTGTGCTTGACGTAGATTTCGTACAGCCGGTCCTTGAGTTTCTGCGTCTCGGCGGCGTGAATCATGATGTCCGAAGCCTGGCCACGGTATCCGCCCGAGGGCTGGTGGACCATGATCCGCGCGTTCGGCAGCGAAAAGCGCATTCCAGGCGCCCCGCCGGCCAGAAGGACCGAACCCATCGATGCGGCCTGACCGATGCAAACTGTCGAGATCTTGGGACGAATGTACTGCATCGTGTCATAAATCGACAGTCCCGAGGTAACCACCCCGCCCGGACTGTTGATATACATCGAAATTTCCTTCGAGGGGTTCTCGGCCTCGAGGAACAGCAGCTGCGCCACGATCACGGTCGCCATCTCGTCGTGTACAGGACCGGCAACGAAAATGATCCGTTCCTTCAGAAGGCGCGAGAAGATGTCATAGCGAATGGATCCGCGCGAGGTGGTCTCTTCCACCGTCGGGATGATGAAGTTTGTCAGTTTGTCGATCGGGTCGAACATGGGCCTGCCTCATTCCTGTCGCGTGAATGCTTACGCCTAAGGTGCTAACACAGTCTTAGTGTCGCCCTCGGGGGGCCGCAAGGGCCAGGGGGCGAAAGCGGCGCGCGCACGATTAACGAGTTGTTGATTTTGTCACCCCGCCTATTTGGGGCGTTGCCTGCGAGCGATCAATCCCGCAGCGCCCGAAAAATTGTCGCGTCGCTGCCGGGTGAGCCATCAGACGCAATGCCGCCCGCCCCCCTGTGAGAGGGAGCGGGCGGCGCAGGGGGCGACGGATTTACGGCGAGAGGCTGCGCAGATAGGCGATGACTGCAGCGATATCCTCATCCTTCTTCAGGCCGGCGAAGGACATCTTGGTCCCCTTGATGAAATCGCGCGGCTTGCTCAGGAACTGAGTGAGCGCCGCCTCGTCCCAGATCAACCCATCCTCTGCCGCTTTTTTCAGCGGATTGGAGTAGCGGAAGCCGTCGATCGCGCCGGCCGGGTGGCCGACGATGCCGTTCAGGGCCGGCCCGACCTTGTTCTGCGCGCCCTCGCCCACCTGATGGCAGGCCGAGCATTTCTTGAACACGGTCTCGCCCTTGGCGATCAGTGCGGCGTCGGGCACAGCGGACGGAGACTCGGCCGCCGGGCTGGCAGCCTCGGCCGCGGCGGGCACCGCCTCGGCGGCCGGCGCATTGCGCGGGTTGGTGGCCTTGATCATCTCCTGCACCTTGCGGGCCTTGGTCTCTTCCGGGGTCACGTCCAGAACCATTGCCTTCATGGTGATCTCGACGCTTTCCTTGCAGTTGGTCATGCAGGGTTCGCCGGACCACTTCGGATATTCCGTCTCGGGGCGGTTATCGACGATAAAGCCGTCCTTGTTGGGCAGCTCGATGTCCAGCAGGTTCTCGTTCGACAGAACGAAGTCGTCTTCGACCAGATCGTTGGAATAGAGGATATAGGCGACCACCGCGTAGACTTCGTCGGTGGTAAGCGTCTGGGCGTTGCCGAACGGCATGGACCGGTTGACGTAATCCCAGGTCGTCGTGAGGTGCGGCCAGTAGGAGCCGACGGTCTTCAGCGGATCCTTGCGGTTCAGGGTCCCCTGCCCGCCGGCGAGTTTCGGCCAGTTGTCGACGCCCTCGGCGAAGTCGCCGTGACAGATCGCGCAGTAGTCGCCGAACAGCGCCTCGCCGTCCTCGACCGAGCCCGACCCGACCGGCAAACCGGCGCCGGCGGGGTTCACGTCGTGGTTCCAGGCGGCGATCTCATCGTCTGTCGCGGGGCGCCCAAGACCCAGCTTTTCAGCCTGCGCCGGGAGGGTGAAAATCAGCGTCCCAGCTAGGACGCCTGCCAAGCCATTAAGATACTTCGACATTTTCGACCTGACCTTGTTCTTGCACCCACCAGGTCTGGATGCAGTTGTTGTGATAGATCGAGTTTTCGCCCCGTACCTCGCGCAGTTGCGCCTTGGTGGGCTGAACATAACCCGTCTCGTCCATCGCGCGGGCCTGAAGCAGCATCTCCTGGCCATCCCAGATGGTGTCGAGATAGAAGCGCGTCAGCGCCATGCGCTCGCCGGGCTTGGCCAGCCGGGCGGGTTCCCAGTTCTTGCCGCCGTCCTTGCTGACATCCACGCGGGTGATCGCGCCCCGTCCCGACCAGGCCAGGCCGGTGATGACCATCGGCCCCGGGCCGTGCTGGATCGGCGCCTGCGGGCTGGGCGAAGTGATGATCGACTTGGCGTCCATCACCCATGTCCACTTGCGCGAGGTGCCGTCATCCAGCGTATCGGTGTATTTCGACGTCTCCTCGCGGCTTTCCACCGGTGCGTCCGTGACCTCGATCCGGCGCAGCCATTTGACCCAGAGGTTGCCCTCCCAGCCGGGCACCACGAGACGCACGGGATAGCCGTGTTCCTTGCGCAGCGCCTCGCCATTGGCCTTGAACGCGACCAGAACGTCGTCCAGCGCCTTGTCCATCGGGATCGAGCGCCCGTTGGACGAGGCATCGGCCCCCTCGACATAGATCCACTTGGCGGCAGTGTCGTAGCCGGCTTCCTCGAGCAGGGTCTTCAGCGGCACGCCGCTGTATTCCATGTTGTGAATCATGCCGTGGGTGAACTGCGCGCCGTTCAGCTGTGCGCCCGCCCATTCCATGCCGGTATTTGCGGCGCATTCGAGGAAATAGACGTGATTGACCCGCGGGAAGCGTTCAAGGTCGGCATAGGTGAAGACCAGCGGCGTCTCGACCAGCCCGTTGATCATCAGACGATAATCGTCCTTGGCCAGCTCGATCGCGCCCGAATGGTGCCGCTCGAACGCGCAGCCCTGCGGGGTGATCGTGCCATCCAGCGCATGGATCGGCGTGAAATTGACCGAGCTGATCGAATCGGCGGTAAGCCAAGGGACGTTGCGGCGGATCACATCCGTCTCATATTTGATCGGCAGCCCGTAGGGCGTGGCATCGACGCCATCGCCGAGACCGCGGGCCCAAGACTGAACCTCGGTGATCAGCGGATCGCCTGCCGCGCGGGCCGTTCCGGCAACGGCAAGCCCCGCCCCGGCAACCGCTGCGCCGGACAGGAACTGTCGGCGCGACGGGGTCGTCTTGGATCCCTTGCTCATGGTTTCCTTCCTTATGCTCTTGCGGGCCGATGCCCGCCGCAAAGACCGTTCAATTCGCTACACATTCGCATGTGTGAATTGATATTAGACGAAAAATCCCGCGCCCTGGCTGGGCGCGGGATCGTGGTTCAGTTGCGGACCGACGGGCCTTCGACCGACAGACCGTTGCCCCGGCTGGCGACATAGAGTTCCAGCGCGACGAATTCCGGCCCGCCCGGTTTGAACGGTACGGCGCGGGTGTCGCGGATGCAGCCCTTGAAGCGGTCGTGCACGGTGTTCAGCTTGGTGTTCTTCAGGCGATAGGCTGGGAAGCCGTTGATCTGGCCCTGGCTCAGGTGGTCGGCACGGATCATGTTGCCATAGTTGTTCTCGTGGCAATTCGCGCAGCTGAGTTCGAGTTGACCATAGCGGGTATAATAGATTTCCTTGCCCTTTTCCCAGGTCGACTGGGCCGGGCCGTCCACCGCCACGTCGACCGGCATCCCGCGCGATTGCAGGGCAATCAGCGCTTCCATCTGCGCCATCTCGCCGCCCTCGTATTTCCAGGGCTTGGCACCCATGCGGTTCTCGCGGCAATCGTTGACCTGCGCCGCGATGGTGCGCACTTCGCCCGCGGCCTCGTTCCACTTGGGATAGACCGCGCGGACACCCTTCATGCTCTCGGCCGGATCGTTGTGGCAGGACGCGCAGGACTTGCCCTCGGTACCGTCAACGGCGTTCCAGACCTCCTGGGCCTTGTCGACGAAGACCATTCCGGGGTTGTCGAAGTCGTCCATCTGGAGCGCCTGTGTCTCTTCCGAACGGAAAACCCAGCCCGAGATCACCTCGCTCAGAGCGCCGTCCAGATGCTCCGGAGCCGGGGCGTGGGTGGAGATTTCGATATCGCCGTTGATCACCAGCTTGGCGTCCTCGTCGGCCAGCACCGGCAGCGCGAGGCCGACAGAGACCAATGCCGCACCGATAAGGGTCGTTGCCCTGTGCAGTCTTGTCATATTGTGGTTCCTCCCTCTGAGCCTGGCTCAGCCAATTGAGATGGCTTGCTTGTCCTCGTAGACCGACCCATCGTCGTCATACCAGGTGAAGGCGAACTCGCCTGCCTCGGGCACGGTGGCCTCGAACTGGAAATAGGGGTTGGTCGAAATCGCCGGCTCCATCGTCACGTCGATGACGCTCTGCCCGTTGAAGGTGCAGGTAAAGCGGTTGATGATCGAGCGCGGAATGACGTTGCCGTCCTTGTCCTTGCGCTGACCGCTTTCCATCTCGTGGCTGATGAGCGTCTTGATGGTGACGGCCTCGCCAGCGGCGGCGGTTTTCGGAACCTTGACCCGGGGTTTGACACCAGATGCCATGTCTTTGATCTCCTTTTGAGAACTCAGCCGCCGCAGCCGCCGATGGTAACCTTCACCGTGGCCGAAGCCTTGGCGAAACTGCCATCCGCCAGCTTGGCGATGGCGACGAGATCCTGCGTCTTGGCAAGACGGATCCGGGTCGAAGCGGCCTGCGATGCGGCCAGCGGGCCGAAGTTGAAGGTGGCGACCGGCGGCGTCGGGTTGCCGGTGGCCAGCACCAGGATCGCGCTGGCGCCGGGGGCCGAGACGTCGATCGGAACGGTGTTGCCGTTCTCGGCGATCTCGGGCGCGGTCAGGGTGACGCCGGCATCGGCCAGCGCGGCCCCGCCGGTGAATTCGGCAATCAGCTCGTCCGCCGTGGCGGCCTGGGCCGCGCGGAACGGCAGAACGCTCAGCGCCGCGGCCCCGAGGCCGAGGGCGAGCGTTTCGCGTCGTGTGAACTCCATATCGGTTTACTCCTTGGCAAGCATATGCGGCCCGGGGGCGCGCGTTAGTCCTTGAGGGTCATCAGATAGGCGACCACGTCCTCGACCTGCTGCGCGGTCAGGAGCGGTTCGAGCGGGCCTGCGGGCTCCTTGCCGGTGAAGCCGTCACCGGGGCGGATGAACCCGTCTGTCTTGTAGAACGAGGGCATCATCGAGCCCTCGAAGGTCATCTTCGCGTTGCTGACGATGCCGCGCAGTTCGGCTTCGCTCCAGCGGCTGCCCACGCCGTCGAGCGCGGGGCCGATGTTGCCCGGGAACGCCAGGTTGGGCAGGGCGGAGATCTGGTGGCAGGCAACACAGTTGCCGCCCTTCTTGTCGATGATGTCAGGCGCGTTGGCCGGATCGCCGGGCACGCCGGTCAGCGACATCGCGACGGCGCCATCCTCGAATTTGACGTCTGCCGGGGCGACCGTGCCCTCGGCAAGCGCCGCGCCGATTCCGAGCGCGGAGAGCGCGACGGTGGTGATCATCAGTTTTTTCATGGTCCCTCCCTCGGAGTGGCGCGCCGCACGCGGCCCGGCCTCCTCTGTCTTGCCAAACTAGGTCAGCCGGCCCTGCTTACGCAACAACAAATTCATGAGTTTGAATTTTTACTTGTGACCCGCACGGATCAGTCGGTCTTGCCGTTGTTGCGTTCCTGGATTCTCCGGGCGTGGTAACGCTGAAAATCCTCACCATCCTCAAGCAGATAGCGTTTCTCGTTGACCCATGTGAACATGTCGAGGGTCGTTCCCGGACCAAAGGCGCCCGGCATGACGGCGACCGCGGCCTGCGGTGCGGTAACGCCTTCCGGCACCTCTTCGGGCAGGAAGAGAATCGTTGGCGTGAACAGGATGTTCCAGCGCCGCGCGATCTGTTTCTCGCTCAGCACCGTGCCGTCGAAATCGGTGACTTCGGTGTCGCCATGCAGGTTGAGCTGGACCACGAAGTAGTTGTCGCGGATGTAGCTGTCGATCTCGGGACGGGGAAACACCTCTTCGTGCATCTGTGTGCAGTAGATGCAGCCGCGCTGTTCGAAGAGCAGCACCAGGCGCTTGCCCTCGGAATTGGCCTCGGCCAGGTCCTCGCGCAGATCCTTGAAGGTGTCGCGCATCCAGTCGGACTTGTGCAGCCCGTCGTCGCCCATGCCCACCTCCGTCGCCGCCACCGGCGCCGCCAGACCCAGGGCGAAGAGCCCTGCCAGAAAATGCTTCATGTCGTTCCCCTCCTTCGAACGGGTTATCCCACGGACTGGAAGCCCGGAAACCAGTCTATCATGAATTGCGCGATCCAGTTCACGCCCCCCGTCACGATGAGGAGAGCGAAGACGATCAGCATGACGCCCATGCCCTTTTCGACCCAGGCAAAGGCGGCGCGGTGGCGCTGCACCCAGGCCAGGAATGGCTTAGCAAAGAAGGCCGCAACGATGAAGGGCGCGGTCATGCCGACGCCGTAGACGAAAAGCAGCAATGCGCCGCGCCAGATATCGCCAAGGCCCGACGCGATCATCAGGATCGAGGCCAGCGCCGGGCCAACGCAGGGCGTCCAGCCGAAACCGAACGCCAGGCCCATGAGATAGGCGCCGAAGAAGGTGGTCGCGGGCGCCGTCGATTCCATGCGCGCCTGACGGTAGAGCAGCGGCACCTGGATCACGCCCAGAAAATGCAGCCCGAATACCACGAGGATCGCGGCGGCGACCCAGGACAGAGGTTCGAGATATTGGCCGAACAGGCTGCCCAGCGCAGTAGCGCCCATGCCCAGCCCCATGAAGATCGTCGTCACGCCCAACGCAAAGGCCACGGCCGAGGCGATCAGCCGGCGCTGCGCGCCCGGCGCGATGGCGCCGTCACTGCGCAGTTCGGCCATGCTGAGCCCGCCCATGTAGGACAGGTAGAAGGGCACCATCGGAAGGATGCAGGGGGTGAAGAAGCTGAGCACTCCGGCCAGCAGCGCACCCATCAGGGTGATATCGAGCATCAGGCCGCCTCCCCCGCGGGCTGCCCTGCCGGGCAGCTTGATCTATTCACATATTCAAATTATGTTGTGGAAGACGGAAAGGTCAACGGGTCGCCTGATGAACCGAATGAAAATCGTGCTCGCCGCGTTCGCCCTGGTGCTGAGCGCTCTTTCGGCCCGTGCCGTCGAGCTTGTCATGGTCGAACAGGCCGGCTGCATCTACTGCGCCCGATGGGACGCCGAAATCGCGCCGGCCTATCCGAATACCGCCGAGGGCCGCTTCGCGCCGCTGCGCCGGGTCGACTTGCGCGCGATCCCCCCAGAACTCGAAACCGCGCGCAGGGTGCTGTTCACGCCGACCTTCCTGCTGGTTGAAGACAACAGGGAACTGGCCCGTCTTGAAGGCTACCCGGGCGATCAATTCTTCTGGCCGTTGCTGGACGAACTGTTGCGCAGCCATTCGGATTATAAGGGAGAGGGTTCATGAAGGCATTCACGCTGGCTCTGGCGATGACCGCCGGAACTGCCGCGGCGCAGGACGCGCTGGTCGATTTCCAGGTGCTGACGCCGGAACTGGCCCTGCGCGCCGCAGTTGCGGCGATGGAAACCTGCCGCGACCAAGGCTATCAGGTCGGCGTGACGGTGGTCGATCGTTCCGGCCTCCCGCAGGCCTTCGTGCGGGACCGTTTTGCTGGCCTGCATGTCTACGAAACCTCGCGCCGCAAGGCCTGGACCGCGGTCAGTTTCCGCACCGCGACCAGCGATCTGGCGGCCAGCACCGAAGCCGGGCAGATATCGTCGGGCATCCGCCTGCTAAGCGAGGCTCTGCCGCTTGGCGGCGGGCTGATGATCAACGAAGGCGGCGGCGGCATGGTGGGCGGCATCGGCGTCTCGGGCGCGCCCGGACCCGAGCTTGACGAAATCTGCGCGGAGGCCGGCATTGCGGCCATCGCGGACGACATCGCCTTCTGAAGGAGCGCGTATGGCCCTGCCCCGGTTCACCCCAGACACCTCCGAGGAAGAGCTTGACCGCATGGTCGACAATGCGACCACGGCGTCGAACTTTCTCAAGGCGATCAGCCACGAAGGTCGGCTGATGATCCTGTGCCATCTGGTGACGGGCGAGAAGTCGGTGACCGAGCTGGAAGAGCTGCTGGCCGCCCGGCAGGCGGCGGTGTCGCAGCAATTGTCGCGCCTGCGGCTCGAGGGACTGGTGATTCCGCGCCGCGACGGCAAGGCGATCTATTACCGTTTGGCTGATGACCGGCCGCGGCGTATTCTGGAAGTGGTCTACGAGCTGTTCTGCAGCGAGGACTGACGGGGTTTCGGGGAGGGAACGCCGATGATGGCCTGGGCTTCGGAGACCCAGCTGGTGGCGGCCGTCGGTCTGTTCGGCGGCGTCCTGCTGGGTCTGGCCGCGCGACTGGGGCGCTTCTGTTCGCTGGGGGCGATCGAGGACGCGCTGTACGGTGGCTCGGACATCCGGCTGCGGATGTGGGCGCTGGCGGTCGGCGCGTCTGTCATCGGGACCTTTGCGCTGATCGGCGCAGGGCTGCTGGAGGGCGGCGCGAGCTATTACCTTTCCATCCGCTGGATGCCGGTGGCGGCGGTGGTTGGCGGGCTGATGTTCGGCTATGGCATGGCCCTGGCGGGCAACTGCGGCTATGGCGCCATCGCGCGGCTGGGTGGCGGCGACCTCAGGTCGTTCGTCGTGGTCCTGGTCATGGGCGTCTCGGCCTATGCCGTGCTGGCCGGACCCTTCGCGCCGCTGCGCGACCTGCTGTTTCATCAGGAGCCGGAGACCAACGGAATCCTGCCCGGGCTCGCGCATCAACTGGCCGGGCTGGTGCATCTGCCGGTAGCCGGGGTCGGCATCGCGGTCGGGATCGGCATCTGCGTCCTGGCCCTGTGGTCCCGCGCCTTCCGCCGCGATGGCCGCGCGGTGGCCTGGTCGCTGGTGGTCGCCGTGGCCATCGTCTCGGGCTGGGCCGGCACCGCCTGGGTGCAGGCGCACGGGTTTGCTGCCACGCCGGTGGTCTCGCACAGCTTCTCCGCGCCGGTCGGCGAGACGATCCTGTTCGCCATGACCGGCAGCGCGCGGCCGCTGTCCTTCGCCGTCGGCTCGGTGGCGGGCGTCTGGCTGGGCGCCTTTGCCGGTTCGCTGATGCAGGGGCGGTTCCGCTGGGAGGCCTGCGAGGATCCGCGCGAGCTGCGCCGCCAGATCATCGGTGCGGCGATCATGGGCGCCGGCGCGGTGATCGCGCTTGGCTGCACCGTCGGTCAGGGCCTTTCGGCGATGAGCGTTCTGGCGCTGAGCGCGCCGCTGACGATCTGCGCGATCTTCGCCGGCGCGGCGCTGGGGCTGCGGCAGCTGATCGAAGGGTTCCGCCTGGCCGAGTGATGCGCGGCGCGGCTTGAACCTTGATCGGCGGCAGCGCATAGTGCTGACATCCTAATTTTTTTGACCATATTTTCAGGAGATTTTCCGTGCTTCCCGGTACAGATATTTTGAATGACGACGCTTTCGCCTTTGCTGCACGCGGACCTGTCCCGCTTAATCCCGTTCCCGGCGACAACAAGAACAACCCGCTCGACGGAACCGGGCAGAGCGATCTGATCCAGGGTTTCGGCGGCAACGACGTGCTGCGGGGACTGAAGGGCAACGACCGGCTGGAAGGCGGAGCCGGCAACGACACTCTGGATGGCGGCGCGGGCCGCGACAAGGTTTTCGGCGGCGGCGGGCGCGACACGATCAAGGTGAGCGCCGGCACAGACCGGATCAACGGTGGCGCCGGCTTGGATACGCTGGACGCCTCGGACTGGAAGGGCGGTGTTGTGGTCAACGCGACCAGTCTGGTTCAAAGCTATCCGTCGATTGCGGCCAATACACTCACGCTGGCCGATGGCACGGTGCAGGCGATCTTCAACGTGGAGAGTTTTCTCGGTTCCCGTTTCGACGACACCTTCTACACCAGCGCGGCCAACGCCGCGGTGAACGGACGCGGCGGGAGCGACAAGCTGGAAGCCAGCGGCGATTACAGCCGCATCATTGGTGGCGCCGGTGAGGATTCCCTGCGCACCGATGGCGATTTCAGCCGTATCGCTGGCGGCACGGGCAGCGACCGGATTCAGGCTTATGGCGTCGGTCTGATCGTGAACGGTGGCGCGGGAGACGATATCATCAATTTCAACCACGGCGGCACCCGCTTTGACGCGATCAACGTGATCCGGGGCGGCGCAGGCAACGACACTCTCAGGTGGCTGTCGTCTGACACCGATCGTGATCTCTATCCGGAAAAAATGAAGGTCTTTGGCGGCGCCGGGGCGGATACGTTCGAATTTGGCTATTATCAGACCGGCACAATCCAGGATTTCCAGCCGGGCATCGACAAGGTCGACATCACCGTCCATCTGAGCAACGAGAACACCAGTTTCGCCGAGTTGATGACGATGGTCACGGATACGGCCCATGGCGCTGTCCTGAAGCTGGACTACAACACGGTTTACGGGTTCGAAATCGTCTTCAACGGCCTGTCCAAGGCCGATCTGGTCGACGGCGACTTCATCTTCTGACGTCATGCCCCCGTTACCTGGGGACGCCATGGTGGCCGCAGCCGACTCGCCCCTCGCACAGTCGGTCCGGCATCCTCGCGGCACCCATTCCAAGTGACGATGCTGCCAGCCAGTCGCGCCGTGCCTGCCGGCGCCCTGGCCCGGTCCGGAGCCACATCGGCCCCGATGGCCCAAGTCCCTAGCACTCGGGGCCCCCTAGGGGGCCCCATTTTTCTTACGGTTTAAGGCAGGACGCGATGCTGTCGGCCATTGCCGCCAGCAGCCGGGGATAAAGGTCCGCCCCCGGCTCCAGCTGGGCGCCCAAGGGATCGAGGACTGCGATCTTCGCCGGGCTGCCCTCGGCCGCCGCGCGGATCAGCCGGTCGTCGAACTGCGGCTCGGTGAAGACGCAGGCGATGCCCTTATCCGCCAGCACATCACGCAGCGCCGCCACGCGCGCCGGGCTGGGCGAAGAGGCATCGCCAAGCGTTAGGGTACCGACCGAAACGATGCCGAACCGGCCTTCGAAATACTGAAAGCCATCGTGGAAGGTGGTGACCTGGCTGCCCTTGACGGGAGTCAGCTGCGCTTCGATCCCGGCAGTCAGGTCGGCGATCTCGGCAGCCCCTGCGGCGGCATTTGCGCGAAAGGCCTCGGCGTGTTCGGCATCCACCGCGGCCAGTTCTTCGGCGATGGCGCCCAGCCAGATCGCGGCGTTGCCTGGATCGAGCCAGGCATGGGGATCGGTGCCCGAGTGATGATGATGCTCCTCTCCCTCGGCGTGATCTTCATGGTCGTGATCGTCGTGATCCGCGTGATCGTGGCTGTCGTGCCCGTCATGTTCGGCGTGTTCCTCACCGTCATGTTCGCCATGGTCCTCCTCCGCGCCCGGATCGCGGTAGGTGCGGATCTGGATTCCATCCACCTCCAGCAGGTCCAGATGCCGGGCGTTGCCGGCCAGAGTTTCGACCGGCTTTTGCAGCCAGGGTGTCAGTTCCGGTCCGATCCAGACCACCAGCCCCGCCTCTTGCATGGCACGTGCCTGTGAAGGGCGCATCGAGGCGGTGTGAGGCGACTGGCCCGGCGCCAGCAGCAGCTCCGGCACGCCGACGCCCTGCATCACCCGCGCCACCAGCGCATGAACCGGCGCGATATCGGCGACGACCTTTGGCACCTCCGCCATCGCGGTTGTGCCCAGCAGGCAGGTCAGGACGGCTGGCAGGAAATGTCTCATCGTGGCACCTTCTTTCGATATCCGAGATTCGGGTTGTTAAATGAAATGTTATAACATATCAATACCCGAACCTTCAGAAGGGAGACGAGCCCATGACCGCCATCGGTTTCGACCGCCACGACCACTCTGGCTGCATCGCCGATTCCCTGCGCACCGCCGAAGCGCTGTGCGCTGAGCAGAAATTGCAGTTCACCCCGATCCGGCGGCGCGTGCTGGAGATGCTGTTGCAGGATCATCGGGCGATGGGAGCCTATGACATCCTCGAACGCCTGGCCGCCGAAGGCCAAAGCGCCCAGCCGCCGGTCGCCTATCGCGCCCTGGATTTCCTGGTGAAACACGGTTTCGCCCACCGCATCGAACGGCTGAACGCCTATGCCGCCTGCGCCCATCTCGATCACGACCATGTCCCGGCCTTCCTGATCTGCCGCGCCTGCAAGGCCGTGGCCGAGGCCGAGACCGGTCTGGAACAGGGCCGGCTGGGGCGCGCGGCCGAAGCGGCGCATTTCACCATCGAACGGATCGTGGTCGAGGCCGAGGGCCTGTGCCCCGCCTGCGCCGAGGAAGCCGCGTGAGCACGCCCCTGATCGCGGCGCGCGGTATCGGCATCCGGCTGGACGGGCGCGACATCCTGACCGATGTGAACATCGAGATCCACCCGGGCGAGATCGTCACCATTGTCGGTCCGAACGGCTCCGGGAAGTCGACCCTGCTCAAGGCGCTGATCGGCGCGGTGCGGCTGAGCGCCGGGCATATCGAACGGGCCGAGGGGCTGCGCATCGGCTATGTGCCGCAGAAACTGGCAATCGACGCCAGCCTGCCAATGACCGTGGGGCGCTTCCTGTCCCTTCCCCGCCGGGTCTCGGCCGCGGCCATCGCCGCAGCGCTCGACAAGGCCGGGGTGCCGGATCTGGCGCAGCGTCAGATGAAGGACCTGTCCGGCGGACAGTTCCAGCGCGTGCTGCTGGCGCGGGCACTGATGGACAACCCGCAGGTCCTGCTGCTGGACGAGCCGACGCAGGGGCTGGATCAGCCCGGCTCGGCCGCCTTTTACCGCCGCATCGAGGAGGTGCGGACGGAGCTTGGCTGCGCGGTGGTGATGGTCAGCCATGACCTGCATGTGGTGATGGCGGCCTCGGACCGGGTGTTGTTCATCAACGGCCATGTCTGCTGCGAAGGCACACCCGAGATCGTTGCCGGCGCGCCGGAATACCGGGCGCTGTTCGGGAGCGGCACCAAGGGTGCGCTGGCGCTTTACCGGCACGAACACAGCCACGATCACGACCACGCCCATCATCATCACGAGGCCGGCTGAATGCTCGACGATTTCCTGGTGCGCGCGGCGCTGGCCGGTGTGGGGGTCGCGCTGGCCGCCGCGCCGCTGGGCTGTTTCGTGGTCTGGCGCCGGATGGCTTATTTCGGCGAAGCGACGGCCCACGCCGCCGTGCTGGGCGTCGCGCTGGCGCTGGCGCTGGAGTTGCCGATGCTGCCGATGATCCTGCTGGCCGCTCTGGCGATGGCGAGCGCCGTCTCGGGTCTGACCGGGCGGGGCTATGCCGCCGACACGGTTCTGGGCGTCCTCGCGCATTCCGCTCTGGCGCTGGGGCTGATCGCCGTGGCGTTGTTGACAGACACGCGGATCGACCTGATGGCCTTCCTTTTTGGCGATATCCTCGCCGTCAGCCGCGCCGATCTGGCGGTGACCTGGGCCGGAGCGCTGGCGGTGCTGGCGCTGACGGTCTGGCGGTGGCAGGCGCTGTTAATGTCGACGCTGAACCCGGATCTCGCCCGGTCCGCCGGAATCGATCCGCGGCGCGAGGAATTCGGTCTGACCCTGGCGCTGGCCGCCGTGGTGGCCGTCGCGATCAAGGTGGTTGGCGTCCTGCTGATTGCGGCGCTGCTGGTCATTCCGGCGGCGGCGGCGCGCCCCCTGGTGCGCACGCCCGAGGCGATGGCGCTGGTAGCGGCGATGATCGGCGCGATTTCCGCCCTTGCCGGCCTGTGGGGCGCCTACCACTTCGATGCGCCCGCGGGGCCGAGCATTGTTTGCGCGGCGACGATCATCTTTGTGGTGACAACTGCGCTGGGCGCACTGCGGGGACGGTAAGGCGCTAAAGAGGCTCTGCCGTCTCTGTCAGCACCTGCGCCGCCGTCTCGATGGCGCCGCCCAGCGGACGGTCGGGGCCAAGCGGCGGAATCTGCGCGCGCACCGCCCGGTGCAGTGCGGCGACAGCCGGAGGGGGTTCCTGCCCGCGCAGATCGATGGCCTGACAGGCCACCAGCGCCTCGTATCCCGCGAGAAGGCGCAGCGGCTCCGCCTGTTCCGACAGCTTGCGCGCTGCCTGCGGGGTCATCGGCGCCATGTCCTCGACCGCGTCCGAGACCGGCGCCGGATCGAGCGTGACCGGCATGGCATGACGGCGAATCTCCGAGAGCAGCGCAGCGGCGGTCTTTTGCGCAGGAACCATCCCGGCCGAGGCACCACCTTCCGGCGAAAGATAGCGCGGCAGGCCCGAGAGGTCGGGGTTCATCATTCGCTGGCAGCGATGCAGCGCGCCATTGGCGGTCATCGCATTGGCCAGCGCGACCGATTCCAGTGCCAGCGCCAGTGCGGGGCCGTGGAAATTCGGCGTCGATCGCATGGCGTCCCGCCCCAGAACCGCGGGACTGTCGGACAGGCCGTTGACCTCGTCCGACCAGATTGCGGTGGCCCGCGTCTGCGCGTCGAGCGCGGCACCCAGAACCGGCGCAACGGTGCGAAAGCTCAGGGCCTCCTGCACGCGGCGCGGAGTCTGCGCGCCCGTCAGGCGTTCGGCGAACCAGGCAGCCGTCTCGCCCTGCCCCGGCGCGGGGCGCAGGGCGTTGACCTCGGGGGCAAAGATGTCGCGGTTGGCGTCATAGCCCGCGTAAGAGAGCAGCGCGGCGGCCCGCCCCATGGCCAGTGCCTCGGCGCTTGCCTGCAAGGCCTGCGAAGAGAGCGCCGAGGACAGACCTCCATGATTGATCAGCGCCATCGCGTCCTTCGGGCGCAGGTCCGGCACCACCAGCCCCACACTGGCCAAGGCTTCGCCGGCCCCGACCATTTCGCCCGCGCACCACATCCGGCCGGTGCCCAGCAGCGCCAACGCCCAGACAGCGTTCTGCGTCAGATCGCCCGCCCCGATCGAGCCAAAGGCCGGAACGACCGGCGAAAGGCCCGAGGCATAGACCGCGAGAAGGTGATCGAACATCTCCAGCGAAATACCCGAACCGCGGATCGAAACCAGACGGGCCAGCAGCACAGCGCGCCCGGTGGGTTCTGGCAGCGGCGGACCGACCGCGACGGCGCGCCCTTCCAACAGCTGGCGCTGAAAGCGGGCGATATCGCCCGGCGCGATGCGGTGGCCCAGGTTGGCGCCGAGCCCGGTGTTCAACCCGTAGACCGGTGCGTCCCCCTCGGCCGCGGCATCGACGATCGCGCGGTCGGCGAGCAGACGGTCCCGCACCGCCTTCGGCACATCCAGCGCATCAAGCGCCGAGAATTCGGCCAGCGTGGCACGCGATCCAAGGCGCATCAGTAGAACCGCAGGCGCTGGCCCAGGTTCAGCCGTTTGGCCTTGGTCAGCATCGCGTGGCCCAGCGCAATGTCCGACAGCGACAGGCCCCGGTGCCAGAACAAGATGGTTTCGTCATCGCTTTCGCGGCCCGGCTTCACCCCCGCCACGATCTGGCCAAGTTCGGCATGAAGCGACTCGGCCGTCAGCCGGCCGCTGTCGACATGCGCGCGCAGGGACCCGAAGATGCCATGCGCCTGCCCCCAGTCGTCCATCACCACCTTGTCGGCGATGTCGGTCAGCGAAAGTTCGACCGCCGACATGGTGCCATAGGGGATGACCAGCGCGCCTTTCTTGATCCATTCGGTTTTCAGCAGGGGCGTCGGTTGGGGCAGGCGCGAGGCCTCGACCACGATATCCGCGCCGCGCACGCAGCTTTCCCAGTCTTCGGTGACGACGATGTCGCGCTTCAAATCCGCCGACAGGCGGGCAGCGAAGGCGTCGCGACTTTCCTTGCGGCGGGAATGCACCCGCACCTCGTCGAAGTCATAGAGATGGCACAGCAGGCGGATGTTCCAATAGGCCGTGCCCCGCGCACCGATGTGGGCCAGGATGCGCGGATTGGAGGGCGCGAGATGCTTTGCCCCCAGCGCCGTGATTGCACCGGTGCGCATTTCGGTGATGCCGGTCGCGTCGATAAGTGCCTTTGGAGCGCCGTTGCGCGGATCGAACAGTGTCAGCAACCCATATTCCGACGGGCGTCCTTCCTTGTAGTTATCGACGAAATCGCCCACCACCTTCGTGCCGGCGCTGTCGATCTCGCCGCCGATCCAGCCGCGCAGCACGTTGAAATGCCCCTCAACGCCGGCCCGCGGCCGGATGTGCATCCTCGGTTCGATCGACGTCTCGCCCCGCCCCTGCATGGCCAGGCTTTCGGTGATCGCGTCGAGGATTTCTCCATCGGTGATCCCGGCGGCTTCGATGTCGAAGCGGTTCAGATAGTCCAGATAGACGGCCGGTTCGATCATGCCTTTCCCTCCAGGCCGGCCGCCATTGCGGCATGGGCTTCGGGAATGCGCATCTCGAAGGTTTCGATGACGGTAGTGTAATCGTAATAGCCCATCCGGGCGATGGGCTTGATCCGGGGAATGTCGAGCTTGCCCTCGGAGGTGATCACCTCGTCGGCAACGTGGATGCGCATGACTTCGCCATAGACGACATCGACCCAGCCGTGGTTCGAATTGCCGCGCAGGCGATGGGTGCTGAGATAGCGGCATTCGAAATGGGCGGGGCTTTCGGCGACGCGGGGGCCCGGCGCATCGACGCAGGCGGCCTTGGTCACGCCCGCGCGCAGGAATTCGTCTTCGTCGCTGGGCAGCTCCATCGCGGAGATATTGACCGCCTCGCGCAGGTCGTAGGTCGCCATGTTCCAGACGAACCAGCCGGTTTCCTCGGCGTTGACCACGGTATCCTTGCGGCGGCCATCGCTGGTCTGATTGGCCGCGAACATCACCATCGGAGGATCGAAGGTCAGATTCTGCCACTGGCTGTAGGGCGCGAGGTTGGCGACGCCGTCCCGGCTGATCGTCGAGAGCCAACCGATTGGCCGGGGCACCGTGCAGGATTTGAACGGCGAGAATGGCAATGGGCAAGGTTCGGACTGCGGCGCGTAAATCATTGAGATTCCTTTCCGGTTTGGCACCGATGTGACTTTGACGTGAAGGAAAGGTCAATGCCGGGAAAATGAGGGGTAACTGGCCCTGTCAGGCCGGCTTTTCGCGGGCGGAGCGACGGGCGCGCAAGTTATCCACAAAGAGACAGGAATAATGTGGATGATCTTTAGTAATATCAGAATAGGACAAGAATCCTGACCCCTCCTGGGGATAAAATGGAGCCTCCGCGACTTCATCCGCCGTTGAACAGCGTCATGGCCCGAGAAATCGGTGGAAAAGCCGGCCAATCCGAAGGGGGTCTGGGGTTTGAGCGGATCCGGGATAAGCGCAAGGAAAGTTTGCGCTCTTCACCAAGAACGGACAACAAGTGGTTGAAATTAATTTAGAAACCTAGGGAAGCGAGCGGATGTAATCCATCAACGCCGGACGCACCGTGGAATCGCCTCTGGCGCAAGCGGTGCGGATGACCGCGGCGACCTCTTCCAGATTGACGCGTCGGAACAGGCTTTTGACCGGACCGATGGACGCCGGGCGCATCGACAGGGTGCGCAAGCCGATGGCGGCAAAGCACAGAGCCTCGATCGGGCGGCCCGCGTCCTCGCCGCAGAAGGACAACGGGGTTTTCGACTCGGCGCAGAGGCCCACGATGCGCTCGATCAGGTTCAGGAAACTGACATTGAGCGTGTCATAGCGACGGCGCACCCGTTCGTTCTCGCGGTCGGCGGCGAAGAAGAACTGCTTGAGATCGTTGCCGCCAATCGAAACGAACTGCACCTCGTCGAAAAAGCGCTTGGGCGCAAACGCCATCGATGGCGTTTCGACCATTGCGCCCACCTCGATACTGGCCGGCAGCTGATGCCCAAGGATCCTTTCGCGTGCGATGGTCTTGTCCAGTTCGGCGCGGGCGGCGGCAAATTCCTCGTATTGCGCGACGAAGGGGAACATCACCGTCAGCGGCCGCCCCTTCGCCCCGCGCAGCAGCGCCTGAAGCTGCATACGCAGCACACCCGGCTTGTCGAGACCCACCCGGATCGCCCGCCAGCCGAGCGCCGGATTGGGTTCGTCGGTAGGCTTCATGTAGGGCAGAACCTTGTCCGACCCGATGTCGAGCGTCCGGAACGCGACCCGTTTGCCCTTGGCGGAATCGAGCACACGGGAATAAAGCGCGCTCAGCTCGCTGCGCTTGGGCATCTGGTTGCGGATCAGGAATTGCAGCTCGGTCCGGAACAGTCCGACGCCCTCGGCCCCGGACCCCGCCAGCGACGGAAGATCCGCCATCAGCCCGGCATTCATGTGCAGGCTGACCGAGGTTCCGCACAGCGCCTGCGCCGGAAGATCGCGGATCGAGGCGAACTGCTCCTGCGCCTGCGCCTGCATCGCGACCTTGTCGCGGAACGCACCGATGATGGTGTCTTCGGGGCGCAGGTGGACCATGCCCTGGTCGCCATCGACCAGGATATGGTCGCCGTTCAGCGCCTCGGTGGTGATATGGCCGGCATGAACGACGAGCGGAATCGCCAGCGCGCGCGCGACAATCGCCGCATGGCTGCCGACCGAGCCCTCCTCGAGCACGATGCCCTTCAGGCTGCGCCCGTATTCCAGCAGGTCGCCCGGGCCGATATTGCGGGCGATCAGAATCGGGTCTGCCGGCATTTCGGCGCCCGTATCGGCCCCCTGCCCGGTCAGGATGCGCAGCAGGCGGTTGGACAGGTCGTCGAGGTCCGCAAGCCGTTCCCGCAGATAGCTGTCCTGCACCTGGTCCATGCGCGCCCGCGCCAGGCTCTGTTCCTTCTCGACCGCCGCCTCGGCCGAAAGGCCGCGTCCGATGTCCTCTTCCATGCGGCGCATCCAGCCGCGGGAATTGGCGAACATGCGATAGGCTTCGAGAACTTCAAGCTGGTCCTTGTCGCCGCTCCGGCTCATCTCGAGCATCTGGTCGACGCTGACGCGCAGCTGATCGACCGCCTCATGCAGGCGCTCCAGCTCACGCTGGGGGTCGTCGGCGATGGGATTGGCGACCACCACGCGCGGTTCGTGCAGCCAGACCCGGCCTTCAGCGGCGCCTTCCTGCCCGCAGGTGCCGCGAAACACGACCGGATGCTGGTGGCGCGCGGAAAGTGCCGCGCCCTCGCCCACAAAAGCGCCCAGCTCGGCCATTTCGGCCAGAACCATCGCCACCACTTCCAGCGCGTAAAGCTCGTCCTCCGAGAACTGGCGCGGATCGCGCGACTGCACGACCAGCACGCCCAGCTTTTCGCCCAGCCGCTGGATCGGGATCCCCAGGAAGGAGGTATACCGCTCTTCTCCCGTCTCCGGCATGTAGCGGAAGCCGCGTTCGGCGGGGGCGTTGGGAGTGTTGATGACCTCGCCGGTGCGCGCGACCCGGCCCACCAGCCCCTCGCCCATGCGCATGCGCGTCTGGTGCACCGCCTCGGGCATCAGACCCTCGGTGGCGCAGAGTTCCAGGGTATCCTCGTCCCGGAACAGGTAGATCGAGCAGACCTCGGTTCCCATGCTGTCGGCGATCAGATGGGTGATCTTGTCCAGCCGCGCCTGCCCAGCGTCCCCGCTGACCAGCGTGTCCCTGAGCCGCTGCAACAGCTTGCGGCTTTCGGTGTCCGTGCGTTCGTCCATCACGGCGTCCGGCTTCCTCCTGCAATCTCGGCGAGACTGCGTCCTTCGGTGCCTATAGACCACACCCGACCGCAAAGCGAAACGGGTTTCGAACCCGGAACCCGCAGGCGCCGCCACGGAAAGCGGAAAGCGCCCATCAAAGACGCAGTGACATGCCTCGGAAATCCCTAAGAAAATCTCAATTGGGCGGCAGCGGTCTGCTTAGGAGGCCTTTTCCAGCTCGAAGGCGTCGTGCAGGGCCTGCACGGCAAGTTCCATGTATTTGCGGTCGATCAGAACCGAGATCTTGATCTCGGAGGTGGTGATGACCTTGATGTTGATGTTCTCGTCGGACAGCACCTTGAACATCTTCGCCGCCACGCCGGTGTGGCTGCGCATCCCGATACCCACGACCGAGACCTTGGCGACATTGGTGTCGGCCACCAACTCGCCGAAGTTCAGCTTGCCCTCGGCCTTCATCTCGGCCAGGGCCGCCTCGGCACGTTTGACCTGGTCGGTCGGGCAGGAAAACGTCATGTCGGTGCGCTCGTTCTCGGCGATGTTCTGCACGATCATGTCGACGTTGACGTTGGCCTCGCTCAGCGAGGTGAAGATCGTGGCCGCGATACCGGGGCGGTCGGCCACCGAGAGCAGGGTCAGCTTGGCCTCGTCGCGGGAATAGGCGACACCGGCAACTACGTTCGATTCCATGATTTCCTCCTCGTCGCAGACCAGCGTGCCGGCCGTGTCCGACGGTTCCTCGAAACTTGACAGCACCCGCAGGCGCACCTTGTAGCGCATCGCGAGCTCGACCGAGCGGGTTTGCAGCACCTTGGCGCCCAGGCTTGCCAGCTCCAGCATTTCCTCGAAGGCGATGCGGTCCAGTTTGCGCGCCTTCTCGCAGATGCGCGGGTCGGTCGTATAGACGCCATCGACATCGGTGTAGATGTCGCAGCGTTCGGCGTTGAAGGCGGCGGCAAAGGCCACCGCTGTGGTGTCCGAACCGCCCCGGCCGAGCGTGGTGATCCGGCCCTGCGGGCTGACCCCCTGAAAGCCCGCGACGACCGCGACCTTCATGCCCTCGGCAAACTTCTTCATGATGTTGTCGGTCGGGATCTCTTCGATCCGGGCCGCGGAATGCGCCGAGGTCGTCTTGACCGGGACCTGCCAGCCCTGCCAGCTGCGTGCCGGAATATCCATTTCCTGAAGCGTCAGCGCCATCAGGCCCGCGGTCACGTTCTCGCCCGAGGAAACCACCGCGTCGTATTCGCGTGCGTCGAACAGCGGCGAGGTTTCGTTGACCCAGGCAACCAGCTCGTTGGTCTTGCCCGCCATGGCCGAGACAATGACGATCACGTCATAGCCCTTGGCCACCTCGAGTCCGACGCGCTTGGCCGCGCGCTTGATGCGGTCGGGATTCGCCACCGAAGTGCCGCCAAATTTCATCACCAGGATCGGCATTGCGGTTCCTTACGTGCCAAAAGTCGCGCGGTGTTTACGCGCGCCTCCGGGCGAGGGCAACTGGAATTGCGCGCGCCCCGTGCGGCGGTCCGACAGGGCCGGGGCGCGGTCAGTTCGCCTTGCGGTTTGGCAGGAACGGAAGCGGAGTTACGGGCACGCCCTCTTCGGCCAGGCGGCGCGCCTCGTCGAGACGCGCCTCGCCATAGATCGAGCGCTGCGGGATGTCGCCCGAATGCATCGCGCGCGCCTCGCTGGCAAAGCGACCGCCGACATATTCGGAGTTCTGCTCGATCTGGCGACGCAATTCGGCCAGGGCCTGTTCGGCCGGCGTTGCCGGATCGCTCAGCCTGGGCTGTGCCTTGTCGCGCGGTGCGGCCACGCGCGGCGTCATCATCGCCTTTTCGACACCACCCCCGCCGCAAACGGCGCAGGCGACCATCCCGGCCTTTTCCAGCCGTTCATAGGCAGCGGCGGACTGGAACCAGCTGTCAAAAGTATGTCCGTCTGCACATCTGAGCGCGTATTGGATCATGTCTCGTTCATTCTGCGACTAACCGTCTAAATGATCGGTAAGCGTCCGGGATTCAAGACTTGACGGCCGCAGGCAGCGTTCCCGGGTCGAAGCTGCGCAGGATTTCCGCAAGCTCCGGCTCATCGACCAGCTCGGCCGCCTTCTTGAGCGAAAACCACTTGCGCCGCCGCTGGTTGCGTTCGGGGAAATCGCCCTTGAGCGACAGCACCTTCACCGGAAAGATCTGTGCCTTGCAGGGCAGGTCGGGGCCCTTGTCGTCCAGCTTGATGTAACTGTAGGTGCCCAGGCAGTGGTCATAGATGCGTCCCACCACACCGGCCTCTTCCCAGGCCTCGCGGGCGGCGGAACCGGCGGCAGTGGCGCCCTCGACCTTCCAGCCCTTGGGAACGATCCAGCGCCCGGTGCCGCGCGAGGTGATCAGCAATACACGCGTCTTGCCGCGCACCGTCGTGAAACACAGCGCCGCAAACTGTCTGCCAATCTCTTCTTCCGTCGCGGACGAATCCGCAGACGGCGCTTGCACTGCCATGGTCACCCTGGATCTTACTGCCGGATCGGGCCGGCCCAATTGGCCAGGTCCCTTTTTTCATTTGTAACAATTACAACCCCTGCCCGCCCCGAGGTCAAGCCCGCTTGACCGACGGAGCCTTCATCTTTTGCTGCAGTTTCGTCACAAGTTGCTCGTGCGGGATGTCGGCATCGATCGCCAGACGCCGCATTCCAAAGTGAACGTGGGCAATTTCCTGATAATAACGGGTATAGACGTAATTGGCCGAAGCGCCCGCAAGCGCGCCCAGCACCGGCACAGCCTGTGCTGCCAGCTTGTGACCCAGCGCAACGGCCAGTTTGGGCGCCACCGTGGCGATCAGCTTCTGCATCGCACCCCCTGTCAGGGTCAGACGCAGGGTGAAAAACGCCAGGTCGCCGCCGTCGTCATTGCTGAGCGGCCCGGCCGCGGCAAAGACACGGATGCAGTCGAACTGCACGCTCTCCTCGTCGGGATTGAAGCCGTGCTGCGCGGCCACGCCCTGAATCGCGCGCATCAGGACAGCGGTGGTTGCCGGCAGCTCCACCAGCGCCGAGGGCAGGCCGCCAAAGCCGCCCGCCGCCCCCATGGCGGTGGCGACGGCGGTATTGACCCAGGGCTGCTGATCCTTCACCGCGCCGCGCGATTTCTGCGCCCCGCGCATCGCCAGGGTGAGGGCATAGCTGGTGGCGTCGCCCAGACGGTCGCGAATGCCGGTCGGAAGCTTGTCCAGCAGGCCTTCAGCCCGACCGCCCACTGCGCTCAGCATCTGCACGCCGATGCCGCCCGCCTTGCGATATCGCGCGGCCAGCCGGTCGAGTTCGGCGTCGACATCCACCGGGCCCACCATCACGACATCGTCCATGCCACCCTCCGCCATGTTCACCTTCAATGTCGGCGGTCGCGGCCCGGGTTTCAATAGTCAGCCGCATCCCACTTCGTTACCGGCCCGGACAGGCCGGCCCAGGCGCCGGGCACCAGATCCTGTCCCAGCACCCGGTCGGGGTTGGTTGGCGGGGGCATCTCCACATCCTCGAGCTTGGTGAACCCGAACCGGTTGTAGTAGGGCGCGTCGCCCACCAGCATCACCCGCTCCCAGCCGCCGGCACGGGCGGCCGCGAGCCCTTCGCGGATCAGGCCCGCGCCCAGCCCTTCGCCCTGGTGCGTCGGGTGCACGGCGACGGGGCCCAGCAGCAGGGCCGGCAGGCCCGCCACGCGGATCGGCCAAAACCGGATTGCGCCGATCAGGATGCCCAGCTGGTCGCGGGCCACCAGCGACAGGCCACGCACCGGCGGAACGCCATCGCGCAGGCGATAGGAGGACAACAAGGTCCTGCCGGGGGCGAAACAGAGGTCGAGCAGGGATTCCACCTCCCAGGCGTCGGCATCGGTTTCCGGTCTGATTTCGATCACGGGGCTGCCCTGGCTCCTCGGTATGTGGTGGCATGCGACGTAGCATGGCGATACCACTTGTTCAAACCACAGGAGACGCAGATGTTTTACCGCCCCGAAGACGGCCACGGACTGCCTCACAACCCGTTCAACGCGATCGTCACGCCGCGTCCGATCGCCTGGATCTCAACCCGCAGCGCCAAGGGGCAGGACAATCTGGCCCCCTATTCCTTTTTCAACGCCATTGCCTATACGCCGCCGCAGGTCATGTTTTCTTCGACCACCTGGAAGGATAGTGTTCAGAACATTTCAGAAACGGGCGTGTTCTGCGTCAATATCGTCGAATATGCGGCACGCGAGGCGATGAATGTCACAACCAATCATTTCCCGCCAGAAATCGACGAATTCACCGAAGCCGGAATCGAACGCGCCGAATGTGCCACGATCCCTTGTCCGCGCGTCGCCGGGGCGCCGGCCTCTCTCGAATGCCGGATGACGCAGATCATTCCACTGAAAGGCGGCGTCAACCATCTGGTGCTGGGGGAAGTCGTGGGCGTGCACATGCGCGACGACTGCCTGAAGGACGGCCGGTTCGACGTGACAACCTACCAGCCGCTCTCGCGTCTGGGATACCGCGATTACGCGCGGGTGACCGAGGTCTTCGAATTGGTGCGGCCGGATGATTAATCCATAGGCGGTGGCTGACATCCCGGCTAATATGATGATCTGTGGAATCACAAGAATGGTAGGCCCGACATGAGAACTTACGAAATTTCCGAAGGAATTGCGAATGGGCACCGGGTTCCTGCCGGATTATTCGAGAATCTCTTCTTGGATTCGGTTGTGACAAACGCGACGTCCACTTCCGCGTTCCTTACGAATGAAGCCTCGACTCTTTCCGTAACCGGCACGAACCTGGTCTATGGCACGTCTGCGGGCCAAACGACGCTGGTGTCAGGTACCCTGGAGAGCTTCACCTATTCGTTCTCTCCAGGCTATTATGTGACCTTCAAGGAACTCGATCTGGATATCGCCAACGTTTCCGCAGCCGCCTTGGCGGAGGCATCGGGCGAACTCGGTGCCATGGAGGCCCTCCTCTATGCGCTGGACTGGAAGATCATCGACAACAGCACCTCCGCCAACGTCACGCCTTCGCTAACCTCTTTCGATGACATCGCCATTCGTTTCGCCGGAAACGACGAGGTCTTCCTTAACTATGGTAACGACACGTTTGTCCTGGGGACCGGAAACGACCGCGCATACGGTGCCGCAGGCGACGACATGCTGTATGGGCAAAGCGGCAACGACCATCTTTTCGGCGGGTCGGGGGCAGACTCGCTGTTCGGCGGGGCTGGTCATGACAATCTGATCGGCGGGCGGGGCCGTGATCTACTCGATGGCGGCGCCGGCCGTGACCGGCTGGTCGGCGGTGATGGCGACGACGTGCTGACGGGCGGCGCAGGGCGCGATCGCTTTGTCTTTGTCATTCCCGAACTCTATCGCGACTACGATCAAATTACAGACTTCCAGGCCGGCGTCGATCGGGTGGTGATACGCACCGATCAGGCCGTGACTATGACCGACACCGGCTTTGGACTTCTGGTTGAGATCGGCGATTTCGACATTCTGCTCAAGGACGTCGCACAGGCCGATCTGGCCGGCAACAGCATCGCGATCCTCCCGCTCTGACCCTTGCCTTTGCCCCGCCACCCCGCCACTCTGCCGGGGTGGCAAAGGGGATGGCACATGACCAAGACCAAGATCGGCATTATCGGCGGGTCGGGCATCTACGACATCGAGGGGATGACCGACGCGGAATGGATCGGAGTCGAAACGCCCTGGGGACCGCCCTCCGACCAAATTCTGACCGGTTCCCTGGACGGGCTTGAAATGGCCTTCCTGCCGCGCCACGGGCGTGGCCATGTCTTCACCCCCTCCACCGTGCCCTATCGCGCAAATATCGATGCCCTGAAGCGTTTGGGGGTGACCGATGTGATCTCGATCTCGGCCTGCGGGTCGTTCCGCGAACAGATGGCGCCGGGCGATTTCGTGATCGTCGATCAGTTCATCGACCGCACCTTCGCGCGGGAAAAATCCTTCTTCGGCACCGGTTGCGTCGCCCATGTCAGCGTCGCCCATCCGACCTGCGCGCGGCTGTCCACCGCCTGCCTCAACGCCGCCCGCCAGGCCGGGATCACCGTGCATGACGGCGGCACCTATCTGGCGATGGAAGGCCCGCAGTTCTCGACGCTTGCGGAATCGCGGATGTATCGCGAGCACTGGGGCGCCGACGTGATCGGGATGACCAACATGCCCGAGGCCAAACTCGCCCGCGAGGCCGAGCTGTGCTATGCCTCGGTCGCCATGGTCACGGATTACGACAGTTGGCACCCCGATCACGGCGAAGTGGATGTGACGCAGATCATTGCCACGCTGATGGGCAATGCCGACAACGGCCGGGCCATGGTGCGCAGGCTGCCCGCCCTGCTGGCCGCAGAGCGCGCGCCCTGCCCGGCCGGCTGCGACCACGCGCTCGATCATGCCATCCTCACCGCTCCCGACCGGCGCGACCCGCTGCTGCTCGCGCGGCTTGATGCGGTGGCCGGACGGGTTCTCGGACGGCCCGCGTGACACCTTGGCAAACGGGTGAAACCGTGGCTTGGTCGGTCCGCTGACTCAGGAGTTTCCGACATGCCCCTCGACCTCTGGCTGGCCTTCGTCGCCGCCACTATCGCTCTTCTGCTGATTCCCGGCCCGACGGTTCTGCTGGTGCTCAGCTATGCCGTCTCCAAGGGTCGCAGTGTCGCCGTGGCCACCGCACTGGGCGTGGCGCTGGGCGACTTCATTGCCCTCACCGCCTCTCTGCTCGGCCTCGGCGCGCTGGTGATGACGTCGGCCGCGCTCTTCACCGCGTTGAAATGGGTGGGCGCGCTCTACCTTGTCTGGCTGGGTGTGCGGTTGTTGCGGTCAGCTCCCGCGGACGGGTTGCAGGCCGAGACGACCCGCCGCGACATCACCGCGCGCGGCGTGTTCCTGCATGCCGCCGTGGTTACGGCCCTGAATCCGAAGTCCATCGCCTTCTTCATCGCCTTCGTGCCGCAATTCCTGCGCCCAGAGGCCGCGCTGGCCCCGCAATTCGCCATCCTCATCGCCACCTTCGTCAGCCTTGCCGCAATCAACGCCCTGGCCTATGCACTGGCGGCCGACCGGCTGCGCGCCACCGTCGCCCGGCCGGGCGTGATCACCGGCCTCACCCGCACCGGCGGGGTCGCGCTGATCGGCATGGCCCTTGCCACCGCGCTGCTGCGCCGCCCGGCCTGAGGAGAGTTTCATGCCCAAGACCCCAGCCGTGCGCGACTATATCCGCACCATCGTGGATTTCCCCCACGAGGGGATCATGTTCCGTGACGTGACCACGCTCTTTGCCGATGCCCGCGGGTTTCGCATGGCCATCGATCAGATGCTGCATCCCTATGCCGGCATGGAGATCGACAAGGTCGTCGGTCTCGAGGCGCGCGGCTTCATCCTCGGCGGCGCCATCGCGCACCAGCTCTCGGTTGGTTTCGTGCCGATCCGAAAGAAGGGAAAGCTGCCGGCGCGGACGATCAGTCAGGACTACAAGCTGGAATACGGCGAGGCGATCGTCGAAATCCACGAGGACGCCATAGCGCCGGGCGAACGGGTCCTCCTTGTCGACGATCTTCTCGCCACCGGCGGCACCGCGGCGGCTGGCCTGAAGCTGATCGAGCGCCTCGGCGGCGAAATCGTGTCCTGCGCCTTTATCATTGACCTGCCCGATCTGGGCGGGCGCAAGTTGCTCGAGGGGATGGGCATGGACGTGCATGCGCTCTGCGCCTTCGAGGGGGCCTGAGCGGCGGCGGCCCGATGCCGTCGATCCGCCCGCACCCCGGACCGTCCGGCCGCGCGGCTACAGCGGATAAAAGGCCGGATGCGCTTGTGAAAAAATCCGCCTCAGTCCCGCCTGCCCGATAATGAGGATTGCCGCAGACATTGCCCCCCTGTCGGTCAAAACAGATCCACCTCTCCACTGATCCGGCCCGACGCGTCGACCACGGGCTGACGCGGATGGCCCGCCAGTTTGCCTGCCAGCCCGCGCAGGGTGATCCGCTCCAGCAAGTCGTGCACTTCAATTGAATGGCTTGGCGGCACATGCTCCACCAGGGCCAGGACATAAGCGCTGAGTTCGCCCAGCGTCTGCACGATCAGGTCGATCTTCTGCAAGTTTCCCAGCGCTTCGCGGCGGGTCGGCTGATGATCGAGGATCGCATGGGCGATGGCGTCTTCCAGATTGCGGCCTTCATCGCGCAGATCGCGCAGTTCATCGCCGATCAGACCGATGAGCCGGGCAAGCGGAATCGGGTCGAGCCTCGCGCCATCCGACATGATCAAAGCTGCCCGACGACAGCCTGAATGCAATCGCGCATCTGTACCGTGGTGAAGGGCTTCTTGATGAAGTTGTTCATGCCGAGCTGCCGCCCCACGTTGATGATGTTCTGGTCGACCTTGCCACTGACCAGGATGAACCCGATTCCCTTGGTCGCCGGCGCGTTGCGCAGGGCCTGCAGCAGATGCAACCCGTCCATATTTGGCATGTTGTAATCCGAGATCACCAGATGAGCTGGCCGTTGGGCCAGGGCCTGCAGAGCAGAGGCCCCGTCATTGCTGAAATCCACCTTCTTGATACCCATTTCCTCAAGCGCCATGATGATGAGGCTTCGACTGGTGGACATATCGTCCACGACCATGACGGTCAGCACGTCTCTCAATGCCATTCTAGTCCGTCCCTTTCCCTATATGTCTTCTCCGCCAGCGGATCACACCCGGCGGAAGGTGGTCTTGCCGACCAGTTGCAGCTGGTCCTTGAATTCTCGTCCGATCCGTTCCGAATGACCGATGAACAGATAACCGCCCGGCGGCATCACCGAGGCGAGGCCAGCCCAGACCCGCCGCTGCACATCCTCCTCCATGTAGATCATCACGTTGCGGCAGAAGATCGCGTCGAACGGGCCGCTCACCGGCCAGGGATCCATGAAATTCATGTATCGGAAGGTGATCAGCGACCGCAGTTCCGGACGGATACGAACCATGTCTGTGCCGGCGGTTTCGAACATCCGTGGCACGAGGTCCGGTGTGACCGCCTCGGCGCAGGCGGCGGGATATTCGCCGCGTTCTGCAATGGCGAGGACCCTGCGATTGATATCCGTCGCCAGAATGCGAAAATCGCAGGCCGCCAGGTCCGGACAGTGCTGCATGACCACGGCGGCGATCGTATAGGGCTCCTCCCCCGTAGAGCAGCCTGCAGACCACAGCCGGATTCGCGCCCCTTCTCGCGCCCGCGCCAGAAGCCCGGGCAAGAGCTCGCTCGCCAGTGTCTCGAAATGATAGTCCTCTCGGAAGAAGCGCGTCGTGTTCGTCGTCAATGCAGCGACCATCTCGTCGCGCTCGGCCACATTCTGCGGCGCTTCGACATGGGCGATATAGTCCGCGAACCTATTCAGCCCGAGGTCCCTCACCCGTCGCGACAGGCGCGAAAACACCAGCGCTTCGTTCGTCGGCGGCATCTTGATGCCCGCAACCTCGTGCAGGATGGAGATGATCCGCTGAAAGTCGGCAGTGACGTATTCGACGTCCCGCCCCATCGGACCGCCGGGGAGGTCAAGATTCAGCGCACTCATGGTGCCTCGGCGGAATCTGCCACCTTTGGCAGCACGGTCTGAATGTCGATCACCCGGAGCATCCGTTCCTTGGTCACGATCACGCCTTCAATGAAATTGCGCGTCGTCTCGGAGGTCACGTCTGGTGTGGGCTGAACCTCGGAACCGTCCACCGCGATGATATCGGCCACCGCGCTGACCAGAAACCCGATGGTCTGATTGCCAACCACCGCGATCACGATTACGTGGCGGTCGTCGGGAACCGAAGGCGCCAGTCCAAGGCGCGCCGAGAGATCAACGATCGGCACCACAGAACCGCGCAGGTTGATCACCCCCAGGACGAATTTGGGCGCATGAGGCAGGATCGTCGCCGGCGACCATCCGCGTATCTCGCGCACCATCATGATATCGATGCAGAAGTCCTGTTCGCCGACGCGAAAGGTAACCAATTCGCGCACGCCGGGTTGCACATGGGTAGCCGTCGTCATTTCACACCTCGTCCAACAGGGCCAAATCGCCGGGATCAATGACGGCGCCCGATCGGTGTGCCGTTTCTTCCGGATCGATGATAAGAGCGATGTTGCCGTCGCCCAGAATGGTGGCGGCAGCGACGCCGGGCACGTGACCGTAGTTGGACTCCAGTCCCTTGATCACCACCTGCCGCTGATCGAAAATCTGATCGACCGCTAGCGCCCAGCTTGTGTGATTGTCCGACTCTACAAGAAGGACGACCATATCCGAGATCGCGGCGGGGGCGGTGCGATGGCCAAAGACCACCCCGAGGTCGATCACCGGCACCAGCTTATTGCGCACAGAAACAACCAGATTGTCGGCACCGAGCGGGTGGATGTCCCCGGGTTTCGGTCGCAGGGTTTCAACGATCGCGGTTATGGGCACCACCATGGTCTGCCCGGCCACATCGACCACCATGCCGTCAAGGACCGCCAGCGTCAGCGGCAGGCTGATCGACATGGTGGTGCCCTTGCCGCGTTGCGACTGGATACTGACCCTGCCCCCGAGCTTCTGGATCGCGCTACGCACCACGTCCATACCGACACCGCGGCCTGACAGGTTGCTGACCTGGCTGGCCGTGGAAAACCCCGGCAGAAACAGGAGGTTGTCAATCTCGGACTCCTTCAGTTGCACATCTGGCGGGATCAGGCCCTTGTCCACTGCAATCTGGAATACCTTCGGACGATTGATACCGGCGCCGTCGTCTGACACCTCGATCAGCACGCGGCCCGACCGATGCGCCGCGGACAGCGTGACGCGGCCCGTCGCAGGCTTTCCCGCCGCAATCCGATCTTCAGGAGTCTCCAGACCGTGGTCTACGGCGTTCCGGATCATATGGGTCAAAGGATCGACAAGCCGCTCGATGATCGTTTTGTCGACCTCGGTTGTCTCGCCCTCGGTGACGAACTCCGTTTCCTTCCCGGAAAGTTCCGCTGCCTCACGCACGATCCGCGCCATGCGTTGGAACAGCGGTTTCACCGATTGAGCCCGGATCGCCATGACGCTTTCCTGGATATCACGGGCAAGATTGCGAAACTCCGCCAGGCTTGTCGATAGATCGCCGCGATCGAGTAGCCCCGCGTCCTTGACACATTGTGTCAGTACGGCCTGGTTGATGACCAGTTCCCCCACCATGTTGATCAGCCGGTCCACCAGATCGAGATTGACCCGAACGGTCGCCTTCGGTCCGTCGGAGTCGGATGTCTTCTCTCGGGGTGCTCCATTGTTGCCCCCTCCCCGCGTACTGCCGGTCTCCGCTTGCGTCGGTGCCTGGGGCGCCAGTTGAATTGGGACGGTTTGCGCGCCGTTTGCCTCGGCCCGCGACGCCACCGAAATGTCCAGCTCACACATGCCCTCAACAAATTCGAAGACCTCTCGGACGGCCCGTTCGCTTTCATCCGTCGTCAGCGTCAATTCCCAGGCGATATAGGCCTCCGCCGGATCCAGCAGATCGAATTCCGGCAGGCGACCGGTCTCCGCCTCGACAGATACCGCACCCAATTCACCCAGTTCGCGCAGCAGGAGCGCAGAGTCATTTCCACTGGCATAGAGAGCTCGGGCGGGTTTGAAACGGATATCGAAAGTCGTTGGACCCGTCTCGATCGTGATCGGGCTGACCGCGACACCAAGGGGCACGAAATCGAACGTCGGCTCAGATTCTCCGGCATCGGCCGAGGGTGACGTCGCAGAAACCAGAGACGCCAGGCGTGCCGCCAGATCGCCACCGCTGTCACCCGGCAGCGTCCGGTTTTCCCGGCCCGCCGCGACGAGATCGTTAAGATGATCCGCCGCGCGGTGACAGACCTTCATGCTCTCTTCGTTCGGCCGGAGGTCCCCTGCCCGCATGGCGTCAAGCACTGTTTCGAACTGATGGGCGAAGTGCACCAGCGCATCAAGGCCAAAGGCGGCGGCACCGCCCTTGATTGAATGAACGGCGCGGAAAACGGCGTTGATCGTGTCGATGCTGAAGGTGTCGTCCGAAATGCCGTCGTCGATTTCGTTCAGGCCGTCGTCGAGCGCTTCGAGCAGTTCGTCGCATTCCTGGAAAAAGGTCTGCCGGATATCGTTGGCCGTGCTCATGTTCGCCTCATGCAACCGTGATGCGTCGTATTGTGCCGATCAGCTTGGCATCGTCGAAAGGCTTGACGATCCAGCCGGTCGCACCGCTCTTCCGCGCGCGATCCTTAAGGTCCTGCGCGCTCTCCGTGGTAAGGACCAGGATCGGCAGCCCGGCGTATTCCGCCGCCGCACGGATCGTATCGATCACCCCGAAACCATCCATGCGCGGCATGTTGATGTCCGTGATCACGACATCGGGATCGACCTCGGGCAATTTCTCAATCCCATCGACTCCGTCTTCGGCGACATGTACCTCGAACCCGCCTTGGGTCAGGCAGTGGCGCAACATCTCACGGATGGTGCGGGAATCGTCGATAGCGAGAATTCTGATACTCATGGTTGCACATCCTGCGTCAGAAGCTGCGACTCGAGCCCGAGGCGGCGAATGTCGTCGCGCATCGCCTGCGAAGGCAGCAAATCGAAATCCAGGCCGTCCCGCACCCAGCGGTGCCGTGCGGCGACCAGCAATTGCGCGCAAAGCCCGCCCAGCAAGCGCAGATTGCCGCCATCGAGCTCCACCGGGTGCCCAAGGGCCTCGGTCAGGCGCTTGCGCAAGTCTGTCAGCCCCGGGGTATCGAGCTTTTCGCCCAGATCAATTCTGTGCCTCATCTTGGCCTCTCCCTAGAACAGCGTGACATCGTCATCGGCTGCAGACTGAGCCCGCTTTGGCAGCGCAGGCTCGACGTGGTCGCTCAACAGCATCTGTTGGGCGAGTCCGGACGTCGGAACATAGCGCACCCGCCGAGCCATCGTGCCGCCCAGGCTTTCCGCCCGGCAGGGTATGCCTTCGTCGGCCAGAAACCGCCGTGCGAAAGCCGCGTTAGATTCGCCGATCCGCCCGAGCCCGCCGTTCATCATGGCGCCACCAAATAGCTTGGCCTCCAGCCGGGACTTCTGAGCACCCCGCTTCAGCAACCCGTTGATCAGCAACTCCATCGCGAGCAGGCCATAGCGGAAGCCGACCTCCTGTTTCACCTCGCCTTCGGGCAGCAGAAAGTGATTCATCCCACCGACACCGGCAACTGGATCGCAGAGACAAGTGGCAACACAGGAGCCCAGGATCGTTGTCAGAACGATTCCCGGATCATCCGAGACGCGAAACTCTCCCTGGATTACGTGGCTGGTGCGCAGCGCGCGCATGTCGAGTTCCGAGGTCAATCCGGTCATGATCTTTCACCTTGATCCTGTCCCGCATGAAATCGGTTCCGTAGACGTGCCAGAGTGCGAATGCTGGGGAACATTGCTCAGAAATCCTCCCATTGCGCGGCTGCCTTTGCGACCACAGGATGCGGCTTGGCCTGTCCGGCCGCAGCCTTGGGCCATTCTGCCGGTGGCGCGAGCGCTGGTTTCGTGGGTTTCGGGGATTTGGATTGTTGTCTTACGACGCCCCCGGCTTCCCGGGACTCTTCGGCGACACGGAAGCGTGCAACGGCATCGACCAGTGTCAGAGCGTTCTGACGCAGGGCTTCACTGGCGGCGGTGGTTTCCTCGAGACGGGCAGCATTCTGCTGGGTCGACTGATCGAGTTGGCTGACGGAATTGTTGATTTCAGCCAAGCTCGACGACTGTTGTCTCGCCGAAGAGGCAATCTCAGAAACCAGCGTGGAAATTTCCGATACAGATTCCACGATCTGGTGCAACGCCTGCCCCGTTCGTCCCACGAGTTCGACACCGGTCTTGACCTGTGTCGCGCTCTTGGCGATCAGGTCGTTGATCTCGCGCGCCGCATTGGACGAGCGCTGTGCCAGTGCGCGCACCTCCGAAGCGACCACTGCGAAGCCGCGTCCCGCATCTCCTGCGCGTGCGGCCTCGACGCCTGCATTCAGGGCCAGAAGGTTTGTCTGGAATGCGATATCGTCGATGACCTTGATGATCGAGGTAATCCGCTCCGAGGACCCGGCGATCTGGTCCATCGCCGACACCGTCTCCACCACGACCCTGCCGCTGTTCTCGGCATTGGCCTTGGCCGCAGCCACGGCGGTATCCGCCTGATCCGCGCCGGATGCGGCGGCGCGGACGGATGTGGTGAGAGTGTCGAGCGCAGCGGCCGTTTCCTCCAGCGTGGCCGAATTGGTTTCGGTCCGGCGCGACAATCCGTCGGCAGTGCTGGAAATGTCGCGGGCCTCGTTGTGGATGCTCTCGGCGCTGCGGGCAATCCCGCTCATCGCATTGGCGAGCGTTGTCAGAGCGCCGTTGTAGTCGGTCCGCAACTGCTCGTAGGAGCCGGAGAAAGGCTTCTGGATCGTCGCCGTAAGATCGCCCTGGCTGAGGCGCTCGAGTCCGATCCGCAGGGCTTCGACCACCTGGCTTTGCTGCCGTTGGGACTCCTCCCGTTCCTTCCGGGCCGATTCCAGTTCCGCTTCGGCCTGGGTCACGTCATTGCCCAGCAGCAGAAGGCGGATCGGCTTGCCGTCATGATCGCAGATCGACGTCAGGCTGCCATCGACGATCGCCATCGATCCGTCGGTTTTGGACAGCCGCATCTTTCCCGAAAATCCCTTGCCATGGCGCGCGCCATCCAGCAGCCGCGCGGCGCTGTCGGAGCCGCTGCCGACGGAGGCGACGATATCGCCAAAGCTGCGCCCCTTCAGGGCCTCAGCCGAAGCGCCCAAGGCATTGGCGAAGGCAGTATTGGCGGTCATGAGCTGTCCATCAGGCAGGAATTCCGCCTTGAGCTGATTGGCGTCGATGGAGGACAGCGTTGCCCGGTTCAAAATGTCCTTGGTGACGTCCGCCCACTCCAGCACATGACCGAGCGCCTTGCCGGCGTCGTCGCGGACGGTGCTGATTGCGAGCGACAGGTGGACATCGCCAAGGCGCAGGATGGTTTGCGATCCGCCAGCCACCGGTCCATTCAGCATTTCCCGGAAATTCGCACCGCCAAAGCTGCAGGCATCGACGGGTTTTCCAACAAGGCTCGCCGGGTCGAATTCCGGCAGCGAGCGGGCGATGAGATCGCGGAGCCCGGTGAACAGAGCGCTCATGCGCGGGTTGAGATAGCGAATGACGCGGCTGTCATCGACCACCATAAGCGCCGCGGAACAGCCCATGAAGGCGGCTCCCTTGAAACTGGCGTCGCGTTGGATGGCCTCGCCCGAAGCCAGCTGATCGCTCAGGGTGTGCAAGGTTTTGCCGATGTCGCCGATCTCGTCGCCCCGGTCGGTGCCAGGGATTTCCGTATCGTACCGCTTTTCGCCCAAAGCCTGGATGGCGGTGCGGAACTTGCGCAGAGGCGTGACGATAAGGCGGCCGCAGAGCATCAGCGCCAGCGTGACGGAGACGAGGAAGACACACCCTGCCCAGAGCAGCGCGACCCTCTGGGCCTGTTGCGCGCTGGCGAACATCCGGTCCGGCGTCCAACTGCTGACAAGGACCCCGACCAGCGCGTCACCTGTGCCAAAGCGCAGCGGCAGTGCAATCGAAAGGCGGTCTTCTGAAACCACCTTTTCCTGTGTCTCCAGAGTCTTGCGGGCCAAGTCCATCAAGGTGTCCCCCGCGCCTCTGATATCTCCGTAACTTGCGATCATGGTACCGTCCGGGCGTACTGCCGCTGCGCCAACCAGCTGACCGTTGGAATCGCGCGCGGCGAGGTCGAAGGTTTCGCTGATCTGATCGCCCTTGCCGAACTTGAGAGCGCCGCCGATCAGCTCGCCCAGCAGTTTCGAACTGGAAAATGCCTGTTCGGCGACGAATTGCTGCGTCATCCCCGAGGTCAGGGTGGTGGACACATAGCTGATGGTCCCGATCACAAGCCCCACCGTGACAGCGATGATGCCTGCGACCTTGTAGAAAATGGAGTTCAGTTTCGGCAGCGTCCTGGGGGCAGTCATGTCTGGCAAGCTCCGTATTGCGCCTGAAAAATCTCGGCTGCGCCGGCGTTTCAGAAGGCTTCGGCGTTCAGTCCGATGGTGACGGCGCCGATGGGCGCGCCCTGGCTGTCGATGACCGTGAAGGAAACCTGTGCCTGGTAAATCTGGCTGGATTCATCGAGTTCGATCTCGCTCACATGGATGGCATCGGGACCGAGGGGAAAGGTTTCCTGGAACTTGGCCTCATCCCCCTGCCAGTAGTCCGAGGTGACGTCGCTGACGGCAACGTTCATGCCGCGCTTATCCATCACGATGATCTCGGTGATCTTGCCGCCGCTTTCGGCAACATGAGCGCGCATCGCCTGAGAGATCTGGGAATCGCGGACAGGTGCGATGGTCGGCGCGTCGGCATGGCCGACCTCGGCACGCCATTTGTCGTCGAGTGCGATCAGTTGTTCCTGGCTCAGCCCACCATGGGCGGCATTGCTCTCCGCGATGGCGGCCTGCACAACCGGATCGGCGAACCAGCCTCGCGCCGAGGCGTTGACGAAAGCGATCATTGAGTCGTTCGGCTCGGCCGCGAAAACGGCCGGGGCGGTCAGGGCAAGAATGGCAGTCAGCGCGCAAATTTTCATGGGTGTGTCCGATTCCATCTGGTTGGCAATCACGTTTGATCTGTGCAAACTGACCGCAAACACTTAAGGTTCGATGAAACCGAAACGGCCCTCTCCCCCACGACGCCGGCGCCCGAACGAAGCCGAAAAACAGCGGCGAGCGAAGACCGGAAAGCTTTAATTTATATATATCTTTCATATGCTTGAAGGACGAACAGGGATTTCGACCCATTCGCGCCCGACAATCGGTTCGTTACATTTTTTACGACTTCCCCCTCAGCAGTGTCCCTGCGCCGAAGCCCGCCCCACCCGCAGCGCCCCCTTTCGCCTGCCGGTCAGCCTGCTAGTCTGCCCGGGCTGCTTCGGAGGCCCGTCATGATCCGCTATTCCCTTCTCGACCTTTCGCCGATCTGCGAAGGTGGCACCGCCGCGCAATCGCTGGCCAATACGCTCGACCTCGCGCGCCATGCCGAGGCGCTGGGCTTCACGCGCTACTGGCTGGCCGAGCACCACAACATGCCGGGCATCGCCAGTTCGGCGACCGCGGTCGTGATCGGGCATGTCGCCGCCGGCACACGGTCGATCCGCGTCGGTTCCGGCGGCGTCATGCTGCCGAACCACGCGCCGCTGGTCATTGCCGAGCAGTTCGGCACGCTGGCCACGCTTTACCCCGGCCGCATCGACCTTGGCCTCGGCCGCGCACCCGGCACCGATGGAGCCACCGCCTGGGCGCTGCGGCGCCACATGGCGCAGGAAGACAATTTCCCGCGTGACGTGGTGGAACTGATGGGGTTCCTTGGCGATGCATCGCCGGACCAGCGGCTGCGCGCGGTGCCAGGCGTCGGCACCAAGGTGCCGGTCTATATTCTCGGATCCTCGCTCTATGGCGCCGAACTGGCGGCACAGTTGGGCCTGCCCTATGCCTTCGCCTCGCATTTCGCGCCGGGCGCTCTGGACCAGGCGGTGGAGGTCTACCGCACCCATTTCCGCCCTTCGGAGAGGCTGGAGTCGCCCTATTTCATCCTTGCCGCCAATGTCTTCGGCGCCGCGACCGAGGCCGAGGCGTTGCGGCTCAAGTCGTCGATGCAACTGGGCTTCGTGCGCCTGCGCACCGGTCAGCCCGGGCCGCTGCCGCGCCCGGTCGACGATATCGCGGCGCTCGTCGATCCGGCGATGCTGCGCATGGTGGACCAGGCGCTGTCGGTCTCGGTCCAGGGGCCCGTGGACTCGGTGCGCGCCGGGGTCGAACGGCTGGTCGCCCGCTACCAGCCGGACGAGATCATCTTCAACAGCCAGATCCACGATCACGCGGCGCGCAAGCGCTCGGTCGCCATCGCCGCCGAGGCGATGGGACAGATCAACCACGCCGACGCGGCAGAATAACGGGGGGAATATGGGACAGACATTCGATCTGACCGGCAAGGTCGCGCTGGTTACCGGCGGCAATGGGGGCATCGGACTGGGCATGGCGCAGGCTCTGGCCAAGGCCGGGGCGCGTGTGGCGATCTGGGGCACCAATCCCGACAAGAACGCCCGCGCGGTCGAGACGCTGCGCGCTCATGGCGAGGCCGAGGGGTTTGTCTGCAACGTCGCCGACCGCGACGAGGTGAACGCCACGATGGCCGCGACGCTCGACCGGTTCGGGCGGCTGGATGGCTGCTTTGCCAATGCCGGCGTCTCGGGGCGCGGGGCGCGATCGTTCCTCGACATCGATCCCGAAGAATGGCGTCGCGTGCTCTCGGTCAATCTCGACGGGGTCTATCACACCTACCAGGCCGCGCTGCGCCACATGGTCGCGCGGGCCGAAGCCGGCGATCCCGGCGGTCGCCTCGCCTGCGTCTCGTCCCTGGCGTCGGTCTCGGGCGCGGCCCGCAACGAGCATTACGCCGCCTCCAAGGGCGCACTCAATGCGATGACCTTCGCGCTGGCGGTGGAATTCGCGCGCTATGGCATCACTGCAAACGCCATCCTGCCGGGCTGGATCGCCACCGACATGACCGAGAACGCCCGCGACAACCCGAAATTCGCCCAGGCGGCCGGTGCACGAATCCCGGCGCGCCGCTGGGGCGAGCCTTCGGATTTCGGCGGGATCGCGGTCTATCTGATGAGCGATGCCTCGGCTTATCACACCGGCCAGCTGCTGCAGATCGACGGCGGGTATTTCCGCTTCTGATCGCGGCATCATGGGTTTGGTCCGCTACCTGTCGCACCCTCAGGTGCTGATCGACCCGGCCAAGCCGGTGGAGCGGTGGTCGCTGAACGACACCGGGCGCGGGCGGGTGCAGGCCCTTGCCGGCTCGGACGCCCTGCGCGGCACGGGCGCGGTGTTCAGCAGCGCCGAGACCAAGGCGCTTGAGACCGCCAGCCCGCTGGCGCAGGCGCTTGGCCTTGCCGTCATTGTGCGCCCGGCAATGCACGAGAACGACCGCAGCGCCACCGGCTTCCTGCCGCCCGCAGAATTCGAGGCCGTCGCCGACCGGTTTTTCGCCGAACCCGGGACCAGCGTGCGGGGCTGGGAAACCGCAATGGCCGCGCAGCGCCGAATTTGCGCCGAGTTGGAGGCCTGCCTTGCGCTGGCACCGGACGGAGATGTTCTGATCGTCGGACATGGCGCCGTAGGCACGCTGCTCTATTGCGCTTTGGCGGGTCTGCCGATCTCGCGACGCCACGACCAGCCGGCAGGGGGCGGCAACTGGTTCGCCTTCCGCCCCGGCAGCCCTCCGCCCGCACCCTGGGCGCCCATGGAAAGCCTAATCTGACAGATGAACCGGCTGGCCGTGGGGCGTGGCAAGATAGGCCGCCTCCCAGGCCTGCTTCACCCGCGCCGCCTCGGCCGGATCCGCCGCGCCGGTCTCGGCCAGCACGCCCTCGAGCGTTTCCAGCCAGGCGTTGAAATAATCGTCGCCCCCGTCGAGATCGCGCGACAGCCCATGTCGCCGCAGCGTAGCGCCGAAACGCTCTGCCCATTCGGGCCAGTCAAGACGGCCGGTTTCGTTCAGATGAACGGTCATCGCGAAAAGCTGCGCGTGCCAGGGCTCGGCAAAGACGGGTTCGGGGCGGGTCATGCCGGCTCCAGATAGCTTTGCCAGAGGTCCAAAACCACCTCGTCGTTCGGATGCTCCGGCATCTGCCACAGCTCGGAGGCCGAGAAGACAACGGCATAGAGCGGTTCAGCCTGATCGCCGAGGCCGTGGGCGCTGGTGTCAGGCAGGACATGATTGCCATGGTAGCGCAGGATTCGGCCCCTCGCCCCGGCAGCATAGGCCGGCAGACGCGTATGCCCGCCCTCGACATGCGTGTTCTCCGGGTGAGGGCGCACCCGCACCTCCTGCCCCGGGGCAAAATCGAGCGAGCCGAACGACGGCCGGTCCGACGGGCTGCCCTTGGCCAGCGCTGCGGGCACCTTTTCGGCCGTCAGCACGCTGTAGGACAGCGCATGGCGCCCCTCGGAGCCCTCACCGGTCAGGTCGTCGCGTGTCAGAACCGAAGTCTCGACCAGAAGGTCGGCCAGCGCGGCGATCCACTTTTCGTAATAAGAAAAGGTCGAATAATCCGGCACCGACAGGCATTCCCGCGCGTGGCGCGACATGTCGATGTTCCACTGGCCCAGCGCACCGGCCGCCAGTGTCAGCGCCATGGCCCTGTCATGCCAGGGCTCATGCCACAGCGGCTCGTCCTCCCCCTCGGGCCGGATCGCACCATAGCCGAACCGCCCGCCCATGTCGTGCGCGCGTGTCATGACGGCGCCTTCGCAAGGCCGGTGCCGATCATGCTGTTGCGCGTCACCAGTCGCGCCAGCGCCGCGCGGTCCATCCCCTCGGAGCCTTGCGGGCGCATCGGGATCACGAGATAGCGCACCTCGGCCGTCGAATCCCAGACCCGCACGCCGGTCTCTTCCGGCAGGACAACCCCGAATTCCGACAACACCCGGCGCGGCTCGCGCACCGCGCGCGCGCGGTATCCGTCCGACTTGTACCAGGCCGGCGGGATGCCCAGCAGCGGCCAAGGGTAGCAGGAGCACAGCGTGCAGACGACCATATTGTGGGTCTCGGGCGTATTCTCCACCGCAACGATATGCTCGCCCTGCCGGCCGTAATAGCCAAGCTCGCGCACCGTTGCCGTGGCATCCGCCAGCAGCTCCTGCCGGAAGCTCTTGTCGCTCCAGGCGCGGGCCACAACATCGGCGCCGTTCTTCGGGCCGATCCGGTTCTCGTAGGTGTCGATGATCGCATCCAGCGCCGCCGGGTCGACCAGTCCCTTCCGGGTCAGAATCGTCTCGAGCGCCTTGACCCGCAGCGCCGGGTCAGAGGGCAGCAGGGAGTGCGGATGTGCGTCGTGGTCGTGATGATCATGGGGCATGGCGGGAGAGTGCCCGCGCACCCCCTCGGTTGTCCAGTCTCAAACTGATGCCTTGCCCCCGCGTGCGATCTTGCATAGATACCCCCCGTCAGCCGCCCGGAGACCATACGTCCCATGGAAAACGTCGTACTCATCATCCATCTGATCCTGGCCTTCGGCCTGATCGGCATCGTGCTGCTGCAGCGCTCGGAAGGCGGCGGGCTCGGGATGGGTGGCGGCGGCGGCGTGATGAGCGGTCGGGCGGCCGCAACCGCACTGGGCAAGCTGACCTGGTTTCTGGCCATTGGCTTCATCTGCACCTCGCTGGCGCTGACCATCATCGCCGCAGAAAAATCCGCGGGCACCTCGGTGCTCGACCGGCTGGGCAATGCACCGGCCGAGGCGCCGGCGTCGCCCGCGCAAGTGCCTACGGGCTCTGATCTTTTGCCGCCCGCCTCCGGCGACGACGCACCTCTGGTGCCAAAAGCCGACTGAGGCCGCAAAGCCACAATACCTTGACCAGCACTTAATAGCCGCAACATCATCTTGCGGTCGTCTTGCCCTTGTCGCGCGAATCCCTTATAGGTGGACTCCCGTGATGCAGGGTTTTTTCGAAAGCCTTGGACATTCAGGTTTTCGAACACTCACGGGGGCAGCGACACCTATGGCGCGTTTCATCTTCATTACCGGCGGCGTTGTCTCATCCCTCGGCAAGGGGCTGGCCTCGGCGGCTCTGGGCGCCTTGCTGCAGGCCCGGGGATTTTCCGTGCGGCTACGCAAGCTCGACCCCTACCTGAACGTTGATCCCGGCACGATGTCACCCTTCGAGCACGGAGAGGTCTTCGTGACCGATGACGGCGCCGAAACGGATCTCGACCTCGGCCATTACGAACGGTTCACCGGCGTTGCGGCGCGGATGACCGATTCCGTCTCTTCCGGGCGCATCTATTCCAACGTGCTCGAGAAGGAACGCCGCGGCGACTATCTCGGCAAGACGATCCAGGTCATTCCGCACGTCACCAACGAGATCAAGGATTTCATCGCCATCGGCGAGGATGAGGTCGATTTCATGCTCTGCGAGATCGGCGGCACCGTCGGCGATATCGAGGGCCTGCCCTTCTTCGAGGCGATCCGCCAGTTCATCCACGAACGCCCGCGCGGCCAGTGCCTGCTGATGCACCTGACGCTGCTACCCTATCTCGCCGCTTCGGGCGAGTTGAAGACCAAGCCGACCCAGCACTCTGTGAAGGAACTGCAGAGCATCGGCCTTGCCCCCGACATCCTGCTGCTGCGATCGGAACAGCCGATTCCCGACAAGGAGCGCGAGAAGATCGCGCTGTTCTGCAATGTGCGCAAATCGGCGGTGATCGCCGCCTATGACCTCAAGACGATCTACGAGGCGCCGCTGGCCTATCACCGCGAAGGGCTGGACCAGGCCGTTCTGGACGCCTTCGACATCTCGCCCGCCCCGCGCCCGAACCTCGACCGCTGGACCGACGTGATGGACCGCATGACCAACGCCGAGGGCGAGGTGCGCGTGGCGATCGTCGGCAAATACACGCAGCTGGAAGACGCCTACAAGTCCATCGCCGAGGCTCTGACCCATGGCGGCATGGCCAACCGCACCCGTGTGAAGGCCGAATGGATCGACGCCGAGATCTTCGAGCGCGAGGATCCGGCCCCGCACCTGCAGCGCTTCCATGCGATCCTCGTGCCCGGCGGCTTTGGCGAACGCGGCACCGAGGGCAAGATCAAGGCGGCGCAATTCGCCCGCGAGAAGGGTGTGCCATACCTCGGAATTTGTCTGGGAATGCAGATGGCCGTAATCGAATCGGCGCGCACGCTCGCCGGGCTTCAGGACGCGGGCTCCGAGGAATTCGACCACGAGGCCGGCAAGAAGCGCTTCACGCCGGTGGTCTATCACCTCAAGGAATGGGTGCAGGGCAACCAGAAGGTCGAGCGCAAGGTCGGCGACGCCAAGGGCGGAACGATGCGCCTCGGCGCCTATGACGCGGTGCTCAAGCCCGGCTCGAAAGTGGCCGAGATCTACGGCACGACCGCCATCGACGAACGCCACCGCCACCGCTACGAAGTCGACATCAAATACCGCGACAAACTGGAAACCTGCGGGCTGAGCTTCTCGGGCATGTCCCCGGATGGACGCCTGCCGGAAATCGTCGAAATCCCGGACCACCCCTGGTTCATCGGCGTCCAGTTCCACCCGGAGCTGAAGTCGAAGCCCTTCGCGCCGCACCCGCTGTTCGCCGACTTCGTGCGGGCCGCGAAGGAGGCCAGCCGGCTGGTGTGACATTCCGCCGCCGATCGGGCCCGGCGGATGCGGTCCTGCTTTGCGCCCGCCGCGCGCTGGATTAGGAATGGGACATGAGACGCGCCCTCGCCCTCCTCGCCGCCCTTGCACCGCTGCCCGCGGCGGCGCATCCGCATGTCTTCATCGACACCGGGTTCGAGATCGTCATCGACGAAACCGGCGCGCTGACCCATGTGCGCACCACCTGGGCCTATGACGAATTCTACACGCTGCTGATTTCGGAAGACATGGACATCGATCAGGACTTCGACGGCGTCCTGACCGAAGCTGAAAAGCAGCGCCTGACCGGCTTCGACATGCAGTGGATCGAAGGCTTCAACGGCGATCTCGAGGCGACGCTGGACGGGCAGCCGCTGACACTTTCGGGTCCGCTGGAACTTACGGCGGTGATCGAAAAGGGCCGGATCATCACGACCCACCTGCGCGCGGTCGAGGGAGCGCCCAGGCTGGCCGGCCGGCTGCTGTCGCTGAAACCCTACGACCCGACCTTCTACACGGCCTATTCTGTCGCCCTTCCCGTCACCCTGAAGGGCGGCGATACCTGCATGGTCGAAGCCATCGAGCCCGATATCGACGCGGCCATGGAGGATATGCGCCAGCAACTGCTGCGCCTCGACAAGGACGCCGACCTCGAAGAGAACGGCTTTCCCGAGGTTGGCGCCGAATTCGCCACCGACGTTCAGGTCTCATGTCCCGCGTCCTGAGCATCGCTGCGCTGATCGCGCTGGCGCTGCTGGTGTGGTTCTGGCTCAGCGGCGGCTTTGATGCGCTGTCCTCCTGGGCGGCGCTGGAACAGCGCGATTTCCAGAACCGCATCGCCCGCGCCCTGCGCTCGTTGCGCGGCGGCGAGTCAGGCGCCCTGGCGCTGCTGATGACCGTCTGTTTCGCCTACGGCTTCTTCCACGCGGTCGGGCCGGGCCACGGCAAGGTGCTGATCGGCGGCTATGGCCTGGGGCGCCGGGTGCCCTGGGCGCGGCTGGCCGGGATCGGACTTCTGGCCAGCCTCGGTCAGGCGGTGACCGCCATCGTGCTGGTCTATGCCGGGGTCTGGCTGCTTTCACTGACTCGCGAGCGGATGATCGGCGTGACCGAGGGCATCATGGCGCCAGTCTCTTATGCAGCCATCGGGCTGATCGGCCTGTGGCTGATCTGGCGCGGGGTCCGCCATGCCCGGGGCGGCGGGCATGACCATGCGCATGGGCACGGACATGACCACGATCACGACCACACCTGCGACCACCGCCACGGCCCGACGCTGGAGGAGGTCGCCCATGTTCACAGCCTGCGCGAGGCGCTCGCCCTGATCGGCGGTATCGCGGTCCGTCCTTGCTCGGGCGCGCTTTTCGTGCTGCTGATCACCTGGCAGATGGGCATCGGCCTGGCCGGCATCGCCGGCGCGCTCGTCATGGGGCTCGGCACGGCCTCCGTCACCATCGCCGTCGGTCTGGCCGCGGCAGGCATGCGCGGCGGCCTGCTGGGCGGGCTGGCCGGTTCCCCGCTGGCCACGCGCGCCGTGCCGGTGATCGAGATCGTTGCCGGAGCCTTTGTCACCTTTGTCGCCGGTGGCCTGCTGCTGCGCGCGCTCGGCTGACAAAATCGGCTTGTCATTTGCCCGCCGCCGGATCAGCTTGCGGCAAAGCCTTGAAGGAGAAGACAGAATGGCCAAGGGATATTGGGTCGCGCACGTCGATGTGGACGACATGGAGACCTACAAGCAATATATCGCCGCCAATGCCGCGCCCTTCGCCGAATACGGAGCGCGCTTTCTGACCCGCGGCGGTGAGTATCAGGTGATGGAAGGATCCGTGCGCAAGCGCACCGTCGTGATCGAGTTCGACAGCTACGAAACTGCGCTCGCCTGCTATAACAGCCCAGGCTATCAGGCCGCCATGGCGCTGCGCACTCCGGTCTCGACAGGCGACATGGTGATCGTCAAGGGGTATGACGGCTAGACCGTCCTGGCCTGAAACCGCTTCGGGGATACGCTGCGACCATGCCCAGCCTCAAGAAATTTCTCCAGTCCTTCCGACCGCAAGAGCCGGCGCAACTGCCCGACCCTGACGCCGAGCTGGCGCTCGGCGCGCTTATGGTGCGGATCGCGAAGTCGGACCGGGAATACCAGTTCGAGGAAATCAAACTGATCGACCGCATCCTGGCGCGGATCTACGGCCATAACGCCATCGAGGCCGCCAAGGTGCGCGCCACCTGCGAAAAGCTGCACGCGGCGGCCCCGGAAACCGACACATTCGCCAAGCTGATCCGCGAGACGACCGGCGAAGGAGAACGCCTCGCCGCTCTGGAGGCGCTGTGGGAGGTGGTTCTGGCCGACGGGCGCGCGGATGAAAGCGAGGTGCGCATCGTCGACGACGCCCGCAAGGCCATCGGCCTGTCCGAGGCCGACAGCGACGAGGCCCGTGCCCGCATCGAAGCCCGTCTGATGACAGTCGCCGGCGTCAGTCCCGACCCGCAGCCATGATTGCCTCAGCCAGCCCCTCGGGGTTGGTGAAGCAGACCTCGTGCCCGCCCGGCCTTTGGACCAGACGGAACAGACCCAGCTTTTCCGACAGGCGCGGATGCCAGCCATGGCTGTGCGGCAGCGCAGTATCCTCGGTGAAGTTGATGTAGGACTTGGCCACCTGCATCTCGGCCGGGTTGACCGACAATTTGATTGGATCGGTGAACGTCGCATAGGGATGCGGGTTCAGCTGGTCAAAGGCCGATTGGGCCAAGTCCCCATCCGCATCGTTCATGAAGGCCTCGCGCCAGATCGGATAGGGCAGCATGACCGAATTGTCGCCGCTCGCCGCAGCGATCTGATCGAACAGCGCCCTATAGTGCAGCGGCACCATCGAATTGAGACTTTCGCCATCGTTCGGCACGAAGGCGTTCCAATAGACCAGCCGCGCGATGCGCCCCGCCAGACGGTCGGCAACCCCGGTGATCACCATGCCGCCATAGCTGTGGCCGACGAGCACGATGTCCCTCAGGTTCGCGCCAGTGATGTAATCGGCCACCGATGCGATGGCGGTCTCCAGCCCGGTCGTGGCGCGGCTGTCGCCCGGATTGTTGCCCGCGATGGTGGGCGTATGCACCGCGTGTCCCGCCGCGCGGATCGGCTCTGCCGTCGCCGCCATCAAATCGCCCGTGTGCCACGCCCCGTGCACCAGAACATAAGTCGCCATGAACACCTCCCGTTGTTTCGTCCTGCCTGCTCACATTGGCGACAACCGTCCCGCTCTGTAAATACGCACGTTCGGTAGCACTTGGCCTCGCCCTTTGCGCGGCCTATAGCTTGAAGCATGTTCGCCGATTTCCTCCGCCGCCTCACCGCTCCCGACCCTCTTCCGGACACGGATGCCCGACTGGCACTGGCCGCTCTGCTGGTGCGGATCGCCCGGGCCGACAACAGCTATCAGAGCGCCGAGATCGCCCAGATCGACCGGGTGCTTTCGCGTCGCTACGGGTTCGACGCGGCTGCCGCCGCCGCCCTGCGCGCCGAGGCCGAGACGCTCGAGGCCGAGGCCCCCGACACCGTCCGCTTCACCCGCGCCATCAAGGAAGCGGTGCCCTACGACGACCGCGTCGGCGTGATCGAGGCGATGTGGTCGGTCGTTCTGGCAGACGGCGGCCGCGCGGACGAGGAAAACGCCCTGATGCGACTGGCGGCCAGCCTGCTCGGCGTGTCCGACCCCGACAGCGCGCTGGCGCGGCAAAGGGCGGCAGCGCCGGAATGATCGTCTGGCTCGGGATGTATGACCCGCCCGACCTCCAGGCGGCGAATGACCGGTTCTGGGGGGCGATCCGTGCGCGGCTGGGCGAAGGGCCGGCGTCGCTAAGGCGCGACATCCACACCTGGGAAGTCTGGCAGTCGCCGGACATGCTGCTGGCGCAGACCTGCGGCCTGCCCTTCCGCGCCCGCCTTCACGAAAAGGTCAGCCTTGTCGGAACGCCCGACTACGGTCTGCCCGGTTGTCCGCCGGGGCACTACAACTCTGCGCTCGTGGTGCGCGCTGACGACCCGCGCGCCACCCTTGCCGATTTCCCCCACGCCCGCTTCGCCTTCAACGACGCTCTCTCGCAATCGGGCTGGGCCGCGCCCTGGGCGCATTTCCAGGCCGCCAGGGTCGAGATCGGCCCGCGGCTGGAAACCGGTTCCCATGCCGCCTCGGCCACCGCCGTGGCCGAGGGCCGCGCCGATATCGCCGCGCTCGACGCGCTGACCTGGACGCTGCTGCGGGAACACCACCCCGAGTTGACCGCCGGCCTGCGTGAGCTCGACCGCACCGCTCCGACACCCGTTCTGCCCTACATCACCGCGGCGGGTCGCGATCCGGCCCCGCTCGCCAAGGCGATCACCGGCGCCATCGACGACCTGTCGCCCGACGACCGCGCCCTGCTGCACCTCAGGGGCCTCGTCCAGATCCCCGCGGAAGCCTACCTCGCCCTGCCGATCCCGCCCCGGCCCTGACCGCTGGACGCCCGCGCCCCCTTTGGCGATAAGGCGCGCATGGTCCTGCCCATCGAAGATGTCCTGCCCGAGCTGCTCGCTGCGCTGAAATCGCGCGGCCGCGCCGTGCTGCAGGCTCCGCCGGGCGCGGGCAAGACGACGCGCGTGCCGCTGGCCCTGCTCGACGCGGGGCTCGTCAACGGGCGGATCGTCATGCTGGAACCGCGCCGCCTCGCCGCCCGCGCTGCGGCCGAGCGGATGGCCGAAACGCTGGGCGAAGCGGTCGGCGCCACCGTCGGCTATCGCATCCGGGGCGAGGCGACAGTGTCGAAGGCCACCCGCATCGAGGTGGTCACCGAAGGTATCCTGACCAGGATGCTCCAATCCGACCCCGACCTTCCGGGCGCCGGCGCGGTGATCTTTGACGAATTCCACGAACGCTCGCTCAACGCAGACCTCGGACTGGCGCTCTGCCTGGAAGTCGCGGATGCCTTGCGGCCCGACCTGGTGCTGATGGCGATGTCCGCGACGCTCGATGCGGCGCCCGTGGCCGCGTTGATGGACGCGCCTCTGGTCACCTCCGAGGGTCGCAGCTATCCGGTAGAGATCCGGTGGCTCGACCGGCCGGCGGGCGTGGGAACGAAGGTGGCCGAGGCCGCCGCCGACCTGGTTCTGACGGCCGAGGCCGAGACCCGCGCCATCGGCGGCGGCCTGCTGGTCTTCCTGCCGGGCGAAGGCGAAATCCGCCGGGTGGAGACGTTGCTCAAGGGCCGCCTGCCCGACAGCTGTACGCTCCGCCCCCTGTTCGGCGCGATGCCCTTTGCCGCCCAGCGCGCGGCGGTCGCGCCGCAGGTACAGGGGCGTAAGGTGGTGCTGGCCACCTCGATTGCGGAAACCTCCCTCACGCTGGCCGATATCCGCGTGGTCGTCGACGCCGGTCTCGCCCGGCGCGCGCGCTTCGATCCTGGCTCGGGCATGTCGCGCCTGATCACCGAACGGGTGACCCGCGCCGAGGCGATCCAGCGCCAGGGTCGCGCCGGCCGCGTGGCCGACGGCATCTGCTATCGCCTCTGGACCCGAGGCGAGGAAGGCGCGGTCGCCGCCTTTCCCCCGCCCGAGATCGAGGTCGCCGACCTGGCCGGACTGGCGCTGGAACTGGCGCTCTGGGGCGCCACGGCCGCCGAGCTGCCGTTCCTCACGCAACCGAACCCGTCCGCCCTGGCCGAGGCGCAGGCGCTGCTGGCCTTGCTCGGCGCCTTGGACGACAGCGGCCGCATCACCGCCCATGGCCGCGCGCTGGCCGCCTTGCCGCTGCATCCTCGGCTCGGCCACATGCTGCGGCTGGCCGGTCCCGCCGCCGCCCCGCTCGCCGCTCTGCTCGCCGACCGCGATCCCCTGCGCGGCGCCGGCGTCGATGTCAGCCGCCGCCTCGCCGCCCTGCGCGCGCCGAATCGCGCACCGCCCGAGGCGCGCGGCGCGCTGGAGCGTATCCGGACCGAGGCGAAACGGCTGGAACGTCAGGCCGGACCCGCACCTGGCACGCCGCTCGGTCCCGGCGCCATGGCCGCCCTCGCCTTTCCCGACCGGATCGGGCAACGCCGGAAAGGCGGCCCGGCGCGCTACGTGCTTTCGGGCGGGAAGGGCGCGGCGATGCCGGACTCCGACCCCCTGGCCGGCACCCCCTGGATCGTCGCGCTGGACACCGATGGCAACCCGCGAGAGGCGCAGATCCGCCTCGCCGCGCCAATCGCGCTGGACGAGATTCGCGCGGCCTTCGGCGACCGGATCGCCTGGGTCGATCACTGCACCTGGTCGCGGCGTGAAAACCGGGTGCTGACCCGCCGGCAGGAATGCCTCGGCGCCCTCGTGCTCGAGGACAAAGCCTGGCCCGATGCCCCGCCCGAGGCGACGGGGCGCGCGATGCTGGACGGTGTCCGCAGCCTCGGACTCACCCTCGACGGCGCCTCCGCGCGCCTCGCCGCGCGGGTGGAACTGCTGCGCTCCACAGGCGCGGACCTCCCGGACATGAGCGTGGTCGGGCTGATGGAATCTCTGGAGGATTGGCTGCTCCCCATGCTCGGCCCCCTCCGCAGCGCGGAGGACTGGAAGCGGTTCAACCTCTTCCCGGCGCTCGACGCCATGCTGAGCTGGGAGCAACGACAGCGGCTCGATCGCGAAGCGCCGGCAAAGTTCACCACCCCGCTCGGGCGCGAGGTCGCCATCGACTATTCGCCCGATGGACCCGAACTGGCCCTGCGCCTGCAGGAGTTGTTCGGGGTCACGCGTCACCCCACCGCGGGCGGCCGACCGATCCGGCTGACCCTGCTGTCGCCCGCCCATCGCCCGATACAGGTGACGCAGGACCTGCCCGGCTTCTGGGCCGGCTCCTATGCCGAGGTGCGCAAGGAGATGCGTGCCGCCTACCCCCGGCACCCCTGGCCCGAAGACCCGACCAGTGCCGAGGCGACGCTCAGGGCCAAGCCGCGCAAGGCATAGCCGCCCGGGCGCCTTTTCCTCTTGCCACAATTATCTTCGCCTAAGACCATCGCGCGGCACGCGCGCTGCCCTCGGGTTCCGAAGTCCGCGCCTTATACCCCGAGGCACCACCGCATGACTGCTTTCTGGGCGTGCAGGCGGTTCTCGGCCTCATCGAAGATCACCGAATGCGGCCCGTCCATGATCTCCGAAGTCGCCTCGTCGTCGCGATGCGCGGGCAGGCAGTGCATGAACAGCGACTCCGGCTTGGCATGGCTCATGAGCCGGTCGTTCACCTGATAGCCGCGCAGCTGGTTGTGCCGCCGCTCGCGCGCCGACTGCGGATCGTGCATCGACACCCAGGTATCCGTCACGACCAGATCGGCACCCTCGACCGCCTTCTCCGGGTCGCGCTCAATGGTGATCGGATGCCCCTTGGAGGCCGCAAAGTCCAGCCACACCGGCTCGGGGTCAAGCGTTTCCGGCCCGGTGAAGGTCAGATCGAACCCGAATTGCCCGGCGGCATGAGCGAAGCTCGCGAAGACATTGTTGCCATCGCCCGACCAGACCACCTTCTTGCCCGCGATCGGGCCGCGATGTTCCTCGAAGGTCATCACGTCGGCCATGATCTGGCACGGGTGGGTACGGTTGGTCAGCCCGTTGATCACCGGCACGGTGGCGTGCTCCGCCATCTCGAGCAGGGTCGCCTCCTCGAAGGTGCGGATCATGATGAGGTCGACATAGCGGCTGAGCACGCGGGCCGTGTCGGCGATGGTTTCGCCATGGCCCAGCTGCATCTCGTCGCCCTTCAGCACCAGCGTCTGACCGCCCATCTGGTGCACGCCCACCTCGAAGGACACCCGCGTCCGGGTCGAGGGTTTTTCGAAGATCAGCGCGACCATATGGTCCTTCAGCACCTGATCTTCGTCCCGCGCGCCCTTGGGCCGGCCGGCGCGGGCGCGCTTCATCGCGCTGGCGTCGTCGATGATCCGCCTGAGATCGGCGGCGTCGGTCTTGTGGATATCGAGAAAGTGGTTCATGTCATCGGACTTTTTCTTGCGCAGGCCGGGGACATCCTGTCCCCGGACCCCTTGGGAGTATTTGAGAAGAGACGAAGATCAGGCAGCCTCGATCTGTCGCGCGGCGGCGTCGAGCCGCTGTACGGCTTCGGCGATCTCTTCGTCGGTTATGGTCAGCGGCGGCAGCAGGCGGATCACGTTGTCGGCCGCCGGCACGGTGATGACCAGGTTGTCATAGCCGGCGTTGACCACATCGGTGTTCACAGCCTTGCATTTCAGCCCCAGGATCAGCCCCTCGCCACGCACCGCGTCGAAGACGTCGGGGTGCGTGGCGACCAGCGCCTCTAGGCTCTGCCGCATCATACCCGCCTTGCGGTTGACATCGTCCAGGAAGCCCGGCGCGGTGATCGCATCCATGACCGCGCAGCCGACGGCGCACCCGAGCGGGTTGCCGCCATAGGTCGAGCCATGCGTGCCCGCGGTCATCCCGAAGGCCGCCTTCTCGGTGGCCAGGACGGCGCCAAGCGGGAAGCCGCCGCCGATGCCCTTGGCCACCATCATGATGTCGGGCGTGATCCCGGCCCATTCATGCGCGAACAGCCGCCCGGTCCGGCCCATGCCGCATTGCACCTCGTCCAGGATCAGCAGCAGCCCGTGCTGGTCGCAGAGCGCGCGCAGCGCCTTCAGATCCTCGTCCGACATCGGGCGGATACCGCCCTCGCCTTGCACCGGCTCGACCAGCACAGCGCCGGCGGTCGGCGACGCCGCGGCCGCCTCTAGAGCCGCCTTGTCGCCCCACGGCAGGTGCACGAAGCCCGGCAGCAGCGGGCCAAAGCCCTTGGTCATCTTCTCGCCCCCAGCAGCAGCGATCCCGGCCGAGGACCGGCCGTGGAAGGCGCCCGCGAAGGTCAGGATATCGGTCCGCTCAGGCGCGCCCTTCTCGTACCAGTATTTGCGCGCCATCTTCACCGCCAGCTCACAGGCCTCGGTGCCCGAGTTGGTGAAGAACACCGTGTCTGCGAAGGTATGTTCGACCAGCTTGTCGGCCAGCGCCTGCTGGTTCGGGATCTGGTAGAGGTTCGAGGTATGCCAGACCGCGTTGGCCTGATCGGTCAGCGCCTTGACCAGCGCGGGATTGGCATGGCCCAGAGCGTTGACCGCAATGCCGGCACCGAGGTCGAGAAAGCGTCGACCATCCGCCTCGATCAGCCAGGAGCCTTCGCCCTTCACGAAGGACAGCGGCGCACGGTTGTAGGTCGGCAGGACGGAAGCGATCATAGGGATCATCCTTCTTGGAGTGTTGAGCCTTCATGGTTGCCCCATGAACGGCCATTGCGTCAACGATGTGGAAGAGGTTTGCGCCTTTGGCAAGGCATGACCAGCCGCGCGGAGAGGCGCGGGGGACGGATCAGCGTCGGCGTCGGAGGACGCGGGATGCGGAAAGCGTGGTCATGGCGATGCTCATAGAACCACGGCGCACAGTTGACCAGAGGGAAAATCACCGGCAGCTGGCGAGCGGCGTTTGGTGGGTCAGCGGCGCGGCCCGGGCGGCCGCGGCGTCCTCCGACGAGATGGCGCCGGACTTCGCCATCTCGCCCAGCACGAAATCGCGCCGGGCGCGCGCCTTGTCGGGCACCCGCTCGGGATTGAAATGCGCCGGCGATCGGGGCAGCGCGGCAAGGAAGGCGGACTCGGCCAGCGTCAGATCGTCCAGAGCCTTGCCGTAGTAGGCGCGCGCGGCGTCACGGAGTCCAAAGCATCCGAGACCGAAAAACACACGGTTCGCATAGAGGCTAAGGATTTCATCATGGCTCAGGGCATTGGCGACCAGCGCCTGATACGGCAGACGCATTAGCCCCCATCCCGGAAAGTTCAGGATCTGAGTGACCTGGGCCGTGATCGGCGACAGACCGGTCGCCCGGTCAAAGAAGGCGCGGTCTTCGGCGGCAACAAGGGCCGCAAGCGCGATCGGCGGCAGCGGGGGCAAGGGCGCGATCTCGCGGGCATACAGGGCCGCGACTTCCTGTGGCGTCTGCGCCGAAAGCGGCGTGGCAAGCAGGGTCGCGAGGACGAGGGCAAAAAGGCGCATATGAGCGAGACTATCCGCCGTCCGGCCCTGCCGCAATCCGCTTGCGCCCGCCCGCCAAACCGATATCGGTGACGCCATGTTCACTCCCAAGGCGCACAACCCGCCGCTGGCGGCGGGTCTGATCCTTCTGGCCTCGGCCTTCATCGCGGCAACGACCCTGCTGGCCAAGGCACTCAGCACCGGGGCGCTGGGGCCGCCGCTGCACCCGCTGCAGATCAGCCACGCGCGATTCCTCTTCGCCTTCATGATCTTCGCCGGTGCGGCCGTGGCGATGCGTCAGCCGATCCGCCGACCCCATTGGGGGCTGCATATCGGCCGCACCCTCTGCGGCTGGGGCGGCATCTCGCTGATGTTCGCCGCCGTCGCCCACATCGCGATGGGGGACGCCACCGCCATCAGCTTTCTAAATCCGGTCTTTGCCATGATGCTGGCGATCCCGCTGCTGGGCGAGAGGGTCGGCCGCATCCGCTGGAGCGCCGCCGCCATCGCGATCACGGGCATGGTGATCCTGCTGCGCCCGACGCCCGACAGTTTCCAACCGGCTGCCCTCCTCGCGCTCGCAGCCGCAATGGTGATGGGGATGGAGCTGATCTTCATCAAGAAACTCACCCGGCGCGAAGGCATCTTCCAGATCCTTGTGGTGAACAACTTCGTCGGTGTCTGCATCGCCACCGCCGCGGTCTTGGCGGTCTGGCAGATGCCCGAACCGGCACAATGGCTGGCGCTCATGGCCGTTGGCGGGCTGATGGCCTGTGCACAAACCGCCTTCGTCAACGGCATGGCCCGCGCCGACGCCAGCTTTGTCGCGCCCTTCAGTTATGCCACACTGATCTTCGCCACGCTCTACGATCTCGCCGTCTTCGGCGTCGTGCCGGATACCGTCTCGATTCTCGGAGCGGCGGTGATCATGGCAGGCGCCCTGCTGCTGGCGCTGCGCGAAGGCCGCGCGGCGGCGGTGCCGCCCCTGCCGCTTCCGGCGCAAACGGACACGGCCGCTGTCGCAAATGGCGCGGACAAGCCGACCGGTGATGGCCCAGGGTCCGGCCAGCACTGAAGGCCCGCCATGCACGAAAGACGCCTGCCCGAGTGGCTCCGCCACCCCCCTGCCCCCAGCATCCAGGGGTTCGCCGTTCTTGCCGGGCTCGAGGCGGTGGTGCGCGGCATGCTCATCTCGGTGTTTCCGCTGATCATGTATCAGGCGCTTGGAGGCGCCAAGCTGGTCTCGGCGGCCTATTTCGCGGTCGGTCTGGTCTCCCTCTCATCCGGGCTGATGGTGCCCTGGCTGATCCGCTACGTGCCGCGCCGCTGGGTCTATACCTGCGGCGCGCTGTTCTATGTCCTCGGGGCGATCTTGGCGAGCTATGGCGGCTCCTTCGGCGCGATTGGTGGGCTGACCTCCAACACAGTGGCGACGGTGTCGACCTTCGTCTGCTTCAACGCCTATGTGCTCGATCACGTCGCCCGCGTGCGGCTGGGCAAGATGGAAACCAGCCGGATGTTCTACAGCGCCATCGGCTGGACCTTCGGGCCGCTCACCGGCGTGACGCTGTACAGCTGGTGGCATCCGGCGCCCTTCATCGTCTCGGCCTGCGCGGCGATGGTGATGCTGGCGGTGTTCTGGTACATGCGGCTGGGCAACGGAAAGCTCATCACCCGCGCGACCGCGCCACCGCCCAACCCTCTGGCCTTCCTCGGCCGGTTCTTCCGCCAGCCCCGTCTGGTCGCCGGCTGGCTGTTCGCGGTCATCCGCTCCTGCGGGTGGTGGGTCTATATCGTCTACCTGCCGATCTACGCGATCCAGTCCGGGCTCAGCCCGCAGCTGGGCGGCTGGGTCGCCTCGCTGACCAATGCAAGCCTGTTCACCGCACCGCTGATGCTGCTCTGGGTCCGGCGCCGGCCGCTGCGCCAATCGGTGCTGACCGGTTTCGGAATCGCCGGCATCCTGTTCATCTCCGCCACCGTCTTCGCCGGGGTGCCGCCGCTGGCCGTGGCGCTGCTGGTGACCGCCTCGGTCTTCCTGATCCTGCTCGACATCTGCGGCGGCCTGCCCTTCCTTATGGCGGTGAAACCCTCGGAGCGGACCGAGATGTCCGCGATCTATTCCAGCTTCCGCGATGTCTCGGGCATCGCCACACCGGGCATGGCCTGGCTGGTGCTGCTGATCTTTCCGGTTTCGGGCATCTTCGCAGCGGGCGGCGTGGCCATGTTCATCGCCTTCGCCATCGCGACGCGCCTGCATCCCAGGCTGGGACAGGAACGCGCGCCGGCGCTGCCGCGCGCCGCACCGGCCGCGCAAGACGCCTTGTAAGTCGGGCGTCAGTGACTAGAATAGAGCGCTGATATCGAAATCGGAGCAGACGGGGGCGGCAACAGGGCCGCCGTCGGGGCGGAAAGGCAAAACATGTCCTGGACTGACGAGCGCGTGGAACTTCTGAAGAAGATGTGGAGCGACGGCCAGTCCGCCAGCCAGATCGCCAAGGAACTAGGCGGGGTGACACGCAATGCGGTCATCGGCAAGGTGCACCGGCTGGGCCTGTCGAACCGCACCAATGGCGCTCCGGTGCCGCCCGGCAAGACGGAAGAGATCAAGGAAAAGCCGGCTGCTGCTGCCGCCGCGCCCGCAGCAAAGACCGACGCCAAGGCCCGCCCCGCGCCCAAGGCCGAAGCGCCGCGCCCCGCTCCGGCGCAGCCGGCCGCCCAGGCCGCGCCCGAAACCAAGTCGGCTGTGCCCGCACGGCGCCAGATCATTCCGGCCGGCCAGCCGCTGCCACCGCAGCCCTCGGCGAACGAGATCAGCCCCGAGGCGCTGGCCAAGGTGAACGAGATCGAGAAGCGCGCGAAGAAACTGACCCTGATGGAGCTGACCGAGCGCACCTGCAAATGGCCGGTGGGCGACCCGGCCACGCCCGATTTCTGGTTCTGTGGCCTGCCGGTGCAGGCCGGAAAGCCCTATTGCGACGCCCATGTCGGCGTTGCCTTCCAGCCCATGAGTGCGCGGCGCGACCGCAAGCGCTGATCGGGGTGGCTCCGCCCGGGCGGGGGGCCTTGCCCCCCGCACCCCCCAGGATATTTGCAGCAAGAGGAAGAGCAGACCGCGTCATCGCAACGGCGCGGCCGGGGTGAAATCGGGTATCGCGCTGTCCGACGCCTGGACCGTTTCGATTGCGGGCCAGTTGCCCTCGGCCCGCGATATGTTGCCCGGAATGTCCTCTTCCCAGAACCCGGCCACGGTTCTCGTGATGTTGAGATACAGGCGGTCGTCGACGATCCGCCAGAGCGCCGGGTTGCCCGGAACCTTGCCACCCTTCGCAACGCCATAGGCACAGTGGCCATCGAACTGTGGCGCGTAGCGTTCAGGATCCGCCAGGAAGGCGGCGCGGTTCTCGGGCGTCGCGAAGGCGAAGGTGGCTCCGTTCCAGCGGGCGGTGATGTCGGCGCGCCCGGGCACCGGGGCTGGCTGGTCCCCGCCCACCGTCCCTTGCGGCAGCGCACGGTAGGCGACAACGTCGTAGCCCGAGACCGCAAAGCCGGTGCCATCGACATATTGCTCGCCCGCCAGCGCCGGGCTGGCGAGGATGACGAGCACGCTCAGGATCTTCAGGATATCTGTCTTCATGGCTGTCTCCCGAAACGCGGCGGCGGCGCGCCACGCGCTGCCGTCAGCATACAGGCGGGCAGCCTTGCGCGAAGGGCCGCTCGCGCAGCTGTGACGGCCAAGGCAGTCGGCGTGAAGCGTGTTTCAGCGCAGGATCGGCGGGCGCGCGGGATCGCTGCCCGGCGCGGCGCGCCGCGTCTGCGCAGTGGCTTGCTGCGGCAGGTCAAAGCGCAACCCGGCGCGGTCGAGCCGCAGGGCCATCGGATCGGTCCCCGCGAAGAAGGCCACGTCCAGCGCGCCGGCCTCGATTCCCGAGAAGGTCAGCGCCTCGGCCACCGCCTGCGCCAGCGCCGACTCTGCGCCCGGCTCCGCATCGGTGAAGGCCAGCAGATGCCCCTTGCCGCCCCCGGCATAGGTGACCCCCACGAGATGCGCCGCCTGCGCCATCCCGCCGGCGGCGGCGAGCTTGGCGTCGAGCGCGCCCAGCAGCGCCTCGGGCAATCCCCTGGGGGGCGCCACTTCGGCGATCTGCTCCTGCGCTTCGTCCGGGGCGCCAGCCAGCGTCTCGACCAGCCAGGCCACCGCTTCGGCCGGGAGCAGGATCGACGACGGCGCGACCTCGAGGTTCAGGCCCAGTCCCAGCCCCTGTTCGGCGAGCAACCGCGCCAGGGCGCGCCCCGACAGGCCGGCATAGGGCACACTGCGGCCGCCCGCAAAGGCCGAAAGGCGTTCCTCGCGATCGAAAGCTAGCACGAAGCGCCCGTCGGACAGTTCGAAGATCTCCGGGCTCAGCGTGTCGCCCAGCGCCTCCTCGGCCAGCATCAGGAACAGTTCGCCATCGGCCAGCCGCTCGTAGAACCGCAGGCGGGCCTGCGCGTCCTCCGGCGCAGCCTCCATCGCCGCATGGGCGGAGTCGAGCAGGGTCGTCTCGGTCACGTCAGCACCTCGCGTACCCGCGCCCGCAATGCCGGCAGCAGGTCGGTTTCGAACCAGGGGTTCTTGCGGATCCATCCGGTATTGCGCCACGAGGGATGGGGCAAGGGAAAGATCGCGGGCGCATGATCGCGCCAGGCCGAAACGGTGGCCGTCACCGGTGCCCGGGAGCCGAGATGCCAGCGATGGGCGTGACCGCCCACCAGCACGACCAGATCCATCGGCCCCATCGCCTCCATCACCTGTAAATGCCAGGTCTGCGCGCAGACCGGCGGGGGCGGCAGGTCCGAGCCATGCGCATCATAGCCGGGGAAACAGAAGGCCATCGGCACCACGGCCACCCGGTCGAGATCATAGAAGACGTCCTCGCCGATCCCCAACCAGTCGCGCAACCGGTCCCCCGAGGGATCGGTGAACGGCCGTCCCGAGGCATGGACCCGCGCACCCGGCGCCTGCCCCGCGATCAGCACCCGCGCGCCGGGCCGGAACCAGGGCACCGGGCGCGGCGCGTGGCCCGTCGCGGTCGCGGCAAAGCGCGGCGCGCAGAGGCGGCAGGCGCGGATGCGCGCCGGAAGGTCGTTCATGGCTGCAGCCCGTTCAACGAAGCGAGGTCAGCCTGTCGAGATAGAGTTGCAGCATAACCCGTCCATATTTGCTGTTCATGTGTTTCCGGTCCGAGAGCAAATTCTCGAAATCGACCTTCGTGGCGTCGGGCGCGATTCCCAACGCGCCTTCGTTGTAGATGGGGTCGGTTTTGGTCCCGTTCACTATGGTTGAATTGGGCTGCCGCACCAAGGCCGCATTCATTTCCGCCAGTCTCGCTTCGAGCACCGCGGCGTCCTGGTCCACTATGGGATGAACGTTTCGCGAACGCACCTCCACCGCAGCGGTCAGCGGCGAGGTTCCGACTGCCACCGGCGCCTTGGTGACGCGGCGCAGCTCGCTCAGGATGGACCAGTTGGCCGTGTTCGTGATGCTGTCGGAAATGACGCAGTCATAACACGCCCGCGACACGCCCTCCGTGCGTTCGGGCAACAGCGGATGCAGGCCCAGACCATGCATGATGAAAGCGTCATAGCGCGGGATGTCCACCGAATTCCCCACCGTTTCCGGGTAGGTTCTCAGCAGGTCGTCCGGATTCGGTATCTCCAGCCTGTCGCCATTCACCCGCGCGAAGCGCATGTGCTGGCCTCTCATCGCGAAGAAGTGCAGTTCGACGTCACTTCGCTCGGACTGCATGGCGTCCCAGGCAGACTTGAGGGCTCCGGCATGGCTGTTGCCCAGAATACAGATCAGCATGTCAGCCGAAGGCCCCCAGCAAGGCCTCTTCGCAGACCAGATCCTCGTCCGACGCGGCCTTGGATTTTTCTCGGCGCTCCAGCACCTTGGGTTTTCCGAATTTGGCGAACATGCCCTCGAAGAAATGGTCCATGACCAGCGACACGCCGCGCGCGTTGACCTCGCGCTGGTTCGGCTCGAAGAAGGTGCCGCGGAACACCGGGCTGTTGATGATCTCGTAGGACGGGAAATAGGCCACGTCCTTCATCGTGCTTTCCACCAGATCGGCAACCGCCCGCAGGATCGACTTCGATCCGCTGCTGGCCACCAGCACATGCTTGCCCGACATGGTCGCGGTCAGCGGAACAGGCGAGACGGTGAGGATAATCTTGAGACCGGGGTTCATCTCCCGTGCCAGACGGATTGCCGAGCGCAGATTGCGCTGGATGTCCGGGAAAGCCTGGTTCTCGAACTGATGGGCCTCGGGATCGAAGGTGCCGGCGACGGTGCCGGGACACATCGGGTATTCATATCCGGCCTTGGCGTTCTTCCAGCTTTCGGTCAGCCCCAGGGTGAACACGAAGACATCCGCCTCGCGAATGCTGTCGCCGAAACACTGGACGGTGTGGCGCTGCGAGGCGCGCAGTTCCTCGACGCTCTCGAATCCGTCGGGTTCGATTCGCGGACGGAACGGGTCGTAGAACCGGCCGTCCTTTTCCCAGATTTCCTCGGGAATTTCTTCCTTGCCCGCCGCCCAGTTCATCCACTGCAACAACAGCGAGGTGGTATAGATATTTCCCGTGCGCGAGGAAAAGATGTCATAGTTGAATCGCTTGGCATTCGCCTCGCTCAGCCGCTCTGGCGCGGTTTCGGTGCGCAGCCAGCTGTAGCCGCGGGCCGCCAGCGCCCGGCCGAAATGCTGTGCAAAGCAAGACCCGTAGGCCGCCACCTTGTGGCGCGGCAAGAGGTTGAAGCGGGGCTGGTGCAGGCCCGAGATGTCGAACATGTTCCGGCTGGCGACGGCCGACTTCCAGAACGCCTCGGGCGCCAGCGACTGATACGGATTGTCTGTCAAGACAGAGTTCCTTCCAATTGAACTCGGGCAATTATGCCGCAAGATTGGAATGCAACCCTGGCAAGTGCAACTGACAATCGACAGGCGCCCTGCCGGGGGCACGACTGCGCCCCGGATTTGGACAATTGTTTCGGAATCGGACATAATATCGCCCAACTCGTTTTCCACATTGGGTTAACGAGGTTCTGATCGTATCCTGTAAGACAGGCAGAACGCAGGATCGAACACCATGCTTGGAAAGCCCGTGTCGCGAAGCCAGACGAAAGTGATGCCCGGGCTCGAGTTCTCGAACGTCAGCAAGTCGTTCTGGACCGGGAAACAGCGCAAGGTGATCCTTGACCGGGTCAGCTTTCGCGTCGAACTGGGTCGCAGCATGGGCATCCTCGCCCCCAACGGCACCGGCAAGACGACGCTGATCAACATGATGGCCGGCCTCGAAAAGCCGGACGAGGGCGAAATCCGGCGCTCGTGCAACATCTCCTTCCCCCTGGGTTTCATGGGAGGCGTGGTCTCCAAGGTGTCGGCGATGGAGAACTGCCGATACATCGCCAAGCTCTATGGCCTCGACCCGGACTACATCGAAAGCTACTGCCGCTGGCTCTGCGGACTGGGGGAATACTTCGACCAGCCGCTCGGCACCTATTCGGCCGGCATGCGCGCGCGCTTTACCTTCTCCTTGATGCTGGCGCTGGAATTCGACATCTATCTGATCGACGAGGGGATGCCCGGCACCACCGACGTGGAATTCAACAAGAAGGCAGGCGCGATCCTGCAGGAGAGGCTGGAAACGACCACCATCATCATGGTGTCGCACCAGGCCCGCACATTGGAAAAATTTGTTCGCTCGGCCGCCGTGCTGCTCAAAGGCCAGCTATACATGTTCGACACCTTGGAAGAAGCGAAACAGCTCTATGACTACGAAACCCAAGGCTAGAAAATTCCGCGTGCGGCGCACTCTGCCGCCCGGATCCTCGGCGGCCGTCGCACCCGATCTGACGGCCGAGAACGACGATACCGGCGCCGAGGCACGCACGCCGCCCGTGGCGCGCCCGGTTCCCGGGCCCGAGGCCGGGGCGCGGGCGACCGATGCACCGCCCGACGACACAGAAGACGACGCGCGACCCCGCGACGGCGACATCGGCTCGGCCAGCGAGGCGGCGGCCGAGACCGACATCGAGGCAATCCGCCGCGAGGGGCTGACCGGCCGCCAGCTGCGCATGGCGCGGCGCGTGGCGCAGAAATACAACCTGCCCGCGACCTCGGATTTCGAGGCGGTGCGCCTGCTGCGCGAACGCGGCATCGACCCCTTCGCGCGCTCGAACATGCTTGAACTCGTGGTGCCCCAGGGCGGCGCCGATCCCGGAACCGGCGCGCCCGACGCCTTCGCCGCCGTCTCGGCAGCCGCCGGACAGCTGCAGGTCTCGAACCGCCGCGACGGCCTGCCCCAGACCGCGCCGCAAACCAATCCCTATCTCCCCAGCCCGGCGCCCGAACTGAGCCCCTCCCAGCGGCGCGAGCGGGACATCAGCGCGATCCAGCGCGACATCATGCTGCGCCGGCGCAAGCGGCTGATGCTGTTGCTCACCCGGCTGGCCTTTTTCGTGTTGCTGCCGACGCTGATCTGCGGCTGGTATTTCTACCGCGTCGCTACGCCGATGTATTCGTCCAAGTCGGAATTCCTGATCATCCAGGCTGACAACATGGGTGGTGCCGGCATCGGCGGGCTGCTCAGTGGCACCCAGTTTGCGACCAGCCAGGACTCCATCGCCACCCAATCCTATCTCCAGTCCAAGGACGCGATGCTGCGGCTCGATTCCGAGGTCGGCTTCCGCTCGCATTTCTCGCAGCCCGAGATCGACCCGATCCAGCGCCTTGCCCCGAACGCAAGCAACGAAGAGACCTACCGCACCTATTCGCGCAACGTGAAGATTGGCTACGACCCGACCGAGGGCGTGATCCGCATGGAAGTGGTCGCCGCCGATCCCGAGGTCGCGCGCGAATTCTCGGCGAGGCTGATTTCATATGCCGAACAGCGCATCAATCATCTGTCCGAGCAGAAGCGTGCCGATCAGATGCGCGACGCCAAGCTGGGCTTTGCCGATGCTGAAAAGGCCCGCCGCGAAGCGCAGGAATCCCTGGTGAAGCTGCAGCAGCAGGGCGCCCTGCTCGACCCCGAAGGGGTGATCACCACGCTGCGCGGCCAGATCAACAACGTGGAAGTGCAGCTGCAGGATAAAGAGCTGCAGCTCGCCGCCCTGCTCGACAACTCGCGTCCCAACCAGGCGCGCGTCGATGGCGCGCGCGCGGACGTGGAGCGCCTGCGCAGCTTGCTGGCCGACCTGAACGCCCGGATGATCGACGCCTCAAAAGGCGAAAACTCGCTGGCCGAGCTCAGCGTGCGCATCGAGATGGCCCGCGCCGACCTCGCCACGCGCGACCTCATGCTGCAATCGGCGCTGCAACAGGTGGAACAGACCCGGATGGAGGCCAACCGCCAGGTGCGCTATCTGACCACCTCGGTGCAGCCGGTGGCCAGCCAGGAGGCCAGCTATCCCCGCAAGTTCGAGAATACGATCTTGGCCTTCCTCGTATTTTCGGGCATCTACCTTATGTTGTCGCTGACGGCTTCGATCCTTCGCGAACAGGTGACCTCGTAGTTATGAAACATGTAGAAGTGGCCGGTCTGACGATCGGCAATGATCGCCCTATGACCATCATCGCCGGCCCTTGCCAGCTGGAGAGCGCGGATCACGCCCAGATGATCGGCGGCCGGATGAAGGAAATCTGTGCCGCCCACGGCGCGCAGTATGTGTTCAAGGCCAGCTACGACAAGGCCAACCGCACCTCGCTCTCGGGCAAGCGCGGGCTCGGGATCGACGAAGGCCTCAAGGTGCTCGACGGTGTGTGCTCCAGCCTGGACGTTCCGGTGCTGACGGACGTGCACACAGAGGAACAGTGCGCCGTCGCCGGCGCGGTGGTGGATGTCCTCCAGATTCCGGCCTTCCTCTGCCGCCAGACCGATCTGCTGCTGGCCGCCGGGCGCACCGGCCGCGCGGTCAACGTCAAGAAGGGCCAGTGGCTCGCGCCTTGGGAAATGGGCAACATCGTCGACAAGATCGAAAGCACCGGCAACACCTCGATCCTGCTGACCGAGCGCGGCACCTCCTTCGGTTACAACAACTGGGTCGTGGACATGCGCAGCCTGCCGCACATGGCCCAGACCGGCTATCCGGTGGTGATGGACGCCACCCACGCCGTCGCCTCCCCGGGCGGCAAGGGCACCTCCTCGGGCGGTGACCGCGCATTCGCGCCCGTCATGGCCCGCGCCGCCGCCGCCATCGGCGTTGCAGCGATCTTTATGGAAACCCACGAAGATCCCGACAATGCGCCGTCAGACGGCCCGAACATGATCTATCTCGACCACATGCCGCATCTGATCGAGACCCTGATGACACTGGACCGGATTGCCAAGGCTGATCCGATCCGCATTTAGACCCTGTGACAAGAGAACATTGACGATGAAGCCATTGGCAAAGGTAACACCGAACACCTGGGAATTCCTGCGCGACCCGATGATCGCGCCGACCGGATTCCGCGAATACGACGCGCGCTGGAAATATCCGGGCGAGATCAACCTGCCCGGCGTAACAGCCCTCGGCCTCGGCCTCGGCACGCAGATGATGCGCCGCGGCATCCGGCCCGATATCGCCGTCGGCAACGACTATCGCGACTATTCCCTCGCGATCAAGAACGCCCTGATCCTCGGCCTGATGCGCGCCGGGATCAACGTGCACGACATCGGCCCGGCCCTGTCGCCGATGGCCTATTTCAGCCAGTTCCACCTGGATGTTCCGGCGGTTGCCATGGTCACCGCCAGCCACAACCCGAACGGCTGGACGGGCGTGAAGATGGGCTTTGACCGCCCGCTGACCCATGGTCCGGACGAGATGGCAGAGCTGCGCGACATCGTGCTGAACGGCGAAGGCGAGGACCGGTCCGGCGGGTCCTATCGCTTTGTCGAGGGCGTGAAGGAAGCCTATCTCGACGATCTGGTCGGCGACTTCCGCATGTCGCGTCCGCTCAAGGTGGTCTGCGCCACCGGCAATGGCACCGCTTCGGCCTTTGCCCCGGAATTGTTCCGCCGCCTCGGGGTCGAAGTGGTCGAGAGCCACAACACGCTTGACTACACCTTCCCGCATTACAACCCGAACCCCGAAGCGATGGAGATGCTCCACGACATGGCCGATACGGTCAAAGCCTCGGGCGCCGACTTCGCGCTGGGCTTCGACGGCGACGGCGACCGCTGCGGTGTGGTCGATGACGAGGGCGAGGAAATCTTCGCCGACAAGGTCGGTGTCATAATGGCCCGCGATCTGGCCAAGCTCTACCCCGGTTCGACCTTCGTGGCGGACGTGAAATCGACCGGCCTCTTCGCGTCGGACCCCGAGCTGCAGAAGTATGGCGTCAAGGCCGATTACTGGAAGACCGGCCATTCCCACATGAAGCGTCGCGTCAAGGAAATCGGCGCGCTGGCCGGATTCGAAAAATCGGGCCACTACTTCCTCGCGGAACCCATCGGGCGCGGCTACGACTGCGGGATGCGCGTGGCGGTCGAAATCTGCAAGCTGATGGACCGCAACCCGACCATGAAGATGAGCGATCTTCGCAAGGCCCTGCCGAAAACCTGGTCGACCCCCACCATGTCGCCCTATGCGGCGGACACCGAGAAATACGACATCCTCGAACGGCTCGTCGGCAAGCTGGTCGCCAAGGCGGAGGCCGGCGACACCTTCGCCGGCCGCGCCATCAAGGAGGTTGTGACGGTCAACGGTGCCCGCGTCATTCTCGACAACGGGTCCTGGGGCCTCGTGCGCGCCTCCTCCAACACCCCGAACCTCGTCGTTGTCTGCGAAAGCAGCGAGAGCGAGGCCGAGATGAAAGCGATCTTCGCCGATATCGACAAGGTGATCCGCACCGAACCGGGCGTCGGCGACTACGATCAGACGATCTGAGCCGCCGCGCCTAGTTCTTGTTCAGCAATTTGAGGAGGCCTTTCTTGGCCTCCTCCTGCAGCTTCGATTTCAGCGCATCCTCGGCCTGCTGGCGATCCTCCACCGGTACGCCCAGCCGCTCAGACAGCTTCTGCTTCGCCTTTTCCTTCGCCTCCTGCTCCAGAACGTCCAGCCGCGCGTCGGCCTTGGCCTTCAGCACGCCCTCCAGATCCGGCTTGATGCGCGGATGCGCCCAGGGGCCGGTGATCAGGATCGGCACCGAAAGCCCCTCACCGCCCCGCGCGCGCAGGGCGGTGGGTGTAAACAGATAATCGATGTCCCTTGCTCCGATCCCGATCCGGCCCTTTCCATCGGCGCGATAGTTCTTGAGGCTTAGAACCAGATCGTCATTGGTCAGATTGCCGCCCGTCATCGTATAGCTCGCCGCTAGGCTGTCGAACACCGTCGTCCCGCCGCTGCCCTGTCCCGAGGTCATCAGCGCATTGAGGTCGACGCCGGCGATCACCCCCTGCCCCATGCGCAGCCCGCCCTGCCCTGAAAGCGAGCGCATGATCTGATCCTCGCTGTTGCCCACGCCCAGGAATTCGACCGTCGCGTCGGCCTTGCCCGAAAACCGCTCGATATCCGCCAGATCCTTCAGCGCCTGCGCCATCTCGATCCCGCTGGCGTTCAGTTTGCCCCCGACCGACAGCCCGTTGCGGTTGTTCGCCACGAACTGCCCCGTCAGTGCGCCGCCAAACCCGTCCAGCCGGGCAATATCCGCCACCGCGCGCGCACGGTCGATGCTCAGCCGCAGCTGCGCCGCCCCGAACTGCGTCACGGGTGTGCGAATACTTTCGGCCGTCAGGTCGATGGTGCCGTCGAAGAGGGCGAGAGCCGAGGCATCGATGGGCGCAGTCGACCAGCCCTCGGTCGTTGGCGCGCTGCCAGCCCCTGCCGTCGCCGCTGCGCTCAGCTTCGTCAGGTCCAGCGCCCCTGCGTTCAGCCGTGCCACGATCCGCGGCTTCGCCGCCAGCTCCAGATCCGCCGCACCGGTCAGATGGTTCTGGTCCAGCGTCAGCGCCAGCTGGCGCAGCGCCAGGCGCCCGTCCGCGGTATAGGTCATGTCCGTAGCGGCGTTGATCGTACGCCCCGCGCCCTCGGGAATGCTCACCCGACCGAGACCCGCTGCCGCCAGCATCCGCGCGCTGTCGCTGGCCTTCAGGGCCAGCTTCCCCGCCGCCGCGCCATCCGTGCTGGCCCGGCCCTCGAAGGCGATGTTGCCTCCCGGCGCGTGAATCTGCGCCGAAACCGGCGTGACCTCTCCCGCGAGGAAGCTCTGGAAGTTGCCAATCGTTCCCTCGACCTCGATCCGCTCGCCGGCCGGGGCCAGCGCCAGCGCGATATCCGCCGCCCCGGCCGCATCGGGCCAGTCGAGCGTCAGGTCGACCCCGTCCACCACCACCGGCGCCGAACCGCCGTCGATCCACTCCAGCCGCGCGCCGGACAGGGCCAGCCGCTCAAGCGTCGCCTGCCGCGCCGCCGCCGCTCCTTCGCGGGGCGCCGCGGCGGTCCCGGACGGCGCGATTTCCCAGTTACCCCGACCGTCCTGCGCCCGGCGCAGCCGCAGCAGCGGCCTTTCCGCGACAACTTCGGTGACACGGATGTTGCCCGCCAGCAGCGCGGGCGCGGACACTCCCACCGAAAGGCTCTCGGCTGAAAACATCGGCTCCGTCCCGGCCCAGTCGGCATTGGCGACACTTAGCGGACCGGTACGCACGCCCACAACCGGCCAGAGCGTGAAACGAACGTCGCCGCCGATGCTGACCGCGCGTCCCGTCTGAACGCGAATTTGTTCCGCCGCCAGCTGAGCGATCTTCTCACCCGGCAGCAGGAACAGCCCGACGACCAACAGCACAAGGCTCACCACCAGGGCACCGATGATCCTGACAATCCAACGCATGGGCTGCTCCGCCTCGTTTTGGACGGAATGATACCCCCGCAGGCGGATTTTCGCAAAGCCCGAGTTCTTCGGTCATGGGCCCCACAGCTCCGCCACCCGCGCATTCCCTTTGCGTGCGCCCCGGCGCCGGTGTAGGGGAGCGCGCATGAGCACCAACCCGCCCGACCTGCGCCCCGACCTGGCCCCCCGGGCCCGCCTCGGTGATGTCCCCCGCCCCGGCCAGCCGACCATCGGCATGGTCTCGCTCGGCTGTCCCAAGGCGCTGGTCGACAGCGAACGCATCCTCACCCGGCTGAGGGCCGAGGGATATGGCATTTCTCCCGACTATGCCGGTGCGGATGCCGTCATTGTCAACACCTGCGGTTTTCTCGACAGCGCCAAGGCGGAAAGCCTCGAGGCCATCGGCGAGGCGCTCAAAGAGAACGGGCGCGTCATCGTGACCGGCTGCCTCGGCGCGGAACCCGACTATATCACCGGCGCGCATCCCAAGGTGCTGGCCGTGACCGGTCCGCACCAGTACGAACAGGTGCTGGATGCCGTCCACACCGCCGTGCCGCCCGACCCCGATCCCTTCATCGACCTGCTGCCCGCCGCGGGTATCCGTCTCACCCCCCGGCATTTCAGCTACCTGAAGATCTCCGAGGGCTGCAACCACAAGTGCAAGTTCTGCATCATCCCCGACATGCGCGGAAGGCTGGTGTCCCGTCCCGCCAACGCCGTGCTGCGCGAGGCGGAGAAACTTGTGGATAACGGCGTGCGCGAGCTGCTGGTCATCTCACAGGATACAAGTGCTTACGGGCTGGACCTCAGGCATGGGACGAGCCTGTGGAAAGATGCCGACGTGCGCGCCCATATCACCGATCTCACACGCGAACTGGGCCGGCTCGGCGCCTGGGTGCGGCTGCACTACGTCTATCCCTACCCGCACGTCCGCGACCTGATCCCGCTGATGGCCGATCCCGAAAACGGCGTCCTGCCCTATCTCGACATCCCCTTCCAGCACGCTCACCCGGACGTGCTGAAACGCATGGCGCGCCCAGCTGCCGCGGCGAAGACGCTGGACGAGATCGCCGCCTGGCGCGCGGCCTGCCCCGACATCACCCTGCGCTCGACCTTCATCGTCGGCTATCCCGGCGAAACCGAATCCGAATTCCAGACGCTGCTCGACTGGCTCGACGAGGCCCAGCTCGACCGGGTCGGATGCTTCAAATACGAAAACGTGGCCGGCGCGCGTTCCAACGCCCTGCCCGACCACGTGCCCGAAGAGGTCAAGCAGGACCGCTGGGACCGCTTCATGGAAAAATCCCAGGCCATCTCCGAGGCCAAGCTGGCCGCAAAGGTCGGCCGGACGCTCCAGGTCATCGTGGACGAGGTGGACGAAGATGCCGCCACCTGCCGCACCTGGGCCGACGCGCCGGAAATCGACGGCAATCTCTTCATCGACGAGGGCTTCGAATCGCTCAAGGCCGGCGATGTGGTCACCGTGACGGTGGACGAGGCCGGGGAATACGACCTCTGGGGCCGTCTGGCCTAGCGCCCGAAGGCTGAATTCGGCGTCCAGCTCCGCTTGCCGTCGGCCGGTCCCCACTTCATGTTCAGACAGGCAGTGCCCTGCTTCTGGAAGTAGAGAATGTCGACCGGATACCACCCCGCCACCGGCACCTCCACCGGCACCACCGTTGTGCCCTCACAGGCCTGAATGCCGTCGTAGAACCCGACCTGCTGGCCGCCGATCCGGGCGTCGATCCCGTCGTTCACCACGAATTCGATATCGTAGGCGCCCGGCGCGTCGAACCGGACAAAGCCGGTGATTCGCGCCGCGACATTCATCGCCTGCCGCGAGGTGAGCGTCACCTCGCCCTCGGTCGTGTCCGCGTAATCCAGCCCGCGCAACGGCTTGCCGTCGCGCACCGCGCCGCGCAGCGCAGTGGCGGCTTCGGCCAGAGAATGGATCTTCTGCTCGGGATAGGCATAAGCGACCGAAAGCCCCGGTCCGGGCGCGGCCGGCTGCGGTTCGGCCGGTTTCAGTTTGACCGGCCCGGCCAGCGCCGGACCGCAGAGCAGAAGGGAAAGAACGGCGGCGGCAACATGGCGCATGGGAAACACCTTGGGCAACGGAACTGCCCGCCAGCTAGAGGCCGCAACGCGAACCTGTCAAGCGCCCCGATCGGCCAGCCGGGTCATCAGTTCCCGGTTGCGGCAATATCCCGGAGTCGCCGTCAGCTTCGGCTTATCAGCCAGCATATGCGCGCAGTGCTCGGGGTTGGTGCAGCCGACGCACCGCAGCACCGCGTCGGAAATCTCGTCCATGTCCAGCTCGCCCCGCAGCGCGGCTTCTTCCAGATCGATGCCCAGCGCTCCGGCCATCGAATCGACCAGGATCGCGTGGCGGCGAAGATCAACAGTATCCGTCATGGCACCTGCCCCTCCCGTCATCGGCTTACGGTGCCATACTGACGGAAACGCCCCCGCGGTCGTTGATGCAGATCAACCGCTCAGTTCAGGCCCAGCGTGGCACTGGTGCGACGGACGGTTGCGATCCGGTCGCCATTCGGCGGGTGGGTGCCAAGAAACCGGTTCCCCGGATCGGGAATGCGGGAAAAGAACCCAGCCCCGACCAGCGGATCGAACCCTGCGCGCCAGGCGATGATCGTGCCCAGCTCGTCGGCCTCCAGCTCGAAATCCTTGGAATAGGTGCGCGCGCCCACCACCGCGCCCAGCTTCTGCGCGGTTTCCACCTCGGTCGTCCCAAGCCCGTTCAGCGAGGCCAGTCCGCCAAAGACCACCGCCGCCGTCTCGGCGTTGCGGCGCTGACGCGTCAGGTGATCGCGGATATGGTGCGCGGCCTCGTGGCTCATCACAAAGGCCAGCTCGTCGGCATTGCCCGCGTCGCGGATCAGCGCCTGGGTGAAGGTGATCACGGGCCGGCCCGCCCCATCAATGCTCTGATAGGCATTCGACGGAAGCGCGGAATCGCTGGCGACGACAATCTGGAAATCGCAGCGCCGGCCGGGCGTGCGCCGGCGGCATTCCGATTCGGCCACCGGCTCGACCGCTGCCACCACGCGATTGAAGGTGGCCATCGCCTCATCGGGCGACATGCGGGCGCCTGGCGCCAGGAACACGGGCGACGCCGTCGTCGCGGGCGGTTGCGGAACGTCACAGGCGGCCGTCATCAGCAGGGCGCAGGCAGCCAGGGCGGCCGAGAGATGTCGCATCACAGTCATGCACCCTGTCTAGCACAGGATTTGCGCGCTTCCAGAGGGTCAAGTTGCTTGCATAAACACCTCCACGCGATCACTCTGCCCCCATGTTCACCATCGAGCACGATTTCGACGCCACCGTGATCACCCTTGTCGACGAGGGATCGTCCCCACTGCAGGAAGACGTGGTCATTCAAAGCTTTGCCGAATGCATCACGGTCGAGCAATTCGACCCGCGCACCAATCAGGTCATGCGGATCACCCTGTCGCCCGAACAGGCGCGCGATCTCGGAGCGGCGCTCAACCTGCCCGAGGGCGTCTACCGGCTGGCGCCCGCGCCGTCCAAATAGACGAAGACCTTGTTGCGCGCGGTCTGGCCGCGCACCAGCGTCAGATGCGACGGGGCCACGCCCATCGCCGCCGCCAGCAGGGCCTGCACCGCCGCATTGGCCTTGCCGTCCTCCGGCGGCACGGTGACATAGGCGCGCAAGCCCCCGCTCTCCTCGACCAGACGCGCCCGCGCCGCGCGCGGCGTGGCCTTCACGGCGATCTCGGCACCGGGCACGGCAAGGCGGGTCAGGTCAGGAATGTCGCGCGGTTTGGCCATGTCGGCACTTTGCCCCGCAGGCAGGGCGCGCGCCATGGGCTTTTGCAGGGGATCGCCGTGAAAGTCGCGCCGTCCCTTTGCACATACCGGGTTCGCGCACAACCGGGCGCGCCGCATCGGCTTGACACAGGCGCCCGCCCACCCGACATGAGACTGGCAATTTACAGGACCAAGACATGCCCCAGCCGAACCCTGCCGCCCTCGACTTTCTGCTGACCCGCCGGTCGCGCCCCGCCAAGACGCTTGTATTGCCGGTCCCTGATCGCGCCGAAGTGGAAATGCTGCTGACCGCTGCGGCGCGCGTGCCCGATCATGGCAAGCTGGAACCCTGGCGGTTCATCGTGATCCAGGGCGCAGCGATGGCCCGCCTCGCCGATCTGGCCGAGGCGCGGGGAGCCGAGCTTGGCAAGTCGCCCGAAGACATCGGCAAGGGCCGCAGCCAGTACGATCAGGGCCATCTCGCCGTCGTGGTGGTGGAAAAGCCGGTCGCCTCCGAGAAAATCCCGCCGCTGGAACAGACCTATTCCGCCGGCGCGGTCTGCCTGTCGCTGGTCAATGCCGCGCTCGCCTCCGGCTGGGGCGCCTGCTGGCTCAGCGGCTGGCCCGCTCATGACGCTGCATTCTGCGAACGGGGCTTCGGCCTGGCGCCGGGCGAACGGGTCGCGGGGATCGTGCATATCGGTACCGAAGGGTCTGTCCCACCCGAGCGCCCTCGCCCGGACATCTCGGCCCTGACGCGCTGGGTGGCCGAGTGATCCTGCGTTCGTTTCTGCTGGCACTCGGCCAGATCGGCGATCCCAAATTCCGAAAGGTGCTGGCACTCGGCGTGCTGCTCAGCTTCGCGCTGCTGGTCGCCGCCTATGCCCTGTTGCTCTGGGGCATCCAGGCCATGACCGGCGAAACCGTGTCGATCCCGTTGATCGGCGAAGTGCGCTGGCTCGACGATCTGCTCGGCTTTGCCTCCTTCATCTTCATGATGGTGCTCAGCTTCTTCCTGATGGTTCCGGTCGCATCAGCCATCACGTCGATGTTCCTCGACGACGTGGCCCAGGCGGTCGAGGAGGAACACTACCCCCTTCTGCCGCCCGCCCCGAAGGTCCCTTTCGGCGACGCCCTGCGCGACACCATCAACTATCTCGGCGTTCTGATCGGCGCCAATGCAATCGCCTTCGTCATCGCAGCCGTCGCCTTTCTTGCCTTTCCCCCGGCCTGGCCGCTGATCTTCTACGGCCTCAACGGCTTCCTGCTCGGGCGCGAATACTTCACCCTTGCCGCCATGCGCCGGATCGGCCGCGAGCGCGCCATCGCCCTGCGCCAGCGGCATCGCGGCACCATATGGCTGGCCGGCGTCCTGATGGCCCTGCCGCTGTCGATCCCGCTGGTCGGCCTGGTGATCCCGATCCTCGGCGCGGCGACCTTCACCCACATCTTCCACGCCCTGAACGACACGCGCCGTGGCTGAACCTCAGCCCTCCGACACCACCTCGAAGCCCCCGAAAATCATCCGCTTGCCGTCAAAGGGCGCCGGCTGCATCATCTCGGCCAGCTTCGGGTCGGCCTCGAAAGCCGCCCAGCCGGCATCCCGCACCGCCTTGGACGGCCAGAGCATCCAGGAAAAGCATACCGTCTCGTCGGGTCCGCATTTCACCGCCATCGGAAACGAGGTCAGCTTGCCCTCCGGCACCGTCTCGCCCCAGCAATCGACCACCTGAAGCGCGCCCAGCTTGCGGAAAAGCGGCGTCAGCTTCTTCGAAAAGGCGATGAACTCGTCCTTCCTGTCATTCGCGACCGCCGTCACCACGCCATCGACATAAGTCATGCCGTTCCTCCCTTCCCCTCATGCGCCGCACGCACGGCGGCAAGATCCAGCCGGATCATCTTCAGCATCGCCTGATAGGCCCGCTGGTTCGCCTCGGCATCCGCCGAGAACATCAGCTTCTGAAATCCCTGCGGAATGATCTGCCACGATACACCCCAGCGGTCGGTGATCCAGCCGCACTGAACCTCCTTGCCGTCATTCTCGAGGATCGCCTGCCACAGCCGGTCGGTCTCGACCTGGTCGGGCGCCTCCAGCACCACCGAGGCGGCATAGGTATGTGCAACCGAGCTGCCGCCGTTCAGCGCGGAAAACGGCACCCCTCCGAGGGTGAAGTGCACCAGCACCGCCGGCGCCTCCGCCGCCGGGCGCATCACCTCTTCCACAGCGCTGCCCGGCACCAGCGAGGTATAGAACCGCGCGGCCTCCTCTGCCTCGCTCTCATACCACAGGCAGGTCCGCACCGGGATCATGACGGGTTCTCCGGAACCGCTGCCGGATCGAACCAGAACGGCTCCCAGACATGCCCGTCGGGATCGCAGAAGCTGCGTCCGTACATGAAACCGTGCTCCTCGGCGGCGCGGAACACCGACCCGCCCGCCGCCACCGCCGCCTCGACCATCGCATCGACCGCCGCCCGGCTGTCCAGCTGCAACGCGGTCATGACCTCGGTCGTCCGCGTTGCGTCGGCGATCTCGCGCGGGGTGAACCCCTTGAACTTGCCCGGTTGCAGCATCATCACGAAACAGCTGTCGCTGATCCGCATGGCAATCGACTCGGCATCGCTGAAATTGTCGTTGAACGCAAAGCCCAGCGCCGTAAAGAACGACCGCGAGCGCTTCACGTCGGCAACGCAGAGGTTGATATATGTATTCACGTCCGGATTCCCTGTTCTCTCCTCTTTCGGGGACAAGCGTGATTGACAAATACGTTGAAGTCAACTTAAATTGACCCCATGAGAAAAGACCTGCCGATCGACGTCACCCACGAAGTTCGCGACAGCTGCCTTTGTCTGCATCTGCAACGCGCGGCCCGCGTCGTCGGCCGCTGTTTTGACGATGCGCTGCGCCCGCTTGGGCTGACCCACGGACAGTTCTCCCTGCTGATCTCTCTCAACCGGCCCGAGCCGCCGCGGATCGGCGATGTCGCCAGCCTGCTCGGCATGGACCGCACGACGCTGACCGCCAACCTCAAGCCGCTGGAACGGCGCGGCCTGCTCACCGTCAACCCCGACTCCGCGGACCGGCGCAGCCGCCGGCTCGCGCTGACACCCGCGGCCGAAGAGCTTCTGGTGCAGGCGCTGCCGATCTGGCGCAAGACCCTCGCACAGCTGCCGCCGCTCGCGCAGTTCGGCGACCTTGCGCGGCTGGCCGGCCTCACGGCAGAAACCGCTGGAACTCCGGCCCCCGAGGCGGGATAAGACCCTGCCTGCACCCCTGGGTGCCGTTCACGGAGACCGACCGCGTGAGCCAGAGCGTCGCAGCTGCCGCCCCCCGATCCGGCCGCCCCGCCAAAGGCGGCGGGCGGCTTCTGGCCGTGCTGGCCTGGACGGTCGCCGCCGCGTGCCTGCTGCCGATGTTGGCGGTGACGCTGGCCGCGCTCACCGGCGGCACCGGGACGGTGTCTCAGTTGATCGATACGGTGCTGCCCCGTTATGCCGCCACGACGCTCGCGCTGGCCGTGATGGTGGCCTGCGGCACCTTCACGCTGGGGGTCGGCGCCGCCTGGCTGGTCACGATGACCCGCTTCCCCGGCGTCCGCCTGTTCGAGATCGCGCTCGTCCTTCCCCTCGCCTTCCCGGCCTATGTGCTGGCCTATGCCTATACCTATATCCTCGACCATCCCGGCATCGTGCAATCGACGCTGCGGCAGATCACCGGCTGGGGCGCGCGCGATTACTGGTTCCCCGAGGTTCGCTCGCTGCCCGGGGCCGCGCTGATGCTGGTCCTGGTGCTCTATCCCTATGTCTACCTGCTGGCCCGCGCGGCCTTCCTGCAGCAAAGCTCGGCCGCCTTCCTCGCGGCCCGCACGCTGGGCCATTCGACCTGGAGCGCCTTCTGGCGGGTCAGCCTGCCGATGGCGCGGCCCGCCATCGCCGGCGGGGTGCTGCTGACGGTGATGGAGACCATCGCCGACTACGGCACCGTGGCGCATTTCAGCGTGCAGACCTTCGCCACGGGCATCTACACCAGCTGGTTCACCCTCGCCGACCGCTCGGCGGCGGCACAGCTGGCACTCTGCCTGCTGGTCTTCGCGCTGATGCTGGCGGTCGCCGAACGGATGCAGCGGGGCCGCGCGCAGTATCACCACACCGGCAAGGCCCATGTCCGCATGCCCCCCGAACCGCTCTCGGGCTGGCGCGCCGGACTGGCCGTGACTCTTTGCGTCGTGCCAGTCACGCTAGGCTTCGTCCTGCCCGTCATCGTTCTCTTTGCAATGGGGATCGGCTCGGAACAGGATCTGTTCAGCCGCCGCTATATCGCTTTCACGAGCAATTCCCTGACGCTCGCCGGAATAGCCGCGCTGGTTACGCTTGCCGCCGCCATCGCGGTCGGGTTCTTTCAGCGCAGCCGGCCGGGCCGCGGCGCTGCCTTCGCCGGCCATGTCGCGCGCCTGGGCTATGCGGTTCCGGGCGGGGTGATCGCCGTTGGCCTGCTGGTGCCCTTCGCCGCCTTCGACAACCGCCTCGACGCCTGGATGCGGTCGACCTTCGACGTCTCGACCGGCCTGCTGGTCACCGGGTCGATCTGGCTGCTGGTCGCAGCCTATATGGTGCGCTTCCTCGCTGCGGCGCTCGGCGCCTATGAGGGCGGGCAGGCGACGGTGCACGCCAACATGGACGCGGCGGCGCGATCCCTCGGCAAGGGGCCCCTCGGCACTCTGGCCCGCGTCCACCTTCCGATCCTGACGCCCAGCCTGCTGACCGCCCTTCTGATCGTCTTCGTCGACGTGATGAAGGAACTGCCGGCCACCCTGATCATGCGGCCGTTCAACTTCGACACGCTGGCGGTGCAGGCCCATCGCCTCGCCGCCGACGAACGGCTCGACGGCGCAGCGGTACCCTCGCTGGTGATCGTCGCCGTCGGCCTGCTGCCGGTGATCCTGATCTGCCGTCAGGTCGGACGCAACCGCTAGGCATGCCTCCGGTCCGAGGCTCATAGCTCACCCGGACTCCTGTCTGGCGAACGCGCCCCAAAACGTCACTCGCCAAAAAACGATCAAAAACAGAGAGTTGACCCCCCGTCCCAGCTGGGACGCCTTGCCGCGACCCTTCAGCCCCGCCTTTCCCGCTTGTCCGCATCGAGCTTCAGCCGGGTGGTGAAGGCCACCGAGATGTGATCCTGCAGCGCCTTTTCCGCCGCCCCCGCATCCCGCGCCGCAATCGCCTCGACAATCGCCTTGTGCTCCGCCTGCGCCCGCGCACCCCGCCCCTCGGCCGCCAGCGAGGTCGTCGCCATCAGCGCCATCGACCGGTGCACCAGGTCCAGTTGCTGCACCAGATACCGGTTGTGCGAGGCAAGGTGGATCTGCTTGTGAAACCGCCGGTTCGCCCGCGCCAGCGCCCGCGGGTCGTCGATCAGAGCGTCATCCGCCTGCACCATCCCGCGCAGCACCTCGATCTCCTCGGCATTGGCATGCTGCGCCGCCAGCCGCGCCGCCAGCCCCTCCAGCTCGCGCCGCACCACATAAAGCTCGCCCATCTGGTTGTGGTCGAGCGAAGCCACGATCAGCGACCGCCCGTCCCGCGCCAGCAGCGACTGCGTCTCGAGCCGTTGCAGGGCCTCCCGCACCGGGGTGCGCGACATGCCGAAGCGGTCGGCCAGCTCGCTCTCCACCAGCCGGTCGCCAGGCCGGTAGGTGCCGGAATCGATGGCCTCCAGGATCAGACTGTAGGCATCGGTCGGCGAAGGTTTCGTCTGGGTCATGCCGGCCTCGTGTTGGTCTCTGCCGACCTGTCTACAGCGCCGTGCCCGCCAATCAACCCCGCGATTGCCAGAGCAGCACCACCTCCTGGCTTCTCTGGTTCCCCAAATACCTCCGCCGGAGGCAGCCGCCGCCAGGCGGCTTCGCGCCCGAAGGGCGCTGTAGCAATAGGGGATTGCAGCCCCGGCCTGCTCCGGGTGACAAGACGGCCGCGGCCGCGCGACAGGAGAATGCAATGGTCAAGGATGTCTTCAGCCACGTGCGGACCTGGGTCTTCGATCTCGACAACACCCTCTACCCACCCCGGATGCGCCTGTTCGACCAGATCGAGGTGCGCATGACCCGTTTCGTGATGGAGGCCCTCGGGGTGGAGCGCGCCGAGGCCGACAGCCTGCGCAAGCACTACTGGGCAACCTACGGCACCACGCTCGCCGGACTGATGCGCGAACATGACGTCGATCCCGGCCCCTACCTGACCAGCGTGCATGACATCGACTTCGGCGGGCTTGACCCCGACCCCGTGCTCGCCGATCGGATCCGCGCCCTGCCGGGGCGGCGGATCGTCTATACCAACGGCACCGCACCCTATGCCGAGCAGGTGCTGGCCCATCGCGGCCTGAGCGGTCTGTTCGACGCGGTCTACGGCGTCGAACACGCGGGGTTCCTGCCAAAACCAGAACGCGCCGCCTTCGAGGCGGTCTTCGCAGCCGACGGCACCGACACCGCCCTCGCCGCGATGTTCGAGGACGACGTGCGCAACCTCGCAGCTCCGCATGCCATGGGAATGCGCACGGTTCTGGTCACGCCCGAGCCCAATCCGGCCCCGCATGTGCACCACCACACCGACGACCTGACCGGCTTCCTCGCAACCGTGATCTGACGCGACGGTTTAGCGAGCCAGCGCCGTCACCTCCCGCCGGAACGGCAGCGCATCGCCGATCTCCGGCTCATCCAGCTCGCGCGCATAGCGGTGACCGGCGAAGGTTGCCCACGCGATGGGTCCTGGCGCATTGGCATCCCCGATCACCTTCACCGAACGTATCCCGGCATCCGCCCAATCCGCCTTCCGGGCGAGCAGATCGCGGTGCAATGCGCCATTCGCCTGTTGCGAGGTGACCAGCAGCACCGCATCGCAGGGCAGCACCTCGCGCGCGTCGGTATAGGTACAGTTCGTTTCCACCCCATCTGCGCGCAGCCTCGTGACTCCCCGGTTCAGCACGATCTTCACCCCGGCCTGCGCCAGCCGCACATGCACCGCTGCCTGCTCCAGCGTATTGCGCGACCAATCCGAGACATAGGGCGCCGGCGTCACCAGAGTGACGTCGCAGCTCTCGCGCGCCAGCAGTTCCGCCAGGACGCCACCCATGTAATAGTGGTCGTCGTCATAGACGACCACCCGACCCGAGGGATGCCGGCGCTCCATGATGTCATCGGGGGTAAAGACCGGCATCGCGGGGTCCATCCGCATCGGCACGACGTGCTGCCGCGCGACGCCGTCGGCGCGCCAGCTGGCCCCGGTGGCGATGCAGACATGCTCGAACCCGAACTCCAGGATCTCGCCGGCATCGAGCTCCGACACCAGGTAGGTTTCGACATTCGGCCGCTGCGACAGCTGATACTGACGATAGTCGACGACCCGGCCCCAGGCGGACAGCCCCGGCAACCAGCGCTCCCGAGTCACGCGGCCGCCGATCTGCTCGCGTGCCTCGGCGATGGCGACATCGTATCCGCGCAGCGAGAGCCCCCGCGCTGCCTCGAGTCCCGCCGGGCCCGAGCCGACGATCAGCACGCTGGAACTCGGCCCCTTGGCGTTCATCCGTTCCGGGTGCCAGCCGCGCCGCCATTCTTCCATCCAGGTCGGGTTCTGGGTGCAGCGGCCCATGCCTTGCGTCATGTCGCCGGTGATACAGACGTTGCAGCCGATGCATTCGCGAATGTCCTCGATCCGCCCCTCCTCGATCTTCTTCGGAAGGAAGGGGTCGGCGATGGAAGGCCGCGCGCAGCCGATGAAATCAAGCCGCCCCTGCCGGATCATGCGCACCATCACATCGGGGCTGGTGAAGCGGCCGACACCGACGACCGGTTTCGACGTCAGGTCGCGTATGCCCTGCACCAGCGGTTCCTGCGCGGCCTCCTCCTTGAAACGCGAGGGGCCCGAGCAATCCTCCCAGGTTCCCTGTGCCAGATCCCAGAGATCGGGCAGATCGCCATGCATCTCGATGAAATCCCGCACCTCGGCATTGGAAAAACCAAGCTCACCGATGGTTTCGTCCAGCGACAGGCGCAGGGTCAGCGCCATGGTCTCGCCCACCGCATCGCGCATGTCGGAAATCACCTCGCGCACGAAACGCGCGCGGTTCTCCAGGCTTCCGCCGTATTCGTCGCTGCGCTGATTGGTGGCGCGGCTCAGGAAGTGCTGGAAGATGCCAAAGCCATGCGCGCCGTAGAGACAGATCAGGTCGAACCCCGCGGTGCGCGACCGTTTCGCGGCGTTGATGAACCAGCGCCGCAGGTTGCGGATGTCCTCCTTGTCCATCGCCCGTGCCGTCACCGGATCGTTGGTAAAGGTCCGGATCGGCAGCGCAGAGGGTGCCAGCGGCACCTCCTTGGTATAGAGGTTCGGCCCGTTGATCCCGGAATAGGCCAGCTGGATGCCTGCCAGGGCGCCGTGGCTTTTCATCCGGTCTGCCATGCGGGCCAGTGCCGGAATGTCCTGGTCCTCCCACAGCCGCAGCTCGATGAAGGGCGTGATTTCCGAGGAATGGTGCATCTCGGTCTGCTCGGTGAAGATCACGCCCCAGCCGCCTTCGGCCTTGGCCGCGCGCATCTCGGCCACAGCAGAGGGATCGCGATAGCCGCCGCCGTTGCAGTGGGGCACCTGGTAGAAACGGTTCTTCGCGGTCAGCGGGCCGATCTTCATCGGTTCGAACAGGATATCGTATCGAGGATCGCGCAAGGCTCGGCTCCGTTCTGGCAGGGGCTGTCGGATCAATGGGAGAAGGTGGTGGACGCGCCGGCCTGCATCTTCATGCCAGGCGCCCCGTCGGTGGTGATCTGTTCGCGGCAATGGTCTATGAAGGCCCGCAGGGTCAGCACGTTCTCTGCGCCTTCCGTCATCAGCAGGCCCAGCACCATCGGCCGCACCGGGCCTTTCAGCGGCACGAAGCGCAGGCGGCGGCCATCGGGCGCCAGATCGTTCAGCAGACGCACATTGGCAATGGCATAGCCAAAGCCGTTGCCGACCAGGCTGCGCATCACCGCCATGTCCCGCGTTCGTTCGGCGATATTTGGCCGCAGGCCGGCTGCCTTGAAGAACGACAGGAAGTAGTCAGCGCTCATCGGCAGGTCGAGCAGGACCATCGGCTCGTCCTGCAGGTCCTCGACCGAAACCTCCGACTGCCGCGCCAGCGGATGTCCCTCGGCCAGCATGGCATAGGGCGCAAGTTCCACCAGCGGCACAAATCGCAGATCGGCAGGAATTTCCAGATCGTAGGTCAGAGCGATGTCCAACTCGCCCCGGCGCAGCCCTTCGAAGATCTGCTGCTGGTCTCGTTCGCTCTGGCTGACGCGCACCTCCGGATAGCGCGTTTCGAACTGGCGGCGCAGGTGGGGCACGATCAACTGGGCGAAGGTCAACAGGCAGCCAAGCCGTAGCGGTCCTTGCACCTCGCCCGAAAGCGCGCCGGCCAGACGGTTCAGACGGTCGGCCTCGGTCAGCACATGCCGCGCATGGTCCAGGAACTGCCGGCCGGCCTGCGTCAGCGACAGGCCCTGCGCATGTTTGCGCACAAACAGCTGCAGACCGAATTCATCCTCCAGCTGGCCGATGGCGGCCGAGATCGACGGCGACGAGACGCGGATCTTTTCGGCGGCAAGGGCAATCGACCCCGCCTCGCCCACGGCGACGAAATATTCAAGCTGGCGCAGGGTGAAACGCAGGGGCATGGAAGAGTATTCGCGCCGCGGCCGGGCCGTGGCAACCCGGCTCATTCGTCCCCCGGCACGCCGTAGGACGGGGCCGCGCGCGGATCGAGCGCGCGTTGCACATAGGCCTCGAGCTGCGGCTTGTAGATCTCCCAGGCGGTGGCGACGGCCTCGATGGGACAGTCCTCGGTCCAGTCGCAGCGGAGGTCGGCGACCGGCCAGGCGACCTTGTCGACGAGCTTCATGCCCGCCGAATGCACTGGCCCGGCCTCGCCGCCGGCAGCCAGCCCCGCCCGCATTGCGGCGATCAGACGGTCGCCCAGATGCCCCTCCGCGCCAAGGTAGGCATCGACTATGGCCTGCGGCACGCCATCATTGGCCAGCAAGTTCCCGCCAGACGCGACGTTTTCCGCCTGCGCCTGTGTCCAGATGCCCAGACTGTTGGGCCCAGAATGGATCGCCGTGCGCCCGGCCCCGTCCACCGCCAGAACCTGACGGTATTCGATGAACCTGCCGCGCTTCTGCACCTCGGCGATGGCTTCGGGCGCGCTCATCCCGGCTTCCATCAGGTCGAGTGCCAGCGGGCCCAGCGTCGGATCGGTCACGTTCTGCGAGGCCACCGCCCCGACGCCGGCGCGCGCATAGGAACAGCGCGCCGCAACGGCCGGGGAGGACGACGAGATCGCCACCCCGAACATCCCGGTCCTGGCGCAGCGGGCGACAAGCGAGAAGGTCATCGCCTCAGTCCGGAATGACGGCGGTGCCGTCGATTTCGACAAGCCAGTCGGGGCGCGCCAGCGCGCTCACCACAAGCCCGGTGGACACCGGATGCACACCCTTCAGATACTCGCCCATCGTCCGGTAGACCGCCTCGCGGTGGCGCACATCGGTGATATAGACGACCACCTTCACCAGATGCTCCATCTTGCCGCCGCATTCCTCGATCAGCTGCTGGATGTTCTGCATCACCTTGTGGGTCTGCTCGACCGGATCGTGGCTCTCGATGTTCTTGGCCGTGTCAAGATCCTGCGGGCACTGGCCGCGCAGCCAGATGGTGCGCCCGCCCTGCGTGACCACCGCCTGCGCCAGATCGTTGTCGAGCTTCTGCTCGGGGTAGGTGTCCTTGGTGTTGAACTTGCGATGGCGATAATGGGCCAATTCGGTCTCCGTGTTGAAGGGTCAGGCGGTCTGCCGGCTCGAACGGGCCGGGCCGACATAGTCGCGATAGCTGCGCTGGATGGCGATCTGGTCGGCCACATGACGCGCATCATGCCAGACGCCCCAGATGAAGGTCGACCCCCGGCGCGATTGCCAGGGCAGCCCGAGGAAGTAGACGCCCGGCTCGGTCGACACCCCGCGCTGATGGCGGGGTTCGCCCTTCTCGTCAAAGGCATCGACCTTCATCCAGCTGTAATCACGGCGGTATCCGGTGGCCCAGATGATGGTGGTGATCCCCGCCTCGGCCAAGTCCAGAAACGCCAGAGGGTTCGTCACGCACTCGGGATCGGCGGCAAAGATGCGGGCCTCGGGCTCTTCCGGCAGATCGGCACCGTTGCGCGCGACCCAGGCGTCGGCGGCATCGAGTACCGAGAGATAATTCGCGTCCCCCTGCGCGATGTTCCGCGCAAGGTCATCCGAGAAGGTCAGCACACCGTCCTCGCAGGCGGTGGTGCGGCCGACCAGAGTAATCCCCTGCCGCGCGAGGTCGCGGAAATCGACCGTATGCCCGCCGTCGGCGCCGCTCACCGCGATGGTGACATGTTCCGTGCCGGGCCGCGGCGCCGGGATATCCCACAGGCCAAGCACGCCCAGCCACCAGCAATAGTCGCGCCCGCGATAGACCCGCGGCGGCCGGTCATGCGGACCGACCGACAGATAGACCCGACGCCCGGCGCGCACCAGTTCCTCGGCAATCTGCACGCCCGAGGAGCCCGCTCCCACCACCAGCACCGCGCCATCCGCCAGCTGGCCGGGATTGCGGTAGTCGATCGAGTGCATCTGGGTCAGTCCGGGCCGTTCCGGCACGAGGTCCGGCATCACCGGAATCTGGAAAGCGCCAGTAGCGGCAACGATGTTGTCGCATTCGATCACGCCCTGCGAGGTCTCGACAATAAAGCCGGGTGTGTCGCGGTTACGCTCGGCCTTCAGAACCTCGACGCCACAGCGGATCGGCGCCTCGAACTTCTCGGCATATTGTTCGAAATAACGCGCCACCCGATCCTTCGCAGGGAAGGATTCCGGGTCGGCATCATCGAACCCCAGACCTGGAAACCGGTCATGCCAGGCGGGCCCGTTCACCACCAGCGAATCCCAGCGCCCGGTGCGCCATCGCTCTGCGATCCGATCCTTCTCCAGAACCAGATGCGCGATGCCGTTGCGGCTCAGGTGTTCGCTCATCGCGACGCCGGCCTGCCCGGCCCCCACGACGAGGGTGTCTATCTTCTCGGTCGTCAATTTCAGGTCCTCACTTGGCGCGCGCCTGCGAGACACGCGCGTTCAGATACTGGGCGAAATCGTAGTTCGGCCGCTCCAGATGGCTCAGATGCCCCGGCGCGCTGAGCTGCGCGCAGAGGCCTCGATAGACCTTCTCGGTACAGCCCCGATCCTCGACATTCACCGCGTCGAGCAGGGTTTTGAGCGCAGCGAAATTGGCCTGCGCGTCAGGATCGTCCTTGTAGTCGTCCGACATGCCGCCGCCGAAACGGATATGTACCTGCCCCGGACCCTTGGGGTGCAGCGAGAGATACCAGAAGTATCCCGGGGTCAGGGTAATCAGCAGGCTCGGGTAAAGCGCCAAGAGAAACGTCGTGCGCCGTTCGTCGCCCTCCAGCCGCGTGTTCTTCGGATGCGCCATCGCGATGCGCAGCGAATCGTCCTTCAGGATGGTGTGCCAGTTGAACGCCTCGCGCCCGGGCGGGCAGACCATCTCCTCCAGCTTGGACAGTCCGCCGATGGTGCCCGCATGACAGACCGGCAGGTGGTAGCTCTCCATGAAATTCTCGGCCAGCACCTTCCAGTTTGTGTCCCAGACATGCTCTTCGAAGAAGGTCTCGGTATAGTTCAGCATGTCATAGCCCGCGACCATTGCCTCCACGTCCTTCAGACGGTCGGCGACCGGCGCGGCCTCGGGGTCGAGCGTGACGAAGACCCAGCCCAGCCATTCCTCGCAGCGAATCTGCGGAAGGCAGTACTCGCCCCGCTGAAATCCCTCGTTCAGCGTCATGGCCGGCGCACCGCGCAGGGTCCCGTCCAGATTGTAGGTCCAGGCGTGATAGGGGCAGACGATCGCCCTTGCGCTGCCGCGCCCCTCGAGCAGGGTCGACATCCGGTGCAGGCAGACGTTGGACATGGCGCGCAGCGCACCGTCCTGCCCGCGCACCACGACCAGCGGCTGCCCTGCAAGCTCGGCGGTCACATAGTCGCCCGGCTGCGCCAGCGCGCCAGCACGGCCAATGCAATACCATTCCTTGCGGAAGATCTCTGACAGTTCCGCGTCCAGGAAGGCCTGCGAGGTATAGACCGAGGGCGGCATCGCTCGCGCCTGCACAAAGGGCAGCGCCGCATTGGCCGCCAGCGCGGCAATCGGATCGGTCTCGGTAAGGTCCCGCGCCATCAGGTGCTCCTCTATCGTTCTTCCCGTTGCGTGCACAGCCTGCCGCGGATAGGTTCGGATCCCGCCCGGCCTGCCGCCTGACAATCCGTCATCCCGAGCTTAGGAACAAGAATCCTTTCCGTTACCTTTGATTAGAAAAAATCTAATCAACGGTCTCCACCTGCGCCCCGGTTTTCTTTCCGCAAAGTTCCGCAAGAGAACCTCGAAAATAGCGCAGTTTTCCTCTTGCGCAGCCCGCGCCGTCTTATTAAACACCCGACACCACGCGTGGCCCGTTCGTCTATCGGTTAGGACGTCAGGTTTTCAACCTGAAAAGAGGGGTTCGACTCCCCTACGGGCTGCCACTACAAAATTTTCCATAGCGTTATCAGTCCCTTAAGTCCCGAAATTGTCCCACCGTCGAACACAGGGGCCAAAAGTGGGACACTTTTGTTCTACGTCTGTCCGTCCGTCATCTTCTTCAGTGCCGCTTCAGCACGGACCCGCTGACTGGCGGCTTTGGTGTAGCGCGTCACCTCTTTGGAGGTCTGGTGGCCGGTGATGGCCATGATCTCGAACTCGCTGCACCCTCGCTCCGCCAGCCGTGCCGCAGCCGCCTTGCGCAGCCCATGGACGGAGCAATGGGGCAGTCCGGCCTTGTCGCACCACTCGCGGAATCGGTTGCCAAAGCCGTTGTTGGTGAAGGCTCTCCCCTGCTCCGACACAAGGAAGGTCAAGTCGCCGGTCTTACTGGCGTCCAGAATGGATTGCAGTTCAGCGACAACCGGGATTTCGAGTCGCACAGGGTTCCGGTTGCGCCCCTTGTATTGGGTGAAGGTCAGCCACCCGTCGCGCAGGTGCTGTCGCCCGAACTGAATCACGTCAGAGCGGCGCTGGCCGGTGTAGAGGGCTAGCGCGAGGGCGAGGCGCGGCGTCGTGCCAATCGGGTGCGTCTCTTCGTATTTTTCGATCTCTGCCAAGGTCCACGAATGGTAGCCCGAAGACTTGGACTTCAGCAGCTCCACAGTCGTGGCCGGGTTCGCGTCATGATGGTCATAACGGATGCCGAACCGAAAGAGCTGGCGCAGCGCCTTTACCATGCTGTTGGCAGCCTCAGGAGTAGCCATCATCTCATCGCGCCGTTTGCGGATGTGCTTGGGCAGCATGAGCGCATAGGGCTTGTCGCCGTTGCCCTTGTGGGTGGCAAATCGTTCGAGGACGCTGCGTCGGGTCTTCTGTGTCTTGGGGTCCAGCTCTGCCCACATGGACGATTTGTAGTATTGGGCGCAGAGCCACTTGAACGATCCTGCCTTGGTGCTGCCCGGACTGGCAGCGCGCGGCGCACGGGGCGTCTTGGGGTTCGCAGCAGCCTTGTAGTCGGCCAGAAACTCGGGTGATCCGGCGGGGCCGCGCAGGCGCACCTTCCGCCCTTCGCGGCGGTAGTAGAGCCGGACGTTGCCGTGCCGGTCGGTGTCCTCCACCACATACTTCAATCGCATTTTCATGGAATCCTCGGGCATCTATTCGTCCCAAGGATTGTGGTCCGACTCGTCGCCACCGGGCAAGAGGTCAAAGAATCGGTCCAGAGCGCGCACGTCCCAGACGCGCCGCCCGTCGATTTTCTTGGGCTTGGGCATCCGCCCATCGGAAACCATACAGTCGAATTTGGACGGACCGATGCCGATGTATTCCGCCGCTTCCACGCGCGACAGCCCCCGCCGCGTCGGCGGCGGGAGCGGTGCGTTCTGAAGGGCAGCGGAGGTCATCGGGTCAGTCCAGCCGGACGTTCACGGTGCCGCTGGGGTTGCCTGCGGCGGTGACGGCCAGCCCGATCCGGGGATTGCTGCCGGTGTCGTCGTCGGTCGTGACCAGCCCGGCGGAGTCGTCCCAATAGACGACAGCGCCAAGGGTCATCACATCGGTGCTGACCTTGGGCATGGTGAAGACGCCCTTGGTCGTGATGACCAGCTTGTCGCCGATGCCAGCGTCTCCGCTGGCGATGCCGAAGAGGCTGCCCACAAGGACGCCATCTCCGGAGCTGGCGGCGGCAGTCGCGGTGAAGGTGATGGAGTCACCGGGTTGCACATAGTTGCGCATGTCATGTTCCTTTCGAGGTGGTGAAGGTGAGGACGCGGGGCTTGGCGGCCCCGCTGGCGGCGGCGATCTCGGCGTCCAGCGCGGCGAGTGCCTTGGCCATCTCGTTGTCGGACTTGAACTCCACGCGCTCGCCGTTGGCGTCGTGGAAGGCCCGCGCGCCGTTCATGCGGGCGGCGAAGAGGCCCGCCCGCATCTTGGTCAGCTCGGCGAGCGTGGCCATCACGCGCCCTCGTTCAGATAGGCCGCGCGCCAGTCGAGCCAGCCCGCGCCGAAGTCGAGCCACGCCCGGAAGCGCATCCCGAGGGTGTTCCACGCCTCGCTGCGCTGAATCTGGACGCCCTGAGCGGAGCTGAGATAGCCGTATTGCAGCGCCGCCAGACGGTTAGGATCGCTGAAGATATACCAGCTCGGGCCTTCAAGACGCGGCTCAACCAAGAGGCTGAGCTTCGTCGCATAGACGTTCACATCGTCGGTCGTCGCCGGATAGATGGACGCCAGCAGCCGTTCGGCATCGGACTCGCTGTCCGGCCCGACCAGCAGAAGTTTCGGCGACACGTTGATGATCGTCTGACCATCCAGCCCCTTGACCGTGCGCATGGACTTGCGGGCCGCGTCCAGCGCGTCCTGAACCCCGGCATCGCCCAGAGCCACGCCCGTGCCAGCGAGGTTGCCCCGGCTTGCGTCGAAGACCGGGGTCCCGTCGCTCAGGTCCGGGTTGCTGGTGATGAGGTCCACCATGATGTCGGCTTCGGTTTGCGCGGCGGCTTCGCCGAAGGCGGCGGTCATGTCGCCCAACAAGTTCAGGTCATCGTTGATGAGCAAGGTGCGGCTGACGTTGAGGCTCCGGGCGTAGGTCTTGAGGTTCATCGTCTCGCCGTTCTCGGCGCGCGATGTTGCCGTGATCTCACCGGACTCGGTCAGTTCTTCGAGCCGTCCCATCTCGCCCAAACGGATGCTGGTGGCGGACTTGAAGTTGCTCAGGCTGCGCTGGCGGCCCAGCCGCTTCAGCGGCGATGCAGCGGCCAGATAGCTGGCCAGCGCCGTCTTGTTCATGGCGTTGCTGACCAGCGTGGGGAAGTCGCTGGTGGTGTGCTCCGCCGCGCGGGTGAACACTTCGTCCGGGGTCAGGCCCCGCGTCGAGACGCCCGAACGGGTCAGGCTGTCGCGGGCCATGTCGAGGAAGGACTCGCCCATGAACTGCCGCACCTCGGGCTTCGGCTCGCCACCCGCCATGCGGATGTGCAACGCCTCTTCGCGGCGCTGGCGGATAACGCTCGGGTCATCGTTCTGCGGCGCATGGGTGCGGATGACCGGAGCGGAGCGGCGGCGATCTTCGAGTGCGTCGAAGACGGTAGCCTTGGCGGCGGTCATGTCGGCCCGCTGGTCAATGAGCTGGTCCGCCACATCCGGGGCCAGCCCGGCGGCCCGGACCAGCCCGCGAATGTCGGCCCGGCGCTGGGTTTCCAGCGCCTCGGGCGTTTGGGTTTCGAGAGTTTCGGGCATGACAGACTCCTCTTGATGCCTGAGACGGGCGGACGGGTCCGCCGGACTGGAAGTCAGAGTGACTTCACTGATGCGCCAGCCGGTCGGGGTCTTGACCCGGCCCGAAGGCGAGTTTGTCTCGGTCCAGCCCGTGACGCGGTATCCGATGGACACCCCGCTCACGGTCCCGTCTGCGATCCGCTGCAAGACCGGGGCAGCATCTTCGGCAGAGGTCAGCTCCAAGACAGCGACAACGGAGCCGCCCTCCAAGCCGATGGACCGGACCCGTCCAAGCTGATGCCGGACGGAGCTGGTATTGTGAGAGTCGAGAACCGCCACGCCCTGCGATGCGCTCAGGTCCAGCGTGTCGGCGGTCAGGACTTCGGCGAAAGGCCCCCGTGCATCGCTGCGCTGCACCGGATTGCTGGTGGCGATCACGGCGGAGACGGTTCGGGTCTGGGGGTCGAATGAGTTGGGCCGGGTCGTGGCGGCACGAGTCCAGGTATCGTCAAGCGGCATCGGGCGACTCCTCGGCGGCGGTGAACGAAAGGCCCAGCTCGGCTTCGCGGGCGCGGTCGGCGGCGATCTCCCGGTCCAGTTCGGCCACGTTCCAGCCCAAGGCGGCGACGGCCTGACGGCGGCTGGTGAGGCCCATGGCGAGGGCTTCGCGGGCCGCCGCCATGTCCTTCTGCGGGTCAACCTGCATCGGGCGCGGCGGTAGCCATTCGGCCTTCAGCGCGGCGCTGAGGTCGGGCACGTCGAGACGGCCCGCCAGATACTCGTCGGTGACGAAGCGGCGGAAGACCGGGTTCAGGAACTGCGGGACAAGGGTGTGGTAGACGTATTGCTCCACCTTGGCCCGAAAGGGCAGCAGACCGGCCCGGAGCGAACTGTAGTTGGCTTGGGTCAGGTCGCCGTCAACAAGGTGCTGAGGGACGCCCAGCCCGGCGGCAATCTGGCCCAGAGTCAGCTTGGCGAAGGCGATGGATTCCTTGGCCTGATCGGGGGTGCTGAACTTGATGTCCGTGCCGCCCGGCAGAACCCGAACCACGCCCGGTTCGAGGCTGATGTCGTCCATGCCGTCCGGGAAAGCATCGGCCACCCCGCCCATGTTCGTCTGATCGGTGACGAAGCCCGCGAACATGGCAGAGGTCTTCAGCCCCACCAGCATGGCGTCTAGGGCTTGGTCCAGTTCGTTCACGGTCAGCAAGATCGGCGCAAGCTGGGAGATGCCCCGCACCTGACCGGGGCCAAGCTGGCGATAGATGTGCAGCACGTCTTCCGCTGGGACGCGGATGGAATCTTGCGTCACCGGATAGAGGTCTGTCGGGCGCTGGGGCCGGAAGTGATAGGCGCGGCGGATTCCATTGCTGGCGAACTCAATACCGCCCACCACATAGCCGTCGCTCAGTTCGCGCGTGTCGGACTCGTCCACGAACTCCGCCGGGTATTGCCGCCAGACGGTGCCGCTTTCCCGGTGCTCCGCGACGAAGAAGGCTTCGCCGTCCACGATCTCCGCGCGCACGGCGGCGGCGGTCATGCCCCGGAAGTCGGTGCGGCCTTCAGCGTCAAGTTCGGCGGCGGAGAACGCCTTGTCGATCAGCGCAGCAATGTCCTTGTCCGGATGCGCCGAATTGGCTTCGATGCCAGCCCCCACAGCCTCGGCGACAATGGCGTCCACGGCGTTGCGGATATAGCCGTTGTTCGAGTAGCTGTGGCGCGCGCGACTGCGCACCATCGGCCCCGCCGCCAGCGTCTCCGGCCCGTGGCTGCCGAAGTGACGCGGCCCGGACGCGCCGCGCCGCCCGCCATAGGCGGCTTCGACGTGCCGGACCTGCGGCGCGGGACCGGAGTCGCGCGTCAGCAGGCGGCGGAGGTAGGTGAACGGAAAAGCCATGCTCAGGTCTTCAGTAACTCGTGGATAGCGGCGAAATGGTCGGTGAAGTCCAGAAGCAGGCGCAGCCGGTTCGGCGCGCGGCCCAGCAATGCGGCGATTGCGGCTTCATCAGTCGGGTGCTTGTCGAGCCATCCGAAAACAGCCGTCACCTGCGCGGGCACAGCGCGGCCCGGCTGATCCTGCCGGATCGTCAGCCCCCAACGTTCCCCGGCTGCCGTGCCCCGCACAGCGTCCTTCAGTCCGCCATCGGAGCGGCGCACACCGCCGCCTATCTGCGACGGTGCCCATTCGCCCTCGCACAGCATCGGCAGCGCGTCGGCGGCTTCCGTCACCTTGCGCAGCAGATGCGCGCTCATGTCGAAGGATTGCAGGTCGCAGAGAACAGCCGCGTGGAAGACTTCGATCTCAGGGAAGGCCATCTTGCCCCGCCCGTCGATTTGCTCGCCGTTGCGCAGCAGTCCGCGCTTCGAGAGATGGCGGACCCGCTCATGGGTGACACGCCAGTCCTCGCGGTCGGTCAGGCCATCGGCCTCGCACAAGATGTGGGTGATTTCGGTCGCGGTATAGAGTTTCAAAGTCAGGACTCCTCATCGGTTGATGCCCTAATAACCCATTTCTCGCAGGGTGGCCAGAATTTTCTGGCCACATGGCCCAAACTGAGGTAGAACGGCGTCAGTCACCGGTGAGAAACACACGCAGGGGACATTCCTAGGGGGCCGCGTTTCTCGTCCTTTTGCGGCCCCCAACCATTCGAGAGGACCACTCAATGCAAAACCATCTGAACGCCGTGAAACAGGCTCGCATCAACGCTCAGGGCATCGTGTTCGAAAGCGCGAAAGTCGGCTACCCCATGTGGGCAGCGCGCGATGGAGTCATCTGGTATCTGAAGAACCTCGCTCGGCTGCCCGTCCCCGATGACATTCTCGCCTTTGCCAGCGAGGGTCAGGTGAGCGACGAAGACGTTACCGATTGGGACGCGCCGAACGGCGGGCTTGAATTGGTGCGCGTGTAACACAGGGACAACATCGCATAACTGACCTATCTTGCTGGGCTTCAGAAGCAAGTCTAGATTTCAATCTAGCGCCGACACAACCACGCGTTCTGACAAGTTATCAACTGGGAGCGCCGTGGCAGTGCTTGTACTTCTTTCTAGAGCCACAGAAGCAGCCCGCATTACGCCGCCCCACGCCAGCCGGTAAAATGTTCTCCTTCACAAATTTCGGAATGTAATACTCCCAGAGCGAAGATTTATGCTCATCAAATATTAGATGTGTTGCGACAACCTTATCAAAGGCGTGTGTTAGAAGCGGGCCAATATTGTCGTTGCCAATCTCAAGAACTCGTAGACTTCCCTTTGCTCTTTCGTAAGCGTCTTCTGGCCGCAAGAATAAGCGCACATATCTCCTTAAGATCAGCCCCGCGGTATTGATTTCCACAGGCGAAATATTGTCTTCCTCATCATCCCAAACCACATAGTAAGGGGGGTTAAGTGCAAAGTAGGGCTCTGTCTTTGTTGGCAAAGAGCCTAATGGTGCGGGCGCAAAATCAGACATATCTTGCTTGTATAAAACAACTGCATTTAGTTCGCTAGAAAGCGCAAAATTGTGCTCCGGCCCAAATCTCAACCATTCGCCTTTGGTCGACATACTTATCAGACCCTTATCTTTGTGGCTGAAATCGAGGCTGCTCTCTGACGAGGAAATTCTCCATGGACCAAAGTACATTAGGATTTTGCTGAACGTAATTCGAGTTGGAAGATCGAATGACATTCTGATTTCGAGCGATCCGTCGCTTGAGAGGATTTTCCAATTTTGGCCGGTCGTTTCGATATCGAATGATGACGAGCTAAACAGAATTTCATTGTCTTTAATTCGGAGAAACACATTGCCGACTTTGTCTTGAGCTACAAAGGTCAGCAGAGGCGGTAGCCCTGCTTCATCCGGAGGCTTGACGCCCAATATTGTCTCGTCGTCTGTACGGAGAGCGACGGTCCCGGCTGTGAATATCAGCTTCGATAAAATGATCTCAGGGGGGTGATCGAGTCTGATTGGATAGTGCGCTCCTGCAGTGCTTTTAGCGAATGGCGAACGCCAAAATTCCCGTAACTGGGCGTTTGTCAGGAGGCCTTTCTTCTTTTCTTCATGGTGGGTAGGGCAAAGCAAGATGATGCCCTTTGCTTCATGCGACTCTGCATACTTGAATTCGGGATCGAAGTGATCGTAGTGATACAATGCAGCTCCGCAAATGGCGCATCCGAAGCCGCATTGCCGCCTGACTTCAAGCGTGACACTGTCCGGAATATGCCGGGATAATCCTTGTGCGTTCTTAGCCAGCTGTGGCTCCTTAACTTGCTTTCGGATCTTCTTGCAATAATCGAAGACCTACAGAGCAGAACTATTGCGAGGTCAACCCCTGGGACAACCACTGCGATTTGACCATAGCTCGGGTTGATTTGGGAAGGCTTTTTGCCTCTACCTCTTCCTCGCGCCGTTCCAGCTTGGCGTTGACCAGATTGCGAACGGCAACGGCGTAGACCACGCAGTCGAGGCTTTCCGCCCGCCGCCCAGGTATCCTCTCCCAATGCCGCACCGGAGCGCCCTTGACGTAGCGCACCAAGACCCGCTCGCTGGCGAGTTCTTCGTAGAACCGGCCTTCCAGCCCGTCGCTGAAGCGAACGCTGCGGCCCCGCTTCAGGCGGTTGGCAAGCTGAGCCTTGACCGAATCCACGCCCACTATGAAAAGGCGGCTGCCGCGTGTGTCGCTGGCGCGGATCACGGGCCGGTTTCCGGCGGCCCCCTTCACCGCGACGATGCGTCGGGCCAAGCGCGGGCGGCAGAAACCGATCACACGGTCCATTGTGGCCCCGTCACCCGCGTCCACGGCGGCGGCGTCCACCCGCAAGAAGCCGCCCTTGGGGTGCTTCCAGATGGTCCGCAGGGCCTCGTCCAGTTCGGCCCACACATCATCGCCCATCGGGTCGCCCCAAATGACGGTCTGCGCCAGCACGAAGATGTCATCGCGGCCCCAGCCCAGAAAGACCACCTCCAGCCGGTCCCGCTGCACGTCGATTCCGGCGGTGACAAAGAGCACATCCGCCGGGATCGCATCCGGCAGACCGAAAGGTTCGGCGCGGGCCGCCAGTTCGACTTCATCAAGTTCCTCTGCCTCCTCGCGCCAACCTTGAGCAAGGATCGTGTTGACGAAGACCTGCAATGTGTCCGGGGCCTTCTTTGCCTCCACGAACTCTGCCGCCAGCTTGCCCCACGAGGCGTTCGCCAGCGTAGAGACCAGCGCATTGAGCCGGAAGCCCGCGTGCCCCTCTGCGGCAAGAACTGAGGCCCGCCAACGGCCATTGGCCACCATCTCCGCTTTGTGCCGCTCGTCCACAACAGAGCCGCAAGCAGGGCACACATAGGCGGCCTTCAGCGGCTCGCCTTCCGGCCATGTGATATCGCCCCACAGGATTTCGTGATGGTGGCCGCAATCGGGGCACGGAACCTCATAAACGCGCTGGTCGGATCGGGCATAGGCCCGCAGCACGTTGCTGGTGGCCTCCAAGGTCGGGGTGCTGCCGAGGATGATCTTGCGATTTGCGAAGCTAAGGGTGCGGCGTTCGGCCAACGTGATCGGGCTGCCCTCTATTCCGGCCTCCATAGCGTCGGCTTCGTCGATCAGCAGGATTCGGACGTTGTGGCGGCGGAGGTTCCGGGGCGACTTGGCCGCGATGATCTTCAGCGAACCGCCGGGAAAGCGACGGCTGAGCAGCGTGGAGCGCCCGGCCTCGTCGGCATCGGCGGAGATTAGGCCCCGCAGCGCTGGGGTGGCCTCAAAGATCGGTTCGAGGTCGGAGACGGTGTAATCGCGGCAGTCTGCTTCGGTCGGCAGCAGGGCGAGGATCGGCGCGGGTTCGTTCGCCACATAGCTGGCCAGCGCACCGGTCAGCAGCGTCGTGAAGCCCACCCGGACGGGCTTGACCAGTGTCACCCGTTCGATGGTCGGGTCGCTGATCGCGTCCGCAATCTCGCGCTGATAGGGCCAGAGAGTCACCCGGCCCGGCATGGCTGAGACTCCCTCCGGCAGTCGCATGTGGGCTTCGATCCAGTCGGACAGAGCGAGGCGCGGCGGCGGGGTCAGGGCCTTCAGCGCACGGATTCGGGTTTCTGCAAGCGCGTCAGTCATTGGCCAGTTCCTCCAAGGCGTCCCGGACTTCCCGGTCGATCTCGGCCACGTCATGCGGGCTGAGGTGGCCCAGCCGCTGCGCAACCCGTGACGGCAGCGCCAGCATCGCGGCCCGGACGCCGCGCAGGACGGCGGCCCATTCCCGTTCCACCTCTACTGCGGCGATCAGGTCGCCGCGCGCCTTGGCGTTGGCGGTCTCGGCCTTCTCGGCGTTGGCCTTCGCCAGCCGCAGCTTCTCGGAGGCCAGTTCCGCGTCAACCTGCTTGCCCTTGGCAAGCGAACGGGCGTGCTCGCAATAGGCGAGGATCGCCGGTCGAAGCGGATAGCGGGTGCCGTCGATCCGGGGCAGCACGCCATCGCGCCCAAGCGCGTGGACCCGGTTCGGGGTCAGCCCCAGCCAGTCGGCTAGTTCCGACGCTGACAAGGGCTCCCCAACAAGGGGATCGGCCAGCATCGCGTCTATGTCCGCCAGTGTCGTCATCGCACGGTTCCTCTCAGGGGGCTTTCCCCGTGAGGGGGATTTCCCTCAGGAGGTTTTTCCAAAACAGAATTTTTCTCACGGGGGGAAGAGTCGGGGCTCAGCGCCCCCCGCATCACAGAGTCCCCAGAGGGACCCTTTGCATCCCCGCCACGGGGATCAGCAGTTCCCCAGCATAATGGAACTGATACTCTCAGGTCCGGGGCATGGCCGGACCGGACAGCCGGACAGGGCCTAAAGGCCCCTGTCCTGTCCGTCCGGTTTCCGGGCCACCTTTGCCCAGCCGGACGGACACAGGACGAAACCCGGACGGTCCGGTCTTGTCCGGTCCCCTCAAACATCGTCATCCCCCAGCAGGGCTTCAGGGGAATCCCCCATGGTGAATTTGCCCTCGCGGAACACCAGCACATTCTTGCGGGTCAGTTCCTCTACGGCTCGCTTGAAGGTGCGCCGTCGCCCGTCACGGTCGTCGGCTGCGGAAACTCTGCGACCTTCAATCGCCCGGTCGCGCCAGATGGATTCTCCCACAGGGGCACCGTCACCGATTTCACAGAACACGGTCAGCGCGGCATTTGCGCTGGGGGACAGCTTCACTTCGCGGCTGCCAGCGTCGGCGCTGTCCGCTTCCCGGCAGAGCGCCGTTGTGATGGTGTCGCCGTCTTCGTCCTCCCCCAGCGGGATCGTCGCCACGGTGAAGGCCAGTTTCTCGTCGGTGCTGCCGTTGCGGTTCTTGGTCAGCTTGCCGGTGACGGCCCCGTCTTCCCGCTTCAGGAAGAGGTTCACGTCCAGCGCACCGTTCAGGATGGAATGGCCTCGGGGCAGCCCGTTCGCGCCGTCCTTGGTATCGTGATGGATCAACAGGACCGCCGCGCCCCAGCGGGTCAGGTGACGCGCCACAGCCACCACGCGGCCCATGCTCTTGGCGTCGTTCTCTTCCAGTCCGGGAAAGGCAATGGCCACGGTATCAATGACGATCAGCGCGGGCTGGTGGCGCTTGATCGCCTTCACCAGTTCCTTCAGGTCGGGGCTGCCCTTGGTCAACAGGTCGGACACGCCCGTGACCAGCTTGAAGCCGTCCGCTTCGCCATGCTCTTCGCGCAGCGCCCGGACGCGAGCGCGCATCCCCAGCGCGTCTTCGGCGGCGACATAGAAGACGCCACCCTGCCGGGTGCGCCGCCCGAACGCCGGTTTGCCCTGTGCCACCTTGAAGGCCAGGTATGGGGCCAGCAGCGACTTGCCTGCGCCGGGTGCGCCCACAATGGTGCCCACGTCGCCTTCGGCCAGCAGCCCCTTGATGATGTAAGCCCGCGACGGCAGGTCTTCGCAATCGGACGGGGACAGGAAGGTCAGGCGGGACTCGGTCTGATCGTCGCCGAAGACGATCCGGTCCAGTTCCTCTAGCGCGGCCCGCGCCGATCCGGCTACCAGTTCTTCAGGCGTCCAGCACTCGTCCAGCAGTTCGAGGTCTTCAGCGAGGCGGCGTTCATGGGCGGCGGCATTGTGCCAGCCGTGCTTGTAGGCTTCGCGTAGGATCGTGGCTGCGGTGCGGCCCTCACCGCCGAACGAGTCCCAAGCGGCTTCGGTCTTGTCGAAGTCGTATTTGCGGTGCTGGTCGCACCAGTTGTGGAATGCTTCGCGCCCCTCTTCATCGCCGTCCGTCTCGTGGTGCAGCGCCATGCCGATATGCAGCCACCAGTCGCGGCCATCATCATCGGGATTGGTGCCGTCATTCGGGATTGCCATGAGCGCGTCCACCACTTCAGCGAAGGGCAGCCCGGTCTTCTCGCCGGTGCTCTTCTTTCGCTCGCGCGGCGGCGGCTTCAGCCTTTTGGGCCACTCCGGCAGATCGCCCAGCGATCCGCTGAGCTGGCCATAGACGCCGCTGCCATTGACTGCGCCGGGGGCCACCACAAAGCCGCCTTCGGCCCGCACGTCAACGCCATCGCCGATCTTACCAGTGGTGGAACGCAGGCCGGGCGAGTGTCGGAAGTAGATGTGCCGCCCGCCAGTCGGCGTGTCGAGTGAAGGCCCTGCGAACCCGTCAGGATCGTGGCCCATTGCACGCAGCGTGGCGAAGCCGTCCTTGCCGTCTTTGCGGTCGAGGTCGAGCACGGCAATGCCAGAGCGGGGGCCAGTGACAATTCCCGGAAGCGCATGGGCGAACTGCTTCCACCAGCGACGAACTTGGGCCGGGTCGGTGGTGGCCTTCGATTGCCATCCCTCAATGCACGGCTTTTTTACGGGGGCCTTGCCGGGCCGTTCGACAATCTCGGCAGGAATGACGGGGACGCCCGCCTTCGCCAACGCCAGTGCTGCTTCCAAATTGGCGTCTTGTGCTGCCTTGTTGTTTGGGGTATCCAGATACCGCTTCATCTGCCCGTCCTCGCTCTGGTGGGTGTCGTGTTCATCGAAGGCTTCCCTCCTTTGATGTCCTCGTCCTTCGCCCTCTGCCGCTGGTCCCGGCAGGGGGCGATCTCATTTCTGGTCAGGAGAGAAATTGCCTTTGTCGCGGGATTCTCCGCGCAATCCGGTGGGACAAAAATCCCGAAAAACATAATGAAACTATGGGAAAGCTGACTGTCCCACTTTTCACTAAGCCATTGAAAAGGAAAATTTGTTGAAGCCCCCTACGGGCTGCCACATCTCCCCGAAATGTTTTCTGCGAATTTTCTCTGGGGAAAACATCGTTTAAGATGAATCCCCCAAGAAACCATGCGTTCGGGAAGTGCCCGTATGTATCAGCCCGGTGCTGGCATCAAATGCTGCCATCGGCCATTTACGCGATACCAACAGGTGACGCATCCCATTGGTCGACGCAACAGTGCGGAGCCAGAAGGTGATCTCTTCCGGCGCGTTGGCAAAGGCGGCGAAAAACCCCGGTATCGGTATCCGCTTCCTTGCGGGCTCCCGCTGGGGAACGACGTGGACGATATCTTTGCCGCGCGGCGCGACAAAACCACACGGCGCCCGGATTTGTCGAACTCCCGCTCTCCGGCACCGGTCAGACACCGTTGGCAGGGCGAGCCCTTCGCGCCCTCCCCTGCGCCAATGTCACACCCGCCAGGTCGCTATGAAAGGACGAGTTCGGGACTTTCTTCCGCATCCTGCCCGGTTGTATCCGACACGACGAAAAGGGCATCGACCACGCAAACGCTGCCCTTGCCCGGGGTTATCAGCACAGGGTTGAGGTCGCACCCGCCGATCAAGTCGCCGAGATCCGCCGCCAGGCGCGACAGGCGGACCAGCAGGTCGGCATAGCCAGAAAGATCGGTTTTCGGCAAAAGGTCTCGGTATCCGGCCAGCATTTTGCCGAGGCGCGTGGACCCGATCATCCGTTCGGCGTCTGATAGGGACAGTGGCGCAAGACCGACCGCACGATCTGCCTCGATCTCAACCCTGACGCCGCCCGTTCCCGTCACGATCATGGAACCGAAAGGCGCCGCAGCGGCAAAGCCGGCCACCGCCTCTTCACCAGAAAGCTGCGCCTGCATCTCGAACCCATCTATGACGGCCTTGGGCGCTTTTGCGGCAACGTTGCGACGGATCGCGGCAATTGCCTGTTTCAAAGCGCCCTCGTCCCGCACGTCCAACATCACTCCACCGACGTCCGAACGATGCGCGATATCGCCCGAGGCCACCTTGACCACCATTGGAAACCCGATCAGAGCCGATTTTGCCAGGGCATCGGCTTCGTCTTTCGCAACACAGGCAGGAACGGTTGGTATGCCGTAGGCCTTGAGAAGCCGGAAGGCGAGATCGGCGGGCAGCGCTCCGGTATGGCTTTCAATTTCCCGCCGCAAGGCGGCGAGATCGTCGGTGCCGGGCGTCTGATCGACGCGGGCCCGGGCCCATCGACCCGGTGCCCCGTCAAGCGAGTTTGCAAGACACCGCACAGCCGCCAGACCGGCGCGCAACCCGCGCACGATCGGGACACCCGCACGATCGAACTCGGCGCGGATCCGCGGAGCGATTTCCTCGCTGGTCGGCGAGATGACGACAACCGGTTTCTTGACGCTTGCACCGATGGCGGCATAGCCGGGAATGTGCAGCATGTAGTTTTCAAGCGTCGCCGGGTTGAGACTGCTCTGGCAATCCTGCAGCAGCGCCATGACGCTGACGTTGTCGTCCTCGACTGCCGCTCTCAACGCGTCTTCGGATTTTCGTTCTTCCTTGGAGACGACCGCTCCTATGTCGATCGGATTCCCGCCGGAGGTGCCCGGCAGGAACTGGCTGACAGCCCTCTGGGTTGCGGGCGTGAAGCGCGAAACCTCCAGGCCGACTTCTTCCGCCACATCACAGGCCAGCGCCGTCTGCCCGCCAGAGATGCCGGCAATGGCGGCGCCTCCGCGATTGATGACCGGTCGCGCCAGATTGAAGCACTCCAGCGCAGCGACCAGTTCATCGTAGTCATGAACCAGCGCGATCCCACAGTCGGCGAAATACCGGTCATAGGCGTCACGAGGTGAGATCAGCGCGCCGGTATGGGCGCGCGTCGCGGCAGACCCGATTTCAGAGGCGCCGACTTTCAGCGCAACCAGGGGCTTGCCTGCATCCCACATCTTCTGCGCGGCAAATGCGAATGCCACCGGATCCTTGACGGATTCCATGACCACCCCGACCACATCGGTTTCGGCGTCGTCGGCACACCAGGCAACGTAATCGGCCGCGCTGAGTTGAAACTCGCTGCCGACCGTGACGACCTTCGACAGACCCACCGTGATCGTGTTCATGACGGAAATCGCCGCGGAACCTGATTGGGCGATCAGCGACACCCTGCCCGGTTTGATGCGAAGGGATGGCCGAGAGGGGTACAAAGGCGCGCGGCCGCAAAAGTCTATCAGGCCCATGCAATTCGGACCGTGGACATGCAGACGGCTGGTTTCGCCGAAGGCACGGATCGCCTTTTCCTCCACGGCGGTGAAGCCGTTGGCGAAAACGTTTGCCGAGGCGATGCCATGCGCCTCCATCTCCTGCAGGGCGGCAAGCACACCTGAGGCGGGGATCGCAACGATGACCGTGTCGGTGTCACACGGCAGCTCGGAAATGGATTTTACGGTCGGCAGGCCGTCGATCTCCGGCGCCGTAGGATGAACGGGGAGGATCTCGCCCTGCCAATTCCAGTCCTTCAGATTGGCAATGACCACGTTGCCTTGCGATACCTTCTTGGCAGACGCACCGATAACGGCGACCTTGCGTGGCTTGATCAGGGGGGAGACATCCCGGAACATGTTCGTCCTCGTTGAGAAATTGAATGTGGCGGGCGCTGACGCGCCCGTCACGATGGTGGTGAAACAAGCCTGCGCTACTTCTGCTGGTCCTTCGGGATCCAAACTTCCTGCCAGTTGGGATGGGTGTTGTACGAGAAGTCGAATTGCTTCTCGAGGCCCATCAGCCGGGTCGAGGCGGCTTCGAACAGGCGTACGTTGGTCAGGGTGATCTCGTTGATGTCCTCGGCAACCTTGGCCGCATAGGCCGCATAGGGCGCCTGCTGCTGGCCCTCCGGCGCGGCGGCTGCCGCGTCGATCAGCTTGTCGAGCTCGGGATTGCAGTAGCCGGTGGGATTGACGAAAGGCACGCCGCCCTCGGTACAGCGATAGCTGCGGTCGATGCCAAGCACCGGGTTCGTCCGTCCGGTCAGCGAAATCACCGAGGCGTCGAATTCGTGCTGCTTGTAGACCTTGTCGATCCAGATCTGCGCATCCAGCCCGGAAAGCGACGTGTCCACACCGACCTCTTTCCACATCGCCGCGACAACGCGGGAAATCGCATCATAGGGCGGCTTTGCGACATAGGTGATTTCGGCGCTGAAGCGTTTGCCGTCCTTCATCGGATAGCCGGCCTCGTCCAGCAGCTTGCCCGCCGCAACCGGGTCGTAGGGGTAGAGCCTGTTATAGTCGATCGAGCCGTCGTGCAACGCCTTGAACTGCACCGGGATCGCGTTGACCGCCTTGTTGGCGAGGCCCTGATAGGCGTCCTTCACCACGCGGTCACGGTCGATCGCCATAAACAGGGCCGCGCGCACCTTCTGGTTGTCGAAAGGCGCCTTGCGCATGTTGAAATCGACGACCGCGCGCTCGGGCGCGTTGTTGATGATCTCGATCACCTTGAAGGCGCCATTCTTCGAGGCCGCCTCGGCCGCCGGCACCTGGGTCGCATTCAGCTTGACCCAATCGATTTCGCCGCTGGTCAGCGCGTTCAGCTGTTGCTGGGCGTCGGGGATCAGCGCGAAGATCACCGAGTCGATATACGGTTTGCCCTCTTCCCAATAATGGGGATTACGCTCGAAGGTAATCGCACGGCCGGTGTCCCAGTTCACGAACCGGAAAGGGCCGAGCCCAACCGGCGCGCGGTTGGCGTCGTTCGCGGTGACGTCCGTGCCCTCGTAGATGTGCTTTGGCATCAGCGGGAAGACCTCCTTGTCGAAGAGGTCGAGGATCGCCGTCAGCGGCTTCTTCAGCTTTACGACGAATGTCGTGTCATCCGGCGCCGAAACGCTTTCGATCAGCGGCATCGACTTGGCGATATAGGTGTTCAACGCGCCGAAGGCTTCCAGCGTAAACGCGACGTCGGCGGCGGTGAAGGGCTCGCCGTCGGACCATTTCACGCCACTGCGGATCTTGAAGGTATAGGTCAGGTTATCGTCGCTGACCGACCAGCTTTCGGCCAGACGCGGAATGCGGTTGCCCTTGCCGTCATAGGTCATCAACCCGTCGGCCCAGACGTCGGCGATTACGAGCGACCCGGTAATCGAGGTCAGCTGGGTGTTCAGGTTGGTGATGGTCGAACCGTCGACTCCGGGAACGACGGTGCCGCCAGTCACGGGTGTATCCCCTGCCGCGAGGGCGGACACGGCACACCCCGCCGTCAGCGCCAGCGAGAGCCCCGCAGCGCGCGCCGTGCGGCGCATTTTGGTCCACAGGGGCTGAGGCCCCTTCGTCCGGGTATCGAGATACATGTGTCAGTCTCCTTGGTTGGAAAGAGTGCCGGCCTCCGGGCATTGGAGGGTCAGGCGGAACCGGGAAGCTTTTGCCTCTTCTCGTTTTTGAGGTTGGCACCCGCTTGTGCGGACGCGTGCATGTGACAGGCCACCAGCGCGTCAGACGGGCCGGCGGGCTCTAGCCGCGGCTTGACGCTGGAACAGATTTCTGCGGCCAGGGGACAGCGGTCGCGGAACTGGCAGCCCTGCGGTGCGAGCGGCGTCAAGGTTTCCGCCAGCGGCACGTGATCGGGCACCTCGCGTCTCCGACGCGGATCGAACGACAGTCGGGCATCCAGCAGGAGCTGTGTATAGGGATGTGCCGGCGCGCTCAGAATATCGCGACCGACCTCCACAACAGAACCGCGATACATGACAGCGATCCGGTCCGCGATGGATTGCACCGCGTTCAGGTCATGGCTGATCAGAACAAACCCGACATTCCGTTCGCGGCTCAGGTCGCGCATCAGGTCAAGAATCTGGGCTTGGATCGACACATCTAGCGCCGACAGTGGTTCGTCGGCGACAATCAGACTCGGCGCCAGCATCATCGCGCGGGCGATTGCGACACGTTGCTGTTGTCCTCCCGAAAGCTGGTGCGGGTAGCGCAGGAGAATGTCCGGGGCCGGATGCAGACCGACGGCCTCCAGCTGCGCGATCAGGAATGCGTCGAGCCCTTCCTTCGGCTTCAGCTCATGCCGCCGCGCAACATAGGAGAGCGACTGGCGCACGCGCATCCGCGGGTTCAGCGACGAGGCGGGATCCTGAAACACTGCCTGCACGTCGCAGCGGTATTCATGCCGCCGCGCGCGCGAAACCGCCGCCAGATCGTCCCCGCGATAGAGCGCCTGACCGAAAGTGGGCTTTTCGAGCTGCAGCATGACTTTTGCAAGTGTGCTCTTGCCCGAGCCGGATTCCCCGACAATGGCCAGGATCTCGCCTTCCCTCACTTCGATGTCGACACCATCGACCGCGTTGAAGTGAACCTTGCGCCAGCCAGACCTGTGACGGTCGGCATAGGTGCGCACGACATTGCGAAGCGATATGATCGGCGGGGTCATGGGGCAGCTCTCTGGGCGCCCGACGAGGCGACTTGCAGATGGCGGGTGCTGAGGCGGATGAGCTCTGCCGAATAGGGATGCTGCGGTGCCTCGAATACGTCGATGACGGCGCCGCTTTCGACCACCTTGCCGCCGCGCATCACGTAAACGCGATCGCAAAGCTCGGCGATAACGCCCAGATCGTGGGTGATGATGGCAATTGCCATCCCGTGGCTCTTGTGCAGGCGACGCAGCGTGTCGAGGACCTGCCGCTGCACCGTCGCATCCAGCGAGGTTGTCGGCTCGTCCGCGAAGAGCAGGGCCGGTTCGCTTGCCAGCGCTATGGCGATCATGACGCGCTGGCGCATTCCTCCGGACAGTTCGTGCGGATAGCTGCGTGCAACCTGCCGGGGTTTCGGCAAGCCGACCTCATGCAAGAGCGCATGAACCCGGTTGTCATCAGGATCGTCCAGCGCCTCGGCAATTTGCCGCCCGACCTTTTGGGTCGGATTGAGATACCCCAGAGGATCCTGAAAGATCATCGAGAACCCGTTCCGCCGGCGCAGGCTCCGCATCGCCTTCGGGGACACATTGATCAGGTCCTGGTCGCGAAATCTGACCGAGCCGCTCAGCTCCGCAATTCCCACATTCGGCATGAGCTGTATGATGGCCCGAGCCAGCGTGCTCTTGCCCGAACCGGACTCCCCGACAATGCCGACGACCTCGCCCGGAGCGACCGAGAAATCTACCCCGTCAACCGCCCGGACGATCTTGCCATCGACCGAAAGGTGAACCTTCAGATCGCGCACGTCCAGCAGCGCATCGGACGTCCGGCCCTCGATGTTTGTCATCGCTGCAGTCCTCCCTTGCGTCCGCGCGTTCTGGGATCGACCACTTCGTTCAGCCCATCGGCGAAGAGGTTGAGGCCGGCAACGGCAAGACAGATCGCGGCACCGGGAAACACGCTCATCCACCACGCGACGGTCATATAGCTTTGCGCGTCATAGAGAAGTTGGCCCCAGCTCACGACATTCGGGTCGGACAGCCCCAGGAAACCGAGGCCGGCCTCGATCAGAATCGCGACGGAGGCATCCAGCGCGACCTGAACGATCACCGGCTGGATCGCGTTCGGCAGCAGTTCGCGCAGCATGATATGGGCCGCCGACATGTCGGCCACGCGGGCGGCGTCGACAAAGCTCATGTTGCGCAGCCGCAGATACTGGCCGTAAACCAGCCGCGCCTCGATCGGCCAGATGGCCAGAATGACAGCCGTTATCAATAGCCAGAAGCTGGAACCGAAGAAGGCGACCGTGAACAGCACCAGGATGATGACCGGCAGGGTCTGAAACAGCTCGGCGATCCGCATCAGAACGGTGTCGACGATCCCGCCGAAGTAGCCGGCCAGCATCCCGACCGTCCCGCCCAGCAGCAAGGCGCCCAGCGCCGCCCCCAGGCCGATGGTCAGAGAGGTCTGAGTGCCATAGATCACCAGGCTGAAGATGTCGCGGCCGATACTGTCGGTGCCCATCGGGTGGGTCCAGGACGGCGGCGCCAGGCTGGTCGGCGTCAGGGATTGCGGATCATAGGGCGCGATGACCGGCGCCAGAAGCGCGATTGCCACCATGATGAGCAGAATTGCGCCGCCCGTAGCCCCATGACGCGTGCCGGCAATGGCCCGCAGCGTGTCCCAGATACCCCGCAGAGCGTCGGACAGTCGGCTTGGCGCCTTGCGCGGCGCTCGCGTTCCCGCAGTGTCGGTCATGCCCGGCTCCGGATACGCGGATCAAGAAGTGCATAGAGCACGTCGACGATCAGGTTGATGAGAATGATGGCGATGGCCGCAAAGATCACGACGGCAACGACGGTCATGTTGTCCCGCATCCGGACCGCCTGAACGAAGAGCAGGCCAAGTCCAGGCCAGGCGAAGACCGTCTCCAGCAGCACCGCTCCGCCAAGCGCCGTGCCGAAGGCATAGCCGGCGATGGTGACAAGCGGCAGGGATGAGTTGCGCAGCACGTGCTTGCGGATGATGCCGTTGCGGGACAGGCCCTTGGCACGGGCCGTCATGATATAACCCTGGGACAGCGTATCCATGACACTGGCGCGCATGATGCGGGCAAAGCGCGTCCCCTCGTGAACCGCGAAGGCCAGCGCGGGCAGCGCGATATAGTGGACACGTTCCAGGAACCAGTCAAATCCTTGGGCCCGAGAAATCATCGGCTGCATCCCCTGCGTGGGAAACCAGCCAAGCTTGACCGAAAGACCCAGGACCAGGATCTGGCCCAGCCAGAAGCTCGGGATCGCGTAAACCAGAAGCGACGCGGTTGTAACCAGATGATCCGTCCGCCGGTTCGGGGTCGTGCCGGAAATCAATCCGATCAGGATGCCAACCGGAATGGCGAAGGCGAAGCCGGTGAGCGTAAGCAGGATGGTGCGCGGCGCATGGGTCAGGATAAGGTCGAGAACCGGCCGCTGGAACTGATAGGAATAGCCAAAGTCCCCCTGCACGAGATTGCTGAAATAGCTCAGCAGGCGCGTCAGAAAGGGATCGTCGAGATGATATTGCTTGGTGATCGCCTCGCGAAAGGCGGGAGACACGGGATAGTCCCCCACCATTGCTTGCACCGGGTCACCGGGGATCAGCTGCAACATCAGCAATATGAGCGCGATGATGGCGACCAGCAAGGGGATCGCGTGCATCAATCTCATCATTATGAAGCGCGCCATGTCCCCGCCCTACGCGATCCTGAAAAACTGCGCGGCGTTGGTGTAAAGCCACTTCTCGATGACCTTCTCCTTGAGCGGGAGCTGCTGATAGGCCTCGATCAGTTTCTCGAAGGGCTGATCGAAGAGATAGCGTGACAACCCCACCATCACCTTGTCCTGCAGCAGGGTGTTTCCGAACTGCAGGAACATCTCCCAACCGGATCCGGCTTGTCCGAAATACCGTGGATGGTGCGCGGCCGTGTCGACGTAAAGGTTCGGATGGCGGCGCAGAAGACCGACCATGTCGTTGATCCAGGGCCACCCGGCCAGACCGGCGACGATCCTCAGCTCGGGGAAATCGATTGCAACCTGATCGATGTGGCGCGGATGACCAAGATCGTAGGGGCGGTCGTTGGCATAGTTCATCGCCGTGTAGATGCGCACGGGCACGTCCAGCTCGACGCATTTGGCGTAAAGCGGATAATACCGGCGGTCGCCACAGGGCAGGAGGTTGTAGAGCGACGAAACGCGAAGGCCGCCAACGCCGTCTTCCTTTACCAGACGCTCCAGTTCCCGCGAGGCCCGCATCCCGTCCATCGGATCGAGAGCGGCGAAAGTGATGAACCGGCCGGGGTATTTCCGCTGGATATTTCCGAGTTCGGAATTCTTGGCCCCGACGAGATAGCCCTTGGCGATGCCAGCGCTATCCATATCTGCGATCAGCTTTTCCATGCCCCCGTCATCTTTGGGCGCATCCGGTTCAGCAGCCGCCGAAGCGCGGTTGGAGGCCTTCTGGAAGACGCGCGAGTAGTTCTCGAAACCATAGCCTTCCGGGCGCGGCAGGGATGACGGGTTCGGCGTGCCCGGGCGGCCGTGGCTTACATCGGCATTGTTCTCATCCCGCATGCTGCGCGGGATGCTGACTTCAAGATCGATTACGCGGGTCATTTTTCCTCCGTGTCGCCAACGTCCAGAGATTGCTGACGTGCGACTTGTCAGAAGTAATGACTCGCATTTCATTTGTGTCAACTTATTTGTTGATTTTGTTTGTTTTGTCCGATATTCGGACATTCAGTCGGCAACAAGAACAATCCAAAGCGAGAACCAACTTGGAAAAAGATGAGCGAGATCCAGACTTTGCGACAACTCTGGCAAAGGGCTTGACGATTTTGTCAGCCTTCAGACCAAGTCGCCTCCGCATGTCGAACGCCGAACTCGCCGAGATCGCAGGAATCACCCGCCCGACTGCCGCGCGCCTCACCTATACCCTGGCCAAGATGGGCTACCTGAAGGCCGAGAAGTCGAAATACCGGCTCGGCTGGCGTGTGGTGTCGCTCGGGCTGCCTCTGATTTCGAGCTTGCGCTTCCTTCAGCTCGCCAAACCCTCCGTCGACCGCCTGGCGCAGGACGTGGGCGGCACTGTGTCGATCGGCGTTATCGACAGCACCAACTTCATGTATCTCGAGACCGCACGCGCGAACGAGAATATCTGGAGTTCGCCTGACGTCGGCACCGTCGGCCCTCTTTTGCGGGCGACGGTCGGTCATGCCCTTTGCTCCTTGCTGACGGACGACGAGCTTGAACAAAAGATCGATGCCATCCGCCGCAAGACACCGGACGACTGGACTGCGCACGGTGGCGCCTTCCTGAAAGGCATCGAAGATTGCCGACAGACCGGGGCATCGATCATAAAGGGCGATTGGGTTCCGGAAACCAATTCGGTTGGTGCCGCTCTGTTCCGCAACGCGGATGGTGAAGCTTTCGCGATCAACTGTCGGGTTCCGATCCACCGTCTGAGACCCGGACAGTTCGAAGAGGAAGTTGTGCCGCGCCTGAAGTCACTGGCCAGCGCTATTCGGGCGCATGCCGCCCATGCGAAAGAAGACCGGCTGATCAAGTGACGCCGGTCAATACCGCGCGCCCAGATATCGCAGCGCGCGGGGCTTGTTCGCACGCCGCTGCTCCAAACGCCGCCCAATGCGCGGCCGCACCGTGCGCGCGGTTTCGGTCCCCGGCTTTGAAAGGACCGCCTCCCATGTAATGGCCGATTTGTCATTGCGGCAAACCGCGCAGGCGCGCATATGGGGACTGTTGCCAGCGTTCCCAGCTTCGGGCCCGGACGAAGCCAGCCCCCACCCCCAAATGGAGACTGGCCCATGCAGATGATCCACGCACAGATTCATGACGTGACCCCGGCAGAGGTTCTGCCCACCTTCACAGAATTCGCCGAGATACTCGAGATCGACCTCGAACGCGATGACGACGGCCTGGCGCTGTCGGTGTCGGGCGGACGGATCGGGATGCGCGCGGCGCCCGGCGGGCTTGCGCTGCGCCTCGAGGCCGATACTGACCGCCGGCTCTACCTCCTGCAACAGATGGTGATGAACCGGCTGGACCGGCTGACCCCCGTCCCGCGGCTGGACTGGGAACGGGTGGATGCTGGCGCCCTACCGCCCAACCTGTCCATCGCCACGGTGGAAGACATGCGCCGCATAAGCCCGAATTTCACGCGAGTCCGCGTCTCCTTCGAGGACGTGGCGCGATATGCCGAGGACGGGTTGCACTTCCGCCTGCTGATCTCCGCGCTCCCGCCAGACCGAGCGCGCGGCGGTTCGGTCGTGCAATGGCCGCATATCGACGCGCGCGGCCGCACCCGCTGGCCCGAGGGTGACGCCGCCCTGCATCGTCCGGTCTACACCGTCCGCGACGTGGACCCGGCCGCCGGCTGGATGGACTTCGACGTCTTCCTTCATGACGGCGGCCGGGTCAGCGCCTGGACCGAACGTGCCCGGCCGGGGGACAGGATCGGCCTGATGGGTCCCACCACGCTCAAGCGCGACATGCCCGGCTGGGTGGCGCTCTGCGGGGACGAGACCGCCCTGCCCGCCATTGCCCTCTATCTGCGCAGCCTGCCCGAAGGCACGCATGGCCATGCGCTGATATCTTGCGCCGATCCCGCCGACCGACAGGCGCTGATTGTGCCGCCCGGCGTGACACTCGACTGGATTGACGGAACTCCCGGAGCGCTGGTCGCGGCACTCAAGGCCCTGCCCCTGCCACCCGACAACCGCTTTGTCTATTTTGGCGCCGAACGCTCGGATGCAGACGAGGCGCGCAAATGGCTCCGCGAGGTCAATGGCCTGAGCCGGGCCGAGGCCAATGTGACCGCCTTCTGGTCGCATGGCGATGAAGAAACGATCAGCTGATCAAATTTAGTTGACAAGTTCTGTCGGGAATGATGTATCCCCGACAGAGCTTTTTGCCATTTCGGCGAAAACCCGCCGCCAGCGGACCCGCCAGCGCATCCCCACAATTCGGAGTATTCTCATGCGCTTGCACACCAAGCGGCGTGCGTCGCTGCTTGCGACGACCGCCTTCTGCCTGTTCACCCCCCATGCGCCCGCCTTCGCACAGGACGTGGGCGAAAAGCCGGGTTTCCTCGGGTCCATCACCCTTCTGGCCGACCGGCTTGGCAAGGCGCTGACCGACGTGCAGGGTCATATCTCGGTCATAGACGGCGAAGAGATAGAAGAGCGCAACGTCCAGTCACTCGAAGACCTGACGCGCTACACACCTGGCGTGACACCTTTGCGGCAGGTCTCGGGCGCCGATCCCTTCGGCGGTCAGACCGGCGTCCAGATCCGCGGCGTCTCGGGCAACCGTGTGCAGATGACTGTTGACGGCGGCCGCATTCCCGAGCGGATCATCGACGGGTCGCGCGACTACCTGGATTTCAACTTCGTCAAACAGGCGGATGTCGTTCGCGGCCCCGCCTCGGTGCTCTGGGGCGCCGACGCGCTCGGTGGTGTCGTCGCGCTCGAGACGATCGACCCCGAGGACCTTCTGAAGGGCCGCGCACGCGGTGGGCAAATGCGTCTCAGCTATGGCGAGGTCACCGATTCCACCAAAGCGGCCGCGGCATACGCGTGGCAACTTGGCGATGGCGTTTCGCTGCTCATCGCGCGGGCCCGCACCATCGACCACGAACTGTCGCTGTCCAACGCCGATCCCAATGGCGGCCCCTGGCCCTGCACGCGTCCGGTCGCCTATGGCTCGGTCACTTGCGGCGAGTTCAATCCGCTGGACCGCACGACCGACCGCACGCTGATGAAACTGGTCTGGGACATCAACGACCAGCACCGCCTCAAGTTTTCCTTCGACCGCACCGACCGGCTGAGCGAAGTCGAGAACACCACCAACCACTCGGATACCGTCATCGCCAACCCTCGCGTGCGCGACATCGCCCGCACCCGCTATGCGCTGGACTACGAAGGCCAGTTCCAGGGCGCCATCGATGAGGTCAAGGCGACGCTGGGCTGGAGCCCCTCGGGATACGAACAACACGCACTCAGCATCGCGCAAAGCGGCGGCAACCGCACCGAAACGCATGATTACACCAGCTTCTCCGAGGATTTCCTCGAACTCGATATACAGGCCACATCGCGCTTTTCCATCGGCGGCGCCGATCACGTCCTGACCTTCGGCTTCGACGGCGATCGGACAGAAACAACCTATGACCGCAAGCGCCGCGTGGTCGACATGAACGCCGGCACCGACGTCTGGAGCGTGCCGACCAGCTGGAACTTCGCCGACGGCGTCACCCGCCGCGCCGACCTTTTCATTCAGGATCAGATCTCGCTTCTGGGCGGCCGTCTGGAAATCACGCCCGGCCTGCGCTTCGCCACCTATCAGATGGATCCCCGCTTCAATGGATCGGTCGTCGCCCTGCCCGGCTACTCACTCGAAACCAAAAAAGAGGAGAAATTGCTCTCCTCTCTCGGCGCGACCTGGCATTTCGATGAATCCCATTCGGTGTGGATGCACTATGGCGAAGGCTTCAAGATGCCGACCTTCCAGCAGCTCTACACCTCGTCCGGTTCGGCCAGCTTCGGACTGGTCCCGGCCCCCTGGCTGGTGCCGGAATCGGTCAAAAGCATCGAAATCGGATTCCGCGGCGAATACGGCCGGGGTTTCTGGGCCGTGACCGCCTTCCGCGCGGATTACGACAACTTCATCGAGAGCTTCTGGAACATCCCCGGCACCTCTGACTACAGCTATCGTAACCTGTCCTCGGTCAAGACCTCGGGGATCGAGATCGAAACCGCATGGATGTTGCGCGACGATCTCCGTTTCACCGGCTCGCTGGCCTGGATGGAAGGCGACCAGCGCGCAGAGCCGGGCGACCCCAAAACCCGGACGCTGCTCCCGCCGCTGACAGCGGTGCTGGGTCTCAGCTACACCGTCCCGGGCGCCGATCTGGTTCTCGATGCCACCGCAACCCTGGCCGACGCAACGAAACCCACATCCAACACGAATTTCGCCCCTCCCGGCTTTGGCATCCTCGACCTCGGCGCCAGCTGGACCGTGGCCGAAAACGCCGTGCTGAATGTCCGCGTGAACAACGTCTTTGACAAGAAATACTATAACTACGCCGCCGCCGGATACGACATCGTGCCCAGCTCCAGCGTCGCCAATACCGTACCGCTGGAATTGCAAACTGGTGTCGGGCGCAGCGTAACCGTCTCTCTGGACTATAAGTTCTGAGATGCTTACCGGACTTCTGGGCAGGATCTGGCGTCTTGCCCGCATCGCTGCAGCGGGCCGCGCCGGGCGGCGTGGCCTCCTCCTTTATGCCGTGATCCTGGGCCTGCAATTTCTGGGCATCTGGGTCACCCTTCAGCTCATCTCCTGGAACAAGGTCTTCTACGACGCCCTGGAAACCATGGACGCCGCCGCGGCCGCCCGGCAGATCACGATCTTTTTCGCCATCATCGCGGTCTCGGTGGCGGCCAACCTGGCCAGCGAATGGCTAAAGGGAATCCTGCTGATGGTCTGGCGCACGCAGTTGACAGATCACGCGCTGGCCCTCTGGGTCGACGGGCGCGCCTACTGGCATCTGCGCGAGGGGTTTTCCCCCGAACCGGTCGACAATCCCGATCAGCGCGTCGCCGAGGATTGTCGCAACTTCACACAGGCACTGATCCGCGAGACCTTGGACTTGATCACCTCATCGGTAGCGCTCTTCTCCTATGTCGCGCTGCTTTGGACGCTTGCGACCTTCACCTTGACCTTCACGGTCTTCGGGTTCGACATCAGCCTGCCACGCTACATGTTCTGGGCCGCCTTCCTATACGTCGCCCTGGCCAGCTCGATCACCCATCTTCTAGGCCGCCCCTTGAAATCACGCCTTTTCGCGCAGGAAAAGCGCGAGGCCGACTTCCGCCACGCCCTGGTCCGGCTGCGGGAAGATGCCGAGACCGTGGCCCGCGCGGGCGCGGAGGCGGCAGAGCGGCGACGGCTCGCCGCTCTGTTCGGCGCGCTGCGCCTAAACTGGCGCCGGGTCATCAACCAGAGACTCATCCTTGGCCTCTTCACCAGACCCTACCAGCAAACAGTATTACGCATCCCCAGCTTCCTGGCCGTCCCGGCGTATTTCGCGGGGGCTGTCACGCTCGGCGGCATGATGCAGCTGGCCAGCGCCTTCTCGAACGTTACAACGACGCTCAGCTGGTTCATTTTCAGCTATCGCGATCTCGCCGAATTCGCCGCCGTGACCGACCGCCTGCATGGCCTGTTCCATGCCGCCGCTGCGCCAAGGCCCAATCGCGGCACGCCTAGGGCCATCTCCCGGCGTCCTTCCCCGGATGGGTCTCTCAGGCTGTCGGCGCTGAACCTCTTCAAGCCCGATGGCACTGCGCTGCGCCCGCTGCCCGATATCGTGGCATTACCAGGCGAGCGCATTTGGCTGTCCGGTCCATCCGGGCAGGGCAAGTCGACGCTGCTTGCCGCGTTATCCGGGCTCTGGCCCTATGGGACGGGTCAGATTGAGGCCCCAAGCGGCACCTGGCTGTTCCTGCCTCAGGGCAGCGGATTGATGGCAGAAGGCCTCGCTGCCAGCCTTACCTGCCCGGCACCGCCCGACGATGTATCGCGCGCGGATCTCTGTGCCCTGCTCCACCGGGTGGGATTGGGTCAGCACACTGCAAGGCTCGACGCTCCGCCCGCACTATCGATTGCGGGTCTGTCGCAGGGCGAGCGGCAACGTATCGCCATCGCCAGAGCCCTTCTGGCGCGGCCGGATGTACTTTTGATGGACGAGCCAACGTCGGCGCTCGACCCGGACAGTGAGCGCGCGCTTCTGACACTGATCCGGCAAGACTTGCCCGACACGATCGTCCTCTGCGTCTCGCACCGGCCTCCGGAGGGCCTCGACGCAACGCGGGAAATTCGCCTTTCAGCGCCACATCTGGCCAAAGCGCCGGAACATGACGGAGGCATCCGGACAGCACGTCAGGCCTGAAGACGCCCGCGCGACCGGCCATTCTTCCTTCAGCGGGCCTTCCGGCGGCGCAGACCCGCCATCAGAGCCAGCCCGCCCAGCATAAGCAGGGCCGACGACGGGACCGGAACCGGCGAAGGCTCGGGCTCTTGCGGCGGCTGCGGCGCAGGCGGCAGGTCCGTGATCGGGGTCTTGGGACCGCGTCCAGGCGGTTTCGGCGTGATCGGCGTCGGAGTCGGCGTCACGCCACCTGTGATGATCACATCGCCGCCCTTCGGGAAGCCGCCGAACGGGTTGGGACCCACAGAGTCCAGCAGGCTCGGCACTTCCGGTTTTTCCGGGGTCGACAGCGCCGCGAGCGCCTGCTCGCAGACCCCGAGATACCGCTGGTCGCCGCTGTCATAGCTGCAGATCGCGACCGGAGCGAGGCCGAGGCAGCCCTTCACCGCGTTGGGTTCCATCGGCACGTTCGAATTGGCCGCGATGCTGATCCGCACGTCGCGGCGGCCATTGCGGAAATCGCCATCGAAGATACCGGGGACATAGGCGCGCGAAACCTTGCCGTGCTTGTCGAAGGCCACAAATACCTTGTCGGTCTGCGAGAAGAACCCCGTCGTCTGGCTGATCTTGGCAACATGGAGCTCGCCCGGTTCGTCGGCCATCCGGCAATCCTGCAGCTCGCCCAGCGTCGCCAGCGGGCTGGTCACGGGATCGGCCTGAAAGCGCATGGTGATCAGCGTGCTCGGCACCTGCGCCGCATCCGGCTTCAGTTCGGCCTTGCAGGCGGCCAGGTCGTTCAGGTCCGGAACTTCGATGCGGTCGGTCACCACGTGATCGTTGTCACGCGACACCGCCACCAGCTGAGGGCGTAGGCCGGCACGGAAGGCGGCGGCAAGAACGGCCGCCCGCTCGCCGGTGATCGACAGCGAGTCCGTGCTGTCTTCCAGCACATCGCTCAGATCCCAGTCGATATCGCCAAAGGTCATGCGGATCGGACGGTCGGCGCGCGGGCTGTATTTCAGCTGAATGCGAAAGCGCAGATCGCCAGTTTCGGGCGCGATGGCCTGGATCGAGGTTGCCGGGCTGCGGCGGATACGGGCAAAGTCCAGGACCGTTCCGTCGGTGTCGACATAGGTCGACTCCTCGATCAGGATCCTTGCGCTGACGACACAGCTGGTATCGCTATTCGTCCGCACAACAGAGGCCCCGGTGTCCAGGAAGGTCTGGATGATCGCCGGACCAACGCTGCCCATGCTGGCCACACTGTCGTCGGGAACCGGCATCTGCGTCGCCGCTGCCGGAAGGGGCATCCCCGTCAGCGCCGCGACCAGCATCCCGCATTTCAGGATGCGCCGCGCGAAGGAAGAGAACTCGTTTACCATTTTTACTACCACCGGACCGGACGCCCCCTGCCTCGGCCCAAATTTCGATGCACTTGCCCAAGTCTGATGTGACAACTCCGAGGCGGAATCGAACAATTTCGTGTCTTTGTCCCCGGACGAAAGACACTCCTCCCCGATCAACGGGAAATGTTATCGAATAGCGCGCCAATCTCGGAAACAGCGCCCTGCGCTCGAATGGCCCGAAGGCGAATCGGTCGTCCGAGACACGGGCAAATCGGTGTTATGCCGCCCGCAGACCACCGGTCGGCCCGGGTTGCCGACGCCCGCCGCGCGCGACATACTGAAACCGGCCTCAGGCCCCAGCCCGCACCCCGTGCGATCCCGTCTTGTCGCGGGCGCTGTGACGTTTGGCCCGAAACCCCGGAAAAGAGGCGTAATATGCACTATTTGCATAATACACACGCCAATTCGCATTTGAACTCGGCCAGACCTGTTGCGAGACTTACCAATGGACGCATACAAGCGAAGGCACCGAGAGCGCCCGACAGGTGCCGGCCGACGCCGCGTTCCAAGCGAATACAGGCCAGGGAATCATCATGAAAGTCGCAATTGCCAGCTTCGAATTCGAGGGCAACAGCCTGTCGCTGAGGGTGGCTCATAAGGAAGATTTCGCTCGTTTCGGCCTTTTTCGCGGCCAGGACATCATCAAGGCGGCCACTGGCAAACAACTTGCCGTGACCGGCGGCCTCGACACGCTGACCTCCGCCGGGGCCGAAATAGTGCCGATCTTCATGTCGCGCTGCGTCTCGGGTGGACATGTCGACGACGCCTTCTATGACGAGGTCGTGGACATCATCGCCGATGGCATCACGGCAGCCCTGCCGCTCGACGGCGTCTATCTCGCGCTGCACGGCGCCATGATCTGCGCCACCGAGAAAGACCCGGAGGGCGGTGTGATCCGGGCCGTGCGCGACCGGCTGGGCGATCCTTCCATTCCCATTGCGGTCAGCCTCGACCTGCACGCCCATGTCTCCCGGCGGATGGCCGACCTGGCCCAGATCATCGTCGGATACGAAACCTATCCCCATGTCGACGCCTACCGCACCGGCGCCTGCGCCGCCGGCCTGCTGGTGCGCGCGATGAAGGGAGAAATCTCGCCGGTGACCCGCATCCGCAAATACAACGCCATAGTGCCCGTGCTGGGCGGCGCGACGCTGGGCGACGAGCCGATGGCCCAGGTCGCAGCCCTCTCCCGCGCGATCGAGGCCGACGGGCGGGCGCTTTCTGTCAGCTATTTCCCCGTCCAGCCCTGGCTCGACATGGCCGATGTCGGAATAACCGGCCTTGCCATCACCGATGGCGACCCCGCCGCCGCCGATGCGACCGCGCAAGAGGTGCTCGACGCGATGTGGGACCGCCGCCGCGCCTTCGAGCTCCCCGCGATGACCCCGGCCGAGGCGGTGCGCGCGGCCACGGCCGCCCCGGGGCGCACGCTGATCGTCGATGCCCCCGACGCGATGGGAGCGGGCGCGCAAGGCGACTCCCCCGCGCTGCTTGGCGCACTCCTCGACATCTCGCCGGACACGCCGTCGGCTGTCTTCATCGTCGATCCCGACACCGCCGCCAAAGCGTTCGAGCTTGGCGAAGGCGCCGAGGCGGATTTCGGTGTCGGCGCCAAGCAGGACGACCGATGGTTCAGCCCGGTCCCCGTGCGCGCCACCGTCGAACGGCTCTGCGACGGCAGCTTCACCTATTCCGGTGGCCCGGCTGCGGGTGCGACCGTCTCAACCGGGCCCACCGCCGTGCTGCGCGCCGGCGGGGTGCAAATCCTGGTGGGCAGCCTGCCCTTCTACGAACACATGGACGAGCATTACGCCGCCTGCGGCATCGACATCGCGACCTGCAAGATCGCCTCGTTCAAGAACCTGATGAATTACCGAAAGCTGCTGGGCCCGGACGTGCAGTATATTCCGATCCACGGCCCCGGCGGTGCGCCCCTGCGCCTCCAGGACGTGGCTTGGGAGAACCGCATCCGCCCCTTCTGGCCCGCGGACGACATGGCGGCGCCGGAACCTGCGCCCGAAACGACATAAGAGCGGACATATCTAATCCATTCGCCCACCCTCAGGAAGGAAATTGAAATGATTACCAGACGTTCCATTCTCGGCGCCGCAGCGGCCACGCCGCTGCTCTCCCTGCCCTCGCTGGCGCAGAACAAGACCAAGGTCCTGCGCTACGTGCCCAGTTCCAACCTGACGATCCTCGATCCGGTCTTCACCCCCGCGGCGGTGTCGATCACGCATGGCTACTGCGTCTTCGACACGCTCTACGGCATGGACGGCAATCTTCAGCCCGTGCCCCAGATGGCCGCCGGGCACACCGTTTCGGACGACGGGCTGACCTGGGAGATCACCCTGCGCGACGGCCTGATGTTCCATGACGGGGAGCCGGTGCGCGCGCAGGACTGCGCCGCCAGCCTCGCCCGCTGGGCCAAGCGCGACGGTTTCGGCCAGGCCCTGGGCGCTGCGACCGAGAGCTTTTCAGCCAAGGACGACAAGACCATCGTCATCAAGCTCACCCGCCCCTTCGGACGCCTGCTCCACGCCATCGGCAAGCCGCACTCCTCGCCCGCGATGATCATGCCGGAACGCCTGGCGCAGACCGACATTTCCGAACAGGTGACCGAGATGGTCGGCTCGGGCCCCTTCAAATGGGTGGCCGACGAATTTGTCTCGGGCGACCGCATGGTCTATGAAAAATTCGAAGGCTACGTCCCGCGCAGCGAACAGGCGGCCTGGACCTCGGGCGGCAAGGTCGTCAACTTCGACCGCGTGATCTGGCAGGTCATCCCCGATCCCGCCACCGCCGCCGCCGCCATCCAGGCCGGCGAAGTCGACTGGATCGCCTCGATCCTGCCCGATCTCGCCCCGCTGGTCGAAGCCAGCCCCGACGCCAAGCTGTTCCGGCAGGATCCCTTCGGCCTCGTCTCGGTCATGCGGTTCAACCACCTTCAGGCGCCATTCAACAACGTCGACATCCGCCGCGCGGTGCTCAAGGCCATCGACCAGACGCCATACATGCAGGCTGTCACCGCCAGCGACGCCAACCGCCAGCAGTGCCTCGCCTCCTTCCCCTGCGGCTTGCCGGGCGTGAACGAGCTGGGTGAAGGCATCATCGCCTCGCTCAACATCGAGGAGGCCAAGCAGGCGCTCAAGGATGCCGGCTACAACGGCGAAAAGGTCGTGATCCTGAACCCGACCGACATCGCCTCGATCCACCCGCACGGGCTGATCACGGCGGACATCCTGACCAAGATCGGCATGAACGTCGACCTTCAGGACACCGACTGGGGCACCGTCGTCCAGCGCCGCGTCTCGAAGGAGCCGGTCGAGAACGGCGGCTGGAGCATCGCGCACACCAACTGGCCGGCCATCTCCATCGACAATCCGGCAACCAACGCCACCACCCGCGGCCTCGGCGAAAAAGGCTGGTGGGGCTGGTACAAGGACGACGAGATGGAAGAGACCGTTGCCGCCTGGCTCTCGGCCCAGTCCGACGAAGAGGCGCAACAGCTCTTCGACAAGGCCCACGCCCGCGCGCTCGATCAGGTGCCGACCGTGCCGCTCGGCCAGACCTTCCAGGACGGCGCCGTGCGCTCGAATCTGACCGGCCTGCTGCAGGCCTCGGTCAGCCTGTTCTGGAACGTCGACCGCGCCTGAACCACCCGAGGGGCGCCCGTCAGCCGGGTGCCCCTCGCCTTTGCCCAAGGACCGAAGCCGCATGAGCGCCTACATTCTCAGACGCATCCTGTCGACGATCCCGGTCGTCCTTTTCGTGATGATCTTCGTCTTCAGCCTGCTCTATCTGGCCCCGGGCGACCCGGCCGCAATCCTCGCCGGCGATCAGGCCACGCAGCAGGACATCGAGAACATCCGCAGCCAGCTCGGCCTCGACCGCAGCTTCCCCGTGCGTTTCGCCGAATGGGCCCTCAACGTCTTCCGCGGCGATTTCGGCACCTCGATCTTCACCAAGGAACCGGTCACCCAGATGATCCTGCAAAGGGTCGAACCGACGATCTCGTTGATGGTCGTCACTCTTGTCATCGCTCTGGTGATCGCCATTCCCATGGGCGTCGTCGCCGCCTGGAAACGCGGCTCGATGCTCGACCGGTTGATCATGCTCTTCGCGGTTCTCGGCTTTTCTGTGCCGGTGTTCGTGGTTGGCTACGTCCTGGCCTGGACCCTCGCACTACAGCTCGGCTGGCTGCCGGTACAGGGCTACAAGCCGATTGCCGAGGGCATCTGGCCCTGGATCCACAGCCTGATCCTGCCTGCCGCCACCCTTTCAGGCGTCTACATCGCCCTCATCGCCCGCATCACCCGCGCCACCATGCTCGAGATCCTCCAGCAGGATTACATCCGCACCGCACGCGCCAAGGGGGCTGCCGGACACACCGTCCTCTATGTCCACGCGCTGCGCAATGCGCTGGTGCCCATCGTGACGGTGGTCGGTCTCGGGATCGCACTGATGATCTCGGGCGCGGTGGTGATCGAGACCGTCTTCGCGCTGCCCGGCCTCGGCCGCCTGACAGTCGAGTCGATCCTGCGGCGCGACTATCCCGTGATCCAGGCGATCATCCTGATCTTCAGTTTCGTCTATGTCATCATCAACCTGCTGATCGACCTCAGCTATACCCTGATCGACCCGAGGATCCGCTATTGACCGCCCAGACCACGCGCCCCGACGCGGAGTTTGCCGCCGCCCCCGACCGGCCGCAGATCCTCACCCCACCGCCACAGCGCAGCCGGACGATGGCCCTGCTGGTCGAACATCCGACCCTGTGGATCGGCGCCATCCTGCTTCTGCTCGTCACGCTGATGGCAGTTTTCGCCCCCCTGGTCGCCACCACCGATCCCGCCGCTCTGAACCCCGCCATGCGGGTCAAGCCGCCCTCGGCCGCCGCCTGGTTCGGAACCGACATGCTGGGACGCGACATCTATTCGCGCACCGTCTACGGCGCCCGGGTCTCGCTGATGGTCGGGGCCGGCGTGGCGATCTGCGCCTCGGTCATCGGACTGGCCATCGGTCTGCTGTCGGGATTCCTGCGCTGGGCCGACAACATCGTCATGCGGGTGATGGACGGGCTGATGTCGATCCCCGCCATTCTGCTCGCCATCGCGCTCATGACCCTGATGCGCGGCGGCTCGATCTTCAACGTTATCCTCGCCATCACCATTGCCGAAATCCCGCGCGTCGCCCGGCTGACCCGCTCGGTCGTCCTGTCGGTGCGCGAACAGCCCTATGTCGAGGCCGGCACAGCCTGCGGCACCAGCACACTCGGCATCATCTGGCGCCACATCATGCCCAACACTCTGGCGCCGCTTTCGGTCCAGGCGACCTATATCTGCGCCTCTGCCATGATCACCGAGGCCATCCTCAGCTTCATCGGCGCCGGGATGCCGTCGTCAGTCCCCTCGTGGGGCAACATCATGGCCGAGGGCCGCGCGCTCTGGCAGGTGAAGCCCAGCATCGTCTTCTTCCCGGCGATCTTCCTGTCGGTCACGGTCCTTGCGGTCAACCTGCTGGGCGACGGGCTGCGAGACGCGGTCGATCCCCGGCTCGCGAAACAGGTGTGAGCATGGCCCTTCTCGAAGTCCGCGATCTCCAGATTCACTTCCGAACCGCCACCAGCGTCAACCGCGCCGTCGACGGGCTGAGCTTTGACATCCACGCCGGCGAGGCGCTGGCCGTGGTCGGCGAATCCGGCTGCGGCAAGTCAGTGACCTCCATGTCGATCCTGCGCCTCCTGCCCACGCCTCCGGGCAAGATCGCCGGACACATCAACTTCCGCGGCGAGGATCTGCTCAAGGCCTCCGACCGCCGCATGCGCAAGCTGCGAGGCTCGGAGATCGGCATGATCTTTCAAGAGCCGATGACCTCGCTCAATCCGGTCTTCACGATCGGCCAGCAGATCGGGGAATCGGTGCGCCTGCACGAAAAGGCCAGTCGCGCCCAGGCGCGTGAGCGCGCGATCGAGATGCTGCGCCTCGTCGGCATTCCCTCGCCCGAGCGCCGGGTGGACGAATATCCGCACCAGCTCTCCGGCGGGATGCGCCAGCGCGCGATGATCGCCATCGCGCTTGCCTGCAATCCGGCGCTTCTTGTGGCGGACGAACCCACAACCGCGCTCGATGTGACCATTCAGGCACAAATCCTCGACCTGATGCAGGACCTGCGCCGCAAGGTGGGCTCGGCCGTCATGCTGATCACCCACGATCTGGGCGTGGTCGCCGAATTCGCCGAACGCGTGCTGGTCATGTATGCCGGCCGCAAGGTGGAAGAGGCGAAGGTCGCCGACCTGTTCCGCAATCCGCGCCACCCCTATACTCAGGGCCTGCTCAATGCCGTGCCGAAGCTCGGTTCGTCGCTCAGCCCGCAGGGCTCGGGCCGCCTCGCCGAGATCCCGGGACGGGTGCCCGACCTTTCCAAACCCTTGCGGGGCTGCGCCTTCGCCGACCGCTGCCCGATGGCGCAGGACGTTTGCCGCCGCATCGACCCGGCGCTCGAAGCCAAGGCGCCGAACCACCTGGCCGCCTGCCATTTCGCGCCGAGAGAGGCCTCCGCCGCATGACGCAAGTCCCGCATCTCATCGAAGTCCGCAATCTGGTGAAGCGCTTCCCCCTCGGCGGCGGCCTGTTCGGGCGCTCGGACAAGGCGGTGCACGCCGTCAGCGACGTCAGCTTCCACATTGCGCGCGGCGAAACGCTGTCGCTGGTCGGCGAATCCGGTTGCGGCAAGTCCACGGTCGGCAAATGCCTCGCCCAGCTGATTCCGCTGACCGCAGGCGAGATCACGCTGGACGGTAAACGCATCGACGGGCTCAGCCGCGCCCAGCTCAAACCCGTGCGCAAGCGCCTGAACGTGGTCTTTCAGGACCCCTTCTCCTCACTGAACCCCCGGATGACGGTCGAGGACCTGGTGGCCGAACCCCTGCGAAGCCACGGCATGGCCCGCAGCCGCAGCGAACGCCAGAATCGCGTCGGCGATCTTCTGGAACAGGTCGGCCTCCCGCGCGAGGCGATGGCGCGCATGCCGCACCAGTTCTCGGGCGGCCAGCGTCAGCGCATCTGTATCGCCCGTGCGCTCGCCTCTGAACCCGATATCATCATCTGCGACGAAGCCGTCTCCGCCCTCGACGTCTCGGTGCAGGCGCAGATCATCAACCTGCTGATGGACCTGCAGAAAAGCCTCGGGCTGGCCTTGCTCTTCATCTCGCACGACCTTGCCGTCGTCGAACACATGAGCGACCGCATCGCGGTCATGTACCTCGGCCGCATCATGGAGATCGCCGACCGCGAGTCGATGTTCCGGCACCCGCGCCACCCCTACACCAGGGCGTTGCTTTCTGCCGTGCCCCTGCCCGATCCCGGTGCCGCGCGGGACCGAGTCGTTCTGACGGGCGACGTGCCCAGCCCGATCGACCCGCCCAGCGGCTGTTACTTCCGCACCCGCTGCCCGATGGCCACCGAACGCTGCGCCAGCGAAGTGCCCGCGCTGCGCGAGATGGCGCCGGGCCACCAAAGCGCCTGCCACTACGCCGAATCCGTCTGAGCCAAAAGAAAAAACCCCGGACTCGGTCCGGGGCCATTTCCCAACAATCCGGTCTGAGGTCGCCCCATCAGGCCCGGGGCGGCAGGCGGATGTCAGCGGTGCGCGCGTGGGCCTCCATCCCTTCCAGCCGCGAGATCCGCGCCGTCACCTCGGCCACCCGCCGCGCCGCCTCGGCCGTCGACCGCTGCCAGGTCACCGTCTTCAGGAACTTGTGCACCGACAGCCCGCCGGTGTACCGCGCCGCGCCCGAGGTGGGCAGCACATGGTTCGGCCCCGACGCCTTGTCGCCAAAGGCCACGGTCGTCTCGGCCCCCAGGAACAGCGAGCCGTAGGATCTCAGCCGCCCCAGCCACCAGTCCAGGTCCTCGGCCTGCACGTGCAGATGCTCGGGCGCATAGCGGTCGGCCATCGCCGCCATCTCCTCGCGCGTGGAGCAGACCACGATCTCCGAAAGACTGGCCCAGGCCGCCTGCGCCGATCCGGCATTGGACTCGGGCAACGTTTCGATGAGGCCCGGGATCATCTCCAGCACCGCCTGCGCCAGTCCCGCGTCATCCGTCACCAGCCAGACCGGCGAATCCGCGCCATGTTCCATCTGGCCCACCATGTCCCAGGCCACCGTCTCGGCCTGCGCGCTCTGGTCGGCGAGGATCAGGCTGTCGGTGGGCCCCGCCACCATGTCGATGCCGACACGGCCGAACAGCTGACGCTTCGCCTCCGCCACCCAGCTGTTCCCGGGCCCGGCCAGCACATCCACGGCCGGCACGCCGAAAAAGCCGAAGGCCATCGACGCAATCGCCTGAACCCCACCCATCCGCAGGATCCGGTCGGCCCCGGCCAGGTGCATCGCATAGGCCATCTCGTCCGAAATCCCCGTCTCGCCCCGCGGCGGTGAACTGGCGGCGACGAAATCGACCCCCGCCGCCTTGGCCGTGGTGATCGTCATCAGCGCCGAGGCAACATGGCTGAACCGCCCGCCCGGCGCATAGCACCCCGCGCCCAGCACGGGGATCGACTTCTGCCCGGCATGAAACCCCGGCGCCATCTCCACTTCCATGTCGGTCAGCGTCGCGCGCTGCGCCTCGGCAAAGCGGCGGATATTTGCATGGGCAAACTCGATGTCCTCGCGCACCGCCGGGGACAGCCGTGCCGTGGCGGCCTCGATCTCGTCAGGTCCGACCACGATGGCGCCGTCCCACTTGTCGAACTGCCGGGCATAGCGCAGCGCCGCCGACTCGCCGCCCTGTTCGATGTCCAGCAGGATTTCTGTCACCTTGTCCCTCAGGTCGATCTGAAGCCGGGGGGAACGGGGCATCGCGGTCTTGAGATAACGAACGGTCATTGGGTCAGTGTGACTCCTGTATTCGAGGAAGAGGTGCCGCCGCCGGCGAAGCCGACACAGGCCGCGACCAGCATGTCGAGGCTGTCCACAAGAGCCAGCGGGCTGTCCGCCAGCCGGGGCGCGACAATCGAGAATTCCGAGCAGCCAATCACCGCAACCTGCGCACCGCGTCCTGCAAGTTCAACCATTGCCGCCCGCAGGACCGGCAGCGCCTCGTCTGCACGCCCCGACTTGATGGCGCGGATCGCGCCCAGAATGCCGTCTCGGTCCGTTGGATAGAACACCTCGCGCCCCAACGCCTCGAAGGCGCGGGCAAAGACACCGGTGACCTCAACGGCAGGCGAGGCAAGAATACCGACCGGCCCCATCGCGCTGCGCCCATGGGCTGCCTGCGCGGTCAGCTCCACCATGTTCAGCATGGGCACCCGGACCGCTGCGGCAATGGCATCGTAATAGCTGTGCGCCGTGTTGCAGGGCATCGCGAGCACATCCGCCCCACTCGTCACCAGCCGGCGCGCCATGTCGATCAGCACCGGCGTCGGGTCCACACCCGTCCCCTCGATCAGATGCGCGATCCGCGAGGGCACCTGCGTGTTGCTGTCCACGAGCAGCGGCAGGTGGTCGGAATCGTCCCGGGCAGGCGTGGCGGCCAGCAAGCGCGACATCAACAGGATGGTGGCCTCGGGCCCCATCCCGCCCAGAATTCCGATCACGCTGCGCCGCTGCCCTTGGTCCTTCATGGCTGTCCTTCCGGCCGGTCAGGCCGCCAGCGTGACAAGTTCCGGTTCGCGAAAGGTCGAGCGGTATCCGAACAGCCCTGCCGATCCGCCGGTGTGCAGAAAGACGATGTTTTCGGCTCCGTCGAAGGTCTTCCTGCGGATCAGGTCGATCAACCCAGCCCCGCCCTTGCCCGAATAGACCGGGTCGAGAAGGATACCTTCATACCGCGCAAACATCTCGATCGCCTCGATGGTCCCCTCGTTGGGAATGCCGTAACCCTTGCCGACATAATCGGTATTGGCAACGACATCCTCGCGCGACACCACGCCTGGACAGCCCAGCTTGTCGGCTGTTGCCTGCGCAAGGGCAAAAACGTTCGCCTCCTGCTTTTCCTTGGGCGCACGCACGCCGATCCCAAGCAGCGGAATGCCGGAATTGATCGCCCGCAGCCCGGTCACCAGCCCCGCCTGCGTTCCGGCAGACCCGGTCGCATGCACAATGCGTGAGATCTTCAACCCCATCTCGTTGGCCTGATTGACCAGTTCCAGCGCGCAATTGGCATAGCCCAGCGCCCCGACCGCGTTCGACCCGCCACCGGGGATGACATAGGGCGACTTGCCCTTCGCCCGTAGCGCCGCCGCAGCGGTCTCGCAGGCCTCGACCATATTGGTGTCGGCCGGCACGTGCTCGACCGTCGCCCCATGCAGCCCGTCCAGCAGGACGTTGCCGTTCAAACGGTAATCGGGATCGTTCGACCGGGTGCGGTCTTCCAGGATCGCGTGGCATTCCAGTCCCAGCCGCGCGCAAAAGGCAGCGGTCTGGCGCACATGGTTCGACTGCGTCGCGCCCTGGGTGATGACCGTATCGGCCCCCTGCGCCAGCGCCTCGCCCATCAGGAACTCCAGCTTGCGCGTCTTGTTGCCGCCCGTGGACATGCCGGTGCAGTCGTCCCGCTTGATCCACAGCCGCGGCCCGCCCAGCGCATCCGAAAGCCGGTTCATCGGTTCCAGCGGCGTCGGCAGGTGGGCCAGTCGAACGCGCTCAAATCGCGCAAAATGCATAGTTTGTCCTCCGGAAAAGCGTCCAAACACAGAATGCCTCAACAAAAATGGCTTCTCAAATGCGAACTTCCCGCTCTATCATGCGAAACTTGCATAATGTGAAGGGGTGCCCGTATGAAACTGGAATGGCTCGAAGACATCGTCGCGATCTTCGAAAGCGACTCTCTGAACGAGGCGGCAAACCGCCGCTACCTGACCCAACCCGCCTTCTCGCGCCGGGTGCGCAGCATCGAGGAGTATCTCGGCGTCGAATTGATCGACCGTTCCCGCAAGCCGGCCCGCCCGACCGAAACGCTGATCGAACAGGAAGACCGCCTGCGCCGCCTGTCATCCGAGCTGAAGGCCCTTGTCGTAGACCTGCGCAAGGCCGAACGCCAGGTCAGTAGCCGCATCGTCATCGCCAGCCAGCACGCGATCACGACCTCGCTTTTGCCGCAGCTGATCGCCGACAGCCTCGGCGCGCTCGGCTACAAGATCCGCCTGCGCTCGGCAAACCGATCCGAATGCTGGGGCATGCTCATCACCAAGGAGGCGGATCTGGTCCTGACCTACAAGGCGATGAGCGAACTCGCCCATCCGCCCGAGGAATACGCCGAAGAACGGATCATCGCGAAGGAAGACCTGATCCCCGTCGGCACGGCATCGATGCGCCCCCTGATCGCCGACGGGCACCTGCCCGTGATCGCCTATCCCTCCGACGTCTTCCTCGGCAAGCTCATCGACACCGAGGTCAACCCGCACATCCCGCCCGAAATCACCCCCGAGGTAAGGGTCGAAACCGCGCTGACCGTCGCCGCCATGCAGCTTGCGGCCAGCGGCGTTGGCATTGCCTGGATTCCGCAGTCGATGCTTCACACCCTGCCGACGCGCAGCGCCCTGCAAAGCTATGCAGACATGCTCCCGACCCCGCGCCTCGCGACGGCCGCCACCCGGCTGATCGGCCGCAAATCGGCGGCCGAAGACCGCATCTGGTCGGAACTCGCCGTTCTCGAGGTCCGCTAGCTCATCCCTGTCCGCGCGCGGCCAGCGCCGCCGCGCGCATCTGTGACAGCGACTGCCGCGGTGTCAGCGCCTCGGCCGAGATGTTCAGGTCCAGCACCGCCCCGGTCTTCGACGCCAGCGCCCGCTCGAACGCCGCCGCAAAATCCTCGGTCCGCTCCACCCGCTCGCCGTGATAGCCATAGGCCCGCGCCAGCGCCCCGAAATCCGGGTTCTGCATCGACGTGCCCGATACCCGCCCCGGGTAATGCCTCTCCTGATGCGCCCGGATCGTGCCGTATATGCCATTGTTCAGGATCAGAACGATCGGCTGCGCCCCCGCCTGCATCGCTGTGCCCAGTTCCTGGCAGTTCATCTGGAAATCTCCATCCCCCGCAAAACAGACCACCGTCCGCTCGGGATGGGCGATCTTGGCCGCCACCGCCGCCGGCAAGCCATATCCCATCGCGCCCGACTGAGGAGCAAGCAGCCGCGCCTTGGGTCCGAAGGGAAAGAACTTGTTCGGCCAGACCGCAAAATTCCCCGCCCCGTTCGTCAGGATCACGTCCTCGGGCAGGATCGCGCGCAGATGCGCCATGACCTTGCCCATGTCCACTGGCGAATCGAGATCGGGCAGGTCCAGCGCCGCCTCATAGGCCGCCCGCCCCTCGGCACGCCAGTCGGCCCAGTCGCCCCGTACCGGTTCCTGCGCCAGCGCCAGGGCAAAGGCGTTCGGCCCGGCCTGAATGCCGATCTCCGGCTGATACACCTTGCCGATCTCCAGATCCGACCCATGCACGTGGATCAGCCGCTGCTTCGGCAGCGGCACATCCAGCACCGTATAGCCATCGGTCGAGTTCTCGCCAAAGCGGCAGTTCACGGCCAGGATCGCATCGGCCTGCGACAATAGCTTCTTGACCGACGGCACCATGCCGACCCCCGCCTCGCCACAGAACACCGGCGAGCGGTTGTCGAACTGGTCCTGATATCGGAAGACGTTGACCACGGGGATGTCCGACGCCTCGGCAAAGGCCTGCAGCGCGGCGCTGCCCGCGGCGGTCCAGTTGCAGCCGCCATACAGAATCACCGGCCGCCGGGCCTCTGACAGGATTGCGCGGGCCTTGTCCATGGCGCGCGCCGCCGGCTCGGGCTCGGGAATGTCGGCCGGGCCGGTCAGGGCCGCGGCCTCGGTCAGGTCGGTCAGCATGTCCTCGGGCAGTGCAATCACCACCGGCCCCGGGCGGCCCGTCGTGGCCGTCTTCCAGGCCCGGGCGATAATCTCGGGGATCCGCCCGATGTCGTCGATCTCCACCGCCCATTTCGCCATCGTGCCGAAAACGGCGCGATAGTCGATCTCCTGAAAGGCCTCGCGCCCCTTCATGTCAGTGCCGACCTGCCCGACCATCACGATCATCGGCGCCGAATCCTGCATCGCCGTGTGAATGCCGATCGAGGCATTGGTTACGCCGGGTCCGCGCGTGACAAGGCACAGGCCGGGCGAACCGGTGAGCTTGCCCCAGGCCGCCGCCATGAACGCCGCCCCGCCCTCGTTGCGGCACAGCACGAAGTCGAGCTTGCCATTGGTGTCATGCAACGCATCCAGCACCGCGAGATAGCTTTCCCCCGGCACGCCAAAGGCCTTCCGCCCGCCCAATGCGATCAAGCAATCCACCAGAAGCTGTCCACCGTTGCGCATCGCCGTCTCCATCCTGCTAGATGCCTTCGTCACCGGCTTCGCCCTGCGGCAAAACCAGGCCCGGTGTGTCACCGTCTGGCCCCCCTTGTCCATCGCCAAGCCTCGGATCCACAGCTCAACCAGCGATTTTTTTCGCTTCGGGCCGTGCCAGAGGTGTCAGCCGGGCCGCGCTCGCTCGATGATATTGGGATAGCGACCGACCTACAGCCGAGAATGCAAACTGCTCCGCCACCCGAAAGCGCTTCGGGCGCAGCTAATTTCACATTTTCGGGGTAAATGGTGCGGTCGAGAAGACTCGAACTTCCACTCCGGTTAAGGAACAGCGACCTCAACGCTGCGCGTCTACCAATTCCGCCACGACCGCACATCTAGGCTTGGTAGCGGGGGCTATAACCGAGGGGGCGAAGCTTGTGAAGAGGCAAATATGCACGATTTTCGTGCGCGGGGGTGAGTCCCGTCGGCGGCCGCCCTATGTTAACAGATCGAAGACCTCCCGCCGCGAAGGAGCCGCGCCATGAGTTTGCCAACCGTTCAGGTCGATATCGTTTCGGATGTCGTCTGCCCTTGGTGCTATGTCGGATTTCGCCAGCTGGAACAGGCGCTTGGCCAGACCGGGCTTGGCGCCATCGTCCGCTGGCATCCGTTCGAGCTGAATCCCGACATGGGCCCCGAAGGCCAGAACCTGCGGGAACATCTGATGGAGAAATACGGCATCACCGTCGAACAGAGCCAGGCCGCCCGGGCACGTCTGGGCGCTGTCGGCAAGGAGGTGGGAATCGATTTCCGGTACAGCGACGACATGCGCATGGTGAACACCTTCGCCGCGCATCAGTTGCTCGACTGGGCGATGGAGCAGAACCTGCAGCATCCGCTCAAGCTCGCCCTGTTCCGCGCCTATTTCACCGAAGGACGCGATGTGTCCGACATCGACGTTCTGGTGGAAGTTGCGCAGTCCGTCGGCCTCGACCCGGCCGAGGCGCGCCAGATCATCGAAAGCGGCAGCCGCGCGGCCGAGACCCGAGAGAAGCTCGGCACCTGGATCGAGAACGGCATCACCGGCGTGCCCGCAATGATCTTTGGCGGCAAATACCTGGTGACCGGCGCGCAGGGGGTCGAGAACTATGTGAAGGTCCTGCAACGCTGCGCCGCCGAGGCTGCGTGATGGAGTGGATCACCACGCCGGGCCTCACCTCCTATGACGCGGCTCTGGCCACGATGGAGGCGCGCGTGGCAGGCATCGCGGCGGGCACGGCCGAGGAATGCATCTGGTTCCTCGAACATCCCCCGCTCTACACCGCCGGGACCAGTGCGCGCCCCGAGGATCTCACCGATCCGCACCGCTTTCCGGTGCATCAGGCCCGGCGCGGCGGGCAATATACCTATCACGGCCCGGGCCAGCGGGTGGTCTATGTCATGCTCGACGTCGGCGCGCGCGGGCGCGACGTGCGCTGCTTCGTCGATGCCCTTGAACGCTGGGTGATCGCCGCCCTTGCCCGCTTCAACGTGACCGGCCACATCCGCCCGGGCCGCGTCGGCGTCTGGGTCGAACGCCCCGAGAAACCGCCCGCGCCCGATGGCGGACCGGCCGAGGACAAGATCGCCGCCATCGGCATCCGCCTGCGCAAATGGGTCAGTTTCCACGGCATCGCCATCAACGTCGAGCCGGACCTCACCCATTTCGACGGCATCGTCCCCTGCGGAATCCGCGACCATGGCGTCACCAGCCTGGTCGACCTCGGCCTGCCGGTGACTATGGAGGACCTCGACCTCGCCCTGCGCGAGACCTTCGATCAGGTCTTCGGGGCGGGGATGAAATGCGCGCTGAAGTCGGCCTAGCGGCTCAGACCCGCAGCCGCCAGCCCGTGCGGAAGATCCACCAGATGACCGCAAGGCACAGCCCGGTGAACAGGGCGATGGCCAACAGGCTCATCCCCACCGGCACATCCGCCATCCCGAAGAACGCCCAGCGAAATCCCGAGATGAGGTAAAGCACCGGGTTGAACAGTGCGATGGTCTGCCAGACCGGCGGCAGCATCGACACCGAATAGAACGACCCTCCCAGGAAGATCAGCGGCGTCACGATCAGCAGCGGCACCAGCTGCAGCTGTTCGAAGTTCTTGGCCCATATCCCGATGATGAACCCCATCAGCGCAAAGCTGAGACAGGTCAGCAGAAGGAAGGCCACCATCGCCACCGGATGCGCCACCGACATGTCGACGAACAGCGTCGATGTGGCCAGGATCACCACCCCGATGAACAGCGACTTGGTCGCCGCCGCACCGACATAGCCGGTCACGATCTCGATGAAACTCACCGGGGCCGAGAGGATCTCGTAGGTCGTGCCGATGAACTTCGGGAAGTAGATCGCGAAGGACGCGTTGGAAATCGCCTGCGTAATGACCGACAGCATCACCAGCCCCGGCACTATGAACGCGCCATAGCTCACGCCCTCCACTTCCTCGATCCGGCTGCCGATGGCCGCGCCGAACACGACGAAATACAGCGAGGTCGAAATCACCGGCGACAGGAAGCTTTGCAGCAGCGTCCGGAAAAAGCGCATCATCTCATAGCGATAGATGGCGCGGATGGCGGTCAGGTTCATTGCGCGTTCTCCCGCACCAGATCGACGAAGATGTCCTCAAGGCTCGATTGCCGCGTCTGCACGTCGCGCAGCCTCAGCCCGGCCGCGGCGAGATCGTTCAGCAGCTGCGTCAGCCCGGTGCGTGGCCCGCGCGTATCGTAGGTATAGACCAGCGAATGCCCGTCCCCGCCCACCACCAGGTTCTGATGGGCCAGCGCCTCGGGCACCGCATCCAGCGGCTCGGCCAGTTGCAGTTCGATCTGCTTCTTGCCCATCCGGTCCATCAGCGAGGCCTTCTCCTCGACGAGCAGGATTTCCCCCTTGGCGATCACACCCACCCGGTCGGCGATGGCCTCGGCCTCTTCGATGTAATGCGTCGTCAGGATGATGGTGACACCCTGCGCCTTCAGTTCGGCCACGATGTCCCACATGTCCTTGCGCAGTTCCACGTCCACCCCGGCGGTCGGCTCGTCCAGGAACAGCACCCGCGGCTCGTGGCTCAGGGCCTTGGCGATCAGCACCCGGCGTTTCATTCCGCCCGACAGCTCGTTGATCCGCGCCGTCCGCTTGTCCCACAGCGACAGTCGCTTCAGGATGCGCTCGATCAGCGCGTCGTTCTTCGGCTTCCCGAACAGCCCGCGCGACAGGCGCACCGTGTTCCACACCTTCTCGAAGGGCTCCAGGGCCACTTCCTGCGGCACCAGGCCGATCATCTCGCGCGCGGCGCGATAGTCGCGCTGAATGTCGTGCCCGCCCACCGTGACGCTGCCCGAGGTCGGATTGACGATGCCGCAGACGGTCGCGATCAGCGTTGTCTTGCCCGCGCCGTTGGGCCCGAGCAGCGCGAGGATCTCGCCCTCCTCGATGTCCAGCGTCACGCCCTTCAGCGCCACCTGGCCCGAGGCATAGGATTTCTTTAGATCACGAATTGAAAGAATGGCTGACATGTTCGGGCCCTTTCGATCTCAGGCAGATAGCCCTTGGTGTTGTTCCGGCCAAGTCTGGGGCGCGCACAGGGGGGTGTGCGGCCTTGAAGACCATGGGCGCTAGACTTGCGCCGTGACCGACCGGAAGCCGGCGCAGGCGTCCGGATTGCCGTCGCAGCAATCCTCCAGCAGGAAAGCCACCAGCCCGTTCACCGCCGCGAAATCCGGCGCGTAGAGGATTTCGCGGTGCCGCCGTTCGGACGTGACCAGCCCCGCCCGTTTCAAGGCCGACAGATGGCCGGACAGGGTCGATGGCTTCATGTCCAGCGCCTTGCCGACCTCCATCGCGGGCGTGCCGCGGGGCCCGCGCCGCACGAGCAGGCGAAACACCGCCAGCCGTCCCGCATGGGCCAGCGCACCCAGCGCGTCTATTGCCAGAGCATCATCCATATTTCGGGATTATGCGAAATGAAGACAGTTGACAAGGGTCGGCACAGACCGCTAAGCACCCATCAATTCGTGTTTACGCGAAATGAAGAAACGCTTTGCCTCGACTGTGATCCGCTCCATGTCCAATTCCGAATTCCCCGCCCCCATGGGCCGCTTCGAACGTCTCCTGTCGCTCTGGATCGCGCTGGCCATAGCCGGCGGCATCCTGCTCGGCGCTGTGGCACCCGGCCTGTTCGGCGCAATCGCCGCCGCCGAGGTTGCCTCGATCAACATCGTCGTGGCGGTGCTGATCTGGGCCATGGTCTATCCGATGATGATTGGCGTCGATTTCGGCGCCGTCAAAGGCGTGGCCCGCCAACCGCGGGGCCTTCTCGTGACGCTGGTCATCAACTGGCTGATCAAGCCCTTCACGATGGCGCTGCTTGCCGTGCTATTCTTCGACCACATCTTCGCCCCGCTGATTTCGCCCCAGGACGCCGCGCAATACACCGCCGGGCTGATCCTACTGGGCGCGGCCCCCTGCACCGCGATGGTCTTCGTCTGGTCGCAGCTGACCCGGGGCGATGCCACCTATACCCTCGTGCAGGTCTCGGTGAACGATCTGATCATGGTCGTGGCCTTCGCCCCCATCGTCGCCTTCCTGCTCGGCGTGACCGAAATCGCTGTGCCCTGGTCCACGTTGATCCTGGCCACCCTGCTCTATGTCGTCCTGCCCCTGGCGGCCGGCATGGCGACCCGGCGCGCCCTTGGCAATCCGCAGGCCATCGAGGCCTTCACCGCCCGCATCAAGCCCTGGTCGATGATCGGCCTGATCGCCACCGTGGTCATCCTCTTCGGCTTGCAGGGCGGCGTCATCCTCGACCGCCCCATCGTGATCGCGCTGATCGCCGTCCCGATCCTGATCCAGAGCTACGGCATCTTCGCGCTGGCCTACGGCGCCGCCTATGCGCTGCGCATTCCCCACCGCATCGCCGCCCCCTGCGCGATGATCGGCACGTCGAACTTTTTCGAACTGGCAGTGGCGGTGGCCATCTCGCTTTTCGGCCTGAATTCCGGCGCAGCGCTCGCCACAGTGGTCGGCGTGCTGGTCGAGGTTCCGGTCATGCTCTCGCTCGTCGCCTTCGCCAATCGCACCCGAGCCCGCTTTCCCGATACTCCTGCAAGGGTCTGATCCATGATCGTCATCCATCACAATCCGGACTGTGGCACCTCGCGCAACGCGCTCGCCTTCCTGCGGGCCGGCCGTGAAGAGGTTGTCGTGATCGACTATCTGACAGAAGGCTGGACCCGTTCGCAGCTTCTCGGCTTGTTCGCCGCCGCCGGCCTCACCCCGCGCGAGGCGCTGCGCACCTCGAAAACGCCGGCGGCCGAACTGGGTCTGCTCGACGAGGCCGTCTCCGATGATGCCCTGCTCGACGCGATGGTCGCCCATCCGGTGCTGGTGAACCGCCCCATCGTCTGCACGCCCAGGGGCGTCAGGCTCTGCCGACCGTCCGAAGCGGTCTTCGACCTGATGGAAACCCTGCCGCCTGGCCCCGTCTGCAAGGAGGACGGAAAGATGGTGATCGACGCCTCGGGCCGACGGCTCTAGGCCCGTTCACCGCGTCCGCGCAACCTCGATCCACCCCGTTTCAAGCACAGCAGTATCTGCGCAAAAAATAGGCACTCATCAAAAACGTCGGGGAATCAATACGTTGACCCCCCGTCCTAGCTGGGACATTCCTGTGACCCGGCTCAGCTCCGCCCGGTCAGTCGCCCCAGCCAGCCCTTCTTCTCTCCCTCCGGCTCCCCTTCCGGGGGCTCCTGCGGCCCCTCCAGATGAGTCACCAGCCGGGTGAAGAATTCATCCGCCATCTTCTTGGCAAAGCCGTCGATCAGCCGGCTGCCCAGCTGCGCCAGCTTGCCTCCGACCTTCGCCTCGACGTCATAGGCCAGCAGCGTGCCGCCCTCGATGGCGCTCAACGTGACCACCGCACCGCCCTTGGCGAACCCGGCCGCGCCGCCCTTCCCTTCGCCGGTGATGGTCAGCTTTTCATTCTCCACCATGTCCGACATCGTGACCTGCCCCGTGAAGGTCGCCTTCACTGGCCCCACTTTCTGCACCACGGTCGCGGTATAGCCCTCGTCCGGATTGCCCGTCACTTCCTGCGCGCCGGGCACACAAAATTTGAGCACCTCGGGATCCAGAAGCGCGCCATAGACGGTGGCCGGATCGGCCTTGATCTCGCGCTGTTCGCTCATCTGCATGGTCGTATTCCTCCTGCGGGCCTGTCCTGATCTACCCCAACGCGTCCGCGCGGCCAAGGTCCCTCCTCGGCCATTCACCACGTACCCCGATCATGATAGGGCCGTGGCATCGAGAGAAGAGGCAGCCATGCAGACGCAACCGATCAACCGCCCTGGCGCGGCCATCGCCTTTGTCCTCGTCGCCATGCTGGCGATCTCGGCCAACGACGTGATGATCAAGGCGCTCTCGGGCGGCTATGCGCTGCATCAGGTGGTGTTCCTGCGCTCGGCCATCGGCATCGTCTTCGGGCTCATGATGGTACAGTTCGAGGGCGGGCTCTCACTGCTCCGCACCCGCACACCGCTCCTTCATGCGCTGCGCGGGCTGCTGGTCGTGATCTCGAACATGACGTACTTCTGCGCTCTCGCCGTACTGCCGCTGGCCGATGTGACCGCCCTCTTCTTTGTCGCGCCGCTCTTCATAACCCTGCTCTCGATCCCCTTCCTGGGCGAGAAGGTCGGCCCGCTGCGTCTTGGGGCCGTCGCCTTCGGGTTTGCCGGCGTGGTGATCATGCAGCGACCCTGGGCCAGTTCCGAAGTCCTCGGCGTCAGCCGCTGGGTGATGTCCCTGCCGGTGCTCTCGGCGCTCTGCTACGCGATCCAGCAGATCCTGACCCGAAGGTTGGGCATCTCGACACGCGCCTCGGTGCTTACGGTCTACATTCAGGCCACCTTCATCGTGGTCTCGCTCGCCTTCTGGTTGGTAGCCGGCGATGGCCGTTATGCCGAACATACCCCCAACGCCAGCCTGATTTTCCTGCTGCGTGCCTGGGTGATGCCGTCCGGGTCGGACTGGTGGCTGCTGATCGGATTGGGCCTCAATTCCACGGTCGTCGGCTATTGCCTCAGCCAGGCCTACCGCTCGGCCAGCGCCGCCACCGTCGCTCCTTTCGAATACGCCGCACTGCTTCTGGCCGTGTTCTGGGGATGGGTCTTCTTCGCCACCCTGCCCGGCCTGCCGGTCTGGATCGGCATGGCCATGATCGTCGCCTCGGGCCTGTTCGTCTTCTTCCGCGAAAAGGTGAAGGCTCGGGCCGTCGCCCGCGCTGCGGGCATACGGCGGCGATGATCCCTTCGCGTTGACAGACCGGCACCTGACTGGCAGCTTCCAGCCACTACATTGAAAAGGCTGATCAACATGGATGTCCGCGACCGCTTTGAGCTGAAATTTGAAAATGGCGCGCTGACCCTTCCGGTGACCATGCCCAACGTCACCCTGGTCCAGATGCTGGATGCAAACGACGACGGGATAAGCGACGTTCTGATCGCCAGCGACAATTACGGCGACGACAGCCGCGACTATCCCGCCTATCTTCTGCTGGGCGCGTCGGACGGCACCTTTTCGATGGGCGCGCAGCTGCCCGGGCGCTATGTGCCGCGCGACATGACGACCGGGGACTTCAACGGCGACGGCATGACCGACTTCTTCGTGGCCTATACCGGACCTGACACGAATCCGGCCCCGGGCGAACGCGATGTGCTGATGCTGAGCGACGGCAAGGGCGGCTGGAAACCGACAGCCTTTCCCAACCCCGCAAACGGATTCTCGCATTCGGTGACCTCGGGCGATATTGACGGCGACGGCGACCTCGACATCTACGTTCAGACCAACGGCAACGGCGACAACGCCCAGCCCTTCCTCCTTCTGAACGACGGCAGCGGCGGCTTCACCCTGAACCGCACCCTCCTGCCCGAAAGCCTGGCGATCCAGAACGACTGGTCCAGCATGCACCGCGCCCATTGGGCCGAATTCGCCGATCTGAACGGCGACGGTCTGGTCGATCTGATCACCGGCAAGCAGGAACAGCCGGGAACGCCACGCGCCTCGATGGTCTATTTCAACACGGGGGGACGCTATGACGACAGGCGGGCGATCGTGGTGCCGGATCATCCCAGGCTGAAGGACGCGGAAGAGGTCATCTCGATCCGTACGGCCGATCTCGACAATGACGGCAAGGACGAGCTGATCGTTCTGGGACAGGGCCGCCGCGACGGGCTGGGTTATACGCCCGAATACGCCATCCAGGTCTTCAAGGTAGGGGCAAAAGGCGCCCTGTTCGATCAGAGCGCGCGATGGTTCGGTCCGGACGCAGGCTATTTCGAGGGCGGCAATCTGCCCTACTTTCTCGATATCCGCGATGTGAACGGCGACGGGCTGCTCGACGTCCTGCCCTTCATGCCTGGCGGCGGAATGGACTCGGCCAACGTGCCGGTCGTGCTGCTGAACGGCGGCCAAGGTGTCTTCGAAACGATCACCGCCGCCGATATCGACCCCGACCGCACCTTCATGTTCGGCAACAGTTCGCTTCCGTTGATGGTTGACGGCGATCTGCGGTTCTACAGCTTCGATGTGCAGAACGGTGATCAGCTCGGATACGGCGTCTATCTCCAGACAGCGCCCTTGCCGGATTTCACCCCCCGCATCTGGCGTGAGGGCAATGCCGGAAACAACACCTTCCCCGGCGGCGCCGGCGACGACTGGCTGTTCGGGCGCGCGGGCAACGACGCGATCCGCGGACGCTTGGGCGCGGATGAGATTCGGGGCGGCACAGGAAACGACCGCCTCTGGGGCCAGGCAGGTGCCGACCAGTTGCACGGCGAGGCCGGAGCCGACACACTCTCCGGCGGCGCGGGCAACGACGTGCTGCGCGGCGGAGCCGGACGGGATGTGCTGATCGGCGGCAACGGCAGGGACCGGCTGTTCGGCGAGGCGGGGCCGGACGTGCTGCGCGGTGGCGCGGGCGCAGATCACTTCTTCTTCCGCAAGGCCTACGGCACCGACCGGATCGCCGATTTCCAGGACGACGTGGACAAGATCCATCTCTCCAAGACTCTGGGCATCACGTCGGCCGCAGACGCCATGTCGCACGCCGTCCAGCAGGAGGGACGCGTTGTCTTGAGTTTCGACACTGGCGACACCCTGATCGTGACCGGCGCGACGCTGGATCAGCTGCAGAACGACCTGGTTTTGTTCTAAAATCCGCTCAGCGGTTTCGCCGGGGCAGCGGCTCGTTCCGGGTCCAGTCCCAGGTGCCACTGTCGCGTTCTCTGACTGCCTGCTTCCAGCCCACTGACTCGGCACGGTCCTTGAAATGGATGCCTTCGGGCGAGTGCCGGGTGATCCCGTCAAAGATCGTCGCCAGCCGCTGGGTCTGCATCAGGCCCGTCGCCTCGATCGCCTGGTTGATCACCATCTTCTGCATCGCCAACTGATTGATCGGCACCGATGCCATCCGCGCCGCCAGCTGTTCCACCTCGTCGTCCAGTTCCGCCGCGGGCACCGCCTTGAGCACCAGCCCGATGTCAGCCGCCTCGCGGCCGGTGATGCGGTCGCCGGTGAACAGCATCCGCTTTGCCCGCTCGGCGCCCAGCCGATAGACCCACATCGCCGTGGTTGGACAGCCCCAGACGCGGGCCGGCATATAGCCGATCTCGGCCTCCTCGGCCATGATCGTCAGGTCGGCACAAAGGGCAATGTCCGAGCCTCCCGCCACGGCGAAGCCGTGCACCTTGCAGACGACCGGTTTCATCGCCCGCCACAGCGCCATGAAATGCTGGGTATTGCGCCACATGAAACTGTAATCCCTGATCGGATCCCAGGGCATATCCTGCGTGGCCTGCCCGGCCCCGTTCCCTTCGGCATAAAAGGTCAGATCGTATCCGGAGCAAAAGGCCCTGCCGGCCCCCGACAGCACAATGACATGCACCTCGGGGTCGGCATCCGCGCGGGCCACGGCGGCGGCGAGTTCCACGGGCAACTCGTCATTGATCGCATTCATCACTTCGGGCCGATTCAGGGTGATCCGGGCGATACGGTCGGCAACGTCATAGGTCACCACGGGCATGGGCCATCCTCCTTCTTGAGCTCGGGGCAGAATGCTTCGCCCTTGGGTTGCCTTCAACGGCCGCGCATGCACAAAAAAAAGGCAAATTTTGCAGTCTGCCACCATTTTTGGCGGAAACGATTGGCCCGTGTTGTATGGCGCAAGCAGCGGCCTAATATGACCCTATGGTCAACAAACCACCTCCCTTCGACGAGATGATTGCGCCGGACGGCAGCATTCGTCCCGCCTATGCCGGCTATCACGCCTGGTTCGCCGAGCAGGATCCCGCCTTGCTGGCCAAGAAATCGACCGATGCGGAGGCGTTCTTTCGCCGCGTCGGCATCACCTTCAACGTCTATGGCGAACAAGACGCGCAAGAACGGCTGATTCCCTTCGACCTCGTGCCGCGAATCCTCTCCGCCCGCGAATGGGCGCGGCTGGCCAAGGGCATCGAGCAGCGCGTCGCGGCGATCAATGCCTTCCTGCACGACATCTACAATCGTCAGGAGATCATCCGCGCCGGGCGGCTGCCCGAACGGCTGATCTCGGAAAACGCCGCCTTCCTGCCGCAGATGCTGGGATTTACTCCGCCGGGCCGGGTCTACACCCATATCGTCGGCACCGACATCGTGCGCACCGGCGAAAACGAGTTCTACGTGCTCGAGGACAACGCGCGCACCCCCTCGGGCGTGTCCTACATGCTCGAAGACCGCGAGACGATGCTGCAGATGTTCCCCGAATTGTTCAGCCGCGTGCGGGTGCAACAGGTCAGCGACTATCCCAAGAGCCTGCGCCGGTCGCTCGCCGCCTGCGCACCCGACAGCTGCGCCGGCAAGCCGACCATCGCTGTCCTGACGCCGGGCATCCACAACTCGGCCTATTTCGAACATTCCTTCCTGGCCGATCACATGGGCGCCGAACTTGTCGAAGGGCACGACCTGCGGGTTGTCGATGGCCATATCGCGATGCGCACCACGCAGGGTTACAAGGTGATCGACGTGCTCTACCGTCGCGTCGACGACAACTTCCTCGATCCGATGACCTTTAACCCCGACTCGATGCTGGGCGTGCCGGGCATCATGGACGTCTATCGCGCCGGCAATATCACCATCGCCAACGCGCCGGGCACGGGCATCGCGGACGACAAGGCGATCTACTCTTACATGCCCGATATCGTCGAATTCTACTCGGGCGAGAAGGCGATCCTGAAAAACGTCGAGACTTGGCGCTGCGGTGAGCCCGAGGCGCTGAAATACGTACTCGACAACCTCAAGGATCTGGTCGTGAAAGAGGTTCATGGATCGGGCGGATACGGAATGCTGGTCGGCCCCGCCGCCAGCAAGGCCGAGCTTGAGTCATTCGCCGCCAAGCTGCGCGCAAAGCCGGGCAACTATATCGCCCAGCCGACGCTGGCGCTCTCGACCGTGCCGATCCTCGTGGACAAGGGCCTTGCGCCCCGCCACGTCGATCTGCGGCCCTTCGCGCTGGCCAGTCCGCGCGGCATCGACATCGTGCCCGGCGGGCTGACGCGTGTCGCGCTCAAGGAGGGGTCGCTTGTCGTCAACTCCAGCCAGGGCGGCGGCACAAAGGACACCTGGGTGCTGGAGGACTGACATGCTCGGCAAGACCGCAGGCGGCCTTTACTGGATGTTCCGCTACCTCGAACGGGCCGAGAATATCGCGCGCCTTGTCGAGGCTGGCTTCCGCATCGCGCTGACCCGCTCCTCCAACCGCGATTCGGAATGGGAATCGGTCCTGTCCACATCGGGCGTACTGATGGCTTTCAACAAGAAGTACGACGCCTGCACCGCCCGGGACGCCATCGACTTCATGCTGCGCGATCCCTCGAACCTGTCGAGCGTGCTGACCATCGTGAAAAACGCGCGCGACAACGCCCGCTTGGTGCGCACCGCGCTCACCACCGAGGTCTGGGAAGCGGTCAACGACAACTGGATGACGCTGTGCCAGCTGCTCGCCCGGCCGGTGCGCGAAGCGGAACTCCCCGAGGTGCTGGGCACCATCCGCCAGCACAGCGCCCTCGTGCGGGGCGCGCTGCACGGCACGATGCTGCGCAACGATATCTATTACTTCTCGCGCCTCGGCACCTTCATGGAGCGCGCCGACAACACCGCCCGTATCCTGGACGTGAAATACTACACCCTGCTGCCGCATTCGAGCTTTGTCGGCTCCTCTCTGGACAACATGCAGTGGGAAACGATCCTGCGGTCGGTCTCCGCCCATCGCTCGTTCAGGTGGCTGGGCGAGGACGACACCACTGCCTCGGCCATCGCCCGCTATCTCATCCTTGACCGCCGCCTGCCGCGCTCTCTGTGCTTCTGCGCCGAGCAGACGGTGAAGAATCTGGATTTGATGGCCGAGGAATACGGCGCACACCGTCCGTGCTATGATCTCGCCATGCGGCAACGGGCCCGCCTGCGAAACCGCGACATCGAATCGATTTTCGACGAGGGGCTGCACGAGTTCCTCAGCACCTTCATCGTGGACAACAATGCCTTGGGGGCGCAGATCGAAACCGACTACCGTTTCAACGGTTGATCAAGGACCAGAGCTTTTGCTTCTCACCATTTCTCATACGACACACTACAGCTACGACGCCCCTGTGAGCTATGCGCTGCAGCGCCTGAGACTGCGGCCGTCGAGCAACCGCCAGCAGAAGGTGCTGGAGTGGGACATCGATCTGGACGGCGGACAGTGCGAGGTGAGCTATGTCGATCCGCATGGCAACAACACCGATCTCGTCCTGATGGAAGACGCCTCGCACCAGCTGCGGATCACCGCACGCGGCAAGGTGGAAACCACCGACACTGTCGGGGTCCTGGGCTTTATGCCAAGTCCGGTTCCCCTGTGGCACTACCGCCAGCAGACAGCCGTGACCGAGCCCGGCGACGGGATAAAGGCCCTCGCCGCCGGGATCGACGCCACCGAAGGGCTGTTGCCCGCGCTGCACGCGCTCTCGGCGCGGGTCGCCGAGGCGGTGGCCTACGTGCCCGGCAAGACCTATGCCGCCACCCCGGCCGAGGACGCGCTGTCCGGAGGCGAGGGCGTCTGTCAGGATCACGCCCAGATCTTCATTTCGGCCGCGCGCATTGCTGGGGTCCCGGCCCGTTACGTCAGCGGCTATCTGATGATGGACGACCGGGTCGATCAGGACGCCGGCCACGCCTGGGCCGAGGCCTGGCTGCCCGATCTGGGCTGGGTCGGCTTCGACGTTTCCAACGGACACTCTCCCGACGAACGTTACGTCCGGCTGGCAACCGGGCTCGATTACAGCCAGGCGGCGCCATTGTCGGGCATGCGTCATGGAATTGGTAACGAAACCATGATTGTATCGCTGCAGGTGCAGCAGTAGACAGACGGCAACCCACAAACTCGACGAGCATTGCGCAGCATGACTTACTGTGTCGGCCTGAAACTCAATCGCGGACTGGTCTTCATGTCCGATACCCGGACCAATGCCGGGGTCGACAATTTCTCGATGACCCGCAAGATGTTCACTTGGGAAGTGCCCGGCGACAGGCTCATCACCATCATGACGGCCGGCAATCTGGCGACCACTCAGGCGCTCATCAGCCTGCTCGAGGAACGCTCCAAGGCCTCGCGCGAACGCGATCCTTCGATCCTGCGGGCGCCGACGATGTTTCAGGTCGCGCGGCTGGTCGGCGCAACGCTGCGCGAGGTCATCGCGGAAAGCGATCCCGCCGGCGGCAACGCCGAAAGCCCCTTCCGCGCCTCACTGATCGTCGGCGGCCAGGTCAACGGCAGTCAGCCGACCCTGTTCCTGGTCTATCCCGAGGGCAATTTCATCGAGGCCACCGTCGAAACGCCCTATTTCCAGATCGGCGAGGCGAAATACGGCAAGCCCATTCTCGTGCGTGCCTTCGATCCCGAGATGTCTTTCAGCGAGGCGACCAAGCTGTTGCTGGTGTCCTTCGATTCGACAGTCAAGGCCAACCTTTCGGTCGGCCTGCCCTTCGACCTTCAGACCTACGCCAAGGACACTTTCACGGTAGACCGCCAGATTCGAATCGCGATGGACGATCCGATGTATCAGTCGATCTCGACCGGCTGGGGCAACGCCCTGCGCGAGGCGTTCAACACCCTGCCCTCCTACGAATTCTGACCACCGCGTATATTGCGCACCATCAGCCGCTCGAACAGCTCCGGTGACAGCCGGTTGATCCACCACGAGAGCCGCGCGACACGGCCCACCGGAATGAACGGCCGGCCCCGGTCGAGGCCCCGAAGTATCTCGGCCGCTGCCGCCTCTGGCGTCATGTAATCCACGCCATCCGCGGCTGATCCTGGCCGGACAAGTCCATCCGGCGCAGGCGCGGCATTGCCGATATTTGTCGCCACAAAGCTGGGCGCGGCGATCTGGACGGTGACACCATGCGCCGCCTCTTCCGAACGCAGCGAGCCGAAGAACCCTTCCAATGCGTGTTTCGAAGCGGCATAGGCGGTCCGGTGGTACAGCGGGCTGAACCCCGCCACCGAGGAAATCGCCAGATGCGTGCCCCGTGCCTGCCGCACCGCCCCGAGAAAGCCGCGTGCCATGGCGACGGCGGCGAAATAGTTGATCTCGAACACCCGCCGGTGCGTCGCATCGGGCGTATCGGCAAAGGCGGCGATCTGCGAGACGCCCGCGTTATAAACCACGAGATCGATGGCGGGATGGTCGGCGATCACCCGCATCACCGCCGCCTCCAGCGCGGCACCATCGGTCAAATCCACCTGCACCGGGCTTTGGCTCGCCGTCGTCTCCAGCCCCGCAACATCGCGATCCAGAAGCACCGTGCGCCAGCCGCGCGCCTGCAGGGCCGCGGCGATCGCCCGCCCCAGGCCGCCGTTCCCCCCGGAGATAACCGCCGTCTTCACAGCCCCGCCTCCCGCCGCCAGAGGTCGAACACCTCCGCCGAGGTGAGTTCCGGCACATAGCCGAATACGGTCTTGAGGGCGTCATTGGCCAGAACCGGCCGATATTGCAGAAACCGAACCTGCTCGGGCCCATACTGCGACAGCCCCAGCGGATGCGCCACTCCCAGCGCCACCTTAAGGGCCCGGGCCGGCAGGCGCACAACGCCCTTGCCCAGGGCACGGGCCAGATCCTCCACGCTCATCGCGCCATCGCCCGCCACGTTGAAGATGCCGGCCGGACCGTCAGTTGCGGCTCGGCGCAGGATGCGCGCCAGATCGCGGGTCCAGATGAAGACGAAAGGGCTGTCGCTGCCCCGGATCGCCAGCAGGCGCGGCTTGCGGAACAATGCGGTGATTTGGTTCTCGGTGCCTGCCCCCAGCACGGTGCCAACCCGCAAGACGACCTGCTCAAGTTGCGGTGCACTCAAGCGGGCCTCGGCCAGCATCTCTTCCACCTGCCGCTTGTGGTCCGCATAGGCGAATTCCGGATTCCCCCGGCAGGGATCGCTTTCACGCAGCGGTACCGGGTTGTCGGCATGATACCCATAGGCCGCGCCAGAGCTGGTGACGACCAGCCGCCGCACGCCATTGCGCAGGCAGGCGTCCAGAACGTTGCGCGTGCCGGTCACGTCGACCGCAAAGGCGGCTTCCCGCCCCATCCCGGGCGGGGGCGTGACGATGGAGGCCAGATGCACCACCACTTCGGGGCGCAGCGCCGCAATCACTCTCGCGGGGTCGCCGCTGGTCACATCCATGCGCTCGAACCGAACCCCCTCGGGAATGCCCTCGGCACGCAGATCGGTGGCCATCACCTCCCTGTCCGCCAGTTCGCCCAGCAGCGCCCGGCCCACCATTCCGGCAGCGCCGCTCACCAGGATCATCGGGCCGCCTCGGTGCGTGCCATCACGCTGGCCAGCGCAAGGCCGGAAATGGCGTGCCAGATGCCCCAGAAGGCCGCCGCCACGGCCATGCCGCCCAGCCCGCCAAAGAAACTGAAGATCAGCACCAGACCAAGGCCCGAGTTCTGGATTCCGGTCTCGATGGTGACCGCGCGTCGGTCATAGGGGCTGAGCCGGGTCAGGGTCGCCAGAACATAGCCACCGCCCAGCGCCAGCCCGTTGTGAACGATCACCAGCAGCGCGACATAACCGGCGTATTCCAGAAAATAGCTCCAGTTCGCGGCGAGCGCGAGAAGGATGAACGCCACGAAGATACCCATCGAAACCCATTGCAGCGGCTTGCGCAGCCGCGCCGTAAGATCGGGTCGCGCGACGTTCAGCGAAACCCCAAGGATCAGCGGCAGCACCAGCATCAGCCCGACCGTGACCGCCACCTGCACCGGGTCGATATGGGTCGCCCGCAGGATATCGCGCGTCGGCGCATAAAGGTTGCCCCAGAATGCGATGTTGAACGGCGTCAAAACAATCGCCCCCACCGTCGCGATGGCCGTCATCGACACCGAGAGCGCCGCATTGCCCCCCGCCCGATGGGTGATGAAGTTCGAGATATTGCCGCCTGGACAGGCCGCAACAAGGATCAGCCCCAGCGCGATCGACGGAATCGGCTGGATGACGGAAATCAGCAGGAAGGTCAGGGCCGGCAACAGGAGAAACTGCGAGGTGAGACCGACGATCAGCGACCGGGGTGCGTTCACAAGGGCGCGAAAGTCGCGGGGCCTCAGGTCGATGGCAATGGAGAACATCACCACAGCGAGGATGGCGTTCAGCAGGGTCAGCGATCCAGGGCTGAAAGTCAGCGCGACGTCGTCGATCATTGCGCGCTTCCCCCCAGGGCCCGGATCCAGCCCTTGACCGCCGTGCGATAGGTCGCCTTGTCCACGTAATAGGCCATACGCGGCAGATCGATGTAATTCATCCCGCCCGTCGCCCGGGCAAAGCCGCCGGCCTTCTCGTCCTTCAGCAGCTTCGCCGCCGTACTCCCCTGCTTGAGACCCAGGATGTAGCGCACCACCATCTCGGCCTGTTCATGGCGGCCCTGCCAGCCAAGGCCGCTCGCCTCGATCATCCCCAGGACGAAAAGATCGTCGCGCTGCGGATGCATGGCGTTCAGGAACAGATTCGGCGCATCGCCCTGCCAGTTCAACTCCGCCCGGTCGATGAAGGGATAATCCAGCTTGTATCCCGTCGCGGCAAGAATCATGTCGTAGTCCGCTTGGCTGCCGTCCTTGAAAAGAACGGTCTGGCCGTCGAACCGGTCGATATCCGGGCGGATCGTCAGATCGCCATGGCCAGCGTGATACAGCACCAGCGAATTGACTACCGGGTGACTTTCGTAAAGCTGATAATCCGGCTTCGGAAAGCCGTATTTCTGCGGATTTCCGACAAACCAGCCCAGGATGAGCGCATCGACCCGGCGTTTCAGCCACATCGGCAGCTTGATCGCGCCGCCCAGCGTATCCGCCGGCCGTCCGAACACATATTTCGGCACAAAATAATAACCGCGCCGCATCGAGAGATCGCAGGACACCCCGTGATGGATCGCGTCGACCGCGATATCGCAGCCCGAGTTGCCCGCGCCGATGATCAACACACGCTTTCCGTCAAACTGCGTTGCCGTCTTGTATTGCGCGGCATGAATGAACGCGCCAGTGAACTCTCCCCGGAAGGTGGGAAGGTTTGGCTCGGACAGCGTGCCATTGGCGATCATCACGCCCGCAAAAACCGCCTGGTGCTCGCCCTCCGGATCTCGCCATCGCACCTCCCAGCCATCGCCCGTATCGCCCAGCGGCTTGCAGGACAGCACTTCAGCATTGAACCGATAATGGTTGTAAAGGCCGTAGTGCTGCGCGAAGTCTCGGAAATATCGCGCCATCTCGCGGTGCGAGGGATATTCGGCCACCTCGTCCCGCATCGGGAAATCGGTGAACTCGGTCATCCGCTTGGACGAGATCAGATGCGCGCTCTCATACATGGTGGAACGTGGCGCCGTGATGTCCCAAAGCCCGCCAACGTCCGAATGCAGTTCGAACCCCTGAAACGGGACGCCCAGTTCGGCCATCAGCTTGGCTGCAGCCAGCCCCATCGGCCCCGCCCCGATCAGAGCGAAGCGGTCGCGCACGTCGGTCATCTGCTCCTCCCTCTTCCCGCTATTAGATTGAACAAGCGTTCAATATAAGGCAAGCTTATTCCATGCACACCGCAGCGACGTCACCGAAATCCCGACAGCGCGCGCCCTCCGAAAGGGCGGTGGCCACCCATGCGAGAATCCTCGATGCCGCGGAATTGGTGTTTTCCGCCAACGGCTTCGACGGTTCGACCCTGCGCGACATCGCGGCGTTGGCGCAGGTGCGGGTCAGCCTCGTTCATCACCACGGCGGCAGCAAGGAGGCGCTTTTTGCCGAGACCGTCGCGCGCCGCGCCGGAGAGATCGCGACGGCGCGAATCGCCGAGCTGGCGGCCTCGCGCGCGCACGGCCCGCTGACGGTCGAGGTTGTTTTCTCGGCCTTCTTCCGCCCCTTCCTTGACCGCGCCGCGTCAGATCCACGCTGGCGCGCCTATGCCCGGCTAGTCGCTCAGGTCTCGGCGGACGACCGGTGGAAGGCGATCACGGCGGCCCATTTCGATCCCACCGCCCATCTCTTTCTGGACGAACTCGCGGCCCTGGCGCCTGACACCAACCGCGACGCTGTGGCCACGGGCTTTGTCTACGCCGTCTCGGCCATGCTGGCGCATCTCACCTCGCAATGGCGGGTTGGCGCGCTCAGCAAGGGCGCTCTAGGCTCGGGGGACGCTACAGCCCGCCTCGTCACCTTCTGCGCCAGCGGCTTCCGCGCCGCGGCCGGCCTGCCACAGCCCTAGGTTTCTCTGCGAAACGGCCAGCCTGAAGCGCTTGATTGTGGGGGGATTCGCCACTGAAAGGCGAGGTGGTGCTGCTGGACAGGATTGAACTGTCGACCTCTCCCTTACCAAGGGAGTGCTCTACCACTGAGCTACAGCAGCGCGCCTCGGTGGCGGCGTGGCGGGTGATTAGACGCATTCCGACCACGGTGCAAGGGTTATCTGGACGCTTTTTTCCACCTGCTATAAACAGGGCCCATGGCAGACAAGGCGGCCCCCGGAAAGGGGGCGAAACAGAAACCCGACCGTGACGAACGGCTCAAGGCCGCGCTGAAGGCAAACCTCGCGCGGCGCAAGGCCCAGGCACGGGCGCGCGGACAAGGCGGGACAACCGCAGGCAGGAAAGAGGAGCAGGACTGATGGATTCGATCGTCGTGACGGGCAATGGTCCGCTGTCGGGGCAAATTCCGATCGCAGGCGCCAAGAACGCCTGCCTGACACTGATGCCGGCGACCCTGCTGAGCGATGAACCGCTCACGCTTACCAACGCCCCGCGGCTCAGCGATATTGCGACCATGACCACGCTGCTGCAGTCCCTCGGGGCCGAGGTCTCGGCGCTGCAGGATGGCAAGGTCCTGGCGCTGTCGAGCCATGACCTGACCAGCCACACCGCCGAATACGACATCGTCCGGAAGATGCGCGCCTCGATTCTCGTGCTGGGGCCGCTGCTGGCGCGCGATGGGCAAGCTGTGGTCTCGTTGCCTGGCGGCTGCGCGATCGGCGCTCGGCCCGTGGACCTGCACCTGCGCGCGCTCGAGGCGCTGGGTGCCGAACTTGATCTGCGCGATGGGTATGTCCATGCCAAGGCGCCGGGCGGGCTGAAGGGTGGCGTCATCGAGTTTCCCTTCGTCTCGGTCGGAGCGACCGAAAACGCGCTGATGGCCGCGACGCTGGCCAAGGGCACCACGGTCATCAAGCGCGCCGCGCGCGAGCCCGAGATCGTCGACCTGGCGCAATGCCTGCGCAAGATGGGCGCGCAGATCGAAGGCGAAGGCACCGAAACGATCACGGTCCAGGGCGTCGACCGGCTGCATGGCGCGACCCACCCGGTTGTCACCGACCGGATCGAGCTGGGCACCTACATGCTCGCGCCGGCGATCTGCGGCGGCGAAATCGAATTGCTGGGGGGCCGGCGCGATCTGCTGGCCGCCTTCTGCGACAAGCTGGACGAGGCCGGCGTCGAGGTGAGCGAGACCGCCAAGGGCCTGACCGTCCGCCGCCGCTCGGATCACATCAAGGCGGTGAACGTGACAACCGAGCCCTACCCCGGCTTTCCGACCGACCTGCAAGCCCAGATGATGGCGCTGCTGACCACGGCCGAAGGGGTAAGCGTTCTGGAAGAGAAGATCTTCGAGAATCGCTTCATGCATGCGCCCGAACTGATGCGGATGGGCGCCCGGATCGACGTGCATGGCGGCACCGCCACCGTGACCGGGGTCGGCAAGCTGCGCGGCGCCCCCGTCATGGCAACCGACCTGCGGGCCAGCGTCTCGCTGATCCTGGCCGGGCTGGCGGCCGAGGGGTCTACCCGTGTCGCGCGCGTCTATCATCTCGACCGCGGCTACGAACATGTGGTGCGCAAGCTGAGCGGCGTCGGGGCTCGGATCGAACGGGTGCACGCTTGACCCGGGATGCGACCTTTGAGGAAGGCTCCGAGCGGCCGCTGAATCTTGGAGCGCTGGAACCCGACGATCTGGCCGTGATTTCGGCCCTGGTGCAGGACGCGGTGTTTCCGGCGGACGAAATGTCGTGGCGACCCGGCGCGCGACGCTTTGCGCTCCTGCTGAACCGGTTTCGGTGGGAAGATCGCGGGCGAGAACGCCATGGCCCCGAGCGGGTGCGCTCGCTGCTGGTGATCGACAATGTGCTGCGGGTGGCCAGTCAGGGCGTTCGGCGGGGCGAGAAGGACGTGGTCCTGTCGCTGCTGGAGGTCAGTTTCGAGGCCGGGGAGGACGGAGCCGGGCACGTGCTGCTGACCCTGGCCGGGGACGGGGCGATCCGACTGGAGGTCGAGGCGCTGGAGGTCACGCTCAAGGACGTGACCCGGCCCTACAAGGCCCCTTCCGGCAAGGTTCCCGACCACCGAGACTGACCCCACTTTCAGGCGTCCCAGCTAGGACGGGGGGTCAAGTATATGATTTTCCGAAGAAAAAACAGAGTCGCATTTCAGGACATAGTTTTGGACCCGAGTCCGGCGTGTGGGTAACGGGGTGAGGCCCGCCCGACGGATGCACCTTTCGAGGCACACCGAGCCGGAGGCACGGGACTTTGGAACTGGCAGTGGTCTTGTCCCCGACTTGCGCCAAATGGCGGAGCCCTGACGATGACTGTCCACTTGAACGACCACCCGACGGCACTCTCGGTCCGCGCGCTCGGGCCTGACGATGTCGACATCTGGCGGGCGCTGCGCGCCGAGGGGCTGCGCCTGTTTCCGGGCGCCTTCCTGATCACGCTGGAAGAAGCCGAGGCCGCGGATCCCGAGGGCGATACCGCCGGCATGTCGCAGGGTGGGCGGTTCGGAGTGTTCGCCGACGGCCGCGCTGTCGGCATCGGGGCGATCCGATGCATGCCGCTGTCGCGCATCCGGCACCGGGCCGAGCTTGGGCCCTTCTATGTCGCTCCGGCCGCACAGGGCACGGGGGCGGCCCAGGCGCTTCTGACCGCTCTTCTCGACCACGCCCGCACACTGGGAGCGCTCCAGGCCGAACTCTACGTGGCGGGCGACAACCCGCGCGCCATCGCCTTCTACGAACGCCACGGCTTCGACCGCTGCGGCACCATCCCGCGTGCGGTCCTCATGCCCGACGGGCCGGTGGACGATCTCTTCTACGTGCGGCGACTCGACCTGCCGGCCTGAGCGACGGGTCAGCCACAGCCGAAAAGGCGCCCGCTCAGCGCACCAGCAGGATCGGCACCGTGCAGGTGCGGATCATCTCGAGGCTGGTCGAGCCGACAAAAAGCGCGCGCAGGCGCGAGTGCCCCGAGGCGCCCATGACAAGGTGGTCGAAATGTTCCGAGGTCACCAGCCTGCCCAGCGCCTCTTCCGGCTGGCCGGGCACGATGCGGCCCTCGGCGTGCAACCCGGCGGCCATCAGCATTGCCTTTGCGTTGTCCAGCCCCTTGCGCGTGGCTTCGGTGTCGGAGCCAACGGTGACGACCGAGATGTCGAGCCCGGCGTACAGGGGCGAGCGGGTCACATGGTCGACTGCCCTCATCGCGCTGGCGCTGCCGTCATAGGCGACCAGCACCCGGCGGATCGGGCGGAAAGCGCGCGAGGCGATGAACAGCGGCCGGGTGGCCGCGCGCACGACACGCTCGAGGTTCGAGCCGAGATGCCCCCTGGCGAAATCGGCGGCCTCGCCGCGCTTTCCGATCAGGATCATCTGGACTTCGCCATCCTTGCCGGCCAGCGCCTCGATCAGGTCGCCATGACGCAGCTGCGCGGTCGCGGTGACGCCGGCCTGCTCCAGCAGCGCCTGGGCACCTTCCAGAATGGCCCTGCCCCGCTGAATCGCGAGTTTCGAGCGTTGCTCGTCCAGAGCGGCAAGCTGTTCAAGCAGGGCGCTGCGCGCGCCGAGTGCAATGGCGCCCGACAGGTCGGACCCCGCACCGCCTTCCCGACGGCCCAGAACATGCAGCAGCTCGACCGGGCAGCCAAGGCGCCCGGCGATCCAGGCGGCATGGTCGCAGACGCTGCGGGCATAGGTGGAGCCGTCCACCAGGGCTATGATCTTGTCGGTCACGGTCGTGCCTCCCTCAATGCGCCATCAGCTTGTCCATCGCACCCGGCTTGTCATGCATGGCAAGCTTGTCAACGATGGTTTCAGAGGCTGCGTTCATGCCGACGATCTCGACATCGCAGCCGTCGCGACGGAACTTGAGCACGGCCATGTCCAGCGCGGCAACCGAGGAAATGTCCCAGATATGCGCCTCGCTGACGTCGATGACCACACGCTCGGCCGCTTCGCGGAAGTCGAAGGCGGCCATGAAATCCTCCGCCGAGGCAAAGAACAGCTGGCCTTCGACGCGGTAGGTGCGCACCCGTCCGTCGCCGGACAGGGTCGAGGTGACGCGGAACAGCTGGGCAATCTTGCCGGCGAAGAACAGCCCCGACAGCAGGACGCCGGTCAGCACGCCGAGGGCGAGATTGTGGGTATAGACGACGACCGCCACGGTGGCGAGCATCACGACGGAGGACGAGCGCGGGTGCGTCCGCAACTGCCGGATCGACGACCAGGAGAAGGTGCCGATCGAGACCATGATCATGATCGCGACCAGCGCTGCCATCGGGATGCGGCCGACCAGATCGCCCAGTGCGACAACGAGGAACAGCAGAACCGTGCCGGCCACGAAACAGGACAGCCGGCCGCGGCCACCGGACTTGATGTTGATGATCGACTGGCCGATCATCGCACAGCCCGCCATGCCCCCGATGAAACCTGTGGCCGTATTGGCCAGGCCCTGCCCGATGCATTCCTGATTGCGGTCCGATGTCGTGTCGGTGAGGTCATCGACGATATTCGCGGTCATCAGGCTTTCAAGCAGGCCCACCACGGCGACGGCGGCAGCATATGGGAAGATGATCGTCAGGGTCTCGAAGGTCAGCGGGATGTCGGGGATCAGAAACACCGGCAGGGTGTCGGGCAGCTCGCCCATGTCGCCCACGGTGCGCACATCCCAGCCGAAGATCAGCGACAGCGTGGTCAGAACGACGATGGTGACCAATGGCGAGGGGATCGCGCGGGTGATCAGCGGGAAAAGGTAGATGATGGCAAGGCCGAAGGCGACCAGCGGATAGGTCAAGAGGGGAACGCCGATCAGCTCGGGCAGCTGTGCCATGAAGATCAGGATGGCCAGCGCGTTGACAAACCCCGTCATGACCGAGCGCGAAACGAACCGCATGAGCTGGCCAAGTTTTGCGAAACCGGCAGCGATCTGGAGCAGGCCGGCGAGAACGGTGGTGGCCAGCAGGTATTGCAGGCCGTGGTCGGCGACCAGAGTGACCATCAGCACGGCGGTCGCTGCGGTCGCGGCCGAGATCATGCCGGGCCGTCCGCCGGCGATCGAGGTGACGACAGCGATGGAGAAGGAGGCGTAAAGCCCGATCTTGGGGTCGACGCCCGCGATGATCGAGAAGGCGATGGCCTCGGGGATGAGGGCGAGCGCGACGACGAGGCCCGAAAGCAGATCGCCGCGCACATTACCGAGCCACTGGCGCCGGTAGATGTCGAGGTTCATGGTTGGAATGTCCCGTTCCTGTCCGGTCCGGCGGCGTGGGCGCGCCGGTATGGTCCAAGGGTCTTGCGGTTGGCCCGGCGGATCGGCGGCCGGGAGAGCCACCCGGGAATTTCACCCGGGTCCAGACGATCGGCCGGGGGATAGCCTCCGGGACGGCAAAGCACAACCGTTTCGGGGCGATGTGGGATCTCGGGGCGCCTGTGTGCCCGCAATTCAAGCGCCGACGGGCCGGCAACGGCGCCTCGGGCCGCCTTGTGAAGGGCGGCCTGCCCCGCTAGGACGGGGCGAGGTTTCCAGAGGTCCGCCATGCCCGTCTTCCTGAACACGACCGAGCCCGGTTTCGAGACCGCCTTCACCGCGCTGCTGAACGCCAAGCGCGAGGACAGCCCGGATGTGGATGCAGTGGTCGCTGGCATCATTGCCGATGTGCGCGCGCGCGGCGATGCGGCGGTGATCGAGCTGACGGCCAAGTTCGACCGGATGGACCTGACGCCGGCGACGCTGGCGATCACGACCGCCGAGGTGGACGCGGCCATCGAGCAGGTGCCCGCGAAAGAGCGCGAGGCTCTGGAACTCGCCGCCGAGCGCATCCGCGCCTACCACGTCCGCCAGATGCCCGAGAACGCGCTCTGGACCGACCCCGACGGCGCGACCCTGGGCTGGCGGTGGAGTGCGATTTCGGCGGCGGGGCTTTACGTGCCGGGCGGGCTGGCCTCCTATCCGTCGTCCGTGCTGATGAACGCGGTTCCGGCCAAGGTGGCGGGGGTGGAGCGGCTGGCGATCTGCGTGCCGACGCCGGGCGGCGTGATCAATCCGCTGGTGCTGCTGGCCGCGCGGATCGCCGGAGTGGACGAGATCTATCGCATCGGCGGGGCGCAGGCGGTGGCGGCGCTGGCCTATGGGACCGAAAGCATTGCCCCGGTGGACAAGATCACGGGCCCCGGCAACGCCTTTGTCGCGGCGGCCAAGCGGCGGGTCTTCGGCAAGGTCGGGATCGACATGATCGCCGGGCCTTCCGAAATCCTGGTGATCGCCGATAAGGACAACGATCCCGACTGGATCGCGCTCGACCTGATGAGCCAGGCCGAACACGACGAAAGCGCGCAGTCGCTGCTGATCACGGATGACGCAGGCTTTGGCCGGGCGGTGGCGGCGGCGGTGGAGGCGCGGCTGGAGACGCTGGAGCGCCGCGCCATCGCGGGGGCGAGCTGGCGTGACTATGGGGCGGTGATCGTGGTGCAGGACCTGGACGAGGCGGCGGCGCTGTCGAACCGGATCGCGCCGGAGCATCTGGAGCTCTGCGTGGCGGACCCCGAGGCGCTGGCAGAGCACTGCGTGCATGCCGGAGCGATCTTCCTTGGGCAGTGGACGCCCGAGGCCATCGGAGATTACGTCGGCGGACCGAACCACGTGCTGCCGACGGCGCGCTCGGCCCGGTTTTCCTCGGGGCTGTCGGTGATGGATTTCCTCAAGCGCACGACGCTGGCGCGGATGACGCCGGAGGCGCTGCGCGCCATCGGGCCGGCGGCGGAGACGCTGGCGCGGTCGGAGAGTCTTGAGGCGCATGGGCTGTCGGTCACGGCGCGGCTGCAACGGCTGAACGAATAGGCGACGGGCGCCGCAGAGGCGCAGTGCGGGCGCCAATGGCTTGCCGCAGAGACCGCCCTGCCCCTAAGCTGCCCCCGTGTCACTGATCCGGGGGCCTGCCATGCAACCGAGACCCGAAATTCCCGAAGACACGCTGTCGAACTGGCAGCGGATGGTGGATCTGATCGCCCGCGCCGCCGGGGTGCCTGCAAGCCTCGTGATGCGCACGCATGCGCCCGATCACGCAGTCTTTCTCGCCAGCCAGGGCCAGGACAATCCCTATGAGGTCGGACAGAGCTTTGTCCTGCACGAGAAGCTCTATTGCCAAGGCGTGTTCCGCCGCGATGGCGAGCTGGTGGTCGAGGATGCCCGCTGCGATCCGGACTGGTCGGACAACGAGGACCTCGAGATCGACGGGATGAGCTTTTACATCGGCTATCCGCTGCACTGGCCAGATGGCGCGATCTTCGGCACCATCTGCGTGCTCGACCGGCGGCGCAACCGCAAGGCGCTTCTGTTCCGCGAGGGGCTGCGCCAGTTCGCGCGGCTGATCGAAGCGGACCTGACGCTGTTGTCCGAGATCGCCCGGCGCAAGCTGCTGGAGCGCGATCTGCAGGTGGCGCTGGACGAGATGGAGGCGCGGGTAGAGGAGCGGACGGAAGAGTTGCAGGAGGCCAATACCGCGCTGCGGGTGCTGCTTGACCGGGTGGAGAGCAACCGCCGCCGCTATGACGGCGAAGTGCTGCGCCAGATCAAGGGAATGGTGCTGCCGCATCTGGGCAAGCTGCGCGCGCGCCTGGCCGACGATCCGGCCGGGCAGGCCTATCTGGCGCTTGCCGAGGAGAATCTGACGTCGGTCACCTCGTCGATGTCGAATCGGCTGAGCGATGTATTCGAGCGGCTGACGCCCTCCGAGCAGGAGATCGCCCAGCTGATCATGCGCGGCCAGACGACCAAGGACATCGCGCGCACCCTGTCGCGCGAGCTCTGCACCATCGAGTTCCACCGCAACAACATCCGCAAGAAGCTGGGGCTTCGCAAGAGCGGGCAGAACCTGCGCTCCATGCTGAACGCGATCCAGTAATAACATGGGGATCTTCCCCATGGTCTGCCCTTGGAATTCCGATGCCATGGCGCGCTGGAGCGCGGGCTAGCCTTGGGGCACCCGGCGACGACAGGCCGGGGCGCAACAGGGATGACCGACATGGACAGAAACGATCTGAAACCCACCCTCCTCAACGGCAGCCGTGACGAGATCGCCCCCGGGCTGTCGCGGCGTTCGTTCTTCATGGCGGCGGGGGCCGCCGGCGTGGGCGCGGCCGGAGCGCTGCTGACACCGGGCAAGGTGCAGGCGCAATCGACCGACTGGATGCAGCCGGGCAACAACAACCATGTGATCGGGCTGCAGGGCAGCACCGGGCAGGCCAGCACCGGCGAGGTGGCGATCGACTATTTCGGGCACTGCGCGATCCGCATCACCTCGCCCAAGGGGGCGACGGTGCTGTTCGACCCGTTCCGGGACGACCCGTCCGGCGCCTGGGGCCTCTGGTTCAAGCAGGCCTTCCCCGAGACCAAGGTCGACATCACCATGTCGACGCATACCCATTTCGACCATGACGCCATCGACCGGCCGGAAAGCACCATGGTGCTGGACCGCATGGTGGGGAACTTCGAATTCGCCGACATCAAGATCACCGGTTTCGCCGACAAGCACGCCTGCGTGGCGCCGGGCTGGTACAAGTGGACCAACGCCATCGCCGAGTTCGGCGCGCAGGCCTGCCCGCCGGACAACGTCGGCCATATGGACATGGTGGTCTACCTGGTGGAGACGGGCGGCATCCGCACGCTGATCTGGGGCGACAACCGGCACAATCCGGGCGACGATTTCTGGGCCGCGGTGGGCGAGGTGGACGTCCTGACGCTGCCGGTCGACGGTTCGATGCACATCCTGTCCTTCGACCAGGGCAACGACATCGTCTCGCGCCTCAAGCCCAAGGCGATCATCCCGACCCATTACCTGAACGAGACGGTGAGCTATACGCTGACCACGCTGCAGCCGGCGGACGAATGGGTGAAGGCGCAGAAATCCTATCAGATGCTGACCAGCCCGAACCTCAAACTGGAAGCAGGCGCGCTCGCGGGAATGGAGCAGGAGTTCCTCTATTTCGGTCACAATGCCCTGACCGCCTGAGCTGCGGGCGGTGCGGCGGATTGCCTGACCCGCCGCACTGCGCTAGTGACGTCGGCATCCCGGAAGAGCGAGATGCCGGCCATGACCCATATCAGCGAAATCGCGCTGGACGATTCCAACCTCCCGCCGCCCACGCCGGAGATCGAGCAGGAGCGCAAGGTCGCCATATTCGACCTGCTGGAAGCCAATCACTTCGTACTGCCCCAGCGGGACGGCCGCGCCGTGCCCGAGGGGCCCTACAAGCTGAACCTGTCGATCCGCGACAAACGGCTGGTTTTCGACGTCGAGACCCCGGCCGATCAGAAAGCGGCCGAGTTCCACCTGTCGCTCGGTCCGTTTCGGCAGGTCGTCAAGGACTACTTCCAGATCTGCAAGAGCTACTATGAGGCGGTGAAGACGCTGCCGCCCAGCCAGATCGAGACCATCGACATGGCCCGGCGCGGGATCCACAACGAGGGCAGCCGCGTGCTGCAGGAACGGCTGGAAGGCAAGGTGGAGGTCGATTCCGACACCGCACGGCGGCTGTTCACCCTGATCTGCGTGCTGCACTTTGGTGGCTGACTTGGTGCACCCCCTGCCGCAGTCGGTGCTGTTCTGCTGCGATCACAACGCGGTCCGCTCGCCCATGGCCGAGGGGATCATGAAGAAATTCTATGGCACCGGCACCTATGTGCAGTCGGTGGGCGTGCACAACGATCTGGAGATCGACGGCTTTGCCATCGCGGCCTGCAAGGAGATCGACGTCGAACTGTCGCGCCACCGCTCGCGCAGTTTCGACGAGATGGAGCGCTGGGGCGAGGGTCTGAGTTCCTTCGATCTGGTCATCGCGCTCTCGCCGGCCAGCCGCGAACGGGCGATGGAACTGACGCGCTTCTACCATCTCGACGTCGAATACTGGCCGATCCTGGATCCGACCGAGATGGGCAGCACCCGCGATGAAAAGCTGGCGAGCTACCGGCAGGCGCGCGACCAGATCGTTGACCGGCTGAAGGCCCGTTTCGGCGCCCCGACACAGGGCTGAGCCCGTCAGTCCGCCCCCTGACCGTCTGATCCGAAGGAGTCCCCATGTCTGTCATTCACCGCTATTTCGAGGCCTTCAACACCGGCGACACCGAGGCGATGCTCGACTGCGTCACCGAAGACGTGGCGCATCACGTCAACGAGGGCCAGATTCGCAGCGGCAAGGCGCGGTTTGCAGAGTTCTGCGCCCACATGAGCCGCTGCTACCGCGAAGAGCTGACAGACATGGAGATCTTCGTGAATGGCGCGGGCACCCGGGGCGCGGCCGAGTTCATCGTGAACGGCACGTATCTTTCCACCGACGCCGGGCTGCCCGAGGCCCGCGGACAGACCTACCGCCTGCCGGGAGGGTCCTTCTTCGACCTCCGCGACGGCAGGATCGCGCGGGTGACGACTTATTACAACCTGGCCGACTGGATCCGGCAGGTCTCGTGACCGAGGTCCGGGTGCTGACCGGCGCGGCGCTGGATGCCGCGCTGGACGATGTGGCGGCGCTGCGCATCGCGGTGTTCCGCGACTGGCCCTATCTCTACGACGGGTCGCTGGACTACGAGCGGCGCTATCTCGCAGCCTATCGTGACAGCCCGGGCGCCGTGCTGGCCGGCGCCTTCGACGGCGCGCGTCTGGTCGGCGCCGCAACGGGCACGCCGCTGGCCGATCACGCCGACGACTTCGCGGCCGCCTTTGCCGATACGGGGATCGGTCTTGGCAGCGTCTTTTATTGCGCCGAGTCGATACTGCTGCCGGACTGGCGCGGAAAAGGCATCGGCCATCGCTTTTTCGATCTGCGAGAAGGCCATGCCCGCACCCTTGGCTTTTCCCGCGCGGCCTTCTGCGCCGTGATCCGACCGGCAGCACACCCGCTGCGCCCCGCGGACTACCGCCCGCTCGACGGTTTCTGGCGCAAACGCGGCTATGCGCCCCTGTCCGGCGCCGTCTCACGGTTCGACTGGAAGGACATCGACCGCCCCGCCTCTGATCAAAAGAATCTTCAGGTCTGGATCCGCGATCTCTGAGTGCACAGCGCCTGCGCTTCTCCGGTTTTCAAATACCTGCGCCGCAGGCAGCCGCGCAGCGGCTTTCCGTGCGATTCCTCACAAAATCGCGCCCGAATCGTTTGCCCCTTGAAAACCTGCGCGTTTGCGCCTTATTAGGCGCGCGGCCCACATCCTGGCGGGCCGGATTGATATGGAGACCACATGGCCAAGGAAGACACTCTCGAATTCCCCGGCGTCGTGAAGGAACTCCTGCCAAATGCGACATTCCGGGTCGAACTCGAGAACGGCCATGAGATCATCGCACATACGGCAGGCAAGATGCGCAAGAACCGCATCCGGGTTCTGGCCGGCGACAAAGTACAGGTCGAAATGACCCCCTATGATCTGACCAAGGGCCGGATCAACTATCGTTTCAAGTAGCGCGAAGCGCAGCTTCGCGCGGCGCGGGTCCAGCGGGTTGCGCAGCAACCTGCCGCTGCGCACCCGTGTAGGAAAGCGCACCGGATGACACCCCGCCTGATCCTCGGTTCCGGCAGCCCGCGGCGGCTGGAACTTCTGGCCCAGCTTGGCGTCCGGCCCGATGCCGTGCGGCCTCCGGATATCGACGAAAATCCGCTGAAAGCGGAACTGCCCCGGCCCTATTGCGCCCGCATCGCGCGGGCGAAGGCCGAGGCGGTGCAAGCAGACCCCGGGGATATCGTGCTTTGCGCCGATACCACCGTGGCGCTGGGGCGGCGGATCCTGGGCAAGCCCGCCGATGCCGGCCAGGCGGCGGAATTCCTGATGGCACTGTCCGGGCGGCGTCACCGGGTGATCACCTCGGTTGCGGTGCGGCGCGACGGGCGCATCTGGCAGAAGGACGTCGGGAGCGCCGTGAAGATGAAGCGGCTGTCGGATCTGGAGCTGAATGCCTATCTCGCCACCGGCGACTGGCAGGGCAAGGCGGGGGCCTATGGCATACAGGGGCCGGCGGGCGCGCTGATTCCGTGGATTTCGGGATCGTTCACCGGCATCGTGGGGCTGCCGCTGGCCGAGACCGCCGGGTTGCTCATGGCGGCGGGCTATCCGCTGCATCGGGAGGTATCATGAAGGGCCGCGTCGTCGCACTCGACCACATCGGCGACCGCGAGGCCGCGGCGCTGATGGTGGACGGAGTTCTGGAAGACCTGTTCATCGCCAGCGACGCGCCGGCCCCGGGCACCATCTGGCGGGCCATTGCGGATCGGCCGGTCAAGGGTCAGGGCGGGATTTTCCTGACCACACCCGAAGGATCGGCCTTCTTGCGGCAGGCCGACGGTCTTGCGCCCGGCCAGCGTCTGCTGGTTCAGGTCATGGGCTATGCCGAACCGGGCAAGGCAGTGCCGGTCGGGCGCAAGCTGCTGTTCAAGAGCCGCTTTGCCATCGTCACGCCCGATGCGCCGGGCATCAACGTCTCGCGCGCGATCCGCGACGACGAAGAGCGCGAACGGATCCTCGAGATTGCCCATGAGGCGATGGAAGGCGCGGCGCACGGTCTGATCCTGCGGTCGTCCTGCGCGGGAGCCGAGGACGAGGCCATTGCCGCCGATATCGCCGCCATGCTGGGCGCGGCCGAAGCGGTGCTGAGCGATACGGGCACCGAGCCCGAGGTACTGCTGGACGGCGACGGGCCGCACATGATGGCCTGGCGCGAATGGACGGCGCCGGCCGAGGTGGCCGAGGGCCCCGGATCCTTCGACAGCCACGGCGTGACCGAGGCGATCGCGGCGCTGCTGCGGCCCGAGGAAAAGCTGCCCGGCGGCGGCAGCATGGTGATAGAGCCGACGCGGGCGCTGGTGGCGGTGGACGTGAACACCGGGGGTGACACCTCGCCGGCGGCAGGTCTCAAGGCGAACATCGCCGCCGCGCGCGCCCTCCCCCGCGCCCTGCGGCTGCGCGGCCTCGGCGGTCAGATCGTGATGGATGTCGCGCCGATGCCGCGCAAGGACCGCACCAGCTTCGAGAACGCGCTGAAATCGGCCTTTCGGGGCGATACGGACGAAACCGCGCTGGCCGGATGGACACCGCTGGGGATGTTCGAGTTGCAGCGCAAGCGGGGACGCCTGCCGCTGGCCCAGTTGCTGGCGCGCTGATCCCTCGCGGGGCATCGGCAAAAAAACCTCGGTCCCGCGAGGCCCGGGTGACGGCGACATAACGCGCCCGCACCCGGGTTCCGGCTATTATCCGTCGCCCTGATTATTGGTCTGCGCGCGTACCGAAAGACGGCCGAGGCGCGAGATGCGATAGGGGCTGCCCGAACGGGATTCGATGAGGCGTCTCCGGCGCAGGCGCTGGAACAGCTTCAGGTCGAAATCCGCCAGCACCAGACCTTCGCGGGTGAAACAGGTAACGGATGTGATCCGGGGGCCATCGCCCCTTTCGTGGAGTATGCGGCCGCCAAGGGCCAGAACGTGCAGGGCACGTTGCTCACGTCGTGAGATGTTCATTGGAGTCTCTTGTGAAAGATACGGAAAGACTCCCCGGACACGGAAGGTCCGGGGTTTCGGTCTTCACCCGGCTCTCTGACGCGCAGAGAGCCTTATCTCACAAGCTCTGACATCCAATCCTCTTGGAACGGGCGCCGGCCATGCCACCGCCCTGCGCGGGAAATACGGATCGCGTGGCGAGAGATCAACCCTGCGGCGTCAAAGCCGGTGCGTCACAAAACTTTTGCCGCGACGACACGCAGGCGTGACCGACTCGTGACAGGAGTGCCCCGCAAGCGACCGTGGGGGCCACATGCTGTATGTCAAGGAACTGACCCGCCGATTCGGGACCAACACCGCCGTCGACCGCGTCAGCTTCGAAATCGACCGTCCGATGATGGTCGGGGTGATCGGCCGGTCGGGTGCGGGCAAATCCACCCTGCTGCGGATGGTCAACCGCATGACCGAAGCGACGTCCGGGCAGGTCCTTTTCGACGGCGAGGACGTTCTGGCGCTGCGCGGCAAGGCCCGCCGGGCCTGGCAGGCCCGCTGCGCGATGATCTTCCAGCAGTTCAACCTGGTGCCCCGGCTCGACGTGGTCTCCAACGTCCTGCATGGCACGCTGAACCGCCGTTCGACGCTGGCGACCGTGTTCAACCTCTATTCGGCCAGCGACATTCACCGCGCCATCGACATTCTCGACCGGCTGGGCATCGCCGAACAGGCGGCAAAGCGGGCCGAGGCACTGTCGGGCGGCCAGCAGCAGCGCGTCGCCATCGCGCGCGCCCTGATGCAGGACCCGCGCATCATCCTGGCTGACGAACCCATCGCCTCGCTGGACCCGATGAACGCCCAGGTAGTGATGGCGACGCTGCGACGCATCCACGAAGAGGACGGCCGCACCGTCATCGCCAATCTGCACACCCTCGACACCGCGCGGCGCTATTGCGACCGGGTGATCGGGATGCGCGACGGTCGCATGGTCTTTGACGGCGCGCCCGAGCTGCTGACCACGCAGGTCGCGCGCGAGATCTACGGCGCAAACGCCGATTTCAGCGAGGCGGCAACCTCGACCGAGATCGAGACGCTGGAGCGCGCAGACGACAGCTATGCGCTGTCGATGATGGGTCCCTGACCCTGCCCCAAGTTCACCCGCGGGACCGGAGGGACCGGTGCCGCTTTTCCCGAAGGAGATACGGACAGATGAAACTCTTTCTCGCGGCGCTTCTCGCCACGACTGCCATCGCCGGACAGGCCATGGCGGATGACGCCAAGATCACCGAATTCAACATCGGCCTGCTGGGCGGCGAAAACGCCCAGGACCGTCTGAACAGCAACGAATGCCTGCGCGCCTATGCCGAGGAGGCCCTGGGCGTTCCGGTGAAGCTGTTTGCCCCGGCCGATTACAACGGCGTCATCCAGGGCCTGCTGGGCGGCACGCTCGACATGGCCTGGCTCGGCTCGTCGGGCTATGCGGCCACCTACCTGCAGAACCCCGATGCGGTCGAACCGGTGCTGGTCAAGGCCAACCTCGACGGCTCGTATACCTATCACTCGATCGGCTTTGCCCGCAAAGAAAGCGGCATCAAGTCGCTGGCCGACGTGAAGGGCAAGAAGTTCGGCTTCGGCGATCCGAACTCGACCTCGGGCTATCTGATCCCCTCCATCGAGATCCCCCAGATCACCGGCGCTTCGATGGAGCCCGGCAAGTATTTCGGCGAGGTCGTTTTCACCGGCGGTCACGAGCAGACCATCGTCGCCGTCGCCCATGGCGATATCGATGCCGGCGTGACCTGGGCCGATGGACTGGGCAACTGGGAAGACGGCTATAACTCGGGCGCGCTGCGCAAGGCCGTCGATGCCGGTCTCGTCAACATGAACGACATGGTCGAAATCTGGAAATCCAAGCCGATCCCGGAAGGCCCGGTCGTCCTGAAGAAATCGCTGCCGCAGGACGTGAAGGTCAAGATGACCGAACTGGTCCAGAACATGATCAACGTCGACAAGGATTGCACCTACGGCATGGCGGCTGGCGAAACCGCCGGCTTCGTGCCGATCACGCACGATTATTACGAGACGATCATCGAAGTGCGCCGGGCCAAGACCAACTGACCCTGCCTCACCGATACAGAGGCCCCGTGCTGTGCGCGGGGCCTTTTTGCAAGGATGCCCCGATGACCGATCACGCCGCCATGCTTCCCATGGACCGTCAGAACAGCTATCTCGCGCTGGTGCGTCAGCGCAGGCTGTACGGCAGCCTGTTGACGGTGCTCTTCGTCGTGGCACTGGTGGCCGGTTTCCGGGTGGCGGACGAACGCAACGCCGGCGGATTCTGGGACGGGTTGCCGCATATCCTGGATTTTCCCGCCGATGTGGTGACCGAGGCCTGGCAGCGCGCGGACGAACTGCCCGGGTTGCTGTGGCAGTATCTGCCCTCGCTGGTGGAAACGCTGAACATCGCGGCGGTCTCGACGCTGACTGGCGCCTGTGCCGCCTTCTTCCTGGCGCTGCTGGCGACCCGGGGTCTGGCACGCTGGCCGAGGCTGGTTGGCGTGTTCCGCCGCCTGCTGGACGTGCTGCGCGCCATTCCCGATATCGTGATTGCGCTGGTGTTGATCTTCCTCATGGGCGGCGGGCCGGTGCCTGCAATGATCGCCATTGCGCTGCACACGGCCGGCGCGCTGGGTAAGCAGTTTTCCGAGGTCAACGAGAACGCCGACCTGAAACCGCTGGAAGGCCTCGCCTCGACCGGGGCGGTCTGGGGCCAGCGGATGTGGCTGGGCGTGGTGCCGCAGGTGGCGCCGAATTACCTCAGCTACACGTTGCTGCGATTCGAGATCAACGTCCGCGCCTCGGCGATCCTGGGTTTTGTCGGTGCCGGCGGACTGGGTTACGAGCTGCGCAACGCGATCAGCTGGGGCATGGGGCGCTTTGCCGAAAGCGCCGCCATCTTCCTGCTGCTGTTCGGCACAATCGTTCTGTTCGACCAGCTGTCGTCGCAGTGGCGCGACAGGCTGATCCGCGAAAGGAGCCGGGCATGACCCTGACCGCCATCGACGTGATCCGCGCCCGCGCCGTTCACGACATCTCGCGCCGCCGCCTGCTGGCTTTTGCCGTTCCGCTGGGTGTTCTCGCCTACCTCGCCTATGTTTTCGTCGCCTTCGACATGGGCGGTCTCTGGCAGCGGATGCGCTGGGATCACATGTCGACCTTCGTGTCGGACAGCTACAGCTACAAGACCCACGTGACCCGGAACAACCGCTCGGGCGATGTGGTCGTGTCCATCGAAGGCGAGCGGAAAGGCACCTATGCCGCCGGCCGGCTGCCCGATTGGGTGCAACAGAGCGGCAACGAGACGCGGGTCGATTTGAGCGAGGGCCATGTCGTCACCTTTGCCGGCGACCGGGTGCTGATCGACATCCCAGAGGACAGCATCGAGGCGTGGCACGACGGCAGCGAGGTCCGGATCGACCGCAACGCCAGCGCCCTGCCCGGCTGGATCGACTATGCACCCACGCGGCTGGACGTGACGATGCCGGGCGGCCGCGTCTCGCTCACCCGCGCGCGCACCGAGGTGTTCCGCTATTTCCCGGGATGGGAAATGTTCTTCTTCACGCTGGAAAGTCCCTACTACGGCCATGGGCTGTTGGACCTGCTGACCGGGCCGCGGCTCGACCCGCAGCGTTCTAACCTTCGGGGCATGTGGCACGACTTCTGGCAGAATCCGGTCTGGCGCCACGGCGAGGTGCTGTGGGCGATGGGCGAGACGGTGCTGATGGCCTTTCTCGGCACTTTCGGCGCCGCCATCGTCTCCCTGCCGCTGGCCTTTCTCGCCGCCCGCAACTTTGCCCCGCTGGTGGCCCTGCGGGCGCTGGTGCGACGGGTCTTCGACTTTGCGCGCGGCGTGGACGGGCTGATCTGGACCATCCTGCTGTCACGCGCCTTCGGTCCCGGCCCGTTGACCGGATCGCTGGCGATCCTGCTGACCGATACCGGATCCTTCGGCAAGCTTTTCTCGGAGGCACTGGAAAACGTGGACACTCGCCAGATCGAGGGCGTGCAATCGACCGGCGCGAACGCGGCGCAGCGCTATCGCTTCGGCGTGATTCCGCAGGTGATGCCGGTGCTGCTGAGCCAGGTGTTCTACTACTTCGAATCCAACACCCGAAGCGCCACGATCATCGGCGCGATCACCGGCGGCGGCATCGGCCTGTTGCTGACGCAGGCGATCCAGACCCAGAAGGACTGGGAGGAAGTGACCTATTACGTCATTCTCATCATCCTGATGGTCTTTGCGATGGACGCATTGTCCGGCTGGATCCGTCGCCGCCTGATCCGGGGATAGGACATGGCCCGCCTCACATCCGACGCCCCGTTCCTGCATCCCGAGACCGAGATCACCGCCAGCCGGCTGGGCGCCTTCGTCGAGATCGGGCGCGGATCCCGCGTGGCTTTTTCAACGCTGGGCGACTACTCGTACTGCGACCGCTATGCCGACATTGCCAATGCGGAGATCGGCAAGTTCGCCAATATCGCCGCCTTCGTGCGGATCGGTCCGACCGATCACCCGATGCAGCGCGCCTCGCTGCACCATTTCCTCTACCGCTCTTCCGACTACTGGGACGATGCCGAAACCGACGATGCCTTCTTCGCGCATCGCCGCTCGCGCCTTGCGCGGATCGGGCATGACACCTGGATCGGGCACAACGCGGTGATCCGGCCCGAGGTGACGGTTGGCCACGGCGCGGTGGTCGCGTCTTCGGCGGTGGTGACCAAGGACGTCGCGCCCTATCAGATCGTCGCAGGCATTCCCGCGCGCCCGATCCGGGATCGATTCCCGCCAGATATCGCCGAACGGCTGATGACTCTGGCCTGGTGGGACTGGGATCACGCGACCCTGCGCGCACGCCTGGACGATTTCCGCTCGCTGTCCATCGAGGCCTTTCTGGAGCGCCATGCGCGCGCCTGAGCTGTCATGAAAACTTCACGAAGCTTCTGTTGCCGGTCGTATTGCATCCGGCTATTATTTGTCTAGTTGTATAGATAGACAAATCGCGAAGGTGTCGAAATGACCGCTGATCCCGCGACCAGACCCGGCTGGATGAGCCTGCTGGCCCGCGCGCCCGCCGCGCGTCTGGCGGAATTGACCGAGACGCTTGGCCCGCTGCCCGCGCATGAATGGCTGCGCCGCCCGGAAACCGGCGGCGTCATGGTGCGGGGCCGGATGGGTGGCACCGGCGCGGCCTTCAACCTGGGCGAGATGACCGTAACGCGCTGCGCGCTGAAACTGGCCGACGGCACGGTGGGTCACGCCTATGTCCAGGGCCGCGACCGCCGCCACGCGACCCAGGCTGCGCTGGCCGATGCGCTGTTGCAGACCGATCGCGCGGAAGAAGTGATGGACGCGGTGATTACCCCCCTGGCGCGCGAGGCGGCAGAACGGCGGGCGACACGGGCGGAAAAGGCCGCGGCCACAAGGGTGGAATTCTTCACGATGGTACGGGGAGAGGACCCATGAGCGAGGCTCTGAGCGGCGGCTTTGACACACCGTCGGTGCAATCGGCCCTGGCCTTTCGCGCCGCAATGACTGCCATGGCACGACCGGGCCGGATCGAAACGCTGGCGGGGGCCGCCGCGCCGGCCCCGGTCTCGCCGGCGGCGGCGGTGCTGCTGCTCACGCTCTGCGACGCCGAGACACCGGTCTTCCTGGCCGGTGCGCATGACCGCGACGCGGTGCGCGCCTGGCTGGCCTTCCACTGCGGCGCGCCGCTGGTGGCGCGGCGGGCCGAAGCGATGTTCGCCCTCGGCCGATGGGAAACGCTGGCCCCCGTCGCCGACTTCCCGGCGGGAACCCCTGAGTACCCGGACCGGGCCGCGACCCTGATCGTCGAGGTCGACGAACTGCACCCGGAAGGTGCAGGCCTGAGCGGCCCCGGCATCCTGGGCACCGCGCGGCTGTCGCTTCCCGAAGTTGCAGCCTTTCGCGCCAATCATGCCCGTTTCCCTCTGGGCTTTGACAGTTTCCTGACCTGCGGCAACCGCATCGCCGGCCTGCCCCGGTCTACCCGCGTGGAGGCAGGCTGATGTATGTTGCAGTCAAGGGCGGCGAGCGCGCCATCGCCAACGCGCATGACTGGCTGGCCGAGGAAAGGCGCGGCGATACCGCCGTCAACGAGCTGTCGCTGACCCAGATCCGCGAACAGCTGAGCCTCGCGGTGAACCGGGTGATGGCCGAAGGCTCGCTCTATGATCCCGACCTTGCTGCGCTGGCGATCAAGCAGGCGCGCGGCGACCTCATCGAAGCGATCTTTCTCGTCCGCGCCTATCGCACGACGCTGCCGCGCCTCGGCCAGTCGCGCCCGGTCGACACCGGGACCATGGCGTGCGACCGGCGGATCTCGGCCACGTTCAAGGACCTGCCCGGCGGGCAGGTGCTGGGACCGACGTTCGACTATACCCACCGCCTGCTTGACTTCCACCTGGCCGCCGAGGGGCTGGCGCCTCAGGCCGCGACGGCCCCGGCACCCGAGACGCCGATGCCGCGCGTGACGGACATGCTGGGACGCGACGGGCTGATCCAGGAGGAGCATGACGGCGGTGCGGCGCCGCGCGACATGACACGTGCGCCGATGGAATACCCGGCGGGGCGCGACCTGCGGCTGCAGGCGCTGACCCGGGGCGACGAGGGTTTCGTGCTGGGCATGGCCTATTCCACCCAGCGGGGCTACGGGCGCAACCATCCCTTCGTCGGCGAGTTGCGCATCGGCACGGTGGCGGTCGAGATGGAGATCCCCGAGCTGGGCTTTGCCATCGACATCGGCGAGGTGGTGCTGACCGAATGCGAGACGGTGAACCAGTTCACCGGGTCCAGGACCGAGCCGGCCCAATTCACCCGCGGCTACGGTCTGGTCTTCGGCCAGACCGAACGCAAGGCGATCTCGATGGCGTTGGTCGACCGGGCGCTGCGCTGGGAGGAACTTGGAGAGGAGAACACCGGCGCACCCGCCCAGGACGAGGAATTCGTTCTGAGCCACGCCGACAACATCCAGGCGACCGGATTCCTCGAACATATCAAGCTGCCGCATTACGTCGACTTCCAGTCCGAGCTGGAACTGGTCCGCAAGCTGCGCCGCGAGGCGGAGGCCGAGGAAATGCGGGAGGCGGCGGAATGAATGTTGTCCTCCTGGGTGCCGATGGCGCTTTGGTCGGGCGTTGCGCTGGTCGCCTCACCCTGACCCTCTCCCCCGAGGGGAGAGGGGATGGCGCTTTGGTCGGGCTTGGCGCTGAGCCCCGCGTCCCAGCCCGCTCCGAGGGAGCGAGCCACGCGCACCACAATCGCAACAGGTCCCCTCTCCCCTCGGGGGAGAGGGTTAGGGTGAGGGGCGCGCCCCCCTTAACCCATCCTTCACCATCGCGGGCGCAGACTGCGCCCCATGCGCCAGTCCGCACTCCAGACCTCTCGCGCCCGGCGGCTGCGCCGGGAGATGACGGCCGCCGAGCGTATCCTCTGGTACCAGCTGCGCGACCGGCGGCTCTGCGGGTTGAAGTTCCGCCGGCAGGTGCCGGTCGGCCCCTATATCGCGGATTTCCTCTGCCCCGAGCGGCGGCTGATCGTCGAGGCGGATGGCGGCGGTCATGGCGACTCCGCGACGGATGCAGCGCGCGATGCATGGCTCGCGCGGAACGGCTTTGTCGTGCTGCGCCTTTGGAACAGCGACATTCTCGACAACCTCCCGGGCGTTCTGACGCGGATCGCCGAACGCGCCGCCTGACCTGCGCCGCCCGGACCGAAGCGCGCACCGGAGGCCGGCATGACTGACTACAACTTCGCCTATCTCGACGATCAGACCAAGCGGATGATCCGCCGGGCGATCCTCAAGGGGCTGGCGGTGCCGGGCTATCAGGTACCTTTCGCCAGCCGCGAGATGCCGATGCCCTATGGCTGGGGCACCGGCGGCGTGCAGGTCTCGGCCGCAATCCTGGTGCCCGACGACCGCTTCAAGGTGATCGACCAGGGTTCGGACGATACCACCAACGCCGTCTCGATCCGCAAGTTCTTCGAGGCCACCGCCGGGGTCGCCACCACCACGCGCACGACCGAGGCAACGGTGATCCAGACCCGCCACCGCATTCCCGAGACGCCGCTGACCGAGGGGCAGATCCTGGTCTATCAGGTGCCGATCCCGGAACCGCTGCGCTTTCTCGAACCGCGCGAGGCGGAGACACGGAAGATGCACGCGCTGCAGGACTACGGGCTGATGCATGTGAAGCTTTACGAGGACATCGCCCGGCACGGCCATATCGCCACCTCCTATGCCTATCCGGTGCTGGTGCAGGACCGCTATGTGATGGACCCCTCGCCGATTCCGAAGTTCGACAACCCCAGGCTTGAAAGCGCGGCGATCCAGTTGTTCGGCGCGGGGCGCGAACAGCGCATCTATGCGCTGCCGCCCCATACGAAGGTGGTCAGCCTCGATTTCGAGGACCATCCCTTCGAGGCCAGCAAAGCCGATCACCCCTGCGGCCTTTGCGGCGCTTCCGACAGCTATCTCGACGAGGTGATCACCGACGACCGGGGATCGCGGCTCTTCGTCTGTTCGGATACCGACTATTGCGAAACCCGGCGCGCGGCGGGCCACACCGGTGCGATGGCGGCGCCCCAGGCGGAGGTGAACGCATGACCCCTCTCCTCTCCGTCCGAAACCTCGGCAAGCGCTATGGCGCCCGGATCGGCTGCGCGGATGTGTCTTTCGATCTCTACCCGGGCGAGATCATGGGGATCGTGGGCGAATCCGGGTCTGGCAAGTCGACGCTGCTCAACTGCATGGCCGGGCACATCGCGCCGGACGAGGGGCAGGTTCTGTTCGACACCCGCGACCGGGGGTTGATAGACACCGCGAAGATGTCCGAGCCCGAGCGGCGGATGCTGGCGCGCACCGACTGGGCCTTTGTTCATCAGAACCCGCGCGACGGACTGCGGATGGGCGTCAGCGCAGGCGGCAATGTGGGCGAGCGGCTGATGGCCGTGGGCGCGCGCAACTACGGCGCGATCCGCGCCAGCGCCACCGACTGGCTGGACCGGGTGGAGATCGCAGCCGACCGGATCGACGACCGCCCGCGCGCCTTCTCGGGCGGAATGCAGCAGCGACTGCAGATCGCGCGCAATCTGGTCACCGGTCCGCGCCTTGTCTTCATGGACGAGCCGACCGGCGGGCTGGATGTTAGCGTTCAGGCGCGCCTGCTCGATCTGCTGCGCACCCTGGTGCGGCGGATGGGGCTTTCGGCGGTGATCGTGACCCATGATCTTGCGGTGGTGCGCCTGCTGGCCGACCGGCTTATGGTGATGAAGAGCGGCCATGTGGTGGAACAGGGCCTGACCGACCAGGTGCTGGACGATCCGCAACACGGCTACACCCAGCTTCTGGTCTCTTCTGTATTGCAGGTGTGACCCAATGCTATTTGCCTATGCCCCGGCCAACGGTCATCTCGTTCGCCTCGACGATCCCGAAGGCCTGGCCGAGGCGCTGTGGATCGACCTCTATCGCCCGATGCCGGAACAGATCGAGCTGGTCGCGGCGCTGGGAGTAAACGTGCCGACACTGGCGGACATGGAAGAAATCGAAATTTCCAATCGCCTCTACCGCGAGGACGATCTGGAAGTCATGACCGTGGTGGTCCCAGGCCAGTCGGTCAGCAAGACGCCCTCGGCCGGTCCGGTCACCTTCATGCTCTCGCCGTCAAGATTGGTCACCGTTCGCCACCATGCGCCACGTCCCTTCGAAACTTTCCCTGAGCGGGCAAATCGCGCGGCCCTCGGCTGCACCACGCCGGAACGTGTCTTCCTCGGACTGGTTGAAGAGATTGTGGGCCGGCTTGCTGACCTGCTCGAAGGGATCGGCCGCAGCGTCGATGATATCTCGGCATCAGTCTTCCCCAGCGAGACCTCTGCCGGGCCCGACGAACTGCAGGCCGCGTTGCATCGGGTCGGACACGAGAGCGAGCTGCTGTCGCGCATCCGCCTCGGGCTGCTGACGGTCGAGCGGATGCTGTCCTATTTCGGTCAGACCATCGATGGGCGGGCCGACGCCCATGCGCTCAAGCAACTGGTCAAGGGCGAGATGCGGGACATCCAGGCTCTGGCGGTGCATGCAGATTTCCTCGCGCAGCGGATTGCCATGGCAAGCGATGCGACGCTGGGCATGATCAACCTGCAACAGAACAACACGGTGCGGACGCTGTCGGTGGTAGCGGCGCTGTTCCTGCCGCCGACGCTGATCGCCTCGGCCTATGGCATGAACTTCCACAACATGCCCGAACTCGACAAGCCCTGGGGCTATCCGGGCGCGCTGGCCCTTATGTTGGCCTCGGCGGTGGCGACGTGGCTCTATTTCAGATGGCGGAGATGGCTCTGATGATCGAGGTTTCGGATGTGTCCAAGCGATTTGTCCTGCACAATCAGGGCGGCGCAGTCATTCCGGTGATCGAGGGCGCGACCTTTGCCGTCGCACCCGGCGAATGCGTGGCGCTGGTCGGATCGAGCGGCGCCGGCAAGTCGACCCTGATGCGGATGATCCACGGCAACTATCTCGCAGCCTCGGGGTGCATCCTGGTGGGGGGCACTGACGTGGCGCGGGCCGAACCGCGCGACATCCTGACCCTGCGGCGCGAGGTTCTGGGCTATGTCAGCCAGTTCCTGCGGGTGGTGCCCCGGGTACCGACGCTGGATGTCGTGGCCGAGCCGTTGGTGACGCTGGGCGTGGACCCGGAGCAGGCGCGCGCCCGCGCGGCCGCCCTGCTGGCGCGGCTGAACATTCCCGAACCGCTCTGGGCGCTGTCGCCGACCACGTTTTCCGGCGGCGAGCAGCAGCGGGTGAATATCGCGCGCGGTTTCGTGCATGACTATCCGGCGCTTTTGCTGGACGAACCGACGGCAAGCCTTGATGCTGCGAACCGCGCCGTGGTGCTGGAGTTGATCCGGGCCGCCAAGGCGCGCGGCGCGGCGATCATCGGCATCTTCCACGACGAGGCTGCCCGAGCCGAGGTCTGCGACCGCGAGATCGACGTCGGCCGTTTCGCGCCGGGGCGCGCGGCGTGAACGGACGGCTCTTTTCCGTTGTCGGCCCCTCGGGCGCGGGCAAGGACACGCTGATTGCGGGAATCGCGAAGGCGTCGCCGCAATTGCATGTGGTGCGCCGGGTGATCACCCGGCCCGCCGAGGCGGGCGGCGAGCCTTTCGAGGCCGTGGATGCGTCCGAATTCGAACGCCGGCTGAACATCGGCGCCTTCGTCATCGACTGGCAGGCTCATGGGCTGCGCTATGGCATCCCCGCCGGGCTGGTGGACGTTCTGGCGGGCGGACAGGACGCCGTCGTCAACCTCTCGCGGTCCAAACTGGCCGAGGCGGCCAGCCGCTTTGCCCGGATGCATGTGCTGAACGTGACCGCCCGGCCCGAGGTGCTGGCCGCCCGGCTTGGCGCGCGCGGACGCGAGACGCCCGAGGACATCCGCAGCCGGCTGGCGCGAGCGGCCCTGCCCCTGCCCGCCGGTCTTCCCGTGACCGAAATCGACAATTCCGGCGCGCTGTCCGACGCCCTGCGCGCCGCGCTTGCCACAATCGCCCCCGAAGGAGCCGCCGTGCCATGACCACCCTCACCCATCTGTCACACACGCGTCATACGGCTCTGTCAGAGGCTGCGCCAAAACCGGGGAGCGCGATGACCGAAACCGTTCTGACCAACGCGAATATCGTGCTGAACGGCGAGATCGTGCGCGGGTCGCTCTGCTTTGACGGGGCGAATATCGTGGCGATCGATGCGGGCAACACCGCCCTGCCCCGCGCCATCGACTGCGAGGGCGATATCCTGATGCCCGGGCTGATCGAACTGCACACGGACAATCTGGAACGCCACATCCAGCCGCGCCCCGGGGTCGACTGGCCACACGGGCAAGCGATCCTTGCACATGACGGCGAGCTTGCCTCGACCGGGATCACCACGGTCTTCGACGCACTGCGGGTCGGGTCGGTGGTGTCGAACAACCGGACCAACTATCGCAAATACGCGCGGCCGCTGGCTACCGAGATACTCGACATGCGCGCGCGGGGGGCGCTGCGCATCAGCCACTTCCTGCACCTGCGGGCCGAAGTCTGTTCCGAGACGCTGCTGGACGAGCTGGACGAATTCGGCGCGAAAGACCGGGTCGGGATCGTGTCGATCATGGACCACACGCCGGGACAGCGGCAGTTCCGCGACCTCGACAAGCTGCGCCAGTATGTCTGCGGCAAGCATGGGCTGTCCGAGGACGGCTTTCAGGCCCATGTCGCCAGCCAGCAGGCGCTGAGCGAGCGCGTGCGCCAGCGCCACGAGGCGGGCGCGGTCGCCCATGCGATCCGGCTGGGCGCGGTGCTGGCCAGCCACGACGACACCACGGCCGAACAGGTCGCCGCCAGCGCCGCCGTCGGCGTGCGCCTGGCCGAGTTTCCTACGACGGTCGCGGCGGCGCAGGCCTGCCGTGACCATGACATCGCTGTGATGATGGGCGCGCCCAACGTGATCCGGGGCGGCTCGCACTCGGGCAACGTCGCCTCCGAAGATCTGGCCCGGGAGGGCCTGCTCGACGTGTTGAGCTCGGACTATGTCCCAGGCGCGCTGCTCGCCGCGGCCTTCCGCCTGGCAGACCTCTGGGGTGATCTGCCCCGCGCTGTGGCCGCTGTTACCGATACCCCTGCCCGCGCCACGGGTCTGGACGATCGTGGCACCCTCGCGCCGGGGATGCTGGCCGACATGGTGCGCGTGCGCCTGAGCGCAGACCTTCCGGTGGTGCGCAATGTCTGGTCGCACGGGCGGCAGGTGGGTTGAGTTCCGGCGACCGGTCAGAATTGAATTGATCGGATTAACCCGTTGGACGTAGGGTTGTCGCCATGACGCCGGAGGAATTTTCCGGCACTCTGCCTATTTCCACCGACGCCTGTTCCATCCGCAGGCCCATTTTATCGCGGATATATTGCCATGTGCCAGATTTGCTCGATGAACCGGCCCTATGCCGACCAGTGCCTCTATCAGGAATTCGCACCCGGCGCAGATCCGGGTTTTGGCGTCGTCTGGAACGAAGGCTTCTTCGATGCGCCAAACGGGGTTCACGGCCGCTTCGACACCGGCTTCATGACGGTGAATTCGACCTTCAACGGCTATATCGGCCCGGTGCGCGACAGCGACTGGATCCGCGTCGATTTCGAACAGGGCAAGACCTACCACATCCAGGTGTATTCGATATGGATGGAGACCTTCCTCGCGCTGGCGGACAACAACGGAAATGTGCTCGTCACAGACTCCTACGAAATCCAGAGCTATCAGGGGTTCGATTATGCGGTCTCCGAACTGACCGTGACGGCGTCGCGCACTGGCAGCTATTTCATCATCGCCGAAGAGCAGGGCCACGACTATGTCGGCGGCTACACTGTCGGGGTGGTCGAAGTCGTCGTCCCGCCTGGCACGCAGGATTACTGGACGCTCGACCAGATCGCCCATCGCCTGACCGACAGCGGCTGGGCCTTCTTCGGCGGCGCGCGCCGCGCCTGGGACAAGAACACGATCACCTATAACGACTCCGCAATGGATGCGAAGGCGGCCAAGCTGGTCAGCCACGCCTTCGAAGCCTGGGAAAAGATAACGGGGCTGACCTTCGTGCGCACCACCGGCCAGGCCGACATCATGATGGACGACGAAGACCTGGGGAAGGCCTATGCCAGTTCCGAACTCAAGAACAACGGCGCCATCCAGTCCGTGACCATCAATGTCGGCAAGGATTGGGAGAACGGCCCGGGCACGCTCGACAGTTATCTGTTCCAGACACTCGTCCACGAGATCGGCCACGGGATAGGCCTGGCCCATGCCGGCGACTACAATGCCGGACAGGGCGGACCGGCGACCTATCCCGACAGCGTTCTCTATCTGAACGACAGCTGGAACGCGACGATCATGTCGTACATCAATCAAAGCATGAACACGAACGACAATGCCGATTACGCGCTGATCATGACGCCGATGATCGCCGATGTGATCGCCATCCAGGATCTCTACGGCGTTCCGGTCAAGGCCTATGCAGGGAACACCCGCTACGGGTTCAATTCGAACACCGGCGACTATATGGACCTCGTGTTCGACGCGCTGGTGAAAAAGGACTTCGCCTCGAACCTGATCGCCGGAGGGCAGCCGCTGTCCTTCACGCTCTGGGATACCGGTGGGCGCGACGTGGTCGATTTCCGCACCGACACGATGCGCCAGCGGATCAACCTGGGCGAAGAGCAACAGTCGACGATCTATGGCGTGATGGGCGCGATGATCATCGGCCGCGATACGGTGATCGAGAATGTCGTCGCCGGGCGCAAGGGCGACGTCGTCTTCGGAAATGCGGCGAGCAACGCTTTGGACGGACGCGGCGGCCACGACATCCTGCGCGGACAGGCGGGGAAGGACGTGATGCGCGGCGGGTTCGGGAACGACAAGCTTTTCGGCGGCGCCGGACGCGACGTGCTGAACGGTCAGCAGGGCAACGACACGCTGAGGGGGGACAAGGGGCCGGACGTCTTTGTCTTTGCCAAGGGCTATGACAAGGACACCGTCGTCGATTTCCGCAACAACCTCGATACGATCCGCCTGGATGATACCCTGTGGAAGGGCACGCTCGGCGTTCAGAAAGTGCTGAACCGCTTCGGTTCGATGCAAGATGGCGACGCTGTGCTTACTTTCGGGGGCGGCGACGTTCTGACCATCGAGAATACCACTCTGGCGCAGCTCAGGGACGATCTGGTCATCATCTGAGACGCGCGATTTTCAGACGATCCATCATGTCGCGCCCCGGCGCGACATTGATCTGTGGCCGCGCTTGCCGGACGGTTGGGACCATCGACCAACGACAAGGCCCCGCATCATGGACAGCGACACCCAGCACCCCGCCCTTGCCCTGACCCGTGCGCTGGAACGGCCGGCGCAGACGCTGGCAATGGTCGCGCAGATGCTGGTGGGGCTGGGCCTGTTCGTGGCGCTGGTGCTGAAGGTCTACATGCTGATCTTTTCCGATCACGTCTGCGAGGACGGGTCGATCACCCTGGGCAACATGATCCGCTGCACCTCGCCCCTGACGCTCATCGCGCAAAGCCTGATTCTGATCGCCGGCGCCCGCTTTGCCGCGCTGATGTTCTCGATGACGCCCACACGTCTGCTCGAGCCGCTGCTGCTGGCTTTGGTCGGATATGTGCTGCTGTTCCTGGCCGGGGTCAGCGTCTCTACCGCGACCTGGTATCTGGCACTGATCCTTGCCGTGCTCTTCGCAGCCGTGTCGGCCCTGACCCTCGCGCTGCGCTTCTGGCGCTAGGCCTGCCTGCCGAAAAAAGAGACGATTGGTCAAACCCACGCACTTTCGGAAATCGGGGTTCGGCGCGCTTTGGGTCAGGCTCGGAACATACCACCGCCGCCCGGTTTCCCCGGTCGGGGGGTGTGTCACCAGGGAGGAATTCAGATGAAAAAGGCATTCTACGGATCGCTGTCCGCGATGGCGCTGGTCGCCGCCGGGGCGACCGTCGCAACCGCGCAGCAGGGACCGCTGAAGGTGGGCGTGCTCGCCACGCTAGAGGGCACCTATACCGTGCTGGGCGAAGACGGGATGCGCGGCCTCAAGACCGCACTGAAGCAGGCCGACAACAAGGCCGGCGGGCGCGAGATCGAACTGGTCGTCCAATCGACCGACGCCTCTCCGGACAGCGCCCTGCGCGGCGCGCGCAAGCTGGTCGAGCAGGACAAGGTCGATCTGGTGATCGGGCCGCTCTCGGGTTCGGAAGGGATCGCGATCCGCGACTATTCCAAGACCCAGCCGCAGGTGACCTTCATCAACGGCATCTCTGGCGCTCAGGAAACCACATTCGTCGATCCCTCGCCAAACTTCTTCCGCTTCAACACCGACGGCGCGCAATGGGGCGTCGGCCTGGGCGATTACGTCGTCAACGGCAAAGGCTGGAAAAAGGTCGCCTCGGTGGCCGAGGACTATTCCTTTGCCTACACCAACTTCCTGGGCTTCGCGCTGGGCTTCTGCGAAGCGGGCGGCGAGATCACAGACCGCCAGTGGGTGCCGCTGGGAACCAAGGACTTCGGCTCGATCATCGCGGCGCTGCCGGATGACGTGGACGCGATCTATGTCGGTCTCGGCGGCGGCGACGCGGTCAACTTCCTGAACCAGTATCAGCAGGCCGGCGGCGACGCGCATTTCATCGGCGGCTCGATCATGGTCGATGGCACGGTTCTCTCCTCGGAAGGCTCGGCCAAGCAGGCGCTGATCGGCACGCCCTCGTCCGGCCCGCAGGCGGACACCTGGGACGACCCCAAGTGGCAGGAATACGTGAAGGCCTATCAGGACGCCTTCCCGCCGGATCAGCGTTTCCCGATCCCCTCGTTGCTGGCCACCGGCTATTATAACGCCACCAACGCCATGCTGCAGTGCATGGACAAGGTCGGCGGCGATCTGTCCGACGGCCAGGCCAAGTTCCGCGACTGCCTGAGCAACATCGAACTGGACGCGCCGAACGGCAAGATCACTCTCGACGACAACCGCCAGGCGGTGGGCACCAACTTCGTGATCGAGGTGGTCGAGCAGCCCGATGGCACGCTGGCGACCAAGATGGTCTCGATGGTGGACAATGTGAACCAGTCGCTGGGTCTCGACCTCGACAAGTTCAAGGCCATCGGCCTGCCCAGCCGCGACACGCCCGAGTGCAAGACCTCGTACTGAGGCGCTGAAGACCGGGCGGCGCGGACCGCGCGCCGCCCGGCGATGCCACCCCCTTGCGCGGCGACAGGCATGACACTCATTTCCTATCCCACCCGGGTGCACTTTGCCGATGCGGTCATGGAGCACGCGCTCTGGTCCGAGATGGAAAAGGGGCGCGTGCGCGCCGCGCTGCTGATCTGGGACAGATCGCACGCCAATACCGAATTTCACGACCGCATCCGCGACGGCATCCCGCCCGGCGCCGATATCCTGTCCTGCGAGATCGCCGAGGGCGCCGATACCGACCTGCTCGCCCGGCGGATGGCCGATGGGCCAGAGATGCAAGCCGTGGATGCCATCGTCGCCTTCGGCAGCGTCGCCGCCATCGAGATGGGCCGCAGTCTGCGGCGCGAACTGCATGGATCGCGCCCGGCGTTCTTTGCCGTGCCGGGGATAGACGGGCTGCCCGACCCTTGTAACCGCAATCTGGAAAGCTGGCGCGACGGGCTGCCTTCTGTGGTGATCTGCGACCCCACGCTCACGCAATCCCCGGCCCCCGGCGCCCTGCTCCGCGCCGCGGTTCTGACACTGATGCGTTGCATCGAAAGCTATCTGGGCGCGGCCTATAACCCGCCGGCCGACGGCATGGCGCTCGACGGGCTGAGCCGCGCCATCGCCGCGCTGCCGCAGCTGGTGGCCACGCAGGCAGGCGATCTCGACACCCGGCGCGAACTGATGGCCGCGGCGCTAAACGCGGCTATGGCGCAGGAAAAAGGGATCGGCCCCGCGCATATCCTGGCCCGCGCGCTGGCCGCGGAATGCCACGACCGGCTGACCGCCGACGCGGGCCGGCTGATCCTGCCCGGAATTGTCGCGGCGACCGGCAGGGGCAACCGCAAGCTCGACACGCTGGGCCGGGTGATCGGCGGCGGCGGACCGGACATCGAAACCGCGCTGCACTGCGCCCTCGACGGGCTACCGATGCACGCGCGCCTGTCCGACCTCGGCCTTACGGCCCATCACCTCAAGCGCGCGGCCCAGGCGGTGGCCGGGCGCCGCGATATTTCTCAAAGCGTCGCAGAGGCCGTCCTGACCCAAGCCTATTAGCGCAACGTTCGCCGCGCGCCGGAAAATTGACCGATGGTATGAAAATTTGTTCGAATCGCTTGTCAGCGCGACATCCGCGCCTGCTAACTAGCATATCAGGCGCGTCCGCCAGAAGGCGTGCAGAGGCTCTTGCAGGCGTATCAACGAACGATTTGGGAGGATCGTGAGGTGAGTAGCGCAGTTGCAGTGTCGCACGGCGAATACGGACGCGCGGCGCTTTACCGGCTGGACAAGACAATCATCACCCATGCGCATCGCGAGGGGCACCTGATCTTCTTCGTCGACGGTGCGGATGCCATGGTCATGGTCGAGGACACTGCGGTCGCGATCAGCACGCATTCCGCTGTCGCGGTCAGCCCATGGGAGCCGCACAGCTTTCACGTGCCCGAGGGCCAATCGCACCTTTGCCTGGTGCTGTATATCAAGCCGATGTGGTTTCTCGAGAACAGCCCCTCGGCCGAATACGCGATGCAGTTCGGCGCGCGGCATCTGCAGCTGAGCGACGGTCTGCGCGCGCTGGTGCTGCGCCTGACCGCCCTGCTGCTCGACAGCGAGGACAGCCGCGGGTTCGACCAGCTGCTGTTCGGATTGACCAAGGCCAGCTTCGAACAGTCCTGGAGCCGCGCCACCCAGCGGCGCGAACCGGCCTGCCGGTTCAGCGACTACCGCGTCCGCCGGTCGCTGCGGGTCTTGCAGGACATCGTCGGGGAAAGCATCGAGATGGAGGACCTGGCCCGCCAGGTCGGCCTCTCGCGGCCGCATTTCTTCAAGCTTTTCAAGCAGCACATGGGTGTCACGCCCAATGTCTACATGAATACCCTGCGTTCTGAACGCGCCATCGACAGCCTGCTGGGCAGCGAGAAATCGATCACCGACATCGCCTTTGACCTCGGCTATTCCTCGCAGGCAAGCTTCACCCGGTTCTTTTCGTCCAACGTCGGCATCGCGCCCAGCGAGTATCGCCGGGTCGCGCATGTCAGCCGTCCGTCTTTTCCGATGATGTGAAACCCGATCAGACTTTGGGGTATGCGTCCAAGGCGCTCAACCCCTTAGACTTTCCCCATGTTCCGGCTTCGGAACAAGGGAGGAAGACGTGCCAGACCGCATTGCGAAGAACGGGACCGGGATTTCCCGGTTCGGGGCGGGGTGCCCATGAGGCGTTTCGCCAGCGCGCATCCGGTCTGGTCGGCGATCCTGATCCTGATCGCTGCGGTGCTGCTATGGCTGATCTTCGCGATCTGGCCCAAGGGGCTGAGCGACGCCATCGGGTCCAAGAAGATCTTCCTGAACGCGCTGTTCAACGGCATCACCCTGGGCGGCCTCTACTTTCTGGTTGCCAGCGGGTTCACCCTGATCTTCGGGTTGATGCGCAACGTAAATATGGCGCATGGCACGCTTTACCTGCTGGGCGGCTACGTGGGCTTTCACACCGCCAGCGCGACCGGCTACTGGCTGCTGGCCTTCCCGGTCGCCTTCATCGTGGTCGGGTTTTTCGGCGTGCTGCTGCAGATCGTCGTCTTCCGCCGGATGGAGGGCCAGGACCTGCGCCAGACCCTCGTCACCATCGGCATATCGATCGTGGTGGCCGATCTCATGCTCTGGGGCTTTGGCGGCAACTTCTTCAACATCTCGCCGCCCGACTGGCTGTCGGGACCGGTGCGAACCTTCCTTGTCACCGGCGCGAAAAGCTCGGGCGAGCTGGTCTATCTGACCTATCCGATGGTGCGCATCGTGATCTTCGCCGCGGCGGTGGTGGTGGGCGTGGCGATGTGGCTGGCGCTGAACCGGACCCGCATCGGTATGCTGATCCGCGCCGGGGTGGACGACCGCGACATGCTGTCCGCCACCGGCGCGCGCATCCAGCTGGTCTTTGCCGGGGTCTTCGCCTTTGGCGCGGGTCTGGCCGGTATCGCGGGCGTGGTCGGCGGCACCTTCCAGTCCGTCGCGCCGGGCGAGGACACGCGGTTCCTGCTGGCCAGCCTTGTCGTCGTCATCGTCGGCGGCATGGGTTCGATCCCCGGCGCCGCCCTCGGAGCGCTGCTGATCGGCCTCGCCGAGCAGTTCGGCTCGGTCTATTTCCCGACCTACGCGGTGGTGCTGACCTTCATCATCATGGTCGTGGTCCTGGCATTCCGCCCGCAAGGGCTGATGGGAAGGGCGTGACGCATGGCCATCCTGGATGCCTTCGACCCTGCCCACCCCCGCGACCGCAACTGGATCGAGCGCATACCGCCCGCCTACTGGATCCTTGCGCTGATCCTGCTGGTGCTGCCGGCCTTCGCGGGCGAATTCGTGCTCTACCAGATCATGGGGTGGAGCTTCATCCTGGGCATGATCGCGCTCAGCCTGATGTTCCTGGCCGGATACGGCGGCATGGTCAGCCTGGCACAGATGAGCTTTGCGGGCTTTGCCGGCTATATGGTCGCGATCTTCGGCGACAGCGCCATCACCGCCATCTCGCAGGGCTGGCCCTGGTGGATCACGATCCCCCTGGCGCTGGCGCTGACGGTGCTGGTGGCCACGGGCGTCGGCTGGCTGGCCGTGCGCACCGAGGGGATCTACACGATCATGATCACCCTCGCCATCGCCGCGGCCTTTTTCTACTTCACCCGGCAGAACTATGATCTCTTCAACGGTTTCTCAGGCTTCAACAGCATCCTGCCGCCGCATCTGTTCGGTGTCGACTGGCGCCAGCCGGTCGCCTTCTACTATCTTGCGCTCTTCTGGGCGGTGGTGGCCTATGCCAGCGTGGTTTACCTCAGCCGCGCGCCTTTCGGCCTGGCGCTGCAGGGGGTGCGCGACAACCCGCGCCGGATGGCCGCGCTCGGCTATAACGTCACCGCGCACCGGGTGGCCGCCTATGCCTTTGCCGGGCTGATCGCCGGGATCGGCGGCATCCTCTTCACCTGGCAAAGCTCGCAGATATCGCCCGGAACGATTGGCATTGGCCCGGCTATCGACGTGCTGGTCGTGGCCGTCATCGGCGGCTTGCGCCACCCCATCGGCGCCTTTCTCGGCGCGTTCATCTTCGTCCTGCTCAAGACCTTCGCGGTCGATGTGCTGATCTCGTTGGGTCTCTCGGGGGAACGGTTCCAACTGCTGATCGGCCTCTGCTTCCTGGCCATCGTGTTCTTTTCGCCGGACGGGCTGCTGGGCCTCTGGGAACGCCTGCGCGAACGCGGCCGCCGCGATCCGCTGACCGGCAGGACGCGGGAGGAGCGGCAATGAACGCCGAAACCGGCACCGGGCTGGCTCTGGAACTGCGCGGCGTATCCAAGCGGTTCGGCGCACTGGCTGCGTTGTCGGACATCCACCTTCAGGTGCGCCCGGGCGAACGCCGGGCCGTGCTGGGATCGAACGGCGCGGGCAAGACGACGCTGTTCAACTGCATCACTGGCGACTTCCCTCCCTCCAGCGGGGCCATCCGCTTTTTCGGCGAGGATGTGACCACCTTCCCGGCACAGGAACGGATCCGAAGGGGATTGCGCCGTACCTATCAGATCTCGCTGCTGTTCACCGGCCTGTCGGTGCTCGACAACGTCTACCTCGCCTGCCGTGGCGTCTCGCGCGGGCGTTTCTCGTTCCGCCGCCCGCGCGCCAGCGACGCGTTGATGCAGACGGCCGAGGAACTGGTGACCACCGTGCACCTGCAGGAGGTCCGCAACACCCTGGTCAGCGACCTGTCCTATGGCCAGCAACGCCAGCTTGAAATCGCCATGGCGCTGTCCGGTGCGCCGCGATTCATCCTGTTCGACGAACCCGCGGCGGGCCTCTCTCCCACCGAACGGCGCGAGTTGATCGCCATCCTGACCGGGCTGCCGGGGCACGTCGGATACATCATCATCGAGCACGACATGGACGTCGCCCTGCGCGTCAGCGAACGGGTGACGATGATGCACAACGGACGCATCTTCAAGGAAGGCAAGCCCGCCGAGATCGAGGACGATCCCGAGGTGCAGGCGCTCTATCTCGGAGGGGCGACGCATGGCTGACCGCAGCGGCCCCCCGACGCTCGAGGTGCGCGACCTCAATGTCTATTACGGGCAATCCCACGCACTTCAGGGCGTCACGCTGACACTGGGCCACGGCGTGTTGTCGGTGGTCGGGCGCAACGGCATGGGCAAGACGACGCTCTGCAAGGCGATCATGGGGCTGGTGCCCGTCGCCTCTGGCACGATCACCTTCCGGGGACAATCGCTGGCCGGCCTCGGCCCGGCTCAGGTGGCGCGGCTGGGCATCGGATACGTGCCGCAGGGGCGGCGGCTGTGGCGGTCGCTCTCGGTCGATGAACACCTGCGCCTGGTCGGAACCACCGGCGGCGCCTGGACGCGCGAACGCATCTACGGCGTCTTCCCCCGCCTCGCCGAGCGCAAGAGCAACCTCGGCGCGCAGCTGTCGGGCGGCGAACAGCAGATGCTGGCCATCGCGCGCGCCCTTTTGCTGAACCCGAAGCTGCTGGTGATGGACGAGCCGACCGAGGGCCTGGCCCCTGTCATCGTCAACCAGGTCGCCGAGATGCTTCAGCGGCTGGGCCGCGAGGGCGACATCGACGTGCTGGTGATCGAGCAGAACATCGGCGTCGCCTGTTCGGTGGCCGAGCAGGTCGCCATCATGGTCAACGGGCGCGTCAACCGGGTGATGGACGCCGGGCTGCTGGCCGCCGACCGCGATCTGCAGCAGGCGCTTCTGGGGGTTGGCCGCCACGCGCATGACGAAACCCCAGACGACGTGGAGACAGCAAGCGAAGCCGCGCCGCAGCGGCAGTCGATGGTCAAGGTCTACAACGTCAACCCGAAGGTGCCGACACGGTGGAGCCAGCCGGTGCCGGTCAGCGTCATCCTGAACGCCGCGCGCACCATGACCCCCGTCGAAGCACGAACCGAGCCAGAACCCGCACAGACCGCCAGCCGCAGCGGCACCGTCTATGTCTGCGGCACGCTCGACACCAAAGGCGAAGAGCTGCGCTTCATGCGCGACATTCTCAAGGGCCAGGGGCTGCGTGTCGCGCTGGTCGATCTGTCGACGTCGGGCAAACCCTCGGGCGCGGAACTGGCGCCCAGCGTCATCGCGGGCTTTCACCCGCGCGGATCGGCGGGAGTGTTCACCGGTGACCGCGGCAGCGCGGTGACCGGCATGACGCTGGCCTTCGAGCGCTGGATGCGCCAGGCCCGCGACGTGGCCGGCCTGCTCGCCGCCGGCGGTTCCGGCGGCACAGCGCTGGTCGCGCCCGCATTCCGCGTGCCGCCGGTGGGCGTTCCCAAGATGATCGTCTCGACCGTCGCCTCGGGCAACACCGCGCAATACATCGGCGCCTCGGACATCGCGATGATGTCTTCGGTGGCCGACGTGCAGGGACTGAACTCGATCACGCGGGACGTGTTGTCGAACGCCGCACAGGCTGTCGCTGCGATGGTCAAGGCCCGCCAGAATGCCAAGCCCGTCGAGCACAAGCCCGCCATCGGTCTCACCATGTTCGGAGTCACCACGCCCTGTGTCACCGCCGTCACCCGGCAGTTGGAAGACAGCTATGACTGCCTCGTCTTCCATGCCACCGGCTCAGGCGGACGCGCGATGGAGGCGCTCTACGCCAGCGGTCGCCTGAAGGCCGTGATCGACCTGACCACGACCGAGGTGTGCGACTTGATTGCGGGGGGCGTCTTCGCCGCCGACGAGACGCGTTTTGACGCAATGGCCGGGTCCACCCTGCCCTATATCGGCGCGTGCGGGGCGCTCGACATGGTGAACTTCAACGCGCCCGACACCGTACCCGACCACTACAAGGGCCGGCAATTCTATCATCACAATCCCCAGATCACCCTGATGCGCACCACCGCCGAGGAAAACGCCGCCATCGGCCGCTTCATCGGCGAAAAGCTCAACCGGATGAACGGCGTGGTCCGTTTCTTCCTGCCCGAAGGCGGTCTCTCGGCGCTTGACGCGCCGGGCCAACCCTTCTGGGATCCCGCCGCCGACAAGGCCCTGTTTCAGGCGCTGGAACAGACCGTGCGCACCACAGCCAACCGCCAGCTGGTGCGGGTGCCGATGAACATCAACGACCCCGAATTCGCCGACCTCGTGGTCAAGACCTTCCGCTCGTTCCACGCCCGCCCGGCCCAGCCACGGAGAGCCTGATGCAAGACCGCGCCGCCCTCATGCAGAAGTTCCGCGCCATGCGCGATGCCGGCACCCCGATCATTGGCGGCGGCGCGGGCACCGGCCTTTCGGCGAAATGCGAAGAGGCCGGAGGCATCGACCTGATCGTCATCTACAATTCGGGCCGCTACCGCATGGCTGGACGCGGATCGCTGGCGGGCCTCATGCCTTATGGCGACGCCAATGCCGTGGTGATGGAGATGGCCGCCGAGGTTCTTCCGGTGGTCAGACACACCCCCGTTCTGGCCGGCGTCTGCGCCTCGGACCCGTTCCGGATCATGGATCGCTTTCTCGACCAGATCAAAGCCGCCGGATTTTCGGGCGTGCAGAACTTTCCGACCGTTGGCCTGATCGACGGCACCTTCCGCGCGAACCTCGAAGAAACCGGCATGTCGTATCAGCTGGAAGTCGACATGGTCGCGCTCGCCCGCGAAAAGGACCTGCTCACCACCCCCTACGTCTTCTGCGAGGCCGATGCCGCTGCGATGGCGAAGGCCGGGGCCGACATCATCGTCGTGCATCTGGGCCTGACGACCGGCGGCTCGATCGGGGCCGAAACCGGGATCACGCTGGAAGAGGCCCCCGCCCTGACCGACCGCTGGGCGGCGGCGGCGCTCGAGGTCAACCCCGACGCGATCGTTCTTGTCCACGGCGGCCCGGTCGCTATGCCCGACGATGCCGCCTTCGTGCTCGGCAACACGAAATACTGCCACGGCTTCTATGGCGCCTCCTCGATGGAGCGCCTGCCGACCGAAGTGGCACTGACGGAACAGACCAGGAAATTCAAGCAGATCGGCCGCAACGCGGCCGCGCGGGAGGGCTGAGACATGACCGGCGAACTGATTGGGCAGATGATCCTTTGGCTGATCATGGCGGTGATCGTCATTTTCATCCTCTATTGGGTGATGAACTGGCTCTATCGCCGCTCGACCAAGGAAATCGCCTTCGTGCGCACCGGATTCCTGGGCGAAAAGGTGGTGATCGACGGCGGCGCCTTCGTCTGGCCGATCATCCACGACATCACGCCGGTCAGCATGAACTCGATGGACCTGCATGTGTCGCGCGAGAAGGACAACGCGCTGATCACCAAGGACCGGATGCGCGTCGATATCGAGGCGACATTCTATGTCCGCGTGGCGCAGACGCGCGAGGGCGTGACGCTCGCCGCCGCCACCCTGGGCCGCCGGACACTGGAGCCCGAGCGGATCCACCAGCTGCTCTCCGGCAAGTTCGTTTCGGCCCTGCGCTCGGCTGCCGCCGAGATGCGGATGGAAGAGCTGCACGAACAGCGCGGCGAATATGTCCGCCGGGTGATCGAGATGGCCCAGCAGGGGCTCGACAAGAACGGGCTGGAACTGGAAAGCGTCGCGATCCTGGACATCGATCAGACCGACATCGCCTATTTCAATCCGTCCAACCGCTTTGACGCCGAAGGCCTGACCTCGGTGATCGAGGCCATCGAGGCGCGGCGCAAGCTGCGCAACGATATCGAACAGGACACGATGCTTCAGATCCGCACCCGCAATCTGGAAGCCGAGAAGCAATCGCTCGACATCGAGCGCGAGAGCGAATCCGCGCGGCTGGAACAGGAACGCGAGATCGAATTCCGCCGCGCCCAGCAGCGCGCGGTGCTGGCGCGCGAACGGTCGGAACGCGAGAAGGAGGCCGAACAGGCGACGCTGCTCTCGCGCGAGGCCATCGAGACCGCGCGCATTTCGAACGAGGAACAGATCGCCGAGGCGCGCATCGCCTCGGAACGGCGCATCCGCCAGCAGGAGATCGAGCGCCAGCAGGTGATCGACGCCGCCGAGATCGCCAGCCGCGAGGCCATCGAGAAGGCCCGCATCACGCAGGACCGCGTGCTGACCGAGGCGCGCATCCAGACCACGCGCGACACCGAAGCAGCGGATATCGCGGCGAAGGAAGCCATCGAAAAGGCCCGCATCGCGCAGGAACGCGTTCTGACCCAGGCGCGGATCGCCAAGGATCTGGAAACCCAGTCAAGCGAGATCGACCGCAAGAAGACCGTGGACGAGGCTGAAATTTCGGCCCGCGAAGTGATCGAAAAGGCCAAGATCGCCCAGCAGAAACAGATTACCGAGGCGCGCATCGCTTTGGAGCGCAGCACGCGAGAACAGGAGATCGCGCGCAACCTCGCCATCGAAGAGGCCGAGATCGCCGCCCGCGAGGCCGCCGACAAGCTGCGCATCGCGCAGGAACAGACGATCAGCGCCGAACGCATCGCCTCGGACAAGGCGACCCGCGCGCTGGAGATCGAACGCAAGAAAGCGCTGGAAGAGGCCGAGATCGCCTCAATGCAGGCCACCGAGGCGGCGAAAATCGCCCGCGAAAAGACGCTGGCGGCCGAGCGGATCGCCTCGGAACAGGCGACCCGAGCGCTGGAAATCGAACGCCGCAAGACGCTGGACGAGGCCGAAATCGCCGCAACCGAGTCGGTGGCGCGCGAGCGCATCGCGCAGGAAGAGCGGGTCCGCTCGCTCGAAATCGCCCGCAACGAGGCCATCGACCAGGCCGAGATCGCCAGCCGGGAGGCGGTGGACAAGGTGCGCATCGCGACCGAGGCCCGTCTGGCGGTGGAGCGCATCGAGAACGAGGAACGCACGAAAGAGCGCGACGTCGCCCGCGAGGCTGCCATCGCCCATGCCGAGACGGCCAAGCAGGAAGCCGTCGAGGCCAAGCGCATCGCCAAGGAGAAGAAGCTCGCCGCCGAGCGCATCGCCTACGAGCAGGACATGCGCGAGCGCGAGATCGCCCGCAACCGCGCGGTGGACGTGGCCAATGCCTCGGCGCAGGAGGCGGTGAACGCCGCGCGCATCGCCGAACAGATGAAGACCCGCGCCGCCGAACTGGCGCGCGATGCCGAAATCCGCACCCGCGAGATCGAACAGCAGCAGATCGTCGAAGGCGCCGAGATCGACAGCCGCCGCGCGCTGGACGCCCAACGCATCGAACGCGAGGCCGAGACGACGGCCGAGAAGATCGCGCGCGACCAGCGCATCCGCGATCTGGAAATCGCCCGCAACAAGGCGCTCGACGCCGCGCAGATCGCTGCCGACGAGGCCATCGAGGCCGCCCGCGTCGCCAAGCAGAAGACGGTGGATGCCGAGAAGATCCTTGCCGACCAGGATCTCGATGCCAAGCGGCTCGAGCGCAAGAAGCACCTCGAACAGCTCGAGATCGCCCGCGTGCAGGCGCTGCGCGAGGCCGAGATCGCCAGCCAGGAAGAGGTGGAGCGCGCGCGCATCGCCTCGGAACGGGGGCTGGACGACGCCCGCATCGGCCACCAGACCGAACGCCGCCGCCTGGAAATCGCCCGCGAACGCGCGGTGGAAGAGGCGGCCATGGAGAAGGCCATCGCCATCTATCAGAAGTCGCTGGATGAAAGCGCCGCGGCGGTCGAGGCCGAGAACGCCCGCGCCCGCGCGAACGAGGCCATCGAGCGCGCCAAGACGGCCAGCGAACAGGAGATCGCCAACCGCGCCAAGAGCGTCGGCGTCACCGCGGCGGAACTGGAGGCCGAGCGCAAGCGCATTGCCGCCGAGGCCGAGAAGGTGCGCGCGGCGGTCGAGGCCGAGGCACATCGCCTGATCAACGAGGCCGAGAACGTGCTGACCGACGGCGCCCGCGCGAGCCTGTTCAAGCGCAAGATGCTGGAGCATGTCGAAGGCATCGTCGCCGCCTCGGCCAAGCCGCTGGAGAAGATCAACGACATCCGCATCATGCAGCTGGGCGGTTCCGGCACGCAGGGGCTCGACTGGGCCAACGGCGCGCCGAACGGCGGCGGCGGGGGCAGCCCGACGGACGAGGTGATGAACTCGGCCCTGCGCTATCGCGTGCAGGCGCCCTTTGTGGACAGCCTGCTGAAGGACATCGGCGTCGACGGCAGCAACATCGCCCGCTCGGACATCTTCCGTAACGCCAGTGACATGACCCGTGCCGCCAGCGAAGCCGCCCGCGCCAAACCCGCACCCAAGAAGGACGACAACTGATGGCCCGCGTCTTCGTCTCCTCCGTCATCAACGCCGAGGCGAGCGCCGTGTGGGATCGCATCCGCGACTTCAACGCCATGCCCCGCTGGCACCCGCGCATCCGCGACAGCCGGATCGAGGACGCGCTGCCCGGCGACAAGATCGGCTGCATCCGCAACTTCCACCTGCAAAGCGGCGAAACCATCCGCGAAAAGCTGGTCGGGATGTCGGACTATGACCTGTTCTTCTCCTACACCATGCTGGAAGGACCGATGCCGCTCTGGGACTATATGGCGACTCTGCGCCTGACCCCGATCACCGACGGCAATCGCACCTTCGCCGAGTGGTCCGCAGAGTTCGAATGCGATCCCAAGGACGAGGCCGGACTGGTCGAGGGCATCGGCACCAACGTCTTTCAGGGCGGCTTCGACGCGCTCAAGCGCCATTTCGGGGGCTGAGCATGGTCGCGCTGGTCAAAAGCACCGTGATGGAGGCGCCTATCGAGGCGGTCTGGGAGGTGCTGCGCGATTTCAACGGTCACGATCGTTGGCATCCGGCCGTCGAGACCAGCGCGATCGAACGCGGGCTTCCTTCCGACAAGATCGGCTGCGTCCGCCGTTTCAAGCTGGCCGACGGATCCGAGCTGCGCGAGCAGCTGCTGACGCTTTCGGACGCCGAAACGGCCTTCGCCTATTGCCTGCTCGATACGCCGATCCCGCTTTGCAACTACGTCGCCCATGTCCGCCTGATCCCGGTGACGGACGAGGATCACACCTTCTGGCATTGGTCCTGCCGCTTCGATCCGCCGCCCGAACGGCGCGACGAGCTGGTCAACATGGTCGGCACCAACATCTACGACGCCGGGTTCGCCGCCGTTCGCGCGCATCTGGGGCTGGAGGCGCGTCATGCTTAGCGTTGAGACCTACCCGACCCTGGTCGAGGCGTCGCAGGCGATGACCGACCGGTCCCGGTTCCTTGCCGGGGGCACGCTGGTCATGCGGGCGGTGAATTATGGCGACCAGAGCTTTGACCGGATCGTGCGCGCGCGGCAGGTGGACCGCGACATCCGCGCCGAAAGCGGCGGCCTGCGCATCGAGGCGGGGGCGACGATGGCCGACGTGCTCGCCTCGCGCGATGCCGCCCTGCTGCATGTCGTCGCCGCCCGCATCGGCGGCCCGGCGGTGCGCAACATGGCGACCGTGGGCGGCAACCTCTTCGCACCAAACCCCTATGGCGAGTTCACCACTGCCCTGCTGGCGCTCGATGCGCAGGTTATCGGGGTCAATGGCCAGGCGACGCCCATCGAAAGCTTCCTCTCGGGGCGCGCGCACCATCGCGGACTGATCGCCGCCGTCACCGTTCCGCGCATCACCGAGGGGGACTTCCGGTTTCTCAAGGTCACGCGGATCAAGCCCAAGGGAGTCGCCATCATGACGCTGGCCGCGCATCTGCGCCGGGGCGATACCCGCCTCGCCTTCGGCAACATGGGGCCGACGCCACTGCGCGCGAAATCCGCCGAACGCGCGCTGAACAACGCCACGCTCGATGAACGCGGCATCGCGCAGGCGCTCGAGGTCTGTTGCCAGGATCTCCAGCCCGGCGACGACGCCCTCGCTTCGACGTGGTACCGCCGCGAGGTGGCGCCCGTGCATCTGAAACGCCTGCTTCTGAACGGAGGGCGCCGCTGATGCCCAAGACCCCGCTCACCTTCACCCTGAACGATGGCGAGGTCGCGGTCTTCGTCGACCCCGGCGCGGCGCTGATCGACGTGCTGCGGCGGGGCATCGGCGACCTGACGCCCAAGCAGGGCTGCGCCCAGGGCACCTGTGGCGCCTGCACCGTGCTGATCGACGGCAAGCCACACCTGTCCTGCCTGACGCTGGCCGAAACTGTCGAGGGACGCCGCATCGATACCACCGCCGGGCTGGCGGGCGGGCCGAACCTGCACCCGCTGCAGAAGGCCTTCATGGAAGGCTTTTCCGCGCAATGCGGCTTCTGCACCTCGGGGATGCTGATGGCGTCGAAGGCCCTGCTGGAACGCGTGCCGAACCCCAGCCGCGACGAGGTGATCGAGGCGATCTCGGGCAATCTCTGCCGCTGCACCGGATATGAACCCATCGTGGACGCGATCCTGTCCGCCGCCGCGCAGATGCAGGGGGCCGCAAGATGACCAGCATCGAATTCCGCAAGGATCTCTTCGCCGACGAACGCGACGACACGCTGAAGGAGATCGGCAAGCCGACGATCCGGCAGGACATTCTTGGGCATGTGACCGGGCGCACCGCCTTCTATGACGACCATCTGTTCGACGGTCTGTTGCACATGCGCGCCGTCCGTTCGCCCCACCACCACGCCGAGATCCGGCGCATCGACACCTCGGCGGCGGAAAAGATGCCCGGCGTGCGCCGCGTGGTGACGGCCAAGGACGTGCCGAACAACCTCAACACGCTCTTGTCGCTGATCAATTTCGGGCGCGACGACGAACCGCTCTGCGCGCACGACAAGGTGCGCTACAAGGGCGAGACGGTGGCCTGGGTGATCGCCGACACCGAACGGCAGGCGCGCGATGCCTGCGCGGCGGTGCGGGTGGATTACTCGGTTCTGCCCCATGTTCTGGACGTGGAAGAGGCGCTCAAACCCGACGCACCGGTCGTCAATCACGTCTACCCCAACAACACCTTCGACTACCACGACCGCTACGATCACCAGAAGCTGCGCTTCGGCGACGTGAACGCGGCCTTTGCCCGCGCCGACCATATCGTCGAGGCCGAATACCAGATGTCCCCGATCGAGCAGGCCCCGATCGAGACCTGCGGCGCCATCGCCGCGCCCGAGACGAACGACCGCTACGTCTGCCACACCAACACGCAGGCACTGTTCTTCTCGCTCGGCACCACGGCGAAGCTGCTGAACATCGCCTCCTCCCGCCTCCACTTCATCGGCGGCACTGCCGGGGGCGGCTTCGGCGGCAAGGTCGACTCCATCGTCGAGCCGACCGCCGTGCTGGGCGCGATCCTCACCGGACGCCCGGTCCGCTTCGCCTGGGACCGCGCCGAGGAAATGCAGGTTGGCGCACCGCGCGGGGGCGAGCGCTGGCGCATCAAGGACGGCGTGATGCGCGACGGCCGTATCATAGCGCGCGAGTTCTCGGGGTTCTTCGACAGCGGCGCCTACATGCGTCTGTCTCCTTACGCGATCATCAAGGCCACCGGGCACATCCCCGGCCCCTACACGATCCCCAACGTCGCCTCGAACGTCTATTGCTGCGTGACGAACCGCACCCCCGCGACGGCCATGCGCGGCTTTGGCATCACGGCGGTGGACTTCGCCATCGAATGCCACATGGACCGCGTGGCCGAGGTGGTGGGCATGGACCCGATCGAGCTGCGAATCCTCAACGCCTACCGCGACGGCGACATGAAGGCGCACCGCCGCACCGCCAAGAACACAGCGCTCATCGAATGCTGCCAGGTGGCGGCCGACAAGGCGAACTGGCCGATTTCGCAGGACGCGCGCGCGCAGTCCTCGCTCCGCGGCGGCGGCGGCGAGCGCGCCCAGATCCCCGAGACCGCCACCGACACCGAAGGCCGGATCGGCGAACGGCGCGCCGGTCGCGTCGCAACGACCGCGCCCGCCAAGGGCACAGGTCGCCTGCCGGCCGGCACCCATGGCCAGGCGGTTGTCGGCGTCCCGGTCCAGAATCCCGACATGCAGATCGACGCCGACCGCATCGGCCACCGCATGGGTGCAAAATCCACGCCAGCCCCCGCCCCGGCGCCGCCACCCCGCGCACCCACAGCGCCGACGCCGCCCGCCGTCCATCAGCCGACGCCCCCAGCCGCCTATCAACCGGCCCCGCCGGCGCAGCCAGCCCCGCCGTCCCAACCTGCGCCCCCCGCGGCGACGCCCGAACCCTATGCCCCGGCGCAACCCTTCTCGCGGGGCACCAAACGCCCCGGCACGTCCCCCTTCACATCCGGCTTCCGGAGGCGCTGATGACCATCCACAAGGGCCGCGGCTTTGCCTGCATCAATTACCCCATCGGCATGAATCTGGGCGGCGATCCCTCCCAGGCGCTGGTGCACTCCACGCCGGACGGCAAGTTCATGGTGGCGCTCTCGGCCATCGACCTCGGCCAGGGCATGAAGTCGGTCACCCGACAGATTGCGGCCGAAACCATCGGCGTGCCGGTCGAGGATGTCTACGTCGACACCGCCGACAGCGACACCGGCCCGCACGACATGGGCAGCTTCGCTTCACGCGGCACCCACCGCGTCGGCAACGCCGTGATCCGCGCCGCGGCCGAGGCGCGCAAGCAGATGATGGAGGCGGCGGCGGAAGAGCTTGAGGTCAACGCCGCAGATCTCGACACCGACGGCAAGGGCAACATCCACGTCAAGGGTGCGCCGGGGCGGTCGATCACCGTGGCCGAAACCGCCATTGCCGCCCAGTTCAAGCAGGGCCGCACTCTCGCCGGGCGCGGCATATTCCTGATCCCGCCCTCCGAGGCCGACGCCGACACCGGCGAGCAAACGCCCGTGACCTGCTTTGCCCATGCCGCGCTGGTGGTGGATGTCGAGGTCGATGATGAAACCGGCGATGTCGAGGTAACGGCCATCAACTCCGCATACGAGGTGGGCCGCGCCCTGAACCCCAAGCTGGTGGAACAGCAGCTCATCGGCGGGGCCTGGATGGGCGTCAGCCATGCCTTGTATGAAACGACCGAACCCTACTACCCGGCGCGCGACCACCGGCCCGAGGACTTCAACACCTACCTCATGCCCGGCCCCGGCCAGATCGTGCCGCACCACATCGCCGTGCTGGAACGCCCCGCAGAGGATGCGCCCTTCGGCGGCAAGGGCCCGGGCGAGATGTGCGCGAACCCGGTGCTGCCCGCCGTCGCCAACGCCGTCTACAACGCCGTCGGCGTGCGCTGCGACCGTCTTCCGATCACGCCGGAAAAGGTCCTTCGCGGAATCCGCGCGAACGGCGGCGCCAGGCCGAAGGGCCGCGCCTGATGGTTGTCCGCCCGGTCATTGCCGGCATGAAGGACCCGCCCGCGCTGCAGCGCGCGCTGGTCGATGCGCAATACCTGGCAGATGACGCGCTGGCCACGGCGGCCTATCTCGCACTGGCTCTGGGCAAACCCCTGCTGCTGGAAGGCGCGCCGGGCGTGGGCAAGACCGAGGCGGCGAAAGCCTTGGGCGGCGTGCTGGGGCGGCAGGTGATCCGCCTGCAATGCTTCGAGGGCATCGACGCGGGCGCGGCGCTGTACGAATGGAACTATCCCCGGCAGATGCTGGCGATCCGGCAGGCGGGCGAGGACTACGTGAACCTCTACGCCGAGGATTTCCTTCTGGAGCGCCCGTTGTTGCAGGCGCTCCGCAACCCGAAGGACACGCTCCTTCTGATCGACGAGATCGACCGCGCCGACCATGAATTCGAGGCGTTTCTGCTCGAATTTCTGTCCGACTTCACCATCTCGATCCCTGAAACCGGCACCGTGCGCGCGACGCAGGCCCCGGTCGTTGTCCTCACCTCGAACCGCACCCGCGACCTGCACGAGGCGCTGCGGCGGCGCTGCGTCTATCACTGGATCGACTACCCCGATCCCGCGCTTGAGGCGCGCATCGTGATGACCCGCGCCGGGACCGTCGCGCGGGCGACGGCCGAGTCGGTAGTGGCCTCGGTCGGGCTGCTGCGGGCCGAGCCGCTGGCGAAGCCGCCGGGCGTGGCCGAAACCGTCGAATGGGCCGAGGCGGCGACGCTGCTGAACGCCCAAGGAGCCCGCTGGCCCGAGGCGTTCCGCCGATCCATCGGGGTGGCGATCAAGGATCACGACGACATGGCCTATCTCTCCGACCGCCTGTCGACCATCCTGCCGGGCGAGGCCGCATGACCCCCCGCGCGCTGGCCCCCTTCCTGACTTTCGCGCAGGTGCTGCGCCGGGCAGGCTTTGCCGTCTCGCCCGACCAGACCACCGATTTCATCGCCGCCGTGGGGCTGCTGGGGCCCCGCGACATGACCGACATCCACCGCGCGGGCCGCGCGCTGTTTGCGATCCCGCCCGAACGTCAGGCGGAATACGACGCGCTGTTTCGCGCCGTCTTTCTCGGCCAGGTCATCCAGGCCCCTGTCTCGGGCGAGGACGACGACGAGACGCAGGCCCACGAGCCGGGGCAATCCACCGTCGACCTCGACGCCGCCGACGACCAGACCGAGGTGGGGGCCGAGGCGACCGCCCTCGAACTGCTGTCGCAGCGCGCGCTGGCCCCCGACGACGCCAACGCCGCCCTGCTGCGCCTGCAGCGCGAGGCGCCGCGCGCCCTGCCGCGCCGCCTGTCCTATCGCTATCGCCGCGCCAACCGGGGCCGCCGCTTCGACCTGCGCCGCACCCTGCGCGAGGCGGCGAAACGCGGTGGAGACGTGCGCGACCTCTTCCACGCGCAGCGCAAGACCCGGCAGCGCCGGATCCTTTTGCTGATCGATGTTTCCGGATCCATGAAAGAGCGGACAGAGCCGATGCTTCGCCTCGCCCACGCCGTGGTGCAGGCCGCCGACCGGGCCGAGGTGTTCACGCTCGGCACCCGCCTGACCCGCATCACCGCGCCGCTGCGCCCCTCCGATGCCGCACAGGCGCTCGAACGCGCCGGCGCCGCAATCGCCGACATCGACGGCGGCACGCGGATCGGCGATGCCCTCCAAGCTTTCCTCAACGTGCCCCGCTTTTCGGCCTTCGCGCGGGGTGCCGCGGTTGTGGTGCTGTCGGACGGCCTCGAACGCGGCACGCCCGACGCCATGGTCGACGCCGTAGCGAAACTGAAACGCCGCGCCTGGCGGCTGGACTGGCTGTCGCCCTTGGCCGCCGACCCGGACTATCGACCCGCGACCGAGGGCCTGAAGGCCATCCTCCCCTTCCTCGACCACCTCGGCGACGGGGCCTCCACCGACGCCGTCATCGACCACATCCTGACCATGGCGAGGCGCGCATGATCGACGCACATCACCACATCTGGCGGCAGGCCGACCTGCCCTGGCTCAACGGCCCCGAGCAGCCGCGCATCTTCGGCCCCTACCGCGCCATAATGCGCGACTACAGCCTGGCGGAATTCGCCGCCGATATCGCCGGCACGGGCATCACGAAATCCGTCTACGTGCAGGCCAACTGGCCCACCGCGCGGTTCGAGGACGAAGTCGCCTGGGTGCAGGCCGAGGCCGACGCCCATGGTCTGATCGCGGGGATCGTCGGCTATGCCGATGTCACCGTGGACGACGTCCGCCCCCAGCTCGACCGCCTGCGCCCCTATCCCCTGATGCGCGGGATCCGCCAACAGTTCCACTGGCACGAAAACTCTCTCTACCGCTTTGCCCAGGACCCGGACTTGTGCCGAAACCCGACCGTGCAACGCAACATCGCCCGCCTGTCCGATTACGGCTGGAGCTTCGACCTCCAGGTCTTCCCCTCGCAGATGGCCGGCGCGGCGGAACTGGCGCGGGCCTGCCCCGACACGACCTTCATCCTGCAACACGCGGGCATGAAGGAAGACACCAGCGCCCAGGGCCACAAACAATGGCAGGACGGCATGAGACGCCTTGCCGATCAGCCGAACGTGGTGACGAAGCTCTCCGCCTTCGGCACCTTCATCCACCGCAACGATCCGGCATTCATCGCGGACATGGTCCATGACACCGTGGACATCTTCACCGCCCAGCGCTGCCTCTACGGCTCGAACTTTCCCATCGAGAAGCTCTGGACCAGCTACACCCAGCTCTTCAACGCCTTCCGCGATGCCGCCAGCGGCCTCTCGGATCAGCAACAGCACGCCATCTTCAACGACACCGCAGCCCGCGTCTATCGGCTGTAAAGAAAGGGAGGACCCGACATGGCCCTGCAAATCCACATCCTCGACTATGGCGATATCGAGCTGGAGACCAGCTTTCTCGTCCTCGGCCACGAATGTGGCCGCGTCCGGCGGGTGCCGGTCTACGGCTTCCTGATCACCGGAGGGGAGTATCCGATCGTCGTCGACACCGGCTATCGCGACAACGCGATCATGGAGTCCCTGGGCATGCGCGGCCTCCAGTACCACGACAACATGATCGAGAACCAGCTGGCCAGGCACGGCCTTCGCGTCGGCGACATCCGCTATGTGCTGCACACCCACCTGCACATCGACCACGCCGGGAAAGACGACAAGTTCCCGATGAACACCACCGTCGTCATCAACCGGCGCGAGATGGAGTTCTCGGTCTCGGGGATCATGTTCCCGCAATACCCGAAACCCGACATCAAGCACCTGATCGACCGGATCTACGAACCCGAGGCGATGCGCTTCCTCGACCTCGACATCACCGGGGCCGAGGAGATCATCCCCGGCGTCTGGTGCGAACGCGCCGGGGCACATACCGAAGGGTCGATGAACGTGATCGTCGAGACCGCCGAGGGCCTCGCCTGCATCTGCGGCGACGTGATCTATGACTTCAACGACCAGATCGTGAACCACGTCTATACCAACAACTGGATGGAGCCGCGCGTGACCGGCAACCATTCAGAATCCAAGCGCGCCGAAAAGGGCGCGATCAAGAAGCTGCTGAACAACTACACCTTCCTGCTGCCCATCCACGACCGCCCGGCCAAGATCGAGCGCCAGCGCGTCGTCGGCCGTCTTGGGATGTCGGTGCCCGGCCCGATGACCGAGACGGTGCCCAACCGCCCCTGGTTCCCGGTCTGAGGCCATGTCCCACACCGCCATCTCCGATCGGTTCCACACGCTGATCGACGTGCACGCGCCCGTCCACCAGCTTGGCACCGGGTTTACCTTCACCGAAGGCCCGCTCTGGCATCCGGTGGAACAGACGCTGATCTTCTCCGACATGCCCGCCGACACCCGGCGAAAATACACGCCGGGGAAGGGCGTGAAGGAGATCCAGAAGCCCTCGAACAAGGGCAACGGGATGACCTATGACGCCGACCTCAACCTGCTGGTCTGCGAACATTCCACCAGCTCGGTGGTGCGCATCCGCCCCGACCTCACGCGCGAGGTGCTCTGCACTCACTATCAGGGGCGCGAGTTGAACAGCCCCAACGACATCGTGGTGGGCAATGACGGGTCGATCTACTTCACCGATCCGACCTATGGCCGCAAGGAACATTTCGGCGTGCCCCGCCCGCTGCAAATGGGATTCCAGGGCGTCTATCGCCTGCCCCCCGGGCATCGCCCTGGCGACGAACCCCAGCTGGTGGTGGACCGCTATCTGTTCAGCCAGCCGAATGGCCTCTGCTTCTCGCCCTGCCAGCGGTGGATGTGGGTCAACGATACCGAACAGGCCAATATCCGCATGTTCGACGTCGCCGCCGACGGCAGCCTGACCAATGGCCGGGTCTTCGCGGGCGGCATCAGGGACGACCTGAAACCCGGCCTGCCGGACGGCATGAAGGCCGACAAGGACGGCAATCTCTATGTCACCGCCCCGGGCGGGGTCTGGGTCTATTCGTTTCAGGGAGAACTTCTCGGCAAGATCGACTGCCCCGAAATGGTGGCGAACCTGCACTGGGGCGGCGCGGACTGGAGCACGCTGTACCTCTGCGCCTGCACCTCGCTCTATTCCGTCCAGACGAAGACGCGGGGGCGGGACGAGCCCTTCATGCATCCCCGCACCAGGCAGCCCGCGCCCGCGGCGCCGCCGGTGTCCAGCAACTTGACGGTGCAGGACCGCCTCGATTTCCGCATCGACGGGCGGCGCACCGCGTTGATCCTGCAGGACATGCAGAACGACGTGATCGCCGACGGCGGCGCCTTCGCCGCCTCGGGCGCGCCCGACCACGCTCGTGCCCAGAACGTCGTCGCCAACGCCGCGCGGCTGGCCGAGGCGGCACGCGCGAAGGGCGTGCTCGTGCTGCACGTCTGGTTTCTCTGCGAACCCGGTCACCCCGCGATGGCACAGACCGCCGGTCTTTATAAGGGGCTGGTGGCCGAGAACGCCATGGTCCGCGGCACCTGGGGCGGCGCCCCCGTTGCGGGGCTGGAACCACGGCCCGGCGACCTGATCGTCGAGAAGATGAGCATGTCGGCCTGGGAAACTTCGCGGCTCGAAAGCTACCTGCGCCACGGCGGACGCGACACGATCATCAACTGCGGCTGCTGGACCAACATGAGCGTCGAACACACCGCTCGTACCGGCGCCGACAAGGGGTTTCACATGATCGTGCCCGAGGACGCCTGCTCGACGATGAACGCCGACTGGCACCGCGCCTCGATCGACTACGCCATGCAGAACGTCGCCACCGTCACCCGCACCGACGCCGTGATCGCCGCATTGGGGTGACGGCGGTCAAAATCCACCCTAATACAAGGGCTCTCCCCTCCCCCTGCGAGGGGGAGGGATAGGGAGGGTGTTTCCCCCCAAACTGTAGCCAAAAAATGTCCCGAAAAAGTCACTCTGATTTTCACATTAAAAATCAGACACTTGAAAAGCGTCCTAGCTAGGACACCGGAAAACGCCCCTCAATAGGTGGCCCGTCCGCCCGACAGATCGAAGACCGCCCCGGTCGAAAACCCGTTCTCCCGGCTCACCAGCCAGCAGATCATATGGGCCGCTTCCTCCACCTCCAGGAAGCGCGCCCTAGGGATTTTGGACAGCATATAATCAATATGAGTCTGCGCCATCTGATCAAAGATCGGGGTCCGCGCCGCCGCCGGGGTCACGCAGTTGACCCCGATGTCGAACCCGGCCAGTTCCTTGCCCAGCGATTTGGTAAAGCCGATCACCCCCGCCTTCGAGGCAGAGTAGGCGCAGGCGTTGGGATTCCCCTCTTTCCCGGCAATCGACGCGATATTCAGGATCCGCCCGTAATTGCGCGCCTTCATCCCCGCGATCATCACCTTGTTGACGAAATAGATGCCGGTCAGGTTGATCGCGACGATCCGCTCGAAGGTGGCGTTGTCATAATCCTCCACGGTCGCGTTCGGCCCGGCGATCCCGGCGGAATTCACCACAGCGTCCACCGGACCAAGCTGAGCCTCGGTCTGCTCCAGCGCCCGCTGGACCGAGCTGTAATCGGACACATCGCATGTCACCGCCAGCGTCTGCCCCTCCAGCCCCGCCATCGCGGCCTTGTTGCCCTCGCCGTTCATGTCCCAGCTGGCAACCTTCGCCCCCGAGGCCAGCAGCCGCTTGACCACAGCCAGGCCGATCCCTTGCCCGCCGCCTGTCACCACCGCGGTCTGACCCGCGAAATCGAGATTGTTCATGGCGGCCTCCCTGCCCCTGATTTCCGAGGCCAACCGAACCATCGGCGGCCGACGAAATCAATTGCCGCATGTTGCGCAGCGTCGGCTTTTCCGCCTCAGTCCAGCGTGCGGCGGAACCGGAGAAGTGACACCAGCGCCAAGGCCAGGACAAAGGCCGCCAGCACCAAGAACGACCCCGCCACGGTCTGCATACCAGCCCCTTTCAACATGACGGAGCGGATCAGCCGCAGGAAATGGGTCAGCGGCATCAATTCGCCCAGATACTGGGCCCAGAGCGGCATGCCGCGGAAGGGGATCCCGAAAACCGCCTTCGCCGCGACCAGCACCACTGCCACCTGCACCGCGCCAAACCCGAGGTAGGGCACCACCTTGCCCAGCATGATCTCCAGCGGCGATGCAGGCATCGACAGCAGATTCTCCATGGTGCCCCGTTCAATCTCGCGGGTCAGCGCCATGGCAGTCATCATCACCATCGTCAGCTGCAGGATCACCCCCAGAAGCCCGGGCACAATGTTGTATTGCGTGATGCCCTCGGGGTTGTAACGCCGGTGCACGATGATGTCGGGCGCAGCGACGGGTCCGACCACGGTTGTCCCCGCTTCGCGGTTCAGCGCTGCCGCCGCTACGGTGTTGAGCGTCGAGATCGCGCCAGAGGCCACCGATGGGTCGGTGGCATCGATCCGGTCGCCCCGCGCTACCGCCACGTGCTTGATCTGGGCGACCGCGACCGGGGCCACCAGGGTGAATTCGCCCTCGGCATAGCCTGTCGCTAAGGGGGCCGGTGCCCCTCAGGCGACAAAGAGCGATGCCGCAAAGGGAAGAGTGCAAAATCCAACCATATTGCCTGCCTCTCCGTAATCGCGCAGAGCGCCTGCGTGGAAGGCTATGGACCGGACCTCCGGCTGGCAATGATCTGCATCAGGTCAGCCCGCGCCCTCGAGCCGGAACTGGGACAGCAGGTGGTGGAATTTTTCGCCCTGCACCGCGACATGTTCCCGCAACAGAGTGGCCGCTGTCGTATCGTCACCCGAGGCGATTGCGGTAACGATCGCCTCGTGCTCTTCCATGGACTGCCGCAGCCGCCCCCGCAGATGCAGCTGCATCCGGCGGTAGGGCTTCAGCCGGCGATGCAGACGCGATGCCTCCTGTGCGAGGAAGTGATTGCCGGATTGTTCGTAGATCAGTTGATGAAACGTGCTGTTTTCCTCGTAATAGCCGTCGACATCCCCGGCCTCGAGCGCGCGGCGGCATCCGGCGTTCGCACGGCGCAGCGCGTCGAGCGCCGCTTCGCTGCACCGGCGGGCGGCGAGCCGTCCGCAGAACGATTCGAACTCGGCCATCACCTCGAACATTTCCATGATTTCGACGGCCGTCGTCTGCCGGACGAAGACACCGCGGCGGGGCGCGTGATCGACGAGCCCGGACAGGGCGAGTCGTTGGAACGCCTCGCGAATCGGTGTGCGGGAGACCTGATGCTCCTCCGCCAGCGAGGCTTCGTCCAACCTTGTGCCAGGCGGGAAGCGGCCGGTGAGGATCTGCTCCTCCAGCAGGGCAGCGATCCGGTCCGACCGGCTGCGCGGCTCGGCGGAGAGATGTATCGTCGTATCCGGCACCATCCCTTTTGTATACGAGATGGTTGACAAGATGTGCAATGGGCTGCCTGATGGCCGTATTACAAGTTCCGGAAGGAACACCACGGGAGGAAACCATGAAACATCTGCTGACGGCGAGCGCGCTTGCCATGCTCGTCTGCGGTGCCGCGGGCGCCGAAACGCTGAAACTGTCGCACCAATGGGCCGAGGGAGACGTGCGCCACCAGGTTGCGCAGATGGTCGCCGATGAGGTGAAGGCTGCCAATGTCGATCTGGAGATCCAGATTTACCCGAACCAGACGCTGTTCAAGGCACGCGAGCAATATACGCCGCTCAGCCGCGGGCAGCTCGATATGACGATCTTCCCGCTGTCCTATGCGGGCGGTCAGCAACCGGCCTACAACCTGACCCTGATGCCCGGCCTGGTGAAGAACCATGACCACGCCGCGCGCCTTTCGGCCTCGCCCTTCATGGCGGATATCGAAGAGATCATGGCCGGGGACGACGTCAAGACGCTGGTGCACGGCTACCTTGCCGGCGGATTCGGCTCGAACAAGGGCTGCATCACCAAGCCGGAGGATGTGAAGGGCGTGACGATCCGCGCGGCGGGCAAGTCGTTCGAGGAAATGCTGGCAGGTGCCGGGGCGTCGATCTCGTCCATGGCCTCGTCCGAGATCTATTCGGCCCTGCAGACCGGCGTTCTGGACGCCACCAATACCTCGTCCGAGAGCTTCCTGAGCTATCGCCTTTATGAACAGTTGAAGTGCTATACCCCCGCGGGCGACACTGCCCTGTGGTTCATGTATCAGCCGTTGCTGATCAACAAGACCACCTTCGAGGGACTGAGCGCGGAGCAGCAGAAGGCTCTGACCGATGCCTCGGCCAAGGCGGAAGCCTGGTATCTGGAACAGGCCAAGGCGGGCGATGCGATCACCACCAAGGCATTCCAGGATGCCGGCGTGGAGATCAAGGAGATGACGCAGGCCGATTTCGATGCCTGGCGTGAACTGGCGAAAACCACCTCCTATCCCTCCTTTGTCGCGGGGACTCCGAACGGGCAGGCTCTGCTCGACGCGGCGCTGGCCATCGAATGAGTCACACGCCCGCCGACACTGACCCGGCGGGCGCCTTTCGGCCGCCTGCCGGGGTGCGCCTGATCGGCGCGATCTCGACCGCTTTCGGCATCTGCGCCGCCTTCATGATCCTGGCGGCGGTGCTGGTCACCTGCCACATGATTTTTGTGCGCGCCGTTCTGGGACAATCCACAATCTGGCAGACCGAGGCTGTCATCTATCTGATGATCGGCGCGACCATGCTGGGCCTGCCCTTCGTGCAGCGTTTGCGCGGGCATGTCGGCGTCGATCTGCTGCCTTCGCTGTTGCCGCCGCTGGCGCGCCGCGTTCTGGCGAGTGTGGTCATGTTGGCCACCATTGCCATGACCGGAGCCATGCTGTGGTATGGCTGGGAGATGTTCCACATGTCCTGGGCGCGTGGCTGGAAGTCCGAGTCGGTGTGGGCCTTCCCGCTGTGGATCACCTACCTTTCGGTGCCGCTGGGCTTTGGCCTCTACCTGCTGCAACTGCTCGGCGACCTGTGGCTTGCGGCTTTCGGCGCGCCCGAAGCCCTGCCCGAGCCGCATCCAGAACGGAGCCCCGACTGATGGAGCCGCTGACGATTGGTTTGGCCATCGCCGTCGCAACGGTGATCGTGCTGTTCTCGGGCGTGTCGGTCGCGATCGGGCTGCTGCTGGTCGCCACTGCCTTCCTGTGGATTTTCGACGGCCCGCGCGCGCTGACCGCCCTGCCCGAACTGTTTTATGCCGAACTGAACAGTTTTGCGCTGCTGTCCATCCCGATGTTCATCATCATGGGAGCGGCCATCGCCTCCACTCGCGCGGGGCCGGACCTTTATGAGGCGCTCGAACGCTGGCTCACACGGGTTCCCGGCGGCCTTGTGGTGTCGAACCTCGGCGCCTGCGCGCTGTTTGCCGCCATGTCGGGGTCTTCGCCCGCGACCTGCGCCGCCATCGGAAAAATGGGCATTCCCGAGATGCGCCGGCGCGGCTATCCGGCCGAGGTGGCCGCCGGCTCGATCGCCGCCGGCGGGACACTGGGGATCCTGATCCCGCCCTCGGTCACGATGATCGTCTATGGCATCGCGACTGAAACCTCGATCGGACGCCTTTTCCTGGCCGGCGTTATGCCGGGCATCCTGCTGACGGGATTGTTCATCGCCTGGGCGATTTTCGACACCTGGCGGCGCGGCGCGGCGACGGCGGCCCTGGCCACCGCGCGGTATTCCTGGCGTCAGAAGATCGAAATCCTGCCGCGAGTGATTCCCTTCCTGCTGATCATCGCCGGCGTCCTGGTTGCGCTTTATGGCGGCATCGCGACACCGTCGGAGACAGCCGCCGTGGGCGCGCTTCTGTGCATTCTTGCGGCAGTGGTCATTTATCGGATGTTCAGCGTTGGCGAGCTTTGGCTGGTCCTGCGCGATTCGACGCGGGAGTCGGTGATGATCCTCTTCATCATCGGCGCGGCGGGCGTGTTCAGCTTTATGCTGTCCTCGCTGTTTGTCACCCAGTCCGTGGCTCAGTGGATTGCTGCGCTCGACGTGAACCGCTGGGTGCTGATGGCGGTGATCAACCTGTTCCTGCTGGTCGCCGGCTTCTTCCTGCCGCCGGTCGCGGTGATCCTGATGTCGGCGCCCATCCTGCTGCCGATCATCACCTCGGCCGGATTCGATCCCTACTGGTTCGCGGTGATCCTGACCATCAACATGGAGATCGGGCTGATCACGCCGCCGGTCGGACTGAACCTCTATGTGATCAACGGCATCGCGCCCGACATTTCGCTGCGCCAGATCCTGGTTGGATCGGCGCCCTTCGTGGGTTGCATGATCCTGGCCATCGTGATCCTGTGCCTTTTTCCGGGTCTTGCCACCTGGCTGCCCACCGCTGTCATGGGAACCGCACTGTGAGCCTGCTGTCTGACGTCCTTGCCACGCTTTTCGCCCGTCAGGTGCGCAATGCGCATCCGGCAGGCGGGGATTCCCGAAGTGTCGAGGAGTTGATCGGCGATCTTTTGTCGAACCAGGGCGAGATTTCCGGTCTGACTACGGCCAGCCAGATCCTCGACCGATTTGCCGAGATGGACGACCCGGGGAAAATCGCGTTTTTCACCCATCTGGCGGACAACCTCGGCATCGACGCAGACCAGGTGCGCAGCACTCTGGCCGCCTTCGAGACCGATCAGACGCAGGCGAAGTATGCCGCCTTTCTTGCCTCGGCCGAACCTGGCCGCCAGGAACTGGCCCGCCGGCTGAACCGCGTGCCGGGCGCGACGCCGCAGCTGGTGGCGATGCGGCGCGATCTGCTGCGGCTGATCAAGCGCGACGATCCCCGCGCGCGGATCGACCTCGATTTTCAGCATCTCTTTGCCTCGTGGTTCAATCGGGGCTTTCTGGTACTGCGGCCGGTCAACTGGGAGAGCCCCGCACATGTGCTGGAGAAGATCATCGCCTATGAGGCGGTCCACGCGATCCAGTCCTGGGACGACCTGCGGCGGCGCGTGCAGCCGTCGGACCGGCGCTGTTTCGCCTTCTTCCACCCCGCCATGCCGGGCGAACCGCTGATCTTTGTCGAGGTTGCGCTGACCCAGGGCATTCCCGGGTCGGTGCAGAAACTTCTGGCTGAGGACCGGACGCCCCTGCGGGCCGAAGACGCGGATACGGCGGTTTTCTATTCGATCTCGAACTGCCAGGCCGGGCTTGCCGGCATTTCGTTCGGCAATTCGCTGATCAAGCAGGTGGCCGAGGATCTTGCCGCGGAACTGCCCAACATCAAGACCTTCGTAACCCTTTCACCGATCCCGACCCTGACTCGCTGGATGCGCGAGCAGGGCCTTGCACCAGACGCGATGAGCGCGGATGCGCTGAAGGCCACGGCCGCGCGCTTTTTGATCAGCGCCAAGCGGCCCGACGGGATGCCCTATGATCCGGTCACCCGCTTCCATCTGGGCAATGGAGCCTATGTCCATGCGGTTCAGGTCGGAGCGGATGTCTCGCCAAAGGGGATGGCGGAAAGCGCCGGGGTGATGGTCAATTACCGGTATGACCCCGAGACCTTTGCCGAGAACCATGAGCGCTTTGCCAGCGCCGGCGAAGTGGTGGCCTCGAAGGAGGTTCAGGTGCTGGCGGCGGGCTGAGCCGGAAGTTCACGCGGGACAGGGGCGCGGGGCTGGGGCATAGTTTTGCCAGTCGCATTCCAGGAGCCTGTCCATGAGTTGGATTCCTTCCCCCTCCCCCGATTGCCCCGGCACCTCGGGGGCGATCGAGACGCTGATCATCCCGCGTGCGCGAGACATCGGCGGTTTCGACGTTCGCCGGGCGCTGCCCGCGCCCGAGCGCCAGATGGTCGGGCCGTTCATTTTTTTCGACCAGATGGGCCCGGCCGAATTCCTGACCGACGGCGGCATCGACGTGCGGCCGCATCCGCACATCGGGCTCGGGACCGTCACCTATCTGTATCAGGGCGAGTTCGAACACCGCGACAGCCTGGGCACCCACCAGATGATATATCCGGGCGAGGTAAACTGGATGCTCGCCGGGCGGGGCGTGACCCATTCCGAAAGGACGAGCGCCGAAACAAGAGCGAAGCCGCATCAGAAGCTGTTCGGCATCCAGACCTGGATCGCCCTGCCGGAAGACCGCGAGGACATGGCCCCGGATTTCGAGCATCACAAGGAGGCGGCGCTGCCACGCATTCAGGACACCGGGGTGGATGCCCGGCTGATCCTGGGCACGGCCTATGGCGAGACTAGTCCGGTCACCATGCAGTCGGAAACCTTCTATCTCGACGTGGTGCTGGCCCCCGGCGCCGTGTTCCCGCTGCCCGACAACCACGAGGACCGAGGAATATACGTCACCCAAGGCGCCATCGAGGTGGCCGGAGATACCTTCGAGGCAGGGCGAATGATGGTATTCCGCCCAGGCGATCGCATCACGGTGCGCGCCGGCGTGCAGGGCGCGCGCCTGATGGCACTCGGCGGCGCTACGATGAACGGCCGGCGATATGTCTGGTGGAACTTCGTCGCATCGTCGAAAGAGCGCATCGAGGAGGCCAAGGAGGCATGGATGGCCGCCGATTGGGAAAAGGGGCCGTTCCACCTGCCGCCGGGTGACAGCGAGGAATTCATTCCGATTCCCCCGGGGATGGAGCATTCCCGCCCGAAATAGACCGACCCGCGCTGCGTGGGCTACCCGGTGATCGATCCGTAACTTTCCGGGACGGTGTGATATGCCTCGGGCGGGTCCTCCGCATAGACTCCACGATACCACAGCCGGGTGAGGATGTCGGTCACCTCGTCTTCGGACACGACCAGAGTGCGCAGCTTTTCCGGCGGATCGGCAAAGCTTTGCCGCAGTGCCTCGTCGGCCATCATGATGACATAGCGCAGGCTCAGGAGTGTGCGGCGACGATCGTCTGCGGCCATGTTGGGACGCCGGCGCAAAAGGTCGCGCAACAGGACCTGCGCCCAGCGCTGGTTGATGCGGTCGCGACTGGCCAGGATTTCCGGCCGTTCCCGCGCCAGAAGTTCCACGCCAGCCGCGATACGCGCGTTGCGGGCGTAGAAAGCAACGTAAAGCCTGTTCACCTGCCAGATCGCATTCCACGGGGGAAGACGTCCCATACCGCGCGGGCGCAGAATACGCAGCGTGGCACCAAAGGCGCGACGAACAGCTATGGCGGCATCGCCGCGATTGCGGAAATAGAGATAGAAAGTTCCCCGTGCCAGACCAGCACGGCGCACCACGCCCTCGACCGTCATCGCCTCATAGCCGACCTCCGCCATCTCTGCTGCCGCCGCCGCCAGCAAGGCCAGACGTGTGCGGACACGCTTGGGCCTTCCGGCCGCCGCCTCGACGCGGCGCAAGAGAAGGTCTGGAAGGTAGGGTGCCTCGGACATGATTCCTTATCCGGCAACAGGTCTGAATCCACAAGCGTCTTGGATTTGGTGATTGACACCCGTATTTATGACATTAATGTCATAAATGACACGAAGTTCAATAAACTTGGGGGCGCTTAGAGGTATGGCCGGTGCATTGCTTGAATTCATCGACCTGACAAAGCGTTATGGCTCGGTCACCGCGCTGGACCGATTCAATCTGACAGTCGCTCCGGGTGAGTTCGTCACCTTTCTGGGCCCCTCCGGCTCGGGCAAGACAACGGCCTTGAACCTGCTGGCCGGCTTTGCCTCGGCCACCAACGGAGATGTCAGGATCGCCGGACAGTCGGTGCTCGCCCTGCCGCCCGAGAAGCGAAACGTCGGCATGGTCTTCCAGAGCTATTCCCTGTTTCCTCATCTCAGCGTCTTCGAAAATGTCGCCTTCCCGCTGCGCCTCCGTCGGGTGGCGAAGGCCGAGGTCACGCGCCGGGTGGAAGAGGCCCTGGCGATGGTACAACTCGCCGACTTCGCCGGTCGCATGCCAAACGAGCTTTCGGGCGGGCAGCGCCAACGGGTCGCCTTCGCGCGGGCCGTGGTCTTTGAACCGCCTGTCCTGTTGATGGACGAACCCCTGGCGGCACTTGACCTGAAACTGCGGGAGCAGATGCAATTCGAAATTCGCAGGTATCATCAAGCGCTAGGCTGCACGATCATTTTCGTGACCCACGATCAGGGCGAGGCGCTTACGCTTTCAGACCGCGTCGCTGTGATGCGCGATGGCTACATCGTCCAGACCGGCACGCCGCAAGAAATCTATGACGCGCCGCAGTCTCAGTATGTGGCCGAGTTCATCGGCACCACCAATCTGTTCGATCTGGCCCCCAACGGGTGCGATCTTCCGGAACTGGCCGCCACCCTGCCCGCAGCGGTGCTCGAGGGCAAACTGTCGGTGCGGCCTGAGAAGCTGCGCCCGGTCGCGCCTGACGGCGCCGATGTCACCTTTCGGGCAGTCCTGAGCCAGGTCGTGTTCCAGGGCGACCATACGCTCTACGAAGCCCAGCTGGCCGGCGGGCGCACCGTTACGTTCCGGACCCACAGGGGGCCCGGGGTCGCGGCGCTCTCACGAGGTGCCGAGGTGACGCTCGGGTTCGACCTGGACGATTCCGTGCCCGTTGTGCCGGAGACAGGGAAGACAGCCGGCCAGAATGCATCCGGCGGATAAACAAGGAGGATAAGATGAACTATCTGAAGAAAGGGCTTGTCGCCGCGCTGGCGCTTGCCGTTGCGGGCCCAGTGGCCGCGCAGGACAAGGTGCTGACCATCGCGGGATCGGGCGGTGTGGTCAAGGAAATCGGCGAGAAGATCTTCATTCCGGTCTTCAAGGAAGAAACCGGCTGGGACACCAACTTCGTCGTGGCCGAGGGCAAGACGATGCTGGAGGTCGAGTCGATGCTCAAGGCCGGCAAGATGCTCTACGACGTGATGGAGGTCTCGGCCTCGGACTATCCCGTCGGCGTCGCCAAGGGCCTGCTTGCTCCTATCGACTATGCCAAGCTCGACCCCGAGAACAAGCTGCCGAAGGCCGCGAAGAAGGAATTCGGGGTCGTCTCGGCCACCTACTCCACGGTGCTCGTGCAGAACCTCGGCAAAAACCCCGAAGGCAAGAAGATCGAAAGCTGGGCGGATTTCTGGGACACCGAGACCTTCCCCGGTCCGCGCTCGCTGCGCAAGATGCCGCAATACAACCTCGAGTTCGCGCTGATCGCGGATGGTGTGCCGATGGACCAGGTCTATGAGGTGCTGGCGACCGAGGAGGGCATGGACCGCGCCTTTGCCAAGCTTGACGAGATCAAGGACGACATCGTGGTCTGGTGGGAGTCGGGTGCACAATCCGTGCAGCTTCTTTCGGACGGTGAGGTTTTCTACTCGACCACCTACAACGGCCGTGTGGGCAAACTGCAGGAAAGCGGCATTCCGGTGGAGATCGTCTGGAATGGCGGCGTTCTGCACACCAGCCATGTCGGCATCCCGACCGACGCTCCGAACTATGACGCCGCGCTGGACTATATCCGCATTCGCACGATGCGGCCGGACCTCGAGGCGGCATACATCAAGGAACTGCCCTATCCGAACTTCGCGCCGGGTCTGTTCGACAGCCTTCCCGAGGACCTGGCCAAGACGATGCCGACCTATCCCGCGAATGCCGAGCTGCAGTTTGTCGCCGACGAAGGGTTCTGGGCCGAGCGTCTGGACGCGGTGCGCGAGCGCTTCGACGAGTGGCTGCTGCAATAATTCCCTGCCTCTTCGGCCGGACGCACTACGCGCCCGGCCCCTTCGGACGGAACTGACCCCATGCGCCGCTTCTGGCTCTTTGTGCCTGCCCTGCTCTTGCTGCTTGCCTTCGTGCTCGGGCCGTCGCTGGAGCTCATGCGGGCAAGCATGTTCGACCCGGATTTCACGACCGAGCATTTCGCGCGGCTATTCCAGCGCGGCGTATATCTGGATGTGATGCTGCGAACGCTGAAGGTCTCGCTGATCGTGGCGGCCTGCTGTGCGATCTTCGGGTATCCCATTGCCTTCTTCATCGCGCTACAGCCGAGACGCCGGCAGATGGCGCTGATCTTCCTGATTCTGATCCCCCTATGGATGTCCATTCTGATCCGCACCTATGCCTGGATGGTCGTGCTGGGCCGTGATGGATTGCTGAACAACTTTCTTGCCGCGGTGGGGCTCGCAGAGGAACCCGTGCGTTTTCTCTTCACCCCCGGCGCTGTCTATGTCGCGATGGTGCAGATCCTGCTGCCGGTCTTCGTGATTGCCTGCCAATCGGCCATGACGGAAATCGATCTCAACCTGCTGCGGGCCGCGCGTGTGCTGGGGGCCACCTCGCGACAGGCGCTGGTCCGCGTGTTTCTGCCGCTGAGTTTCGAAGGCGCGCTGACCGGGTTTATCATCTCCTTCATGCTGTCCATGGGCTTTTTCATCACCCCCGGCCTGCTGGGCGGGCGCAAGCAGGCGATGATCGGCAACCTGATCGAGTTCCAGGTCGAACGGCTCAACTGGTCCTTCGCTGCCGCACTTGGTCTTGGGTTGCTGGTTCTGACGCTTATGATGATCGCGGTATTGCGCGGCGCTGGGCGAATGATCTTCCGTCGCCTGCTGTCGGGAGGTGTCTGATGGAAAGCCTTCGCCCCTCCCGTCTGCTGACCGCCTATTTCTGGCTTTGCGCCGCCTTCCTGCTGTTCCCGGTCGTGATCGTCATCCCGATCGCCTTCGGACAGTCCGAGTTTCTGCGGTTTCCGCCCGAGGATCCTGGGCTGCGCTGGTTCCGCGAGTATTTCAACAATCCTGTCTGGGTCTCGGCCACACTCGTGTCCCTGAGGGTGGCATTGGCCGCCGCCAGCATCGCGACCATCGCCGGTCTGCTTGCCGCCCTGGGCATCGACCGCAGTTCCGAGCGGCTCCGCGGACCGATGACCCTGGCGGCGACGCTGCCCATCCTGATCCCGCACATCTTCGTGGCGCTCGGCGTGTTCATCTCGGCGATCCGGCTCGGGCTGACCGACAGCGAGATTGCATTGTCCTTTGCCCATGCCGCCGTGGCCCAGCCGTTCGTTGTGTTGATGACCGGCGCTGCGCTGCGCCAGATCGATCCGACCTTCGAGCGGGCGGCCCGGGTCCTGGGCGCCGGACCGTTCCGCGCCTTCATGGCGGCGACCTTCCCGAGCCTGCTGCCCGCAGTCGTCGCGGCCTGGATCTTCGCCTTTTTTGTCAGCTTTGACGAACTGATCATTGCGCAATTCCTGATGAAAGGGTCCGAGACCCTGCCGATGCGCATCTGGGCCGATCTGCGGCTCGACATTTCGCCGACGGTCGCCGCCGTCTCGGCAATCCTGATCGTGGTCACCGCCGTCGCACTGGGCGGGGCCGAACTTCTCCGCCGCCGGGCTTCCCGGCGGCTTGGCAACTGACACGGAGGGACCGCATGGGGATCCGCTATGAAAAGGATGGCGCCATCGCGACCATCACCATCGACAACGGCAAGGTGAACGCCTTCACACCGGAAATGCACCGGGAAATGTATGACGTGATGAAGGACTTCGTCGCGGATCGTTCGGTGCATGTGGGCATCCTGACCGGAGCGGGAGAGCGCGCCTTCTGCGGCGGCGACGACATCAAGAATCCGAACGGTGTCCAGAGCCATGCCGACGCGCTGACAGCGCATTTCTATCCCTCGACCGACGCTGATGATCACCTGCGCCCCGGCTGGGAGCGGGACATCCGCCAGATCGAGCGGTACAAGCCCATCGTCGGCGCGATCAACGGCCCGGCGGCGGGCATGGGATTTATCTACATGATGAACCTGACCGATATCCGGATCGGCACCCCCCGGTCCTTCCTGTCGCTGCCCGAGATCGCCTATGGCATGGCTGGCGCCGGCGGTTCGACCCAGCTCGCGCGCCACGTCCCGCCGACTGTCGCGATGTGGATGCTTCTGACCGGCGAACGCCTGCCTGCCGAAGACGCCCTGAAATACGCGCTCTACAACGAGATCGTCGAACCCGAGGCGCTGATGGCACGGGCGCGCGAGATCGCAGAACTGATCGCGCGCCACCCGCCGCTGTCGGTGCGGGTCGAGATGGAAGTGACCAAAAAGGCGATGGAACTGCCCCGCGCCGAGGCGGTGAATCTGTCGGGCCATCTCTATCGCCTGCAGCGCGCCACCTTCGCAGCGCGGGGCGAACATGGGGGCACCCCTCTGGCCAATCCGGAGCGCGCCGAATGACCAGCCCTGGCGTTGCCGAGATGGCCCGGATGCGGGCCGAGGCCGAAGCGGCAGAATACCCCGAGTCGATTGGCGACTTTGTCGACCGCGCGGCGTCGCTCCATGGCGAGCGGGTGCTGGCACGCTATCTCGACGGAGGGCTCGAGTTGAGCTACCGCCAGTTCGCAGAGGCGACCAAGCGGCTGGCGTCGTCCTTCCTGAACTATGGCATCCGCAAGGGCACGCATGTGGCGGTGATGCTGCCGAATGTTCCCGCCTTCGCGCTGACCTGGGTGGCGCTGGGACGGATTGGCGCGGTCATGGTGCCCGTCAACACAGGCTATACGCAGGAGGAGCTGACCTTCGTCCTGGGCGATTCGGATGCGCAGTTCGTGGTGATCGACGCCGCCTTTCTCGAGACGTTGGACCGGATGGAGCAGGTGCCCCCCTTGCTCAGGGACCGCCCGGCCGCCTTGATCGTTCACGGCGGCTCTCGCGAGGGTGCGGGCGATTTCCTGGCGATGCTAGACCACGGCGCGCCAGATTTCGTGGCACCATCGCCGGTCGGCCGCAACGACTTGCTGAACCTCCAATATACCTCAGGCACAACAGGGTTCCCGAAGGGATGCATGCTGCCGCACGACTATTGGATTCTGATCGGATCGAATGCCGCGCGCTGGCGAGGCGCAACCGGAGATGTGAAGAATGTTCTGATCTGGGCACCATTCTTCTATATGGACCCCCAGTGGCAATTCCTGATGGCAATGGCGCTGGGCGGCACCGCGAAGATCGCGCCGCGCATGAGCCTTTCGAAATTTTACGGCTATCTCAAAGACGAGGAGATCCACTATTGCATCTTCCCCGAGCCGGGGCTGGAAGCCTGGACCGAGGGGCCGATGGATCGGGACGTGCACCTCAAATACGTCTCGATTTTCGGATGGCGCGCAGAGGCGCGGGAAGAGGTCCAGCGGCGGTTCGGTCTTCTGGCGCGTGAAAGTTTCGGCATGACGGAGATCGGCGGCGGGACGCTGGTGCCCTCTTCGGATAAGGAAAGAGCCCTGCAGGTGACTACGGGTCTTCCGGCGGCGTTCCGCGAATGCATGATCGCCGACGAGGACGGCAACGAACTCCCGCGCGGTACCGTTGGCGAACTTTGCGTGGCTGGCCGGGGCATCCTGTGGGGCTATTACAAGCGTCCCGAGGCCAATGCCGCCTCCTTCCGGGGCAAGTGGTTTCGCACCGGCGACCTCTTCGTACAGGATGAAGAAGGGTATCTGCGCATCGTCGGACGGATCAAGGACATGATCCGGCGTTCGGGCGAGAACATCGCCGCACAGGAGGTCGAGGCCGCCCTGCGGGCGATGGACGGCGTCTGGGAGGTCGCGGCAGTGGGCGTGCCCGATCCACGGCGCGGGCAGGAAGTGAAGGCCTACATCCTGCCGGAAGAGGGTGTGCGTCCAGAAGACATTCCGCCCGAGGCAATTCTCGCGCATTGCGAGTCCCGGCTGGCCAAGTTCAAGCAGCCGCGGTTTATCGAATATGTGAGCGAATTCCCCCGGACGCCGTCCAACAAGATCCGCAAACCGGACCTTGTAGCCGCCAAACCTGATCTTCGCGCAGGGAGCTGGGACCGCGAAAGCGGCACGTGGCTGCCGGGCTGAAAAGGCGACGACAACCCGATCAGATGGAGCGGGAGCCTCCCGAGGCTCCCGCAATTTTTTTTGTTTCATTCGCTGGAATTGCGCAATTGGCGAATTCGCCGAGCTGTCGTTCGGTTTCCTTTGCCCTTTCAGCGGGATTGACGCCCTCGGGTTGAACCACGCGTTCAGCGGGACAGGGAGGATCGCAATGCGCAGCAACGGCACGAACTCTACAATGATCTTGCATACCGATTAATCCCCTTTGCCGGGCACGACCGCCGCACGGAAGGGGAAGCCACCACGCGCTTTATGGTAGCGCTCGCAAGAAAACATTGCTCCATGCGGCAGGATCGCCCATGAATATGTTAACGGGAGGACAGAATCCGCAAAATGCGCATATGCATCGCCTTGGAGGGCGGAGCAAAATTGACCGACCGTGACTCGGAAATCTAGGGAGGAGAACCGATGAACAGACGCAAAACCCTGAAGACGCTGGGCCTGGCCCTTGCGGCGACCGGAGCCCTTGGACTGGCTGCACCCGTCATGGCGGCGGATTACCCCGACCGGCCGATTACCTTCATTGTGCCATGGGGCGCAGGCGGCGGCACCGATGCCGTCGGACGGATGATCGCCTCGCTGCTGGAGAAGGATCTGGGCCAGCCCGTCAACGTTGTGAACCGCACCGGCGGTTCGGGCGTGGTGGGACACAGCGCCATCGCAACGGCAACGCCGGACGGATACACCATCGGGATTCCCACGGTCGAGATCGCGATGATGCACTGGGCGGGTCTGACCGATCTCACCTATGAAAACTTCACCGTCCTGGCGCAAGTCAACCTCGATCCGGGCGGTGTGATGGTGAGGGCGGATTCGCCCTATAAGACAGCCGCCGAACTGCTGGAAGCGATCAAGACCGGCGAGCCGTCGACCTTCAAGGGCTCGGGCACTGGCCAGGGCGGAATTTGGCATCTCGGCGCGGCCGGCTGGCTGCTGTCCGAGGGCGTCGATCCCAACAAGTCGCCCTGGGTTCCGTCGCAAGGCGCGGCCCCGGCCCTGCAGGATATGGTGGCCGGCGGCGTCGATTACGTCACCTCCTCGCTGCCGGAAGGGCGCGCGCTGATCGAAGCGGGCGAGGTGCGTCCGCTGGCCACGATGGGCGCCGAACGGCTCGGTATCTTCCCGGACGTTCCGACCCTGAAGGAAGCCACCGGATCCGACTGGACCGTGGGTGCCTGGCGGATGATCGCCGGCCCGGCCGGACTGCCGGACGAGGTGACCGCCAAGCTGATCCCGGCCTTGGAAAAGGCCTATAACTCGGACGAGTTCAAAGAGTTCATGACCGGGCGCGGCCTCGGCATGGTCTGGCGCCCGGGCCCCGAGGCTGCCGCTTACATGCAGAAGGCGGACGAGGATTTCGGCAAGGTCATGAAGGCCGCCGGTCTCACCGCCAACTGACGCACGAACGCCCCGGAAAGGAAACTTTCCGGGGCGTTTGACACTGCATGGACTCCAGGGGGAGGCAATTCCGTGAAGGTCAACGACGCGATTTCGGGCGCCGTATTTCTGTTGCTTGCAGGCGCGGTTTTCTGGTTCACGAAGGATTTTCGCCAGATGCCCGGGCAGAACTACGGTGCATCCTTCTTTCCGCGCACGATCGCCAGTTTCATGGCCGGGCTCGGCCTTTTGCTTGTGGTGCGCGGGATACGAGCGGGCGGGCCCTGGGCGGTGCCTTTCGACTGGGTCAGCTCGCCCCACCACGTGTCGAACTTTCTCGTCGTGGTGGCGGTTCTGGTGTTCTACATCCTCGCCTCCGACTGGCTGGGCTTTCCCATTGCCGGCTTCGCTTCGCTGATGATCCTGTTGCTCTGGCTCCGCGGCCCGGCCCACTGGGTTCAGGCGATTGTTGTCTCGGTGATCTGCGTGATCGGCATGCAGGCCTTCTTCGGCGAAGTCCTGCGCGTACCCCTGCCCTGGGGCATTTTGCAGCCGGTGGCCTGGTAAGATGGAAACCTTCCTGACCGCCCTGCCCCTGGTCTTCGATCCCTATGTCCTGATGGTCATCATTCTGTCAGGAATGTTCGGTCTGTTCATGGGCGCAGTTCCGGGGCTATCCGCCACCATGGCAACGGCCTTGCTGGTGCCCGTCACCTTCTTCATGGACCCGGTGCCGGCACTGGCCGCCATCGTGACCGCAACGGCCATGGCGATTTTCGCGGGCGACCTGCCCGGCGCGCTGTTGCGCATTCCCGGCACGCCCGCCTCGGCGGCCTACACCGACGAAGCCTTCGCACTCACCCGCAAGGGCAAGGCCGAACTGGCCCTCGGCACCGGTCTTGCCGCCGCGGTCATTGGCGGGCTGTTCGGATCGGCCGTGCTGATGTTCACTGCACCGATGCTGGCGCAGGTGGCGAAGAACTTCTCGTCCTACGAATATTTCTGGCTGGCCTGCCTGGGACTGACCTGCGCCGCCTTCATTTCCGGGTCGGATCCGGTAAAAGGCTCGATCTCGCTGTTGCTGGGTCTGCTGATCGCCACGATCGGCCTCGACCCGATGTCGGGCCAGGCGCGCTTTACTTTCGGGTCGGTCGAACTGATGGGCGGCGTCAGCTTCATCCCTGCGATGATCGGGATGTTCGCCCTGGCCGAGGTTCTGCGCGCCGTGACCGCAACCAAGCCGCAACCCGTGGTACCGCAGATGCCGATCGGCAACGTGTTCCGTGGCCTTGGCGGCGTGCTGGCGAAATACAAGCGCAACCTTCTGCGCGGCTCGGTGATCGGCGCCGCGGTCGGAGCGCTGCCGGGCGCCGGTTCGGATATCGCGGCCTGGATCTCCTATGCGGTCAGCAAGCGCTTTTCGAAGGAACCCGAGAAATTCGGCACTGGCCATATCGAGGGGCTGGTCGATGCCGGAGCCTCGAACAATGCCGCGCTGGGGGGCACCTGGGTGCCGGCTCTTGTCTTCGGGATTCCCGGGGACTCGATCACCGCCATTGTGATCGGAGTTCTGTATCTGAAAGGCATGAACCCGGGACCGACCGTCTTCCTGCAACAGCCCGAGCTGATCTACGCGATCTTCATCACCTTCTTCCTGGCGAACCTGCTGCTGCTGCCGCTGGGCTTTGCCGCGATCAAGGGGTCAAAACAACTGCTGCGGATGCACAGGATGGTACTGATGCCGGTGATCCTGATCTTTTGCATGGTCGGCACGTTTGCGATCAACAATACCGTGTTCGGGATCGGTATTCTTCTGGTGCTGGGGCTGATCGCCTATCTGATGGAGGAACACGGATTTCCCATCGCCCCCGCGATCCTGGGGCTGGTGCTGGGGCCGCTGCTCGAGGATGCCTTCATGACCTCGATGATCAAGGGCAACGGCAATCTTCTCACTTTTTTCGAGCGGCCTATCGCGGCCGGTCTGGGCCTGGCCTGCATCCTGATCTGGACCTCGCCGCTGTGGAGCCGGCGAAGACGGCGGATGGCGGCGGAGTGATCCGCCGCCAGCGCGCAGTCAGTCGAACATGCGAACGATCTCGTCCTTGAGATGCGCCCGCTTCTTGCGCAACTCGGTCTCGGCCAGCTGATCCATCGGCTCCACGTTGGTCTCGGCACGATGAACGGCTCGGTTGACCTCGTGATATTCGTCGGCAAGGCGCGCGAAATGCGGATTTGACGCTTTCAATTCCTGGATCTTCGCGGCCTTGTCAGGGAATTCCTCGTGCAGTTCGTGCGGGGTGTGTTGCGACATTTGGTGTCTCCTGAAGTTACATTCACCCCTCGCTATCGCCTGTTACCACGACCGGCATTGACGCGGATCAAGTGGCAAGGCGTTTGTCGGGTATGATCAACCTCATCCGCACTTGGAATGGCCGCAGGAGGCACAGGTCATGCAGCCTTCGACCATGCGCATTTCGTATTGGCCGCAGGACGGGCAGGCCTTGCCGCGGGGAGCATCCAGGTTCACGACCTTCGCCTGGGGGTCGGTTTTCAGGCCCATTCCCTCGCCGGCGATGAAGCCTATGTCGATCATGTGACGCTCGATGACGCCGCCGATGGCAGCGAGGATCGAGGGGATGTATTTGCCGTTCATCCAGGCCCCGCCGCGGGGGTCGAAGACGGCCTTCAGTTCCTCCACCACAAAACTCACGTCGCCGCCGCGGCGGAACACGGCGGAGATCATTCGGGTCAGCGCCACGGTCCAGGCAAAATGCTCCATGTTCTTGGAGTTGATGAAGACTTCGAAGGGGCGGCGGTGGCCGGCAAGCACGATGTCGTTGATGGTGATGTAAAGCGCGTGTTCGCTGTCGGGCCATTTCACCTTGTAGGTCTGCCCTTCCAGCGCCTGCGGGCGGTCAAGCGGGTCGGACATGTAGATGACGTCGCCGTGTGGGGTGAGGGGTTCAGCGGGGGAGGTGGTGATGACTTCGGGGGCGGGGTTGGGATCAAGAAGCTCCGCCAAGGGCACTTCCATAGCTTTGGCGATCTTATCGAGCGTCGAAACCTTGGGGCTTTCCGACCTGCCTTTAAGTATATCGTAGATTGCCGTCGCGTTCAGACCTGCCGCGCGAGCAAGTTCGGCAGCATTGGTGCCCTTAGTCTGCATCAGCCGCTTTAGCTTCTCGATCAGAGATTCTGCCTGAGGTCTCTTCTCCTCCGCCACACTCAATACACTCCCCGTCACCTCGTTCGGCCGATAGGTCGTGCATCCCTTGCACCCCGTATCCCAGGCCAGCATGTAGACGTCCTTGAAGTCCTCGAATGAGATATCCTCGGCGCAGTTGATCGTCTTGGAAATCGACGAATCCACCCATTTCTGCGCCGCCGCCTGCATTTTGACGTGGTCCGTGGGCGCCAGCGTCTGGGCGTTGACGAAGTGGTCGGGCAGCTCCGCGTCGCCCTTCAGCTCGCGCCACATCTGGACGGCGTAGTCGACCACCTCTTCCTCGGTCCGTGTGCCGTCCTTTTGCTGCACCTTGCGGGTGTAGGCATAGGCGAACACCGGTTCGATCCCGCTGGAGACGTTCCCGGCATAAAGCGAGATCGTCCCAGTCGGGGCGATCGAGGTCAGCAGCGCGTTGCGGATACCGTGTTTGCGGATCGCGTCGCGCACGTCTTCGTCCATGTTGCGCATGTTGCCCGAGGCGAGGAACTTCTCCGGATCGAACAGCGGAAAGGCGCCCTTTTCCTGTGCCAGCGCCGCCGAGGCGAGATAGGCCGCCCGTGCGATGGCCTTCAGCCAGCGCTCCGTCTGTGCGGCTGCCTCGTCCGACCCATAGCGCAGACCGGTCATCAGCAAGGCGTCCGCGAGCCCCGTGACGCCAAGGCCGATCCGCCGCTTGGCCTGCGCCTCGGCCAGTTGCTGGGGCAGCGGGAATTTCGAGACGTCCACCACGTTGTCCATCATCCGCACCGCAGTGGCGACCAGATCGGTCAGCGCCCCCTCGTCCAGCGCAGCCTCAGACCCGAAGGGATCAGAGACCAGCCGGGCCAGGTTGATCGACCCCAGAAGGCAGGCGCCATAGGGCGGCAGGGGCTGTTCGCCGCAGGGATTGGTGGCGGCGATGGTCTCAACGTAATTCAGGTTGTTGGCCGCGTTGATACGGTCGATGAAGATCACACCCGGCTCGGCGTAATCGTAGGTCGCCCGCATGATCCGGTTCCACAGGTCCCGTGCCTGCAAGGTGCGGTAGACCTTGCCGTCGAACACCAATTCCCATGGACCGTCGGCTTTGACTGCCGCCATGAAAGCATCGGTCACCAGCACCGAGAGGTTGAACATGCGCAGACGGGCGGCATCGGACTTGGCTGTGATGAACGCCTCGATATCCGGGTGATCGCAGCGCATGGTCGCCATCATGGCCCCCCGGCGCGATCCGGCGGACATGATGGTGCGGCACATGGCGTCCCAGACATCCATGAAGGACAGGGGGCCCGAGGCATCCGCAGCCACGCCCGATACCGCTGCGCCCTTCGGGCGAATGGTCGAGAAGTCATAGCCGATGCCGCCGCCCTGCTGCATCGTCAGCGCAGCCTCTTTCAGCATCTCGAAGATGCCGCCCATGCTGTCGGGGATGGTTCCCATGACGAAGCAGTTGAACAGTGTCACCTGCCGGGCTGTTCCGGCCCCGGCGGTGATGCGGCCGGCGGGAAGAAACTTGAAGTCCTCCAGCGCGGTATAGAATCGGTCTTCCCAGGCCTGCGGATCAGTCTCGACCCGCGCCACGTCGCGCGCGATTCGCCGCCAGGTGTCCTCGACACTGCCATCGATCGGCGTGCCATCCGCCTGCTTGAAGCGGTATTTCATGTCCCAGATTTGTTCTGCGATGGGAGCGGCGAAGCGGGTCATGGATCAGCCTGTCTGACTTCGGGGCGCGGAAGCGCCAGCTTACCCGATCACCGGCCGCCCGTCCAGATAGCTACAATCCCTTGAAGCTGCAGGTAAAAGGCATACCATATAGGCCGGGACTGGGGACGACTCTGTGGATAAGTTCGTACATCTGATCAAGCTCTCGGTTGGCACCGACAGCGTCGAGGACCTGGCCGCCTGGCAGGAGATGCGCCGCCGTAGCGTTTACCGGGACGGCCTGAACCGGCACGTGACCCGCATGTGGCCCAAGCGCGAGGCGGAGGTCCTGAATGGCGGTTCCATCTATTGGGTCATCAAAGGACTGGTTCAGGCGCGACAGAGGATCGTCCGGCTGGACGAGGTGACCGGTGACGATGGTATCAGGCGCTGTGCGATCGTTATCGATCCCGAGCTGATCCTGACGCAGACCGCCCAGAAGCGGCCGTTCCAGGGGTGGCGCTATCTCTCGCCTGCCGACGCTCCGCCCGATCTTCCCAGACGCCGCGCGCACGAAGAAGCGCTGCCGGAAGATCTGAACCGCGCGCTTGCGGAAATTGGCGTCCTTTAGCCGGTTCAGCAGGATTGCAGGAGCCGGCTACCGCCCTATATATCTTGCTATTGGAATGTGATGAGGCTGCCATGACTGCGGTGAAACTGACGTGCCCGGATTGCGAACAAGGCAACCGATTACCAATCGAGAAACTTGGCGCAAACCCGCGCTGCGGCACCTGCGGGGCGCCGCTGATGTGGGACAAGCCGAAGGAAGTTTCGCTGGCCTGGCTGCAAAAGGCGCAGGCACGCGACGAGGTGCCACTGGTTGTGGACTTCTGGGCTGCCTGGTGCGGGCCGTGCCGGATGATGGCCCCCGAATTTGCCAAGGCCGCATCAGCCCTGAAGGGGCGCGCGCGGTTCGTCAAACTGGACACCGAGGCGCATCCGCAGGCCGGCAGTCGTTATGGCATTCGCGGTATCCCGCTTCTGGCCACTTTCAAGGGTGGACGCGAGACGGCGCGGCAGGCCGGCGCGATGCCGGCAGCGGGGATCGTTGACTGGCTGAAAGGCAGCGGTGTGGCCTGACTGGTCGAAATGACGCAGGCCACCACACATTCCAATACTTGCATATTTATTGCTTATCCCTATCTAGAAGACAGGCGGGCAGGATTGGCCGGCCGCTTCAAGTCGGGAGAGATTTCATGACGGTTGATACTGCAGTCCTCAGGTTTGCGGGCGTGATGGTCCTGCTCAGCGTTGCGCTGACGGTATGGGTGTCGCCACTGTTCGTCTGGTTCACCGTGTTCATCGGATTGAACCTGCTTCAATCGTCCTTCACCGGGTTCTGCCCAGCTGCAACCGTCTTCCGCAAGCTTGGCGTGAAGACGGGCTGCGCGTTTCAGTAAGCGCCCTATCGCGCTGGCCGGTGGGGGGGAGCGGTTGCGATTGGCGTGCGGAAACCGCTGATCTCTTATCGCGCGATCTGTGACGCGTAATCGGGACATATCAAGGGCGGGCCTGAAAGAACAGGCCCGCCCGCAAAAATCGGTCAGACGGCGGTCACGAACGGTCGTCTACCACCAGGGTCACCTTGTTGGATCCCTCAACCTGAACCATGACGACGTCGTCGGGCGTGAAGCTTTCGGCCTGCAGGGCGCCGCTCAGTTCCGGGTTTGCTTCGATGGCGACACGCGCTGCCTCAGCGTCGGCCTTTGTGTCGGTCAGTGCAGTGTCCAGCGCGGCGGAGTTCTCGGCACCTTCACCTTTCAGCTCGCTCAGTTTCACGATATCGACCATCGGAGCGCTACCGAGGCCCGAGATTTCGCTGGCCCAGTTGGCGCTGTCGCTCTTGCCGTTCTTCAGCTCAGACATCAGGCTGCCGTGGGTGGCGACGGCCGCGCTGCCTTGAGCGGCGGCGTTCGGCTTCATCGTTTCCGCGTAGGAGGCGGTGCCAAGGGTTGCTGCAAGAGCGACGGCGGTAAGAATGGTCCGTTTCATGTTGGTTACTCCAGTTTCACACCGGGCGCCTCATGGCGTCCGTGGAGTAACAACGGCTGAAGTTGGAGGCGGTTGCCAGGGTCGGTGTGACGGGCGGCGGATTGCCGGAAACCGGGTTACGGCTCTGCGGAAAGCCGCCGGACCAGTCAAAGTGATGCCCGGGGACCTTGAAGTGGGGATTTTCAGTGTCCCAGCTAGGACGGGGGGTCAAGTTATTGATTTAATGTAGTTAAATGAGAGTGACCTTTTCCGGATCACGACTAGGGCGCCCCGGCTCCGCGCGCCACGGGGGGTTGCGGAGCCGGGTTTGTCGTCAGATCCGGCCCATCAGCACCAGGATGATCAGGATAACCAGCACCAGCCCAAGGCCGCCGGAGGGCACATAGCCCCAGCCGCGGGAATAACCCCAGGTCGGCAGGGCACCGATCAGGGCAATGATCAGGATGATGATGAGAATGGTATACATGGCTGCGGTTCCCGAGGAATGTTGCTGTTCGAATGACAAACGCGCGATCAGCCCGTGAGGTTCCCAATCGGGAACCGATTTGTATGTGACGGCATGACGGCCATCAGAGTCTCTGAGACAGGCATGATCCGGTTGTCCTGCGCAAAGCCCCTATTCACGCAGAGTTCGCTGGCCGGGGCGACGGAAATCATCGAGTTTTTGCAACTTGCGCGGGGTGCGCGCCGGAGGTCGATCCGTTCGGACCGGGCGGCGGAGTGAACCCCGCCCTACGCAAGGGGGAAGTGGGGATATGGCAGAAGCGGTTCTGGGAGCATCACATCCGTGATGCGGGGGATTTCCAGGCGCACTTGCGATTTTGTTTGCTCAGCCCGGTGAAACTCGGTTTGGTGAAGCCGCCGGACGACTGGCCGTATTCGTCCATTCACCGCGATATCCGGGAAGGCCGGTGGGCCGCGTAGGGCGAGGCTTGCCCCGCCGCTCCGGTTGGCGGCGGGGTAAAACCCCGCCCTACAACTGTTGGCCTGGCCAATGCTTTTCGATCTTCCAGAGGACTCCACCTGTAGCCACTCGTATCAGACGGATCACTTCGGAATAATCCTCGAAGGAAAAGGTGGACCAACTCCTCATTTTATAAGTGTGCCACTCGGATTTGAAATCACCAAAGTCTTCTCGCTCCAAAGCCCCAAGCAGGCTGCGATCTATTGGGGGATGGACCGCGGCTACGCGAAGGGCGAGGTTCCCGTCAGGTCGGTCGTCGCCGAACTCGCTGATGAGCAACGCCTTGAGGTAGACATTCACCAGCTTGGCGGAGACACCAAATTGGTAAGGTGTACCTGCCAGCCCAGTCAGATTTTTCTGAACGGTCTCGCAGATGCTTCGATGCCATTCATCGAAATCGCCGGGTTCGGGCAAATGTTCAAGCCCACAGGCTATCTGGCTCAGCCGTGAGTCGGAAGCGATTGCTGTCCGGCCGGCAGACACATTGAAGCGTGCCAACTTGCTCGATCTGGCGGCAGTGCTGGCGGCCCAGGCAGCAAAATCATGACGAATTTGTTGCCCGTCCGACATCATCGGCCCTATCTCACGAACTTCTTGAACTTCACCCGCTTCGGCTCCAGCGCGTCCGCTCCCAGGCGGCGCTTCTTGTCCTCTTCGTAATCCTCGAAGTTGCCTTCGAACCACTCCACATGGGCCTCGCCCTCGAAGGCGAGTATGTGGGTGCAGATGCGGTCGAGGAAGAAGCGGTCGTGGCTGATGACCACGGCGCAGCCGGCGAAATCGACCAGGGCGTCTTCGAGGGCGCGGAGGGTTTCGACGTCGAGGTCGTTGGTGGGTTCGTCAAGCAGCAGGACGTTGCCGCCCTCTTTCAGGAGGCGGGCCATGTGGACGCGGTTGCGTTCGCCGCCGGAGAGGAGGCCGACCTTCTTCTGCTGGTCGCTGCCCTTGAAGTTGAAGGACGAGCAATAGGCGCGGCTGTTGACCTCGGCATCGCCCAGCTGGATCAGCTCGGCGCCGCCGGAGATCGCCTGCCAGACGTTGTCGTCCGGCTTCAGATCGTCGCGCGACTGGTCGACATAGGAGAGCTGCACGGTGTCGCCGATCTCGATGGTTCCAGCGTCGGGTTTCTCGTGCCCGGTGAGCATCTTGAACAGGGTGGACTTGCCGGCACCGTTGGGTCCGATGACGCCGACGATGCCGCCCGGTGGCAGCGCGAAGGACAGATCCTCGATCAGAAGCTTGTCGCCCATGTGCTTTTTCAGGCCCTCGACCTCGATCACCTTGCCGCCGAGGCGCTGGCCGTTGGGGATGACGATCTGGGCGCGCGAGAGTTTCTCGCGCTCGGACTGGTCGGCAAGTTCGTTATAGGCGTTGATCCGCGCCTTGGACTTGGCCTGGCGCGCCTTGGCGCCCTGGCGCATCCATTCCAGTTCGCGTTCCAGGGTCTTCTGGCGCGACTTGTCCTCGCGCGCCTCCTGCAGCAGGCGCTTCGCCTTCTGTTCGACCCAGGCGGAATAGTTGCCCTCGTAGGGGATGCCGCGGCCGCGGTCGAGTTCGAGAATCCAGCTGGTGATGTCGTCGAGGAAATAGCGGTCGTGGGTAACGATCAGGATGGTGCCCTTGTAGGCCATCAGGTGCTGTTGCAGCCAGGCGATGGTCTCGGCGTCCAGGTGGTTGGTCGGTTCGTCGAGCAGCAGCATGTCGGGCGCTTCGAGCAGCAGCTTGCAGAGCGCGACGCGGCGGCGTTCGCCGCCCGAGAGGTTGGCGGGCATGGCGTCGTCGGGCGGGCAGCGCAGCGCCTCGAGCGAGACGTCGATCTGGCTGTCGAGATCCCAGAGGTTCTCGGCGTCGATCTTGTCCTGCAGCTGCGCCATCTCGTCGGCGGTTTCGTCCGAGTAGTTCATGGCGAGTTCATTGTAGCGGTCGAGGATCGCCTTCTTCGGCGCCACGCCCAGCATGACGTTCTCGCGCACGGTCAGCGTTTCATCGAGCTGGGGTTCCTGCGGAAGATAGCCGACCTTGACGCCCTCGGCGGCCCACGCCTCGCCCTGAAAATCGGTGTCGAGGCCGGCCATGATCTTCATCAGGGTCGATTTGCCCGAACCGTTGACGCCGACGACGCCGATCTTCACGCCAGGCAGGAAGCTCAGGTGGATGTTCTCGAAGCACTTCTTCCCGCCGGGATAGGCCTTGGAGACCCCCTGCATGTGATAGACGTATTGATAGGCTGCCATGATGATCGGTCCCGCGCGGATGAGTGAAGGTTGGCGCGTATCTAGTGGATCATGGGCCGGCCTGCAACGTCAGCTCTTCCAGCGGGCGCGGGTGCTTTCCGGGATCGGCCAGACCACGCGGGTGTTGTCGAAGTGGTGGACGCGCTTGCCCTCGGAGTTGCGGCCCTGTCGGTGGTTGAGGCAGGTGGCCAGCGCCGCGACCATCTCGGGATCGGTGTTGGGCGCGAGATCGACTTCGTCCCCGGTCATGTGGCGGCTGAGCTTGTCGATATCCGCCTTCTTGCCCAACAGTTCGATAAAGCCCCTGCGGTCCTTGGCCTGCTTCAGATCTTCAAGCTCGAGCCGCAGCTTCTCGTTGGCGGCGAGCCAGGCGTTGTCGCGGCCGTTGCGCAGGTGGCTCTGCCAGTTGGCGAACATCTCGCTCAGCTGCTGGTTCCGGTTGCGCAGGCCCGAAACGATCTCGATGGGCTGGCCGAAATGGGCGGAGACGGCGTTCAGCACGTTCATCAGCTTGCGCTCGATGCCCGCCGTCTTGCCGGTGACGGAGCCCGTTGGTTCGGATTGGGGTGCCGGCGCGGGGGCGGCAGGCGCTTCGAAGCCGAGGGCCTTGCGGGTCTGTCGCGCGACGAGCTTGGCGATCTTGGCGACCGCCTGCTGGGGCGGCTCGCGGCGCTGCTGGCTCACGGCGAAATACCTGGCGAAGAGATCTCCCGCATGGGCGGCCACTGCGTCCGGCGCGGGGCCGTCCAGGTCGGCGGCCTCGGCCTGCAGGCTGGCGATCAGCTCGGCGCTGGCGCTGTCGGCGAGGGCCTGCGCGGCCGGATCGGTGTCCATGTCGGTCTCCATTGTGTGGCATCGTTGATCGAGCGCACCCTATCCGGCAGCCGCGGGCAGGTCAAAACCTCTGCCAACTGTCTGGTGGCGATTGACAAACCGGCCCGCCGCACCGGAAAAGTCCCTGTCAGACGGGGGGATACGTGCCAGTCAGCCATCCATTTGCCAGAGCCGGGCAGGCCATCGGACTGTTCGGCGGGTCGTTCGATCCGCCGCATCCGGGCCATGTGCACATCACCCGGCAGGCCCTGGCCCGCTTCGGGCTGGATCAGGTCTGGTGGCTGGTCTCGCCCGGCAACCCGTTGAAGGCGCACGGTCCGGCCCCGCTGGAGCGGCGGATGGCGGCGGCGCGGGCCCTGATGCAGCATCCGCGGGTCAAGGTGACCGATATCGAGGCGCGGCTGGGCACGAGGATCACCGCCGAGACAATCCTGCGGCTCAGGGCGCTTTATCCGGGGGTCGACTTCGTCTGGCTGATGGGCGCCGACAACCTCGCCCAGATCCACCGCTGGCACCACTGGCGGACGATCTTCGAGACGGTGCCGGTGGGTGTGCTGGCGCGCCCGGGCGACCGCATCTCGGCGCGGATGTCGCCGGCGGCGCGGCTCTATGCGCCCTACCGGCTGAAGAGTGGCGACAGCCATCTGCTGGGCCATGCCCCAGCGCCCGCCTGGTGTTTCGTCAACGTTCCGATGACCGACGTGAGCTCGAGCGAAATCCGCGCGCGCGGCGAATGGGACCCGGCTCGGCCGACCTGAGTTCCCGGGCAGCGCGGTGACTTGCCGCCGCCGGAAAGCTGCGGTTAATTGTGCCCATGCAACAGCTGCCCACCCGACGAGTCGTCCTCGGTCTGCTCGGCGCCGCCGCCGCGGCCCCTGCGGCGCTGGCCGATGCCCCGGCCCGCTCGCTCCGTCCCGTTCCGCGCCCGACAACCGCCCAGAGCGGCCCCCGCGCCCGCCTGCCCGAACGTCCCGAGTCGCTGCTTGACGCATCGGGCCTGACCGGCGCCACCGCCTGGGCGGTCGCCAATCTAAGGACGGGGGCGACGCTTGAAGCGGTGAACGCGGATGCGGGCCAGCCGCCAGCAAGCGTGGCCAAGGTGCTGACGACGCTTTATGCGCTCGATGCGCTGGGGTCCGCCTATCGCTTCAGGACCCGGCTGCTGGCCACGGCGCCGGTGCAAAACGGTGTGCTGAAAGGCGATCTGATCCTGGCCGGCGGCGGCGATCCGACGCTGTCGACCGACGACCTGGCCGATCTGGCCAAGCAGCTCAAGGACATGGGCCTGCGCGAGGTGCGCGGCAGCTTCCTGGTCTGGGACGGCGCCCTGCCCTATGCCTTCAGCATCGACCCGGAGCAGCCCGAACAGCTGGGCTACAGCCCCGCCATCTCGGGCATCGCGCTGAATTACAACCGGGTCTATTTCGAATGGAAGCGCGCCGGCAAGGACTATGCGGTGGCGATGGACGCGCGCACGCAGCGCTATCGGCCCGAGGTGGCGATGGCCGAGATGCGGCTCGTCGACCGGGGCATACCGGTCTATACCTACAGCGACCGCGGCGGCAAGGACAGCTGGACGGTCTCGGCCGGCGCGCTTGGAAAGGACGGCGGCCGCTGGCTGCCGGTGCGCAAGCCCGCCGATTACGCCGGTGACGTCTTCCGCACCCTGGCCCGCGCCTATGGTCTGGTCCTGCCCGCACCGAAGACCACGCGGAACCTGCCCGGCGGCACGGTGCTGGCCGAAAAGACCAGCCCGCCGCTGGCGGAGATCCTGCGGGACATGCTGAAGTGGTCGAACAACCTGACTGCAGAGATGGTCGGGATGACCGCCACCGCCGCCCGAGAGGGGCGCCCGCCGCAATCGCTTCGCGCCTCGGCCGAGGCGATGACGCGCTGGGGCGCGCAACGCTTCGGGATGCAGAACACCGCGATGCAGGACCATTCCGGCCTGTCGGACGATTCGCGCATGTGCGCCGCCGATCTGCTGGGGGCACTGGTGCAGGCGCAGAAAAGCGGCGCGCTGCGACCGCTGCTGAAGCCGATCCCGGTGCGCGATCCCAAGGGGCGCGTAATGAAGAAACCCGAGGTCAGCGTCGATGCGAAGACCGGCACACTGAACTACGTTTCGGGCCTGGGTGGCTTCATGACCGCAGCGGATGGCACCGAACTGGCCTTCGTCATCTTCTCGGCCGACACCCGCGCCCGCCAGAAGATGAGCGACGCCGAACGCGAAGGCTCGAGCGCCACGCGCCACTGGAACGGGCGCGCCAAGATGTTCCAGCAGAAACTGATCGCCCGCTGGGGCGCGCTCTACGGCTCCTGACGCGGCGCGCGCCTGCTTTTCCTCTTGCCTGAAATATCCCGGGGGGGCCGCCCGGAACGGGCGGCGGGGGCAGAGCCCCCTGCGACAGCCTCGCGCGCTCAGCGCAGCCCGTCTTCGCCCTTTACGTCCGCCGCCTCGAGTCCGCCCATGCGGCTGTGAATGCGCCCGCCGCGCGACATGGCGAGCGCGAAGAGCAGTTCGTCTGCCTTCGGACCGTCGGGAACGCCTACTTCCATCGCATCGAAATGGCTGCGCACATAGGCGGCATTGATATGACCGAGCGGGATGTCGATCCGGGTTCCGACGCCGCCGATCTTCATGGCCGAGGGCACGATGGCCTTGGCCGCGCCGAGGCGCGCGCGCATCGCATAGCCGCCGGGCACATGCCAGAGCGCGGTGTGCTCCAGCTCTCCCCGCTCGCCCGCCATGGTCGCCTTGCCATAGCCGTCGATCCCTTCAATGCCGCCCATCGCCTCGATCAGCCGGTCGGTCATCATCAGGCCGAGCGGTTTCAGATCCTCCATCGCCGGCTGCAAATCCTCGACCCAGCTCCCGGCAAAGGGGTTCTTCACCAGAGCGACCATGGCCGCGCGCCGGCGGGGAAGCGCGGGAGGCGGGCCGCCGTCGTGGTGGATCTCCTCGACGAAGAGCATCGTCTTGCGCAGGGTGAAATCAGGCATCGGTCGCCTCCTTGGCCGGGTCCGGGATCAGGCCGGGCGCGCCGGCAATGCGGCGCGCGCCGTTCAGGGTGAGCAGCGCCGCAGCGATCAGGCCGCGCGCGTGCAGCACCTGCGCCGCGCGCAGTCCGGCGGCGAGGGCTCTTGCGGTCTCGGCATCCGACAGCGGGCCGACCGCGCGGGTCACGAGGCGTGCGCCGAGGTCGCTGTCAGGCGAAATATCGTGGGCCGGAACGCGGATGATCGCCGGATGGCCCGGCAGGTCCACGGCATTGGCGATCATGGTTGCGGCGGCATCGGCCTCGGCCGCGCACGCAGCCAGCACGGTCCCCGAGTCGGCGATGCCGAGGGAGAAGCTGCGCCCCCCTCGCCCCGAGGTCGCCACGCCTCGGACCGGGTCGGCGTGGCGGATCGTGGCGCGGTCGCCCAGCCCGGCGGCAATCGCCGCGCGCAGGCTGTGCCCCGGCGCGACATGCAGAGCCACGTCGCCGCCATTGTTCACATAGGCGGTCTCAAGCGGCCCGGCGGCCGTCATCGCCGCGAGGATTTCGTCTGCAACCGCGCCGGCCACCGCCGCCATCGGCGTGATGAAGGCCGGCAAGAAGGGCAGCACGGCCGCATGCATCCGGCGGGCCATGACGCCCGTGGGCCGCCGGCCGGGATCGGCGGGCGACCGCAGCAGCGGCAATTCGGCCACCAGTTCGTCCATCACGCTGGCAAAGCGCGTCTCTGCGGCGCGCAGGGCGGCGGCGCGCCCGGCGCCCTCGGCTCCGATCACCAGATCGATGGGCCCATGATGCAGATGCAGCCGCCGGCCGTCCGGCAGCATCGCCGCCTGATGGCTCATGACCGCCCTTTCGGCGCCACGGCGCGCACATCCGCGCCGTATTCGCCGCCCGTCTCCAGAACATCTGCGACCGTGCGCACGGCCGAGTCATGCCCGCCGAGCGCGCGGTAGTCGTCGCGGCTGACGGTGAATTCCAGCGGCGCGACAATCGCCGGGGTCGGGACATATCCAAAGGCCTTGTCCGGCATGTCCCGCACATCGGCCATGATCGTGATCCCGCCCCCGGGCCAGACGTAGGCCGGGACGCCGCCGACGCTGACCCGGGTGCGCCGGCCCTGAACCGAGCGGGTCAGCCGCACCGGGTTCCGGGTGACGCCCGAACGCAGCGAGCCGCCGGCGCCCCCCATGAACATCACGGTGCAGAGCGCCGGCTCGCAGTTCTCGGCGATCAGCTCCACCGAGGGGCGCAGGGCCTCGGGCAGCGGCGCGGGCTGCGGCACCAGCGCCTCGTCCAGCACGTAATAGCCGTACTGCTCCCCCGTGGTGGAAACCATCAGCAGGGTCAGGCCGGGGCGCGCGCCCTTGCGCGTCTCGAAGGGCGCGAGGATGGTCAGCGGGTCGGTGATGTCGGTACCGCCCCAGCCGAGACCCGGCTGCGCCACCTGGAAGTACCGCCCCGGGGTCGAGCGCCGGCCCCTGATGCGGATGCCGGTGTCTTCCCAGCCGAGCACCTTGCCCGCCTGGTGTTCCGACACGACCCCGGTGATGTGGTCATCCACCACCACGACCTCGTCCACCAGTCCGCGCCACTGGGAGGCGAACATCCCGATGGTGGCCGAGCCGCAGCCGACCCGCATCCGTTCCTCGCGGTGACCATCGACGACAGGCGCCGCGCCGGACTGCACGACCACCGTTGCGCCATCCTCGACCGTCAGCTCGACCGCCTCGCGGTTCAGCAGGCGCAGGAGCGCCTCGCAGGTCGCGCGCCCCTCGGGCTTACCGGCCCCGGTCAGATGCGCGACGCCGCCGAGACTCATCATCTGCGAACCGTATTCGGCGGTCATCATGTGGCCCACCGCCTCGCCCTGATAGCGCACCAATGCGGTCTCGTGTCCGAGATGGCGGTCGGTGTCGATCTTTACCTTGGCGCCGCAGTAGGAGAAGATCGCCTCGGTGACGACCGTGACGAAATCGGCACCCTCGACCTCGCGGCTTACAATGAAGGGTGCGGGCTTGTAGTCGGGATAGGTGGTGCCCGAACCGATGGCCGTGACAAACATGTCTTCGCCGCCGACGATGCGGCCATCCCAGTCGGCCTTGAGGAAGGGGCGGATTTCGCCACCCTCGGCAATGGTTCGGTCGAGAACGGTCAGCGGGTCGCAACGCAGGATGCGTCCGCCGACGTTGCCGTAGCGGTCGCAGGCCCCGACCTTGCCCTCGGCAATGTAGCACATCACCGGGCAGGCATCGCAGCGGATCTTCTCTTCGCGCGGCCGGGGGGCGGGGTCGGCGGTCACCTTGTGCCTCCTCCGGCAGATGTCCACGCCTCCGGAGAGGGGCGTATCGGGGGCTCTGCCCCCGTCGCCCGTTCCGGGCGACTCCCCCGAGGGTATTTGTAAACCAGAGAAGCCAGGGAAGCGGCGCATTGTCCCGACGTGGGTATCATGAGTCGGCCTCACGGATGGCGGCGCGGACACGATGCGGGAGCGCCGGCACCTGCGTAAGGCGCGCTCCCGAGGCGTGGCGGATGGCGTTGAGGATGGCCGGGGCGGTGGGGATCAGCACGTGTTCGCCCAGTCCCTTGGCGCCGAAGGGCCCTTCGGGGTCGGGTTTTTCGATCAGGATCGAGCGCACCTCGGGCATGTCGCCCACGGTCGGGATCAGGTAGTCGTGCAGGTTCTCGGTGCGGCCCGGAATATAGTCCTCCATCAGTGCCATGCCGAGACCCTGGGCGATACCGCCTTCGATCTGCCCCTCGGCCAGCAGCGGGTTGATCGCGCGGCCGACGTCATGGGCGGCGGTAATGCGCAGCACCTTGACGGTGCCGAGATCGAGATCGACCGCCACCTCGGCCACCTGAGCGCCATAGCCGTAGACCGCATAGGGCGTGCCCTGCCCGTCCGCATCGAGCGGGCCTGTGGGCGGGTCGTAGGTTTCCTCGACGCTGAGCGCATAGCCCAGCGGATCCACCGAAAGGCCGGCGGGCGTGATGGTGCGAGTGCGGCCGCCCTCGCGCAGCACAATGGCGCCGTCCTCGAACGAGAGCGTGGCATCGTCCCCCATGTTCGCCAGCGCCAGCAGCCGCGCGCGCAGCGCGGCGCCCGCGTTCAGGGCGGCCTTGCCGGTGACGAAGGTCTGGCGCGAGGCCGAGGTCTTGCCGCAGTCGGGCGTGAGCGCGGTATCGGGGCCGATCAATTCGACCCGATCGAGCGCCACGCCCAGCGCATCGGCGAAGATCTGGGCGATCACGGTGTTCGAGCCCTGACCGATATCCGTTGCCCCCTGATGCAGCCGGAGCCGCCCGTCCGGGGTGATCCCGGCCCGGATCGTCGAGGGGTTGGGCAACCCGGTGTTGCCGCAGCCGTACCAGCAGGAGGCGACCCCTGCCCCGCGCCGGATGCGCCCGCCTCTGGCATTGGCCGCCGCGGCCTCGGTCAGGGCCTGCGCCCAGGGGTCTTTCAGCGCCGCGAGGCAATCGGCAATGCCGACGCCCCAAAGCTCCTGCCCGCAGACCGAGCGGTCGCCGTCCCGCAGTGCATTCTGCAGACGGAAGGCAAGAGGGTCGATGCCGGCGGCCAGCGCAAGATCCTCGAACAGCGTTTCCTGCGCGATGGCCGCCTGTGGCACGCCGAATCCGCGGAAGGCCCCGGCCACCGGATTGTTGGTATGCACCGCGCGCGATCGGGCCTCGTAGTGCGGGACGCGGTAAGGCCCCGACGCGTGCACCGGCACCCGCACTGCCACCGTCGGTCCCCAGCTGGCATAGGCCCCGGTGTCGAATTGCCCGTCGAAGACCATGCCGGTAATGCGGCCTTCGGCATCTGTGGCCGCCTGCGCCCGCATATGCGCCGGGTGGCGCTTGGTCGTCGAGGCCATGCTCTCGCGCCGCGTGTAGACCATCCGGGCCGGCCGGCCGGTGCGCAGCGTGACCAGCCCGATCAGCGGTTGCAGCGAGACGTCGAGTTTCGAGCCGAATCCGCCGCCCGTTGCCGCCGGAATGATGCGCAGGCGGTCGGGGGGCACGGCAAGGATTTTCGCGGTTTCGTCCCGGTCCATCACCGGCGCCTGGGTGCAGGCGCGGATCACCAGGACGTCGCCCTCCATCCAGGCGACGCCTGCTTCGGGTTCGATATAGGCATGTTCGACGAAAGACGTGCGCACCTCGACCTCGGCCAGATGCGTGGCATCGGCCAGCGCCGACCAGGCATCGCCACGGCGCACCAGACCACGGGTCAGGATATTGGCCGCACGGTCCGCGTGCAGCAGAGGCGCGTCGTCTGCCTCAGCGGCGTCGGGGCTGCGCAGGGCCGTGTCCTCGGTCCATTCGACCGGGAAGGCGGTGAGGTCGAGTTGCTCGACCACATCAGGTTCGCCGGCGACGATGGCCACGGCCTCGCCGCGCATCCTGACCCGGTCGCGCGCGAGGGCTGGCTGGTCGGCAAAGGCGGGGATCGCGCTGAACCGGTTCTCGCCGGGAATGTCCGCGGCGGTGAAGACGCGGACATCGTGCCGGGCCGCCCAGCCCTGGATGTCGCCGAAGGTGAAGTGCGCCGCGAAGACCGGGGCGCGCACTGCGCGGACCAGCAGCGTGTCCCGGGGCACATGATCGGCGCCAAAGGACTCGGTGCCGTCAACTTTCGGTGCGCCGTCCAGCCGTTCGACCCGCGTGCCGACAGCGGCACCGGCGATGGGACTCGCCGGCACAGGCGTGGCGGCCGCCAGAACGGCTTCGACGATCTTGGCATAGCCGGTGCAGCGGCAGAGCACTCCTCCCAGCGCCTCTTCCACCTCGCCGCGCGAGGGGCGCGCGTTGCGTGTCAGCAGCGCGCTCGCCGCCATCAGCATTCCCGGCGTGCAAATCCCGCATTGCGCCGCGCCATGCCGCAGGAAGCTCGCCTGAAGCCCGGCGGCCACCCCGCCTTCGACCGTGGCGACCTCGTGCCCCAACGCCCGGCTCAGCGGGGTCAGGCAGGCACAGACCGGCGCGCCGTCGAGCAGCACGGTGCAGGCGCCGCAATCGCCGGCGTCGCAGCCGACCTTGGTGCCGCGCAGGCCAAGGTCCTCGCGCAGCACGTCCGACAGGCGCCGACCGGGGTCCGCCGTGACGTCGAAAGCCTGGCCATTGACCCGCAGCGCGCCCTGTCCCGCGTCCTTCATCGCGCCCCCTCCATCAGATCGCGCAGGCAGCGGCGGAGGATGTGTTCAGCCGCGCCCAGTCGATAATCGGCCGTGCCGCGCACATCGGCTATCGGGTCGAGTTGACCGTCGAGAAAGCCTGGTTCCAGGCCGTTCAGATCGTCCGGGGTCATGCCCGTGAGCCGGGCCTCCAGCGCGCCAAGGCGGCGCGCCACCGGGCTGCAGGACCCGACCGCGATGGCGGCGCGCTCGATCCGGCCGTCCTGAAGGACCAGACGTGCGGCTACCATGACAATGGAGATCACCAGATAGCGCCGGGCGCCAAGCTTGCGGAAGGCCGAGATACCTGCCGCCTCGGGCACCAGCACCGCACTCAGCAATTCGTCGGGCCGCCGTTGGGTATGCCGCGGGCCGCACAGGAAAGCCTGGAGCGGCAGAACCCGCGCGCCAGCGGCCGAGACCAGTTCCACCGAGGCATCCAGCGCCAGAAGCGGTGGCACCCCGTCGGCGGCCGGCGAGGCATTGCACAGGTTGCCCCCCACCGTGCCAGCGTTCTGGATCTGCACCGAGCCGACCTCGCGGGCAGCGGCCTTGAGCATTTCGAAGCCGGGTGGCAGGTCGGCGGCAATGACATCGCTCCAGCGGGTGGCCGCGCCGATCCGCCAGCCGCTGTCGTCGCGCGAGATCCCGCGCAGCGCCGACACGCCTGAGATGTCGAGCACATCGCCGGCCAGCCTTTGCCGCTCTGTCGCCGGAAACAGGTCCGTGCAGCCCGCCGCGACGGTCAGCGGCCCCTGCGCCAGAAGCCGCAGCGCCTCGTCCAGACCCCGGGGTTGCAGATAGGCACCCACGCCCGATTCTCCTTCGCGGTTGGAGTGTCGATCTTGTTCGTATACAAACAGTCTGAGGCAGGCTCCGTGACCTGTCAACAGAGGCAAGGCCCCGATGCGCGACCCCTATGTCCTGGACCGGCAGGTCGGTTTCCTGATGCGGCGCGCCAACCAGCGCCACCTCGCTCTGTTCGCGCAGGCCATCCCCGATCTGACGCCGACCCAGTTCGCGGCCCTCGCCAAGCTGTGCGAGACCGGGAAAGCCTCGCAGAACGCTTTGGGGCGGGCCACGGCGATGGATGCTGCGACGATCAAGGGCGTGATCGACCGGCTGCGCCGAAAGGGTTATGTCGCCGCGGCGCCGGATCCGGACGACAGCCGGCGTATCCTGCTGGAACCGACGGCCGACGGGCGCGCCGCCTTCGATGAGCTGGCCGCGAAGGCGCAGGCGATCACCGCCGCGACGCTGGCGCCGCTCGACGCTACGGAACAGCGGCAGTTCATCGCCCTGCTGGACCGCCTCTGCTGAGTCAGCAGCCCGGCGCGGCCAGCACCAGCACCCAGATATCGCCGGCCTTCCGCGCAAGGCCGAAGTCACGCAGGCCGGGCAGCAGCATATTGTTCCGGTGTCCCGGCGAAGCCGACCAGCCCTGCATGATCTCTTCCAGCGATCGCTGACCGCGCCCCAGATTTTCGGCGACGGTGCAATAGCGATAGCCGGTCCGCTCCACCCGCGCGCCAACCGTGCTGCCATCCGAGCCACGATGCGACAGGGCCGTGCCACGGCTCAGATCGCGCGCATGACGTTCGGCGGCCTGTTGCAACCGGGCGGAGTGCTCCAGCGGCGCCAGATCGGCCTGGGCGCGGAAGGCGTTCAACGCCTCGCGCGCACCGCTCACCTCATCCGCGCCTGCCATGCCGGCGGCAAACAGAACGGCCAGTGCCACAGACAGTGCTCTCATTTCCGTCTCCCGGCCGCACCCCAATCGACGGCTCAAACTCCGAGATGCCGTTCGATCATGGAGTGGTCCCGCCGCAGGGTTTCGGCCGTCACCGTCTCCAGGTTGCGGCCGTTCTCGATGAACGCGACCCGATCCGCCACCGAGAGCACCGCATCGACCCGCTGTTCGACCAGAAGCACCCCGACGCCGCGGTCGCGCATCACCACGACGACCTGCCGGATCGCCTCGATCATAGAAGGTTGCAGGCCCTCGGTTGGCTCGTCCAGCAGCAGGTAGGACGGTTCGACGCAAAGCGCGCGCGCGGTGGCCAGCATCTGCTGTTCGCCGCCTGACAGCGTCTGTGCCCGCTGCCCCATGCGCTCGCGCAGACGGGGGAAGAGGTCCAGCACGCCCTCCAGAACGTCGCGGCCCGAGTTGCGGACCCGCAGCCCGATTTCGAGGTTCTGCGCCACGGTCAGCTCCGAGAACAGCCGCCGTCCCTGCGGGATGTAGCCGATGCCGGCGCCGGCGATGCGATGCGCCGGAAGGTCCGAGATGACCTGCCCGTTCAGCCGCACCTGCCCGCCCGTGAGCGGCACCAGTCCCATGATGGCCTTCATTGCGGTGGTCTTGCCCGCGCCGTTGCGGCCCAGCAGGCAGAGGATTTCGCCCGGTTTCACCGCCAGCGACAGCTCGCGCAGCACCTGGGCGCGACCATATCCGGCGTCGATGCGGTCGATCTCCAGCATCAGGCGGTTCCCAGATACGCGGCCTGCACCGCCTTGTCGGCGCGGATCTCGGCCGGTGTCCCTTCGGCCAGAATCTGCCCGAAATTCAGCACGCTTACCTTGTCGGCCGTCTCCATCACCACACTCATGTTGTGCTCGATTAGCAGGATCGTCGTGCTGGCGGCCAGGTCGCGCACCAGCGTCTTGAAGGCCGCGATCTCGCCATCCGACAGGCCCTGCGTCGGCTCGTCCAGGATCAGCAGCCGCGGCCGTTGCGCGAGACCCATGGCGATTTCAAGCAGCCGCTGGTGGCCATAGCTGAGGTCGCCCGCATTCTGCCCGATCCGGTCGGCCAGCCCGACGCGGTCGAGCGCCGACGCCACCGCCCGAGTCACGCCCGCGGAGGTGGCTTCCCGACGGCGCGCGGCCAGCGCGACGTTTTCCTGCACGGGGAGATTGGCGAAGACCGAGGTGATCTGGAAGGTATAGGCCATCCCGAGGTTGATCCGCCGATGCGCCGGCAGCGCCGAGATGTCGCGTCCGTCGAAGATCACCTGCCCCGAGGTGGGTTCGATCCGCCCGCACAGCAGGCTGACAAAGGTGGTCTTGCCGGCGCCGTTCGGGCCGATCAGTGCCCGCACTTCGCCTTCGGGGAGGTCGAAGTCGACATTCTCCACCGCCCTGAGGCCGGAAAAATGGCGGGTCAGGCCGCGGGTCGACAGCAGGCTCACGGCAGCCCCCGCCAGATGCGGCGGCGGACCTCGCCCGCCAGACCCTGCGGCGCGAAGAGTGTCAGCGCCACCAGGACCACGCCCGCGATCAGCATGTAGGCTGAGGTATAGCCGCTTGAGAGGTCGATCAGGTAGAACATGAAAAGCGTGCCGAGGAAGGGCCCGATTACCGTGCCGGCGCCGCCAAGCAGCACCCAGAGCAGCGGGAAGATCGAATATTGCACCGACGCGAAGGTTGCACCGACATACCCGAAGAGCAGCCCGTAGGCGGCCCCCGCCAGCGCCGCGATCCCGCCGGAGATCACCACCGCGCCAAGCTTGTGGGCGAATGTGTCATAGCCCAGCATCCGAGCCCGCTCTTCATTTTCGCGGATCGCCACGAGAACCCGCCCGAAGCGCGAACGCACCAGCAGCAGAACCCCGATCAGCACGGCGGCGAAGAGGATGAGCGCGGCCCAGTATCGCAGGCCGGCCTCCGAAAGGTCGAAGCCGAAAAGCAGCCTTTGCGCGCCCTGCAGGACAAAGCCTTCGTCCCCATGGGTGAGCGGCGCGAAGTAGAGGATGGTCAGATAGCCCGCCTGGGCGAACATCAGCGTCACGATCATGAAGGCGACGCCCGTCGTGCGCAGCGCCAGAAGGCCCAGCGCGGCGGCCACCGCGATCCCGGCGATCAGCCCGGCCAGCAGCGCCGCGCCCGGCCCCGCCCCGTATTGCGTGATCGCCAGCCCCATACCGTACATGCCCGCGGCGAAGAACAGCGCGTGGCCCAGGCTGAGCAGGCCGGTGTAGCCGAACAGGATATTGTATCCGGCCGCGTAGATGCTCAGCACCATGACCCGCGCCAGAACGCCGTGATGGTAGTCCGGCAGAAGGAAGGCGCCGGCGGCGAGCGCGGCCAGAAGCAATCCGTGGACCGCGATGCTGCGCGCGCCGTCGCTCATGCGCGGCGCACTCCGAACAGGCCCTGCGGGCGGAAGACCAGCACCAGCGCGACCAGCAGCGTGGCAAGGATCTTCGCCAGTGTCGGCGAGAAGAAGACCGAGATGATGCCGTCGGACAGACCGATCAGCACGGCGGCGACAACGGTGCCGGGCAAGGAGCCAAGTCCCCCGATGATGACCACGATGAAGGAGAGCAGCAGCGGATCGCCGCCCATCAGGTAATGCGCCTGCTGGATCGGCACGATGAGGACGGCGGCCAGCGCGGCGAGCCCAGCGCCGATACCGAAGACCATGGCATAGACACGCTCCACCGGAATGCCGAAGGCGAGCGCCATGTCGCGGTCGAGCTGCGTTGCCCGCATCAGCAGGCCGGTGCGCGTTCGCGCCATCAGCGCCCAGACCCCCAGCAGCACCACCACCGCCGCCCCGATCACGGCGAGCTTGTATGACGTCGTCGACAGGCCCCAGGGCCAGTAAAGCTGCAGGCCGTTCTCGCCCCACTCCACGAAGGGCAGCGCCAGGCGTGTGTTGAACGGCGGTTCGACCGGGCGCGCGTCGGGGCCGTAGGTCATCAGCGTCAGCTGCTGAAGGATGTAGAGGATGCCGATTGTCGCGACGATGGTGCGCTCCGGGTCGTAATTCACCCGCTTGAGCACCGTGACATCGGCAAGGATGGCGATGCCGCCCACGAGAAGAGGGGCAATGACCAAAGCCAGCAGGAAGCCGACAGCCGGATGCGCGTCGCCTACCAGATGCGCCACCCACCAGGCCAGCACCGCGCCGAGCATGAAGAATTCGCCATGCGCGACGTTGACCACCCGCATGACGCCGAAGACCAGACCAAGCCCCACGGCGGTAAGCGCCAGAACCGCCGCGGTCACGGCCCCTTCAAGTGAGGCGAGCAGAAGATAGGGGCCAATATCCATCGCCATCGACCCTGCCAGCGAAACACTGTCACGGCAAGAGGTTGGAGGTCTGACTGCGGCGACGAAAGAACCGGTCGCCCGTTCATTCATCCGGCGGCCTGTCGCCGATGCCAGGTCCCGAGCGGTGCCCCGACGCAGGGGCCGCCATTGTTCTCTTTTCTTTCAAACCGGGTTTTGCGACACTCCGCCCGGATGCCGCCGCCGGCGGCCCAGCGACTTGCCATGACCTGGCCTTGGGATTTCGATCAACAGGAGTATTTGACGATGGCCGATTTCGACGCACTGGTGCGCGACTCGCAGGCAAAGGTGGCCAAGAGCCAGTCCGAGATTCAGGCGATGACCAGCCGGATCGAGGCGGCCCGTGCCAAGATCGAGGCCGGCGAATCCGATATCGACATCGAAAACGCCACGCTGGACGACGTCCACAAGCATACCGACGTGATGAACGCCAATATCGCCGAGCTGATCATGGGGCTGGACGATGTGACCAGCGCCTTCTCGCGCGACTTCGACGAGATGCGCAACAAGACCGGCTGGGAAAGCTTTGTCGGCATCTTTTCCAAGGCCAAGTCGGATTCCATGCGGCAGGAACGGATGCGGATGGCCAGCATCGACGACAAGCTGCAGGATCTGATCTCAAAGTCGGACGTGATCGTCAAGCTGCTGGAAGGCCAGTTGAAGATGCTGGAGGAACAGAAGACCAAGGTTGGGGCGAACCTGTCGTCGACGCTGGACGAGCGCGAGGTGGTCGTTGGCGAGCTTGAAACGCTGCGCGCCGATATCCTGGCGATGGATCCGAAGATCATCGAGCTCGAGAACAAGATCAGTATGGAGCAGGACGCGGCAGCGCGCACCAAGCTGGAGACCGATCTGGCCGAGCTGAACGCGCGTTATAACGAGATGGTGCAGCAGGAGCAGGTGAAGCTCGCCAAGTCCCAGACGCTGGAGCGCTATATAGAGAAGGGCAAGACCTGGGTGGATTCGCTGCAGAACCAGGCGGCGACGCAGATGGTGCTGATCAACAAGCTGCAGACGGACACCAAACAGCGCGTGGTGCTGTATGATGCGCTGAGCAAGTCGCTGAAGACGGCCCAGCAGCAGGACGTGGCGCACCGGATCAACGAGATCGGCGTGAAGACCGACCAGGAGGCCCAGACCGCCATGGCCGCCATCGGCACCGCGACCAACCAGAAGATGGCCGACATGCTGGAGGCGCACGAGGGTCACATGGTCTTTGCCCGCGAGGTGCTGGAGGCCAAGGCCAAGGCCGACGAACGCTTTGCCCGGCGTTTCGCGGCGATTGTCGAGAAACATGACAAGAATCTTTATGGCGAGTGACACCGGCGGGTTTTGCGGCGCATCCAGACCATGACCAACCTCGCAGAAGATCACACCGGCCTGATGGACACCTTTGTCAGCCGCCGCTATTTCCGCAAGTTCGAAACGATCATGGGCCATCTGGGCCGGGTCGGGGCGGTGATGGAGGCGGATGGCCAGCTGACGCGGGAAGAGGTCGCGATCCTCACGCGTTACATGATGGCGCTGACCTTCACCTTTCGCGCGCTGTCGATGAAATACCTGATGGTCGGCCGCGATACGGGACGCTTCTTCGGCTCGCTGACGATCGATACCTCCGACAGCGGGTTTCCGGTCGCCTCGGAACTGATGACGATGGCGAACGACGCGCAGGCGGCGGCGAGTCACCTTGCAGGGATGCCGTCGGAGGAGCCGCTGAAAGAAGAGATGGTCCGCACCATCATCAGCGCGAACGAGATCCCGACGAAGCTGCAATTCGCCCTGTCGCAGCGGAAATACTACCAGGAGCTTCTGCGCGGCCAGCTCTTCTGGGTGCAGAACCACCCCGAGTGCCAGTGGATCGGCAACATCTCCGACACGCGGCGGCGGTTCCTGCTGCACTGGGCGGCCTATGACACCCAGACCAACCTTCCTGTCATCTACCTGATGGAGGTCGAGGATACCGGGCGCACGGCCCTGCCCAAGGACCAGCGGCGCTGGCCCGAGGTGCAGGCGCATCTGATGGCACAGGCGCTGGACGGGCTGAAGCTCTTGACCATCGCCAAGGGGTTTGACGAGGATTTCGACGACCTGCACCCCAAGCGGCTGCGGCGCTGGCACATCGGGCCGATGTATTCCCATGCCTTCACCCACCAGACCGGACCGCTGCGGCAGGTGCTGGCGGATGCGGACGCGCCCGAAGGGCAGGACTGGGCGCTGGTCTGGACGGTGGAGGAACTGCAGAGCGAGAGCGTGAAGCAGGAACGCGCGGGATGGTTTGGCACTGTGGAGCGCGAGGTATTTGCCCTCGACCCCTTTGCAGGACGCGGCGCGGACACCGGGGCGACGCTGACCGAACGCTCGATCATCCTGCCGCAGCGTCCGTTTCAGGTCTTGGCCGAGCAAAACCCGCCGGGATTTGCGAGCGTGCGGAAATTCGTTGTGGGCGAAGGCGGGCGGGTGCTTCGGTATTGAGCGGGGCGGTGCGTGCCAGGCACGTGCCCTACAACGTCGTCCGTAGGGTACGTGCTTGCACGCACCGATATTTGAGAGGAACGCGCCGAGATGAGCCTGAATGCCGACCAGATGGAACTGCGCGAGGAGGATATCCGCAAGCATTACGCGACGGCCGTGGCGATGCTGGAAGGCTTCGACCACGCACCCCGTATCGCAAGGGCGGCAGCCACCCCTTCCCCCGAACGCTCTTCGGGCATCGGCGCGCGCCGGGCATTCCGGTCAACCACGCCGGGGCTGGTGACGCGGCAGACGGCGCGGCCCGAGGGCGTACATCTGCTGGAGAGGGTGCAAGCGGCGGACGATGGAGACGTTCTCGTCTCGACCGCGCAGGCCACGGTGATGAACGCGCTGCGCCGTGCGGTGGCCATCGCGCTGGCGGTGGCCGAGAATTACGCGACCGCGACCCCGCTGGCCGACCTGAAACGCGCGAACCTTGCAGGAGACCTGCCGGCGGCACGCAGGACCGAGTTTTCGGAGCTGCTGGCGGCAGAGGCGCTGGTGGCGCTGCACGTCTTCGGCAACGCTCTGGCCTATCTTCTGTCCTCCCATGCCAGCGAGGTCAGCGTCGAGGTCGGTGAAGTCGAGGAGATCCTGACCGACAACAGCCTGTTGGCGCTGCATGGCGCGCTGTGGGAGCTGGATCAGGATGTGGCCACCCATGCCAATGACGATCCGCGCCTGATCGCGACGATGGCCGCCTTCGCCGAACAACTGATGGAGAAGGTCGCCCTGCGCGCGCAGAACGCGGGCCATCTCGGCGCCTTCACCGGCGCGACCTGGAAGGTCGAGGCGGACGATCTGACGATCCGCGGGTTCACCCCGGCGTCGAAGGCGAAGTCGACCACCCTTACAATGACCTTCAAGAAGCCGAACGAAGTTGTGGGCAACCACATCGCCAAATACCAGGCGATGAAGCTGTCGAAGATGCTGATGGCCTATGACTTCGAGCGCCGGCTCAACCCCTTCGCGGAACTCGGCGGCTTCATCTTCACCTTCATGGGCGACGGCAAGCCCGGGACCGGGAAGACGACGCTGATCCAGATGATGGCGGGGCTGATCAACGACTATTGTCAGGTGGCAGGCTATCCTTTCCGCTACCAGAACCTGAGCGTCGACAATATCGACAGCTACCAGGGCAAGTCGGGACAGAACGCCAAGGCCTTCATCAACAATGTCATTGATCCCACCGTCATCGGCTTCGGCACCATCGACGACATCGACCAGCTGGCCGGCAAGCGGGGCGACCGGCAGTCCTCGGCCGGGCAGCTGGAGATCACGGCGGTGCTGATGGAGAGTTTTGCCGGGGCGAATACGGTGGTGCGGGGCAACTGCACCTTCGGCATGTTCTCGAACTACCCCGAGAACGTCGACGACGCCCTTCGGCAGCGCGCCGGCGCGCGTTTCCTAGTCGACGGACCGATCACGCGCGAGGATTACATCGACATCCTCGCCTTGCTGATGGGCAAGAACCACTCGATCCCGCTGGGGGCGCATGAACTGTTCGCGGCGCAGGAGATCAAGAAGGCGGTGGCGGCCTCCTTCGAGAGCCATTCGAAGCCGCATGAAGAGGGGCTGGTGGCCGTTTTTGACCGGGTACATGCGCAGGTCGGTCAGCTCGACACGATTGCCAAGCTCGGGACATACCTTAAGGCGATTCAGGAGGCGGACCCGCGATTCACCGGGCGGGCGATCAAGAATATCACCGACGCGATCAAGGTGCGCGCGATGGATTTCGAATTGCCGGACGAATGGATGGAGAACCCGGAACTTTTCCTGTTCAAGTCCTACGACGAGAAGAAGGCGATGATCTCGGACCTGCGCCAGCCGATTACGGTGGAGATGGTCATTCAAGAGATCAATCGCTATGCCGATTCCGAATTCCGTTATGCGGACAAGTCGGATGAAGTGGCGATCGAGAACATGATCCGAGAATTCGGACGAACAGAGGAGGCGAAACGGCGGTATCTGGAGGGTAAGGCCTGAAACGGTCCCCTCCGGAATGAAAGGACAATAAGAACTTTTTAAGGAAAGGATTTTCCGATGGCGGTTCCAGCCCATCTCAAACCCCAACCGCACAAGCTGCGCAAGGGCGATACGCTCGTTTCCCTACTGAAGGCGCAGGGATTTTCCGCAAAGGCTGCGGACTGGGTTTTCAGTCTTGATGCCAACAGGAAACTGCGAACCGACAAGGGCTACAAATCCCACACCGACATTCAGCCCGGTGACGTGGTTTATATCCCGGTCATGACCAAGGACCAGATCCACATGGCCATCGACCTGCTGATGCGGGTGCAATTCGAAGCCAGCAACATTCTCAAGGTGGACGATTTCCAGCAGCGGGTTTACGATACCGAGGATACGATTGCGAAAGCCGAAGCACAGCTGGACCAGATCTGGAGTTCGCTTCCCCCCGCCGGGCAGGCCCTGCGCAATTCGGCTGAGGAATGCAGAAAGAAGCTCAGCCGCAGTCCGGTCTGGAACGATATGATCAAGTGCCTGGTCGAGATCGAGAAATGGGGCAAGGAACGCCAGAAGCTCGACAAGGAAACAATGAATCGGGTCAATCAGCTGGAAAGTACGCTCCGGAAAGCACGATCCGAGCTTTCTTCGGCGCAGAGTTCGCTGGAGCGCCTGCGGCAGATCTCGACAAACGTCGAGAAATACGCCCAGTCGGTGGAAAGCTCTCTGCGTCCCTTTGCGTCCAGCAAGTTCTGATCGGATCCAGACCGCGCCCTCGTTTGCCGCCGGTCATGGCCACGGTGTTGGTTTCGCATCGGCAATCAGGTGAATTCGCGCTCCGGGGCAGCACCCTATCGGCGGGCACAGCATGGATGGTGTAGATTGACTGTCATGATCCTCCACGTCGCTCTTCCGGTTGTCATGCTGATGGGTCTCGCAGCCGCCCTGCCCCACCTGATGCTGCGCCTCGTGCCGGAAACCTTCGCGGGCGTCCTGCTCAACGCCGGGATTTGCGCGGTTCTGCTGACGCTGATTTCTGCCGGCTACTTCTTCGCCAGCTATATGGCCCGAAACACCGCCCTGATCGACCTCGCCGGGATTGCCCCGGCGGCGACGCTGGTTCATTTCCTGGGGCTGGGCCTTGGCGCGGGTCTGGTCTGGGGGCCGGTTCTGGTGTTGAGTGTCAGCTATACCCCCGCGCGTTGGAAGGAGAACGTCTGGTGAGACGCCTGATCGAAAAGGGCCTGATGTTCGGCAATCTTTACCGCGTGGCCTCGCCCGCGCTGGTGGAGCGCTACAATCGCGCGCTGGAGCATCTGACGGGGAAGCGGACGAAACTGACCGATTTCCACATCGACCTGTCGGGGTATTCGCCCGAGATCGGGGATGAATTCGACGACCAGCTCTACCTCAACCACAACGGGGTGAACCGACAGTTCATCCTGCTGAGCACCGAGCAGCGCAGCGCGCCGTTGCTTAACGTGAAGTTCTCGACTTCTCGGACGATCCTAAAACAGTTCATCGCCGACAACGAGGCGCAGCTTTTCGCGCTGACGGCGACGGATGCCGTCGCCGGCGAGCTGGTCAATTCGGTCTTCGATATCTCCGAGCCGAGCCGGCTGTTCGAGGTGGCGAAGATCCGCATCGAATGCGACACCACCAGCGGCACCATCCGGCACGCCCAGAAGCTGGCCGAACTGGTCGACCGCTTCAAGGCCGAGGAAGACGGCTGGTTCGACGATGTGCTGATTGCCGAGATGATCGGCCAGGCCAAGAAGTCCGGAGACATCACCCGCAATCCGGTGCGCCTGAAACGGCAGGACTATCAGCAGCCGGATTTCTGGACCGCGCATTTCGGCGGGCTGTACCTGTTTCAGTCGGTGGAACATCCGGCGGTGATCTCGACCGGACCGAAAGAGGCGCTGGGGAAACTGCCGATCAAATATGTCTTCGATCTGAACGACCGAAACCAGATCGCGAAGTTCTTTGACTACAACGGTCTGGTCGAGCCGATCGTGAAAGCCCGCGGCATCGACGCGGCGGCGATCCTGGCGCAGAAAATGGACTTCATCGTGATCGACGCGGCAGCCGACCTCGGGATGGACCTCACGGGGTTGACCCGCACAGACATCCGCCGACTGGCCCGGCAGAACGCACAGCGGCTTCCACGTGAGTATCACGGGCTGCGTGATCTTCTGAGATGGGCCACAGAGGGCGGTTCCTGGCCGCGTATCACCTCGGACGATCCGTCCTATTTCTACTCGCTGCGCGCCGCCGATACGCCGCTGGCGGACCTGGTGAACATGCTGTTGGCGAATCTGACCCCGCTCGACATCCGACAGCTGTTCATCTGCCACAAGGAACTGTTCTATCGGCTTTATGCCACCTGGCCGGACTCCAAGCGCGCTTTTGTCGCCGATTTCCTTGCGCGCGAGTATCAGGTCGACAAGGCCGGCGCGCGGGCGGCGTTGTTCGGGCGCGAGCCGGACATGAAGAACGAGGTGCCCGTTTCGCCAGTCGAGGACATCGTGCGCCGGGTCGGCCCCTGGGGTGCGGTGGGGAGATAGCGGATGGCATTCATAAGGCTGATGCTTCTGGGTCTCATCGCCTGTACGGCGGCCTATCTGCTGATCTCTGTCTATTCCCGCTCGGTGCGGCGCGAGAGGCTGGAAAAACGCTGGGCGGAAGAGCACCCGGAAGGGGATGACCCCGTGGCGCGCGATGCCTATATCGAGCAGGGCATGGCCGACTATCAGCGCGGGTTTCGCCGAAAGCTGATCTGGCTTGTCTATGTGGTCCCGTTGATCGCGCTGATCGCGGTGCAATATGTCGTAAACGTCAACTGAGGCCCGAATGCGCTACGTGAAATGGACCCTGATTGCCCTCGTCGTGCTCGTGATCGGCGGCTTCCTGCATTACACGCTGCCGCGCCACGACGTGGTGAGGGTGGTGAACACCTATCAGGAACGGCAGGAGCTGGACGACTGGACCCGGATCTTCTGGGCCAAGCCCGACGATCTGTCCGCCCGCCTGGTCAACCGCGATGTGCAGTTCATTCAGACGGTGAAGGCCAACGGCAAGCCTCGGGTCTATCGCAACGAAGACACCGGCTGGTCCTGGCCGCCCTATTTTAAGTTCGACACGGCCAATCTGCTGACCCAGGCCGACGATCTGAAATCGACGGCGGATAATCCGCGCTGGGCCGTCGTGACCTTCTATGGATGGCGCATCGAATGGTTGTCGGCATTTCCGAACGCCATCGCGATCAAGCCGGTGGCCGGGCCCGACGTGACCATAATTCCCTGGTTCAACATCTTCTTCTTCACCTTCCTGCTCGTGGCCTTCCTGTTCCTGCGGGCCGTCTGGCTTCAGTTCCGCGAGCGCACAATCGATCCCGCCCTGGAAGAGGCTAGCGAGCGTTGGGATGCCGTAGAAGATAATGTGGCGGAACGGCGCGGCCGGTTCACCCGCTGGCTCGACACCTGGCGCACAAAAAAACGATAAGCGGAAAAATCCCGGGAACCACATTCGATCTGTGACGTTTGAAGATCGAACCGGTTATTTTGCCGGATCGCTTCTGTCCCCATCCGGGGTGTCCCTCCCGGAACAGGCGCCTGCTCTTCTTCCCCCGGAGCAGGCGCCTTTTTATTCTTCGCACGTCAGTCGGCGAAAAGCCCTGCGGGTTCGATAATCGCCTTGGCTTTCTCTGGCGAGATGGTCAGGAATTCGGCCAGCCTCGTGGCATTCTCTTCTGGAGAGGAGGTTTCGCGCAAACGGCCGTGGCGGGGAAACTCTGCGTCACGAATGCGGTCGGATTCGTAGACCATGTCGTTGCGGATGGTCGGAAGCAGCCTTGCCAGCGTGGCAACGCTGGTCTGTTCGCCGGCGAGACCGACGCGGCGGGCGTGGCCGATCAGGTAGTTATCGCTGAACTGGCATTCGACCTCGAGCATCCGGGTCAGCGAGCGGTCCGAGAAGAAGTCGTGCATAAGGTCGAGGTTCGAGGGATCCATGCAGACGATCAGGCGGTCCGTCTCGAAATACTCGAACAGCATCCGCATCAGCGCGCGGCGGTGGCGGGTGCGTTTTTCCAGCGTCGCCTGGATGCCGCCCAGATCGGGCAAAGCGGCGTCCTCCTCGTTGAACAGATAATCGATGGCCGGCACGTTGGTGGCCTGCCGTATCCGTTCCAGCAGACGCTTGGCCACATGCCACTTCTTGCAGACCACGATCATCAGTTCGCGTTCGCGCCCCAGACTGCCTTCGGCTTCCCAGAACCGCATGCCAAAACGCCGCCCGATCCGGCCGCGCCCGGTGAGGAAGCTGTAAAGGCTTCGGCCCTCGTTCGAAATCTGGAAGGCGACGTCCTGAGCCGCGTAAAGCCGGCCGAGACGCGCCTTGAGATCGGTCGCCTCGGGGCTGATCTTGCGGGCGAACAGATAGTCCTGCGAAAGCAGCAGGTCGTAGTGGTCGTTGTAGAAGGTAACCGGCAGACCATAATCCGAAAACAGCAGGAAAGTGAGCGTCCGGCTTTCGATCTGATCGGAGGGGACGAGATGGCGCACGAGTGTCTGGAAGAAGGTCTCGTCCGGAATCCATGTGGTACGGAAGAACCGCAGGACGTCGCGCCGTTCGCGCACCATCGCCAGGATCCACTCGACCGTGCGGCGGCGCAGGCACCACCACTGGCTGCCGATCTGCACCTGGATATCCGGGGGGATCGCGCGTTTCAGGCGCAGCTTTTTCTGCAGGTTCACGGCGGCATAGAACCGGCGCTTCTGCGTGCGCTCATTGAAGTAATGGCGATAGATCAGCCGGTCTTCCTTCATCCCCGTCTTGATCCAGTCGCTGTCGAAGAAATCGAAACTCTCGATGAAATCGACATCGCGCGCATCGAGGAAGGCATGGGCGTATTCGGCGGTCTTGATCGCCATGCAGTCGCCCGAGAGCATGTAGAAATGTGTGGCCCGAGGAAAGGCTTCGATGGCGCTTTGCAGCGCGTGCAGCGTGGCCTGCACCAGCGACCACTCGCCCCAGCCGCATCTGATGCGTTTTGCCGCGAAGGTGATGTTGGGCGTACCGTCCAGCTCGGCGCGGATGCGGCGATAGTCCTCGTCCGGTGCGCGGCCGTCGAAATGAATCGACATGTAGTCGCCCGCGACGGTCAGCCGCCGCGCCTGCTGGATGATCGCCTGCGGATCCTTGTGGCACAGCAGGATATACGCGATTTTGGCCATACGGGGGTTCAGCCGCCTTCGGAACCGGGAGTTCCTGGAACGATAGTGGCGAAGACGCCCTGAATAAACCAGCAATCGCGCAGACCGTCACGGCCTGGCTGCGGTTCTCAGGATTTCGAACCGACGTTTTCTGCAAAGGCCACCTTGAAGGCCGCCTGCGTGTCAGCGTCCGCCTCGGTCTGATGCCTGGATTTCCATTCGTCCATGGTCATGCCGTAATAAATCTCGCGCGCCTCGTCCTTGCCCATCTCGATGCCCTTCTCGTTGGCGGCTTCCTGATACCAGCGCGCCAGGCAATTGCGGCAAAAGCCGGCGAGATTCATCAGGTCGATGTTCTGGACGTCGGTGCGGTCTTCCATCAGGTGCTTGCGCAGGCGACGGAAGGCGGCGGCTTCGAGTTCGATTTCGGTCTGGCGGTCCATGTCGTCCTCCTGTTGCACAGGCCCGATGTAGGCATCCACCCTGCGCTTGTCACCCCGGATCAGAGACCCGAAGCCGCAAGCGCTGAGGTGAGGATGGGCGCGAGGCGGGCTGCCCAGGCCTTCTGGCCGGCATCGTCGGCGATCAGGTCATTGCGCAGTTCGACCAGCACATTGGGCCTGCCGGGCAGGATCGCGTGACGGTCCACCGCATCGCCCGGCAGGTGGCCAGAGTAGGGTTCGTTGTCCCCCACACAGAGGTCCGGTTCTGCCCGCAGCAGCGCCATCAGTGGCTGTGCGAGCCGGTCGTCGCTGGCATAGAGCACGCCGATCTGCCAGGGCCGCGGTTCGCGTCCCCTGAGCTGACGCGTGAAGCTGTGCATCGAAAGCAGAATCGAGCCGGGGCGGGCCATCAGCCGCGCGAGTTCGCGGTGATAGGGGCGATGGCACATCTCCATGCGCCGCTCCCGCTCGGCCGCGTCGGCATGGCGATTGGCCGGGATCACGGAGCCGTCGTAAAGCTTCATCAGCAGCGTCGGGTCATCCTCGCCCCGGTTCGGGTCGATGACCAGTCGCGAGAAGTTTGAGGCGATCACCGGCGCGTCAAGCAGTTCGCCCAGGTGCCGCGACACGCCAAGCGCGCCGACGTCATAGGCGATATGGCGCTCCATATCCTCGCGCGGCAGGCCCAGGTCGCCGCCGTTCACATCCGGCGGAACCACGTTGGTGGCGTGATCGCAGGTGATCAGCCAGCGTCCCGGGCGGTCCTCGCCAAAGGTGAAAACGGGTGTATATGTCATGTGCCTGCCTCGACTTCACTTCTCTTTAGGCCAGTTGCCCGTAAATGGGAATCGGGTCATAACCGGCAGCAAGATGTTTGCGGTAACGCTCGAAGGAGATGCGGCATGAGACGCGGTAGAAACGTCAAGATCGTCGCCACCCTCGGGCCGGCGTCATCGTCCTACGAGATGATCCGCAAGCTGCATGAGGCCGGCGCCGACGTGTTCCGGCTGAACATGAGCCACGGCACCCATGACGAGATTCGCGCCAAACATGCCCATATCCGCAAGGTAGAGGCAGACCTCGACAGCCCGATCGCCATTCTGGCCGACCTTCAGGGCCCGAAGCTGCGCGTGGGCGAGTTCGCGACCGGCAGCGAAGAGCTGGAGGCCGGCGCGGCCTTCCGTCTCGATCTGGATGATACACCGGGCGACGCCACGCGCGTGTGCCTGCCCCACCCCGAGATCTTTGCAGCGCTGGAACCGGGCAAGCGGCTGTTCGTTAACGACGGCAAGATCCGCCTCAAGGTGGAACGCTGCGGCCCGGATTTCGCCGAATGCTCGGTGACGACGGGGGGCACCATCTCGAACCGCAAGGGCGTGAACGTGCCCGACGTGGTCCTGCCGCTCGCCGCCCTGTCCGAGAAGGACCGCGAAGACCTCGAATTCGCCTGCGAACTGGGGATCGACTGGCTGGCCCTGTCGTTCGTGCAGCGCCCGGCCGATGTGGACGAGGCGCGCGCGCTGGCCAAGGGGCGCGCCGCAATCCTCTCGAAGATCGAGAAGCCCTCTGCCGTTGAGAACTTCGGCGCGATCCTCGCCGCGTCGGACGGAATCATGGTGGCCCGCGGCGACCTGGGCGTCGAATTGCCGGTGCAAGCGGTGCCGCCGATCCAGAAGCGCCTGGTCCGCGAATGCCGCGCCGCGGCCAAGCCAGTGATCGTCGCCACCCAGATGCTGGAAAGCATGATCGAAAGCCCGATGCCGACACGCGCCGAGGTCTCGGACGTGGCAACCGCAATCTATGAGGGCACCGACGCGATCATGCTTTCCGCCGAAAGCGCCGCGGGCAAATATCCGATCGAGGCGGTCGGCACGATGGACCGGGTGGCTGCCGAGGTCGAGACCGACCCGAACTACAAGCAGATCATCGCCGCCTCGCGCACCGGCCGCGCCTCGACCGTCGCCGACGGGATCGTCGCGGCCGCGCGCGAGATCGCCGAAACCACCGACATCAAGGCGATCTGCTGCTTTACACAGTCGGGGACGACCGCTCTGCTGACCGCGCGCGAACGGCCCGGCCTGCCGATCATCGCCATGACGTCGCAACGCCGCACGGCGCGGCGGCTGGCGCTGAGCTGGGGCTGCAACTGCGTGATGACCGAGGAACTGCACCGGTTCAAGATGGCCGTGGTGAACGCGGCGCGTGCCGCACGCAGGGGCGGCTTTGCGACCGAGAAGGACCAGATCGTGGTGACAGCCGGCGTGCCCTTCAACGTGCCCGGCACCACCAACATCCTGCGCGTCGCCCCCTGTGACGAGCGGCTGATCTTCAACACGGATCCCGGCTGATCCGCGCATCCGGAGCGTTGCCTTCATGACGCCTGACGAGTTGCTGACAACCGGACTGGTTCTCTGCGCGCTGGCGATTCCGGCGATGGCTTCGGCCCTGGTTGACGGCCGTCCGCCGCGGTCGGCCATGCTGACCCTTCTGATCGCCTTCGGCCTGATCATCTGGGCCGAACGGGTCAATCCCGGCGGCTATCGCCTGGCCGACGTGCCGACGGCCTTCTATTCGGTGATCGGCTCGATCCTGCGCTGACGGGCCTCGGCTTTGCATACGGTTCTGCACAGCCGTGCGGGTGTGCAAAGCCACATTCCGCTTGCAACCCCGCAAGACCCTGCCTATACGGCGCCTCTGATCCGCGCGGCCGGCCAATGTGGCATGCCGAGTCGCGCCTATACCGCACCGGAAGAACAGGAGAGCGAAATGCCCAAGATGAAGACCAAGTCGAGCGCCAAAAAGCGCTTCAAGATGTCCGCCACGGGCAAGGTGATCACCGCCCAGGCCGGCAAGCGCCACGGCATGATCAAGCGGAGCAAGAAATTCATCCGCGACGCCCGTGGAACCACCACCCTTTCCGCCCCCGACGCCAAGATCGTCAAGGGCTACATGCCCTACGACCGCTGATAGGAGGCCTGAGAGATGTCCCGAGTCAAAGGTGGAACGACCACTCACGCCCGTCACAAGAAGGTTCTGAAGGCCGCCAAAGGCTATTTCGGTGCCCGCCGCAGCAACTTCCGCACCGCGACGCAAGCTGTAGACAAGGCGAACCAGTATGCAACGCGCGACCGCAAGGTGCGCAAGCGGAACTTCCGCGCGCTGTGGATTCAGCGGATCAACGCCGCCGTCCGCGCCCATGACGAAGCGCTGACCTATTCGCGTTTCATCAACGGCCTTTCGCTGGCCGGTATTGAAGTCGACCGCAAGGTGCTGGCCGACCTGGCCGTGCACGAGCCCGAAGCCTTCGGCGCGATTGTCGAAAAGGCCCAGGCCGCTCTGAACGGCTGAGGCTTATTCCAAGCCGGTTAGAAAGGCGCCTTCCGGGGCGCCTTTTTTCATTCCTTGGGGGTTCGGCAGGGGGGCCGGACCTGTGAGGGGACCAGGCCGAAAATGTCGCGTCCCTCGAAGGCGAGCGCCAACAAATGTTGCAGGACGCCCGCCTTGGCCAGTGTTCACTGCCAAGCCCGGCAAGCGCCACCGGATGGCCCCGCCGGGGTGGCCTGTTCCAGTTTGATCGGAACTGCCGCCCGCCCCGTCGCGTTCCCGTTGTATCGAACAGAGAGGGAACTCTATGTCCAGTTATCCGCGCTTCCTGCTGATGATCGCCACGTCAACCGTTGTGATGTTCTGCCTGACCTATCTCAATTCCTATGCACTCGGGCATGTCTACTTCAGCGAGACGCGGCTTTACATGGCGCTGCTGATGGGTGCGGTAATGGCGGTGGTGATGCTGACCTTCATGCTTGGGATGTATCGCAACCGGATGGCCAATTTTGCCATATTCGCCGGTGCAGTCGTTGTATTCTCTGTCTCGTTGTTCCTGGTGCGATCGCAGGAGACCGTAGAAGACCTGTCCTGGATGCGCGCGATGATCCCGCACCATTCGATTGCGATTCTCACCTCGGAAAGGGCGCATTTGTCGGACCCGCGGGTGCGCGAGCTCGCCAACGGGATCATCGAGGCCCAAAAGCGTGAGATTGCCGAAATGGAGGCACTGATCGCCGATCTTGACGGGCACGCCGGCACAACCGCGCAGGTGAGCCAATGACCGCCGCGACATCGGACTCCGCTGTCGACCGCCCGCGCGCCGTGCTCTACCGCATGGCGACACCCGATCATCTCTGCCCCTATGGACAGAAAAGCCGTTATCTTCTGCAAAAGGAAGGTTTCGAGGTCGAGGATCATCTGCTCACCAGCCGCGAAGAAACCGATGCCTTCAAGCAGAAGCATGGCGTGGAGACCACGCCGCAGACATGGATCGATGGCGAAAGGGTCGGCGGCTATGATGCGCTGCGCGAACGTTTTGGCCTGAAGGACGACAGCGACACAACCTACCGCCCGGTGATCGCGATATTCGCCATCGCAGCGCTGCTGGCGGGGATTCTGGTCTGGCTGACCGATGCCACCGCGATGCGCGGGGTCGAATGGTTTGTCGCGCTGGCGATGGTGTTGCTGGCGCTGCAAAAGCTGCAGGACGTCGAGAAGTTCTCGACGATGGTGCTGAACTACGATCTGCTCGCCCGGGCGTGGGTACCCTACGGTTATGCCTACCCCTATGCCGAGGCGCTTGCCGGGCTTCTGATGGTGGGCGGGCTGCTGCCGTGGCTCTCTGGCCCCCTGTCGCTGTTCATCGGGACGGTTGGCGCGGTTTCTGTGTTCAAGGCGGTTTATATCGACAAGCGCGAGCTCAAGTGCGCCTGCGTCGGCGGGGACAGCAACGTGCCGCTGGGGTTCGTGTCGCTGTCCGAGAATCTTGCAATGATGGCAATGGGTGTCTGGACGATCATCAAGCTGCTGGCCTGAGCGGCCTTTGCATCAGCGCGCAGATTGCGCCCACCAGCAGGATACCGGCCGCCACCGCAAGGCTGACGCCGATGCCCCCCATCAGATCGCCCAGCAGCCCGGCTCCATAAGGACCGACCGTCTGGGCCACGGCGAAGATCACGGTGAACAGGCTGATAGCGCGGCCCCAGGCGGCGGGTTCCAGGTTGCGCCGCACGAAATTCGTAACGGCACCGGGCGACATGAACACGCACAGCCCGAAGATTGCGGCCGAGACGACCAGGCCGGCGCCCGTCGGGACCAGCACGGGCAGGACCGATCCGGTAGCGATTCCGCCAAGCACCATCGCCAGCGGCAAGCCGTTGTCGAAGCGGGCGAAGACGGGCCGCCAAAGGAAGGGTGACAGGCACAGGCAGAAGCCGAGCATCACCCAGACAGCGGCGATAAGTCGGGCGGAGGCGCCCTGTTCGGTCATCCAGGCGGACAGGAAGGTGAAATAGACGATATAGCCGAGACCAAAGCCCGCATAGCCTGCCATTTCCCCGAGGATCGACCGCAGGGGCAGCGGCGCGGCGTGCCGTTCGGTCTGCCTTGGCGGACGCACCGAATGGGCGGCCCAGAAACTGAGGGGGAGTATGGCAAAGCAGGCCAGCCCGATCAGGGTCCAGGCCCAGGGCCAGGATCCGTTGCCCCAGGCATCGATCATCAGCGGCAGAACCGCCCCCGCCAGCACGATCCCGAGACCCCCGCCAAATCCGAACAGCAGGGCGATGGCCAGCGCGTTCTTGCGCGGCTCGTCCCGGAACAGCTGCGCCGTCAGAACACCGGCCGTCGAAAACGACATGGCTCCAAACAGCCCAGCAAGAACGCGCCAGAGCGTCTGCCACCAGAGCGCCTCGTCCTGTCCCGTGGCGAAAAGCGCAACTGCCGTGGTCACCAGTCCGAAGTTGAACAGATGCGATGGATTGATCCGGCCAATCAGGATCATGGTCAGCACCGCGCCCGCCATGTAACCCAACGCATTGGCCGTGTTGAGCCAGCCGGCCTGCGCATAGGTCCAGCCGAGTTCGGCCTTCATCGCCGGCAGGATCAACCCATAGGCGAAGCGGGCAAAGCCGTTTGTTACCGTGACGCCCAGCGCCAGGCCGAACAACACCAGCCAAGGGCGGTCGGGGCCGGTATCAGAGACCGTCATAGACGGCCCGCTCGAAGGCTCCGTAGAGCCGGACCATCCCCGGTTCGAGGAACGGCAGGGATTGCGTCATCAAGATCGCTGCAATGCCTGTTGTCGGGTCGATCCAGTAGTGCGTGTTGCAGATGCCCGCCCAGCCGAGCGATCCGGCGCGGCGCTTGCCGGCCACGTCGGCTTCATTGCGGACGAAGGCGAAGCTATGGGTCGGCGCAGGCCCTGGCGCGAGCGGCAGGTCGGCAGTGACGCGTGGATCGACCGACACCATCGGGCGCAGCGTCAGGCCGCGCATCTGGTCTGCAAACATCAGCTCCGCAGTCTCGGGCGACAGCAGGCGCACGTCGTCCAGCGCGCCTCCGTTCAGCACCATGCGCAGAAACCGCATGTAGTCGGGCGCGGTGGAAAAAAGAGCGTGGCCCATTCCGTAGAATTCCGGCTGCGCCGGCGGGCCCATGCGCATCGGGGCAAAGCCGCCTTCGGAAGTGCGCCGCGAGACCTGCGCCAGGCGGTCGGCCACGGCATCGGCTTCGAACACTGTGTCGGGCATGCCGAGCGGGTCGAAGATCTCTTCGCGGCAGAAGGCGTCGATGCGCCGCCCGTCCACGGCCTCGACCACCTGTCCCAGCCAGTCGGTCGACGGGCCATAGCCCCAGCGCGTGCCCGGATCCGAGGTGAGGACGCCCATCAGCCCGGCCTTGCGGCCGGTGACGACCGAAGGGTTGCCGGTCACTTTCAGCCAGCGCAAGGTATCCGCGCTCCAGCTGTCGTATTCGATCCCGCTGGTGTGGGTTGCGAGGTGGTGCACCGTCGCGACCGTGCGCGGTTTGCGCATGCGGGGTTCGTCGCCGTCCCAGCCGTCGATAACGTCGAGATCGTTCCAAGCCGGCAAGACGTCCGCCACCGGCGTGTCAGGCGTCAGCCGCCCCCGGTCGATCAGCATCAGTGCCGCAAGTGCACCGATCGCCTTCGACATCGAATAGATCCGGAAGACCGTGGTCTCCGCAGCCGCCATTCCGGGCGCCGCCTCGCCCGCCGCGCCGCTGAAGGTCACGCCGGCGGCGGTGCCCGTCATCGCGACCACAAAGGGCACCTGCCGCTTGGCCACGCCCTCGTCCAGCACCCTCTGCAGATCGTTCATTGTGGCCCTCCCCGACTCAGGCGCCACGCTATCGGCGGTATCGGGCAAGGTCCATTGCCCAACGGCCCGCCAATCGCGCATTGCATTTGGCCATCGTGGCGGCTAGCAGAGCGTGACTTTGAACCGGAGACCGTCATGGACGATCTGAGAACCAGATATCTCGACGCAATCGCCGGCGCGACCGACGAGGATGCGCTGGAGGCCGTGCGTGTCGCGGCGCTGGGCAAGAAGGGCGAGATCGCGCTGAAGATGCGCGAACTGGGCGGCATGAGTCCCGAACAGCGCCAGACAGCCGGCCCTGCGCTGAATGCGTTGAAGGACGAGATCAACGCGGCGCTTGCGGCCAAGAAGGCGGCGTTGGGGGATGCCGCTCTGGATGAACGGCTGCGCGCCGAATGGCTGGATGTGACATTGCCCGCGCGCCACCGCCGGGCCGGGACGATCCACCCCGTCAGCCAGGTGACGGAAGAGCTGACCGCGATCTTTGCCGAGATGGGCTTTTCCGTCGCGCAAGGGCCGCGCATCGACACCGACTGGTACAATTTCGACGCGCTGAACATCCCCAGCCACCATCCGGCGCGCGCCGAGATGGACACCTTCTACATGCACCGGGCCGAAGGCGACAATCGCCCGCCGCATGTGCTGCGCACCCACACTTCGCCGGTCCAGATCCGCACGATGGAGGCTCAGGGCGCGCCACTGCGCATCATCTGCCCGGGCGGCGTCTATCGCGCCGACTACGACCAGACGCACACGCCGATGTTCCACCAGGTCGAAGGCCTTGCCATCGACAAGGACATCTCGATGGCCAATCTGAAATGGACTCTGGAAGAGTTCTTTTCGGCCTTCTTCGAGATCGACGGCATCAAGACCCGCTTCCGTGCGTCGCATTTCCCCTTCACCGAACCTTCGGCCGAGGTGGATATCCAGTGCAGCTGGATCGACGGCCAGCTCAAGGTCGGCGAAGGCGATGGCTGGCTTGAGGTTCTGGGGTCGGGCATGGTTCATCCCAAGGTGCTGCAGGCCAGCGGCGTCGATCCAGAGCAATGGCAGGGCTTTGCCTTCGGTATGGGGATCGATCGGATCGCGATGCTGAAATACGGCATCCCCGACCTGCGTGCCTTCTTCGACAGCGACCTGCGCTGGCTGCGCCATTATGGGTTCGCCTCGCTCGACGTCCCGACGCTGCATGGCGGGCTGAGCCGCTAAACCCTGCAGAACGGGCCAAGCGCGCCGTCGCCCTCGCGGGCGGCGGGCGGTTCCGTCTTGCCCGTCCGCGCCAGGTTTGCGAGGGTGTTGTCATCTCTGGCACGGATCATCCCAAGGGCCGCAGCTTGCAAACCGAGAGGAGCGAGGATGAACAAGCGTGTTCTGCTGATCCGGCACAATCACGGGCCCGATGACGACCGCATTGCGACCTGTCTTGCGCGGGAAGGTATCACCGCCGACACGCGCCGCCCCTTTGCCGGCGATACGCTCGACGGGAAAGTAGAGGATCTGGCCGGCGTGGTCATCTATGGCGGCCCGTATTCGGCCTATGAAACGAAATCCCATCCGTTCCTGAACGACGAATATCGGGTGATCGCCGCGGCGCTCGATGCCGATATCCCGATGCTCGGCATCTGTCAGGGCGCCCAGATGATCGCGCATCATGCGGGCGCCTGGGTGGGCCCCCTGCCCGAAGGCTGGCACGAATTCGGCTATTACAAGGTGACGCCTACCGCCGCCGGGAAAGATATCCTGCCCCGCCCCCTGCATCTCGCGCAGGCGCACTACCACACATTCGACATTCCCTCGGGCGCCGAATCGCTGGCGTCGAGCGTGCTGTTTCCCAATCAGGCCTTCCGAATGGGGCCGAAGGTTTACGGGTTTCAATTCCACGCAGAGCAGACCAAGGCGGGATTCACCCGCTGGCAGAACGACTTCGGTCCGGAAGAGGGCCGCGGCGTGCAAAGCCGGGAAGAGCAGACCCGCCTGATGCACCTGCACGATGCCGCGCAGGAGGCGTGGTTCATGGGGTTTCTGGCCCGTCTGTTTCCCAGCGACGCAGAAGATGTCTCGAATAATCCATGAAATGTCGGAGATGTCATAGTCTCAACGGCCCGCGGCGTATTGCATCCTGGGACACACGGGTTTTACCATAGCCCGGTAGACCGACCGCGGCGGGAACAGTCGAACCCGCATGACAAGGTCGGAAGGGAGACGGCGACAGGATCGGCCACCAAAGTCGGGGCGCATCGCAGACGCAACCCGCATCACCGGACCGGGGCCAAATCCTCGACACTCACGACTCAACAGAGAGGAAGACGATGACCTACACCACCCGTACCGGAAAACCCCTGCCGCAGTCGATTGTCGACTCGGCCAAGAAGGTTGGAGACGACCCGGTCAACCGCCGCGAGTTCCTGGCAATCGCCAGCGCCTTCGGCGCCACAGCAGCCACCGCTTACTCCATGCTCGGCCTCGCCGCCCCGGCCAAGGCCGCCGGCGCGCCCAAGATGGGCGGCACCGTGCGCTATCAGATGGAAGTCCGCGGTCTGAAGGACCCGCGCACCTACGACTGGAGCCAGATCGCCAACTTCTCGAATGGCTGGCTGGAATACCTGGTCTACTGGGAGAATGATGGCACCTTCTCGCCCTTCCTGCTGGAAAGCTGGGAGATCAATGACGACGCCACCGAATACACCCTGAACGTCCGCAAGGGCGTGAAGTGGAACGACGGCACCGATTTCACCGCTGAGGATGTCGCCTATAACATCAACGGCTGGTGCGAGAAGGGCCTGGAAGGCAACTCGATGGCCGGCCGCTTTGCCGTGCTGATCGACGAAGCCAGCGGCAAGGCCATCGACGGCGCCATCGAGGTGGTCGACAGCCACACCGTCAAGCTCCACCTGCCGCGCCCCGATATCACCCTGATTGCCGGGATGGCCGACTATCCAGCCTCGATCGTGCCGCAGGGATTTGACGCGGCCACGATGCTAGAAAAGCCGGTCGGCACCGGCCCCTACCTGCCCGAGAGCCTGGAAGTGGGCGTCAAGGGCGTGCTGGTCAAGAATACCAACCACACCTGGTGGAACGAGGGCAACGGCGCCTGGCTCGACCGGCTGGAATTCATCGACTACGGCACCGATCCTTCGGCCTGGGTGGCCGCGGCCGAGGCTGACGAGATCGACGTGACCTATTCGGTCGATGGCGACTATATCGACATCATGGCCTCGCTCGACGGCTGGACCCAGCACGAGATCGTCACAGCGGCAACCGTCGTGATCCGCCCGAACCAGCTGGCCGAGGTGGATGGCAAGAAGCCCTACGCTGACCCCAAGGTGCGCAAGGCGATCATGCTGGCCGTCGACAACAACGTGCTGCTCGAGCTCGGCTACGGCGGGCGCGGGCTGGTGGCCGAAAACCACCACGTCGGCCCGATGCACCCCGAATATGCCGAAGTGCCGCCGCCGGAATACGATCCGGCCAAGGCCAAGGCGCTGCTGGAAGAAGCAGGAATGGCCGATTTCGAGATGGACATCGTCTCGATCGACGATGCCTACCGCAAGGACACCACCGATGCCGTGGCCGCGCAGCTGCGCGACGCCGGCTTCAAGGTGAAGCGGACGGTGTTGCCGGGATCGACATTCTGGAACGACTGGACAAAGTATCCCTTCAGCTCGACAAACTGGAACGCTCGCCCGCTGGGTGTGCAGATCTGGGCGCTCGCCTACAAGACCGGCGAGGCCTGGAACGAATTCGGCTATTCCAACCCCGAATTCGACGCGCTGCTGGAAAAGGCTCTGGCCGTTGCCGACGTCGAAAAGCGGCGCGAACTGATGGCCCAGGGCGAAAAGATGCTGCAGGACGATGCGGTGACGATCCAGCCCTACTGGCGCGCGCTCTACAACCACACCAAGTCCAACATCGTGGGCGCCAACCACCACATTGGTTTTGTGGTCACCCCGGCCAAGATCGCCTGGACCGAGTGAACCACGCCTGATCCAAGGGAAGGGCCGCCCCGCCGGGCGGCCCTTTTTCGTGCCGCGCACTGCCTGTGCGACGATGCTGGTTTCGCGACGGCCAGGTCTGGGGCAGGATGCCGTCATCAGACACGCGGAGAACGACATGCGCAAACTTCAGACCCAGGGGGTGCATCACATCACGCTTACCGGTGCCGACCGGCAGACCTCGATCGATTTCTGGGAAGGCGTGCTGGGGATGCCCTTCGTCTTCGAACAGCCCAACCTCGACAACCAAGCCGAGGGCCATCTCTATTTCGATCCCGGCGACGGTCGGCTGATCACGATCTTTACAAACGAGGACCGCAAGCCCGACCGCCGCCGCACTCCCACCGAACCGGGATGCGTCCACCACCTGGCCTTCATGGTCAGCAAGGCGACCTTCGATCAGGCTGTCACTCGTCTGAACGAGCGCGGAATCGGGCATTCAGGCCCCAAGGACCGCGGCTTTATGGATTCGATCTATTTCAAGGATCCTCTGGGCCTGCTGATCGAACTGGCCTGCTATCGGTTCGAACCGCCGGTGGGCTGCACCCATGCCGATGTGATGATCCGTGCCCATCGAATCCGCGTGTCGCGCGGCGACAGGAATATCGAGACCGAACACCTGGCCGACGCCATCGAGGAGCTTGTGCGCGACCGCCAGTCGTCGCTTTCGGACGACCGCACGCCGCGCAACCCGTTCTAGAGCAATCCGCGCCGGATCAGATTCAGACCGGCGATCAGAAGCACGGCCAGCGTCGCCTTGCGAAAGGTGGCCTGGTCGATCTGGTGAACGAACAGCCCGCCGATCCACATGCCGAGCATCGCCGGCAGCACGAGGATCAGTGAGAACGGCAAGGTCTCGGCCCGCATCACGCCGGAGGTGAAATGCGCGCCCAGCAAGGCCACCGCCCCAAGTCCGTAGATGACGCCCTGAATGCGGAGCTGCTCCTGTTTGGGCGTGTCGAGCGCGGTCAGATACATCACCGTCGGCGGCCCCCAGACGCCCGAAAGACCGCCGATGAATCCGGCGATGGCGCCGAACAGCGCCTCGATGCGCCTATGGGACGCATCGAACCTGAGGCGCAGCCCGAACAGCTGGATCAGCGCAAAAAACGTGACTGGCACGCCCAGCGCCAGCAAAAAGGTCGATGGGGCGATGAGCCGGACCAGCTGCGCGCTGATCAGCAGACAGACCAGGCCCGCGATCAGGAACACCCGGAACTGGCGGACAGAGCCGAGCGCCGCCCGCAATCCCTGCCCCAGCGCCTGCATGCCATTTGTCACCACTGTCGGCAGGATAAGTCCGGCCAGCGCAATTTCGGGCGGCAGAAAGGTTCCCAGCCCCGACACAAGGATCATCGGCATGGCAAATCCGACCATCCCTTTCACCAGTCCCGAGAGCAAGGCGATCGCCAGTGCAAGCACCAGATGAAACGGATCGAGAAAGGGGACGAGGCTGGTCATGCGGCCCTCTTATCGGCTTTCTCGGGCGACCGGAATGGCAATCCCCCGACGCTCGGCTTTGCGTTTGCAGCGCTGGAAAAACGGGTATGCAGCCCAGTCGCACACACAAAGTGCGCAACATTAAATCCCCTGTCGGGCAGACTACGTATTTTTGTTGCGCTGCACCTGCAAAGTGAATAGGACCGGGCGACACCCGAACAGGAGCCGATTCATGCCCCATGATGGCCAGGACAGCACGATGCAACAGACTCTCCCCCTGCCCGGACTGCTGACGCTGACCGCTGCCGCGCTGGATCCGGCGGGACAGCTGCTCGAGAGCGCGCTGAACCGTGTGCGCGCCATGGTAAGCGCCGATGGCAAGGTCTCGGCCGCGCTGATCGAAACCAATCAGGGCGCCGCTCACGGCCTGTCGTGGCTGGCCACCTATGTTGAGAGCCTGCGGCAGATGCAGCGCTGGGCCGGGCAGCTCGACTCCGAAGGCAAGTTCGGCGAAACCGAACAGCTGATCCTCCAGATCGCGTTCGGCGAGTACCTGTCCCAGATGGTCGGCGGCATCCCGATGAGCCAGGGCGAAATCGTGCGCCCGCAGGATCTGGGCCTCGGCCCGGCCGATCTCGCCGGCATGGCAGCGCCCGAGGTGCAGCAGCTGATGACCCAAGGCAACAGCCAGGCCGCGCGGATGCGGCTGGCCGCGCTGCTGCAGCAACAGGCCGGCGGCATCACCTTCGGCGCGACGGGCCTTGACGAAGAACTCGAGATGATCCGCGAGCAGTTCCGCCGCTATGTCGTCGACAAGGTCGAACCCTTCGCCCACGACTGGCACCTCAAGGACGAGTTGATCCCCATGGCGGTGATCGAGGAGCTGGCCGAAATGGGTGTCTTCGGGCTGACCATTCCCGAGAACCTGGGCGGTCTGGGCCTGTCCAAAGCCTCGATGGTGGTGGTCTCGGAAGAGCTGTCGCGCGGCTATATCGGCGTCGGCTCGCTGGGGACCCGGTCGGAAATCGCGGCCGAGCTGATCCTCTGCGGCGGCACGGACGAACAGAAGGAACAGTGGCTGCCGAAGATCGCGAGCGGTGAAATCCTGCCCACGGCGGTCTTTACCGAGCCCAACACCGGTTCGGATCTCGGAAGCCTGCGCACGCGCGCGATCAAGGACGGCGACGACTATCGCGTCACCGGCAACAAGACCTGGATCACCCATGCCGCGCGTACCCATGTGATGACGCTGCTGGCGCGTACAGATCCGGAGACGACCGACCACCGCGGCCTGTCGATGTTCCTGGCCGAAAAGACGCCTGGCACAGATGCCGCTCCCTTCCCGACCGAGGGCATGACGGGCGGTGAGATCGAGGTGCTGGGCTATCGCGGCATGAAGGAATACGAGCTTGGCTTCGACAACTTCAAGGTCAAGGGCGAGAACCTGCTGGGAGGCGTCGAGGGACGCGGCTTCAAGCAGCTGATGAAAACCTTTGAAAGCGCGCGCATCCAGACCGCCGCACGTGCCATCGGCGTGACGCAGTCGGCGCTCGACATCGCGCTGCAATATGCCCAGGACCGCAAGCAGTTCGGCAAGCCGCTGATTGCCTTCCCGCGCGTGGCGGGCAAGCTTGCCATGATGGCGGTCGAGATCATGATCGCCCGCCAGTTGACCTATTTCTCGGCCTGGGAAAAGGACCACGGACGGCGCTGCGATCTTGAAGCCGGCATGGCCAAGCTGCTGGGAGCCCGGGTCGCCTGGGCGGCTGCGGACAATGGGTTGCAGATCCACGGCGGCAACGGCTTTGCGCTCGAATACAAGATTTCCCGCGTGCTTTGCGATGCCCGCATCCTGAACATCTTCGAAGGCGCCGCCGAGATACAGGCCCAGGTGATAGCGCGCCGGCTGCTCGGCTAAGATCGCGCGTTCCGCGCGATGCCTCCGGCGGGGATATTTGCGGCAAGAGGAAGCTGCAGGTCCGTTCTTTTCCTTCTGCAGCCCTGAGCCTGATCCCGGCGGCGGCAGAGTCCGCGCCCAGCGGCGCTGGCCTCCGCCAAGCGCAGGGGAACGGGGCCGCGCCCCCCCGCCTGAGGCGTTGAGACCCGCCAGGATTGCGGGCAGGATGGCGGCGACATACTAGGGAGAGGCGCATGGCTGGCGGCATCATCACCGAGGCGGAGTTCATCGACAGCGTGGCGGACGCGCTGCAATACGTCTCGTATTACCACAGCCCCGACTTCATCTCGGCGATGGCCCGCGCGCTGGATACCGAGCAGAACGAAGCTGCGCGGAACGCGATCCGCCAGATCCTGGTCAACTCGCGCATGGCGGCGACCCATCACCGGCCGATCTGTCAGGACACCGGAAGCGCCAATGTCTTCGTAGAGGTCGGCGTGCAGGCCCGCACCGACTGGACCCGGTCCCTGCAGGACATGGCCGACGAGGCGACGCGGCGCGCCTATGCCTTCGAGCGGAATCCGCTGCGCGCCTCGGTCGTGGCCGATCCGCTGGGGGCGCGGAAGAACACCGGGGACAACACGCCCTGCATGTTGCAGACCGAGCTGGTGGCTGGCAACCGGATCTCGGTGACGGTCTCTGCCAAGGGCGGCGGGTCCGAAAACAAGACCAAGTTCGCGGTGCTGAACCCGTCGGATTCTGTGGCCGACTGGGTGGTGGAGACGGTGCGCAAGCTGGGCGCCGGCTGGTGCCCGCCGGGAATGATCGGCATCGGCGTCGGCGGCAGCGTCGACAAGGCGATGGCGATGGCCAAGAAGGTGCTGAACGAGCCGGTCGACATTTTCGACCTGCAGGCTCGGGGAGCCGTGACCAGCGAAGAGAAGCTGCGGCTGGAGCTTTTCGACCGTCTGAACGCGCTTGGGATCGGCGCGCAGGGGCTGGGCGGTCTGGTCTCTGTGCTGGATGTCAAGGTGGCCTCCTTCCCAACCCATGCGGCCTCTCTGCCGGTGGCGCTGATCCCGAACTGCGCCGCCACGCGGCATGTGCATTTCACGCTTGACGGGTCCGGGCCCGCGGACCTGCCGGTGCCTGACCTCGCGCTCTGGCCCGATCTTGGCGCGGAGGGCCTGCCGACGGGGCGACGCATCGATCTGGATTCGCTGGACGATGCGCTGCTCGCCTCGCTGACCCCGGGCGAGACACTGCTGTTGTCCGGCACGCTTTACACCGGGCGCGACGCGGCGCACCGGCGGATGGTGCAGGCCATAGACGCAGGCGAGGCCCTGCCTGTCGATCTGGCCGGCAAGGCGATCTACTATGTCGGCCCTGTCGATGCGGTTGGCGACGAGGTGATCGGCCCGGCCGGGCCGACCACCGCAACGCGGATGGACAAGTTCACCGCGCCCTTGCTTGCGGCCACAGGCCTTAAGGTGATGATCGGCAAGGCAGAACGCGGGCCCGAGGCGATAGCCGCGATCCGCTTACACGGCGCGGTCTATCTGATCGCGGTGGGCGGCGCGGCCTATCTGGTATCGAAGGCAATCCGCAAGGCAGCACCGGTGGCCTATCAGGATCTCGGGATGGAAGCGATCTACGAGATCACGGTCGAGGACATGCCCGTTACCGTCGCGGTCGATACGGCAGGGAATTCGATTCACGAGATCGGCCCGCGTCGGTGGGCACGGGCCGTCTGAGGCCGTCACGCGCAAATACGGCGTTCAGGCGCCGATTTCTTCCGCCGTCTCGTCCAAGGCCAGCTTCGTACGGGCCAGGATCTCGTCCACCTCGGCCTCGGTGACAATCATCGGCGGGCAGAAAGCCAGTGCGTCGGTCATGTTGCGCGAGATGACACCATGCGCCTGCATCCGCGCCGAGGCGATCCCGCCCAGCGCGCCGGGCTTGCCGTGGGGCGCCTTGGTTGCCTTGTCGGTGACAAGCTCCAGCGCCGCGATCAGCCCGACACCGCGATGTTCGCCCACCAGCGGGTGGTCGGCCAGCTCCGCCAGGCCGGCCTGCATATGCGCACCGACGCGGCGCACGTGATCGAGCAGGTTGTCCTCTTCGATGATGCGCAGGGTTTCCAGCGCCACCGCCGCGCCCACCGGATGGCCGCCGCCGGTATAGCCGTGGCCGAAGGTGCCGATGCGATTGGATTCGTCCGCGATGGGTTCGAACACCCGGTCGTTCACCAGAAGGGCCGAAAACGGCTGATAGCTCGACGTGATCTGCTTTGACAGCGTCATCATGTCGGGCTTCATGCCAAAGGTCTCGGTTCCGAACATATTGCCGGTGCGGCCGAACCCACAGATCACCTCGTCGGCGATCAACAGGATGTCGTATTTGTCGAGCACCGCCTGGATCGCCTGCCAATATCCTTTAGGCGGCACGACAACGCCACCGCCGCCCAGCACCGGCTCGCCGATGAAGGCGGCAATGGTCTCGGGGCCTTCGGCGAGGATCAGCTCTTCCAATTCGCGCGCACGGCGGGCGACGAAATCGGCCTCGCTCTCGTCCGGCTCGGCGTCGCGCCAGTAATGCGGGCTTCCGGTATGGAGGAAGCCCGGCAACGGGAGCCCGAAGGACATGTGGTTGTAGGGCAGACCGGTCATGCTGGCCGCCGCGACGGTAACGCCGTGGTAGCCGCGCAGGCGGCTGATGATCTTCTTCTTCTCGGGCGTGCCCATCGCATGGGCGCGATACCACAGCATCTTGACCGCGGTATCATTCGCCTCGGATCCCGAGTTGGTGAAGAACGCCTTGCTCATCGGCACCGGCGCGAGGTTCACCAGCTTTTCGGCCAGATCGATGGCCGGACCGTGCGAGCGCTGCGAGAAGACGTGATAGAAGGGCAGAACCTCGAGCTGTTTCGTCGCCGCGGCCACCAGCCGCTTTTCCGAAAACCCGAGGCCGGCGCTCCACAGGCCGGACATGGCCTCGATGTAGCGGTTGCCGTGGATATCGGTGACGTAGATGCCCTCGCCGCTTTCGATCACCAGCGGGCCGTCCGACTGAAGCTTGCGGGCGTTCGTATAGGGGTGCATCAGATTGTGCGCATCGCGCGCTTCCGGGGAGTTGGGGATGTCGTCTTTCATGATGCCTCCTGACGTGCCTGCATTTTAAGCGACCCTCCGAGTGATGACGTGGTGCATGGGGCAAGTCAATGCGGCGGCCCGGAGCATCCCACAACTCATTTTGACAGCGCCCAAATCTGTGCCATCGTGCCTGCAAATGCGGGACGGGGAAGTCGAATGCACATAGCGGTGTTGGGCGGCGGCGTGGTCGGGGTGACGGCGGCCTACGAGTTGCAGAAGGACGGCCACCAGATCACCCTGATCGAGAAGAACGCAGCGGTCGGCACCGAAACGAGCTGGGGCAATGCCGGGATGATCGCGCCCGGGCATTCGTTCACCTGGTCCTCGCCCAAGGCGCCGATGATCATGCTGAAATCGCTGGTGATGCGCGACCAGTCGATCCGCTTCAAGCCGCAGGCGGATCTGCGGCAATGGCTTTGGTGCCTCAGGTTTCTCGGGCAATGCACAGCAGAGCGCTCGGCCGCGAACACCGCGCGGAAATATGCCATCGCCTCCTACTCCCAGAAGATCCTGCACGAGACCGTGCGCGACGTGGGGATGGCCTATGGCAAGGTCGACCGCGGCATCCTCTACTTCTACCGCACGCAGGAACGCTTCGATGCCGGGGCAAGGCACATGCAGATCATGGCGCGGCTTGGCCATACGATAGAGGTGCTGGATCGCGCCCAGGTGCTGGCGCTGGAACCCGCGTTGCAATCGGTGGGGGACCGCATCGCCGGCGGCATCTACTGCCCGACCGACGAGTCGGGCAGCTGCCACGCCTTCACCACCGCGCTGGCCGCCCACCTCGTGGCCAACGGCGCCGAGATCCGCACGGGCGAAAAGGTCCTGTCTCTGACGGCCTCCGGCGACCGCGTGACGTCGGTGACAACCGACAAGGGCACGCTTCAGGCCGACGCCTTCGTGATGGCCCTCGGCAACGAAAGCCCGAACCTGTCGCGCACGATCGGTGAGCCGCTGCCGATATGGCCGATCAAGGGCTATTCCCTGACGATTCCGGTGGGCAACAACCCTGCCCCGCCCACCGTCGGTTCGGTGGACGAAGAGAACCTTGTCGCGATCACCCGGTTCGACGACATGGTCCGGGTTACCGCCACGGCCGAGATCGCCGGGTATTCGACCACGCACACGTCTTCGGATTTCGCCTTCATGGGCTCTGTCGTGCGCGAGCTCTACCCCGAGGGGATGGACCACGACCGCGCGCAGATGTGGGCCGGCCTCAGGCCCATGACACCGACCAACCTGCCGGTCATCGGCCGGCGCAAACACGCGAACCTGTGGTACGATACCGGACACGGGCACATCGGCTGGACCATGTCGCATGGATCGGCCCGCATCCTGGCCGACGACGTGGCGGGCCGCACGCCCGCCCTGTCACTGGCCGCCGTCAACGACAGCTAGGAGACCGCGATGACCGAGGATTTCGTCGATGTAGGCGTTCTGCCCTGCACCCTGGACGGGGGCGTGGCCGCCCGCGCGGCCATCGGGCTGGTGGTCCTGGGCATCGACCAGACGATGGAGCTCGAGTTCCGCAGGCTGATGCCTCTGGACGGTGTCGGCCTCTATGCCACGCGCGTCTTCTGCGACAACGAGATCACGCCCGAAACCCTGCGCGCCATCGGCCCGCGCATCGCGCCGGGCACCGAACTGATCATGCCTGGCCAGCATCTGGATGTGGTGGCCTTCGGCTGCACGTCGGCCACCATGACTCTGGGCGAGGAGGCGGTGTTTGCCGAGATCCGCAAGGTCCGCCCTGGCATCGCCTGCACCACGCCGATCACCGCCGCCTTTGCCGCGTTTCAGGCAATGGGCGCGCGACGCATCGGCGTGCTGACGCCCTATGCACCCGAGGTCAACGCCATCGTGAGGCAATACCTCGACAGTCACGGCGTCAAGGTCGCAGCCTTCGGCACCTGGAACAAGGTGCTCGACCCCGAGGCCGCGCGCATCTCGCTCGACTCGGTCGAGGAAGGCGTGGCCCGGCTGGCTGCGGCGACGCCGCTCGACGCAGTCTTCGTCTCCTGCACCTCCATCCGCCTCAGCGAGCGCATCGAACAGATCGAACGCCGCGCCGGTCTGCCGGTCACCTCAAGCGACCACGCTATGGCCTGGCATTGCTTGCGGCTGGCCGGGGTGAACGATACGGTTCCCGGTGCCGGACGGCTGTTCGACCTGACGCTGGAAGGCGCGCGCGCGGCGGCCTGACGCCTGCGGACGCGGTCAATACCCGCTGTCGGGGCGCACCTTGCTGCCGTCTGTAAAGCGCGAAAAGCGGAAGTCGGAGGGATCCACAAGGGGCGCGGTGCCGGACACGAGGTCCGCCATCAGCCGCCCCGCGGCGGGACCAATGCCGAACCCGTGGCCCGAGAAACCGGTTGCAATGTGGAACCCCGGAACCGACTCGATGCCCGAGATGACCGGGATCGCATCGGGCGTCACATCGATCATCCCGGCCCAGCTTTGCACCACATCCGCCTTCTGGAAGGCGGGAAAGGCCCGGCCCAGGGCCGCCCAGCTGGCCCGCAGCGCCCGGCGCGAGGGGGCCGGATCGAGAATGCGGCAGGCCTCGAAGGCGGTCATCTCGTCCGGGCGCCAGCGCCGCGCCTGCGCCGCCTCGACGCGCCATCGGCCCGAGAGACGGAACCGCAGGCTGCGCCAGTCGTCCAGATAGGCCGGCAGGAAGGTCAGCCCCAGGCGAAAACTGTCGGGCACCAGGTCGACGACATTCTCGTCCCCCGAGGCAACGGTATAGCCACCGTCGGCCCGCTTCCGAAAAGCGAAGCCATCGGTCCAAAGCGCGGTGTCGGGACCATCGACCGGCGTGGTGCGCATCACCGTGTTCAGCACCTTGAGCTGCGGCAGGTTCAGACCGGCATTGCCGGCAAAGAGGCGCGACCAGGCGCCGCCGGCCAGCACCACGGCGCTGCAATGCACCCGGCCCTTTTCCGTGATCACACCGGCGACGCGACCGGCCGCGATGTCCAGGCTTCGCACGGCGCAGGAGGTCATCACCGTCGCGCCGAGCCTCTGCGCGGCTTCGGCGATGGCCGGAGCGGCCCATTGCGGTTCGGCCCGGCCGTCCAGCGGCGTATAAAGTGCCCCCTTGAGCCGCAGCTTGTGGCCCGGCATCAGCGCATCAAACTCGCGGCCACGCAGAATCCGGCTTTCGATGCCGTGCGGCGCAAGATGTCGGCGCCACCGGTCAAGCTTGGCCAGATAGCTTTCCGAACCTGCGCAAAAGGCGATTCCGGTGCGGCGATACCCGACCTTGCGCCCGACGCGCGCCTCGAGTTCTTCCCAGATCCGCATCGATTCGACCATCAACGGCACTTCGCGCGGATCGCGGCGCGAGATGCGGACCCAGCCCCAGTTCCGGCTCGACTGTTCCGCGCCGATCTGGCCCTTTTCGCACAACAGCACCGAGAGGCCGCGCTCGGCCAGTTCCAGCGCTGTCGAGGCACCGATGATGCCCCCGCCAATGACCACGACATCCACCCTGTCGGGCAGACGAAGATCGGATTCAAAATGGGCAAGCGTTGGGCCAGGCATGGCGCCATCTACCCACGCGGCAGGGGAGCGGTCCAGTGCCAAGGTGCAGGCGCGGCCACACTGTGGCTTTCCGGAATCGCGCAGGTTGGCGGGCCTTTCCATTCCCGGCCGGCACGACCATATCTGGCGCATGACAGATCCCTCCGCCCGCCATTTCGAAGAGATCGCCCGGCGCACCGTGGAGGCCCTTCCCGAGCCGTTTCGCAAACATGCGCGCGAGGTCGCACTGCTGGTGGCCGACTGGCCCGGCACCGACATGCTGGCCGATCTGGGCATGGAAGATCCGCGCGAGCTGACCGGCCTTTACGAAGGCATCCCCCTGACCGAGAAATCGGTCTGGGATAGCCCGATGCAGCCCGATACCGTCTGGCTGTTCCGTCATCCGATCCTTGAGGAATGGCGCGATCGCGGCAACGTCCGGCTGGACGATCTGATTGCCCACGTCGTGATCCACGAATTCGCGCATCACTTCGGCTGGTCGGATGACGATATCGCGGCAATAGACCCCTGGTGGGAATAGCGCCCTCTTGCGCGTCTCGCCACCACAGGCCGCTGGGCAGGAGTGCAGTCAGGCCATCGCTGCAATCGGCGGCTGCGCGTCTTCGGGCAGTGGACTGACATAGCCCTTTGGCCCCACGTCGGCCGACAGCGCCGCCTTGGCGCGCGCGCGCAGGTCGGCGTCAAGCATCGCATCCGCCCCCGTTGCTGCCATCACCTGAGCGGCATGGATCATCCCCTTCAGTGCCGGCTGGCTCTTGCCCTGGGCAACCATCTGCCAGGAGTGGAAGGGCGTGCCGATGGCCTGGGTCGCGCCCCAAAGCTGAACCGTAGGCACCACCCAGCTCACGTCGGCCACGTCGGTCGAACCGGATAGCGGCACCGCCCCCACGCTCGTGGGCACGATGAAATCGGCCAGCGCCTTGCGCTCGGTCTCGCGGATGCCGTGGCTGCGATAGCTGTCGCGGATATCGTCCTCGGTGAAGGTCGCCTGAAAGCGCGCGGCATAGGCACGGTCCATATCAGTGAAGGGCGGCGGGCCGAGCAGGTCCAGGTTCTTCTGCATCGCCTCGCCCAGCGGGCTATTGTAGATCAGGTTCGACACGGCGGCGAGAACGCTGTCGCTGACCTGTGTCTCGGTCATCATCGCGGCCCCGGCGGCCACCTTGCGCACCCGCTCGACCAGCGCAACCATCTCGGGTGCGGTCGCCGCGCGCACGACGTATCGCACGCGCGCCTTTGCCTGTACCACGTTCGGAGAAATGCCGCCCCCGTCCATGATCGCGTAATGGATGCGCGCCTCGTCCGGCATGTGCTCGCGCAGGTAGTTCACGCCGACGTTCATCAGTTCCATCGCGTCCAGCGCGCTGCGTCCCAGATGCGGCGAGGCGGCGGCGTGGCTGGCTCGGCCGGTAAAGGTGAAATCGATCCGGGTATTGGCCAGCGAGCTGCCGGTCATCACGCCGGGAATGCTGTCGGGGTGCCAGGAGATGGCCACGTCGACATCCTCGAACGCACCTGCGCGCACCATGAAAGCCTTTGCCGCCCCGCCCTCTTCCGCCGGGCACCCGTAATAGCGCACCCGACCCGGCGTTCCTGTCGCGGCCAGCCAGTCCTTGACCGCAACCGCGGCCAGCATCGCCGCCGATCCCAGCAGGTTATGGCCACAGCCATGCCCGTTGGCGCCGGCCTCGACCGGCATCTGCTCGAAGACATCTGCCTGTTGAGAAAGCCCGGCCAGAGCATCGTATTCACCCAGGAAGGCGATCACCGGACCGCCCTGCCCTGCCTCGCCGATCATCGCCGTGGGAATCCCCGCAACATCCCTCTGCGTGCGAAAGCCGTGATGCTCAAGCTCGGCCAGATGCAGCGCCGCCGAGGCGGTCTCGCGATAGCAGGTCTCGGGCACGGCCCAGACCTTGTCGGCCAGCAGCTTGAAACGGTCCTTGCCGGCGTCGACATAGGCCCAGAGCGGGTGTTCATTCATGGCGTTCTCCTGACTGTGCCGGCAGCCTAGACCCGGAGCGCGGGCAGTGCAAAGCCGCTTTGGCGCGCCGCCGCCGACGACGCGCCGCCCTGCGACGGAATGACCAGATCGAAGCAATCCGGCCTCCAGGCTTTGCCGTTTCGGAAGCGATGGTCTATGTGCGCGCAGCGAAACATCAGGAAACGGGACATCCCCTCATGACAGCCGCCAAACGCATCGTCCTGTCCAGCGATCATGCCGCGATCCAGCTTCGCCGGGCCATAGCCGACCACATCGCGGCGCAGGGCTGGGAAGTGGTCGACATAGGTCCGACGACACCGGAAAGCACGCATTACCCTCAACACGGCGAAGCGGCTGCGCGGCGCGTGGCCTCCGGAGACTGCCGCCTTGGCATCGTCCTCTGCGGCACCGGCCAAGGCATCATGATGGCGGCGAACAAGGTCAAGGGAATCCGCTGCGGGGTCTGTTCCGACACATTCTCGGCCCGGATGATCCGGCAGCACAACGACGCAAACCTGCTCTCGCTGGGCGCTCGGGTGGTGGGCGAAGGACTGGCACTCGACATCGTCGATGCTTTCCTGACCGCCACTTTCGAGGGCGGCCGGCATGGCACGCGGGTCGACATGATCCGCGCGCTGGAAAACTGACGGATTCTCAGGCCGCGCGCATCAGCGCGGCCACCCTTGCCTGCACCTCCTCGGCCGCCTTTTCGCGGACCGGGCCATAGCCGCGGATGTCCATGGGGGCAGCCAGCACGTCCGCGGCGCGGTCGTCGAGCGGCAGCTTCGCCAGCAGATCGATGAACCAGACCAGAAGATTGCGGTCGAGCTTGCGGTCGGCGCTGAACCGGAACGGGTCGAGGATCGTGCCCCGCAGCCGTTTCATCCCCGCCATACGGCGCAAGACCGGCGTCATCCAGGAACCGAACTGACGTTTTACCGGACGTCCACGCGTATCCCGCCCCAGCGGCAGCATGGGCGGCGCGAAGTGGTAGTTTACCTTGAAGTCCCCCTCGAATTCCGTGCGCAGGCGGTCCTCGAAGCCGGTCTGCGTCATCAGCCGGGCGACCTCGTATTCGTCCTTGATCGCCATCAGCTTGAACAGCGACTTCGCCGCCAGCGCCATCTGCGCCTCGCTGGCGCCGCGGGCCGAGAAGGCGGCGAGAGTATCGCGATAACGCTGCGCATAGTCCGAGTCCTGATAGTCGGTCAGGAAGGCCGCCCGCCGGTCGATCAGAGTTGCGGAGTCCTGGGCCGGAGCATGCGGCGCCGGCATCGCCAGCGCTTCGGGCTGCGCGGCCAGCAGGCGCCCCAGATCGAAGGCCCGCCCATTGGCCTCGACCGCGGTGCCGTTGAGCAGAATGGCCTGTTTGAGAGCCAGTTCGCTGACCGGAACCAGACCATTCTGCCACGCCGCGCCCAGCAGGATGATATTGGCAAAGACCGCGTCGCCCATCAGCCGCTCGGCCAGCGCGTTCGCATCCGCCGCCAACACATTGGCGTCGCCCACCGTCGCGCGGATCAACGCCTCGCGCTCGGCCACTTTCAGATCGGCGTCGCGGCGCAGGACCAGATCCCCCGTCGGCATTTCCGCGCGATTCAGCACCACCTTCGTGCCGTTCCGGTAATGCGCCGATGCCTTGGGGGCCGACGCAACCACCACGTCGCAAGCGATCAGCGCATCCGCCGCCCCGGTGCCGATCCGCACCTGGTTCAGCGCCCCAGGCCGGTCAGCCAGCCTGACATAGCCAATCACGGTGCCGAACTTCTGGGCAAAGCCGGTGAAGTCGAGCACGCTGGCGCCCTTGCCTTCGAGGTGTGCGGCCATGGTGATCAGCGCACCGACGGTCACAACACCCGTACCGCCCACCCCGGCAACCAACAGGTCATAGGGCGTGGTGAGCGAGGGCAGCTTCGGCTGCGGCAGGCCGGCCAGCGCCGAAAGGTCGATGTCGGCGCCGCGCGTCTTGCGGCGGGTGGCGCCCTCCACGGTCACAAAGCTGGGGCAGAAGCCGTTAAGGCACGAGAAGTCCTTGTTGCAGGTCGAAAGGTTGATCTTCCGCTTGCGGCCGAACTCGGTCTCCAGCGGCTCGACGCTGAGACAGTTGGATTCCATCGAACAGTCGCCGCAGCCCTCGCAGACGAGGTCGTTGATGAAGGCGAAACGCTGGGGGTCCTCCATCGTGCCGCGCTTGCGGCGGCGGCGTTTCTCGGTGGCGCAGGTCTGTTCGTAGATCAGCACCGAGACGCCCGCCACCTCGCGCAGCTCGCGCTGCACAGTGTCGAGGGCAGCGCGGTCGTGGAAGGTGGTCCCGGGCGGAAAATCGGTTGTGGAAAACTTGCCGATATCGTCTGAAACCAACGCGATGCGCTGCACACCTTCGGCACGGCAGGTCTGGGCTATCCCCAAAACGCTCACAGGACCGTCCACAGGTTGCCCACCGGTCATGGCGACGGCATCGTTGTAGAGAATCTTGTAGGTTATGTTCGTCCCCGCCGCGACAGCCTGACGAATAGCGAGAGACCCGGAATGGTACCAGGTTCCTTCGCCAAGGTTCTGAAAAATATGGCCATTTCCGGTAAAGCGCGAGGCGGCAACGAACGGCACACCCTCGCCGCCCATCTGTGCATAACCGTCGGTGCTGCGGTCCATCCAGGACGCCATCACGTGGCAGCCGATGCCCGAGGCTGCGCGGCTGCCCTCCGGCACCTTGGTCGAGGTGTTGTGCGGACAGCCCGAACAGAAATAGGGCGTGCGCGTCGCACCGGCGACGTTCAGCACGGGCGGCGGCGTTTCGGTCAGGCGGGCGGCGCGGGCCACCAGCCCTTCCTCGGGAAAGTGCTTGTCCAGCCGGCGCGCGATCAGCGGCGCCAGCAGGCGCGGTGACAGCTCACCCGTCCAGGGCACCAGCGGCGCTCCGTCCTCGTCGAACTTGCCCACCATCCGTTCGGGCTTGTCGCCCGGCCAGTCATAGAAATACTCCTTGAACTGGCTTTCGATGATGCCGCGCTTTTCCTCGATCACCATGACCTCGGTCTTGCCGTTCACAAAGCGCAGCGCGTCGCGCAGCGCCAGCGGCCAGACCATGCCGACCTTATAGATGTCGATGCCCAGCCGCCGGCACGCGGCATCGTCCAGGCCCAGCAGTCGCAGCGCCTCCATTAGATCGAGATGGCCCTTGCCGGTCGTGACAAATCCGAAATGCGCTTTGTCGGTGTCGTAGATGCGCCGATCGATCGGATTGGCTTCGACAAAAGCCTCGACCGCCTTCAGCTTGTAGGTGAGGCGCGTCTCGATCTCGGGCGACGGCAGGTCGGCGCGGCGGATGTGCAGCCCGCCGGGCGGCAGATCGATCTCGGGGTGCGTGAAGACCCGGTCGGGGCGCAATTCGACCGAAGCCGCGGATTCCACCGTTTCCGAGATGGCCTTGAAACCCACCCAGGTGCCGGAAAACCGCGAAAGTTCAATCCCGTATGCGCCGAACTCCAGATACTCGGCCACACTGGCCGGGTTCAGTGTCGGCATGAACCACGACATGAAAGCAACGTCCGACTGATGCGGCATCGAGGAGGACACGCAGCCATGGTCGTCTCCCGCAACGACCAGAACGCCGCCTTTTGGCGCCGAGCCATAGGCATTGCCGTGACGCAGCGCATCGCCGGAGCGGTCGACGCCGGGTCCTTTGCCATACCACATGGCAAAGACCCCCTCGACCTCGGCCTTCGGATCAAGCACCGCCTGCTGCGACCCAAGCACCAGCGTCGCGCCCAAATCTTCGTTCACCGCCGGCTGAAAGACGATTTTTGCTTGATCCAGCCGGTCCTTGTTCTTCCACATCTCCAGATCGACCCCGCCCAGAGGCGAGCCGCGATAGCCCGAGACGAAACCAGCGGTGTTCAATCCGGCCGCACGGTCGCGCCGCGCCTGGTCGAGCATGATGCGCACCAGTGCCTGCGTGCCGCTCAGAAAGACCCGTCCCTTTGGCAGGTCATATCGGTCGGACAGCTTGTAGGTCTGGAATTTGCTGGACTGGTTGGTCATGGCGTACCTCTGGCTACGTCGGATATTTTACCGCATCGCGCCTGAAAAATTCGACCAATCGTGTGGCAGTTTGGGATCAAATTTGCTAAAGTCTGTCAAGTACAGATCATCTTTCGGAATTTTTGCCCATGCCCGACCTCGATCCTGTCGATGCCGAAATCCTCCGTCACCTGCGCCGCGACAGCCGGATGTCCAACGCCGACCTGGCCGAGCGGGTTGGCCTGTCGCCCTCGTCCTGCTGGCGGCGGGTGCGCGCACTGGAAGAGGGTGGGGTCATCAAACGTTACAGCGTCGTTCTGGATGGCGAAAAGATCGGGCAGGCCTTTCAGGCCATCGTCCACGTGCAACTGACCCGCCACGACCCGCAGAATGTGGAGGGCTTCATCCGCGCGGTGCAGGGCAAGGAGGAAGTGCGCGACTGTTTCGCCACCACCGGCCAGTCCGACTACCATCTCTTCGTCAGTTGCGCCGACCTGAACGCCTACAACCGCTTTCTCGAAGGCTTTCTCTTTCGATTGCCGGCCGTGGCCAGCGCGCAGACGAACATGGTGTTGCGCACGATCAAGGCGCGCGACTGACCGCAACCCACGGTAAGTTCATTTTGCCCCACCCCGATACCGCCTTAGGTTGTGGTGAACGTACTCAGGGAGCCTGAAATGAACGACCATGTCCGCCGCAAGGCCAGCGATTTCGACCCCCGCATTCTCGAGATTTTCGATGGCTATGTGCATGGCAAGATGTCGAAACGCGATTTCATAGCCAAGGCCGCGCGCTATGCCGCCGCTGGCGTGACAGGCGCGATGCTCCTGGAGCAGTTGCAGCCCAATTATGCGCTTGCCCAGCAGGTGCCGCCCGACGACCCGGACATCGAGACGATGACGGTGGACTATCAAAGCCCCGAGGGTCACGGCACGATGAAGGGCCTGATGGCCCACCCAAAAGGAGAAAAGGTGCGCCCCGCCATCCTGGTCATCCACGAGAATCGCGGCCTCAATCCCTATATCGCGGATGTGGTCCGCCGATGCGCCAAGGCCGGCTATCTCGCCTTCGGGCCGGACGGGCTGACCCCGCTGGGGGGCTATCCGGGTACCGACGAACAGGGCCGCGAGATGCAGGCCTCGATGGATCCCGCGAAGCTGATGGAGGATTTCTTCGCCGCCTTCGAATTCCTGAGGGATCACGACCTCAGCACCGGCAAGGTGGGCGCGGTCGGATTCTGCTATGGCGGGGGCGTCGTAAACGCTCTGGCCGTGGCCTATCCGGACCTTTCAGCGGCCGTGCCGTTCTACGGACGCCAGCCAGCGGCCGAGGATGTTGCGGAAATTCAGGCCCCGCTGCAGATCCACTACGCCGGGCTGGACGAGCGCATCAACGCCGGCGCGCCGGCGTTCAAGGCAGCGCTGGAAGAGCACCACAAGAAATACGAGATGTATTTCTATGACGGCGCGAACCACGGATTCCACAACGACACCACGCCGCGCTATGACGAAGCGGCGGCCAAGCTGGCGTGGGACCGGACGCTTGCCTTCTTTGCGTTGCACCTGGCCAGCCGTTAAGGCTCAGGCAGTCAACCCTTCAGGCTCGGGCAGGCCATTGGCGCGGCAACAGGCGGTCAGGGTGTTGGCCAGCAGGCAGGCGATGGTCATCGGACCGACACCACCGGGCACCGGCGTGATCGCGCCGGCCACCTCGGCGCAGCTGGCGTAATCGCAGTCGCCAACGATACGGTCTTTGCCTGACTCTGTCGGGATGCGCGTGATCCCCACGTCGATAACCGTGGACCCGGGTTTGAGCCAGTCGCCTGAGACCATCCCGGCACGTCCTACCGCCGCCACGACGATATCGGCGCGGCGCACCACGGCCGGCAGATCACGCGTGCGCGAATGCGCGATGGTCACGGTGCAGTTGTCCCGCAGCAGCAGCTGCGCCATCGGCTTGCCAACGATATTGCTGCGCCCGATCACAACCGCCTCCATGCCTGTAAGATCGCCATGCAGATCCCGCAGCAGCATCAGCGAACCGAGCGGCGTGCAGGGCACCATAGCCTTCTGCCCGGTCGCCAGCAGCCCGGCATTTGAGATGTGAAAGCCATCTACGTCCTTGGCCGGATCGACCGTCGCAAGAATCCTGGATTCGTCCAAGTGACCGGGCAGCGGCAGCTGGACCAGAATACCGTGAACGTCCGGATCGCCGTTCAATGCCTCGATGATCGACAGCACCTCGTCCTCTGAGGCGGTCGCCGGCAAACGCTTCTCGACCGAATGCATTCCGGCCTCGACAGTTTGCTTGCCCTTGGAACGGACATATACCTCGCTGGCCGGGTCCGCGCCAACGAGAACCACGGCGAGACCCGGCGTGATGCCCTGCGCCTTCAACTGCGCGACATGCTCGGCCACCTTGCCCCGCACCGTCGCCGCGAAGGCCTTGCCATCGATCACCCGTGCCGCCATGTCCCGTTCCTTCTTCTCTTTTCAAATACTCAACCCGCCGCGACGCGGTGGATTAGGGCCGAGTGGGGGCTCGATGCCCCCCGAGGGCCGCGCCTGCGCCGCACTACCCCACCGTGTGGGGACTCCGCCAGCCTTATGCGCCGGCGCGCTCTGTCGCCACCCACGTCTGACGGACAAAGCCCGTCAGAAGAGACCTTCGATCTGCCCTGCCTCGTTCAGCCGGATCGTCTCGGCGCTTGGCACCTTGGGCAGTCCCGGCATCGTCATGATCTCCCCGCAGATCGCCACGACAAAGCCCGCGCCGGCCGACAGCCGCACCTCACGCACCGGAACCGAATGCCCGGTCGGCGCACCCCGCAGATTGGGGTCGGTCGAGAAGGAATACTGCGTCTTGGCCATGCAGATCGGCAGGTTGCCATAGCCCTGCGCTTCCCAGGCCTTCAGCTGATCGCGTACCGACTTGTCGGCCAGCACCTCGTCGGCATGGTAGATCCGCTTGGCGATCGTCTCGATCTTGTCGAAAAGTCCCATCTCGTCGGGATAGAGCGGGGTGAACTGGCTGCCCTTGTCCGCAAGCTGCACGACCTTCTGCGCCAGCGCCTCGATCCCTTCGCCACCCTTGGCCCAGTGCTTGCAGAGGATCGCCTCGGACCCCTGCGCCTTGACGAACTCCTGCACCGCGGCGATCTCGGCCTCGGTGTCCGAGACAAAGTGGTTGATCGCCACCACCACAGGAACCCCAAAGCTCTTGAGGTTGCCGATATGCCGGCCAAGATTGGCGCAGCCCTTCTTCACCGCTGCGACATTCTCGGTTCCGAGATCCGCCTTCGCGATCCCGCCGTTCATCTTCATCGCCCGCACGGTCGCCACCAGCACCACCGCATCGGGGGCAAGACCCGCTTTCCGGCACTTGATGTTCATGAACTTCTCGGCGCCAAGATCGGCGCCGAAGCCGGCTTCGGTGACCACATAGTCCGCCAGCTTCAGCGCCGTTGTCGTCGCGGTCACCGAATTGCACCCATGCGCGATATTGGCAAAGGGGCCGCCATGCACGAACGCCGGATTGTTCTCCAGCGTCTGCACCAGGTTCGGCTGCATCGCGTCCTTCAGAAGAACGGTCATCGCACCGTCTGCCTTGAGGTCGCGGCAATAGACCGGCGTCTTGTCGCGCCGATAGGCCACGATCATGTCGCCGAGGCGCTTTTCCAGATCCTGCAGGTTCTTCGCCAGGCAGAGGATCGCCATGACTTCCGACGCGACGGTGATGTCGAACCCCGCCTCGCGCGGGAACCCGTTGGCCACACCTCCGAGCGAGCAGTTGATCTGCCGTAGCGCCCGGTCGTTCATGTCAACCACACGCCGCCAGACGACGCGGCGGGTGTCGATTTCCAGCGCGTTGCCCCAGTAGATATGATTGTCGATCATCGCCGCCAGCAGGTTGTGCGCGCTGGTAATGGCGTGGAAGTCCCCGGTGAAATGAAGGTTCATTTCCTCCATCGGCACCACCTGCGCCATACCGCCACCTGCCGCGCCTCCCTTCATCCCGAAATTCGGGCCAAGCGACGCCTCGCGGATGCAGATGACGGCCTTCTTGCCGATCCGGTTCAGACCGTCACCCAGACCAACGGTCGTGGTCGTCTTGCCCTCGCCCGCCGGGGTCGGGTTGATCGCCGTCACCAGGATCAGCTTGCCATTCTTGTTGCCCTGAACCGAGTCGATGAAACTCTGGCTGACCTTGGCCTTGTCATGGCCGTACGGCAGCAGATCTTCCGCCGCGATCCCCAGCTTGGCCCCGATCTCGAGGATCGGCTTCTTCTTCGCCTCGCGGGCAATTTCGATGTCACTTTTGTAGGCCATGGCGCGTGATCCTTTCCAGGGTCGCTTTCGGGTGTTGTGACGCCTCGTATATCGCTCGGACAAGCCCCCGACGGGCGCGATTGCGACGTTTTCCCGGCGGGAAGCGTCGAAGCCCCTGCGCCTCCTTTCCGATGCGAAACCGCTGCCGCCGATGGCCTGCGCAAGGCAATTGACCGGCGCCCGCCGAAGCCTAGAGTCCGCGCAGTGTGTTCGGCGCCCCGAGTCGGCTTCACGCCGGAATCCAGTGGCCTTCTCCGGTTGCCCTTAGCGGAGCATTGCCATCGTGGCCGACGACTTCCATTTCATAAACCTGATTGCAAGCAACGGTGCGACCGTTACCATTGATGACCAGCTTCCCGGCATCGACTGGCTGGTCCTCGAAGGGGAATACCAATTCCAGTCGGACATCCGCCTGAGCTGGGAGAATTCCAATGGTGTCTCCGTGTCGGCCTCCGGCATGTATTTCGTAAGCGGTGTCTCGGGCGGATTTGTCGGCAGCCGCCTGATCGTCAACGGCTTCATCGAGAACGCGCGCGGGTCGGACACCCAGGATTTCATCCAGGGCAATGAGGGCGACAACATCCTGATGGGCGACGGAGCCCGCACCGGCAATGGTGGCCACGACGTGCTTTGGGGGCTGGACGGCAAAGATACCATTTTCGGTGGAAACGGCGCTGACGAGATCAAAGGCGACAATGGCGACGACCGCCTGCTCGGCGACGCCGGCGAGGACAATATTTCGGGCGGCGCAGGCGTCGACTCTGTCGAAGGCGGCTCCGGCGCCGACGAGATGTACGGCGGGGGCGATTTGGGCGATACGGTCGCCTACCGGACTTCGAATGCCGGCGTCACGATCCTGATCACCTTCGGATCAGCAACGCTCGGCGCCGGTGGCCACGCCGAAGGCGACCTCATCGGTGGTTTCCCAAATATCGACGGGTCCGACTTCAACGACACGATGACGGACACCGTCGCAGGCGCGGTGGCCTTCGGCGGCAACGACAACATCTTCCGCGGATTTGGCGGGCGCGACAGGCTGTTCCTCGGCGGCGGCAACGACACCGGCTTTGGCGGCGACGATCACGATACGATCTGGGGTCAAGCCGGTGACGACAAGGCCTTTGGCGGGGCCGGGAACGACACCCTCAACATGGGAGAGGGCAACGATCTGGCCCGGGGCGGCGCCGGCAATGACATCCTAAGCGGCGATGGGGGGAATGACCGGCTGTTCGGCGATGCCGGAAACGACATCATCTTCACCAGATTGGGTCGCGACCGGGCCGACGGCGGCGCGGGCGATGACCAAATCCTGGCTGCACGAGGCGTCACCTTCGCTTTTGGCGGAAGTGGCGATGACAAACTGATCTCGGCAGGCGGCAGGAATACGTTCACCGGCGGTGACGGCGTCGACCGGTTCGAGTTCCGCACGCAATCCGCCGACATCGAGACCGGCGGCTATACCCGGATCACCGACTTTCAACGCGCTAAAGGCGAATTGGTCGATTTGCGGGTTCTCGGTGACTTCAACTTTATCCGCGGCGCCGCCTTTTCGGGCACCGGGCTCGAGGTGCGTTTTGACACCACGGCCAATGGGGTCGAGGTTTTTGCCGATATCGATGGCGATGGCATCGCCGAACTGAAAATCCTCATGGACGGGCTGGCCAGGGTCTTCGCAACCGACTTCCTTCTGGTCTGAGCCTTAGGGCTTCCACTTTCGCTGGCCGGGAATGAAAAGCCTCAGAGTCTCGCCCAGCGCTAGCGTGCCGGGCCGCTCGACCCAGGCGGTGACACCCCGCCGTCCCTTCGCAGCCGCCTTGAAGGCCGCGCCGTGGCCAGGCGCCTCTGTCTCGATTTCGCGGCCCGGCAGAACGCAGGGCTGGTTCTCCATATCCACGGTAAGGGTCAGCCCAGAGGGCCCCTGCAACCGCGCCGAGGGCGGGATGTGGGTGAAATCCGGAATCCCCTCCACAACAATGCTGGCCCCGACCAGCGCCGGATCCAGCGCGTCGAGCCCGATGTCCCGCGCAATGCCTGACAGTTCCTCGGCCGACAGGATCGTCACCTGCCGCACGTTGCGGATCGTCGTGCCACGCGGATAAAGCGCCGTCACCCGCGAACAGGATGGCCGCTCCGTGCCCTCGTGGCGCGCTCCGGCGTCGCCGGCAAACCCGAGGACCAGCCGCTCGACCGGTTGCGCCCTCAGCGAGTCCTTCGCACCTGGCACATGGCCCAGCCAGGTGACGACACCGGAATGATCGGTCGGAATCAGGGCGGGCATGGGCAGTCTCCGGTCAGGCACGCGCGGACCAGACCAAAGCGGTCAGGCCTTGTCCAGCGTGAAGAACAGCCGCCGGAACGGAAACAACACGCTGCCATCCGGGCTGCGCGGATAGGCCTTTTCCATCACCGCATCGTATTGCGCGCCCAGTTCCGCCTGTTCCTCAGCATTCAGAGCGGCCAGCACCGGTCGGGCGAATGTGGCGCTCGTGAACTGCCGCACCGGGTGTCCCTCGGCGCTGGGTTGCAGCACCTGAAAATACTCGGTTTCCCACAGCGTCAGGCGGCCCAGCGGCGACAGCAGACGGTGATATGCGGGGGCATCAAGAATGCCCGGCGCCTGCGCCGGGTCGAACCGGCCGGGAAAATGCTGCGCCACGAGGTCGAGCCACAGCCTGTGCGACGGTGCCCGGTTCTGGTGGGGCATCTGCACCGCCAGCGTGCCACCGGATGCGACCAGCCTCGCCAGATAGGGCATCAGCGTCGCATGATCGCCCACCCAGTGCAGCGCGGCATTGGAAAAGATCAGCGCCGGAGCCGTGTCCGGCTGCCATCGGGCGGCATCGGTCTGGGTCAGCGTGTCATAGACGCCCGTCTCTGTCGCCTTGGCGATCATCGCTGGCGACGTGTCCAGGCCGGTCAGCGCCCGGCCGGCGAACCGCGCACGCAGCATTGGACCAGCCGCGCCCGCGCCGCAGCCCAGATCGCACACCGGGCCATCGGGCAAAGAACCGACCTGCGCCAGCAGATCGCGCGCCGGCCGCAACCGCAGATCGGCGAAACGCGCATAACTCTCGGGGTTCCAGTCGGTCTGGGGCATTGCCATCGGTCCTGTCACGATCCGGACCTGTCTAGGACAGCCGGCGCCGCCATTCAATCCTGCCGCAGGTCATTCACCTTTTTGGTTGATTGATACATCGAATCGGCGTAATTCATCCATATGGTTGAACGATATGACGAGTCCCGACTGACCGCGATCCTCAAGGCGACCGCCGATCCGACGCGGCGCGCCCTCCTGACCATCCTGGTGCAGGACGGTCCGGCGCGCGTAACCGACCTTGCCGGACGCTTCGACATGAGCCTCAACGCCGTGTCGAAGCACATCAAAATCCTTGAAGGCGCCGGGCTCGTCAGCCGGCGCACCGAATGGCGCGAACATCTGATCGTGCCGGAAATGGAACCGCTGAAAGCGGTAGATGCCTGGTTCGCGCAGTTGCGCGCGACCTGGGACATGCGCCTCGACCGGCTGACCGCCCTCATGGAACAGGAGACCAAACAATGACCATCGACCTTGCACTCAAACTGACCCGCATCATCCCTGCCGCGCCCGAACGGGTGTTCGACGCCTGGCTGACGCCGGCCCTGATGACCCGCTTCCTGCACGGCCATCCCGAGCACAGCGTGACCAACGCCGAAAGCGAGGCCCGGGTTGGCGGCGCCTTCCGCGTGGTGATGAACGACGGAATCAAGGACATCCCCCACTGGGGCGTCTACCGCGAGGTGGACCGGCCACGGAGGCTTGTCTTCACCTGGAACTCGCCCCACGCGGTTCCCGACAGCGTAGTCGAACTCGACTTCCGCGCCGTTCCCGGCGGCACAGAAGTAACGCTGGGGCACGACCGTTTCCCCTCGGAAGGATCGCGCGACGGACACGAAAAGGGCTGGACATGCATCCTCGACCAACTCGGCCGGATGCTGGAGACCGCGTGAGCTCGGGTCATCACACAGGTCGGGTGACCCGTCGCCGCATCAGACCGTCGGGAAGCAACGAAAAAGGGGGCCGAGGCCCCCTTTCTTATGCGGTCGGTTCCGGCTCCATCCCGCCTTCGGGCGCCGAAGGCTTCGGTTTGGTCTTCGGGATCGCGGTGATGCTCTGCGTCTCGCCGCTGTCCTTTGCCTCGCCGCTTCCACCTTCCGGCGATTGTGGCGGCTCGCCCCGGATCACGCGCTCAATCTCTTCGCCGGTCAGAGTCTCGTATTCCAGCAGGCCTTGCGCCAGCCGTTCCCAATCGTCCTTCCTCTCGGCCAGGATTTTCTGGGCCCAGGAATAGGCCTCGTCGATCATCCGCTTGACCTCTTCCTCGATCAGCTCCTTGGTGTGGGCCGAGACCGAGAAGCCGCCAGCGCCGTTGCCCATGTAACCTTCATGTGCCTGCTGGTAGTCGATGTTGCCGACCTTGTCGGACATGCCCCAGCGCATCACCATGGCACGGGCCAGACCGCTGGCCTGCTGGATGTCGCCGGCCGGTCCGTTCGACACCGCATCCTCGCCCCACTTCAGCACCTCGGCCGCCTTGCCCGCCATGGTCATGGCCAGCTTCTGGGCGCATTCGTCGCGGTGCCAATTGAGCCGGTCGATCTCGGGAAGCGAGACCACCATGCCCAAAGCGCCACCGCGCGGAATGATCGTCGCCTTGTAGACCGGATCGCATTTCGGCAGCGCCAGGCCGACGATGGCATGGCCCGCTTCGTGATAGGCGGTATGCTCCTTCTGCTCCTTGGTCAGAACCATCGAGCGGCGCTCGGCCCCCATCATCACCTTGTCCTTGGCATTTTCGAAATCGGCCATGGCGACAAAGCGGCGGCCGAGGCGCGCGGCCATCAGCGCGGCCTCATTCACGAGGTTGGCAAGATCGGCCCCCGAGAAACCGGGTGTGCCGCGCGCGATCACGCGCAGGTCGACGTCCGGACCCAGCGGGGTCTTGCGGGCGTGCACACCCAGGATCTTCTCGCGGCCCTTGATGTCGGGGTTGCCGACGGTCACCTGCCGGTCGAACCGGCCGGGGCGCAGCAGCGCGGGATCGAGTACGTCCTTGCGGTTGGTGGCGGCGATGATGATGACGCCTTCGTTGGCCTCGAAACCGTCCATCTCGACCAGCAGCTGGTTCAGCGTCTGCTCGCGCTCGTCATTGCCCCCGCCATAACCCGCGCCGCGATGGCGACCCACGGCGTCGATCTCGTCGATGAAGACGATGCAGGGGGCGTTCTTCTTGGCTTGGTCGAACATGTCGCGCACACGGGATGCGCCGACACCAACGAACATTTCCACGAAATCGGAACCCGAAATGGTGAAGAACGGCACGCCCGCCTCACCCGCGATGGCACGGGCGAGCAGCGTCTTGCCGGTGCCGGGAGGGCCGACCAGCAGCGCGCCTTTCGGGATCTTTCCGCCGAGGCGCGAGAATTTCTGCGGGTTGCGCAGGAACTCGACGATCTCCTCGAGCTCTTCCTTGGCCTCGTCGATGCCCGCCACGTCGTCAAAGGTGACGCGCCCCTGCTTCTCGGTCAGCATCTTAGCCTTGGACTTGCCGAAACCCATGGCGCCGCCTTTGCCGCCGCCCTGCATCCGGTTCATGAAATAGACCCAGACGCCGATCAGCAGGAGAATGGGCAGCAGCGTGATCAGGACCGACTGGAAGAATGGCTGTTTCTGGCTTTCTGCCCGCACCGGGATGTTGTTTTCGATCAGCAGGTCCGACACAGAGGCGTCCTCGGGCTTGACCGTCACGTAATCCTGATTGTCCTTGCGCCGGAAGCGGATCGTCTCGCCGTCCAGGGTCGCCTGAGTCACTTGCCCCGACTTCACCGAGCTCACGAATTCCGAATACGGGATATCGCGGCTTTGCAGCGTTCCGCCCGAGCCGCTGAACAGGTTGAAAAGCGCCAGGATCAGCAGAAACAGAACGACCCAGAACGCGATGTTGCGTGCATTGCCCAAGTGAAATCTCCTCAAAGGCCGGATCCGTCCGGTCCGGCCACCGGTTTGTTCATAAGATAGACATCAGGACGCCGGGTTCAATGCGATAATATCGCCGCATAGAAGGCCTCGGCCCCGCCCTCGAGTTCGGCAGACCATCCGTTGCCCAGTCCGGCCAGCGGCGCGGCCACGAGTTCGGTCCCGACCCACAGTGCCGGACTGGCCAGCAGGGCCGCGCGCGGCAGCCCGCCCAGGCGCCGGTCGGGACAGCGCTGAAGGCCCTCGGCGCCCAGCGCAGCGATCTCGGCGCCGTCCGGCGCGGACGCCTCAGAAACCAGACGCCAGCGGCCATCCCAGAGCGCGCCCGCGGGCACGCGCAGCCCCTGCACCGCCTCATGTTCGCGGCACAGCCAGGCCCGGCCGGAATGGCCCACCAGACGGCAGCCCGCCAGGGTCGACGCCTTTCCCGCCCGCGCGGCGGCGACCATCGCGGCGACCGGCGCGCGGCGCGGGGGATACTCTCCGCCGGCGATCCAGCGGATTGCATGGATGATCAGGCGCCGGGCGATCTCTTCGGGGAGCGTGCGAAAGCTTCGCGCGTCCAGCGCCACGGCTCCACCGGAAACCTCGGCAATCTCGCGCGCCGCGAGAAACGTATACCAGTTCAGGGCATCCCGGGCGCGCCCCATGTTCTCGGCCACCTCGGCCAGGGTGCGGGCGCTGATCCCCAGCGGTGCCAGCGCCGGCATCAGCTGGCGCGCCTTGACGCGGTCATAGCTGGGATCGGAATTGCTCGGATCTTCGATCCAGGTGACGCCGTTGCGCGTGAGATACTCGCGCAGTTCGGCCCGGGTCAGGCCCAGCATGGGCCGCAGGAAGGTCACGCCGTGCTGCGTGCGGCTGCGCCGCATCGCCGCAAGCCCGTCGGCTCCAGCCGCCCGAGCAAGTCGCATGAGCAGCGTTTCGGCCTGATCGTCCGCCGTGTGGCCGAGCACCACCATCCGGATGTCCTGTGCCAGCGCCCAGTTGGCCAAAAGTCGGAAACGCGCCCGGCGCGCATTGTCCTGAAGGTTTCCGCTGCCATCATGGTCGCGCCAGCGCAGCACGGTATGGGGAATGCCCAGCCGCCGCGCCAGAACTCCGACCCCGGCAGCCTCGTCCGCGGCCTCGGGTCGCAGGCCGTGATCGACCGTTGCGGCGACAATCTCGACAGCTTCCGGGTCGAAGCACCGGCTCAGAGCATGCAGCAGGGCGACCGAGTCACCGCCGCCCGATACGGCAACGGCCATTTTCTTGGGAGGTGCGCCCTGAAAGCCCGCGCGCACCTCAGCGAGGATATCGGCGTCGCCGAAACTCAACTGCACCCCAGTTTGGACATCGCCTCCCGCGACTGGGCCACGGCGGGCGCGGCGGGAAAGCGCACCGCCACCTCGCCCAGCGTGATGCAGGCCTGCTGTATCTGACCCAGCGTTCCGAGCGCCGCGCCAAGCCGGTACAGCGCGTCCGGCGCCAGCGGGCCGCTCGTATTGGCGTTGAAGCTGGCGAGATAGGCCCGCGCTGCTTCGCGCGTGTCGCCAAGCCCGTCCAGTGCCTGGCCCCGCGCCATTTCCGCCTCGGCCGCCAGCGGGCTGCCCGGATAGGTGGTGCTGAACGAGGCCAGCAGGTTGGCCGCCTTGGCATTGTCGCCCGCCGCCAGCGCGGCCTTGGCGGCCTTGAGGTCGGCATCCTCGCCCACCGCCAGCTCGGTTGCGGGCGCCGACGGAACGGCCGGAGCGGCGGCAGGCAGCGCCTCGCCCCCGCCCAGGGTGGAGGTCTTGCCTAGTTTGGAGACATCGCCCCCCTCAAGCTCCACCAGGCGGAACTCCAGATCGCCGATCCGGTTGGTGCCGTCGATCACCACCTGATTGACCCGGTTCTCCAGTTGTTCGGTCTGGGCGGTCATGCGCTGCAATTCGGCCTCCATTGCGGCCACCCGCTCCAATACCGAATTTCCCCCGATCTGGACTGAAGGGCTCCCCGTGGTGGACAGCTCGCGCTTGAGCTTCTGCATCTCGACGTGCAGAATGGTCAGCTCCTGGCGGATGTCCGCCAGGGTCTGCTTGTCCTGCGCCACAACCGGCGTTGTCGCCATCGCCAGCGCGAACAGCGCCACTCCTGCGATCCGCATCATCTTATCCCGTCAGGCCGCCGGACAGCACCGTGACCGCCCGCCGGTTCTTGGCATAGCAGGCTTCTTCGCTGCAAATCTCGATCGGGCGTTCCTTGCCGTAGCTGATCGTCTTCAGCCGGTTGCCCGCGACACCCCGCGAGATCAGATACTCGCGCACCGCATTGGCCCGACGCGCGCCCAGCGCAAGGTTGTATTCCCGTGTGCCCTGTTCGTCGGCATGGCCTTCGATCACCGCAACGTAATCGGCATTCGTTCCGAGCCAGCGCGCCTGACCGTCCAGCACCGTCTGCCCCTCGGGCGAGAGTGTCGACTGGTCGACCGCGAACAGCACACGGTCACCCACGGCCTGTGCGAAATAGGCGGGCGATGTCGGGTCATTGGCCGAGCCCGGAACGATCGCGCCCGATCCGGCTCCGGCACCGTTGGCGCCATTGCCTCCCAGCCGGCCCGCATTGGTACAAGCCGCCATTGCCAGGACAAGGGCGACGGTCGTCATCTTCGTCAGTATGCTCATGTAGTGCCTCGCTTCAGGGCTTGTTCTTTGGGTCTGATTAACACATCGGGCCGGCTTTGGGAACGTGTCCGGTTCAGTTCTGCAAGGGCGACCAGGCCGGGTCCGAGGCGCCGTCAGGCGTGCTGATCGCTTTGAGGTTGCGCCCGGTGATGTCCACCGAATAGAGGGTCGAGCGGCCCTGTGCCCCCTGCGTCTCGCGGGCGAACATGATCACGCGGCCGTTGGGGGCCCAGGTCGGGCCTTCGTCGAGGAAGGAGGCCGTCAGCAGCCTTTCCTCGCTGCCATCGGTACGCATCACGCCAATGTGAAAGCGCCCCTTGTTCTGCTTGGTGAAAGCGATCATATCGCCGCGCGGCGACCAGACGGGTGTGCCGTAACGGCCTTGGCCAAAGCTGATCCGGCGCGCCTCGCCCCCGCTGGCGGGCATGACATACAGCTGCTGGGTGCCCGATCGATCGCTTTCGAACACGATCTGCGATCCATCCGGCGAATAGGACGGCGCCGTCTCGATCGAGGGCGCAGTGGTCAGACGGGTTTGCGCGCCGGTGTCGATGGACATCTCGTAAAGATCGGTATTGCCCCCCTGGCTGATCGAGAACACCACGGTCCGACCGTTGGGGGCAAAGCGCGGCGCAAAGCTCATCGTGCCTTCGGTGGTTTCCAGGACGCGTCGCTGCACCTGGCCGACATCCAGGACGAAGATCCGCGGCGTACCGCTTTCGTAGCTGGTGTAAAGAACCCGGTCACCGTTGGGCGAGAACCGCGGCGCAAGCACGATCGAGCTGCTGTCGGTCAGATACTGGATGTTGGCCCCGTCGTAATCCATGATCGCAAGCCGCTTGAGCCGCTGGTCCTTGGGGCCGGTTTCCGAGACAAAGACCACGCGGCTGTCGAAATACCCGCCCTCGCCGGTGATCCGGCTATAGACCGCATCGGCCACCTTGTGCGCCATGCGCCGCCAGCCATCGACCGAACCCGAGAATTGCAGCCCGTTGCCCAGCTCCTGGTTGGAAAACACGTCATAGACCCGGAACTGCACCGTCAGCGCATTGCCCGCCTGCGTGACGGATCCGGTAATCAGCGCCTGCGCATTGATCGCCTTCCAGTCGGCATATTGCACCGGCGCGGCGAAGTCGCTCACCTGGCTGATATAGGCCGAGGACGGCACCTCGCGGAACAGGCCCGTCCCGGAAAGATCGGCGGCGATCACCCGGCTCAGCTGCGCGCCCATGGCCACGGCCTCGGGCGAGGTGCCGATCAGATCGGGCACGGCAAAGGGCAAGGGCTCGATCACCCCTTCGTCGATGATGATCCGCAGCGGGCCGGTCTGGGCCGAAACCGGCGGTGCGATCAGGCAGGCGCCCAACAGAAGGCTCAGCAGAAGTCGCATCATTTGATCCGCATCCTTTCGGGATTGAAGGTCATCTCGAATTCAAGCCAGTGTGCATGGTTTTCCATCAACAGGTCAAACCTGCCGCAGATGGCCCAGACTGGCTGGTTTGCCGGCATATCAGCCATCACCGGCTCCGCATCTTGTTCGGGTCGAAGGTCATCTCGATCTCGCGCCACTGATCGTATTTGTCGGCCGGCAGATCGAACCCGTCGGCCCCGCAGCGCACGATCGCACGCCGCGCCGCCTCGAAAGCGACCCGGGTCGCCCCATCGTCGCGGCCCGAACTCGACAGCAGACGGATCGACGCGACCTCGGGACGCCGATCCTGACCGACGTTCAGGCCAACGACGACCACTGTTTCCATTGCCGCCGTCGAGGAGCTGCCAAGGCTCCAGCATCGCTTGACCTGAACGCGCAGCGCCTCTTTCTCGCCCTCGCTCAGGGGCGGACCCGAGGGCGCGGGCGCGGCGGCCTTTTGACCGCCGGCCAAGGCCTCGGCCAGTGCGTCGCGCACGGCGTCGGACGTATCGGCAGGCTTCGGCTCGGGCTTGGCCGCAGGTTTGGGGTCTGGCTTGGGCTGTGCCGTCTCGACCACCTTCTCCGGAGGCGCCGGGCGGGGCGTCGAAGGAGGCCGGCGCGAGGTCGTGGGCGCAAGCGCCGTGTCGCGCTTGGGCTCGGGGCGAATGCGGTCGGTCGCCTCTTCCGGCGCGGCGGCCTCTTTCGGCTCTTCCGGTTTGGCCGGGCCAGGCTCGGGCACGACGGCGGGCGTCGCCTCTTCGGCCGGCTTGCTGTCAGGCGGCGGCGGGGCAACGGCTTCGGGCGCGACACGCTCGATCGGACGCGGCTCGGGGCGAACGGGCGTCGGCGGCTCGGGTGCAACCACAACTTCCGGCGCCGGCGGTTCAGGCGTCGGCTCGGGCGGCGGATCGGGCACCTCGGGTGCGGGTGGCTCAGGCTGTGGCTGTGGCTCTGCCACCTTCGGCTCCGGTGTCGGCTGCGGTTCTGGTTCAGCCACGGGTTCCGGCGGCGTCGGTTGCTCAACGGCTGGCGCCGGCTGCGGTTCCGGTTTTTCGGGTTCGGCCGCGGTTTCGGGCGTATCCGCCACAGTTGGAGCCTGGGGCTGAGTCAGCGCCGCATATTCCTCGGCAGAGACAACCGAGACCGACGGCAGCTCCAGCGGCGGCGGATCCGACCGGAACGCGCCGCCAAACAAGGCAAGCCCGATCAGCCCGAGATGGGCGCCAACAGAGATCTTGGTGCCGGTCTGCACGCCGCCCTCACTGACCCGAGCCGTCCAGCGATGGACCGCCCGTATCGGTGACCAGCCCCACATTGGAGAAACCGCCCGCGTTCAGCGCGCCCATCACCTGCATCACGTTTTCATAAGGAATCGCGCCATCGGCCCGAAGGAACACCTTGTCGCTCTCGCGTTCGGCGGCGATGGCGCGCAGCTTGGCGACCAGTTGGTCGCGCGGGGTGTCGCTGGTCTGAATCTGAATCCGGCCGTCAGCCGTCATGGTCACGGTCAGCGGCTCTTCCTGATCGCCCGGCAGTGCGCTGGCCGCCGTCTTGGGCAGATCGACCGGCACACCGACGGTCAGCAAGGGCGCTGCCACCATGAAGATGATGAGAAGCACCAGCATCACGTCCACGAAGGGCGTGACGTTGATTTCGGCCATCGGGCGGCTGGAGCGCCGGCCACGCCGACGCCGGCCTCCGCCATCCGATTTCTGGATTGCCGCGCCCATGGCTCAAGCGTCCAGCTGGCGCGACAGGATGGTCGAGAATTCGTCGGCGAAGGCCTCGTATCCGGCCACGATGCGATCGCTGTCGGAACTGAGCTTGTTGTAGAAGATGACCGCCGGAATGGCCGCAAGCAGGCCCAGGCCGGTGGCCAGCAGCGCCTCGGCGATACCGGGCGCCACGACGGCCAGATTGGTGTTCTGCTGCGCCGCGATCTCGATGAAGGCATGCATGATGCCCCAGACCGTGCCGAACAGCCCGACGAAAGGCGCCGTCGATCCGATGGTCGCCAGCACCGTCAGGCCGCTTTGCAGCTTTTCCGCTTCCTTGTTGATCGCCACATCCATGCTGCGGTCGATCCGCGCCGATGCACCGGCGATCAGTCCGCCGTCATTGCGGTGCGACCGCCGCCATTCGGTCATGCCAGCGGCGAAGATCTTCTCGGAATTGCCCTCCGGCTCGGGCCCGATCTGATCGTAGAGCCCGTCCAGCGGCTCGCCCGACCAGAAGGCACGGTCGAAGATCGTCGCCTCGCGCCGCGCCCCGCGATACAGAATGTGCTTCTGGATGATGATCGCCCAGGACCAGACCGATGCCAGGATCAGCATCAGCATCACCAGTTTCACCGTGAAGGTCGCGCGCGCGAAAAGCGCCCACATGGAGAAGTCGATCTCCTGCGCCGACGCGAGAGTGGAAGTGTCCATATGCCTGCTCTACCATGATGGCCGTATTGGTTCGGCCTTTGCCATGGGCGAATCTACCCGAGGCGGCGCGCGATTACCATGACCCTCTCGGGGCCGGTCACGAATGTTTCAACAATGCGCGAATCTCTGCCGGAAGCCGCACCGGCCGGCCCTGCGCCGTCATGCAGACGGCGGTGACTCGCGCGGTGAAGATCACCTGGTCGCCCCGCCGCACGAGCTGATCCATCACCAGTCGCGCACCGCTGATCGAGGCCACTGTCGTCTCGATCATCAGATCGTCTTCAAATCGGGCGGCGGCGCGGTAGTCGCATTCGATATGCCGCACAACCCACACCACGCCCCCCTCGCGCATCGCGTTCTGGTCATTCCCCAGAGTGCGCACCCAATCGCTCCGGGCCCGTTCGATAAAGCGCAGATAGTTGGCGTGATAGACCACGCCGCCCATGTCGGTGTCCTCGTAATACACGCGGACCGGGAAAAGATGGACAGGCTGGCTCATGCGGGCAAGCTATGCGGTCGCGCGGCGGGCTTCAAGGATAGGCGGCCAGAAGCTCGTGGCGCGCGGTCGCGATGCAGATCCGAGCGGTATAGGCCGAAACCCGTAACCCGAAAGGGGAACAGCGCCGCATCGCCATGGGCCTGCAGATACCGGCCAATCCGCACCAAATCCTCTGGTCCCGGGCGGTTGAAGCGCGCCAGTGTGACATGCGGCGCGAACCGGGCGCGTGGCAGTTCGATACCGGCGCGGCGGATTGCGCGCATCACCGATTTCTGCAGCTCTTTCAGGCCCTCGCCCTGCGCCCGAATGAAGAGCACCGAAGGCTGATCGCCTCCGAAGATGTCGAGCCCCGCCAGGCGCAGGTCGAACGGCCGGACTGCCAGCGTCTCCAGCTCTTCATGCAGCGTCTCGAGCGCTGGAATATCGGTGTCGCCCAGGAAGGCCAGCGTCAGATGCAGGTTCTCTTCCGGCACGGGCCGTCCGGCCCGTAAAGGCTCCTGCAGGGCCAACAGCCCCGGCAGCACCGCCTCGGGCATCGGGATGGCGACAAAGGCGCGCATCAGCCCCGCAGGCGCGCCGCCAGCCGCAACGCATGCGAGCGGTCGCGCGCGGCGGCCGGCAGCACCGGGTCATAGGCGGCCCGGATCACGCCCGCGATCTCGGGCCGCAGAATGGTGCGTCCGCCCGCGATGGCCAGGGGCGAAACCTCGGCAAAGGCCGCTTCGGACCAGCAGAGGATCGCCTGCACCACCTCGGTTAGCGCCAGATCCTCGGCCGGCACCTCGGCCAGATCGCCCCCCATCCTCAGGAAGACAAAGGCCGAGCGGATCGCCCCCGCCTCGTCAAAGCGGAAGACGCGGTAGCGCTCGGCCTTCTCGTCGCCCAGCCGCTTGGCCAGAGCGCCGACACCGGGCAACAGCCGCTCAAGCTCGGGCACGGAGGCCAGTTCGTCCCAGTCGCGCAGGAAGAATACCATGCAGTTGGCGCCGATTTCGGGATCGTTCTCGGCCATCTTGTGGTTCGCCAGCGTCACCACCGCCTCGAAGGCACCCTTGACCACCGCCAGCGTGGTATCGTCCACACCAAACACGACCGGCACCACCGGATAGGCCCAGCGCGCAAAGACGTAATCCCCATTGCTGCGTGTGAACAGCGCTTCGATCTCGTCCGGTGTCACGGTGGCCCCTTTCCGTTCTCGGGGCAGGTCCATACCCTCTGCCGAGTGTCATCGCAATGCCCGCAGGTCCGCACCGATCCTGGGCCGGGCGACCAATGCCTGTCGCGGGCCGGGACTGGGAAAGCCCGGACGCTCGGATGCCGAGAACCATTTTCCGGTCGTGCACGCGCGCTGTGCCAGGACTCCCCCCACGACTCCACGCTCCGTCGAAAGCCACGGGCACCTCCTGCGCCGACGTCACGTTCTCCAGAAGCGCGCCGTGAAAAGGACATAGACCACCAGCAATTCCAGCCGTCCCACCAGCATACCCACGGTCAGGATCCATTTCGCGGTGTCGTTCAGTGAGCTGAAGTTGCCCGCTGGCCCGATGGTATCGCCCAGCCCGGGGCCGATATTGGCCACCGCCGTCGCTGCCCCCGAAACGGCCGTAGTGAAATCCAGGCCCGTCAGCGCCAGCGCCCAACTCAGCACACCCAGCGTGAGGATGAAGAACATGAAGAAGGCAATGACCGAGCTCAGAACCTCGGCCTCCACCGGGCGGCCGCCATAACGGGCGATGAACACGCCATGCGGCGAGCGGATGCGCTGCAACTGCACCTTCAGCACAGCGAACAACAGCTGATACCGGAAGATCTTGACCGAACAGGCGGTCGATCCCGCGCAGCCCCCGATCAGGCCGATGTAGAAGAACATGACGATCAGGAACGGACCCCATTGCATGTAGTCCACGCTGGCATAGCCGGTGCCCGAGATGATCGAGGTGATGTTGAACAGCGCCTCGCGCAGGGATTTCTCCCAGTGGTGCGGGAAGATGGTTGTCAGGACCACCCAGGCGATCAGCACCAGGACGAATATCGTCCAGAAGAACCCCCGCGCCTGCGGGTCCTTCCACATGCTGGTGTAATTTCCGTTCAGCATCTGGACGTAGCGCACGAAAGGCAGCGCGGCGAGGACCATGAACACCGAGGCGACATATTCCATCGGCCCCGAGAAGACCGCGAAGGACGCATCGTAGTTGCCGAAGCCTCCGGTCGAGATGGTGGTCAGCGCGTGCACGGTGGCGTCGAAGACGTTCATGCCCAGCGCCAGATAGCACAGCATGCAGGCCATGGTCATGCCCACGTAGATCACCGAAATCCGGCTGGCGATCTCGCGCGCTCGGGGGAGGATCTTGCCCATCGTGTCGAAAGCTTCGGACCGGAAGAGGGCCATCCCCCCGACCCGCAGCTCGGGCAGGAAGACCATGGCAAAGACGATGATCCCGATACCGCCCAGCCATTGCAGGATGCCGCGCCACAGCAGGATTCCCTTGGGCAGGTCGTCGAGCCCGACGATCACCGTCGAGCCAGTGGTGGTGAACCCCGACATCGCCTCGAACACCGCGTCGGTTACACTCAGATCGGTGGCACCGAACATCAGCGGCAGCGATCCGAAGGCCGGCAGGGCAACCCAGACGCCGGAGGTCAGCAGGAAGGTCTGCTGCAGGCTCAGACCCTGCCGCACGCCGCTCGCGCAGCTCAGCGCGACGCCGCCGCCGATCAGCACCGAAAGCAGGCCGGATTCCAGAAAGGCCGACCAGTGGCCGTTCCCCTCGGCAATATCCACCAGCATCGGCAGGACCATCGTCAGCCCGAGGATGGCGACCAGCAGGCCGATGACATATCCGACGGGACGAAGGTCTATCATGACGGCAGCGTTGGCCCGGCGCGCGAGAGCTGTCAAGTCACGCAGCCGCTCAGCTCAGATCGCGTTTTTCAACACAAACCCCATAAAGCGTCGTCAGCACGGACAGGCCCAGGGCCAGGCTGAACCAGACCAGCAGGAAGGAAAGGATCAGTCCGGCCCATCCGCCGCCGAAATCGGTCTCGGACAGGGTGCCGATCAGCCAGAGCATCACTGTCAGCGCCACAAAGGTGCCGGTATGGCCTTCGCTTGCAGCCGCCGCCTCGGCGAGTGTCATCCGTTTGCCTAGGGCCGCGGCAGGCATAACCAGGGAATACCGCAGCAACCGGGCCGAAATCAGCAGCATCGGAATCCCCATGATCAGCATGACCATCCAGATGTTCCCGATCATCGGCGCCAGGATCCCAACCACGATGGTGAGCGGCACGAACATCAGCAGGCCCATGCCTCCGACACGGAATCCCGCACCGACATAAGCCCAGAACTGCGCCGCGTCGAACCGCGGCAGCAGCCCGCCCGGGCGTTCGGCCAGCAGGCTGTATCTGTGCCAGGCGACCGCCGCCCAACAGAAGGCAGCGAAATAGACCAGCACATAGGCGAGCAGTCCCAGCATGATACGGCCGTCCACGACGACCGGGCGATCGCCCAGCAGATTGTCCGCTCCGACGCCGCCGATCTCTATGGCCGCAAAATATCCCAACCCATAGCCAATCAGCACCGGCAGCAGCGTCAGCCGCACAGTCGCCCAGAGATCGTAGAAGAGCATGCTCACCGCATGCCGCAGGACGCCAAGGCTGAACATCCGCAGGTCTCCCTTTCGCGCGCAAGCTATGAGCGCGCCAAGGGCGGCGTCAAACCGATGCCGTCAGGCAAACTGACCCCGTATCCGGCGGGCCACACCTCATCCCGCGTGAACGAGCGACGAGAACAGCCGCGGCTCCAGACTGGCCGCCGCGAAGGTGTCGCCTTCGAACAGGACCGACACCGCATCATGGCTGTGCAGGCTCTCCTGATGGCTGGCCACGATCCGGAAATCGCCGATGCGCGGATCCGCCTGCAGCTGCGCGCAGAACAGCCGGGCCGCGTCTTCGACAAAGATGGGATTCGCGGCGTTCAGCTCGGCAAACGCCTGCTCGTCCTCGCGCTTCACCATCACCTGCGTTTCGGTGGGCACTGCGCGGCGGCAGAGGTCGATCAGATCCTCGAACCACAGACAGCCCTTGTCGCAATTCACCACCACCGAAATACGTGCGACCGAGCGCTGCGAATGCGGCGTCGCCAGCTGTCCGCGCTGCGACCGGGCGTGTTCGCTCAGCTCCAGCGAACAGGGGCAGGTCGAGGAATAGACATAGTCCAGATGCATGATCTTCTGGCGCACCCCGGCCTGTTCGACCAGTTCCAGGGTGATGTCGTAATACTGATAGCCCGACAGACCCGAGCGCAGGCTGTTCACCTTCATCGGGAAGGAGATACGCATCTGGATGCGGGCGTCGAAACTTTCGAGATCGCTCTTGTAGTCGTCCAGCGCCGCCTCGATCACTTCGAAACTGAAAGTCTTTTCCGAATGGGCATAGAACGAGCGCATGATGCGACTCATGTTGATGCCCTTCTTGTCCGACTCCAGGCTGACGGTCCCGGTCACGCTGGTTTCCAGCGTCAGGTCCCCGTTGTCCCGCGTGTGGAAACGGATCGGCAGACGGAAATTCGAGATTCCGACGTGCTGGATCAGCTGCTTCGCGCCGCGGATCAGGCTGGCAGGCCCGTTCTGCAGGTCCGGGAGGGTTGCCTTATAGGCGTCGTCCGCCGCGAAACCCTCAGGATAGACGCGAGAGAAATCGGGATAGGGAATGCCCACCGCCGGCAATTCCCGCGCCAGGGCTGCGCGATCGGCGGGGGAAGCGCCAGCGGCCCAGCGGCGCAGCAGATCCAGAGCGGCCGTTGCCTCGGCCTGATCCGGCGTGGCGGCAATGTCGGGCTGGTGAACGGTCATGGCAATCCTCACGTCTTCGGACTGTGAATGTAGGGTGTCGCGACATCTTTTGCCACGGATACTTGCACATACGATGCAAACCGCCGCGCCGGATCAATCAGCGGATGGTGCGGCGCTGTTCGCTCTGTCCAACCGCGCCGGCATGTGGCATTGGCTCTCCCGAAATCACGTTACTGCAGGAGCAAACGATGTCGCGCACCGTCTATGTCAACGGCCAATACCTCCCCGAGGAAGAGGCCAGGGTCTCGATCTTCGACCGCGGCTTCCTGATGGCCGATGGCGTCTACGAGGTCACCAGCATCCTGAACGGCAAGCTGATCGACTTCGCCGGCCACGCCGCCCGCCTCGAGCGTTCGTTGAAAGAGCTCGAAATGGCCGCCCCGGCAACCACCGAGGAACTGCTCGAAATTCACCGCGAACTGGTCAAGCGCAACGACATCGACGAAGGCATGATCTATCTCCAGATCACCCGCGGCAACCCCGGCGATCGCGACTTTGCCTTCCCCGACCCCGAAACCACGCCCCCGACCCTGGTCATGTTCACCCAGAGCAAGCCGGGCCTCGCGGCCAACCCCGTCGCGCAGAAGGGTCTCAAGATCATCTCGATCCCCGACATCCGCTGGGGCCGCCGCGACATCAAGACGGTGCAGTTGCTCTATCCGTCGATGGGCAAGATGATGGCCAAGAAGGCGGGCAAGGATGACGCCTGGATGGTCGAGGATGGCACGGTCACCGAGGGCACCTCGAACAACGCCTATATCGTCTCGGGCAATGCAATCATCACCCGCGCGCTGTCCAACGACATCCTGCACGGCATCACCCGTGCCGCCGTCCTGCGCTTTGCCCGCGAGGCGCAGATGGAAGTGATCGAACGCGATTTCACCATCGCCGAGGCCCAGGCCGCGGACGAGGCCTTCATCACTTCGGCCAGTGCCTTCGTCATGCCCGTGGTCGAGATCGATGGCGCCCCCGTTGGCACCGGCACCCCTGGTCGCATCGCGCTCCGTCTCCGTGAGATCTACCTCGACGAAAGCCTCAAGACCGCGATCTGACGACGGTCCGGCGTGTCCGCCTTCCGATTTGGAAGAGCGCCGAAACGACACCTGCCACTATCCCCCAGGCAGGACACCACCCTCTCCCCGTCGGGGGAGAGGGCAAGGGCGACTGGCCCACGCCTGACCTCCGGGTCTCGCTGCGGCATCGCAGACCAGCGCATGGCAGCGGGCGCATTCCTCATGGGCCAAGGGAACTCGCCCGGGTGCCAAAGGTTGTTGCACCAGAAACCGTTCGCAACGCCCCGGGATCACAACCATGTCGCTAACAGCACAGCTGAACGTCACGCCAGACGGCTTCTGCAATCACGCCGATGTAGTGGTCGACGAACAGTTCAATGCCTTCGCGGTCCAGTGCCTCGAAGAGGCAGATCGCCTTCTCCTCGGCCGCAAGACCTTTGACCTCTTTGCAGGCCACTGGCCCCGTGCCGCCAAATACGCGAGTCTTCCCGAGGGCGAGCAGCGCCTTGCCCGTGCGATAGACGACATCGAAAAACTGGTCATCTCACGCAGCCTGTCCGAAAGCGATTGGAAACCAACGTCCATCCTGAGCGATTTCGACGAACCGGCCGCCAGATCGCTGTCGCGGTCCGGCAGAACGATCGTTCTGGGAAGCCCCTCCATCATCTCCCAGCTCGCGGCGTGGGGCGCCCTCGACAGGCTGATGCTGTCCGTCCATCCGGTCATGGGACAAAAGGGTGCAAGGCTTTTCGATGGGCTGGTTCCGAAAACACTGGTGTTCGAGCGCGAGTTTCCTAGCGGATCTTCCGTAAGAACCTATGTTTTTGCCGCTGCCCCCTCGCCTTGAAACGCCTTCCCTGAAACTGGTCACCTGATCGTTCGCCAAAAGGCTGAACGCGACCTGATGTTGACCAACCGCCCCACCCGTCCCTTCCGGCAAGGTCAAAGCCGCACCCTGCGGCTCAAGCAACCCATTCCCCCGCTGACCGTGCCCTGCTAACGTCGCGCCATGACGAACAGCTGGCAGTTCTGGGCCCTCCTCTCCGCAGGCTTCGCCGCCCTGACCGCGATCTTCGCCAAGATCGGGATCGAGGGGGTAAACTCGAACTACGCCACCTTCCTGCGCACCATTGTCGTGGTTCTGGCGCTGGCGGCGCTGCTCTGGGCCACCGGACAAGTCCAGCCCCTCGGCATGCTGTCGGGGCGCACCATAGCTTTCCTGGTCCTGTCGGGGCTGATGACCGGCGCCTCCTGGCTCTGCTATTTTCGCGCGCTCCAGATCGGCAAGGCAGCGCAGGTGGCGCCCGTCGACAAGCTTAGCGTCGTCTTCGTCGCCATCCTCGCGGCGCTCTTCCTTGGCGAGCGACTGTCGCCCGGCGGCTGGGCCGGTGTCGGCCTGATTTCAGCCGGCGCCCTGCTTCTCGCCCTTTCGTAACCCGGAGCCCACCCGAATGACCGTGATACTCTACCTGCTCCTGCTGATCCTCGCGCTGCTGCTCGGCCTGTTCCTGTGGTCGCGCGCGCTGGCCAGCCAGGCCCGCGCCACCGTGCCGCCGGTCGGTCAGATCATGGAGGTCGCCGGCGGCAGCATCCATTACGTCGAGATGGGTCCCGCCGATGCCCCGCCGATCCTTCTGATCCACGGCATCGCCGCCCAGCTCCAGCATTTCACCTATGGCGTCACCGACCTGCTCAGGGACGACTTCCGCCTCATCGTCATCGACCGCCCGGGCTCGGGATATGCGCGGCGGGATAATGACGAGGATGCCGCCCTGCCGGCGCAGGCCGCGATGATCGCCGAGTTCCTCGACCGCAAGAACGTGGGCTCGGCCGTCGTGGCCGGCCATTCTCTGGGCGGCGCGGTGGGCCTTGCCCTCGCGCTCGACCACCCCGAGAAGGTGCGCGCCCTGGCGCTGATCGCCCCCCTGACCCATGTGCAGGACGAAATCCCGCCGATCTTCAAGGGCCTCGAACTGCGCACGCACGCCATGCGCCGCTTCGTGGCCCATGTCTTCGCCCAGCCGGTCGGCAAGCTGACCACCGACAAGGTCCTTGCCTTCGCCTTTGCCCCCGAACATCCCCCCGCCGATTTCATGACCCGCGCCGCCGCCATCCTGGGCCTGCGCCCCGAGGCCTTCATCGGCGCGGCCAGCGATCTCGTGACGCTGGAAGCCACCCTGCCCGCGCAGGTCGCGCGGTATGGCGAACTCGATCTGCCCGGCGGCGTGCTCTATGGCGACAGCGACGTGCTGCTCGACCCGCCGGTGCAGGGCCGTTCGATGACCGCCTATGGCCTGACCTACGACACCCTGCCCGGCCGCGGGCACATGCTGCCGATCACCGCGCCCGCCGAGGTCGCCCGCTTCATCCGCGACGTCGCCGCGCGCGCCCCCGGTGCCCCCACCAAATCATGATTTGTTCAGCCCCGCCCCGATTGGTATAAGCGGCGCAGAAAAAAGCGAGCGGAGGCAGGCACATGGGGTTCCCTGGAACCTGGATGACGACGAGCGAAAGCGTGGTCTACCGGGTGGTGCCAAAATGCGCCTGCTCCACCATCGGCCAGATCCTCTATTATTCCGATCACGGCGCGTTCTTCGACGGCGACATCCACGACTCCACCTCTGGCCTGCACAAATGGGCGCAGGAGGAAAGTCAGGGGCCGATCGCCCGCAACGTCGAGAGCCACGGCTCTTACGCCTTCACCTGCGTGCGCAATCCTTACACCCGCATCCTGTCGTCCTTCTTCGACAAGATCTGCGGCATCCAGCGCAACGGCAAGCGCTACCGCGGCAATCTCGTCCCGACGCTCGCCTATTCCTATGGTGTCGAGGTCGGGGGCGAGGATGGCCGCGGCGACTTCGACCAGATCGCCAGCTTCCGGCGTTTCCTGCTCTTCGCGCGCGACACCATCCGCTGGCGCCGCCCGATGGAGCCCGACATCCACTGGTCGGCCATGTCCGGACATGTGGGCACCTTCATCACCAATGGCGGGCGGTATGACCGGATCATCTGGACCGAAAGGTTCGACGACGGCATGGCCGAGGTCCTGCGCAATATCCAGACGCCCCACCCCGTCGATCTGACAGCCATTCCCCGCTTCAACGAAAGCGCCGGCCACGGACCCGAGCGCCTGCACCCGGTCGAGGACTATTTCGACGACCTCTCGATGCACCTCGTCTACGAAATCTACAAACGCGATTTCGAGCTGTTCCGCTACGATTTCGAGAACCCGGCCAACAAGATGCCGACCGGCGAGATCGACCTCGACGAGGTGCACGCCATCCTCGGCGGCTGAACAGCGTGAACCATATCGACCAACTCGTCTCGGACTATGGGCTGATCGCCCTCTTCCTCGGCTGTTTCTTCGAAGGCGAATCCGTCGCGATTGCCGGCGGGGTGCTGGCGCATCGGCACCTGCTGGTGCTCTGGCAGGCCATCGCGGTGATCGCCGCAGGCGGCTTCTGTTCGGACATGATGTATTTCCTGCTGGGCCGGCTCTTCCGCGACCATAGGTGGGTGCAGTCGTTCAGCCGACGCCCCGGCGTTACCCGTGTCCTGACAGCGGTCGCGCGCAACCCGCGCCGGGTCGCCGCCACCTTCCGTTTCATTCCCGGTGCCCGGATCATAACGCCGCTGGCGCTGGCCCATTCCACGATCACACCGGCCACCTATTTCGGAATAACGGCCGTCACGGCGATGGTCTGGGCCACCGTCTTCGGACTGGTCGGCCACGGTATCGGCACCGCGCTGCACCTTCTGTTTGGCGCAACGCACACCCATTACGTGCTGATTGCAACCGCGTTGGGCTTACTGGCCGCCGCCCTGCTGGCCGCCTGGCACCTGCGTCGCCGCTGAGCCTGTTGCGGATTCCCGCGCCACGCCCTACATCTGCCCGTCATGAGCAAGGACAAGGACAACAAGAACTACAAGCAGATCGCCGAGAACCGGCGGGCGCGGTTCGACTATGCCATCGAGGAAGACCTCGAATGTGGGATCATCCTTGAAGGTTCCGAGGTGAAATCGATGCGCACCGGCGGCACCAATATCGCCGAAAGCTATGCAACCGTCGACAATGGGGAACTCTGGCTGGTCAACTCCTACGTCGCGCCTTACGAGCAGGCCAAGATGTTCCGCCACGAGGAACGCCGCCGGCGCAAGCTGCTGGTCAGCCGCAAGCAATTGTCCGACCTCTGGAACGCGACCCAGCGCAAGGGCATGACCCTTGTGCCGCTCTCGATGTATTTCAACGATCGCGGCATCGCCAAGATCAAGATCGGCGTCGCGAAGGGCAAGCAGAACCACGACAAGCGAGAGACAGCCGCCAAGCGCGACTGGAGCCGCCAGAAGGCGCGGCTGATGAAAGATCACGGCTGAGCGCGCAACCGCACCTCACTCGAGATCGGTCTGAATCCAGCGCGGCGAATGGTGCACGTCGATGGTCTGCATACGCCCGGGCCCGAGGTTGATGAAGCGGTGCGGCACTCCGGCAGGTCCAAGGACCACGTCACCGGCGACCGCATCGACCTCCGTCTCTCCGACAAAGAACCTTGCGCGGCCTTCGATGACCACGAAGGTCTCGTCATAGGGATGCACATGCAGGCGCGGCCCCTCTCCCGGGGTGTCGTTGCCATAGGTCAGAATCGTGACTGGCCCCCTCAGCGCGTCGCCATTGACGAAACCGCGCCAGGCAGCCCCGCCGGCCGGATCGAAAAGCCGCGCCAGCGCGGGCGGCCGTCCGTCGGGTGTCACGGTGTCGGGGTCGAAATCCCTGCGTGCCATGATGGCCTCTCCCTCTGGTGCGGCCGCAACTCTGGACCTGGTTGGTTCCCGAGGCAAGAGACGGCCGCCTGCCCTGGTTGTCGCGCCCGGCGAGACTGATCGGATGGCCGATGTCTCTCAAACCCTTCACCCTGCCTCTTTCGCACAAAAGTTCCTCCACAACCTGCGCCGGATGCGGCTCGCGCGATTGCCGTGACACTGGACACCTCCCTCGGATTCTCCCGCCTAATTGTCCCCCCACAACCCGTCCTGAAAACGTCACTCCCATAATACACAACAAAATCAGATAGTTGACCCCCCGTCCTAGCTGGGACACTTCCAAAACCCCTCTTGCCCTGATCCCCTTGCCCGGCTAGTCAGGGCCATGCATCCGAAGGAGCCCGCCATGGCCGACGATCCCCGCACCCTGGTCTCCACTGACTGGCTGGCGTCCCATATGAAGGACCCCGACCTGCGCATCCTGGACGGCTCTTGGTATCTCCCCGCCGCCAACCGCGACGCCCGCGCCGAATATGACGCTGGCCATATCCCCGGCGCCCGGTTCTTCGATATCGACGAGATCTCCGACCATCGCTCGGACCTTCCCCATATGGCGCCCCCGGCCGAAAAGTTCATGTCCCGCCTGCGCGCGATGGGGGTCGGTGACGGCCATCAGGTCGTGGTCTACGACGGCGCCGGCCTCTCTTCCGCCGCCCGCGTCTGGTGGCTGTTCCGCCTGATGGGCCAGAACGACATCGCCGTTCTGGATGGCGGGCTTCCGAAATGGCAGGCCGAAGGCCGCGAAATCGAGGACATGCCCCCGATGATCCGCGACCGCCACATGACAGTTCGGGTCCAGAACCAGCTGGTGCGCGACGTGACCCAGGTCTCGGCGGCCAGCAAGCTTGGCGATCACGAAATCATCGATGCCCGCTCTCCCGGCCGCTTCCGCGGCGAAGCGGCCGAGCCCCGTCCCGGCCTGCGGTCAGGTCATATTCCGGGATCGAAGAATGTCTTCTACTCGGACCTTCTCAACAAGGACGGCACGATGAAGCCGGTGGCCGAGCTGCGCGAGGTTTTCACCTCTGCCGGCGTCGACCTGTCCAAGCCCGCCATCACCACCTGCGGCTCGGGCGTGACCGCCGCTGTCCTCTCACTTGCGCTCGAACGCATGGGCAAGCGCGATCACGCGCTGTACGACGGCTCGTGGTCCGAATGGGGCGCCTTCTCCACCCTGCCTGTGGCCACCGGAGCCTGACATGTTCGAAAGCCTGAAACCTCAACCTGCCGACAAGATCCTGATGCTGATGCAGACCTTCCGCGACGATCCGCGCGCGGACAAGATCGACCTTGGCGTCGGCGTCTACAAGAACGCCGAAGGTCTGACCCCGGTGATGCGCGCCGTCAAGGCCGCCGAGCGGCGGCTGGTCGACGAGCAGACGACTAAGACCTATGTCGGCTTGCTGGGCGACCCGGCCTATTGTGACGCGATGACCGACCTCGTGCTGGGCGACGCCGTCCCCAAGGCCTCGGTGGCTGCGGCCGCAACACCCGGGGGCACCGGTGCCGTGCGCCAGGCCTTCGAACTGATACGCTACGGCAATCCTGCCGCGCGCGTCTTCGTGTCGGACCCCACCTGGCCGAACCACACGTCGATCCTGAATTATCTGAAGATCCCCATCGTTCCCTACCGCTATTTCGATGCGGAAAGTGGCGGAGTCGACTTCAATGGGATGCTGGAAGATATCTCACAGGCGCGACCCGGCGACGTCATCCTGCTGCATGGCTGCTGCCACAACCCGACCGGCGCAAACCTGAACAAGGTGGAATGGCAGGCGGTTATCGCATCGATGCTCAAAACGGGCGCTCTGCCGATGGTCGATCTGGCCTATCAGGGCTTTGGTGATGGCCTGGAGGAAGATGCGGAAGCGACCCGCATGGTAGCGGCAGCGATGCCCGAGACCCTGATCGCGGCGAGCTGCTCGAAGAATTTCGGGATCTATCGCGAACGCACAGGGCTTTTGATGGCCGTCAGCGCGGATTCCGCAAAGACACCGCTGACGCGGGACACCCTCGCCTTCCTGAACCGACAGAACTATTCCTTTCCGCCGGATCACGGGGCGCGGGTGGTCACGATGATCCTGACCGACCCGGAATTGCGCGCGGACTGGGCCAAGGAACTGGAAGAGACGCGCCTGTCGATGCTGAATCTGCGCCAGCAGCTGGCGGATGAATTGCAGCGGCTGACCGGTTCGGACCGGTTCGCGTTTCTCGCTCAGCATCGAGGCATGTTCTCGCGTCTGGGAGCCAGCGCCGAGAAGGTCGAACAGCTGCGCGCCGAGCATGGCATCTATATGGTCGGCGACAGCCGAATGAACATTGCAGGGCTGAACAGCAAGACAGTCCCGATTCTGGCGCGCGCCATCGCCGACGCTGGTATCTGAAGTCCGGTTCCGCGAGTCCCGACCGCATCAGCGGTCGGGCGTCTGCCAGTCCGAAGGCGGCACCTTGCGGCGACGAAGCCGCAGGGCCAAGCCGATGGCAACACCCACGGCGATTGCGACGGTCAGGTCGGCCACCACCGTGAGCAGAAGCGTCAAGCCGATCAATATCTGATCGGAGCGCTCTGCGTCGAGATAGCCCCGCCATTTGTGTGGCTCGCTCATGTTCCATGCGGTGAGGATCAGCAAACCCGCCAATGCCGGCATGGCCAGGTATCCGGCCAGCGGTGCCGCCACCAGCATCACCACCAGCACCGTCAGGGCATGAACGATCCCCGCCACGGGGGTGCGCCCGCCGGCCCGCACATTGGTGGCCGTGCGAGCGATGGCTCCAGTTGCAGGCAGCCCGCCGAACAGCGCCGAACCAATGTTGGCCGCACCCTGGGCGATGACTTCGGCATTGGGGCGGTGGCGATCCCCGATCATCCGGTCGGCCACCATGGCCGACAGCAGCGACTCGACACCGGCAAGAAAGGCAATCACCAAAGCGGAGGGAAGCAGTTCGACCATCCGCGACAGGCTGAGCGCAGGCAGGGAGGGCATCGGCAAAGCGGACGGCAGGTCTCCGAAGCGGGAGTGAATGGTATCGACCGGCAGATCGAGAAGCGCCACTGCCCCGGAGGTCAGCGCGACCGCAACGATCAGCCCGGGCAGCTTCGGCGCCATCCGGCGGAACACCACGATCAGGACAATTGTGACCAGACCGACACCAAATGCGGTCACGCTAACGCCGGAGCGCGCATCCCAGAGCACGGGCAGCTTTTCCAAGAAATCAGCCGGCACCCTTTCGACCGACATGCCGAGAAGGTCCTTGATCTGGCTGGTTGCGATGATCACGGCTATGCCCATCGTGAAGCCGCTGACGACCGCCTCCGGCACATAGCCGATGAGGTTGCCTGCACGCAGCCAGCCCGCAACCAGCAGGATCGCCCCCGCCATCAATGTAGCCAGAACAAGCCCATCATATCCGTGGGTCGCAACAACTCCGTACACGACAACGATGAACGCTCCGGTCGGCCCGCCAATCTGCACCTTGCTGCCTCCGAGCAGCGAAATCAGAAGGCCGCCCACGATCGCGGTGATCAGGCCCTTGCCCGGATCTGCACCGGAGGCAATGGCGATGGCGAGGCTGAGAGGCAGCGCAACCATGGCAACGCTGATGCCAGCGAGAAGATCGGCCGCGAGTTGCGACCGATCATAGGTCGGCAGAGTTGAAAGTATCTGGGGGCGCATGATGCGCCAGTACTACGCCTTCGAGCTATTTCCGCAAGGCGGAAGAAAGGGGAGCGTCAATTGCCCGCAGCCGTTTCCAGCCCTTCGGGCTTTCCGACCACGATGAAGTGCAGGTTTTCCGGATCGAGCAGGTCTCGAGCCACACGGTTGGCATCTTCCAGCGTCACCGCGTTGACCATGTCATTGCGGTTGGTGACATAGCTGGTCGGAAGGTGCTGCATCTGCATCCCGGCGAGGATTTGCGCGATGTCGGCGTTGGAATCAAACCGAAGGGGATAGGCGCCGGTCAGATAGGTCTTGGCCTCGGCCAGTTCCTTCTCTGACACGCCCTTCTCGGCCAGTTTTGCCCATTCCTCCTGAATGACCTTCACGGCTTCGGCAATGGTCGCGTTGCCCGAGGACACCGAACCGAGGTAGACAGACGCCAGATCCTTGGGGGCCAGATAGGAATACACTCCATAAGTCAGACCGCGCTTTTCGCGAACCTCGGTCATCAGACGGGATTCGAAGCCACCAGCCCCCAGGATCTGGTTCACCACATATGCCGCAAAGAAATCCTTGTCGTCGCGGTCGATCCCCTTCTGTCCGAACACGGCGACGGATTGCGGCGTGTCAAAGTCTATAACCGTTACCCCCCCTGAAATGGTGACATCGGCCTTCGGCGGGAGCGTCGCGCCATGCTCAGGCAAATCGCCGAGCAGAGTATCGACCAATTTTCCGAGTTCTTCGGGGGTGATGTCTCCGACTGCGGACACATACATCCTGTCGCGGGCAAAGACCGCCTTGTGCGCGGCGAACATGTCGTCGCGGGTCAGAGCGGTAACCGACCCAATGGTCCCTTTTCCATCGGTCGCGTAGGGGTGATCGCCGAAGGCCATCGCCGAGAAGGCCTCACCTGCGATGCGGCGCGGATCCTTTGCGTCGGATGCCAGGCCCGAGAGGACCTGAGCGCGAACGCGGTCCACGGCATCCTGGTCGAAGCGCGGTGCGTGGATGGACTGGTGGAGGAGGGCGACAGCCTCGTCGCGGTTTTCGGTGAGAAAACGGGCAGAAATATCGACAGAGTCGTCACTGGCATCATATCCAAACGATGCGGCCAGAGCTTCGAGCGCGCGTGCAAAACCGCGCGAGTCGAGTTCTCCCGAGCCTTCTTCCAGTAACGCAGTCATAAGGTAGACCGCCCCGCGTTTATCAGGTGCATCGAGCGAGGTGCCGCCCTGGAAACCGATCTCAAGCGCGGTAAAGGGAATGGAGTGCTCTTCCACAAGCCAGGCCTTGATGCCCCCGGGCGAGGTCACTTCCTGGATTTTCACCTCGGCCAATGCCGGAATTGCGGCGAGGAAGGTAATCAGGGTCAGGGCAAAACGGATCATTGCGATACCTCTCCGGAGCGCATCAGCCAGCCGGTCACGGAACTCTCATCGCGGAAGACGGCGCGGGCGGCGGCCATGATGTCCTCTGCAGTGACAGACTGCAGAACGTCCGGCCAGTCCTGCACGTCCTTCACGGTCAGCCCGATCGCGAGCGCACGGCCGTATCGGTTGCCGATACCGCTGACATTGTCACGTTCGTAAATCTGCGAAGCGCGCAGCTGCATCTTGATCCGCTCAAGCAGATCCGCGTCGACACCCGTTTTCATGAAATCGGCCAGCGCGTTGTCCAGCGCGTCTTCGGCTTCTTTCAGAGTGACGTCGGCGGCAGGAACGACGACAAGACCGAAGGTGGTCTTGTCCAGCGTGTCACCATTGTAGAAAGCGCTGGAATAGACCGCCGTCTGAGTATCGAATTGCAGTTTTTCGGTCAGAAAGGAAGTGGTGCCACCACCCAGCACCTCGGCCAACAGTTCTAGGGCGGCTGCCTGTTTCTGATCGCCAGTGTTGCGTTCCGGGGCAAGATAGGTGCGATTCACATAAGGCTGGGCGACGCGCGGATCGCGAAACGTCAGTCGGCGGGCAGCGGTCTGCGGCGGTTCCTGCGTGCGATACCTCGGCGGCAAGTTCGGATTTGCCGGCAGCTTGCCATAATATTCCTCGGCGAGGCGCTTCACCTCGTCGGGCTGAACGTCGCCCGAAACCACCAGGATCGCGTTATTGGGCGCGTAGTAGGTATGATAAAAGTCAAGCGCATCAGCCAGCGACAGCTCTTCCATTTCGTGGCGCCAGCCGATGACCGGCGTGCCGTAGCGATGGTTGAGATACTGCGCCGCGTTCATCTGCTCGCCAAACAGCGCGCCGGGGTCGTTGTCGGTGCGCTGGTTGCGCTCTTCGAGGATCACGTTGCGCTCGGTCACGATGTCCTGCTCAGTCAGGCGCAGGTTGACCATGCGATCGGATTCCATTTTCATCATAAGTTCGAGCCGGTCCGCGGCGACCCGCTGGTAATAGGCAGTGTAGTCATAGCTGGTGAACGCATTATCGTTCCCGCCGTTGGCGGCGACTGTAGCCGAAAGCTCTCCGGGCTTCATGGTGTCGGTGCCCTTGAACAACAGGTGCTCCAGGAAATGAGCGACGCCACTTTCCCCAACGGGTTCGTCAGCAGACCCGGCGCGGTACCAGACCATCTGCTGGACCACTGGGGCGCGGTGATCTTCGACCACCACAACCATCATTCCATTATCCAGGGTGAATGAGGTAACCGCTTCGTCGGCGCGCAGGGGAGCGGCCAGTGCCACAACAAGCGCCACGAGGGGCACCATAAAACGCTTCATGAGACGTCCTTTCGTCGCTTGAACCCGAAGTTACGACCAAAGACGCAAGGTTCAAGTCCGCATGCCGGGAATGTGAGCTATTCGGCAGCGCCCGCCACGGCCTAGCGACGGGTCGGGGGCGAAGTCGGCGTCTCTCGGCCGGAGGCACGCCAGCGCTGGGTTTCGTCGAAGGGTTGGATCGACTGTTTGCGATAAGCCTGGGCGTAACGGTCTACAGGGAAGAGACGAATGCGCCCGCTTCGCGCAGCGCGCTTGCGGAAGCTGGCATCGGCTTCGGCGAGTTCGGCCCGCGTGTTCACGGGCACACCATAGCGGCTGGCCGAAGCGACCAGCGCACCATCGGCGGCTGGGACGGCTGTCTGGTCAAGCAGTTCCGGACGGCCACCAAGCGCAGCGACCGCATCGGCGTTGGGTTTCACATCGGTGATATTGGTGCCACCCGGTGTTGGCACAGGCAGCGCGCGCAGTTCAACGGGCATGGTCAGCGGCTTGCTTGGCAAGATCAGGAATTCGTCCGGGCCATCGCTGGGGTTCCGGAGATCGCGCAAACCCTTCTTGCTGCAGCCGGCCACACCGACTGCCAGCGTCAGAATGATCAATCCCATCAAGATCCGCAACGGTTCACTCCCACCTGTTGGTCGTCGTTCTACCCCATATCAACGCCGGGGTCACGATCCCTTTTTGCCGTCAGGCTTGCGCGATTCAAATAGGATCAGGGCCCCCGCACCGAGGAAAATGAAAATATCTGCCACGTTGAACACAAAGGGATTCTGGATGCCGCAGCAGGACATATTCAGGAAATCGAGCACATAGCCATAGGCCAGCCGGTCAATCACATTTCCCATTGCGCCACCGATCAACAAGCCCGCGCCGATCAGGATCGGAAGGTTCGTCGGATGCGATCGGCGCACCCAGAACAGGACCGCAGCGACGACGACGAGCGAAAATCCGATGAGGGCCCAGCGTGCCGCCTCGGTCTCACCCTCGAAAAGTCCGAAGTTGATACCGCGGTTCTCGCCATATCTAAAGGTCAGCAGAGGAGGCAGCACATCGATCTGATGGCGGAACGCAAGGCCCATGCTGTGCACGACGAGATATTTGCTGGCCTGGTCCAGCACCAGCGCGATCAGCGCCGCGAAGGAAAGCGCGCGCATGGGGGCGTCAATGCCTGAAGTGGCGCATGCCGGTGAAGACCATCGCCAGCCCCGCGTCGTCGGCGGCCGCGATAACCTCGGCGTCGCGCATCGAGCCGCCCGGCTGGATCACCGCCGTCGCCCCTGCTGCCGCGGCTTCGAGCAGTCCGTCGGCGAATGGGAAAAAGGCATCGGAGGCTACGACCGCGCCCTTGGCCAGACTCTCGGGGAGGCCGAGGGCATCAGCCATGCGTTGCGCCTTGATGGCAGCAATGGCGGCGCTGTCCACCCGGCTCATCTGGCCGGCACCGACGCCGACGGTCGCGCCATCGCGCGCATAGACGATGGCGTTGGACTTGACGTGCTTGGCGATCTTCCAGGCGAACAGCAGGTCGTTCATCTCCTGGGCGGTGGGCGCGCGCTTGGTCACGACCGTGAGGTCGCTGCGCGCGATGCGTCCAGCGTCGCGGTCCTGCACAAGGAAGCCGCCGGCAACCTGGCGGAAGGTCAATCCCGCCGCCGCCGGATCGGGCAGCGTGTCTGTCAGCATGAGACGCAGGTTCTTCTTCGCGGCGAAGACCGCCAGCGCTGCATCGTCTGCTCCGGGCGCGATCACCACTTCGGTGAAGATTCCGGAAATCGCTTGGGCGGTCACGGCATCGAGCGGGCGGTTCAGCGCGACGATGCCGCCAAAGGCCGAGGTGCGATCGCAGTTGAAAGCCCGTTCGTACGCTTCCAGGAGCGTCTCCCCTGTCGCAACACCGCAGGGGTTGGCGTGCTTGATGATCGCACAGGCCGGCCCCTCGTCAGCCGGGAATTCCGCAACCAGTTCATAGGCTGCATCAGTGTCGTTGATGTTATTGTAGGACAGTTCCTTGCCCTGAACCTGCCGCGCGGTGGCGACACCTGGCCGGCCCGAGCCATCGGTGTAAAAGGCGGCAGACTGATGCGGATTCTCGCCATATCGCAGGGTCTGGGCGAGCGTGCCGGCAAAAGCGCGGCGGCGCGGCGTGGTGTCGCCGGTGGCTTTTGCCATCCAGGCCGACACAGCAGCGTCGTAGGCTGCGGTCCGCGCGTAGGCGGTAGCGGCCAGGCGCCTGCGGAACGCCAGGGAAGTTGCGCCATCGTTGTTGTCGAGTTCTGAAAGCAGGGCGGCGTAGTCCTCCACATCGATCACCACGTTGACAAAGGCGTGGTTCTTGGCGGCGGCACGGATCATCGCCGGTCCGCCGATATCGATGTTCTCGACGCAGTCGTCGTAATCGCCGCCCTTCGCAACGGTTGCTTCGAAGGGGTAGAGATTGACCACCAGCAGGTCGATGGCGCCGATCCCATGTTTTTCCATCGACTCGATATGGCTCTCGTCGTTGCGCAGGGCGAGGAGGCCGCCATGCACCGCCGGGTGCAGGGTCTTGACCCGGCCGTCCATCATCTCGGGGAAACCGGTCAGATCGGCCACGTCCTTCACAGCAAGACCGGCGGCGCGCAGCGCGGTCGCCGTGCCGCCGGTGCTGACCAGTTCAATCCCCCGCGCGGCCAACGCCTGGCCCAGATCGGACAGACCGGTCTTGTCTGAAACGGAAAGCAGGGCGCGGCGGACGGGTTGGAGATCGGTCATGACTGGTCCTAGGTTGGGTCGGCGGTCGCGGCTGGCTTTAGACCATCTGACGAGGAGAGTTAACCGCCTTCTTTGTCGCGTAAGCCTTGATGGGTAAGACGCGGATGCCGACTGGAATTTGCAGCTTCGACAAAGTCCCTGACCGACTGTCGATCTCAGCTTTCGAACACCGGTTCATCGCGGGCGAGGTCGCGCACGGCGACGGCCGTCTCATGCGCCTTTGCCAGGGTCCAGCGGACCCGCGTAGCGTAGTCGAGCGCCCGGCCGGACACAACAATCTGGCGCGTGGCGCGCGGTTTCAAGCGTCCGTTTTCCAGGTAGACGCTAGGCTCCAGAGCGAGTTCGCAGGCACCGTCGTGCCGGAACACCCATATTTCGCCGCTCTTCAGCGCCATCGACACGGCGGCCCCTCCCAGATCGAGTGTCGCGTCGACATCCGGATGCAGGTGAAGCCGGATGTCGAAGGCGATTCCCGCAAGGCTTACCGAATCCATCGCCTTATCGAAGCGTCGCTTGTCGGAATCCTCGACGGCAAGAAGCATGTCCTCGCCGGCCATGCCGCGGCCGTCGAAGGCGAGTTCCAGCGTGCGGGCGTGGGTCAGGCCGAAATTGCGGACATAGCCGTCGTGGCCGCCGCGAAACCGCACGCCGTCGGCCATTTCCGAGAGCTCGATCGGCACCCGCGTGGCAGTATCCTTCAGCGCTTCGACACCTGGATCGCGTGGATTGGAAACAAGCCGGCCGCTGGAATACCCGCCGATGCACAGCGTTGAATGCGACGGAGTGGCCCTGCCTGCCCGCCGCCATTCAGCCCCAAAGGACACACCCGACCCACAGTTGACCACCAAAGGGCGCCTGCCGGAGGTGAGTTCAAAAGCGAGAGTCGAAGCATGCGCGTTCCCCGATGCCGGGCCGGAAGGCGGAAGCGCGGCGTCGATGATCACGCTGGTGCGCCTTGCGCTCATCCGGGCGTAGCCCATGGACAGCCCCTTTGGCTCGCCCGGTTTGACGTGGCTGGCCGCCAACGCGTGGTCGAGACGCCCTTCCAGCCCGCGGCCACCACCGTGGAACCGGGCTAGCCCGCCATCTGCATGGCGCAGGGCGCGCAGAGTCGGCGCAATCCGTTCGATCGCCGCCATATGCGCCTGAGGCGCGCCCCGGCCGGATTCGTGCAGGACCGCGGCGGCCCAGTTGAGCAGGGTGAAGACTTCGAGCAGTTCCTCGGGATTGCGGGTCGGCAGTCCACCCTGGGCGTCGATCTGTAAAGCGCATTCCTGCGCCAACGCCTTGACGGCCGGGTCGGCCATATCCTCTCGACCCTCCAGCGACAGCCCGGTGAAGATCAACCCTGTCAGAGCCTCGAAGCGCGGCAGGCCCGGCGCAGCAGCGCCCCAGCGTTTTGACAGGAACCAGGTCTGCCCTGCCAGCGCCCGGAAGAAGACCTCGCTTTGTTCGCGGCTTTGACCCCGAAGCAGAAAAATCGCATGGTTGATCCAGCGGATGACCCTGCGGCCGGCAAGGTCGGGCGTCCAACCCGGGCCGGTCCCGTTCCCATAGGACTCGATCCAGCCCCAAAGCCAGTTCTGCGCCTTGGCCCGCGCGGCCATGTCGCCGACGGCCGCCAGATCGTCGAGCCAGGCAAACCCGTGCCGCTCCTTGTCGAAGGCAGTTGTCGGTGCGGCCACCTCCCACAGCCGGGTGTCAGGGCTTTCGACGAGATAGCCTGAGAAGAGGATATTTCCGGCGATCAACTGGCGCCCTCGGGCAAAACTGCCAACGGTGCGCGGCTCGGGCTGAGAGACAAATCCTTTGACCGTCTTCTGCCGGCTGCTCAGGCGCGCATATAAACGGTTCAGGAACCGCAACCGCCGGCCGGCCAGGGTATCGGGGGTGGACATGCTCTCTGCCTCTCACGCTCTCTGGCGTCTTGCGTGGAGCATAGTGGCAAAGTCTCGCCAAGTCACCGTTGTTTCGCCCGCCTGCAAAAGTGGGCGGCGGCGATCAGCCTGACTTGCGCAGGCAAGCGATGTAGAAGCCATCCATTCCCCCGCGTTCCGGCCAGTAGTCCGGACGCAGGCGCAGCCCACCCTCTTCCGTCAGCCATTGCGGGTGAATGCCTGGGCGGCCCAACGCAGTGCGGTCGGCACGCATGTCGGGATGGGCGGCCAGCGCCTGATCCACCTGGACCTCGCCCTCGTCGGGCAGCAGCGAGCACGTGCAGTAGACCAGCCGTCCACCGGGCCTCACCAACGTCCAGGCGTGAGCGAGAAGGCGGGCCTGAAGGTCGATCAGAGCGCCGATCTCGGCACCGTCGCGGGCATGGGGCAGATCGGGGTGGCGGCGTACCGTGCCAGTTGCGGAACATGGCGCGTCCAGCAGCACGGCGTCATAAAGCCCTGTATGATCGAGCGCGTCGCCGGTTATCACCTTTGCTTTCAGACCCGTTCGCAGGAGGTTCTGCTCGAGACGTTTCAGCCTTTGGGCGGAGAGATCGAGTGCGGTGACCTCCGCACCGGCAGCTGCCAGCTGCATCGTCTTGCCGCCGGGCGCGGCACAGAGATCCAGGACCTTTTCTCCTGGTTTTGGATCGAGAATGCGGGCCGGCATGGCGGCGGCGGCATCCTGCACCCACCACTCGCCAGACGCATATCCGGGCAGCGTGGTGATCTGACCGGGATTGGACAGACGCAGCGATCCGGTCGGCAATGGCTCAGCACCGGGAATAGCGACTGCAGCGCCCGGTTTAGGGGTGATGTCGAGCGGAGCGCCGGCGAAGTGCGCTGCCTCCATGGCGGAGATGGCAGAGGCGCCCCAAGCCTCGGTCAGCGGGTCGCGGAGCCAATCGGGAAGACGAGGCACACGCAGGGCATTCCACGCCTCGGGCCCCTGGGCTGCTATCTTGCGCAGGACCGCATTGACCAGCCCCTTGAACCCCGTAAACTTGCGGTCTTCACCGACGATGTTCACCATCGCATTGACGACCCCATGAGCCGCCTCGCCCGCACACAGCTCGACCGTGCCAACGCGAAGCGCGTTTTTGACCGTGAGCGGCGGCGGCTTGCGCAGGTATTTCGCCAGCATCCTGTCGGCCCGTTCCAGACCGCGCAGAGTGTCCAGCGCCAGACGGTTCGCGCGGGCACGCTCGGCCGGTTCGAGAGGATCAAGTATGCCTGCGACCAGCAGGTCAGACATCAGACGATGTTCGCCGAGAATCTGGTCGAGGAGTCGGATCGCGCTGACCCGCGCGTCGGAAGTGGTCTTGCTGTCGCTCACCTTGCTGGCACCTTGCCCCTCTGGAAGAGCGGCCTATAACAGGGCCAGATACGCAAAGGAAGCTTTATGAGCGATGACAACCGCCCTGCCCTGCCCCCTGCCGCCCAGCGCGCGCTGGCCGAGGCCGCCGAACGTCGCAAGGCCGCCGATGCAGCGCCGAAACCCCCGAAGGAACTTGGTGGTCGTGACGGACTCGATCCGGTGCGCTATGGCGATTGGGAGAAGAAGGGCATAGCGATCGACTTCTGAACTTCAGTCGTTCAGCCTGAACTCGGCCGACGGCCCCGTGCCGCGGTCCGATGTAAAACGTATCCGCTTGCCGTTTACCTGCACTTCCTGGCAGTTGTGGCCAAGGTCGTCGCCACCCCAGAACAGGTCCCGGCAAAAATATCCGTCCTCCCAAGTCCAGCTGCCGGTCACCTCCCAACGCGCGCCCGTACCACTGATAGAGCCCGCAGGCGAAACCTGAAGCCGGATCAGGGGCCGTGTCAGCGTCTTGCCGGCGACCAGCGCGCGGAACTGCTGGGCGTCGGCCACCTTGGCAAATTCGGCCTGTACAGGGCCGGCACAGAGTATCATCAGCGAAATAGGTTTGAGCATCGCATCGGTCCATTGTGTGGGACCGATACGATGGACCCGACCGATTGGATCACGCGGCGTGCAATAGTCGCCTCAGAGTCCCAAAACGTCAGCCATGCTGTAGAGACCTGGCGCCCGACCCTGCCCCCAGATCGCCGCCTTGAGCGCCCCGCGCGCGAAGACCGAACGGTCGGTCGCGATGTGGCGCAGAATGATCCGTTCGCCGGGGGCAAGGAACATCACATCATGTTCGCCGACGATGTCGCCGCCGCGGATCGCGCTGAAGCCGATGTGGCCCTTCTGGCGTGCGCCGGTGATGCCGTCGCGGCCGCGGTCGGCCACGTCCCTCAGAGCCACACCCCGGCCCGCCGCTGCCGCCTCGCCGAACATCAGCGCCGTGCCAGAGGGAGCATCGACCTTATGGTGGTGATGCGCTTCGACGATTTCGACGTCGTAATCCTCGTCCAGCGCCTCGGCGATCTTGCGGGTGAGCTGGGCCAGCAGGTTCACCCCCAGGCTCATGTTCCCCGCGCGGACGATGACCGCATGACGCGCGGCGGGTTCCAGGGCCGCAATCTGTTCATCGGTCATGCCTGTGGTTCCGATCACATGCACTGCGCGCGCCTGTGCTGCGAGCGCAGCAAACTCCAGGGTAGCTTCGGGTGCCGTGAAGTCGAGCACGCCTTGCGCTTTGGCGAAGGCATCGACCGCTTCGTCGGTGACCGTCACGCCCAGTGCCGCCCCGCCCATGGCGGTGCCCACATCCTGGCCGATCCAGGGATGCCCTTTCCGTTCGACCGCCCCAACCAGGCGCACCTTGTCATTTTCGCTGACCATCCTGATCAGCATCTGCCCCATACGCCCCGAGGCGCCAGTGACAACGAGTCCGGGGTGATGGGTCATCTACGTCTCCATTTATCGCCGATGATGCCGGATAGCGCTTTGCGCGCTTCTTGGCAAAGGGGCTGCGAAAGCGTAGATGGTCAGGCATGTCACGCAACAGAACATATGAAGGCGGTGGTCCGTCGCAGCGCCAGCTCAGGGTCGGCGAATTGATCCGGCGCGCCTTGTCGGAGGTGCTGGCGCGCGGCGATGTCCATGATCCCGACCTGAACCGCATGTCCATCACCGTCGGCGAGGTCCGCACCTCACCCGATCTGAAGATCGCCACAGCCTATGTGCTTCCTTTGGGTGGCAAGGGCCAAGAGGACGTTCTCAAGCTGTTATCGCGCAACAAGGCCGAGCTGCGCCGCGTAGTGGCGAGCAAACTGGCGCTGAAGTTCGCGCCTGACCTGCGCTTTCAGTTGGACGAGACCTTCGACCGGCTGGACGACACGCGCCGCATGTTCGAGCAGGACGCGGTACGCCGCGACATCGAGGATTGATACGGGCGCTGATGGCGCTGATCTTCACGGCGCTTGCCACCCAAGTGGAGGCGGGCTGCCGCGATATCGAATATCGCAAAGCGGCCTATGCGATCTGCGAAGTCGATTTGGCCGAAGCCGATCTGCGCCTGTTCCTGAATGATGCCGAAGGACGCCCGCTGGGCCAGTTCAGCGCCGTCGACAAAGTCCTGGCTGCCGAGGGGCGCGCGCTGGCCTTTGCCATGAACGCCGGCATGTATCACTCTGATCGTTCGCCTGTTGGGCTCTATATCGAGAACGGGCGCGAGGTCACGTCCATCGTCACCCGCGCCGGACCGGGCAATTTCGGCATGGTGCCCAATGGCCTGTTCTGCATTTCCGAAGGCCGCGCCGATGTGATCGAGACACAGGCCTTCCTGCGCCGCAAGCCAGCCTGTAGATATGCGACCCAGTCAGGCCCGATGCTGGTGGTCGACGGCGTGCTGCACCCCCGGTTCCTGAAGGACAGCACCTCGCGCTATGTTCGCAACGGGGTTGGCACTACTGCAGACGGCAAGCGCGCCGTCTTCGTCATATCGCGGCAGGCGGTGACGTTCCACGAGTTCGGCAGCCTGTTCAGGGATCACCTGAACCTGCCCAATGCCCTTTATTTCGACGGCAGTGTTTCGCGGCTTTATGCGCCGGAACTGAACCGCAACGACCTGGGCTTTTCGCTGGGTCCGATGGTCGGGCTTGTGGTGCCCGACACGCATTAGACTGGCCCGGAGGTCCGCCGAGTTTACTGCTCCACGACCGAAATTGGCCGGAGCGCATCCAGACCGTCGGACGCTGTTGCGCTCACACAGATGCTGGACAGCGTACGCGCCTTCTCATAGGTCCAGGGTGTGCCCCGGTGAAGGACTGCGCGCTGGTCCCAGATCAGCACGTCACCGACCTGCCACTTGTGAGAATAGACAAACGCTGGCCGGGTACAGAAGCCGATCAATTCGTCAATCAGTTGCTGGCTTTGGGCCTGGTCGTAACCGTCGACCTTGAAGGAATGGCTGGCGAGATACAGAGCCTCGCGCCCGTTGACCGGATTGGTCCAGTTAGCCTTCCAGTGCTGGTCGGGCCATTTGTTGAACATCGCCTGTTCGGCAAGTTCTGGCGAGATTTTACCGCGCGAATGGCGGTAGGCGTGCCACACGCCACGCCCACGAACGCGCGCCTTGAGCGCTTCGGGCATCTCGGCCCAGCCGACGCGGGTGCTGGCCAGTTCGGTGTGGCCACCCGTCTCGGTCACGACCCGGGCAACCAGCAGATTGGTGAGGGCGGGCGCCGGCATGAAGGTACTGTCGCAATGCCACAGGAAATTCGCTTTCAGATGGAGCGTGTGGTGGTCCATCTCAGCCGTGGTCGAACCATCATCGCGCACGTTCGAGACCTTGGGGATTTCGAAAGTCTCACCCGGCTTGCGCTCGTCCGCCTTTCGGTCTTCGATGGGGCCGAAGAGTTGCGCCAGATGCATGTGCTGGGCATCGGTGAGTTCCTGCCCGCGAAACAACAGTGCTGAGTGCTCTTCGAATAAAGCCCGGATGTCGGGATAGAGATGGGTGGTGGTGACTTCGGAGAGGGCTATGCCATCGACGGAGACGCCGAAATGGGGGGTCAGCGGGGTGGTGCGGAGCGTCATGAATCTGGTCCCGTTCAAGGGTTGCAATTCTGGCCGCAACAAAGCCTGCCTGCCCGTGATCGCCCCCGACAGGGCGGTTTCGCTGCACGGGCTCAAGGCGGCGGCGAGACCAACCGTAGGTCGATCTGCGCCGGCTGAAAAGCTCCTCCTAGGTCATGGATGAACAGCGAAGGCCGTTCAGCCGCCTTTCAGGCGCTGCATTAGAAAGACTTCGCTGTCGGGCTTGATCGGAGCATTGTGCTGTGCGGTGATGACCTCGCCATCGACAGCGACCGTCACACCATCTTCCAGGAAAGGTTCCAGCCCCGGATGCGCCCGTTTCAGCGCATCCAGCATTTCACCGATGGTCGATGCCTCGACAGAGACCACCTGCTCGCCGCCAGTGAATCGGCGCAGGCCGGACCAGAGGTTGACCTCAACCATCCTTTGCCGCCTTCAGCGCCGCAAGAACCTTTGGCGGCGTCATTGGCAGGTGGCGCAGCCGGGTGCCGGTGGCGGCCGCGATCGCATTGGCGATGGCCGGCAGTGGCGGAGTGATCCCGGTTTCGCCCACCCCGCGAACGCCATAGGGGTGGCCCGGGTTCGGAACCTCCACGATCACCGTATCGATCATCGGCAGATCAGACGCGACCGGAACGCGATAGTCGAGGAAGATCGGGTTCTGCAGACGTCCGTCCTTGCCGTAGATGTACTCCTCGTTCAGGGCCCATCCAATGCCCTGTGCAGCACCGCCCTGATACTGCCCCTCGACATAGGACGGGTGGATTGCCCGGCCTGCATCCTGAACCACAAGATAGCGCAGGATGGTGGTACGTCCGGTTTCCGGATCAACCTCGACGTCCACCACATGGGTGCCGAAACTGGCGCCGACGCCCCCCATTGTCACCTCGTGATGTCCCGAAATAGGACCGCCGGTCGATCCCATCCTGGCCGCAATCTCCTTGATCGACATCGGCTCGAACTCGCCCGCATTGGAGCCCGAGGGTTTGGCATGGCCATCCTCCCAGATCACCGCATCGGGATCGATTCCCCATTTGTCGGCCGCGCGCTTGCACATCTCCTTGATGGTCTGACCGGCCGCCTCGTGCACCGCCTTGCCGTTGGCAAAAGTCGCTCGGCTGCCGTGGGTCGGCTCATTGACGCCCAAGGCACCGGTTTCAACGACGTTCACGCGCACGTCTTCGTAGGGGATACCGTAGGTCTCGGCCGTCATCAATCCGACCGAAGCCCGCAGCCCACCGATATCAGGCGTGCCGATCGAGACCTGGACGGTGCCGTCCTCTGACAGCGCGACAGACACCGACGTCTCGCCGCCGTGGTTGAACCAGAAGCCCGATGCAACTCCCCGGCCCTGGTTGGGACCGAGCTTAACCTGATAGTTCGGGTGCGCCTTGGCTGCCTCCAGCGTTTCGGTCAGGCCGATCACCCCGTATTTCGGGCCAAAGCTCGACTTGGTCCCTTCGCGTGCGCCGTTCTTCAGGCGCACGTCGATGGGATCGAGCTTCAGTTCGCGGCACATCTCGTCGACAAGGCTTTCCACCGCAAAGGCCGCCATCGGCGAGCCCGGCGCGCGATAGGCCGCGGCCTTGGGACGGTTCGCCAGCACCTCGTAGCCTTCGTGGTGGATAGCCGGAATGTCATAGCAGGCAAAAGCACAGCTCAGCGCCTCGCCCACCGGAGACATTCCGACGAATGCGCCGCCCTGCATCCGGAACACTGCCTTGGCGGCGGTCATCGTGCCATCTTTCTTCATGCCGATCTTGACGTCCATCGACGCCGAGGCAGTCGGTCCGGTGGCGCGCAGGACTTCGGACCTGCTCATCACCAGCTTGACCGGGCGGCCACCCGCTTTGCGGCTGAGCGCCAGCGCGATCGGTTCGGAGAAGATGGTCGTCTTGCCCCCAAATCCCCCGCCGATTTCCGAAGGCGTGACCCGCAGTTGTGCAGCGTCAAGTCCCAGCACGGCGGCACTCATCTTGCGGATATACCATTGGCCCTGGGTGCAAACCCACATGTCGCCTTTGCCATCGGAGCCAAGCTGTCCGACGCAGGCGTGCGGTTCGATGTATCCCTGGTGGGTGGCCTCGGTGAGATAGGTCTTTTCCATCACCAGATCGGCAGCCTCGAACCCGGCCTCGAGATCGCCGTGACCAAAGTCCAACTGCCGCACCACGTTCGGCGGCGACCCTTCCGGCACGGAATGATCGGCTGCGCCTTCCTTGACGACCGGAGCGTCCGGACGGATGGCATCATCGACGTCAATCACGTGAGGGAGAACCTCGTATTCCACCTCGATCAAACGGGCAGCGTCATGGGCCAGAAGCTGCGACGTCGCCGCGACGGCGGCAACCGCGTGCCCGTCATAAAGCGCGATGTCACCGGCCAGCGTGTTGTCCTGCAGATTGAGATCTTCGCCGGTCAGCCCGGTTGGCAGATCCGCGCGCGTGACGACCGCCTTGACGCCTTCGAGGGCAAGCGCCTTTGAGGCGTCGATCTTGACGATCCGGGCATGAGCGTGGGGGGAGCGCACCACCGAGGCCCAGAGCATGTTCGGCACAGAAAAGTCAGCACCATAGCGAGCGCGACCGGTAACCTTGTCCAGGCCGTCAGGGCGATTGGGGCGGGTGCCGATCAGCTTGAATTCGGCCTTCAGTTCATCCTTGGGCATCAGGCTGTCTCCCTCATTTCGGCAGCGGCGGCCTGCACCGCGCGGACAATCTTGTCATAGCCGGTACAGCGGCAAAGATTCCCGGCCAACCAATAGCGGATCTCGGTCTCGGAGGGGTCGGGATTGGTTTCCAGGAGGTTCTTGGCCGCAACCAGGATACCGGGCGTACAAATCCCGCATTGCAGTGCGGCATGTTCAATGAACTGGCGCTGCAAAGGATGCAGGCCATCGCTGCTGGCCATGCCCTCGATAGTCTCTACCTTCTTGCCCTGCGCCTCCACGCCCAGAACGAGGCACGAACAGACCAGCGTGCCGTCCAGGATAACCGAACAGGCGCCACAGTCGCCGGTGCCGCAGCCTTCCTTGGCTCCGGTCAGGTCAAGCTGATTGCGCAGGCAGTCGAGCAGGGTTTCGCGCGGATCGCAGAGGAACTCGGTCGCATCGCCGTTGACGGTTGTGGTGACGTGAATCTTGCTCATGCACTGGCTCCCTTGGCTCGGTCATAGGCGATGCGGGCGGCGCGTCTGGCAAGAACCCCGGCCACCTCGGTGCGAAATTCGATGGTGCCTCGCTTGTCGTCGATCGGCTTGCAGGCGGCGCTGGCGGCGGCGGCAAGCTTGTCCAGCGCTGTCTCGTCCAGTGTCGTACCCTCTATGGCCTTGGCCGCGTCAGGTACCAAGATCACAGTCGGCGCCACTGCCCCAAGCGACACTCTTGCAGTGGAAATCGTGTCTCCGTCGAGCACGATGTTCACCGCGCATCCGACCACCGCAATGTCCATCTCGGTGCGAGGAATGAAACGCAGATAGGCGTCGCCACCATTCTTGCCGCGAGGCGGCAGCGTGATGGCCGAGATCAGCTCACCGGCCTTCAGCGAAGTCTTGAACGGGGCTGTCGGGATCTCCTCGACCGCAACCTCGCGTGTGCCGTCCGGACCCATCACGGTCACGGTTGCGCCAGCGGCGACAAGACCTGGCACCCCATCCGCAGCGGGCGAGCCGTTGCAGAGGTTGCCCGTAAGAGTAGCGCGACCCTGAACCTGGGTTGAACCGACCAGTTCCATGCCCTCGACGACACCCGGCCAGTCCGCGACCAATTCTGTGTGACGGCCCAGTTCGATCCCCGAAACCGCGATCCCGATACGCCAGCCTCCGTCTGACGTACGTTCGATCTCGCGCACGCCCGGAATGTGTTTCACATCGATCAGATCGTCCGGACGCACAGTCCCCGAACGTAGTTGGACCAGCACGTCGGTGCCCCCGGCGAGAAAACGTGTCACTCCCTCGGCCGCGGCAGAGACTCGCGCTGCATCGGCGAATGTGGTTGGCGTATGATAGCGCATGGAACCTCCTTGCCTGGCGCCCGAGCCATTCGAACCGGGCGGCCGTTGCCCCTGATCAAGCAACGCCCGTCCGGCGGGTGCAAGCAAAAGGACGGCAAAAAGCGCAATAATCTGACAGACGGCAATGTTAAGCCGATCCGCAACCGCCGCGCAGCTACCAATTTCCGGCTCATTGCAACCCTGGCGACGCGAAGCGATGGAGTGACTACATCCCAGAGCGCGTCGGACATCCGGCGACTCACATGACCACGAATCGTTTGAAATGTCGCTGCGAACCCGGGAGCGCGACGCTCTGGTCGGAGACGCCGACCTCAATAGTCGGGAACTTTCGTCTACAGCTCTACCTCAGATTGGAGCAACGTGAGGCAAAGGGAGATTTAAGCTCCGCGTTGACCGATGTAATATAGTAATATATCAGTTTTTTTGTTTAAGTCTGGCACCGCCCTCTTCGCCCCTTCCATCCCTTTCAGGTGCGCTGGGTTTCGCCGGCGATGCCTGCGCGCATTGCTCAACCGATCCATGGGGAGGACAAGGGAATGGCTCGAAAGACACCGGACGACCTGCGATCGGCGCGATGGTTTGCACCCGACGATTTGCGCAGCATGGGACATCGCTCGCGCGCCATGCAGATGGGGTGGAGCGGCGAGGACTGGGATGGAAAACCCGTCATCGCAATCATCAATACCTGGTCGGACCTGTCCCCGTGCCACCACCATCTGCGCGACCGCGCGGAATGGGTCAAACGCGGGATTCTGCAGGCCGGCGGCACACCGGTCGAGATGCCCGTTCATTCCTTCTCGGAGCAATTCCTGAAACCGACTTCGATGCTCTATCGCAACATGGGCGCGCTGGAGGTGGAGGAAACCCTGCGCGCCCATCCTATCGACGGGGCGGTCCTGATGGGCGGTTGCGACAAGTCGACCCCTGCCCTGGTAATGGGAGCACTCAGCGCCGGATTGCCTTTCGTCTTCTTGCCCGCCGGCGCGATGCTTCGTGGCAATTACGCGGGAGAAAAGCTGGGATCCGGCACCGACGTCTGGAAATACTGGGACGAACGCCGCGCCGGCACCATCGGCAAGGAAGAATGGGATGGTGTGCAAGGTGGCATTGCGCGCAGCTACGGCACCTGCATGACGATGGGCACGGCATCGACGATGATGTCGATTGCCGAAGGGTTCGGCCTGACCCTGCCGGGCGCATCAGCGATCCCGGCGCCGGACGCCTCCCACAAACGGATGGCCGCAGCCTGCGGCCGCCGCGCCGTTGAAATGGTCTGGGAAGATCTGACACCCGACAAGATCGTGACCTGGGCGGCGACACGCAATGCTGTCACGGTGGCTATGGCGACCGGCTGTTCGACGAATGCGATCATCCACCTGATTGCCATGGCCCGACGGGCCGGCATCCCGCTGACCCTGGATCACCTCGATTCCATCGGTCGCACGACCCCGGTCCTGGCGAACATACGGCCCTCGGGGAAAGAGTATCTTATGGAAGACTTCTTTTACGCGGGCGGTCTGCCGGCGTTGATGAAAGAACTCGGCGACAGGCTGGATCTGACTGCAAGGACGGTTTCCGGAAAGACCCTGGGAGAAGACATCTCGGGAGCGGTAAATTACAATTCCGACGTGATCCGGTCGCTTTCGAATCCGGTCTATCACGAAGGATCGCTTGCGGTTCTGAAAGGCAATCTCGCCCCAGATGGCGCCGTGATCAAGCCGGCCGCGATGGACCCCAAGTTCCAGACACACCGCGGCCCAGCCATTGTGGCCGACAGCTACGCCGAGATGAAGGCGATCATCAACGACGAGTCCTATCCGATGACGCCGGACCACGTTCTGGTCCTGCGCAATGCCGGCCCGCTCGGTGGGCCGGGCATGCCCGAATGGGGCATGATTCCGATGCCCAAGGCTCTGCTGAAACACGGTATTCGCGACATGGTTCGATTGTCCGACGCGCGGATGTCCGGCACGTCTTATGGCGCCTGCATCCTGCATGTCGCGCCAGAAGCGTACATCGGGGGTCCGCTGGCGTTGATCGAGACCGGAGATATGATCGAACTGGATGTGCCGAACCGTATTCTTAATGTGGCCGTGTCAGAGGCAGACCTGGCAGAGCGGCGCGCCCGCTGGACCGCGCCTGCCCCCCGCTATGAACGTGGATATGGCCAGATGTTCATTCAGCACGTCGAACAGGCCGACAAGGGCTGCGATTTCGACTTCCTGAGAACCGATTTCGGTGCACCGGTGCCGGAACCGGAGATCAACTGATGTTGCAAGGCGCGCGTTGACAGTGGAGGACCGCGGCGTGCCATGGCCGCTTTCGCCCCGTCGGTTGATCGGAATTTACCAGAAATGCCAGACCCATTCCCTTGAAGGGAGTGAGGTGAAAACCCTGACGAGGACGTAATGACGGATTACCCGCTGAAACTGGAGACCAAGGCGCGACTGAACCACGTGTCAGTTGCCACTCTGTCCACCGCCCTGTTCAAGCGCGGTTTGCGGCACCAGGTCATACAGGATGTCCGCCCGGTTGGCGCCAAGGGCCGCAACATGGTCGGCCCCGCTTTCACGCTTCGATATATCCCGGCTCGCGAAGATCGTAACACCCTGGCAGTGTTCCGTAACCCCGAACACCCGCAGCGTCATGCCATCGAAACCTGTCCGCCGGGCAGCGTGATGGTGATCGACAGCCGTCGAGACCCGCGCGTCGCCTCGGCGGGCGACATTCTGGTCAGCCGGCTGATGGTCAGAGGTGTAGCTGGGATCGTGACAGACGGTGGGTTCCGGGATGCAATGAACATCGCCAGGCTCGAGATGCCCGCGTATCACAGCCGCGCTTCCAGTCCGACCAACCTGACCAACAACGAGGCCATCGATATCAATGTACCGATAGGTTGTGGCGATGTGGCCGTTTTCCCCGGGGACATCTTGGTGGGCGACGACGATTCGGTGATCGTTATCCCGGCGGAACTGGCCGATGAGGTCGCTGAAGAAGCGACCGAGATGACGGCCTACGAGGATTTTGCCCTGGAACAGGTAATGCGTGGTGCGAGCATCATCGGCCTTTATCCGGCTACAAAGGAAGAAAACCTCGCAAGGTTCGCAGAGTGGCGCCGAGCCAACGGCCGGTAGCGGTCCGACCTCGCGTCCGAAGCGACGTGGTGGTTATCGCCGGGCGCGACGCCAGCCGGCGGCCCGGGCTTCAGCCTCGCTGCAGAACCAGCGCTCGCCCGTATCAGTGGAGATGCGCGTGCGGCCGTAATGCTCTTGTCCGGGAAGATGGTAGATCCGCTCGCCCCCGACAGAGATATTGCCTTTGATCACACAACTGCCAGAGGCTGGCCGGATCGGGCCGGCACGAAATTCGGACGGCTGCTGAAACGCTCCGGCGTGGATCCCGACGCCTCTGAGGTGCGCGACCTTTTCGTCCAGATCGTAGTCGAATGCATAGCGGCGGTAGGCCAGAGCCCATCCCTCCCGCACAAGATCACGAGCAACATCCTGTCCTTCGACGAAGCATCGCGCGACGATTCGGTTATATCGATCCGTATCGAGCCTCTCGCAGATTGCCCGTCGACCCTGATACCGCGCGCGGGTCTGTTCCGTGGCCCAGTCGCCACAAGTCCACATCCGGCCCTGCAGATCGGTGCAAGTCTGGCCGAGTTCCGGTGCATCGATACCAAACAACCGGACCCTTGCACCACCGACGTCCCATGTATCCGCATCGACGACGTCGATCCGACCGTGCACATCGGCCCATGTGATGGATGGCAGAATGACGACGAACAGAGCGAGGCAAATCCTTAACATCCGGTTGACCTACGGCCGGGCCGTTAACGGTTCAATCGGACAGTCCGCGAAAGGTTAACGCTGTGATGTTTCCCACGCAGGGTTCAGCCAAGGCTCGTCGTTTGCAGGCGGCAACGGCGTCCGCCCCAGCAGGTGATCAGAAATTTTTTCTCCGACCATGATCGAGGGCGCGTTGAGGTTGCCGTTGGTGATCCGCGGGAAGATCGAACTGTCCGCTACAGTCAGGCCCTCGACCCCGATCACTCGGCCTTGGCTGTCGACCACCGCGTTCTTGTCGTTGCGGCGGCCCATGCGGCAGGTGCCGCAGGGATGGTAAGCGCTTTCGGCATGCTCGGCGATGAAGGCATCGATCTCGCCATCTGACTGAATGGTGGCGCCGGGCTGAATCTCGGCCTTAACGAAAGGAGCAAAGGCGGGCTGCGCGAAAATTTCGCGCGTAAGCCGCACACAGGCGCGGAAGTCCCGCCAGTCACTGTCCTTCGACATGTAGTTGAAACGGATTATTGGCGCGTCGGCGGGGTCGGCAGAGCGCAGCGTGACCCCCCCCCGGCTTTCAGACCTCATAGGGCCGACATGCGCCTGGAAACCGTGCCCCTCGGCGGCGGCCCGGCCATCATATCTGACGGCAATCGGAAGAAAGTGGAACTGAATGTCAGGATATCGAACACCAGCCCTCGATCGGATGAAACCCGCGCTTTCGAACTGGTTCGAAGCGCCGAGCCCGGTCTTGGTCATCAGCCACTGCGCACCGATCAGAGCCTTGGATACGACGTTCCAATGCTTGTAGAGTGTGATCGGCTGACTGGACGCCATCTGAATGTAGACCTCCAGATGGTCCTGCAGATTGGCGCCGACGCCAGGACGGTCGGCAATAACGTTGAGACCCAGCGCGCGCAGGTGCTGCGCGGGTCCAATGCCAGACAGCATGAGCAACTTGGGGGAATTGATCGAGGAGGCGGCAAGGACGACCTGGCGCCGGGCCCGGATAGGCGGACGGTCCCTAAGGATGACACCGGTGGCTCGGCCGTCCACGATCTCGACCCGTTCGACAAAGCCCTTGACCAGCGCACAGTTGGGTCGCTTCAGGGCGGGACGAAGATAGGCATTGGCGGCCGACCAGCGGCGCCCCTTCCAGATCGTCCGATCCATTGGCCCAAAGCCTTCCTGTTGGTGCCCATTGTAGTCGGCGGTCACCGGATAACCGGCCTGACGCCCCGCTTCGACGAAGGCATCGAACAACGGGTTCCACCTGGCGCCACGGGTGACATGCAAAGGGCCCTCTGTGCCGCGCCAGTCCGGATCCCCTCCCAAGCCGCCATCGTCCCACGATTCCATCCGCCTGAAATAGGGCAGCACGTCGGCATAACTCCAGCCGTCCGCGCCCATCTCGGCCCAGTGGTCGTAGTCCAGCGCGTGGCCGCGAACATAGACCATACCGTTGATCGAAGATGACCCGCCGATGACCTTGCCGCGCGGCACCGCGAGGCGGCGATTGTTCAGATGCGACTCGGGCTCGCTGGTATAGCCCCAGTCGTAGAGCGACATGTTCATCGGATAGCTCAGCGCGGCCGGCATCTGGATAAACGGTCCCGCATCGCTGCCGCCGTGCTCGACTACGATGACCGAGGCGCCGCTTTCGGACAGACGCCATGCCATGGCACAGCCTGCTGAACCGGCGCCGACGATGACGAAATCCGCCTCCATCATCCGGCCTCCGGATCGGCGAGAACACTGTAGTCCACCATGACGTGTTCCCGATAGGCGGGACGGTCGGTGAGCCGCTGGTACCAGGCCTCGACGTGCGGGAAGCGCAGGCGCGGCACGTCGATGGAGAACCAGCGGTAGAGAATGTGGCCTGCTATGATATCGGCCATCGTGAGATCAGAACCCAGAAGGAACGGCTGGCCGGGAGCAAGCAGATCATCGACACGGGCGAGGTGGACCTGAAAATCGGAGATGGCTTGGTCGAGCGCAGACTGGTTTCGCTTTGCGGCGGCAGTCCGGACGCGCGGCCAGAAGATCGGCACGGTGAAGCGCGCACAGAGCTCGGTCTTGGCCCATTCGGCCCACATATCCACGCGCGCGCGCGACTTCGGATCAGTCGGCCAGAATGCGCCGCCATCACCGTATTGGGAGGCGAGATAGCGGAGAATGGCGCAGCTTTCGAAAACGGCCAGATCGCCATCCCGGATCACCGGCACGCGCGCGTGTGGCGACAGAGCGCGGAACTCGGACGTGTCGAGCCCGCCAAAGCTGTGCCCGTAGTCCAGTCGGTTACAGGGCAAGCCCATCTCGGCGATGCCCCACATGACGGCCTGGACATTGGATGAGGTTGCGCGGCCATAAACTGTGATCATGGCTTCAAGCCTCTGCGGTCGGTTCGGGAATAGTCTGCCACGGCGGTCGGACATTGGGTGCACAACACAACCATCCACTCACTCTCCCCTCGGGAAACGCTTGCTCTCTTCCAACACGTTCAGGTCCATGTGATTGCGCATATAGCGTTCCGAAGCCGCCCGTAGCGGCTGGAAATCCCATGGGTAGTAGCCGCCCTGGCGCAGAGCCTCGTAAACGACCCAGCGGCGCGCCTGGCTCGCGCGGACGTCGGCGTCGTAGCGGGCGAGGTCCCAACGGGCTTCGGACGTTGCGCGAAGGCGCGCCAGCGTTTCCGAGTGCGACGGATCGGTGGCAAGGTTGGTCAACTCGTGCGGATCCGCTTCAAGATCGAACAGCTGGTCGGGGTCAAGGGAACAACGATTGTATTTCCATCGGCCCTGCCGAAGGCAGACCAACGGCGCGTCGGACCCTTCGGCGGCGTATTCCACAAGAACGGGCGAGGTGCGTTGCGCTCCGTTAGCCAGAGGAATCAGGCTCTCGCCATCGGTCCAGGGAGCGACCTCTGTCATGTCGATCCCTGCGAGATCGCAGAGCGTGGGGGTAACATCCATCGTCGAGACCGGAGTATCGATGCGCCCGGTGGGCATTCCCGCAGCCGCGATCATCATAGGCACCCGCGCCGAGCCTTCGTAGAAGCTCATCTTGAACCAGAGGCCACGCTCTCCCAGCATATCGCCATGATCGGAGACGAAGACGACAATCGCCTCTTGCCGGGTGTCTTCAATTACCTGCAGCAGTTCGCCGATCTTGTCGTCGAGATAGGAGATATTGGCGAAATATGCCCGTCGCGAGTGGGCAATATCTGTTTCGGTTATGTCGAAACTCCGCCAGTCGCAGGCGTCGAAAAGACGGCGCGCGTGGGGATCGTGCTCTTCGTAAGCCATTGCAGGAACCTCGGGCGCGAGATGCGAGCAATCTTCGTAGAGATCCCAGTATTTGCGACGCGCGACGTAGGGGTCGTGCGGATGTGTGAAACTGACCGTCATGCACCACGGACGAGTGTCGCCGCCGCGCGCCAGATCGTAGAGCTTCATCTTCGCGAAATGGGCCACCTCGTCGTCGTATTCGAGCTGGTTGGTGATTTCGGCGACCCCTGCCCCGGTGACCGAACCCATATTGTGATACCACCAGTCGATACGTTCGCCGGGCTTTCGATAATCCGGCGTCCAGCCGAAATCGGCGGGATAGATGTCCGTGGTCAGTCGCTCCTCGAAACCATGAAGCTGGTCGGGCCCGACGAAATGCATCTTCCCCGAAAGACAGGTCGCATAACCCGCCCGCCGCAGGTGATGGGCAAAGGTTGGAATGTCCGAGCGGAATTCGGCAGCATTGTCATAGACACCCGTTCGAGAGGGGAGCTGTCCGGACATGAACGAGGCGCGTCCGGGCGCGCAGAGCGGAGATCCGGTATAGGTATTGGCAAACCGCGTAGAGCGCGCCGCCAGGGCCTTGAGGTTCGGCGCGTGCAGCCAGGCGGCCGGCCCGTCAGGGAACAGCGTCCCGTTCAGCTGATCGACCATGACGATGAGAATGTTGGGCCGCGTCATTTGCGTCCTCCTGTCAGATTGGCAAGCACGTCAAGCGCATGGACGGTGGCACGTTCGGGTATTTCGGGTTCGTGCAGGGCCGCGCGAATGTAGAGGCCGTCGATCAAAGCCGCTAGCGTGGCGGCGAGTTCGACTGGGCGGTCGGTGCGGCCCCTAAGTGCGTGTGTCAGGTTCGCGCGAATGCGGTTCTGGTAGATGCGCCAAAGCCGAAGCGCATCTGGATGGGTCTGTGCCATGACATAGAAGGTCATCCACGCCGAAATCACATCGGGCGTGAAACACGAAGGTGCAAAGCACGCACGCACGATAGCCTCGGCACGGCGTCCTTCGGTCGCGCGGGCCAGGCCAGCGCGCACCTCCTCTCCGAAATCTGACAGGATGCGGCGCATGGCAGCGACGAAGATCTGTTCCTTGCCACCGAAGTAGTGATGCGCCAAGGCGCTCGACATGCCGGCACGACGGGCAATCTGGCTGACCGTGACATCCAGCGATCCGGCTGCTCCCACCTCGGCGATGGTGGCCTTGACCAAGGCCTCGCGGCGGATCGGTTCCATTCCGACTTTGGGCATAGCGGATCGCACTCCGGCAGGGATACCGGAAGAGGCTAGAAACTGTTTATTGACTCGTCAATCAATAAACGCCGGTATCCGCCGTCAGACCTCGGGAGCCGGAGCAGGCGGCGTCACTGCGCGGCGATTGAGGACGGCTTCGCGCCAGCTGATGAATGTGACCGACGCCAGGATCAGACCGCCCCCAGCCAAAACGTAAGGATCGAGCGCTTCGTGGAAGACGAACACGCCGAGAAGCGTCGCCCAGACCAGTTGCAGGAACGTGACAGGTTGTGTGACGGTCACCGGAGCGGCGGCAAAGGCGAGGGTCATCGCGTAGTGACCGGTTGTGGCACAGAAGGCTACGGCCACGAGTATCGCAACCTCCGCCGGTGTCGGCGTCACCCAAACGGCAATCGCGAAAGGCGCCAGCGCAACGGTGACCCAAAGTGAGAGCATTCCCACGACGAGAGCGGGGTTCGCTTTGTCCACCACAACCTTTGCCAGAACGTAGGAGCCACCGAAAACAACCGCCGCCAGCATCATCGCCCAATGCCCGGTCCCGATCTCGCGAAATCCCGGTCGCAGAATGATCGCGGCGCCGACAAGCGCCAGAATGATGGCCATGATGCGCCGGATCGCGAGGCGCTCACCCAGAAACAGGGCTGCGCCGATGGTGACGTAAACCGGAGAGAGGTAGTTGATCGCCGTCACGTCTGCGAGGGAAATCTGGGTCATGGCATAGAACCACAGCATCACACCGAAGGCATGGAACACGCCACGGCCTATGAACTGAATCCAGAGCACCCGGTCGATACGGACGCTCAGCATGCTGCGAAACAGCGGGATCAGGAAGAAGAAGCCGAAGAGATAGCGCAGGAAGGCAGATTCGGCCGCCGGGATCCGATCACCCAGATATTTTACCAGCGCGTTGACGCCCACAAAGCAAATGCCGGCGAAGAGCATCCAAAGAATACCCGTAACAGGGCGCGCAGGAACGGGTTGGGTCATGATAGCGTCTTGAACACCCATTGGCGCAGAGTGGCAACCCTTCACATGACAACAAGTCCTGCAGCGATGGCGAACATGGTCAAACCGATTGCGAGATCGAAAATGCGCCACGCCGCGGGATAGGCGAACACGGGCGCGAGAAGACGCGCGCCGTAGCCGAGCGAAAAGAAGAACGCAAAGCTGGCGGCAACCGCGCCGCACCCGAAAAGCGCCGGATACTCCGCTTGAGACGAGATAGAACCGACAAGGACGAGCGTGTCCAGATAGACGTGCGGATTGAGCCAGGTGAAGGCGAGAACCGTCAGTATCGTCGAAGAAAGTCCTCTCCCGGCAGTGTCCGATACAGCCAGCGCCGAGGTGTTGCTCCAGGCGCGGCGCAGACTGAGCAGCCCGTAAACTGTCAGGAAAGCGGCACCGCCCCAGCGCATCGTTTCGGCGATCCACGTAACCGAGCCTGCAGCAATTCCGAAACCCGCAACTCCGACAGCAATCAGGATGGCATCGGACAGCGCGCAGGAGAAGCAGACAGCAAAAACGTGCTGCCGCAGCAGACCTTGCCGCAGGACAAAAGCGTTCTGAGCTCCGATGGCGAGGATCAGGCTCAAACCCAGCAGGAAGCCGGAAAGCGTGGAATAGAACATCAGGTCTTCCAATATCGAGGCGCAGGTTTGACTAACGCCTTGGCGGGGCCTACTCAAATTAAAGCAAGTAAAGCCAAATAAGAATCGCTAATGCAGTTCGACCCCGATCATCTCAATGCACTGGCTCATATCCTTCGGCGGGGCAGTTTCGAGCTGGCCGCCGAAGAGCTCTCGGTAACTCCCTCGGCCATATCCCAGCGCATACGGGCCCTCGAGGACCGGGTCGGAGCCGTTTTGATCAACAGGGGAACGCCTTGTTCGGCCACCCCGACAGGCGCGCGGATCGCAAAGCACGCCGAAGACATCGGCCTGCTGGAAGCGCAGCTGGCTCGTGATCTTGGACTGCACGGCCGGCCACGTCCGACTGTATTGCGCATCGCCGTAAACGCCGACAGCCTGTCAACATGGTTCCTGCCGGCGCTCGCGCAAGTGGACGGTGTCCTGTTCGACCTGGTGATCGACGATGAGGGGCACAGCGCTGATTGGCTGAAGCGCGGCGATGTCAGTGCAGCGGTCACGGCGCTGCCCAAGCCAGCCGCGGGCTGCAACGCGTATCCTCTTGGAGCATTGCGATATTTCGCAACGGCTTCGCCTGGCTTCATGGCGCGCTGGTTCGCCGGCGGCGTGACCCGAGAAACGGCGGCACGGGCGCCTTGCCAGACGTACAGCTCAAAAGACTCGCTTCAGCGTGCCTGGCTGGATCAGCACCTGGGCGCCGGCCTTCACCCGCCGGCCCACGTGGTGCCATCGACGCAGGCGTTCATCGACGCGGCGCGGCTGGGGCTTGGCTGGGGTATGAACCCCGAGGCTCTCCTTGGACCGGCGCTCCATGACGGATCGCTCGCTACGCTGCTGGAGGCGGCGCCGCTGGACGTGGAATTGAACTGGCAGGTCAGCCGCATCATGGCCACGCCTCTCGCACCGCTGACGCAGGCTGTGCGACGCGCGGCGGCGACTGGGCTACGACCTGCTGCATGAGCGGACTGGCCTGTCCCTCCCGACAGAGGGAAGGATGCCGACACAGTGAGGAGAGGAAGCGGATATGGACCTACAACTTAAAGACCGGCACGTGTTGATCACCGGGGCGTCAAAGGGCATCGGGCTGGAGATCGCCAAATCCTTCGCGCGCGAAGGCGCGCGGCTGACGCTGGTCGCCCGGCGGGCCGAGATGCTGGAGCAAAACGCAGATGCAATCGCGCGGGCCAGTGGCGTGACAGTGGGTTGGGTGGCCGCCGATCTGTCGCAGGACAGCGAGCGCGAACGCCTCTTCGCAGAACGGCCTGACATCGACATCCTCGTCAACAACGCCGGGGCTATCAAAGGCGGAACCCTGGAAGCATCGAGCATGGAGGATTGGCGCAGCGGGTTCGACCTGAAGGTCTGGGGCTATATACATCTGTGCAAGCTTTACGTGCCGGCCATGCGCGCGCGACGCTCCGGAACGGTGATCAACATCATCGGATTGGGTGGGAGGGCTGTAAGGCCGAGCTATATCATCGGCGCCGCCGGAAACGCCGCCCTGATCGGATTTACTTCGGCTCTCGGCGCAGCAACGCCACAGGACAACGTCCGCATTTTCGGGATCAATCCCACAGTGACCAAGACGGATCGGATGATCGACCAACTTAAGACACGGGCAGAGCACACCTTTGGCGACGCCGCGCGGTGGGAGGAACTTGTCGATCCAGCCACCTATCCGTTCGGGCGGCCAACTGAAGCGACCGAGATTGCCGACCTCGCAGTGATGCTGGCATCGCCCAAGGTCCACTATCTGTCAGGCACCGTGATTGACATCGACGGCGGCGCGCGCTGGGGAAAGTAAGGCACAGGCCTATCCAGAATGCGGCAGGGGCCTGGCCCCTGCCCCGTTCAGAGCTGGGCCATCACCTCATCCGAAGCTTCAAAGTTTGCAGTGACGCGCTGAACGTCATCGTCGTCCTCCAGCGCTTCGATCAGCTTCATCAGCTTTTGCATGCCTTCGAGATCAAGCTCCGTGGTGGTCTGCGGCTTCCAGATCAGCTTGGTCGACTCCGACTCGCCCAACTGCGCCTCCAATGCATTCGAGACGTCGTTCAGATCAGTGTCGGCGCAATAGATATAGTGCCACTCTTCGTCCGTCTCGACATCCTCGGCACCCGCTTCGATGGCAGCCATCATGATGTCATCGGCACTTCCCGCAGACAAGGGATAGGTCACTTCTCCCTTCCGGTCGAACATGAAAGCGACCGATCCCGTCTCACCCAGGTTGCCGCCGTTCTTCGAGAAGGTCGAGCGCACGTTCGAAGCGGTACGGTTGCGATTGTCCGTCATCGCCTCAACCAGCACCGCGATCCCGCCGGGTCCGTAGCCCTCGTAGCGGATTTCTTCATAATCATCGCCCTCGCCGGCAATGGATTTCTTGATGGCGCGTTCGATCACGTCCTTGGGCACGGAGCTGGACTTGGCCTCCTTGACGGCCAGGCGCAAGCGCGGGTTCTTGTCGGGATCAGGATCACCCATCTTCGCAGCAACAGTGATTTCTTTGCTGAGCCGGGAGAAGAGCTTTGCGCGGATCGCATCCTGGCGTCCTTTCCGGTGCTGGATATTCGCCCATTTGGAATGGCCGGCCATGTCATCGTCTCCGCGTTCTGAAAATCTGCGTCTCTATATTGCAGCCGCCCCCCGGCCTGCAACCCCGGACCCACGCGCAGATTCGACGTCGCGCTCGGGAGCCGATACCGACCCGGAGCGTTGCATTGGGCGCCCGGATACGAAACTCTGCGGGCGGGCAGAACCAGGAAAGAGACCTCATGACAACTGACCAGATGATCCTGTTTGCGCTGTTCGCCGCTGTGTTCGCGCTGCTGTTGTGGGGTCGATTCAGATACGATCTGGTTGCATTTTCCGCCCTTATGGCGGGCGTGGTCCTGGGGGTTGTGCCATCCGATCAGGCCTTTGCTGGTTTCGGTCATCCGGCAACATTGGTGGTCGCCCTTGTTCTGGTTGTCTCGGCAGGTCTCGTCCGGTCGGGCGCGGTATTTCTGATCACCCGCACTCTTGTCGACAGCACACGCGCACTTGGCGGGCATATTGCCCTGATGGGGGGTATTGGTGCCGTTCTTTCGGCCTTTATGAACAATGTGGCGGCTTTGGCGCTGTTGATGCCGGTCGACATCCAGACCGCCCGCAAGGCCGGACGCGCGCCGGGGCTTTCTCTCATGCCCTTGAGCTTTGCGACGATCCTTGGCGGCATGGCAACCTTGATCGGCACACCACCCAACATCATCATCGCCTCCATTCGTCAGGATTACCTGGGCGAGCCATTTCGCATGTTCGACTTCCTCCCTGTGGGGGGACTCGCGGCGCTGGCCGGTCTGATCTTCGTCGCCCTGATCGGCTGGCGCCTGATCCCTGCGCGCGAGCAGGAAGCGAGCGGCGACGCAGGACTGGCACAATACATTGCGGAATTGACGGTGCCCGAGGGTTCGGAACACATCGGCAAGCGCCTCGCCGAACTCGATGAACTCGCAGAAAAAAGCGACGTGGCTATCCTTGGCCTCATCCGCGATGGAGAACGCCGTTATGGGCGCGCGTCGAACACGGAACTGGCAGCCGGCGACATACTGGTTCTGGAAGCGGCGCCCGATGCTCTGGACGAATTCCGCGCCGCGTTGGAGCTCGACTTTTCAGATGCTGCGCGACAGGAAAAGCTGAACGCCGCAGGCGAGGGCCTGGAGGTTATTGAAGTCGTCGTTCCCGAATCCGCCCGGATCGCCGGCAAGACGGCTCAAGCAATCGGTCTGACCTGGCGCAAGAGCGCCCTTTTGATGGGGATCTCGCGGCATGGGCAGCGGATCACACGGCAGATGCGTCAGACGGAAATCAAGCCCGGTGACATCCTGCTTCTGCTCTGCCCAAAGGGTCAGGGCGGCGATGTAACCGAATGGCTAGGTGTTCTGCCATTGGCCGAACGCGGTCTGGCCGTCACGGCGAACGAGAAGGTATGGCTTGCGATTGGTCTGTTCGCCGCCGCGGTGGCCGCGGCCAGCTTCGGGCTTATCTACCTTCCGGTCGCGCTGGGGATAGTCGTAATCGGATATGTTTTGACCAAGATCATGCCGATCACAGAGATATACGATCACATCGAATGGCCAGTGGTGGTGCTCCTTGGCTCGATGATCCCGCTTGGCACAGCATTGGAAAGCGCCGGCGGAACAAAACTGATCGCGGACTCTCTGGTTGGACTGACGCAGGGCATGCCGGCATGGGTTATCCTGACGATCCTGATGGTTGTGACAATGACGCTTTCGGATGTGCTCAACAACACCGCGACAGCCATCGTCGCCGCGCCGGTCGGCATTCAGATGGCGCAGTCGCTCGATGTGTCGCCCGATCCCTTCCTGATGGCCGTAGCGGTGGCAGCCTCCTCCGCCTTCCTCACGCCGATCGGCCACAAGAACAACACCCTAGTATTGGGGCCCGGAGGCTATCGCTTTGGCGACTATTGGCGGATGGGGCTGCCGCTTGAAGCTCTGGTCATCGCAGTTTCGATTCCTGCAATCCTCGTGTTCTGGCCACTCTGAGGAGCTGCGACTTTTGCGAATGCTCCTCCTGCGAAACGCCGAATGTGCGTGTTGCGCGATTGTCTGTTGCTCCATAGGCTGTTCGAAACAGCGGGGGAGCTGCCATGGCCGATGCAGATGCGATCATCGTCGGGGCCGGACTGGCCGGACTCGTCGCTGCGGCGGAACTGGGCGACCGCGGCAGGAAGGTCATCCTGCTCGAACAGGAGAACGAGAACAATCTTGGCGGTCAGGCATTCTGGAGCCTGGGCGGACTGTTCATGGTGGACACGCCCGAACAGCGGCGCATGGGCATCCAGGACAGTCAGGAACTCGCGACGCTCGACTGGATGGGATCAGCGCAATTCGACCGCCCGGAAGATGCCTGGCCGCGGCAATGGGCGGAGGCCTATCTGAACTTCGCATCAGGCGAGATGCGCTCCTGGTTGCACGCCATGGGTCTTCGGTGGTTCCCGGTCGTAGGCTGGGCCGAACGCGGTGGCACGTTCGCCACCGGACACGGCAACTCGGTGCCGCGATTTCACATCACCTGGGGCACGGGACCCGGCGTGCTGCGACCTTTCGAGCAAAGGGTTCGGGCGCATGTCGCAGCCGGACGGATAAAACTGCTTTTCCGCCATCAGGTCGACAGGATCACGATGAAGAATGGCGCGGCGACGGGGGTCTCGGGAACGCTCCTTGCGCCGAACACGGCTGCGCGCGGCCGCAGATCGAACCGGGATGCAACCGGAGAATTCGAACTGCATGGCGCGTCTGTGATCGTCACCTCGGGCGGGATCGGTGGCAACTTCGATCTTGTCCGCCAGTCTTGGCCGGTTGAGCGGCTCGGCCCGCCGCCCGAGCGCATGGTGGCTGGTGTACCTGCGCATGTCGACGGCCGTATGATCGCCATATCGGAAGCTGCCGGAGGCCACGTTATCAACCGTGACCGCATGTGGCATTATACCGAAGGCGTTGCGAACTGGGATCCGATCTGGCCGAACCACGGCATTCGCATTCTGCCGGGACCATCCTCAATGTGGTTCGACGCAACCGGCAAACGATTGCCTCCGCCCTGCCTGCCGGGCTTTGACACTTTGGGCACCCTAAAGGCTATCCTGGCGTCAGGGTATGATTACAGCTGGTTCGTGCTGACCCAGAAGATCATTAAAAAGGAATTTGCTCTCTCCGGATCCGAGCAGAACCCCGATTTCACGTCGGGGAAATGGGGCGAGGTCATCCGGTCGCGCGTTTTGTCCGGACGCCGGGCCCCCAGACCCGTCGAAGCATTCAAGGAGAATGGCGAGGATTTTGTCGTCGCCGATACCCTGGAGGAACTCGTGGCCGGAATGAACAGGGTGGCTGACAGCAACCTGATCGATGTCGCCGAAATGCGCGCCGCAATCACAGCGCGCGATGCACAGGTAGTCAATCCGTTCTCGAAGGACACGCAGATGATGGCGATCCATGCCGCTCGCAAATACCGGGGCGACCAGCTGATCAGGACCGCCAAACCGCATCGCTTTCTCGATCCTGCCAACGGTCCGCTGATTGCCGTTCGGCTGAACGTGTTGACGCGCAAAACCCTTGGCGGGCTCCAGACCGATCTGCAAGGCCGCATGGTCAGCGCGGACGGGGTCGTGGTGCCCGGGCTCTTCGCGGCTGGAGAAGTCGCGGGTTTCGGTGGCGGCGGCTATCATGGCTACAACGCGCTGGAAGGCACATTCCTGGGCGGGTGCATCTTTTCGGGCCGCAACGCTGGGCGTTCGGACATCGTCGCTTGATGGCAGTCGGCGAACCGCTAACGGGCGGGTGCCGTAGGAACCCCTATCGTGCTGCAGCTGAGGCTGGGCCCTGGGATGCCAGCGCAGTTTTCGACGAATTCCCAGCGATCACAGATGAGCAGCGTGGCGAAATCGCCAGCCTCTCCCGGCGGTGATTCTCCCTGGACTGGACAAGTTGCATCGGATGCCCCATACCGACCCCAACACGTTATCGGAGAGTTGGCAAATTCTTACAACAACTTGTGATTGCGCATCGGTTGACCTAATGACCAAAGCGCAAATGGAATTGAACGATCATTCCTCCGCAATCCGCGAGGAAGGAAACGCAACTTGATAGTTCGCGTTAAACCCTTTCGTTTCCTTCTACTTGCCATCTGCCTGAGCCTGACATTCCTGGCCACTTGGGTCGTGAAGAATATTGCGGAATCCCGCTCGATTGAAGTGTTCCAAACCTTAACCACCGACAACCTGACGGCACTGAACGAAAGGTTAAAATCCTACGCTCAAAGTCTGAATGCCATGACGGGTTTGTTTGTGGCCTCGGATCAGGTCACCAAAGAAGACGTCACGAATTACGTTTCACACATTGATCCTGAAAAGAACTTTCCGGGACTGACCGGCCTGGGACTTGTCGTGCCGGCACGTCAGAGCACCTTACCTGCGTTTCTGGACAAATTGCGCGCCGAAGGGGTCACGGAACTTGATATTCATCCTGATAGCAATGCGGATGAAAAGATGGTCGTGCAATATCTCGAACCGGCGGATGACCCTCAGGGGATGCTTGGCCTCGATATCGCATTCGATGACGATTTGCGGCAGGATGCCATCGACGCGCGGGATAGTGGGCAGACCCGCATAACAAAGACATTGCGTCTGGACGAAAAGGCTGACACGCAGCCAATTTTTCTCATGTTTCATCCGGTCTACAGGGCTTCCATGCCAACCGACACGGAAGCTCAGCGTCAGCAGGCTTTTTTCGGCTGGGTTTTCGGCCGCATCGTCGGCTCACGCCTCCTGCGCGTCCTGACGCTCTATCAGGATGATCTCTTCGAAGTCTCTGTCTTCGACGGCTCGGCAATCGATCCCGACCGCCTAATATATGGCACCCAGCGCCCAGACGGAATGCACGACGAACTCTACAGTGTGACGAAGACCGTAGATATGTTTGGTCGCGACTGGACCATACATTGGGAGAGCACTCCGAAATTCGAAGCCGCCCAGCCGTTTCGCGCGCCGTATGTCATCCTTATCGTAGGACTGGGCATAACGGGCTTGTTCGATCTGATTATTTTTCTGCTGTCGAGAAATGAAAGGAAATTCCTGACTCAGGTGCGGGAAAAGTCTAGCGCCCTCAAAACGAGCGAGGATGAATACAGGTCTGTCTTCGAGAAGGCCCATGTCGGAATTTTGACGCTGGATGCAGGTGGCGTCGTAATGCGCGCCAACGAAACGGCAGTCACCACACTGGGGCGCGATGAGGACCTGATTGTGGGCCAGGTCATCGACAGCATCCTTCCCGAACTCGATATCGCACTCAACGAAGGCAAATGCTTCAACGCGCCGGGCCCCTCAGGTGTGGAAAGAGTCCTGGACTATCGTCAAACCCAGTGGCGGACCGCCGAAGGCAAACTGCGTCGTACCATACTTTTATTGGATGTGACGGAACAGGAAAACCATCTGACAAAGATCCGGGAAACGGAAAAGCGTTGGAATCTTGCTTTGAAAGGTGCCCAGATCGGCGTTTTCGATATCGATCTGACCACCGGCAAGTCCGTGGTCTCGGACAACTGGCGCCGCCTTATGGGCGTGGAACTGGAAGACGAAGAATTCGATCCACAAACCGTTTTCATGAGCCGGGTGCATCCGGACGACCGAGAAATGCTCAGGGCTTCGGACGCGGCGTGCATAAGGGGCGAGACGGTACGGTCGTCTGCCCGCTATCGGGTCCGTTTCAACGATAATGAGTGGCGCTGGATGCAGTCCGACGCGACTGTAGTCGATTGGGACAGCGACGGCCGGGCGTTGCGCTATGTCGGCGCCCAGACGGATGTCACTGACCAGATGATCGCCCAGAACGCACTGGCGCTGAGTGAAGAGCGTTTCCGGCTGGTGTTCTTCCACGCCCCGGTCGGCAAGGCGATAGCGGTGGGACGGCATCGCTTCACGGCAGTAAACGAAGCGATGTGCAACTTCCTCGGCTACACGGAAGAAGAACTGCTGACCTCCGTTCGGCTTCGCGATGTACTGGATCGCAAGGATCTGGCGGACATATTTGCTGAAATCGACGCACGGCGAGATGCGGGCGAAAGCGCGATGCAGGCTGAGAAGCAGTTCATTCTGCGGGATGGCACCAAGAGCTGGGGCCTGATCAGCATCTCATGGACCGTGGATGAAAACCTGGGAGACCTGCTGTTCATCGTACAGATCAACGACATTTCCGAAGTCAAGGAAATGGAGCGCACCAAGAGCGAATTCGTCTCGACGATCAGCCACGAACTGCGCACACCGCTCACGTCGATCCGGGGCGCACTCGAACTGATGTCGTCGACGGAACTGGCCGATCTGCCGGACAAGCGCAAGCGGCTGCTCGACATCGCGCGGCAGAATTCCGACCGCCTGCTTCAACTGGTAAATGACGTGCTGGACCTGGAGCGTATCGAGTCCCGTCAGTTCGAATTCCAATATAGCGACGAGAGCATCGCCGAGTTGTTGGAGGAGGGCTGCGAAATCAATATGCCGATGGCGCAGAAGCTGCGTCAGACGCTGGTCATTGAGCAGGCCGATCCCGACACCTTTGTGAATGTCGATCGCAACCGGTTCGGGCAGGTTCTTTCAAATCTGATTTCGAACGCCTGCAAGTTCTCCGAACCAGACAATGTCGTTCGGCTCTCTGCTGTCGAGGAAGGCGCTTTCGTCAAGGTTTCCGTCACCAACCGCGGCGCCGGCATACCCGACTCGTTCCGTCAGCGGGTATTCCAGCCGTTCTCGCAAGCCGATGGCACCGATACCCGCAAGGTCGGAGGCACGGGCCTTGGGCTCAACATCGCGAAGCAGATCGTGGAGCGGATGGGCGGTCAGATCGGCTTTGCCTCGGTCGTCAACCAAGAGACCACATTCTGGTTCACCTGCCCTCGCGCCTAGGATCAAGTTGGCAATCCGAATGCGCATCGGCAATTAGACCAAGATCAGTCGCAGACCCTCGGCACCAGCGCCTTTATCCCGAAGGCACTAGGCCAGCGAGGTCTTGGACCGACCGGACAGGTCAGGAGCGTGATGGGCCGACAGGATGGGCCGGCCCTAGATTCCTGTTTCTACGACTTGGCCCGCTCGACATAGGTGTTGTCAGCGGTGTTGATGACGATCTTGGTGCCGACGTCGATATGCGGCGGCACCATCACGCGCACGCCGATCGTAGTCATCGCCGGCTTGTAACTGGATGAAGCCGTCTGCCCTTTGACCACGGGCTCGGTCTCGGAGATTTCGACCACCATCTTCTGCGGCAATTCGAGGGCAATGGGGGCACCCTCGAACGTCTGGAGAAAGACCTTCATGCCAGGTTCGAGATAGGCCGCCGCGTCGCCCACCACGTCGGGCGTGGCCGCGACCTGGTCGAAGGTCTCGGGATTCATGAAGTGATAGCCTTCGCCATCGTCATACAGGAAATCCCATTCGCGTTCGTCCACCGTGGCCTTTTCGACCTGCTCCGTGGTTTTCCAGCGTTCCGTGGTCTTCACACCGTCGGAAATGCGACGCATATCGACCGAGGTCGTGGGCGTGCCTTTGCCGGGATGGAAGTTCTCGGCCTTCAGAACGACGTAGAGCTTGCCGTCCATCTCGACGACATTCCCTTTGCGAAGGGAGGAAGCAATGACTTTCACGGCGTATTCCTTGTGGTTGATCGCGCGGCGGCCTATGCGCCTTCTCGGACCCGGCCCTAGCCGAAGTCTGCACAAGAATCCAGAGACGAGGTGAAAGTGATGACTCCGACGCGCTGGTGGAGCCCGGGCCGACACGCCGACCGCCGCCCGATCCTGCTCGCCCGCAACCGCGCGCAGGCGGCAATTCGCGCGTATCTGAGCGATCAAGATTTCACCGAGGTCGATCCGGCGGCTCTTGCGATGAGCCCCGGGAACGAAGCACATCTTCACGCCTTTTCCACTCAGGCCATTGGCAACGATGGGGTGCCGCACAGGATGTACCTGCACACTTCGCCCGAGTTCGCCATGAAGAAGCTGTTGGCCGCGGGCGAAACACGCATCGCGGCCTTTGCCCACGTCTGGCGCAACCGCGAGCGCGGGTCGCGCCACAGCCCAGAATTTACGATGCTCGAATGGTATCGGGCAAATGAGGAATATACCGTTCTGATGGACGACGTGGCGGCAATGATCCAACTGGCCTGCCAGGCCGCCGGAACAAATGTGCTGCGCTTCGGCGAAGTGGCCTGCGATCCTTTCAAGCCATTCGAACGACTTTCGGTTGCCGAGGCCTTTGCCCGTCACGCTCGGATTGATTTGCTCGCCACCGCTGGCAAGGCGACCGCCGATCGCGACGCTCTTGCCACCCAAGCCAGCGCCGCCGGCGTGCGGACCGCAGCGGACGACAGCTGGTCGGACATCTTCTCGCGCATCCTGGCGGAACGGGTGGAGCCACATCTGGGATACGGGCGGCTGACCATTCTGGACCGCTATCCCGCCGTCGAGGCGGCCCTGGCCCGTGCCTGCACCGACGACCCGCGCGAGGCCGAGCGGTTTGAGGTCTATGGCTGCGGAGTCGAACTGGCCAACGGTTTCGGCGAATTGACGGACCCAGTGGAACAGCGCCGCCGGTTCGAGGCCGAGATGGATGAAAAAGCCCGTATCTACGGCGAACGCTATCCGATCGACGAGGATTTCCTCGCGGCGCTGGAGCTGATGCCCCCGGCCTCAGGCATTGCGCTGGGCTTCGACCGATTGATCATGCTGGCCACAGCCGCGCCGCACATCGACGATGTGCGCTGGACGCCCGCACCCTGACCTTGGTCAGCTGAGCGCTTCCAGATCGCCACAGATGCTGATGGCCTGCCCCGAAATCGTGCTGGCATGGCGCGATGCGAGATAGACCGCCATGTCGGCCAGTTCGCTGGTTGGCACGAGCTTCTTGATCGAGGCATGGGCCATGGACTCGGCCTGCTGCTGTTCGGCCGAAATCCCCCTGGCCGCTGCCTTGCTGGCAAAGACACTCTGGATTCGCTCGCCATCGACGAGGCCTGGCAGCAGGGCATTCACGCGAATCCCATGGCCGCCCAGTTCCTTGGCCAGAGACTTGGTAAAACCGACCACCGCCCATTTCGAGGCTGCGTAGGGCGTACGCAAAGCAAACCCGAGCCGGCCTGCCGCGGAGGAGAGGTTCAGGATGCTGCCATTTTCACTTTTGCGCAGATGCTCGACGGCCAGGCGGGTCAGGTTGAACTGGCCGGTGATGTTGACCGCCAGCGTCCGGTCCCATTCCGCCGGATCGATGGCCTCCACGGGACCGGTGGGTCCGGCAATGCCCGCATTGTTGATCAGGCAGTCGATACCACCCAGACTGGCCACACAGGCTGCTATCCAGCCGGTGGCAGAGCCGCGGTCGGCCACGTCGCAGGGCGCGGAGCCCAGCGCCGGGTCGCTTGTGGCCAGTTTCCCCAAGGCGGACGGATTTGCGTCACCGATGAAGACCGACGCCCCTTCCTGCGCGAACCGGCGGGCCATCTCCAGCCCGATGCCTGATCCGGCTCCCGAGATCGCCACACGCAGTCCCTCCAGTCCCATGTCCATGTCGTCCTCCCGAACTCTTCTTCCGTCCGCATATCACGATCCGGCCGGTGTGGACCATCTCCGCGATCGGTTCCCCTCCTTCGGGATGACCCTTCCCAGCGGCGCGACAGTCCGCCAAGGTGGCTGCGCCGGTTTAACGAGCCGGCGGGTATGGGAGAGAACATCATGGCCGCGAGAAAAGTCATCGTCACCTGCGCCGTCACCGGGGCGATTCACACCCCGTCCATGTCGCCGCATATTCCGATCACCGCGCAGGAGATCGCGGATGCGGCCATAGGGGCGGCCGAGGCGGGGGCGGCCATCGTGCACCTGCACGCGCGCGATCCGAAGGACGGGCGGCCGGATCAGTCGCCCGAGCTGTTCGAACCCTTCCTGCGCACGATCAAACAGCGGTCGGACTGCGTGGTGAACATTACCACCGGCGGCGCGCCGACGATGACGGTGGAGGAACGTATCCGGCCCGTGGTGACGTTCCAGCCCGAGGTCGCCTCGCTGAACATGGGGAGCATGAACTTCGGGCTCTACCCGATGCTCGGGCGTTTCAAGGATTTCAAGCACGAGTGGGAGCGTCCCTATCTGGCCGAGTCCGATGACCGCATCTTCAAGAACACCTTCAAGGATATCGCAGGTATCCTGACCCGCTGTGCCGAGCAGGGCACGCGGTTCGAGATCGAGTGCTACGATATCGGCCATCTCTATACGCTGGCGCATTTCGTGGACCGCGGGCTGGTGAAGCCACCGTTCTTCGTGCAGTCGGTCTTCGGCATCCTGGGCGGGATCGGCGGGCATCCGGAGGATGTGATGCACATGAAACGGACGGCGGACCGGCTGTTCGGCGAGGACTATCGCTGGTCGGTCCTGGGGGCCGGGAAGAACCAGATGGCGATTGCGGCGAGTGCGGCGGCGATGGGGGGAAACGTGCGGGTCGGGCTGGAGGATTCGCTCTGGATCGGGCCGGGCCGGCTGGCCGAGTCAAATGCCCAGCAGGTGACGAAGGTGCGCACCATCATCGAGCAGCTGGGGCTGGAGATCGCGACTCCGGCCGAGGCGCGGGAGATACTGGACCTGAAGGGCGCGGACCGCACGAACTTCTGAGAGGGGCGGCCGGCCAGGGAGACCCCGGGAGGGGAGATTTGGCCCGGTTCTGGCCGGGCCAAACAGGTGTCCTAGCTAGGACGGGGGGTCAAGATTTTGATTTTAATGTATTTTTCGAGAGTGACGTTCTGGGACGGGTTTTTCGGGATGGTCCGGCAGGGGGGAAGCGGCGGCGGGGGCGGAGGATATTCAGGTCAGCGTGATACGTTGTTGCGCCTTTTTGCGAAAGATTTTTCGATACTCACAAAATCGGCTTTCTCCATGATTTGATCGGGGTAGCAAAACAGGCCAGTACCCGGCAGCGTGTGGGCTCGACTTGAGAGGTCCCAGGCAACTCATCGTGCCGGGTATTCCGGCGGATATTAGGCGGTGACGTTGGCGAGGCGACGTAGGCGCTACCGGCTGGTCGGCCCCTGCCCGGCGGTGGCTTCGCCATTTTGACTCGAGGCACGGCGGGAGGTCGGGGAGGAGCGGTGCGTGCGGAGCACGCACCCTACCGAAAGGGTGTGGTGGGCAGATTGCCCACCCTACGAGGGGTGAACCCAGCCCTGCAGCCCCCTCCCCCTGCCCCCTCCCCCGAGGGGAGGGGGATGGAAGGCGGTTACATGATCTTGAAGGCCGGGTCGCTCAGCGCGGTGGCGCTGGGGAGGGGCCTTGCGGAATAGGCGGACTTGATGCCCTCGATCCACTGTTTCGACTTGGAGGTCAGCTGGAAGCCGCCCGTCATCGAGCGGCCCCGCGTGACCAGGATGCCGAGGTCGGCGCCCTCATAGCGGTAGTCGCCCACGTTGGAGATGCGCAGGAAGAAGGCCTCGTCCTCGTTCTCGACCGCGCGGCGGTGATAGTCGAAGCGGTCATAGACCACGCGGCCATCGGGCATCATGCGGTAGATGCCGGACTGCGGCGCGTGGGTGATTATGTCGACGTTGTCGTCGGTGTGCTTGATCACCATTTGCGACCAGCTGTCGATCATGTCGGGGTCGGCCCAGCGGGCGTTCAGCTCCTCCACGTTCAGCTTGAAGGGTTTCTTGGAGAATTCCAGCAGGTGGAAGAGGAAGAGCGGCGCGTCGGCATGGGCGAAGGCGGCGTGGTTGGTCATCGAGCTGGCGCCGGTGATGCGCGGGTTAAGCTCGCCCAGCCAGATGTCGCCGTTCTTCTTCTCGATCAGGAAGTCGAGTTCGAAATAGCCGCGGTAGCCTTCCTTGCGCAGCTGTTCGCCGAAGCGGAAGGTGAGTTCGCGGGCCTTCTGGCGGGTCTTGGGGGGGAAGGCAGTCGAGAAGATCTCGTTGCCGCACCAGCCGCCGCGATAGGGCGTCAGTTCCTTGAAGCCGACGAGTTCGGTCATCAGCGGGCCGACGATGGTGCCTTCGGAGGTGCAGCAGGCCTCGATGGCGGAGCCGCGGCAGTCGATGCGCTTCATGATCTTGATCTCGCCCTGGCCGACGATCTCGTGCTCGTGCTTGCGGAAGTCGGACTCGGACTTGATGAAGAAGGTGGTGTGGCCTGAATCGCCGAAGGCCGATTGCAGGACGAGGTCGTTGCCGATGCCGGCCTTTTTGGTGAGTTCCTGGAGGTGCTTGTAGTCCTTGACCTCGGAGAGGGTGTTGGGGACCGAGGGCACCTTGGCCTTGTTGCCGACGCGGACGGTTTCGATCTTGTTGTCCATCGACTGGCGCAGCTTGGCCTTGGGGAACCAGACCTCGCCGCCGAGTTCCTTGACCAGCTTCTCGGTCTTCTCGTCGAACATGAGGAAGACGAATTTCGGCTTGCCGCCGCGTTTCTTGACGTAGTCGATGACCTCCTTGTGCTGGAGGAGGTAATTGTTGATGTCCTCGATCGACTGGAATTCGTCGTGGGGCAGTTCTGAGGGGCAGAGCACGTTGGGGTGGCGGCCGTCGAAGCAATCCATGTAGCAGATGTATTTGAAGTTCTTCACCCACTCGTCGAGGCCGAGCAGGTTGAAATTGGTCGCCGAGACGAAATAGATCGGATCCTTGTTGGTGTGGAAGAACCGGCGGATTTCCGAGATGTTGTTCAATACCTTCTTGGCCATGATGTGTTCCTTTTAACCCCTGTTATTTCGCCGCTTTTTTAAGTGCTGCGGCTGTGAAGACGCGCAGGCCCAGGTCGGGCCTGAAACCGTGGATTTCGCTGACGTCGAGCGCGCGCATGAAGGCCATGATCTCGCGGCTGATCACCTGCCCCGGGACCAGGATCGGGAAGCCCGGGGGATAGGGAATGATGAAGCCAGCGGAGACCAGTTCCTCGCCCGCCTGAAGCCGCTCCATCAGAAGGTCGTCGAGCGGGAGATAGTCGCAGTTGTCCTCGTCGTAGGAGAGGAAGAAGGCGGTGCGGATGTCGCCTTCGGGCGTGTCCGATCCGGAGCGGAAGGCGTCGTGGAAGCGCGAGAAGTCGGGCAGCGGCGGGACGTGTTCGACGAGGGCTGAGACGCGGTTGTCGAAGGAGCGGCGTTCCATCTTGGAGGCATCGTCGAGCAGGTCGTCGAGATCGCGCGCGATTTCGACCAGCACTTCGATCAGATAGGCGACGGAAGAGCGGGTGGTGCCGATGTTCGTCATGAACAGCACCGTGTTGCGCGAGGTCTTGTTGATCTGGATGCCGTATTTGTCCATCAGGATCTTGGTCTTGAAGGTATCCCCGTCCCAGCCGGTGCCCCCGACCGCCAGGGTGATCCGCGTGGCGTCGAGCACGAATTCGTCCCGGCTCCAGCTGCTCCAGATATCGGTCCAGCCCTGTTCGGCGTCGTAGTAGCTTTTGACGCCGCTTTCGCGATATTGCTCGGGTATCATGTCGCCCGCGGTCAGGACCTTGAAATACTTCTGAAGCAGGGGATGCGTGCCGACTGCGCGACGGATCGCCATGGCACTTTCGACCTGGCGCTGGACGAATTCGAAGCCTTCCAGCTCGACCTGCCGCCTGCCCACGTCGAGCGAGGCGATGATCTGGTAGTTGGGCGAAGTGGAGGTGTGGGTCATGTAGGCTTCGTGGAAGCTCTGCTCGACCTCGCCCTTGAAGTCCTGATCGTTGACGTGGATCATTGATCCTTGCCGCAGCGAGGTCAGGGTCTTGTGCGTGGATTGGGTGGCATAGACCCGCACCCGCGCGTCCGGCGGCGGAATGAGACGGGTCTTCATCAATTTTTCGTCGTCGGCGTCCTTCAGCCGGGCCTGCTGTGCCTCATAGGCCTTGGCGTGTTCGGGCGTGCGCAGGCGGACGCGCAAATTGTTGGCGACGTTCATCGCGGTGCGCTGTCGGTAGGTCGGGCCGAAGCGGGCGAAGGCGAACCAGGCCTCGTCCCAGAGAAAGACGAGATCCTTCTTGATGGCGAGGCATTCCTCCATCACCCGTTCGACGTTGTAGACGATGCCGTCGAATGTGCAGTTGGTCAGGAGAACCATGCGCACGCGATCCAGCTTGCCGTGAGCCTTTAGGTTCAGCAGCGTGTGCTTGATCTCGGAGACGGGCACCGCGCCATACATCGAATATTCGTTGAGCGGATAGCTGTCCATGTAGACGACATTCGCACCGGCCAGCACCATGCCGTAATGGTGCGACTTGTGACAGTCACGGTCGACCAGGACGATGTCGCCGGGGCGGACAAGGGCCTGCACCACGATCTTGTTGCAGGTCGAGGTGCCATTGGTGGCGAAGAAGGTCTGCTTGGACCCGAAGGCCCGCGCCGCCATGTCCTGGGCTTCCTTGATAGGCCCCTTGGGTTCCAGAAGGGAGTCGAGGCCGCCCGAGGTGGCGGAGGTTTCGGCCAGGAAGATGTTGGGCCCGTAGAAGGCGCCCATGTCCTGGATCCAGTGCGAGCGGGTGATGGATTTTCCGCGCGAAATCGGCATGGCGTGGAAGACGCCGGTGGGCTGTTTGGAATATTCCACCAGAGCCGAGAAGAAGGGCGTCTTGTAGCGGCGCTGGACGCCGCGCAGGATGTTCAGGTGCAGTTCGAGGAAGTCTTCCTGGTTGTAGAAGACCCGGCGGCAGCGGCCGAGATCCATACCGGCGATATCTTCCGCCGAGCGGTCGGTGATGAGATAGGCATCCAATTCGGGCCGCACCTTGGCGATCAGGCGGCAGGCCTCGGGGCCCAGATCGCCGGGAGCGAGACCTTCGACATCCTCGTCGTCTCCAACCCGGTTGAGATATTGCGTCAGCAGCGGCAGGTCGTTCTTGGACTTCAGCGCAAGGCCAGGACGCACCACGACGGCCTGGACATTGTGGTTGAAGAGAATGCCCATCAGCGCGTCTTCGAGGCTGGGCACGACGACCGGTTCGTAGAGGAACGGGTCCTCGGCCCGGCGCACCCGGTGCAGGTTCGAGCGCAGGAAGCGTTCCTGATGCTCGTTCACATTATCGACGATCAGCACCTCGAAGTAGGGCCTGCCCATAGCCCGGGCTTCGGGTGGCAGGTTGCTCTCGTCTTCGTAGTCCTCCGTATCCGTGTCTTCGGTCGAGAGCGGAATCGACCGGCGCCGGTAGGCTCCTGAGGTCAGAGCCCGCGCGATCCGGCGGACCGAAACGGCCAATTCGTGGATGTTCCGGGCCTCGAACTGCCGGCGGAGCATGTCGAAGGAATGGCGGCCGGGGAAGGCCCAGTAGGCCTCGATGGGTGCCAGCGAGGCGAAAAGCGCCTCGGCGGTGGCCACAAGCTTTTTGCCCTGCCGGCCTTCCAGCCCGTGAAGGCTGAGCGACTCGGTGGTTTCCCTCAGCGAACTCCAGCGGTCGGCGCGAAGTTGCGTGGCGCTGTAGTAGTCGCCGACGGAGGAGATGCTGGCAGGTTTGGTCTGCTGGTTCATGCGGTCTTCCTCTTCTTCGCGCCGATAAGGGCCGGCGCCTGCCCTATGTCATGGCGATCCGGTGCGCCCCTTGAACATGGGTACGGCGGCCGTTCCGGGCTGGACCTCGCGCGCGAGCGCGGTGCGAGGGTCAGTCATGTCGACCCCCGCGCGCGAGCCCTGTCGCTGCGCCTCGAGCGGGCCGAGAGTGTAAAGATAGGCGTCGGAGCCGCTGGTGCGGTCGTAGACGGGAAACTCTGCCTCGCGGTCGCGGAAGGACTTGAGCACCTGTCCGAGGCCCTTGAGACCCGCCTCGCGCTGGCGGCGGACGAGATCGAGGTCAACCTCGATGGGGAACATGTCCTCCTGCCCCGCCGACTGGTGCAGGACCGTGGCCGAGGGGTCGACCACAAGCGAGCGCCCTACCCCGCCCGCGCCCAGACCGTTGACGTCGAAGACGTAGCACTGGAACTGGGCGGCGGTGGCCCGTGCGATGGCGATTTCGGCATCGCGGTCGGTGGTTCCGGTGAGAACCGGGTGCAGCAGCACCTCGACCCCCATGCTGGTGAGCTGGCGGGTGGTTTCGGGGAACCAGATGTCATAGCAGATCGACAGGCCGAAGCGGCCCACGTCGGGAACGTCGAAGACGCAGAAGTCGCTGCCGCCGGTGATGCCCGCCTCGTAGGGCCGGAACGGGAACATCTTGCGGTAACGGGCGACGATCTCGCCCTGCGGGTTGATCACGACCGAGGTGTTGTAGATGTGCCCGTCCTCCGCCTTTTCGAACATCGAGCCGGGGATCAGCCAGATGCCGTGGCGGCGGGCGTCCTCGCGGAACTGGTCGATGGCGTCGTTCGGGAAGGGCTGGGCATACTGATCGAGCGGGCCATAGGGGGCGAGTTCCGAGAACAGGACCATTTGCACCCACGGGAAGCGGGCCATCAGGATGTCGATCCGGTGGCGTATGCCTTCGACGTTGGAAGTGAGCGCGGCGACGTGCATCTGCACGCCGGCGATCGCGAAAGGAGTCATATGTTGCGGGTCTCCGAAATTTTGCGCTACCTCCCTCTGTTCGTTTTTTGGCCGGCCCGATCCCGTCCAGGACCATGCCGGAGGGCCGAGACTACCGTATTGGTCAGCGAACCACCAGCACCGGGCGGTCGGCGTGGCGAACGACCTTGTCGGCGTTCGAGCCGACGAGCAGCGTGCCGAGGTCTCCGGGCGGGTGCGAGGCGATGACGATCAGGTCGGCGCCAAGTTTTGCCGCCTCCTTCAGGATCGTTTCCGGCACATGGCCGTGGCCAACGTGGACATGCACGCGTGCATGGCCTGCGAGGTGGGAAGCCTGGAAGGCTTGCAGACCGCTTTCCATTTCTGCCAGGGCCTTTTCCTCGAAGCCGACCGGCAGGTAGGCCGCGACCATTGCCGCACCGAGGTCGTGCACGATGCCGAGCAGGTGAATTTCGCCGCTGTCGCCGGCGCAGTTCAGGGCGGCCGGCAGCGCCTTGGTCCAGCTTTCGGGGTGGTTGAGGTCGATGGGGAGCAGAACCTTGTCGAACATGGGCATCTCCTTCACGCCGTCGCGGGTTCGCGCCGGCCAATCCGGGCACGTTGCAGCATGACCACCAGCGCCAGCAGCAGCAGCGCGGGGATGAACATCCAGTATTTGGACGGCGGATCGGCAGGAACCATGACGCTCTGGATTTTCTGATCCCAGTCAAAGCCGGCTTCGGCGGCGGGGCTCCCGAAGGCGACGTTGTCGATCACCACCTCGTCGCCATTGACGACGTATTCCATCCCGGCGGCGTTGAGTTTTTCCGCTCCCGTCGCGCCCTCGCCGAGGGGCAGCAGCGCAACGAAAGTGACAGGATCGCCGACCGAGTTCACGCCCGCCACCTGCAATCGGATGTCGGTTCCCGGCGGCACGTCGGCCACCGCCTGTTCGATCTGCGCAGGCGCGACGGTGTCAAAGGGCGGATAGATCATGTCCATCCAGAAGCCGGGCCGGAACAGGGTGAAGGCGACTAGGAGCAGCGCGATGGATTCGTAGAAACGGCTGGAGACGAGGAACCAGCCCTGCGTCGCGGCGGCAAACAGCAGCATCGCTGCCGTGGCCACGATGAAGATGAAGATGCCATGCGCCCAGTCCACGTTGATCAGCAGCAGATCGGTATTGAAGATGAACAGGAAAGGCAGCGCGGCCGTGCGCAGCGAGTAGAAGAAAGCGACGACGCCGGTCTTGATCGGATCGCCGCCGGAGACGGCCGCCGCGGCGAAGGATGCCAGTCCCACGGGGGGCGTCACGTCGGCCATGATGCCGAAGTAGAAGACAAAGAGGTGGACCGCGATCAGCGGGACGATCAGCCCGTTCTGCTGGCCGAGGGTGACGATGACCGGGGCGAGCAGCGCCGAAACCACGATGTAGTTTGCGGTCGTGGGCAGGCCCATGCCGAGGATCAGCGACAGGATCGCGGTGAGGACCAGGATGGCGAGCAGGTTGCCGCCAGACAGAACCTCGACGACATCCGCCAGTGCCGAACCGACGCCGGTCTGGCTGACCGCGCCCACGATTATGCCGGCGGTGGCAGTCGCGATGCCGATGCCGATCATGTTGCGGGCGCCGGCGACCAGTCCCTCGATGAGATCCTTGACGCCGGCCATGAAGGTGCCAGTCCGGCTGGCCCCCCGCAGCATGGCCATCAGCGGCCGCTGGGTCAGCAGAATGAACACCATGAAGGCCGCCGCCCAGAAGGCCGAAAGGCCGGGTGAGAGGCGATCGACCATTAGCGCCCAGACCAGCACCACAACCGGCAGGAGGAAGTGCAGGCCGGCGCGGATGGTGGGACCGGGCAGCGGCAGCTTGGTGACCGGTGCGTTGGGGTCTTCCATCTTGAGCGGCGCCTCGCGCGAGGCGATCCAGAGCAGGCCGACATAGACCGCCACCAGCAGGGCGAAGATGATGTAGCCTGCGGTTTCCGGGAAGGCAGGGCGGATCCAGCCCATGCCGTAGTAGACCGCGAAGGACAGCGCGCAGATCACCGCGATGGTGAAGGCAAGGCTCATCAGCCAGACCAGCCAGGGCTTGGGCGCGGTGGCGCGCGGCAGACCTTCCATGCCGGCCTTCTGGGCCTCGAGGTGGACGATATAGACCAGAGCGATGTAGGAGATGATCGCCGGGATGAAGGCGTGTTTCACCACGTCGAAATAGGGGATACCGACATATTCCACCATCAGGAAGGCGGCGGCGCCCATCACCGGCGGCATGATCTGGCCGTTGACCGAGCTAGCCACTTCGACGGCGCCGGCCTTTTCGGCCGAGAAGCCGACCCGCTTCATCAGCGGGATGGTGAAGGTGCCGGTGGTGACGACGTTGGCGATGGAGGAACCGGAGATGAGACCGGTCATGGCCGAGGAGACGACCGCGGCCTTGGCAGGACCGCCGCTCATGTGACCCATGAGCGAGAAGGCGACCTGGATGAAGTAGTTGCCGGCCCCCGCCTTGTCGAGCAGCGAGCCGAAAAGGACGAAGAGGAAGACGAAGGAGGTGGAGACGCCCAGCGCGATGCCGAAGACGCCTTCGGTCGTGATCCACTGGTGGTTGACGATCTCGGAGAGCGAGTTGCCCTTGTGGGCGATGATGTCGGGCATCCATGGCCCGAGCACGGTGTAAAGCAGGAAGATCGAGGCGACGATCATCAGCGCGGGGCCAAGCGCCCGGCGGGTCGCTTCGAGCAGGATCAGGATGCCGATGACGGCGACAACGTAATCCTGGGTGATCGGAGCGCCGACGCGGTTCGCGATGTCACGATAGAAGAAGAAGAGATACAGCGCCGACAGCGCTCCGACGATGGCGAGCGCCCATTCCCAGACGGGCACACGATCCTTTGGCGAACCGAGGAGGACGGTCGCCACGACGAACAGCGCGGGAAGCGGGATCCACCAGATGGGCGTGCCGTCCTTGGCAGAGATCATGAAGAGCGCCGCGAGTGCCAGCGGAACGATGACGCCCAGAGCGATCTGGAAGGTGCTGCGCGCGGCAGGAAAGGCGATGATGCCGAGGAAGATCGCAAAGCCCAGATGGATCGAACGGGCCAGAGTATCGTTGAAGAGCCCGAAGGGCGAGGCGATGTAGAGTTGAAACAGGGACCAGCAAAGCGCCACGACAAGGAGCAGAAGCCCGACGGCGCCGGTGGGACTGCGCCCGCCGGTATCTGAGGACGCGACGAGTTCGTCGAGTTCCGACTGACTGAGTCCCCCCTTGCCCGCGGCCTCGGCTTCAACCGCGGCCGCCTGAAACTGGTCGTTGTCGCTCATGATCGGTCCCCACTGTTCCCTGTTGTGACGTCATTTGCCGTGCTCTTCGGCCGGCTGCGCCTTTTAGTGGAGCGGTCCCGCCGGGACGGAACCGCCGGTCTTGTCAGGTCCGTTCAGGCCGGGTCAGTTGATCCAGCCGCGTTCCTTGTAATACTTCTCGGCCCCCGGATGCAGGGGAGCGGACAGACCGTCCTTGATCATTTCCTCTTCCTTGAGGTTGGCGAAGGCCGGATGCAGGCCCTTGAAGCGGTCGAAATTGTCGAAGACCGCCTTGACCACGGTATAGACCACGTCATCTGGCACATCCGCGGACGTCACGAACGTGGCCTTCACGCCGAAGGTTTCCACATCGTCCGCGGTACCGTTGTAGAGTCCGCCGGGGATCACCGCCTTGGCGTAGTACGGATTGTCAGCGACAAGTTTGTCGATCGCTTCGCCGGTCACGGGAATCAGCTTGGCGTCGACGGTGGAGGTGGCCTCCTGGATCGACCCGTTGGGATGGCCGACGGTGTAGATGATCGCATCGACCTTGTTGTCACCCAGCGCGGCCGACTGTTCGGCGGGCTTGAGTTCGGAGGCCAGGGCGAAGTCCTTGTCGGATTTGCCCATCGCGTTCAGCACGACGTCCATGGTAGCGCGCTGGCCCGAGCCCGGGTTGCCGACGTTCACGCGCTTGCCGAAGAGATCCTCGAAGGTATTCACGCCGGAATCGGCACGGGCGACCACGGTGAAGGGTTCACCATGCACCGAGAAGACGGCGCGCAGCTTGTCGAATTTCTGCCCTTCGAACTGCGAGGTGCCGTTGTAGGCGTGGTATTGCCAGTCGGACTGGGCGACGCCCATGTCCATGTCGCCCGCCTTGATCGCGTTGATGTTGGCGATCGACCCACCGGTGGACGGGGCGGTGCACTTCAGCCCGGTCTTTTCGGTTTCACGGTTCACCAGGCGGCAGATCGACTGCCCGACGACGAAGTAGACACCCGTCTGACCGCCGGTGCCGATGGTGATGAACTTCTCTTCGGCCGAGGCGGCCTGCGTGCTGAGCGTTGCAGCCAGCGCAAGGCCGGTCATATTCAGAAACTTCATGCGTCTCTCCCTTTCATTTTGCGATTAATTGAAACATATCGCGATTTATTGTCTCGTCCAGCGCCGAAACCAAAAGGAATGGCGCAATTGAATGACTTGACCCTAACAGATTCGGCTCTTGACACAACCGACTGGCGAAATCGGCCGTCCAGCAGGTCGAAAACGACACGGATCGGCGAAAAGAGACATGCGCTTTGCTCATATGTGAGAGCCTTGTCGCATGTCAGAATGTGGGTGGGGTGCAGGCGCTGACGACGACGCAATCCGTCTCGCCGATGTTGCGGAACCGGTGCGGCAGACGGCTGTCGAAGAGATAGCCGTCGCCGGGATTAAGCACGCGGACCTGATCGCCCACAGTCACCTCGACAATCCCCGAAACGACGATCCCGGCCTCTTCGCTTTCGTGGCTGAGCATGTCGGGACCGGTGTCCGCCCCCGGCGGATAGGTTTCGTGGAGCACCATCAGCGAATGGCGCGAGGCGTCGCCGAGCTGACGCAACGAGACACCCTTGGCGCCGTTGCCGAGGCCGATGGACTGTGGCGCGAGTTCGGTGAATTCGCCGGCGCTGTAGAAATACTTGGGGACCTCGGCGGTCTCGACCTCGGAGAAGAACTCGGACATCGTCATCGGGATCGCGTCGAGCAGCCGCTTCAGCGAGGCAACCGATGGGCTGGACTTGTTCTGCTCGATCAGAGAGATTGCCCCGTTGGTCAGCCCCGCCCGTCCGGCGAGATCGCGTTGCGACAGCCCGCGGGTCTCGCGCACGGCTTTGAGTCGGCCTCCGATGTCCAAGGGCAGTCCTCTCATCAGGTGTTTGAAATACTCACCGGCGCCATCCGTACCGTCAAGCCCCATTCGCGGAACTATCTCAAATAGTTCAATTATCCTGCGTGTTTTTCGTGCAGCGGCTCTGAGATGCAAAATCTTTGACAAGAAAACTAAGCATCAATATGATTATTCTAATCGCTCGCTGAGACTCGTACAGAAAGGATCTCCCGATGCCCGCGAAGGCCAAGACCAGAAAGTCTGCCCCCGCAAAAACCGCCGCCGCAATGGCCGCAGCCGCCCCGATGGCAGCTGCTGCACCGGGCAGCAATGCAGCCCTGCTCGCGCGCCGCGAGGCCGCCGTGGCCCGTGGCGTGGCCTCGGCCGCGCCGATCTTTGCCGGTCGGGCCGAGAATGCCGAACTGTGGGATGTCGAAGGAAAACGTTACATCGACTTCGCCGGCGGCATTGCGGTGCTGAACACCGGTCACCGCCATCCCGGCGTGATCGCCGCCGCGAAAGCGCAAGAGGATCTTTATACGCATACCTCGTTCCAGGTTGTGCCCTACGAGCCTTATGTCGCCCTGGCTGAGAAGCTGAACGCGCTGGCGCCCGGCGATTTCGCCAAGAAGTCTCTGCTGGTCACCACCGGCGCCGAAGCGGTGGAAAACGCCGTGAAGATTGCCCGCGCCTATACCGGTCGGCCCGGCGTGATCGCCTTTAGCGCCGGCTATCATGGCCGCACGCTGCTGACACTGGGACTGACTGGCAAGGTGACGCCCTACAAGAAGGATGTCGGCCCCTTCCCGTCCGACATCTTCCGCGCCCCCTTCCCGGATGCCCGCAACGGCGTGACGGTGGAAGACGCGCTGAAGGCGCTGGACATGCTGATGCTGACGGATGCCGACCCGTCGCGCATCGCCGCGATCATCCTGGAACCGGTGCTGGGCGAAGGCGGCTATCATCCGGTTCCGACCGAGATGTGGCAGGCGCTGCGGGCGATCTGCGACAAGCATGGCATCCTGCTGATCGCTGACGAGATACAGTCGGGTTTCGCCCGCACCGGCGCCTGGTTCGCAATCCAGCATTCCGGCGTTGTGCCCGACCTGATCACGGTCGCCAAGTCGATGGCCGGGGGCTATCCGATTGCCGGCGTTATCGGCCGGGCCGAGGTTATGGATGCGCTCGCCCCCGGCGGGCTGGGTGGAACATATGGCGGCAACCCGGTGGCCTGCGCCGCCGCGCTCGCCGCCATCGAGGCGATCGAGACCGAAGGGCTGCTGGCGCGGTCGACCGCAATCGGTGACTCGCTGCGGGCACGGTTCTCGGAGATGGGCGCCCGCGTCGCGCCGTTCCGGATGTGGGACATCCGTGGGCTGGGCGCGATGCTGGCGGTCGAGTTCGTGACCGACTTCGACACCGCGACGCCCGATGCCGCGCTGACCAAGTCCGTGATCGCAAACGCGCTGAAGCGCGGGCTGATCCTGCTGTCCTGCGGGATGCATGGCAATGCCGTGCGGATCATGGTCCCGATCACCGCGCCGGACGCGATCATCGAGGAAGGCATGGCGATCTTCGAGGCCGCTCTGGCGGACGCGATTGCCGCCGAGCAGAAATTGGCAGCCGAGTAAGGCTCCAGAGTGACGAACCGGAAGGGCGCCCTGTCGGGCGCCCTTTTTTTCGTCGCGCAGAACCCTGCGGCGGACCGTTAGCACCTCCGGAGCGGGAGACGTTCAGCGCGGGGTTTACCACGGGATTTGTGACGCAAGAGGAAGACCCAGACGCGAGGCGCCCTGCCCCGCACGTCGGGGCGGAAATGGGGTTAACACCGCCCCGCGCCAGGACTACTGTCGGCCGGAAAAAGGAGACCCGCGATGTCCCATGTCTTTCCCCGCCATTCCAAGCTGAACCCGCCTGTCGCCGTTGGCGGCGAGGGCTGCTATCTGATCGATTCGACGGGCAAGCGCTATCTTGACGGATCGGGCGGCGCGGCGGTGTCGTGCCTTGGGCATGGCGACCGCGAAATCGCCGAGGCGATCAAGGCGCAGATCGACAAGCTGGCCTTCGCGCATACCGGTTTCTTCACTTCTGAACCGGCGGAGGCGCTGGCCGACCTGCTGATCGAACATGCCCCCGAAGGACTGGACCGGGTGTATTTCGTCTCTGGCGGATCAGAAGCGACCGAGGCAGCGATCAAGCTGGCGCGGCAGTATTTTGTCGAAAAAGGCGCACCGGAGCGCGGCAAGCTGATCGCGCGCAAGCAGAGCTATCACGGCAATACCATCGGCGCGCTGAGCGCAGGCGGCAACGCCTGGCGGCGGGCGCAGTTCGGGCCATTGCTGCTGGACGTCAGCCACATCGACCCGTGTTACGAATATCGCCTGCGGCGCGAGGACGAGAGCGCCGAGGCCTATGGTCTGCGCGCAGCGCAGGCGCTGGAGGACGAAATCCTGAGGCTGGGCGCCGAGACGGTGATGGCCTTCATCGCCGAACCCGTGGTGGGCGCGACGGCAGGGGCGGTGCCGCCGGCGCCGGGCTATTTCAAGCGGATCCGCGAGATCTGCGACAAATACGGGGTGCTGCTGATCCTGGACGAGGTGATGTGCGGCATGGGACGGACAGGAACTCTTTTCGCCTGCGAGCAGGACGGTGTGGCACCCGATATCCTGTGCATCGCCAAGGGTCTGGGCGCCGGCTATCAGCCGGTGGGCGCAATGCTCTGTTCGGGCGAGATATACGACACCATCGCCAACGGCACGGGCTTCTTCCAGCACGGGCACACCTATATCGGCCATCCGGTGGCGACGGCAGCCGGGCTGGCCGTGGTGCGGGCGCTGCTGGATCGCGGGCTGGTAGGCCGGGCGGCGACGCAGGGCGAGAAGCTGATGGCCAAGCTGACCGAACGGTTCGGGCAGCACCCGCATGTGGGCGACATCCGCGGGCGGGGCATGTTCCGCGGCATCGAACTGGTGTCCGATCGCGACAGCAAGACGCCGTTCGATCCGTCAAAAGGCGTGGCCGGCAAGATCAAGAAGGCGGCCTTCGAGGCGGGACTGATCTGCTATCCGATGTCGGGGACGATTGACGGCAAGTCCGGCGACCACGTCCTGTTAGCGCCCCCCTTCATCATCGAGGATGACCAGCTGGACGAGCTGACGGACAAGCTGGCCCTGGCGATCTCGGCCGCGATCTAGCCGAAGCGGGTGTTCGCCTGGCATCAGGATGTACAGTTTGATTGGATTCGGAGGATTTTCCGACGGCAAATGCCGCGCCATATACCGAGGTGATGGAACCCCCGAGGGTGGGTGCCATCACCTATCTCGACGACCGAATGGATTTGGAGCGGGCGGCGGGAATCGAACCCGCGTCTTTAGCTTGGAAGGCTAAGGTCTTACCATTACACAACGCCCGCTCTGTGAGCCATGAAGTATTTCACCTCTCCCAGGACGTCAAGTGGCGGGGAAGGCGGGCGGTTGACCGCTTTCAACAAGTTTATTGTCGCGCCGCGAGCGAGAGAGAAGAACCGTAGCGCCTGCGGATGGAGGCGCTGCAGATTGCGGGGCCATGCGGTTCGGGACGTTTCGTGGCGTTCGGGCGTCAGCGAAGCGGTCATGGTGACGTCCGATCCGCGGTTCCCCGTTCGCCAGCCGGGCGTGGCAGACGTTTATTCACAAACACGCCCTCGCCCCCAGCATGAGCCGTCGTGGCAATAGTCACGACAACGCCATTGCCGAAAGCGTCTTCCGGCGCAGGGAGGCGGAGAACAGAGTACTCGCCGACCGATTTTGTCACGCGCCTTTCATCTTGCTGTTGCAGTTTGCAAGAATCGCAACCCGCAAGATATCGTCCTATAAGGACTTCAGGGAGGACTACATCATGATCAAGACATTCGCCGGAGCTGCAGCAGCGGCCATGGCTCTTTCCACAGGCGCCTGGGCGCAGACGGAAATCCAGTTCTGGCACGCCTTCACCGGGCGTCTGGGCGAGTTGGTCGCAGCGCAGGTCGAAGGCTTCAATGCGTCCCAGAGCGATTACTCTGTCGTGGCGAACTTCAAGGGGAATTACTCAGAGACGCTGAATGCCGGTATCGCGGCGTTCCGCGCCAAGGAACAGCCGCACATCCTGATGGTCTTCGAGGTTGGCACCGCCACGATGATGGCCGCCAAAGGGGCGATCAAGCCGATCTATGAAGTGATGGCGGAGTCCGGCGCGGAGTTCGACGCAGATGCCTATATCGGCTCGGTCAAGGGCTATTACACCTCGGCCGACGGGCAGATGCTGTCGCTGCCGTTCAATTCGTCGACCCCGGTGCTGTGGGTCAACAAGGACGCGCTTTCGGCGGCGGGGATCGATCCGGCGGTCGATTTGTCGACATGGGAGAAGGTTGGCGAGGTTCTGGACAAGCTGAAGGCCTCGGGCCACGCCTGTCCGCTGACCACCGCCTGGCAGAGCTGGATCCATCTTGAGAACCTGTCGGCCTATCACAACGTGCCTTTCGCCACAAAGGACAACGGATTCAGCGGGCTGGATGCGGAACTGGCGTTCAATGCGCCGCTTCAGGTCAAGCACATCCAGACGATGGGCGACTGGGCCAAGGACGGCAAGTTCATCTACAAGGGCCGCCGCAACGAGGGCGGTGCGGACTTCCGCGCCGGCACCTGCGCGCTGTTCACCGAAAGCTCGGCCGGCTACGCGGGGATCAAGTCGGAAGCGAAGTTCGCCTTTGACGTGCGGCCCCTGCCCTATTGGGAAGGCACGGAAGGCGCGCCTCAGAACACCATCATCGGCGGTGCCTCGCTCTGGGTAATGACCGGGCATGAGGCCGAGGATTACAAGGGCGTCGCGGCCTTCCTCAACTATCTCTCCTCGCCCGAGGTGCAGGCCAAGTGGCACCAGGACACCGGCTATCTGCCGATCACGGTGGCGGCCGGCGAGCTGACCCGCGAACAGGGCTTCTACGAGGCCAATCCCGGCACGGATATCGCCGTGAAACAGATGACCGCCAAGGAACCGACCGCCAATTCCAAAGGCATCCGGCTGGGCAACTTCGACCAGATCCGCGGCATCATCGACGAGGAACTGGAAGCGGTCTGGGCCGGCGACAAGGACGCGCAGGCGGCCTTGGACACCGCGGTTCAGCGCGGCAACGAACTGCTGCGCCGGTTCGAGCAAGCCAACCGCTGAGACCGATGGCGGGGGCGTAGGCCCCCGCCGTTTCACATGGAAAAGCGCGTAACCTTCAAGGGCTGGCTGGTGCCCCTGCTGCTCCTGCTGCCGCAGGTGGCGGTTACGGCCGTGTTCTTCTTCTACCCGGCCGGACAGGCGGTCTGGCAGTCGCTGTTCATTCCGGACCCTTTCGGGCTGTCGTCGCGTTTTGTCGGGCTCGGCAATTTCGAGTATCTGCTGGGCGACCCCTACTATCGAGCCTCCTTTGTCACAACGGCCGTGTTTTCGGGGCTGGTCACAGTCGTTTCGATGGGCGTCGCCTTGTACCTTGCGGTCCTCGCCGACCGTCTGATCAAGGGATCCGGCACCTACCGAACTCTTCTGATCTGGCCCTATGCGGTAGCCCCGGCGGTCGCGGGCGTACTCTGGATGTTCATGTTCAACACGCGCGTCGGCGTGGTGGCCTGGTATCTCGGGCTGCTTGGGTATGACTGGAACCACGTCCTGAACGAGGGCGAAGCGATGGGCCTGGTCGTTGTGGCCTCGGCCTGGGGGCGGATCAGCTACAACTTTCTGTTCTTCCTTGCCGGGCTGCAGGCGATTCCGCGGTCGGTGATCGAGGCGGCGGCGATCGATGGTGCCCGGTTCTGGACCCGCTTCCGCACGATCGTCTGGCCCCTGCTGTCGCCGACGACCTTCTTTCTGCTGGTCGTCAACGTTGTCTATGCCTTCTTCGAGACCTTCGGGGTGATCCACACGATCACCAGCGGGGGGCCCCAGCAGGCCACGACCATCCTGGTCTACAAGGTCTTCAAGGACGGCTTTGTCGGTCAGGATCTAGGCGGATCGGCGGCGCAATCGGTCATCCTGCTGCTGCTGGTCGGCGCGCTGACGGTGATCCAGTTCCGCTTTATCGAGCGAAGGGTTCATTACTGATGCGTGACGGTATGGTCGAAAAGCGCGGAGCCGGGCTGTGGTTCACCCACTTCGGACTGATCGTCGGCGTGATGGTGATCTTCTTTCCGATCTGGCTGGCCTTCGTCGCCTCGACCGTCAGCCAGCCCGAGATTGTCAGCCCGCCGATGCCGCTCTGGCCGGGCGACCAGTTCCTGGAAAACTATCGCAAGGCGCTGGTGTCGGGGATCAACGCGCCGGTGGCGCTGATGCTGCTCAATTCCCTGATCATGGCCGTCGGCATCGCCGTCGGGAAGATCGTGATCTCGCTGCTGTCGGCCTTTGCCATCGTCTACTTCCGTTTTCCGGGCCGCAAGCTGTTCTTCTGGCTGATCTTCTTGACCCTGATGCTACCGGTCGAGGTGCGGATCGTGCCGACCTATGAGGTGGTCGCCGGGTTCGGGATGCTGAACAGCTATTCCGGCCTGATCTTCCCGCTGATCGCCTCGGCGACGGCGACCTTCCTGTTCCGCCAGTTCTTCATGACGGTGCCTGACGAGCTGGCCGAGGCCGCCCGGGTGGACGGCGCCCGCCCGATGCGGTTCTTCTGGGACATCCTCCTGCCGATGAGCCGGACCAATATCGCGGCGCTTTTCGTGATCTTGTTCATCTACGGCTGGAACCAGTATCTCTGGCCTCTGCTGATCACCACCGATCCGTCCATGAATACGATTGTCATGGGCATCAAGCAGATGTTCCCTGCGGGCGACGATGTGGCCGAGTGGCCGGTAATCATGGCGACCTCGATCCTGGCGATGCTGCCCCCCGTGGTTGTCGTCGTGTCGATGCAGAAGCTTTTCATCCGCGGCCTTGTCGACAGCGAGAAATAATCGATGGCAACCCTGACGATTTCCAACGTGACGAAAACCTTTGGCAAGACCGAGGTGATCCACGGCGTGTCGATCGACGTGGCCGACGGGGAGTTCATCGTGATCGTCGGGCCTTCGGGCTGTGGCAAGTCCACCCTGCTGCGCATGGTGGCGGGGCTGGAGACGGTCACATCGGGCGAGATTTCCATTGCCGGACGGCGCGTGAACGATGTCGAGCCCATGGACCGTGACATTGCGATGGTGTTCCAGAATTACGCGCTCTACCCGCATATGAGCGTCTTCGACAACATGGCCTATGGGCTGAAGATCGCCGGGACCGCGAAACCCGAGATCGAGGAGCGCGTGGCGCAGGCCGCGCAGATGCTGCAGCTTGAGCCTTACATGGCGCGCAAGCCGCGCGAGTTGTCCGGCGGGCAGCGGCAGCGCGTCGCCATGGGGCGGGCCATCGTGCGCAAGCCGGCGGTTTTTCTGTTCGACGAGCCGCTGTCGAACCTGGACGCCAAACTGCGGGTTCAGATGCGACTGGAGATCAAGGAGCTGCAGAAACGGCTTGGGATCACCTCGCTGTATGTCACCCACGATCAGGTCGAGGCGATGACCCTGGCCGACCGGATGATCGTGATGAATGCCGGGCGCGCCGACCAGATCGGTGCGCCGCTCGAAGTTTATGCCGACCCCGCCACGGAATTCGTCGCGGGGTTCATCGGCTCGCCCGCGACGAATTTCCTGCTCGGAGCGGCGCTGGGTCGCTCAGGCGTGGCGCGGATCGGCGTGCGGCCCGAACATGCCAGCGTGACCGGGGCAGGACAGGGCCGGATCGACGGCACCCTGATCTTTGCCGAGGCCCTTGGAGCCGAGACCCTGCTGCACCTCAGGCTTGCCGGAGGAGAGATGTTTACCGTGCGGCAGGACGGCACCGCGCCGCTGCCTGAGGAAGGCGGGGCCTGTGCCGTGACCTGGGACGAAACGCGCGAATTCGACTTTGCAGAAGACGGAAGGCGCCTGCGCCCCGGACGCTGAAGCACCAGAGCACGGCGCACGCCCTTGCAGATATCCTTGACAGATCCATATCTCATCGGTGACCGCCAATAGGGGTTTCGGAGACAAGCATGGGCTATGTGAAGACAGCGATGCTGATGGCGGCGATGACGGCGCTCTTCATGGGTGTCGGATATCTGCTGGGCGGATCGGGCGGCGCGGTTATGGCGCTCGTGGTGGCCGCCGCCATGAACGCGATGACCTGGTGGAACTCGGACCGCATGGTGCTGAGGATGCACAATGCGCAGCCCCTGGCACCGAACGATCGCATGGGTCTGCATGCCCTTACGGCAAACCTGGCGCGCAATGCGGGCCTGCCTGCGCCCAAGGTCTATCTGATCGACACGCCCCAGCCCAATGCCTTTGCCACCGGTCGCAACCCATCCAATGCCGCCGTCGCCATCACGTCGGGCCTTGTGCGCAGCCTGTCGCGGGAGGAGCTGGCCGGCGTGATCGCGCACGAGCTGGCGCATATCCGCAACCATGACACGGCGATCATGACCGTGACCGCCACATTTGCCGGTGCGATCTCGATGCTTGCCAATTTCGCCATGTTCTTTGGCGGATCGCGCGAACGGATGGGCGTACTGGGCTCGCTCCTGATGATGTTTCTGGCCCCGCTGGCTGCGGCGCTCGTTCAGATGGCGATCAGCCGGACGCGGGAATATGCGGCTGACAAGGCCGGAGCCGAGATATGCGGGCAGCCCCTTTGGCTGGCCTCGGCGCTGGAGAAGATCGCCATGGGTGCCGCGCGTATCGACAACGATACCGCCGAGCGCCATCCGGCCACCGCGCATATGTTCATCATAAATCCGCTGCATGTACACAAGCGGGACAACCTTTTTGCGACCCATCCGGCGACCGAGAACCGGGTCGCAGCGCTGCGCGCGATGGCCGGCCGCGGCGGCGCGGCACCGACGGGCAGCGGCGAAAGGCTTTCTGAAAGCCGTGTCCCGAAGGTGCGCCGCCACTGAGACCGCAGATCCGGCGTGACCCGTGATCCGGAGATCCTGCCTGGCTCAGGGTGAATCGGCGTCCCCTGCGATGATGGTTGCCCTTCCGTCGCTGCGCGCCCCCTGACTGTCGCCCTCGCATACCGCCATCAAGGCGCTGCGCAAATGATGGATGGCCGGCAAGTGATCGCTCTCGTGCAGGGTGACGAAGCATATCCGGATCGGCGGCAGCGACAAATCCGGTGTCACAAGCGGAACGATCCTGTTTCCGGCGACCTCTGTTTCCAGCAGCACTCGCGGCACGCAGATCAATACGCCGGTCTCTACAGCCAGACAGAGCTGCGAAATCGGATCGGCGCCGACCTCTATGGCTGGCAGCGGTGCAGGCACCCCGCAATTGCGGAAGGCCGTTTCGATCGAGCTTCGGTTGTTCGTTTCTGCGGAGGGAAGCGCCCAGGGCCATCCGGCAAGTTCCGCAGCCGAAACCTGATGGCGCGACGCCAGCGGATGATCGACTGAGCAGGCCACGACCAGACCGGTTTCGGTCAGCGGTTCGTATCGCAGCAGATCGGCGATTGGCACCGGCATCGTCGCCCAATCGACGCGTCCCACGTAGCAGTCCAGCTCCCCGTCCAGCAGCCCGGAGACCATCGTTCCGACCGTTCCCGCGGCAAGCCTCACCCGGATATCCGCGTCGGAGACGCTCAAGTGACGCAAGGCGGAGGGGATGAGTTTGTAGAGACAGGCCGGATTGGTGCCGACCCGTACGACCGTGGGCTTGTCCGTGCGCAATTCCAAGGCGAGTTGGTCGAAGATCGCGAGGCCTGCCTTCGCCCGCTGCAAGGCCACCCTGCCGACGGGGGACAGCACCGCCCCGCGCACAGACCGCTCGACGAGGGTCGCACCGAAGGCATATTCGAGATCCTTCAACATTTGCGAGACAGCCGGTTGGGTGAGGTTCATCGCCTCGGCCACGGCGCGCAGGGACTTGTGGCGGTCGATGAGTTCCAAAAGGCGGAGCTGGCGCAACCGCAGATGATCGAGATGGGGAGACGATTGAAGCATAAGGAATACCTATCACATTCAAGAATCTTTCGACTATTCCTTTTCGCTCGGTGTCAGTAGGCCTGACGCGGAGGAGAATGCGGCATCGGGCGTTTCCCGAAGCTGGCAGAGGAGAAGCGCGCCGGCCGGTCTGATTGGCCCTGCCTGTGCGGTTGGCAGACGGGAGGACAGGCATGAAACGAGCGAACCTCGTCTCGGGGGCGCTGCTGGCGGCATTCGGATTGGTAATGCTGATCTTCGTGGTGCCCGCACAGATCGAAGCGGCGCCAGACGGCTATGTCTCGCCGCGCCTCGTGCCTAATATCGCCCTGATCCTGATCGTCGGGCTTTCATTGCTGCTGGTGATCAAGAGCCTGCGCCCGACCAGGGACGGCGGGACAGGGCCGAATGGCGTCTTTTCGCGCGGCGAGATGGTTGCGCTGATCAAGATCGCTGCCGTGTTCGCGATCAGTCTGACCGCCTTCATTCTGGGTTCGTCGCTTCTGGCCGGGATCCTTCTGATCCTGGGAACGCTCGTACTTCTCGGCGAACGTCGCCCTGCAATTCTGTTTCTGATGCCGGCGAGCCTTATGCTGGCCGTCTGGGCGCTGTTCTACAAGCTGCTCGGCAGCCCGATCGTGTGAGCCTGTCATGGAGCAACTGATCGTCGGATTTCAGAACGTCATGACGCCTTCAACCCTGTTCTGGGTGACGGTTGGCGTTACGCTTGGGTATGTGCTGGGGGCGCTGCCTGGGCTGGGCAAGGCGACCGGAATTGCGGTCGCCATACCGATGACATTCTATCTTGCTCCGGTCGCGGCCATCGCGCTGCTGATTGGCATCGCCAAGGGAAGCGCCGCAGGGAGCGCGGTTTCGGCGATCCTGCTGAATACACCCGGCGAGCCCTCATCGGCGCCGACCGCGCTGGACGGATATCCGCTGGCACGTCAGGGCAAGGCACAGAAGGCGCTCAAGATGGGGCTGTTCGCCTCGGTGATAGGAGATTTCCTGTCGACCATCGTGCTTATCGCGCTGGCCGCCCCACTGGCACATTACGCCCTGCTGATCGGGCCGGTGGAACTGTGCAGCATACTTCTGTTCTCGCTGACCTTCATCGGTGGCCTGGCCGGACGCTCGATGCTCAAGGGGCTGATTGCCGCCGCCTTCGGCGTGCTGTTCGCGACGGTTGGGATCGAGACCGAGACCTTCATCCCGCGGCTGACCGTCGGACTGCTGGAACTTGACGACGGGATTTCGCTGGTACCGATGGCCATTGGCATGCTGGCTGTCGCTGAAATGATCCTACAGGCCGGCAACGCGCAAAAGATCGACAGGGAGGCCACGGCGATCACCGATGGCGCCTCGCCCGACGACCGTCGGGTGACACCGGCCGAATGGCGCCGTTGTCTGCCGGTCATCGGGCGCGGCACGCTGATCGGTTGTATTGTGGGGATCCTGCCCGGATTGGGGGCCAGCGTCGGTTCATTCCTGTCCTATGGTGCGACACAGAGGGCCTCCAAAACGCCCGAGGCTTTCGGCACCGGCATGATAGAAGGTGTGGCCGCCGCCGAAAGCGCAGACAATGCTGTGGTTCCGTCGAGTTTTGTCCCGCTGTTCGCGCTGGGGATTCCGGGCAGCGTGATCGCTGCCATCCTGATTGCCGCCCTGACCCTGCATGGAATGACCCCGGGCCCAATGATGTTTGTGGAGCAGCCGCAACTGGTGGCCGATCTCTATGCCGCCATGCTGTGCGCCAGCGTGATCCTGCTGATCGTGGGATATGCCGGCCAGAGGATATTTGCACAGGTCATCCGGGTGCCGGTCCGGCTGATCATTCCGGTGGTCCTGTTCCTGTGCTGCATCGGCGCCTATATGGAAACCAACAGCCTGTTCTCCATTTATGTGATGCTGGCCTTTGCGCTGCTGGGCTTTTTCGCGCGCAAGCTCGAGTTCTCCTTTGTCACCTTCCTGATCGGCTTCGTGATCGGACCAAATCTTGAGCTGACCTTCCGCCAGTCGCTGCAAATTCTCGACCACGATCTGATGCGCCTGCCCGGCCATCCCATCGCGCTGGTCTTCGGCGCGCTGACGGTCGCGACCGTCCTCTGGATCAACCACAGCAACATGCGCGCCGCAGCATCGAAAGCCGGCTCCAGCGCGAGCCGTACCGACCGGACCGCCAATACCGAACATACGCAGATCTGAAAACGGGAGAAAAAGACATGCACAAGACCAAGAGACGAACATTCATCGGATCCGCCAGCGCCGCCCTGCTGGCATTGGCAGGGTTGGCTGCTGGAAGCGCCCTTGCCGGAGACTATCCGGACCGCCCGATCACCATGTTCGTGGGCTACAAGGCCGGAGGACAGACCGATCTGGTCGGACGCGGTGTGGCCCGGGTACTGTCAGAGCAGTTGGGCGTTCCGGTCAACGTGGTCAACAAACCCGGCGGAGGCGGAATCCTGGCCGCCCATGAACTGCAGAAGGCCGCACCCGACGGCTATACCGTTCTGTTTCACTCCAACAGCGTGGTGAACTCCGAGCCCTTCATGCTCAAACGTGTGACGTTCAAGCCTGACGATTTCGAGTATGCCGGGATGATCACCGCCTACCAGGTGGGTTTGGCGACCCAGAAGGACGCCCCCTACGATACCGTGGCGGAGTTTGTCGCATGGGCGAAGGAAAATCCCGGGTTCAGCTTCGGATCGCTGAGTCCTACGGCTCGGATGACCATGGAAGTGCTCGCCAAGCAGGAGGGACTTGATGTCAATATCGTGCCCCTCAAGGGCGGCGGGGACATGATGAACGCGCTTCTTGGCAATCAGGTCGCCCTGGTTCTGTCGGGAGGCATTCATTACAAATATCCCGATCAGCTCAAGACCATCGCCGCGCTGACCACCTTCCGCCATCCCTCGGCCCCCGATGTCGAGACGATCAACGAGGCCGGCTATCAGCTCGGGATGGATTCGCGTACCACGCTCATGCTGCCCAAAGGCACACCGCGGGCGGTGCTGGAACGGCTGAGCAACGCCCTGAAGGCCGCCGAGACCGACGCCGATTTCGCCAAGATCGTCGGCGCCGCGGAAATCCCGATTCTCTACAAAGATCTGGATGAGGCCACGGCCGAGATGCAGCAGAGCTATGAAAGCAACAAGGCGATCTTCGAGGCCGCCGGCATCACCCCGCAGTGACGGCGGCCTTGTCCTGACATCTGTCTGGCGGACCGGCCCTTCCGGTCCGCCCTTTCCAAAATACACTCCCGACAAAGAGGCGACCCATGTTCAAGCCGCTTGAAGGCGTTCGCGTGATCGATCTGAGCCAAGTCCTGGCCGGACCCTATGCCACCTACCAGCTTGCCCTTCTGGGGGCCGAGGTCATCAAGATCGAGAAGCCGGGAGAGGGCGACTGGACACGTGTCGGCGGACCGCTGCCCGATCTGGCGGAACGCCGCATGGCACTGGGGTTCCTCGGTCACAATGCCGGGAAGAAATCCGTCACGGTCGATCTGAAGACACCGGAAGGCATTGCACTGGTCCGGCAGCTGGTCGCCAGCGCCGATATCTTTGTCGAGAATTTCAAGCCCGGAGTCGCAGAGCGGCTGGGCCTGGGGTTCGAGGCACTGAAAGAGATCAACCCGAAACTCGTGTTCTGTTCGATCTCTGCCTTTGGCCAGGATGGTCCATTCAGCCACCGTCCAGCCTATGACCATGTCATCCAGGGCATGTGCGGCATCATGCTGACCACCGGCAAGCCGGGAGACGGCCCGGTCAAGGTGGGCGCGCCCTATATCGACTATGCCACCGGAATGAATGCAGCTTTCGCGATCCTGGCGGGTCTGCGCGAGACCGAGCGCACCGGGGCGGCGGTGCAGGTGGACGTCGCCATGCTGGATACGTCCCTGATGCTCATGGCCTCGCTGATGAGCACGCATCTGACCACCGGGTGGAAACCGGTTCAGAACGGAAACGAGGCTTGGAGCGCCAGCCCCTCCTCCGGGGCCTTTGCCACGGCGGAGGGTGTGCTGATGCTGGCTGCCAATCACGACATCCAGTTCCGCAACCTTTGCCGTGCCATCGCGCGGGACGACATCCTGAGCGACCCCCGATGGAACACGCCGGCAGATCGTCACAAGAACTGGAAGGACCTGCGCGAAACGCTGGAAGAGACTTTCCGCACCCGACCCGCGGCCGAATGGGAAGACATCCTGGCCACCGCCGCTGTGCCCGCTGGCCGGGTGCGCGGCATGGATGAGATTCTGGCCGAGCCGCAGATTGCCGTGCGTGGGCTGACGCATGAAATCCGGGTAGAGGGCCATAACGCGCCTGTTCACATTCCGGCCATGAGTTTCAAGGCGAATGGCCGGATTTCCACACCGGACTTGCCGCCTCCCACCCTGGGCGCGGATACGGAGGCCGTCTTGCAGGCAGCCGGCGTGTCGCGCGAGCAGTTTGACATGCTACGCCGCGCAAAGGTCGTCTGAGTGAAATCCTAGAAGCCGCTTACCTTCGGCAGCCAGGTCGACAGAAACGGCACGAAGGTGATCGTCAGCAGGGCGGCCGCGAGCGCCAGGAAGAACGGCGGCATCTCGCGGATCAGGGTCGAGGGTTTCAGTCCGACAGTCGAGGAGACGACGAAGATCAGGCTCCCGACCGGTGGCGTTGTCAGGCCGAGCGTCAGGTTGACGATCACAATGATCGCGAAATGGTTCGGGTCGATCCCAAGCGCCAGGCTGATCGGCGCGAGGATCGGAACGAGGATCATCACACCCGGCAGAGGGTCCATGAACAGGCCGAAGACGAGCAGGAGCACGTTGACCGCAAGCAGGAAGGCAATCGGCGACAGGTCCCAGGAAATGATCGTCTCGGCGAGGAATTGCGGCACGCCCTCGATGATCAGGACCCAGGCGAAGGCGCGCGCCGCTCCGAGGATCAGCAGCACCGCTCCCGAGGTCAGAGCCGCGCGCAGCACGATGCCGGGCAGATCGCGCAGCCGCAGGGAACGGTAGACGAACATGCCGACGAGAAGGGCGTAGAAGACCGCGATGACCGAGGCCTCGGTCGGTGTGAAGACGCCAAAGCGGATGCCGCCGACGATCAGCACGATCAGGAGCAGCGCGGGCACCGCATAGATGGCGATTTTCACAATCTCGGCCAGAGCCGGCATCGGCTCTCCCGAGGCGTAGTTGCGCCGCTTGCTGACCTGCGCATTGGCCACCAAGACCATCAGGGTGATCAGCAGACCCGGCAGGACACCGGCCATGAACAGAGAGCCGACCGACACCTGCTGATCCTGCATCGCGTAGATAATCATGGTGATCGACGGGGGGATAATCGGCCCCACGACCGCGCTGGCAATGGTCAAGGCGCCGGCATAGGGGCGGTCATAGCCCCCCTTTTCCATCATGCGGATCATCATCGTGCCAGGGCCTGCCGCATCTGCCAGCGCGCTGCCGGAAATGCCTGCGAACATCGCGGAGCTGATGACGTTGGCATGGCCGAGACCGCCGCGCATGTGGCCGACGAGCGATTGCGCCAGGCGAAGGATGGCCTGGGTCACGGCGCCGCCGGTCATGATCTCGGAAGCGAGAATGAAGAAGGGCACCGCGAGCAGCGGAAAGCTGTCGAGGCCCGAGAACATCTCTTTCACGACGACGAGATGCGGATAGGTCGACGCGAGGCTGATCGCAGCAAAGACCGCGATGGCCATGGCAAAAGCCACCGGGAGGCCAAGCGCCAGAAGCAGGAAAAGGGCGGGAAAGAGGATCTCAGCCATTGGCGCCGCCCGGCAGAGCGCCGTGATCGGTGCCGGAATCTCCAAGGTGCTTGTAGTCACCGGCAAGGATGAAGGGGCGCGCGATCAGCAGCAGATGCACGATCAGCAGCGCAAAACCGACCGGCATCGCCGCATAGACGTAAAGGAAGGGAAGCCGCAGGGCGGGGGTGACCTGATACTGCATCCGCTGGGCGTATTGCCAGCCGACCTGAACCATGAAGGCGAAGAAGACCAGCAGGATCAGCACGATGGCCGCGCGGAGCAGCTTCTGCCCGGTCTTGGGCAGACTGTCCTGCAGGTTGGTGATTGCCACATGACCGCCGATGCGCAGGATCAGCCCGGCCCCGGTGAACGTCAGCCAGATCATGAGATAGCGCGCCACCTCGTCCGCCCAGGGCAGCGAATGGGACGTGAGGTAGCGAAGGGAGATATTGGCGCCGACGACGATGGCCATGCCCGACAACATCAGGATCAATGCCCAGCCGTTCAGGACGACGAAGGTCTGCTCGAGCCGTTTCACAGGGCGCCCCCGGAAGATGCACCGGCGCCCCCTGGGCGCCGGTGCGCAGGTCTCACTTGAAGTTCACGATCGAGTCGACGAGGTCCTTGCCATAAGTGTTGTAGTACCCTTCGTAGGCAGAGGCGATCGACGCCTGGAATTCGGCCTTTTGTTCGGCCGACAGTTCGTTGACTTCCATGCCGCGCTCTTTGAGCGTTTCAACGCCGGTCTTCTCGACATTGTCGACATAGCCGCGCATTGCGGCGACCGCTTCCTTGCCGGCCTTCTCGAAGGCGGCTTTCTGTTCGTCGGTCAGACCATCCCAGAAGGGCTTGGACACCAGCAGCATGGCCGGCGAATAGACGTGGCCCGAGAGGGTCAGATACTTCTGGACCTCGTTGAGCTTTACCGAAACGATCACCGAGAGCGGGTTTTCCTGACCGTCGATCACGCCCTGCTGCAGCGACGAGACGACTTCCGGCCAGGCCATCGGGGTCGGCGCCGCACCCATGGCGTTGAAGGCCGCCAGGTGAACCGGGTTCTCCATCGTGCGGATCTTCAGGCCTTCCACATCGGCCGGCGTGTGGATCGGATTGCGGTTGTTGGTGATGTGGCGGAAGCCCTGCTCTCCCCATGCTAGACCGTGCAGACCGACATCATCGAACTTGGTCAGGATATCCTGTCCGATGGGCCCGTCCAGCACGGCGCGGGCATGGGCCAGGTCACGGAAGAGGAAGGGGATGTCGAAGACGCCAGTGTCGGGCACGAAGTTGGCCAGGGTGCCGGAGGAAACGATGGTCACCTCGACGGTGCCCAGTTGCAGGCCCTCGATCACTTCGCGCTCGCCGCCGAGACCGGAGGACGGAAAATGCTTGAACTCGAAGGCATCGCCGGTTTCCGCCTTAACGACTTCTTCAAGTTTCGCTGCGGCGACACCGTAGTGGCTGTCGGGCGCCAGTGCATATCCGATCTTCACTTCGGTTTGCGCGAGCGCGGGCAGGCCCATTGCAAGAAGAACGCCGGCAGAAGCCAGGCCGCGGGTTACGAAAGTCATGGAATTCCTCCCTTTAAAGGTCCATCGTTGCTACACAAGGCAATTTTCGGAGGCAACCCCTCGGAGCGAGGGATTGGCCAAGCGCCCGTTCAGGCCTCGGGCGCCGTTCGGAACAGGCGGACAAGCTCCGGGACATAGGCATCGCCGTGCCCCTCCGCCACCGCTCCCGAGAGGGCGGCGGACACCGCATCTGCGACCGTTTTCTGCGCGCCCGAAGCCTCGGACATGCTGCGGTAATAGTCGATGTCCTTCAAGGCGTTGGAGACGAAGAACGGCAATCCGTCGCGGTTCTGCGAGACGATGTAGGGGGCAAGACGGTCGAGTGCGACGCTGGCCCCGCCGCCGCCGGCCAGCACATCCACGAACACCTGCGGGTCGACTCCGGCATCGCCAGCCTGGGCAGCGGCCTCGGCCAGCAGGGTCATGAAGCCGATAGACACATAGTTGTGCAGGAGCTTGAGCCGGTGGCCATGGCTGAGCGGGCCAACGTGATCGACCTTTTCGGTGAAAGAGGCTAGCACCGGTCGCACCCGTTCGAGCACCTCGGCCGGGCCGCCGGCAAGCAGGTTCAGCGTCCCTTCATGAGCGTGCTTTGCTGTCCGGGTCATCGGCGCGTCGATATAGTCGCCGCCGGCCTTGCGGATGACTTCGCCCATGCGCAGCGTCGACTCGGGCAAAGCGGTCGAGCAATCGACAACCACGGTGCCCGCCCGGATCGTTGTGGCAATTCCGTCCTTTCCGGTGATCACCGCCTCGACCTGAGGCGAGCCGGTGACGCAAAGAAGGATCACGTCGGAAGCCGCGGCCACTTCGGCGGGGGTCGCACAGGCGGTGGCGCCGAGCGCGCGGATTTCGTCCGTCGGCTGGTTGCCGGGGTGGTCGAGAAAGCTGAGCGCAAAGCCGCCGCGCGACAGAACGTTGCGGGCGATTCCGTGGCCCATGAGGCCGACACCGATGATACCGACGTGCATTTCGAGGATCTCTCCGTTCAGACTGTTCTGCCATGCGACCTATCGGGAATGGCGGGGCGATAAAAGCCTGAACCGAACCGCCAGCCCGAAAGCGATGGGCCGATCAGGCGAGGTCGCCCGCCGCCGGCATTCCTGCGACGGCAGCCAGGTCCTCTGCCGTGAGAGGCCCCCGAGCCCAGGGGCGCAGGCGCAGGCGAACGTTGGCCAGCAGCAGGGCGTCGTCGACCGGTGCGGTGAAACCTGCGCTGCGGGCGAGATCGCGGAAGGCGGCAGGCGAGACGTCCGGAACGATGGATGACTGTATCGGGGCAGCAGCAAGTCCCAGACGTCCGAGCCGCGCCCAGTCAAAGCGCGGTCCGGGGTCGGTCTTTCGGCCGGGCGCCATGTCGGAATGCCCGATCACGCCTTCCGGTCGAATGCCATGGCGGGACAGGATGCCCTCGAGCAAGGGTTCGAGCGCCGCCATCTGCAGTTCCGAGAAGGGATGTGTCCCGGTGTTGTCGAGCTCGATCCCGATGGAGCGCGAGTTGATGTCCCCCTGCCCTGCCCACTCGCCCGCGCCGGCGTGCCAGGCACGCATTTCTTCCTGGACGAGGTGCCAGACTGTGCCGTCATTGCCAATCAGATAGTGCGCCGAGACCTCCGCCTCGGGGTCACAAAGACGGTTCAGCGCGGACAGCGCATCGCGCATGGCCGTGAAGTGCAGCACCACCAGGGACGGGCGCAGACCGTCGCGCCGCGGGCCGAAATTCGGAGACGGATGCCAGCGCGGCGGCAAGGTCTAGTGCTTTGTCGCCGTGCGGAAGGGCGCCGGGTTCCAGTCGCAGGCAAACCCGTCGCCATCGGGATCGAGGCCGCGCCGATCACGCTCGGGGCCTCCGCTGGCCAGGAAGTCGATCTGCGCCTGATCCGCGGAGGGATAACGAGCGCAGGCTCGTTCAGTGTGGCCGGGCAATCTCAGTCCGCTGCGATTGTACATCTGAGTTCCGCGTTCGTGCGTGGTTTCCAGCGCGAAGGTCACGATGTTCGGGCCGGCCGAGCCATCACGCGTCGGCAGCGCGGTCGGCTGGATCAGCTGGTATTGCTGCCGGTTTCGGGCGATGCGTTCCGCGTCGCTTTCGATGGTGCGGGAGTTGGCGACGGATTTGAAGTCGTTTTCCGTCGACAGGCCGGCGGAGTTTTCGACCGCAGGTGCAGGAGCCTCGACCACAGGTGCGGGAACCTGGATCTCCGGCGCAGGGTTCGAAGGGCTGGCGACCACCGGCGCCACGCCCGAATTGGAGCTGGACGCGGCCAGGGCGGCGGCGGTTTCGGCCGCAAGATCGGCATCGCTCGACGCATTGGCCAGGAAGCTGTCTGTGGTCTGCGCCGTCGCCGGTGCGGGTCCGTTCGGCACCACGGAGGCAGCGGATGCCACGCCAGCCGGCGCGGGCGGCAGCGCCTCACCGGACACAGCGGACGGCGGAATGAACAGGCCGTTTGCGGCAGAGGCCGCGCTGGGAGCCTGCCCGCTCATTTCATCGTAACCCGAGTCGGGCACTTGCGTTGAGCAGGCGCCCAACGCGCCTGCGAGGATCAGGATCAGGGGTACCCGCATTACACACGCCTCGATGTTCTTATTGATTGAGGCCGTTTTTACCACCATTTCGCCGGTTTGGCCACAAACTGAGCGGCGGTTTCCAGCGCAAGGGCGGTATTGAGCAGATCGCCTTCCTCCCACGGGCGGCCGATCAGCTGGAGCCCCAGCGGCAGACCCTGCCGGTCCAGTCCGGCGGGCACCGCAATTCCGGGCAGCCCTGCAAGGTTGACCGTCACGGTGAAGACGTCGTTGAGATACATCTGCACTGGATCGGCATCCTGCATCTCGCCCAGACCGAAGGCAGCCGAAGGGGTGGCGGGCGTCAGGATCGCATCCACGCCCTGGGCGAACACATCCTCGAAATCCTTCTTGATCAGGGTCCGCACCTTGCGGGCGCGGTTGTAATAGGCGTCGTAGAAGCCGGCGGAAAGGACATAGGTGCCAACCATCACGCGACGCTGTACTTCCTTGCCAAAACCTTCGGCGCGGGTCTTTTCGTACATCTCGGTGATGCCGTCGCCCTGCGACAGCTTCGCCCGATGGCCATAGCGCACGCCGTCATAACGGGCGAGGTTCGACGAAGCCTCGGCCGGCGCGATCACGTAATAGGCCGGGAGGGCGTATCTGGTGTGCGGCAGCGAGATGTCGACAATCTTCGCACCAGCGTCCTTCAGCATCTCGGCGCCGCGGGTCCAGAGCGCCTCGATTTCGTCGGGCATTCCGTCCATCCGGTATTCCTTGGGAATGCCGATGGTCTTCCCGCGGATGTCGCCGGTCAGCATGGCCTCGAAGTTCGGCACGGGCAGGTCGGCGGAGGTGCTGTCCTTGGGGTCCGACGAACACATCGCTTCGAGCATGATCGCCGCGTCACGGACGTCCTTGGTCATCGGGCCGGCCTGGTCGAGCGAGGAGGCAAAGGCGACGATGCCCCAGCGCGAACAGCGCCCGTAGGTCGGCTTGATGCCGGTGATGCCGGTAAAGGCAGCGGGCTGGCGGATCGAGCCGCCGGTGTCGGTGCCGGTGGCCGCAAGGCACAGGTCGGCCGCGACGGCGGAGGCCGAGCCGCCCGAAGAGCCGCCGGGGGTCAGCGCGGCGTCATCGTTGCCGCGCCGCCAGGGGTTCACGACATTGCCATAGCAGGAGGTTTCGTTTGACGAGCCCATCGCGAATTCGTCCATGTTGAGCTTGCCGAGCATGACGGCGCCAGCATCGATGAGGTTCTGGCTGACCGTCGATTCATATTCCGGTCTGAAGCCATTGAGAATACGGCTGGCGGCCTGGCTTGGCACACCCTTGGTGCAGAAGAGATCCTTTATGCCGATGGGCAGGCCACACATGGCAGGCGCATCGCCCTGCGCCAGACGCGCGTCGGCAGCCTTGGCGCGCTCCAGCGCGATATCGGGGGTCTTGTGGACGAAGGCATTGAGCGCATTGGCGTCGTCGATGGCCTTGAGGCAGGCCTCGGTCAATTCCACCGAGGTGGTCTCTTTCTTGCGCAGGGCGTCGCGCGCGGCGGCCAGCGTCAACGTGTTCAGCGCGCTCATTCCACCACCTTCGGGACTGCAAAGAAACCTTCGCGCGCATCGGGCGCGTTCGACAGGACCCTGCCCTGCTGGTTGCCGTCGGTAACCTGATCCTGACGTCGTTTCAGCTTCATCGGCGTGACCGAGGTCATCGGCTCGACGCCATCGACGTTCACCTCGTTCAGCTGTTCGATGAAGCCGAGGATCGTATTGAATTCGGCGGCGAGGCCCGGCAAGGCCTCGGGCTCGACCTTGATCCGCGCGAGTTTGGCCACGCGGGCGGCAGTGGTTTCGTCAATCGACATGGGTCATCTCCGAACGGTCCCGCGCCGTTTACCGCCATGCGCCTCTGCCTTCAAGGCCGCCTTGCCTGTCCGATCGATTCCGGCTTGCCCCGAAGCGCGGCGGCGCACAGGATCGCGGCATCATGGAGGATCTTGGTCCGGCGACACAAAAGGTCGTCAAAGGCCGGGCAGTTCGAGATGGACAAGGCGGCGACGGGGGCGACCGGTGATATGTCCTCAGTACGAAAAATGGGAACGCCGATTTCAAGGCTATGAGACGGCCGGCTGTCCGCGCAGGAAAACGGACGAAAATCCTCCAAAGACGTTGCTGACCCTCAATTACAGGAGACCGGTATGAAGCTTACCCTGCACCATGTGAATGTCGTGACCGAAAACGTCGAACGGCTCGACGCCTTTTACCGGGACGTGCTGGGCCTGGAACGCGAGACCGAGGGGCTGCCGGTGCTCGAGAAGACAAAGGGCTATGCCGGCGACGTGGCCTTCGTGACCGACGGGGCGATCCAGACCCATCTGGCGCAGAAGGACGTGCGGGCGGGATTTCGAACCGGGCAGATCGTCAACCCGGTCAGTCACGGCCATATCGCCTATCGCACTGATGACCTCGATGCGTTCAAGGCGCATCTCGACGGGCAAGGCGTTCCCTATTCCGACTGGGGCGAGCGCGCGGTTGCGGGTTGGCGACAAATCTTCTTCTACGATCCCGACGGCAATGTGATCGAGGTGCACCAGGTGGACGCGGCAGCGGACTAGAGTGTGGCCCCGACTGACGTATCCCAGATCACCTCGTGATAGTCGAAGCCACCGGCCAGCGTGGGTTTGACAACCTCGAAGAAGGGCGAAAGGTCGAAATCGCGTGGGGTATAAAGCGAGTGGTGCCGGATCAGGAAGACCTCGCGGCGGATGAAATCGCCCTCCTCGCCTTCGACCCGGATTTTCGGCAGAATCGGATAGTTGATCGCCTGATAGGCCTGCGCGATCAGCGAGGAACAAATGGCCCGTGTCGGATCGCCCGACCCGAGATGCAGCATCCGCCGCCGCCACCGCACCGGAACCGGTGGCGTGGGAAAGAAAAATCGCAAAAGGTCGATGATATTGCGCAGGTCGTATCGCGTGCCGAGATGCTCTTTCATGAAAGTGACAAGGGCAATACGGTCGGCATCGCTCAGCCCCGGCGCACGGCAGATGCGCGTGTTGTGGGAGCGGTATTTCGACAGCGGAGCGGCAACGCAGCCTTCGCCCAGATTGACCTCGATCAGGCGGGGACGTTCCGAACCATCCGCCGGTACGGGCAAAGCATCGCCGACATACATGGCCGCATGCGACCATGTGGACTGGGTCAGATATTTGATCCCGACCGAAATCCGCTCGTGGCCTTCAACCAGCAGGACGTCACCGGGGCGCAGGATGGTCTGAAGGCGGTCGAAATCTGAAGGCGTATAGGGGCGGTAACCGGGGCTGGGGCGGTTCAGCTTGGCCGAGAGGCGACGACCGAACCAGTCGAGAAATCGGTCCATCACGGTATCGTTGCGGGCAGTCATGACGCCTTTCCCTGCAGTGCGCGCCCTGTCCTGAAAGGGATTTATGGCGCCCTCAGACGAAATACAGGGGCCTTGCGGCGCTTTTTGGGATCAGGCGTGGCGGCGGCGCGGCAAGGACAATGTCAGGGCGAAGGCGAGGAGTGTCAGCACCAGGAGCGCGATGAAGGCCCAGAAATAGCTGCCTGTCGTATCGAACAGGGTGCCCGCAAGGATGGGACCGAGCCAGGCCAGGGAACTGCCGGCGAACAGCACCCGGCCGAACTTGGCGCCATGGCCGGAGAGGCCGAAATATTCGGCCACGGTAGGTGAGACGACGACGAAAAGCGCACCGTGGCAGAAGCCGTAGAGCGCAATTGTGGGATACAGAAGGGCAAGGTTCCGGAAACCGGCCAAGCCGGCCAGGGCGACGACCATCCCGGCAAGGCAGATGAGATAGGCGTTGCGCCCGCCGATGGCATCCAGGGCACGGCCCAGCACGAGACGGCCGGCAACGCTGGCGCCGCCGACGATGGAGACCAGTCCTGCCGAGCCGGGAACCGAGAGGCCGAGATCGGCGCCATGTGCCGGCAGATGGAGCGGCACGGTCAGGAGGGTCGGCACGAAACAGGCCTGGATCGCGCAAAGGATCAGCAAAGTGCGGCGGTTGCCCGCGACTGGCTGGTCGACCTGCGTGGCCCCCGGAGTCTCTCTCGCTACGGGCGGGAGCGACATCGCCTGCGCGGCCCCGAAGAGCACGATTGCGGCGAGCGCCCCCATGGCGATCACCGTGACGCGCCACCCGACGCCTGCGATCAACAGTGCGACAATGAGGGGCAGCACCATCTGGCCCAGGGCCGTGCCGACCTTGACCACTGCCGTCATCAAACCACGCCGTTCACCGAACCAGTGCGCGACGGTGGACAGCGTTACCACATCATGGGTGCCAAGACCGAGGCCGATCAGGGTGCCGAAAATCGCGAACATCTGCCATGGCGCGCTGACCTGTGACATCAGGGCGTAGCCGAGGCCATAGGCCAGACCTGTTGCCGCAAGCACCCTGCGCGGGCCGAAGCTGTCGGTCAGCCGTCCACCGACCATCGCCAAAAGGCCCATCATGAAGAACGCCAGGGACGAGCAGGCCGAGAACAGTGTGCGGGACCAACCGAACTCGGTTTCGAAGACCTTGAAGAAGAGGCCGAAGGAGAACAGCAGCCCTATCACGGTGAATTGGGTCAGGCATGCGCCCGCGACCACGAGATATCGTGCCTGCACCTTGCATGCTCCCCCATTCGGCCAGACTTGATTAGCGAGTGCAGGACATTACGGCAACGTCCAAGGCGCGGGTGACGGTGCGTGGCGGGAGGAAGAAATCAACCAGGCGTGACCAGCGATTGTTGCCGGTCCGGAGGCTTTACCAGTCTGCCGCAAAGACAATCTCTTGTTTACCAACCATCGCCCAAGTTTCGACAGGTTTTGCTGGCAAATGCCGAGCGTGGGACTCGTCCGTCGGGCAATCCGGCGGCAGGGACTCGCGATACGGCAAAGCGCGCCCGCTGCGGGCGTCGTCTTTTGCCGGCGAAGACCCGGGTCGGTCCGGGCGTTCCGGCCGAAACGGTAGCCCTTTTTGCGTGAGGGCCGAGAGTAACCGAGGATGCCGGAATGAGCGATGAAATTCTGAATACCGAACAGCGCACTGCGATTGGCGTTCTGCTGACCGAACTCCGCTCGGAAGTGAGCTATGGTTATCGCCGGCGGCAGGGCGAAAACTGGTTCGTGCAGCGTGCCATGAAGGGCGACACGGTCGAACTAGCCGAGGTCTTGTGTCAAACTCCGGGCGTGGCGGACCGTATCAAGAACGACGATCTCCCGGATGCGCTGATCGACAACGAGGCGATGCAGGACTTCATCACCTATGTCGATATGGAAGCAACGCGCAACTGGACGCAGCACTATGACATCGAAGTCGCGGACATGATCATCGAGGGGTTCATGGACGCGGCCAGCGCGACTGGCGCGCGCGTTGCGCAATCCCGGTCGTGATGGCGGCGGCGGCTCAACGCCGCCGGTCCCAGATCCGTGTCATGCGCAGCAGGGCGTTGCGCGCCAGACCGCGGGTAATCTTGCCTGAATAACAGAGCAGAAACAGCAGCCCGGCCCCATCCGCCGCCGGCTGGATCAGCAGGTAATGCCCGTCCATTTCAATCAGGGCCGGACCGTCCTCCGGGGCAACGGCGATACCGCCCTCGGCAAGAGGCCGTGCCCAGAGGTCGCGGCACAGCGCGGCGGTGGATTCGGCCAGGCCGGAGCCTCCGGCCAGGCGATTGAGGCCAGCGTCGTGGGCGATGCCCGCCGAAAGTAGCCCGTTCATCCCGCCGGCCATTTCGCGCAGTTCGCGCAATGTGGCTGAATGGGGGGCGGCCGCGTCCGGATCAGTGGCGGGTTCGGTCGGCAGGGCTGTGGCCGGGCGACGGCGCGGCGCGGGCAAATCGAGCCGGCCGGGAATAGCGGCGATTTCACCTGCAAATTCGCCGATCACGCCACAGAGCTCGCGCCCGCCCGAACGTTCGAAGGCGAGGTCGGACTCGGTCGAGGCACCGATAAGTTTCCGGGCCGCACGCAGGAAGACGATGTCATCGAAGAATTCGTAGGTTTCGGCAACGAGGCGCCTGTGAATGCGGCGCAGATCGTCGCGGGATTTGATGTTGTCGCTGCGGGTCACGACCAGCGTGGCACGCTGATGCAGAGAGCGAGGCATACGAGCCACGAGAGTGCGTTCGCTGAGCCGCCACGCCTGGCTGGCGATGGTGGTCCAGACCAGCAGGTCCGCATTGGCGAGCAGCGTCTGCGTCGGCGGCGGAATCATTCCGTCTTCCGGCAAGGACACCTCGATCAGTTCGAGACCGGCCAGTTGCGGCGCATTGACCACAATCTCGCAGGACAGGGCATGAACAAGATCGGGACAGCGGTCGATACGGTCGTAGAGCTCGCTTTCGCCGGTGTCGAAATTGACCAGCGCGTGCGGCTTGCTGCCGTGGCGGATGTGGAAGACCGGGCGATGATCCTGACCGAACAGGTCGGGAGTGACGACCTGGCGCACCATCGCGTTGATCACGCTGGACTTGCCCGAATTCACTTCGCCGCAGACCGCAACTCGCACCGGCCGGCGAGCGGATGGCTCGACCTTCAGGGAGGTGAGATTCAGCGTCCGGGCATTCATGCTTTTGTCCTCAGGCCGCGCGCGACAGGGTGGTGCGACACAGCGTGTTGTCATTTACAGCAAGATATTGGATGCGCCGCTCGAGGACCTCAAGCTGTCCGTGCAAACGATGCACCATCCGGCGCAATTCTTCCGGATCGCGGGCGATCTGCTCCATTCTTGCCTTGTCAGAGCGCAGACGGCGGCTGCGTTCCTCCGTCGCGCCTTCAATCATGCGTCGGATCACCTGCATCCGATTCTGTCCGGCAACCGCACGTGCGGCAAGCGCCTCGCTGAAGGCGGTGACAATCGTCTGGATCGCCGGTCGCAGGTCGGCCGCGGTGATCTGGCGCAGGGCATCCATGGTCTTGGCCAGGTCGATTTCGCGGCGGCGCCAGAAGGCCCAGGTGCGGGCGGTGATCAGGCCGAGGTCGATGCGCTTGCGCGCGAGGGTCAGTGTCGAGGCGAAATCGTCCCCGGGAAGACCCTCCATCGTGATGCCATCGGTTTCGGACTCGAACGCGCCGGCTGCGGCAGCCTTGGTGCCGGCGAGCCCGTTGTCCAGCACTTTGTCGATCTCGGCCCGGGCAGCGGCATAGCGGGCGGTGATGGCTTCCTCCAAGTGGGCGCGCAGGGGCAGAAGGTCGATTTCCATTCGGGTTGGCGGTGCTCCGGCGGTGGCACTTTCCGACAGCCGCGTCGCAATATGCTCCTGCTGTTCGCCGATGAAGTCGGCAATTGCCTTGTCCAGTGCGGAAGTGAGAGCGGTTGTGGACCGGCTCATGATCCCGTCGATCTCTTTTACCGCGGTGGCGCAGGCAGCTTCCACCTTCGTGGCTATGCCTTCCAGCTGTTCAAGTTCGCGCTCCAGCGCATTGAAGGCGGCCTGCGCGTTGTTCGCGCTCATCCGCTCGACCTGCATCTGGATCGAGTCGCGTTCGCGCCGGGTCGCGGATTGCAGCGCGGCGATTTCGGCGCGGGCGTCCTCGACCAGTTGCGCGATCTGCTGGCTGCCGATGCCGTGGTCGATCACCATAGACAGCGTGCGCTTCACATCCTCGAGCCCCGAAGCCAGCAGAAAGCGTTCGCGTTCGGTCGCCGGGACAAAGCCGTAGGCGCTGTGCAGGTACGAATGCAGGTGTTCGTCGTCGAGCGCCTCGCGCATCAACGCGGCCTCATCGTCGCCGCGCAGGGCCAGGTCGGCGAACCAGGCGCTGCCCGCGTGAATGGTGAACTCGACATCAGGAATGGCTGCTTGCAACCGGCGGGAGACATCCCCCACCACACGCTGAACATCGGTGTCGAAATCGTCGAGCTCGTCGATGCGGTTAATGAAGACGATCACGTCCTTGTCGTCCTGCTGGGCGAGGATCCGCATTAGGGCCACGTCAACCTCGGTCAGCGCCTGATGGGCGGAGAGGACCACAATGAACACATCCGACTTGTCGAGGCTGCGACAGGTGAATTCGTCGCGGACGAGAAAGGGATCGTTGACCCCGGGCGTGTCGGTAAGAACCGTCGGCACGGCAAACTCGGGACGGCGGAAGTAGAGATTTGCGACGCGGGTGATCGCCGCATAGCGGCCCGGTTCGGAACGGCCGCCCGGGCCTTCGTCTCCGTGACCCGCGCAGACATAGCGCTGCAGCAGCTCGGGCGTCAGAACGTCATAATCGTGGTGAGTTCCCAGCAGCGTCTGGTAATAGGCGCCAAGCCGTTCCTGCGCGCGGGTCTTCATGGCCTCGGTCTGTGCGCGCAGAAGATCGGCATCGAATCCGGGAAGCAGCTGTTCGGTCAGGCGACGCACTTCGGACCCACCGTTGACGATCTCGTCCCAGGCGGTTTCGTCGAAGAACTCGAAACGTGCACCGGTTTCGGGATCGCCCGCCAGATTGATGCGGAGGTTGGTCACAACAGACGTCCAGGGATTGACGTCAGACGGCAGGAAATCCTGTTGTCCGAGGAAGGCGTTGAGAAAGCTCGACTTACCGGCCTTGACCTGGCCGATCACCGCGACACGTGCCGCCCAGTTGTCGAGGCGCACGCGCAGTTGCGCGAAGGTGTCGCGCGCCGGGCGGCCTGCAACGCCTTCGATGCTCAGCAGCGTGTCGCGAAGGGCGTCGATTTCCTTGCGTTGGCTTCTGGCGATCTGCATTGGCGCTCTCCGATCCGGCAGCGGGTCGAGTTCTCAGGGCACGCGACGGGCGGATGGACTGGCGCCATCGCCTGCCGGCATCAGACGGCGCGGCACGATGACCTTGCCACGTGGACGCCGGGTTGAGCGGGCCGAGGACAGAACCTCGGGGAGAATCCGGTCCGGATTGAAGTCGGGTGCAGCGATTCCCCCCAGCGTAGTCAAGTTCCGCGCCATGTCCACCAGACGCGCGGCGAAGTCGGCGACCTGGGCGGAGTCGAGCGCTGAGACCATCTCTATATGCTGAAAAAACCCGCCCGCCTCGCGTTCGACCCTACGACGCACCTTGGCACGTGCCATATCGTCCGGGATCAGGTCGGCATGGGTCAGAACCATCACGCTGATTCCGCACAGATGGTCGGGCATTTCCTCCCATACGGCCTTCTCGCTTTGCCGCCAGGCCTGGTTCGCGTTGGAACACCAGACGACCATATCGGCGTAGGGGATCATCCGCTCCCAGCATTCCGGGGGGATGTTTGGGTCGGAGTTGCCGGGGGTGTCTATCAAATCCATATGGTCTAGCGCCGGAGACCGGGTTTGAAGCACGCAGAAGCGAGTCGTCATCACGTCGATCGCGTCGAAATCGGTCAATTCATGCCAGGACCCTGAGACGTCAAGGCGCAGCGGGTCGCCATCGCCTGATGAAAGCCACATCGGCGGAAGCGAGGTGGACACCACATGTGAGGGTAGGATGGTTTGCCCCAGAATGCCGTTCAGCAGCCGCGTTTTACCGGCACTGAATTCACCTGCGATGACAATTCGCGGACGCCTTGTCGTGTCCGAGGAGTTCTTGTCGTTCACGCCACCTTCTCCTGCTCGCAAGAGCCGCTCCTCCTGCCCGCCCGGTCGAATTCCTGCTTTTCGCGAACACAGCCGACGATGGTCTCGATAAAGCGGTCCTCGTCCTTCAGGAACTTTTCGAGGATATCACGATTCTGCTCGATATACGGATCGAAGTGGCGTGAAAGAAGATCCGCGATCAGCGTTTCGATTTCGGCGCGTATCGCCGCCTCATAGCGACGGGACGGGCTGTTGAGGCTCCCGATCCGCCAGAAGCGGCGCCACCAGCTGGAATTCAGGTCGAGCGACAGGGTGCGGGCCAAGGCCGTTGGCGCGGCGGGCGGCGGCGGCAACGGGAGATCGATATCCTCGTGATGCGCAGCAAGGGCGAAATGGTCTTCCAGAAAATCGCTGACATCGCGCAGGGCGTCATCCAGCCCCTGCACTGTGCCTTTCCTGAGCAATCTGCAAGCGGCAAGGAAGGCGCTGCGCATCCTCATGCGCAGGCTGATCGCCTCGTATGTCCAAGTATCGCAGGCGCCGACGGTCTTAAGATGAGCGTCCAGCGCGGAAAGTGCCGAGTCGACAAAGCTCTCGCCCGCTCGGACAAGCCGGTCGGACAACTGCCGCCGGCGTTCGTCAGCCATGCCTTCGAAACGGACCAACGCTGCGCAGCGGATGGCATCGCGTTGACCGTTCACGTCGACCAGCGCGGCGGCCGGGCCCGCCGACCGGGCAGCGACCTGATTGACCGTGTCGATCATCCTGGCGAGGTTCTCGATGTCGGCCGCCAGTTGGTCGAGCAGCATCTGCCCAGGCCCCTCGACAATGCGGGTGGAGATGGCGCGGTGCAGGTCGCCGACGCCCGAGGCGTCAAAGGCCACCTGGCGCAGCGTCACGGGATCGTCCAGTTCGCCTGCACCGGCATCGACCCATTTCTCAAGTGCGCCGCGACTGGCCGGCATCATGGTTCCGCAGGTGTCGCCGATCGCACATGTCGCCCAATAACCGGAGCCGACCAGGATGTCGATCTTGTCCGAGACACCCGCCTTTTTCAGGGTCTGACGGATACTGGCGCGAATCTCACGCGTGTCTTCGACGGGATCAGCAAGCGCATCGATGCGGTTTACAAAGATCACCACCTCGCGCGCCTCGACGTTGCAGATGATCCGCAACAACGCCATGTCCATCGTGGACAGAGCCTGATGCGCCGAGAGAACCACGATGCAGACCCGACTGTCGGAGATGGCGTTCAGGGTGATCTGCTCGCGCATCATGAAGGTGTCATTCACGCCGGGCGTGTCGCGCAGACAGAGACCGGTCGGATAGCTGGGGATATCGACAAAGATGTCGGCGAGCTTGGTGACATCGGCGTAAACTCCTTCGCCGAGCGCCTGATCATCCGGATCGCCGTAGCAGATATACCTGTCGATGATCTTCTTTTCGACGGTCTCGAACGCGTGACTGCTGCCCAGAAGGCGGGCGAAATCATCACCCAGCCGCGCCTCGGTCGTCTGCTTCATCTTCATGACCTGCGCGCGAACCGCCGCCGCTTCGGTCTCGAAGCCGGCGCGATGGGCCATTTCTCCGAGGCGACCACCGGTGTCGACGAGCCGGTCCCATTCGAGTTCGTCGAAAAATCGGAACAAGGCCCGGGTATTTGGCGGGCGACGGCGTGAATTAAGGTGAATGGCGGTGATCACCGAGGTCCAGGGATTGACGTCCGACGGCAGCAGATCGGTTTCGCCGATCAGCGCGTTCAGAAGCGTGCTTTTCCCGGCCTTCACCTGGCCAATGATGCTGACTGCAGGTTCGAAGGAGAGGATCTGATCCTGAAGCTCTTCGACCGCGGTCTGCACGAAGGGCAACGGGTTTTCGGCCAGCACGGCGGCAGCTTTTTCGGCGCGCTGCAACCGGCGCCAGAAGCTGTCGAGTTCGGCAAAGCCGCCGGTTCGAAAAAGGGAAAATGTGCCGTTGTCGGTGTTCATGAGGTGTGCTGCTCGGGGTCAGAAATACGCCAGCGCCGGGGGTCACGGAACCGCGGCGGGGTGCCAATCAGGCGACGCGGGCCTTGTTCATCCCAAGACCTCGGCGGGCAAGGTCCGTTGGATCGATGCGCATGTCCTGCCTCTCCACGGGTTTGAATGGCGAGATGAAAGCGTCAGAACCTGCCCAAACTAAGGCGCAATTTTGGAAAATTCTATTGATTGCGCGGCGCGCCGTCTTGCATCCGCGCGCTGATCAGCAAGCGCGCGGATGATTTGTTTTTCCGCTTCGGTTCGGCCGAGGGCCGGGACCGTCAGAGAAGAAGCAGGAAGGGATGGTCGATGCGGTTCTGCCGGTAGAGCGCCTCGCGGATGCGGTCACGGGCGACTCCCATGCGCATGTAACGCACCAGCTTGTCCATCACCGGCCAGAAGGCACCATAGTCGCGCGCCAGCTTTCGCACGAGGAAACGGGCCTTGTAATCCTCGACGGCAACCTCGGCGAGACGGGTCCAGGGGACGGTCAGAAGGACGGCGAAGAAATCCGCCTCGAGATCGAGTGTGTCGGCGCTGTCATAACCGCCGACCGTGACGGCCTCGCGCGCATCGCCCATTTCGAGAGAGGCAAGGCGGTGCGGCGGCAGGAACCCTTCCCCCTGCGCGATATAGGCGCCATGCAGGATATGATGGGCGTATTCGTGAAGCAGGACGTGGCTGGCCACGTTCCGGCAGCCGGCGGCGCAATCGGTCCAGAAGCCGGCATTGACGTGAAGGATATGGCCATCGACCGTCTGTGCAATCGCTGCGCCCGAGTCGGGCGCGAAGAGCGGCATTTCAGTTACCAGTTCGATCTCGAGCCGGGGATCGCGCTCGAACTCGTCTTCGAGGAAGGCGGTGGCCGATAGCCGTTCTTCCGGACGGACGTGGCGGGCGCGGACCTCCTCGGAGAGCAGCACCAGTTCGGCGAGCCGGGCCGGGGTCAGTCGCGGCCGCAAGGGCGCTGGTGGAGAATCTGCGCGGTCATCGCGGTGCCTGATGACGCGCGACTTTGCGGCGATCTCTTCCGCAACGATCCGGTTGATCTGCGCCTTGACCGCGTCGGAAAGCTCGTTGCCGTGCCGCGCCAGCAGAGCCATGAGGCGGTCATCGCCCAGATAACGGCGCGTTTCGACCCGTCGGCGATTTGAGTCCTCGGCCGCTGCGATCAGGGCCAGAGCCGGCGCGGCGCCGGGTTGAAGGCCAAGAACGCGAACATACCGGCCGACGATCTCGGAGCTGCAATGCGCGCGCATGTGCTCGAGATCTTCGACCTCCCCGACGCTTAATCCCACCAGTGCGGCGAATTCCTGCTCTGTCAGTCCCAGCTGCGCGCGGAACTGCGCAGCCGATTTACCAAATGTTGACAACACTTACACAAACCCTTCGAACACAACGGATTGTTATCCGCCAAACACCCGAATCTCGGCCTGGCCTGTATCTCGCCTCGTTTCGGAATTTTGCCTGCCTGCTATATTTCAGGCTTTCTGGCACTGGATTTCCGTTATCCAGCAGAGGGTTGAACATGACCTCTCATTTGTGGCCTTACCTCCTGCCGACAGGGTAGGACAAGGGTCTGGGGCAGACAAATAAATTCGCCACCGTTTTGCCACGATTGCGCCCTGTACGACGGCCTCCGCAACCTGCATCCCAGCCGCTGGGCATGGATTTTCGGCGATCGGATGCTAGGCTGTGGTGCAACCTAAAGGGAGAATACCATGAAGATCATCTGGCTGGGACACGGCAGCTTCCGCATCGAATCGGGCGAAAAGGTCATCCTGATCGATCCCTGGCTGACGGGAAATCCGGTGCTGTCCGAGGATCAGCATGATGCCGCCGTGAAGGACGCGACCACGATCCTGATGACCCACGCGCATTTCGATCATTCGGCCGATGTCGTGGCGCTCTCCAAGCGTCTGAAGGCACCTGTGGTAGGACAGTATGACGTCATGTCGTGGTGGGGCGAGACCCAGGGCATCGAAACCATCGGGATGAACAAGGGCGGTACCGTTGATATCGGCGGAGGCATCCGCGTGAGCATGGTAAAGGCCGAGCATTCCTCGACCTTCGGCTCGCCCGATGGCCCGAGGGCCGGCGGAAGCGAGGTGGGCTTCATGCTGCGTCTGGAGGGGAAGACGGTCTATTTCAGCGGAGATACGGATATCATGGCCGACATGGCCTGGTTCGGGGAATACTATAACCCCGATATCGGGATCCTGTCGGCAGGCGGCCATTTCACGATGGATATGGAAGCCGCCGCCTGGGCGGCGAAGAAATACTTCAACTTCAAGACAGTCATCCCGGGCCACTACAAGACCTTCCCGATCCTGGCGCAGTCGGCCGAGGTGCTGCGCGACGGATTGCCGGGAGTCGATGTCGTGGAACCCCGCCTGATGGAGGCCATCGAGCTATAGACTGCGTAGTAGCCGCTTGCTGAGCCTCCTTTCTCGGCCATGCGCCTGCTGAGTGGCCGAGAGAAGGTTTCAGAATCAGGCCGACAACAATCCCGCGAGATATTGGGCGATTGACGCTGTCAGCGCAGAGACGCCGCCTTCGACACCGGAGAAGGCGGCGGTCGCGAGCGCCACGATGAGCGCCGTCAGAACCACCCAATCAATGGTGACGGCGCCGTCTTCTTCGTTTCGGAACCTTGCCAAATGTCGTGACATGATCGCACTCTCCCCTGGATTTATTTTTCTTACACAATGCTCCCCTTAAAATAGGGCTCAATCTTGTCCGAGGTGTGACGCCAATGCGCGTCACCCAACATGAGAGTGCTGGCATTTCGCTTGACCGGCGCGCGCTTTGACAGCAGCTTGCGCGGAATGTTCCCGATCCGCGACCATAACCCATCCGGGCGTACACCCTTCGTCGTTTACGCGCTCATCGCGGTGAACGTGCTGTGCTTTCTTGGCTATCTGAACCTGATGGGCGACGAGCGCGCGTTGTGGCGGTTCTTCATGGAGTGGGGGATCGTGCCGCGCGCGATCACCGAGGGACATGGGTATTCCGGGCTGTTTACGTCGATCTTCCTGCATGCCGGATTCATGCACCTGGCCGGAAACATGCTGTTCCTCTGGATTTTCGGAGACAATCTGGAAGACCAGATGGGACATCTCGGGTTCCTGCTGTTCTATCTTGTCTGCGGCATCGGTGCCGGACTGGTGCATGTGATGACTGGCCCAAACTCGCTGGTTCCAACGGTCGGCGCGTCGGGCGCTATTGCGGGGGTGATGGGTGGATATTTGTTGATGTTCCCGAAGGCGAAGGTCGATATCCTGTTGATCTTCATTATCTTCTTTCGAGTCATCGCGATCCCCGCCTGGATGATGCTAGCCATCTGGTTCGGACTGCAATTCCTGGGAAGCCTCGGATCGGGCCCTGATGACGGAGGTATCGCCTATTGGGCCCATACCGGCGGGTTCCTGATCGGATTGGTGTTGACGATACCGGTCTGGATCCGCCGTGGAGCCTCGAAATATTGGAACCGTACACACGGTCACCCGCCGCATCCTGACGCCGACTATGACTTTGCCCGCTCGAGCGTGCCGAGGGTGCCGCGCAAGTAGCCGGTCAGCCTGTCTCGGTGCGGCCGCGCCGGTCGCTGCGCAGGGCGGCGTAGAGCACATGCGTGCGCCACCGCCCGGCGATCTGCAGGTAGGACTGGGCGACACCCTCGTATTTGAACCCGGCGATTTCCAACAGCCCCCGAGAGGCGGCGTTTTCCGGCAGACAGGCTGCCTCGATCCGGCTGAGATCAAGCTTGGTATAGGCGTGATGGACCAGCGCGCCGATTGCCTCGCGCATGAAGCCCTGGCGGGCGAAGGGCTGACCGGTCCAGTAGCCCAGCGTTCCCGACTGGGCCGGACCGCGACGGATGTTATCCAGAGTGATCGCGCCGACCAGCGCATCGTCAGAGCGGCGGATCAGGAACAGCGGCACCGCCGAACCGTTGGTGACCGACCGCTGGGCCCAGTAGACGCGATTGGTGAAGGCCCGGCGGGTCAGATGATCGGCGGCCCAGCTCGGCTCCCATGGCTTCAGGAAATCGGCGCTGTCGCTGCGCAGGGCCGCCCATGCCCGGAAATCGCCATGCAATGGCGGGCGCAGCGTCAACCGTTCGGTTTCGAGCTTGAGCTTACGTTTGGCCAGAAGCATCCGGGAGGTCTCAGGCGGCTCGCCTCTCCTGAAGTTCTGGCAGGGTCGGGGCACCTTCAACCGGACCATAGAGCGCCAGCGCGGCCGGTGCCTTGTGTGCCTGTTCGGCCGCGAATTCGCGCACGTCGCCGGTGGTGACCGCGTCAATCTTTTCGATGGTCTCTTCGAGGGTCGGAACCACGTCCCAGATTTGCACAAGCCGGGCCAGACGTTCGGCGCGGTTTGACGGGCTTTCCAGCCCCATCAACATACCGGCCTTCATCTGTGCGCGGGCGCGGGCCACCTCGGCCGGTGTCATGTCCTCGGCAGCGCGCTTCATCTCGTCGATGGTGATACGAGCCAGATCACCGACCTGGGCGCCACTAGTGCCCGCGTAGATCGTGGTGGTGCCGGTATCGGCATAGGCGCCGGTCTGGGCAAAGATCGAATAGCAAAGCCCCCGGTTTTCGCGAATTTCCTGGAACAGGCGCGAGGACATCCCGCCCCCCAGCGCGCTGGCGTAGATCTGTGCGGTATAGATGTCTTCGTGCCGATAGCCGGGGCTTTCCAGAGCGAGCGCGAAATGTGCCTGCTCCAGCGCCTTCTCGCGACGGAACTCGCCACCGGTAAAGGTGGCGGGAGGAACAGAGCGCGTGGAACGCGGCTCCAGATGCCCGAACATCGCCTCGGCCCCGCGCACGATGGCGTCATGGTCCACGGCTCCGCAGGCCGAAAGGATCAGTTCGACGGGGCCGTAGTGTTCGCCGATGAAGGTTTCCAGATCGGCGCGGTCGAATGCGCTGACCCGTTCCGAGGGGCCAAGGATGGTTCGGCCGAGCGGCTGGTCGCGGTAACTCTCTTCCTGCAGCCAGTCAAAGATGATGTCGTCGGGGGTGTCGAGCGCCTGACCGATCTCCTGAAGGATCACGCCCCGCTCGATCTCGATCTCGTTGGGATCGAAGACAGGGTTCATAACGATGTCGCCGATCACGTCCATCGCCAGAGGCACGTCGTTTTCGAGCACGCGGGCGTAATAGGCGGTCACCTCGCGGCTGGTATAGGCATTGATATAGCCGCCCACATCCTCGATCGCCTCGGCGATCTGAAGCGCATTGCGCCGCTTTGTGCCCTTGAAGGCCATGTGCTCGAGAAAATGCGCGATGCCGTTCTGCTCGAGCCGTTCGTGCCGGCCGCCGGCCGTGACCCAGATGCCGATTGCAGCGGATTGCAGGCCAGGCATGTGCTCGGTCACGATGCGAAAGCCGTTGGAGAGCTGTGCTTGCTGAACAGTCACGCGCCGATGTGCCCCTTGATGTGGGTTTCGAGAGTGGCGAGATCGTTGGCGATCCGCGTCACCCGTTCCGGCCTGTCATACAGATCGGACATGCGCGGGGGAAGAGGCGGATGAATGCCGCTTGCCTGCTCGACCGCGGCCGGGAATTTGGCCGGATGCGCAGTGGCCAGCGTGATCATGGGCACATCGGCCACACGCTGTTCGTTGGCGACCTTCACGCCGACGGCGGTGTGCGGGCAGATCAGCTCGGCGCTGTTGGCGAGCGTGGTCTTGATCGTCGCGAGCGTCTCTTCCTCTGAGGCGCGGCCCGAATCGAAGGTTTCCCGCAGGGCCTCGATAGCGCCCTGGCTGACGTCGAAACCGCCGGCCTTGAGCTCTTCCATCAGCTGAGAGACGGCCCGGCCGTCGCGGTTGTAGGCGTCGAACAGCGCGCGTTCGAAGTTTGACGAGACCTGGATATCCATGGAGGGGCTGATCGAGGGATGGGTCGGCCCCTTATGATACCCCTGCCCGCTGAGGCAGCGGTGCAGGATGTCGTTCTGGTTGGTGGCCACGACGAGCCGGTCAATCGGCAAGCCCATCCGCTTGGCGATGTAGCCGGCGAAGATGTCACCGAAATTGCCGGTTGGCACGGTAAAGCTGACCTTGCGGTGCGGAGCGCCCAGCGAGACGGCCGCGGTGAAGTAATAAACCACCTGCGCCAGAACCCGCGCCCAGTTGATCGAGTTGACGCCCGCCAGCCGTACCCCATCGCGGAAGTCGAAATCGTTGAACATGTCCTTGAGCCGCGCCTGGCAGTCGTCGAAATCTCCGTCCAGCGCGAGTGCATGAACGTTGCTTTCGCTCGGGGTCGTCATCTGGCGGCGCTGCACCTCGGATACCCGGCCATGCGGGTAGAGGATGAAGACGTCGACGTTCTTCAGGCCCCGAAAGGCCTCGATCGCTGCGCTGCCGGTGTCACCGCTGGTGGCCCCGACGATCGTGACGCGTTCGCCCCTGCGATCCAATGCGGTCTGGAACAGCTGGCCGATCAGTTGCATCGCGAAGTCCTTGAAGGCCAGCGTCGGCCCGTGGAACAGCTCGAGCAGGAAATGGCCCGAATCGAGCTGCTTCAGCGGCGCGCGGGCGGCATGGCCGAAGCCGGAATAGGCGCGGGCAATGATGGCGCGGAATTCGTCATCGCTGAAACTGTCGCCAATGAAGGGTCGCATCACCCGGAAGGCGGCCTCTTCGTAGGGGAGGCCAGCCAATGCGGCAATGTCGACGGCACTCATTTGCGGCACAGTGGCCGGGACATAAAGCCCGCCGTCGCGCGCAAGCCCTGTCAGCATCGCCTCTTCGAAGGTCAGTTCGGGCGCCTGCCCGCGGGTCGAGATATATTTCATGGGCCTCAGGTCTGTCTGCGGGCGCGGGTGCGCCAGAGGAAATGCCCGGTCATGCCGATCCAGATGACGGCAAGGGAGAACCAGGTGATGGCATATTGCAAGTGATCGTTGGGGATGGCGGCCGTGTCCACCGGTAGTGGGGAAACGCCGGGATCAAGGTCGGTGGCTGCAATCAGCATGACGGGTTCGGTGTCGAGCACCTGCGCCATTGCGTCCACATCACGCGCAAACCAGGTTTCGGTGCCGCGTTCCGGTTTGGGCGTGTAGGTGTCGGTCTCATTCGGCCAATGCAGGTTGCCGGACACCTCGGCCGGACCGATGCGGCGCACATTGTCGCGGGCATCAACCGGGACGAAGCCACGGTCGAGCAGGATGCGCCGTCCGTCGTCGGTCTGGAAGGGGGCGATAATCCGGTAACCGGCGCCGACCTGTTTCTGCGACACGAGGACATGCAGCTCGCGCGGCAGAATGGCCCCGCTCACTTTCACCGCCAGATACCGATCGCGTTCCGGGTCGGGATTGGCTGGAAGTTCAACCGGGTCGGCGTCGATCCGGGCCTGCATCTCGGCCAGGAACCCTTGTTTCTCCTCCAGCCGGTTCATCTGCCAGACGCCGAGCCACACCAGTGTCACGGCACCGGCCAGGCCGATGATGAGGAGGAAGAGAAGGCGTTTCATGCCGCGCTTTCGGTCGGACGTGAAAAGGCGCGCAACGGGTGCGCGCCTTGTTTGCAGAGTGGCGCGGGCGGTCGGGCCGCCAGCCGGATCAACCCAGATGCGACGTGCCCCAGATGTAGACCGCGAAGAAGAGGAACAGCCAGACCACGTCGACAAAGTGCCAGTACCAGGCTGCCGCCTCGAAACCGACATGGCGCTCCGGGGTGAAGTCACCCTTGATCGCACGGATCAGGCAGACCGTCAGGAAGATCGTACCGATAATCACGTGGAAGCCGTGAAAGCCGGTTGCCATGAAGAAGTTCGAGAAGAACTGGTCGCCGCCGAATTCCCAACCGTCGTGGGTCAAAAGGAGGCCGTATTCGTAGGCCTGAAGCGCCGTGAAGGCGATGCCCAGCACGATACCGATGGCCAGGCCCTGCACCAATGCCTTGCGGTCGTTGCCATGGACCAGCGCGTGGTGCGCCCAGGTAACCGCGCAACCCGACAGCAAGAGGATCAGCGTGTTGATGAGAGGCAGGTGGAACGGGTCGATGGCGTGGATGACCGGCGCGACATATTCCGAGCCGACGTATTCCTGCATCGGGTAGATCTGGTGTTTGAAGAACGACCAGAACCAGGCGAAGAAGAACATCACCTCGGACATGATGAAGAGGATGAAGCCATATCTCAGGCCGATCCGCACCACCGGTGTGTGATCGCCGACGTGGCTTTCTTCGACAACATGCTTCCACCACACGAACATCGTGTAGAGCACGATCACCAGGCCGATCAGGCACACCCAGGGGGTCCCGCCATGCATCCAGAGCACGGCCCCGAACAGCATGACGAAGGCGCCCACCGAGCCGAGAAGCGGTTCGATCGATGGGTGCAGGATATGGAAGTCGTGGTTCTTTGCGTGTGCCATTCAGGTGTCCCTCGCCTTAGGGCCTCAGTTCGTAGCCGCGCCTGCGCCGGTGTCAAGGGCGGCATAGCCCTCGGGCAGGTCGATCTCGTGGAAAGTGTAGGACAGCGTGATGCTGTGGATGTATTTCGCGTCTAGGTCGTCGACGATGGACGGGTCGACGTAGAAGCTGACCGGCATCTGCACCGTTTCGCCCGGCGCCAGAACCTGTTCGTCGAAACAGAAGCAGTGGATCTTGATGAAAAAGCTGCCTGCCTCGTAAGGGAAGACGTTGTAGCTTGCCCGGCCGGCCACAGGCCGGTCGGTCGGATTGTGGGCCTCGTAGAATGCCAGACCCGTTTCGCCGATCTTAATCTCTACCTGGCGCTCTACCGGCTTGAACGTCCAGGGCATGTCGCGATCAAGCGATCCGTCGAAGCGAATCTTGATGGTCTTGTCCAGAACCGTATCCGATCCGGCGTCGGCAGTGCCGGTGACGCCGCCGAAACCGGTCACCCGGCAGAACCAGTTGTAGAACGGCACCGATGCCCAGGACAGGCCACCCATGAGAAGGACGACGCTCAGAAGCTTGACAAGTGTCTTGTTTGCCGGTGTCATTTCTTGCTCTCCGTTGCCGGGGTCTCGAAATCGCCGCTCGTCACCTTGACCACAGTGAGGCCAAATACCAGCGCGACAAACGCCGCGAGCACCAGACCAAGGCCCAGGTTTCGACCGAACCGGCGCCGATGCAGGTCGTGGACGGGACGCAGGCTCATGACCAGCCACCGAGGCCATAGGGACGCAACAGCGCTTCCGCCAGAATCGCGCCGAAGTGCAGGAAGAGATAGAGCAGCGAAAGGCGGAAGAAACGCCGTTCGGTGGCAAAATTATCGGCCTCTGCCATCGCCTCGTCGCGGCGCCAGATCTGCCAGGCCCCGGCGAGGAACAGCGCGTTCAGGACCGCTGAAACAGTGAGGTAGATAGGTCCGCCGATACCGGTGAAGGCCGCACCCAGCGCGAAGATGGCCAGAACAACGGTATACGCGAGAATATGGGCGCGGGTTGTCCGGCGGCCGTGGGTCACGGTCAGCATCGGCACTCCGGCATCGTCGTAGTCGGAGCGCATGAAAAGGGCCAGCGCCCAGAAGTGCGGCGGCGTCCAAAGAAAGGTCAGCGCGACCATCAGCCAGGGCTCGATCGCCATGGAGCCGGTCGCGGCAACCCAGCCCACCAGCGGAGGGAACGCACCGGCAAGGCCACCAATCACGATGTTCTGCGGCGTCGAACGCTTGAGCCACATCGAGTAGACGACGACGTAGAAGAATATGGTGAAGGCCAGCAGCGCCCCGGCAAGGATATTGGTTGCCAGCGCAAGCAGCACTACCGAGAAGCCAGACAGCGCGATGCCCAGCCCCAGCGCCTCGCCCGCTTCGACCCGCCCCGCGGGGATCGGACGGCCGCGTGTACGGCGCATCACGGCGTCGATATCCGCGTCCCACCACATGTTCAGCGCGCCAGAGGCACCGCCGCCCACAGCGATGAACAGAATCGCGCAGAAGCCGATGAAAGGATGCACGTCGATGGGCGCGGCAACCAGGCCCACCATGGCGGTGAACACCACCAGCGACATGACACGCGGCTTGAGCAGCGCGAAGTAGTCGCCGAATCCGGCGTCACCCACCGTGGCTTGCGTCTGAAGGCTCGCGTCGGTCATACTGCCTGCCATGCAGAGCGCGTCGCCGCGCCCCTTCCGGAGTTGAAGTGGAGTGCGCGCAGTGTCGCGCGCACGCGGGTCTTTCAGTCGGCCTGAGCGACTTTCACGTCAAGCGGCGTGCCAGCGTATTGCGCGATTGCGCCCTTCAGCCACTCTTCGTAGGCTGCCTCGCTCACGATCTTGACCGTGATCGGCATATAGGCGTGGTCCTTGCCGCAAAGTTCCGAACATTGGCCGAAGTAGATGCCTTCACGGTCGGCCTTGAACCAGAGTTCCGCCAGACGACCGGGAACGCCGTCCTGCTTCACGCCAAAGGCCGGAATCGTCCAGGAGTGGATCACGTCGGACCCGGTAACCTGCACCACGATGGTCTTGCCCACGGGCAGAACCAGGGCCGTGTCGGTGGCGAGCAGATATTCGTCGCGGCTGTAGCCGGCGTCTTCGAGCATCTTGATGACGTTGTCATCGAGCACATAGTTGCCGCCGGTGGCCGGCTGGCCGATCATGTAGCTGTCGAAGCCGAAGTCGTGATCGACATATTGATAGGACCAGAACCACTGGTTTCCGGTCGCCTTGATGGTGATGTCGGCCTCGGGGATTTCCTGCTGATCGAACAGCACGGGCAGCGAGAAGGCACCGATCAGCACCAGGATGAAGACCGGGACGATGGTCCAGGCAATTTCCAGCGGCGAATTATGCGTGAAGGTTGCAGCGGTCGGATTGGCGCGGCGGTTGAATCGCAGGATCGCGTAGATCAGCAAGCCGGTCACGAAGACGCAGATCACGGTGATGATGATCAGAATCATGTGGTCGAGCCACTGCTGCTCGTGCGCCAGGCTGGTCGCAGCCGGCTGGAAGGACATGCCCCCCGACACCGGCCTGCCGACGATCTCGAGCTTGTCCTGTGCCATGGCCGGCAGGGCGGCAAACCCGCCAAGCAGCCCCGAAATCGTGAATGCTGTCTTCATATCATGTCCTGATCGGTTGATCGCGCTTCGTCCGATGAGACTGTCGCGCGTGTTAGATCCGCGCGGGAGCCCCGTTGTGTTCGTTGCCGCTAGAAACCATATTCCGACTGACAGATAAAGCCATCAGCTTGCGTCAAACGGACGCTTTTTGCCCGTCAGAGGCAGGAAAGGCCTGAAAACTCCATGGACGACACCCCGTTCCGCCCCTTCGAGACCGTGCTTCCGCTGGATGCCGCCCTCGCCGAACTGCAAAACGCGACGCATGGCGCCGACGATGGCGAACTGTTCGTCGAGCGCCGACGTTCGGAAGCGCTGACATTCGACGACGGTCGTCTGAAAAGTGCCAGCTATGATGCGGCCGAAGGGTTCGGGCTGCGCGCCGTGCGCGGAGACGTGGCGGGATACGCCCATTCGACCGAGCTGACCCTCGCCGCGCTGAAACGGGCGGGAGAGACCGCGCGCCTGGCCGTGGGCGACGGCGGTGGAACCCTTTCCGAGGCGCCGCGCGCCTCCAACCGGCGCCCCTATACCGAAGCCGATCCCATCGGCGGCGTGCCGTTTCCGGTCAAGATCGACACGCTGCGCGAGATCGACGCCTTTTCGCGCGGCCTTGATTCCCGGGTGGTGCAAGTCTCGGCGATGCTTGCCGCCTCGTTGCAGGAGGTCGAGATCCTGCGCCCGGACGGTGTGCGGGTGCGCGACGTGCGCCCGATGACCCGTCTGAACGTGTCGGTCATCGTCGAACAGGGCGGTCGGCGCGAGACCGGGACCGCCGGCGGCGGCGGTCGGATCGGGCTGGATGGTCTGATCGACCCGGTGGACTGGCAGGCGAAGGCAAAGGAAGCGCTGCGGATCGCGCTGGTCAATCTCGATGCCGAAGCTGCGCCCGCCGGCGTGATGGAGGTTGCGCTGGGACCCGGCTGGCCCGGCATCCTGCTGCACGAGGCGGTCGGACACGGTCTGGAGGGCGACTTCAACCGCAAGGGCACCTCTGCCTTTGCCGGGCTCATGGGCCAGCAGGTTGCGGCGCGGGGCGTCACGGTGGTGGACGACGGCACCCTGCCCGATCGTCGCGGGTCGATCGCAGTGGACGACGAGGGAACCCCCTCTTCGCGCACGGTTCTGATCGAGGACGGCATGCTGACCGGTTTCATGCAGGACCGCCAGAACGCGCGGCTGATGGGCGTCGCGCCCACCGGAAACGGCCGGCGGCAGAGCTATGCGCACAAGCCGATGCCGCGGATGACCAATACGATCATGCTGGGGGGCGAGGCGAATCCCGCCGACCTGGTGGCGGATATCAAGGACGGCATCTGGGCAGTCGGATTCGGCGGCGGACAGGTCGACATCACCAACGGCAAGTTCGTATTCTCGTGCACCGAGGCCTATCGGGTGAAAAATGGCAAGGTCGGCGCCCCGGTGAAAGGTGCAACGCTGATCGGCGACGGACCAAATGCGCTGAAACGCATTCGCGGACTCGGCAACGACATGGCGCTGGACCCCGGCCTGGGGAATTGCGGCAAGGACGGTCAATGGGTGCCGGTCGGGGTAGGCCAACCGACCGTGTTAATCGACGGTCTCACTGTAGGTGGCTCGGCAACTTGACGAGCGCGGAATCAGGCAATTTTCCGACAGGAAGCACTGGCGACCGTTAGGGAGCCAGCGCAACCCTCAAAAAAACTGTCGTCGCCCTGCGAAAAACCCCTTTTGATTCACTTCCTGTTAACCGGTTCTCCGCTAGACCTGTTTTTGCAACATGGCGGAGCGCAGGATGACCGAGGACATTAGTTCTTCCACTCACCCCCCACTCCCACCCACCACGGAAGACGATCGATTTTCCTGGCTCCGTCTGTTGCGCTCTCGGCGGGTCGGTGTGGCAACCTTCCACCGGCTCCTGGCCGAGCATGGCACAGCGCAGAACGCGCTGGCCGCGCTGCCCGAAGTGGCGCGCAACGCCGGGGTGGAGGACTATGAACCCTGTCCGCCCCGCGTGATAGAAGCCGAGATGAAGGCCGCAAAGGCCGCGCGTGCGCGGCTTTTGTGCCTCGGCGATCCGAATTACCCCTCCCAACTTGCCTCGATTGCCGATGCACCGCCGATCCTTTGGGCGGTTGGCCAGTTGTCGTGGCTGAACCATCCCGCCATCGCGCTGGTCGGCGCGCGAAATGCCTCTTCCCTTGGCATACGGATGGCCCGCGCGCTGGCAGCCGGACTGGGGCAAGCGGGCTTGGTCGTCGCCTCGGGCCTTGCACGCGGAATCGATACTGCCGCCCATGAAGGGGCGATTTCGACCGGAACACTTGCCGTGATGGCCGGGGGCGTCGACGTGGTCTATCCCAGCGAAAACGCCAAGCTTGCCGCACGAATCGCAGAAACCGGGCTGTGCTTGTCCGAACAGCCGATGGGACTTGTTCCGCAGGCGCGGCATTTTCCGGCCCGCAACCGCATCATTTCCGGGCTTGCACGGGCCGTGGTCGTTGTCGAAGCCGCGTCCAAATCGGGCAGCCTCATCACCGCGCGAGACGCACTCGATCAGGGCCGTGAGGTGATGGCGGTGCCGGGGCACCCCTTCGATGCGCGCGCCGCAGGATGTAATCTGCTGATACGCGACGGCGCAGTGCTTGTCCGAAACGCCGACGACGTCCTGCTGGCCATTGGCAACGAATCCCAAACGCCGGCGCAATCCACTCCTCCGGCGCAGGATACCATCGCACCAGCCCGCACCCTGCGCGAGACGGCTGCGCTGCATCGGCGCATCCTCGATCGACTTGGGCCGAGTCCGATTGCGGAGGATCAGCTGATTCGCGATCTCGCCGCCACGGCGGATCAGGTCGGCCCGGCGCTGATCGACCTTGAACTCGATGGTCGCATCGCCCGCCAGTCCGGTGGCCTGTTGTCCCGCGTGAACTGACGGATGAAGACCAGGCGGGATGCAGGCATTCTGCGCCTTCGCCAGAAATCCTCTACTGGAGGTCAGATCGCAAGGGCGGACAAGCTATCAGACTGATGGCCCACCCTGAGGCGCAGTATTTCGCGTCGGAGTATCAGACAACGTCCCGCGCCAAGATCCCGTGCATGGCCACCCTCGTCGGACCTGATCGCCAGAACATCGGCTGCACTCAGGCTCCGTCCCACTGGTCCGGCGCCAGGACGCCGTGCCGCTAGGCGGCGGATTGGTAAAGCCCAATCACGGAAGCCTCTGCTGCGAGAGCTTGGCGGATGCGGCTACGTCCGCCCTCCGAGGGGCACGGATGACAGATCCGACCGTAGCGCCCGGCCGCCGTTCCATGCTCGGACGGATGGTATCCTTCATCCCGGCTCGGAGCGCCGTTCCCCGCCCTGGTTTCGGCCAGCCCCGGACGATGGTTCCCACGGATCAGGATGTGCGGCGGCTCTCTAAATCCCCTTGGAAATAGAGGGCCGACGCGGCGGCCATCCTGTGCCCAAACCGCGCAGATTGACAATCAGCACTTGCACCCCACATGTTGCCCCGCCATAGAGCCGCCCTGCGCTTGTTCGAGAGGTCTGTCGCTAAATGCCCGTAGTTGTTGTGGAATCGCCTGCAAAAGCCAAGACGATCAACAAGTATCTCGGGCCCGGTTACACGGTTCTGGCGTCTTATGGCCACGTTCGCGACCTTCCGCCGAAGGATGGATCGGTCGATCCGGACCACGATTTCGCCATGACCTGGGAGATCGGAAACGACAGCAAGAAGCACGTCAAGGCGATTGCCGACGCGCTGGCCGAGGATGGTGAACTGATCCTGGCCACTGACCCTGACCGCGAGGGCGAAGCGATTTCCTGGCACCTTCAGGAGGCGCTGACGAAGCGGAAGTCGATCAAGAAGGATACCTTGGTCAGCCGCGTTACCTTCAACGCGATCACCAAGACCGCCGTTGCGGAAGCGATGAAGAGCCCGCGCCAGGTCGACATGCCGCTGGTCGAGGCCTATCTGGCGCGCCGCGCTCTGGACTATCTGGTCGGCTTCACCCTGTCGCCGGTGCTCTGGCGCAAGCTGCCTGGTGCCAAATCGGCCGGGCGGGTGCAATCGGTCTGCCTGCGTCTGATCGTCGAACGCGAGATGGAGATCGAGGCTTTTCGCGCCCGGGAATACTGGACGGTCAAGGCTCTTCTGACCACGCCGCGCGGACAGGAGTACGAGGCGCGGCTGACGGTTCTGGCGGGGAAGAAGCTGGACCGTTATGACATCGAAAACGCTACCCAGGCCGAGCTTGCGGTGCAGGCGGTTAACAGCCGGGACCTGACGGTCACATCGGTCGAGGCGAAACCCGCCAGCCGCAACCCCTCTCCGCCGTTCATGACGTCGACACTTCAGCAGGAGGCCAGCCGCAAATTCGGGATGGGTGCACGCCAGTGCATGAATGCGGCGCAGCGGCTCTATGAAGCCGGTCACATCACTTATATGCGGACCGACGGCATCGACATGGCGCCGGAGGCCGTCGCGGCGGCGCGCGAGGCGATCGGTGCGCGATACGGCAAGGAATACGTGCCGGCCCAGCCCCGCATCTACAAGAACAAAGCGAAGAACGCGCAGGAGGCGCATGAATGCATCCGGCCCACCGAAATGGCCGCCGATGCGGATAAGCTGAAGCTGAAGGATTCCGACCAGGCGCGGCTTTACGATCTGATCTGGAAGCGCACCCTGGCCTGCCAGATGGAATCCGCGCGCCTGGAGCGGACAACGGTCGATGTGGGCAGCCGCGACGGCCAGGTCGAATTGCGCGCCACGGGCCAGGTGGTTCTGTTCGACGGCTTCCTCAAGGTCTATGAGGAAGGCCGCGACGAGGTCCCAGACGAGGACGACAAGCGCCTTCCGCAGATCGCGCAGGGCGAGAAGGCGGAGAAACGATCGGTTAGCCCAGAGCAGCATTTCACCCAGCCGCCGCCGCGCTATACTGAGGCGACTCTGGTCAAGAAGATGGAAGAGCTGGGAATCGGCCGGCCTTCGACCTATGCCAGCGTGGTCACGACGATTCAGGAACGCGAATATGTTCGCAAGGACAAGAACCGGCTGATCCCCGAGGACAAGGGGCGGCTGGTGACGGCCTTTCTGATCAACTATTTCCAGAAATACGTCGGCTACGATTTCACCGCCTCGCTGGAGGACGATCTCGACCACGTGAGCGCGGGTGAGGCGGACTACAAGACCGTGCTGTCGCGGTTCTGGCGCGATTTCTCGGCAGCCGTGGCGGAAACCGCCGAACTGCGCATTACCGATGTGCTGGAAACCATCAACGAGGTGCTGGCGCCGCACCTTTTCCCACCAACCGAAGACGGCAGCGACCCCCGGCGATGCCCGAACTGCGGTGAAGGAAGGCTTTCGATGCGCACCGCGCGCTCGGGTGGGGCCTTCATCGGATGTTCGAACTATCCCGAATGCCGATACACGCGCCCCTTCGGCCCCCCGGGGACAGAAACCGATCAGGTCTCGCCCGACGGCAAGGTTCTGGGCGAGGATCAGGGCGAGTTGATCACGCTGCGCTCGGGGCGGTTTGGTCCCTATGTGCAGCGGGGCGAGGCAACCGAAGAGGTTCCGAAACCGCCGCGCGCCTCGGTGCCGAAAACCTGGGAGATCGACAGCCTGGACCTCGACAAGGCTTTGCAACTGCTGAGTCTGCCGCGCGAGGTGGGTCCGCATCCCGAGGACGGCGAGATGATCGAAGCGGCCATCGGCCGGTATGGGCCTTACGTGAAGCACGGCAAGATTTACGCCAACCTGCCGAGCGTCGAAGAGGTCTTCGAGATCGGCATGAACCGTGCCGTCGAGGTTCTGGCGCTCAAGGCCGCGAGCCGGGGCGGGCGCAGCGGGGCGGCGGCCAAACCGCTGAAAGAGCTCGGCGATCACCCCGATGGTGGGCCGGTGCTGGTGATGCCGGGCCGGTATGGGCCCTACGTCAAATGGGAAAAGGTGAATGCCACCCTGCCCAAGGAGGTCGAGCCCGAAACGGTCACGCTGGAACAGGCGCTGGTTCTGATTTCCGAGAAGGGGTCTAAGGGCGGCAAGAAGAAAGCCGCCCCCAAGAAGGCGCCGGCAAAAAAGCCTGCCGCGAAGAAGACCGCGACCAAGAAACCTGCGGCCAAGAAGGCCCCGGCGAAAAAGGTGGCGTCTGAGTAGGGCATCAGGCCGAATAGCGTGGTGAGGTCACTGTTGTGACCTTTCCGCCCACATATTCAGGTTCAACCATATGTGATTTCTGTTTTGTGCACCGTCCTGATTGGATAAAAGCAGAAGAAAAAGCACGACCACAGGCAAACCCATGTCCCAGATATCCCGCCGCGGCCTTCTGACCGCTTCCGTTGCATTCGTTGCCGCGCCCGCGATTCTCCGCGCCCAGACCGTTGAGCCGGAGCACGAGGATTTTAGCCGCCATAACATTTCGAGCTTTTCCAACCAGCGCTGGGAGGATCACTTCCAGACGCCAGGCAAGGTGAGCATCGTGGCCGACACGGTGTCGCGCGCCCTGCACTGGTGGAGCGCGGATGGCAGCGATTATCGTGTTTACCCCACGTCCGTGCCCCGCACGGACGAGTTGACCAAGCGCGGCTACACCGAGATCGTGCGCAAGAAGGTCGGGCCGTCCTGGACGCCCACGGCCAGCCAGATGGAGCGCTATCCGGACTGGAAGCCGATTCCCCCGGGTCCGGAGAATCCGCTGGGTACCCATGCGATGTATCTGGCCTGGCCCGCGTATATCATCCACGGCACGCACGACACGCGGAAAATCGGACGGCGCAGTTCTGACGGGTGCATCGGCCTGTATAACGAGATGATTGCTGAGGTCTTCGAGATCACTCCCATCGGGGCGCAGGTTCGGGTGATCTGACGCCAGTTCGAACCCGGCGCTCCGACGCTGACGCGGATTGCCCTCCGTTGACTCTGCTGCCGCAGCGCGGCATCAAAGTTCCGTACAGGATGGAGGCAATCCGAATGAAAAAAGTCTACGAGTCCGCAGCCGCGGCGTTGGACGGAGTTCTGTTCGACGGCATGCTCATCGCCGCCGGCGGCTTTGGTCTCTGCGGCATTCCCGAGCTGCTGATCGCGGCGATCCGCGATGCCGGGACAAAGAACCTGACCGTGGCCTCCAACAACGCCGGGGTCGACGATTTCGGACTGGGCCTGCTGCTGCAGACCAAGCAGGTCAAGAAAATGATGTCTTCCTACGTCGGCGAAAACGCCGAGTTCATGCGCCAGTATCTGAGCGGCGAGCTCGAACTTGAGTTCAATCCGCAAGGCACCCTGGCCGAGCGGATGCGCGCTGGCGGCTGCGGGATCCCAGGTTTCTACACCAAGACCGGTGTTGGCACGGTGATCGCCGAGGGCAAGGAAGTGAAGAATTTCGACGGCCAGGACTACATCCTGGAAAAGGGCATCTTCGCCGACCTCTCCATCGTCAAGGCCTGGAAGGCCGACGATACCGGCAACCTCGTCTTCCGCAAGACTGCCCGCAACTTCAACCCGCCGGCCGCCATGTGCGGCAAGATCTGCGTGGCCGAAGTCGAAGAGATCGTGCCGCGCGGCAGCCTCGACCCTGACATGATTCACCTGCCAGGCATCTACGTCCACCGCCTGATTCAGGGGGAGCACGAGAAGCGCATCGAACAACGTACCGTTCGAAAGCGCGAGGTCGCCTGACGCATGGAAGACATCGCTGGCCCTCCGACGGAAAACGGCGCGTCGATCGCCGTGCAGATCGTCCTTTCGGCCCCGTTTCCGATGGTGTTGACTGACCCGCGCCTGGAAGACAATCCGATTGTCTTCGTGAATCGGGCCTTTGAAAAGGCCACCGGCTATTCGGCGGCTCAGGCCATCGGGCGCAACTGCCGGTTCCTTCAGAGCGCGAAAACCGATCCCAAAACCGTTCAGAGGATTCGGGATGGCATCGCGAAGGGAGAAGAGGTTTCAGCCGATATCCTGAACTGTCGCGAGGACGGGTCGCCGTTCTGGAACCGTCTGCTGATCGCTCCGCTCCGCAACGAACAAGGTGAAGTGCAGTATTTCTTCGGTGTGCAGAAGGTGCTTGGAGAGCCGCCCGAGGCAGAGGCCGACGAGAAGCTGAACTTCATGCTGCGCGAAATCCAGCACCGGGTGAAGAACCATCTGATGATGGTGGTGGGCCTGATCCGCCTGCATTCGCGCGAGGATGTTCCGGCAGAAGCTTTCGAGAAGCTGGCCCGTCGGGTGGAAACCCTTCAGCTGCTCTACGAAGAACTCAACGCCAGTGGCGGCGAGAATCGCGACGCGGTGGCCCTTGGCGGGTACCTCAGCCGCATCGTCAATTCGCTGTCCGAATTGGGAGGCGGCGGGAGCCTGCTGGTCGATCTCGACATCGACAGCTTTACGGTTCCTCTGGAGGTTGCTGTGAATTGCGGGCTGATCATTTCGGAAGCGACGACCAATGCGATGCAACATGCGTTTGTCGGCCGCGAGGCGGGACATATTCGCCTGAGCGTGCACGAGAACAACGCAGGCGATATGCGCGTCGAACTGGCCGATGACGGTGTAGGCATGCCGAAAGATGCGGAATGGCCTAACAATTCAAGCCTTGGCGGGCGCATTATCCAGCAGCTTGCCAAGAGCATGGACGGTACGCTCCGCATGGCCAGCGGGCCGCGCGGCAGCGTTGTGACATTGAGAATACCCCGCATCAAGCGGGATTGACCCCTACCGGCGGTGACTTTGCTGCCGGTTTTGCATCCGATTGGAGGACGACATGCCCTGGGACCGCAACCAGATGGCCGCTCGGGCGGCAGAGGAACTCGAAGACGGAATGTACGTGAACCTTGGCATCGGGATCCCGACGCTGGTGGCGAACTATGTCGGCGACAAGGACATCACCCTGCAATCCGAGAACGGGATGCTGGGCATGGGCCCCTTCCCCTTCGAGGGCGAAGAGGACCCTGACCTGATCAACGCCGGTAAGCAGACGATCACCGAACTGTCGCGCACCTCGTATTTCGACAGCGCCACCAGCTTCGGCATGATCCGCGGCGGCAAGATCGCGGCGGCGATCCTTGGGGCGATGGAAGTCTCCGAGACCGGCGACCTCGCCAACTGGATGATTCCGGGAAAGCTGGTCAAGGGCATGGGCGGAGCGATGGATCTCGTGGCCGGTGTCGGCAAGGTGATCGTCGTGATGGACCACGCCAACAAGGCCGGTGAATCGAAGGTTCTGAAAGCTTGCACCCTGCCGCTGACCGGCAAGGGCGTGGTCGATCGCATCATCACCAACCTCGGCGTGCTTGACGTGGTGCCGGGCGGGCTGAAGCTGGTGGAACTGGCTGATGGCGTCAGCGAGGCAGAGTTGCGCGCCGCGACCGAGGCGACGCTTGTCTGACGCCATTGTTCATGAAAGGGGCGAAACGAAGGGGCGCTATGTCCTGAGGCGCGATGGCGCCGAGGCAGAGCTGACCTACTCCATAGTTTCGCCCCAGCTTGTCATTGCAGATCACACAGGCGTGCCGGTTTCGATGCGCGGCACGGGGGCCGGCAGGCTGCTGGCCGAGCGACTGGTCGAGGATGCCCGGTCCGGCGGCTGGAAAATCGTGCCGCTGTGTCCCTTCGTGAACGCCCAAAGACGCAAGCATCCGGAATGGGCGGACGTGTTTTCGGAGTAGGTCAGTTCATCGCCACGAAAACGCAACCGTCCGAAATCAGCTCGGGCGGCGTGCGGCACAGCCCGCTGGCGACTTTCCAGGCCGCCAGCACCTTTGGTACATAGTCACGCGTTTCCGCGTAGGGTGGAACGCCCTTGTGGGTCTTCACGGCGCCCTCGCCCGCGTTATAGCCGGCCAGCGCCAGAATCGGGTCGTTGTCAAATTCCTTCATCAACCAGTCGAGATATTTGACACCGCCAGCGATGCTCTGATCGGCGGCCAGACGGTCGATCACGCCGAAACGTGTGGCCGTGTCCGGCATCAGCTGCATCAGGCCGGCCGCCCCTGCCCCGCTTATCGCGTCACTGCGGCCCGCGGATTCGACGGCGATCACCGCGAGTACTAGTGCCGGAGACACCGACGTGCCCACGGTCGATCTGAGGATTGGTGCCCCCTGTGCCCGGGCAATCTCCTGCAGGGTCTGCAGCCGGGGCGCCGAGACCTTATCGGAGTTCTGGAGCGCGCGCATCGCCTGGGCCAGACGGCCCGGCCCAGCCCCCGTCAGCGCGGGCGAGACCTCGCTCCAGAACCAGTCATAGGAACCGCCAGCGGCCTTTGGGGCGGCATCGTCGTCGTCTGCTTCGCCTGTGGCCTTTTGCATGGGCGGCCGCGCCGCAAGAAGGGCCGCCTGCTCGACCGGGTCGATCTGGACGGTGATGCGCGGCCGTTGCGGGTTGGCAGGTACCGCGGTGGCTGCGCCCGGCACCTTGATCCGCTTGGCCGCGAACTCGGGGAACGGCTGGGGCGCCTCTCCGAGAACGAAGGAGGGCGCAAACAGCGTCATGACCGTTAGAGCGGCCGATCGGGTCAAAATCTTCATGTCAGGTCTCGACTGCTCGAACCTTGTTTTCTTTGGTCGGGATCTTTGGCGGTAGCTGCGAAGATTTCCACATAATAGCGTCCGAACTGCGGCTTTTTTCGCTTTATGGATCCAAATTGCATCTGCCAGCCGGGCTGGAAGGGGCGGAAAATCATTAATTTTCTTATTTTTGTCAATGAGTTATGACATAACCCCATGAAACCCGAGTTCTTACCAAAAATTCCCGCTTTTGGCCCAATTCCTGCCATGTGGTTCGGCAACAAATGCCCATCGCGACGGACTGGAACCGAAGAGAGAGTGTGGTTCCGACCCGGACGTTGCGTGCTGAGTGACAACCCATGATCCTTGGAGGGACATGTTATGATGAAATTTCTGAAGAAATTCCGCAAAGACGAAAACGGCGCCGTCACGGTGGACTGGGTCGTTCTGACCGCAGCCGTCGTCGCCCTGGCCGGTGCGGCCTATTCGTCGATCCAGACCGGCGCCGAGAAACTGACCTCGGAAACCGGTGCCTACATTGAAGGAAAAGCTCCCAGCGACTGATACGGTTGTAAAAGATCGATGGTCTAGGGCCGCGCTCGACAGAGCGCGGCCTTTCAGCTTTTCGCGACACCCAGATTGAGCGTTCCCTGTACACCATTAAGTCCTCTGGATTATTTCACAAAGGTGTTGCGACTGTTGCCAAAAGCCGGCGACGAAGCACTAAAATTCAATAAAGCCGCCCCAATGCTGCCCCAATCGAACGGCCAATTAGGCACATGCCACGACGGAGAGACCAGTTCATTGGTCATGAGACCGGCGAGGATGTGACCACGTGATCCTATGGAGGGACCAAACATGATGAAGTTTGTGAAGAATTTCCGCAAAGACGAAAACGGGGCCGTCACGGTCGACTGGGTCGTTCTGACGGCAGCTGTCGTCGCCCTGGCCGGTGCTGCCTATTCGTCGATTCAGACCGGCGCCGAGAAACTGACCTCGGAAACCGGTGCCTACATTGAAGGAAAAGCTCCGTCCGATTGACTCGTGCAGACGTAGGTTTGCTGGAGGGCCATGTCTTTCACCGAAGATGTGGCCCTCGCCCAAAAGACCCAAGGACATTCCTGAGAGGTTAAAAATGCGCAATCAAATTCGTAAATTTCTTCGTAGAGAAAGTGGCGCTGTCACAGTGGATTGGGTTGTCCTGACTGCAGCGGTTGTTGCGCTGGCCGGTGTTGCCTACACGTCGATCCAAACGGCTTCCGGTGGGGTGGGCAACGGGGTTGGCGAGTATCTTTCGGCGAAACAAGTCGGGAACTGATCCCGACCTTCGCAGGGATACGCGTTGCATCTAGCTTTGCCGCGCCACCGGTCCTCCCATTTTTGGCCACAATCCGGGGCTACCCTCAGAACAGTCAACACATCCGAGTCCAATGACTCGCCGCCAGGGTATCGGTGGTTCAACCATGGAGAAGTCACGGAATGCGTGCGGTTTTCGGACTGGTTCTGATCGTCGGCATCGCCCTCGCTGGGGGCGCTGTCATGATGGCCAAGAAATATATCGGCGAATATCAGGCCGAACTGAATCGCGAGCGCGCGGCGCGTCAGGCGATTGTGCCCACAGTGCCGGTCTACGTTGCCACGCGTCAACTGAAATACGGTGAACCGCTGACCGAGGATGCGATCCGCGCCGTAAAGTGGCCGGTGAACGCGGTTCCCGAAGGCGCCTTCACCGATCTCGCCGTCCTGTTCCCGCCCGATGTGGTCGAAAAGCGCTATGTCTTGCGTGCGATGGAAAAAGACGAAGCCATCATGGTCCTCAAGGTCACCGCGCCCGGAGAGGATGCCGGCATCAACTCGCGCCTCGAGCGCGGGATGCGGGCCTTCGCGATTCCCGTCGATGTCGCCTCGGGTGTGTCTGGCTTCCTGCGGCCGGGTGACCGCGTTGATGTCTATTGGACCGGCAGCCTGCGTGGGCTGACTGACAACGCCGCGGGCGATTTCACCAAGATGATCGAAGCCGGCGTCAAGGTGATCGCCATCGACCAGTCCGCCAATGGCGAGATCGAAGCTGGAACGATTGCGCGGACCGTGACCGTGGCGGTCAGCCCCGAGCAGGTCGCGGCATTGGCCCAGGCCCGGTCGAGCGGCAAACTGTCCCTGTCGCTGGTCGGCGCGGCGGACGATACGATTGCAGCTGCCATCGAAGTCAACCAACGGTCGCTGCTTGGCATCAGCGAAATTCAGGCCGCCCCGGCCAAGGCCGAAGAACAGGTTTGCACGATCCGCACCCGGCGCGGCGCCGAAGTGGTGGATCTGCCAATTCCCTGCACAAACTGATGAACTGAAACAGTTTTCCAGGAACAACGGGGCGTGTGGACAACACGCCCCGTTTTTTCGTTGTTGCCGGTTGTCCACATAAGGAGGGGCCCGGAAACCTCTGATTATTGCAATAAATCACGAACTGCCGCACAGTCACCTTCAGACCGGGCGACAAAGACCCGACAATGAGGCGTGATCGGAGAGGCAGGTCACATGACATTTCATGATTCACTCAAGGCAGCCCTCATGGGGCTTGCTCTGGCGTTTGCGCCCTTCGTGGGTGGCGCCCAGGCCGAAACATTGACGGTCGTCAAGAAGGGCAGCGCCGCGACGCTTGATGTTCCGATGAACCGGGCCATCGTGGTCGAAAGCGACGTCTCCTTTTCCGAACTCAGCATCGCCAATCCGGGCATCGCGGATATCTCCTCCTTGTCGGACCGCACGATCTATGTGCTGGGCAAGTCTCCGGGGATGACCACGCTCACGCTTCTGGACGCGGCCGGGCGGCTGATTACCAACGTCGAAGTGCGCGTCTCGGCGGATGTCACCGAATTCAAGGAACGCCTTGGGCAGATTCTTCCCGGCGAGAGGATCGAGGTGCGCACCGCCAATGACGGCATCGTCCTCTCCGGTGTCGTGTCCAGTTCCCAACGCCTGCAACGGGCGCTCGACCTCGCCGAGCGCTATGCGCCCGACCGCGTTTCGAACCTGATGAGCGTCGGCGGCGTCCAGCAGGTCATGCTCAAGGTCCGCTTCGCCGAGATGCAGCGCGCCGTCTCCAAGTCGCTCAGTTCGTCGCTCAGCCTTTCCGGCAGCGTATTCGGAAACAACGCCGGCCTCACCGGTGGCACCAATACCCTGAACAACCAGCCAGCTGTCACCAGTTCGCAGGGCGGCAACATCCCAGCCGTGAATGACAACAACGGTGCCGTACTCTTTGGATTTAACGCGGGCTCGCTGCAAGTTGGCCTGTTGCTGGAAGCGCTGGAACAGAAGGGCGTCGTGCGGACCCTTGCGGAACCGAACCTCACCGCACTTTCCGGCCAGGAAGCCAAGTTTCTTGCCGGCGGCGAATATCCCATTCCGGTGGCACAGGATAACGGCGCGATCTCGGTCGAGTTCAAACCATTCGGTATCGAGCTGAACTTCACACCCCGCGTGGTCGATCAGGACGTGATCAACCTCGAGCTGATGGCGGCTGTTTCGGCCATCGATCCGAACAACGGCGTGAACTTCAACGGCTTCCAGATCGACGCCTTCAGCCGGCGCGAGACGTCGACCACCGTCGAAATGCGGGACGGCGAGAGTTTTGCCATTGCCGGCCTGATCCAGGATGACTTTCTGGACAGTGTCGGGCAACTTCCCTGGATCGGGGACGTTCCGGTTCTGGGAGCCCTGTTCCGCAGTTCTTCCTATCAGCGCAAACAGACCGAGCTGGTGATCATCATCACCGCCCATTTGGTGACCCCGACGCGCGGCGAGGCTTTTGCCCTGCCCACCGACCGGGTGATCCCGCCCAGCGAGAAATCGCTGTTCCTCTATGGCAAGACCAGCCGCGCCAAATCCGGCAACGCTGCCGCTAACGAAGTCGCCAAGCAGGACTTCAGCGGTTCCTACGGATATGTCCTGGACTGATCGGAGGATCGGGAAAATGTGGAAGTATGCTACGACCTTCATGATCGGCCTCGGGCTGTCCGGTTGTTCCCAGGAAGCGGGTCTCGAACCGGGTTCGCGATCGTTGGGCAATGCCAACCAAACCAACGAACTGGTCATGCGTGGCGAGCTTGACTACGCGATCAGCCTTGGCAACCGTTTTGCAAGCGACGTGCCAACGACCGTCACCTTTGCGTTCGACAGCGCGCGGCTGGACCCGGCGTCGATGCAGATACTCGATCAGCAGGCCAACTGGATTCGCCAGTTCCCCGAAGTTCGGTTCCGCGTTTACGGTCACACAGACAAGGTGGGATCGGCCAGCTACAACTATGGCCTCGGCAAACGCCGCGCCGTCGCGGTGGTGAACTACCTCGCGGCGCGCGGAATTAGCCGGTCACGGCTGGAAGCGCTGGTTTCCTACGGCGAGACACGCCCCGTCATCAACACTCAAGACCGGGAACGGCAGAACCGACGCACGGTCACCGAGGTTTCGGGCTTCGTCAAACGCCACCCGACGGTTCTTGATGGCAAATATGCGCAGATCATCTATCGGGAATACATCGCCAGCGCCGTGCCTCCCTCGGGTTTGACCGGGCGCGAGAACACCGGCGGTTTCACGCAAGAACAATAAGAGTGCCGGGCGGCGATCGTCGCCCGGCTCCCTACAATTGGGTTTTTTTGGCCCAATTATTGCCCACATTTCCCGACAGAGTGTCCTCAAAGGGCGACGTGTATTCCGGGTGAAGGAGACACGTCGGCAGAGCAGATGTCATCAGGGTCCGGCGGCCACCCGCCCCCTGATGCTGCCAGGCCCGCAAAGAGGATGAAGGCAATGAGCAGCGCAACGCCGCAACCCGAGACCAATCCGATTGTGGCCTGCACGGTCAGCCGCGACGTTCAGAATTTCGACCTCCTGATCGAGGATATGGAAGCGAACCTTGGTGAGAGCTGGGGTGACCTTGGGTTTGCCGAGGCACTGGCGTTTTTCAGCCAGCCCGAAGCGGAAACCCTGGAATTCATCGCCCTGGCCATCGACGGCGAGGACGAGGACAATCTGATGATGATGGGCGAAATCATCGCCCAGGCCAAGGCGCGCAAGATCAGTGTCATCCTCATTGCAGAAGACGTCACGCCCGCGTCGCTGCACCAGCTCTTGCGCAAGGGGGCCGATGAATTCGTCCCCTACCCGCTCCCGGAACGGGAATTGCAGTCTGCCATCGAGCGCCTCCGCCAGACGCGGTCCGCCCCCGCGGTGGACGCGAATCATCCGCGTGCCTCGCTTGCCGGGGGGTCGGCCAAAGAAGGCGCGCTGCTCGTGTTCCAGGGGCTCGCGGGCGGCGCCGGATCGACCACGCTGGCGGTCAATCTCGCCTGGGAGTTGGCGAACATTTCGAAGACCGACGCCCCCAGTGTCTGCCTACTGGATTTGGACCTGCAGTATGGCTCGGTTTCCACCTATCTCGACCTACCGCGGCGCGAGATCGTCTTTGAAATGCTGTCGGACACCGAAAATCTCGACAAGGACGTCTTTGCCGCAGCGCTGACGCCGTTCCAGGACAAGCTGCAAGTTCTGACCTCGCCTTCGGATATCGTGCCGCTCGACATTTTCACGCCGACCGACATCCAGCGCGTGATCGAGATGGCGCGCGCGCACTTCGACTTTGTTGTCGTAGATATGCCCTCGACGCTGGTACATTGGTCCGAAACCGTGCTTCAGGCCGCGCATGTCTATTTTGCTGTGCTGGAACTCGATATGCGATCCGCACAGAACGCCTTGCGGCTCAAGCGGGCCCTGCAGTCGGAAGATCTTCCCTTCAACAAGCTGCGTTTCGCTCTGAACCGGGCGCCAGGCTTCACGGATCTGTCTGGAAAGGCGCGGGTGAAGCGAATGGCCGAAAGCCTTGGGATTTCGATCGACCTGCAACTGCCCGATGGGGGCAAGCAGGTGGCCCAGTGCGCCGATCACGGAATTCCGCTGGCTTCTTCCGCCGCGAAAAATCCGCTGCGCAAGGAAATCGCAAAGCTGGCGCAGTCCCTGTACGAACTTGGTCAGAGCGACGCTCAGGCCGCCTGACCTCTTCCGGAGTGTAGTCGAACATGTTCAAGCGTTTCAACAAGCCGGACGAAGCTGCCGCCCGGCCCAAGACCAAGTCCATCGAACCGGCACCGGCGGCAGCCGTTGGCGAACCAGAGCTACAGCCCCTGGCGTCATCGTTGCGAAAACCTCTCGCGGTCAAGCCGGCGGAAACCACGGCGATGGACCGGGAACGCAAGCGCAAGGAGCGCATGAGCGAGATCAAGATCGAGATGCACCGCGCGCTTCTCGACAACCTGAACCTCGCCGCGCTGGAACATGCGACCGAAAAAGACCTGCGGGCTGAAATCGCGACCATCGCCGGCGAGTTGCTGGACGAGCGGGGCATCGTGCTGAACCGCGAAGACCGACAGACCCTCAACAAGGAACTTTACGACGAAGTCACGGGTCTCGGTCCGCTCGAAACCCTGCTTCAGGATGACACGGTCAGCGATATTCTCGTCAACGGTCCGCGCCAGGTCTTTGTCGAGCGCAAGGGCAAGCTTGAACTGTCAGACGTCACCTTCAAGGACGAGAAGCACCTTCAGCGGATCATCGACAAGATCGTCTCGGCCGTCGGCCGGCGCGTCGATGAATCAAACCCTTATGTCGACGCCCGCCTCGCCGATGGCTCGCGTTTCAACGCGATGGTTCCGCCCGTGGCGGTGGACGGGTCGCTTGTGTCAATCCGGAAATTCAAGAAGGACAAGCTGGGCATCGACGACCTGGTTGCCTTCGGCGCCTTCACCGAGGAAATGGCGGCCTATCTTCAGGCGGCTGTCGCAACCCGGCTGAACATCATCGTGTCCGGCGGAACGGGCTCGGGCAAGACGACGACGCTGAATGCGCTGTCTTCCTTCATCGACAACTCCGAACGTATCCTGACGATCGAGGACACCGCAGAACTTCAGCTGCAGCAGATCCACGTGGGTCGTATGGAAAGCCGCCCGCCGAACGTGGAAGGCAAGGGCGAGGTGTCGCCGCGCGACTGTCTCAAGAACGCTTTGCGGATGCGCCCCGACCGCATCATCGTCGGCGAAACCCGAGGCGAGGAAGTGATCGACATGCTGCAGGCCATGAACACCGGCCACGACGGCTCGATGACCACGATCCACGCAAACAATCCGCGCGACGGCATTTCGCGCCTGGAGAACATGATCGCGATGGCCGGCATTGAAATGCCGCTGAAGGCCATGCGCAGCCAGATTTCCAGCGCCGTGAACCTGATCGTCCAGGCCAGCCGCCTGCAGGACGGTTCGCGCCGGATGACCTCGATCACCGAGATCACCGGCATGGAGGGCGACGTGATCTCCATGCAGGAGATTTTCAAATTCCAGCGCGTGGGATTGACACCCGACAACAAGATCATCGGCCATTTCACGGCGACCGGCGTGCGCAGCCACTTTTCGGAACGGTTCCGCATGTGGGGCTTCGAGCTGCCTGCCTCGATCTATGAACCCACTGTGGTGAGTACCAGATAATGCAGCTGAGCGCAGAACCGATCATCTATGGCCTGATCTTCGTCGGCGTCGTCGTCCTGGTCGAGGGTCTTTATCTCGTCGCCTTCGGCAAATCCATCAGCCTCAACAGCCGGGTGAACCGCCGGCTGGAAATGCTCGACAAGGGTACCGGGCGCGAACAGGTGCTGGAACAGCTCCGCAAGGAGATGCAGCAGCACATGAAGTCGCGGTCGATCCCGCTGTATTCATTGCTTGCCGACCGGGCCCAGAAAGCAGCCATCGCCTTCACCCCTCGCCAGCTCGTCATGATCATGATCGGGCTTGCCGCCTTCGCCTTTGTCGGCCTGACGATCGGAACCGAGGCAGACCCTGCTCTGCGCGCGGTGGCGTCGGTCAGCATCGGGGTCGGAGGCGTCTATTTCTGGATCAACTCAAAGGCCAAGAAGCGTATGGCCATGATCGAAGAGCAGCTGCCGGATGCCGTGGAGCTTATGGTGCGATCGCTGCGGGTCGGGCACCCTTTCAGCTCGGCGATCTCGATCGTCTCGAAAGAGATCGAAGACCCGTTGGCCACCGAATTCGGAATTATTGCTGACGAATCCGCTTATGGGCGTGACATCGGCGAGGCACTTAAGGACATGGCTGAACGGCTCGACATGCAGGATCTGCGCTTCCTTTCGGTCGCCGTCACCATTCAGCAACAATCGGGCGGCAACCTCGCCGAGATCCTCTCAGGTCTGGCCAAGGTGATCCGTGCCCGCTTCCGCCTGTTCCGCCGCGTCAAGGCGATCACGGCAGAAGCGCAGTGGTCGGGCAAGTTCCTGTCCGGCTTTCCACTCTTCTGCCTCGGCGCGATCATGGTTAACGATCCGGGATACTACGACGAGGTGATCGATCACCCGTATTTCATCCCCGCCTGTTTCGTCGTGGGGATCCTACTGGGGATGAACCTGATCGTCATGCGCGTTCTGACCAACATCAAGGTCTGAGGAGGTCGGCCAATGGAATTTCTCGAACAGATCAATGCATTGTTGACCGATCAGCTTGGAGAGTTCGGCCCCCTCATCGTGGTGGGCGGGCTGGGCGTTTTCATGATTCTGCTGGTCATCCCGCTGATGATGAATCAGCCCGAAGACCCGATGAAGAAGCTGCAGCGCAGCCTGAATGAATCCTCCAAGGCCAAGCCGCAAAAAGAGCGGTTGCGCCAAGGGGGGCGCAACGAACAGCTGCAGAAGTTCGCAACCTTCCTGGAACCGCAGGACGAGAAACAGCTGTCAAAGATGCAGCTGACACTGCGCCAGGCGGGCTACCAGTCGAAGGATGCGGTGCGATTTTATCACTTCGCGCAGCTCATCCTGGGGATTCTCGGGCTGATCGCCGGTTTTGTCTATATCACCGTAGTGAAAGCCGGACAGGAATTCGACACCCAGCAAATGGCGATGTATGTCATCGGCCCCGGAGGGGTCGGGTATTATCTGCCGAAATATTGGGTTACCCGACGGGTCGAAGAGCGCAAGGAAGCCATAACCCGCGGCTTCCCGGACTCGCTCGACATGATGCTGGTTTGCGTGGAAGCTGGCCAGTCGCTCGATCAGTCGATCGTCCGCGTCGCGCGGGAACTTCGGGCCTCGTATCCGGCACTGGCGGACGAATTCGACGTCGTGGCCTATGAAATGAAGGCGGGCAAAGAAAAGAGCCAGGTCCTGCGCGACTTCGGAGAGCGATGTGGCGTGCAGGACGTGTCGTCCTTCGTGACCGTGCTGATCCAGTCCGCCACCTTCGGCACCTCGATTTCGGAAGCGCTTCGCGTATTCGCAGCGGAAATGCGTGACAAACGCGTGATGCGTGCCGAAGAGGCCGCAAACAAGTTGCCAACCAAGATGACCCTTGCGACAATGGGTCTGACGGTGCCACCTCTGCTGATCATCCTTGTGGGTCCATCGGCAAATGGCATCGCCAATCTGGGTGCGATGGGCAAACACTGACAGGACTGAACCGGGTGTGAAAGAGCAGCGCACACCGTTCCTGAACATTCTCATGGCCGTCGTCGCTGCAGCGGCGGTGGCTGGTTGCGTTCCGGACAGAATTCCTGCGCTCAAGGACGGCCCTTTCGCCCCGGGCATTGATCATCGCAAGGAAGCCGAGGACGGCGTTGAGGTCGGCAACCGTCTGATGGCCGCGGGGCAGCATGAACTGGCGCTCGAGGCCTTCACCCGTGCGGCATTGTCCGAAGGGCTGACACCGGAAATTCTGACGGCTATGGGCACTGCCAATCTCGGCCTTGGCCGCCTGGGACAGGCCGAGGACCTATTGCGTCGCGCGCTGAAGGAAGAGGAAGACCGGCCGGAAACCTGGAACAACCTGGGTGTGGTGCTCATGGAACGCGGCAAGGTCACGGAGGCCGGGCAGATGTTTCATCGGGCCTACGCGCTGGACAATGGCGAAAGTGACTCAATTCGGGACAATTTGAGGCTGGCCCTCGAAAAATCCGCAAATCCTGATAAAACTGTGGCACAAAACTACGAATATAAAGTGGTTCAACGGGGGAACGCAGATTTCCTGATCCGTAAGAACCGCTGACGAGGCAGAGCAGCAAAGGACGCAAGAATGCGCCACTTTTTCTCGATTCCCGCAGTATTTGCAGGGGTTTTCGTCCTGTCCGCCTGCGCCGAATCCGGCGAGCAGACGGTCGAACGCGCCTTCCAGGACGTCAACGTTATCGACGAATCCAACTTGAACGACGTGATGCTGACCGTCGCGGATCCGAACGAGGCGGTGACCTATTTCACCCGTTCGACAAAGGCAAACCCCGACCGGATCGACCTTCAGCGTGGTCTGGCGGGATCGCTGGTGCGCGCAAAGCGCAACACCGAAGCCGTGGCGGCTTGGACCAAGGTTGTCTCCATGACCGGAGCGACAAACGAAGACCGGGTTCAACTGGCCGACGCGCAGATTCGTACGAACGAATGGGCTCAGGCGAAATCGACTCTCGACACGATCCCGCCGACCTATGAGACCTTCCAGCGCTACCGGCTCGAGGCGATGGTCGCGGATGCCAACAAGCAATGGAAGAAGTCCGACAGTTTCTACGAAATCGCAGTCGGGCTGACCACGGCGCCGGCCGGGGTGATGAACAACTGGGGATATTCCAAGCTGACCCGGGGCGACTATGCCGAAGCGGAACGGTTGTTCGGCGAGGCGATCCGTTTGGATCAGTCGCTGTTTACGGCCAAGAACAACCTCGTGCTCGCCCGCGGCGCCCAGCGCAACTATTCCATGCCGGTCGTTCCGATGACGCAGGTCGAGCGCGCGCAGTTGCTGCACACGCTGGCGCTGGCGGCGGTCAAGCAGGGCGATACCGAAACTGCCAAGGGGCTGCTGCGCGACGCCATCGCAACTCATCCTCAGCACTTCGAAGAAGCGGTACGATCGTTGCAGGCGCTCGAAACGGCCTGAGAGGATGGAGCCGGGCGATCTTTGGTTCCTGCCTGAACGAATGGCGATCACCGCGTCGTCGGCGTGGTGGTTCCTGCCCTTCGTGCTGCCCGTCTGTCTCTACGTTTGCTTTACCGATCTGCGCGAGATGCGGATCACCAATCAGGCGGTGATTCTTCTGGCTGCGATTTTTGTGGTTGTCGGCCTTATCGCCCTGCCCCTGCCCGAGTACGGGTGGCGGCTGGTGCAGATGGTGGCGGTGCTTGTTGCAGGGTTCGCACTGAATGCCGGGCGCGCCATCGGTGCGGGCGATGCCAAATTCGCGGCCGCCGCTGCACCGTTCATCGCGGGCGGAGATGCGCGTTATCTGCTGGCGATCTTTGCCGCCAATCTTTTGGCGGCCTTCTTTACGCACCGACTGGCGAAATACACGCCGCTCCGCCGCATCGCTCCCGGCTGGAAAAGCTGGAGCATGGGCTGGAAATTTCCGATGGGTCTCTCGCTCGGCGGCACCCTGGCGATCTATCTGATCCTCGGCGCATTCCGAGGCGCCTGAGCGGGCGCGAAAGCCGCCAGTCGGGCACAAAATCGCCGCAAATCCCTGCGACAAGCGCTGGTCTTGAAACGCCCGCCGCACAGGTCCTGATTCATGAACATGCAGCCCACCGGAGTGATGGCCCCTCCTGCCCCCCGCACGCTGGACGAGATGAAGCTGCCCATCGTCATGATGCGCGACATTCTCCTGAAGACGATTTTCCGAAAGAACATAACCGTCGTCAGCGAGTTGTCCGAAGCGATTTGTCTGCCGATCCAGGTGACACAGGAACTGGTGGACATGGCGCGCGAGCAACGTCTGCTTGAGGCGACAGGCACATTGAACGCCAACTCCGGCAACGAGATGGGCTATCAGCTGACGGATCAGGGCAAGGCCCGTGCCCTCGATGCGCTGGCGCAGTCCGAATATTTCGGCGCCATGCCGGTGCCGCTGGAAATTTACCGCGAGCAGGTGGAGCGCCAATCGATCCGCAACATCCAGATCACCCGGGAACAGCTCACCCGCGCGATGGGTCACCTCGTGCTGCCGCCCTCGCTGCTGGACCATCTCGGCCCGGCTGTCAGTGCGGGGCGCTCGATCCTGATGTATGGGCCGCCCGGCAACGGCAAGTCCTCGATCTCGAACGGCATCCGCGACGCCCTGGGCGACCGGGTCTATGTGCCGCGCGCCATCGAATATTCGGGTCAGGTGATCACCGTCTACGATCCGATCGTCCACAATGCCGTCGAGAAGGTGCAGGACGACCCCCATTCCCTGCGCCGCGCCAAGCGGTTTGACAGCCGTTATGTCTGCTGCGAGCGGCCGACCGTGGTGACCGGGGGCGAACTGTCACTGAAGATGCTGGATCTCGTCTACAATCCGACCGCACGCACCTATCAGGCGCCGCTGCAGCTGAAGTCGACCGGCGGTATCTTCATCGTTGACGACCTTGGCCGTCAGGAGGAACCGCCCCAGGCGCTGATCAACCGTTGGATCGTGCCGCTGGAAGAAAGCAAGGACATCCTAGGGCTGCAATCGGGCGAGAAGTTCGAAGTGCCATTCGACACCCTTGTGATCTTTTCGACGAACTTCCACCCGAATGAGATCTTCGACCAGGCCGCGCTACGCCGAATCTTCTTCAAGATCAAGATCGACGGCCCAAGCCAGGAAGACTATCTCAAGATTTTCGCGCTCGTCGCCCGCAAGAAGGGAATGCCGCTCGACGAGGCGTCGCTGGTTCATCTGCTCAAGGTCAAGTATCCGACCATCAACAACATATACGCCAACTATCAGCCCGTGTTCCTGATCGACCAAATGATCGCCATCTGCGAGTTCGAGGGCATCCCATATCAGATGACCCCTGCGCTCATCGACCGCGCCTGGGCGAACATGTTCGTCAAGGACGAGAAGATCGTGAAATAACGGGCTTCCGTCCGTCCCGGCCGCGTGATTTCCTCGCACAGGGGGAGAGCGGCATGACGTTGGACGGAATCGGATTGGCCGGATGCGGCCGCATGGGCGCGGGTATGCTCGCAGCGCTCAGACGGAACGGATTTGATGCCCGTGGATTTGACGTGCGCAAGCCAGAGACATTCGGTGCCTTGGCCGCTTTCGTATCCGACGACGCCGCCGACTTTGGACTCGGTCTCCGCACGCTGATCAGCGTTGTTCGCGACATCCCCCAGACGGAAGAGGTGCTGTTCGGCACTCAAGGCTTTGCCAGAGGGGCGAGTCTGGAGCGCATCATCATCAGTTCGACCCTGTCGCCCCGCTATGTGCGCTCCCTGCGCGGCCGTGTGCCAGCCCATGTCACAGTGATCGACGCACCGATGTCCGGAGCGCAGATTGCCGCCGAAGAGGCCAGGTTGTCCTTCATGCTGGGCGGCACCGACAGCGATCTCGACGCGGCGCAGCCGCTTTTCGCTGCCATGGGGCGCCATTTCCACCGGATGGGCGGTTATGGCGCCGGGATGCAGGCGAAAGTGCTGAACAACCTTCTTGCCGCGGCGCATACGGCGATGACGCGGCTGGTGCTCGACTGGGCGGATGAGGCAGGTCTGGACGAAACTGAATTGCTGACGTTGATCGCCACATCGTCGGGCCAAAACTGGTTTGCCTCTGGCTTTGACAGCATCGAATTTTCGCGCGATGGCTTTGACCCGGAGAATACCATCGGAATCCTGGTAAAGGATGTCGAAAGCGCGCGCGACGCCGCGCCGGAAGGGGCAGATCTTAGGCTGCTGGAGACCGTGCAGAACCGTCTTCGCACTCTGACGCCGCGGGCCCGGCTGCGCGATTAAAAGTTTTCGCACCACGCGCCCCGGCATGTTCCCTTTTCGTTTCGCCGGACCTACATCTGCACTATGAGCTCTCTGCCGAAGGTGATCACCGACTGGTTTGCAACTCGCGGCTGGGCGCCCCATCCGCATCAGTTGGCAATGCTTGCACGGGCGCAGGATCCGGCCACCCTGCTGATCGCACCGACCGGAGGTGGCAAGACCATGGCCGGGTTTCTGCCGACGCTTGCCGAATTGTCCGCTGCCCCGCATCAGGGACTGCACACCATTTATGTTTCGCCGCTCAAGGCACTGGCGGCGGATATAAAGCGCAACCTGACCAGCCCTGTCACAGAAATGGGTTTGGCCATCCGCATCGAGGACCGCACCGGAGACACCTCGGCCACACAGAAACGGCGCCAGCGGGCCGACCCGCCGCATATCCTGCTCACCACCCCGGAAAGCCTTGCCCTCTTGCTGTCCTACGAAGATGCACCCCGGATATTCGCGGGGTTGCAACGCGTGGTGGTGGACGAGATTCATGCTCTGGCGGAAAGCAAGCGCGGCGACCAGCTCTTCCTCGGCCTTGCAAGGCTGCAGAACCTTTGCCCGGGCTTGCGCCGCGTTGGCCTCTCCGCCACGGTCGAGGACCCGGCCTCGATTGCCCATCTGCTGGCGCGGCACCCCGACCCCTGCGCAATATTGACGGCCGATCCAGGTCCACCGCCAGACATTGCCATGCTGGAGACTGACGAGCGCCCGCCTTGGGCGGGGGGCGGCGCGGCCTATTCCATTCCGGCTGTTCTGGCGCAGGTGAAGGCCCACAAAACGACGTTGATCTTCCACAATACCCGCGCCCAGGCCGAGATTTTCTTCCACAACCTGTGGCTGGAAAATGACGAGGGATTGCCGATCGGCATCCACCACGGCTCGCTCGACCGGACCCAGCGTCAGCGGGTCGAGGCCGCAATGGTCCGGGGCGAGTTGCGTGCCATCGTGTGTACCGGCACGCTCGACTTGGGGATCGACTGGGGCGATGTCGATCTGATCATACAGATCGGGGCGCCGAAGAACGTCAAACGTCTGGTCCAGCGAATCGGACGCGCCAATCACCGATATAATGCGCCATCAAAGGCGTTGCTGGTGCCTGCCAATCGGTTCGAAGTGGTCGAATGCGTCGCAGCGCTTGAGGCGGTGCGCGAAGGAGCCCTGGATGGCGAGCCGCGTGGCCCGGGCCCGCGCGACGTGCTCTGCCAGCAGATCCTGATCACCGCATGTTCCGGTCCCTTCGATGCCGATGAGCTTTTCGCCGAGGTGATCACGGCAGGCCCCTACAGTGCGCTCACCCGTTCCCAGTTCGATGCCTGCCTCGATTTCTGCGCGACGGGTGGGTATGCTCTGGCGGCCTATGATCGCTGGAAGAGGTTACTGCGTCGGCCCGATGGGCTGTGGCAACTGCGCGATCCGCGTACTGCGGCCAATATCCGAATGAACATTGGCACCATTCAGGACACCGACACCCTGCAGGTGCGTTTGCGCCGAAGCCGAGGCAACAAACCGCTTGGCGAAATCGAAGAAGGGTTTGCAGCGACGCTCACCGCTGGGGATACCTTTTTGATCGGTGGCCAGATCGTCAAATACGAAGGCCTGCGCGAAATGACGGTTGAGGTCAGCCGAGATGCCCGAAAGAAGCCGCGCATTGCCACCTTCATGGGCACCAAATTTGCGACGTCGACCCAGCTTTCCGACCGAATCCTCGCGCTTTTCGGGCAATCCAGCTGGCCGCAACTGCCGGGTCACACGGCCGAATGGCTTGCGCTTCAGCGCGAGGTGTCGCGGTTGCCGGAGCGGGGTCGCCTGCTGGTCGAGAGTTTTCCCTTCGACGGGCGGGCCCATACCTGCCTTTACGGCTTTGCCGGGCGCAATGCGCAGCAGACCCTGGGCTTGCTGCTGACCAACCGAATGGAGCAGATGGGCCTGCACCCTCTCGGATTCGTTGCAACAGACTATGCGACCTTGATCTGGGGATTGGATCCGCTCGACGATCCTCGCCCTTTGCTAAACCCGCAGGCTTTGCGGGACGGGCTTGGCACATGGCTTGCCGGCAATGCGGTGATGAAACGCACATTCAAGGCGTCTGCCATTATCGCCGGGCTGATTGATCGCAACCGCCCTGGCGGGCGCAAGACTGGCCGGCAGGCGACCTTCTCGTCGGATATTCTCTACGACACACTTCAGAAATACGATCCCGACCATCTCTTGATGCAGATCACGCGTGAGGAGGCTCTGCGCGGACTGGTTGATTTCGGCCGCATCGAAGAGATGCTGACTCGCGTCGGCACGCGCATCGACCATGTGCAGGTCGATCGGGTCACCCCGTTGGCCGCCCCCATGCTGCTGGAAATCGGCAAAGTCCCGGTCGCGGGCGCCGCCGAAGAGCGATTGCTTGCAGAAGAGGCGGCGCGCCTTCTGGAGACGGCTGGGATCGATCAATAGCCATAGGCCGTGTGGAAGGGAGGTCCGAATTGCAAGGGCGAATCAACCTCGCCGCGGCTGGTGGCTTCCTCGCCGCGCCGCCCCCGGGCTTGCCAAGCGTGATCCAAGTCTTCAGGGTCCGTACGAAGCAGTAGGAGGACCCCCCCGATGTCGGAACAGATGCAGCGTATTGTTCTAGCGAGCCGCCCGGATGGCGCACCAACGGCGGACAACTTCCGCCTTGAAAGCGCTTCGATTCCCCAACCCGCCGACGGCGAGGTTCTGGTCCGCGTGCATTACATGTCGCTCGACCCCTATATGCGCGGACGGATGGATGACGCAAAATCCTACGCCGCGCCGGTTCCCGTGGGCGGCACGATGGAGGCCGGTGCGGTGGGAGAGGTGATTGCCTCGAACAGCCCGGCCTTCAAACCTGGAGAATACGCGTTTGGGATGTTCGGATGGGCGACGCACGGATGCCTCAAGGCCAACCTGTTGCGCAAGGTGGATCCCGCGCAGCTTCCCATCACCACGTCGCTTGGCGTTCTGGGTATGCCCGGCTTTACCGGCTGGTTCGGCCTGACGGAATTCGGACGTCCCAAGGCCGGAGAGACATTGGTGGTTGCTGCCGCCACAGGACCAGTCGGATCGATGGTCGGTCAGGTGGCAAAGAGCCTGGGGCTGCGCGCCGTCGGCATCGCGGGCGGAGGAGACAAATGCAAACTCGCGGTGGAAACCTTCGGGTTCGACGCCTGTCTCGATCACCGCGCGTATGCGACGGCAGGGGACCTGAGGGAGGCGCTGGCCGCCGAATGCCCCAGGGGGATCGACGTCTATTACGAGAATGTGGGTGGCAAGGTGCTGGCGGCAGTGATGCCGCTGATGAACCCTCATGCGCGCATCCCGATCTGTGGCATGATCTCGTGGTACAACGCCGGAGGCCTAGGCGCCGGTGCGGCAGACGCAGACATCACGGCCCCCGCCATCTGGCGAAACATCCTGGTCAAGTTTCTGTCAGTGAATGGTTTTATCATCTCGAACCATTTCGACCGCTTCCCCCAGTTCATGACCCAGGTGGCGCCAAAGGTTGCAAGCGGAGAGATCGCCTATGTCGAAGATATCGCCGAGGGCCTGGAAAATGCACCGGCGGCCTTCATGTCGATGCTCAAAGGCGGGAATATGGGCAAACAGATCGTCAAGGTGATCTGAGCGGTCACGTTTCCTGGCGGCTTCCATAGGGGAGCCGCCACGGTCACAGCCCCAGCGCCCGGGCCACTTCAGCCTCTTCAAGATGGCCTGGCGCCTTTCCCTCGCGAAGCAGCCGGTCGGCTAGACGGCAGAACCAGCTGTTCACCGGAGTCGGGACGCCGTGCCTCGCCCCAAGCATGACGATTTCGCCGTTAAGATAATCGGTCTCGACCGATCCCGTTCCACGCGCCAGACTTTGCGACGTCGAACTGCCGGCGCGCCGTGCGCCGGCAACGTCGGTGATCTGCATCAGCCCCTCGCGGCGCGTGTCCGAGGCAGAGACATCGCGCCAGCCTATTTCGGCGGCCTTCAGAACGGCTTCGCCCTCGGCCTTCAGGAGCGGCGCGATCCGCTTGAACAGCGCGCCGCGCCCGATCGCGGCCTCAAGGACGTTGTGAAGGTTCAGAAGCAGCTTGCCGTATTTGCTACCCATCACGTCGTCACTCACAAAGGCTGCGAAATTTGCCGTGTTCAGCGCTTCGGCCAGCGCCTGATCTGCCTCGTCATGTCCGGCCGGCCAGCGCCCGATATCGAAGATACCCCATCGCGGGGCGCCGAAAACAACGGTTTCACCCGGCACCAAGTAATCGGCTGGCATCATCACCGTGATGCCATGCACATTGGGGAAACTGCGCGCCGCAAGCTGCTCGTTGGCGACGCCGTTCTGGGCGCAAAACAGCGGCTGATCGGTCATCCCAGCAAGGCGCAATTGCGACAGGGCTGATGCGCTGTCCTGCGACTTGACCGTGAGCACGACCAGGTCGTCGGGGCGCAATTGGGCTTCTGAAGGGTCGGCATAACAGGGGAAATGCGCGAAATGCGAGCCGTCGGGCGTGCGCAGGTGCAGCCCGTTGGCGCGGATGGCTGCGAGCTGTGCGCCACGCGCGATTCCTGCGACCTCGATCCCGGCCAGCGACAGCCCCGCCGCCAGCGTGCCGCCTACGGCTCCGATCCCCACGATCACGATTCGCATCAAGCGGCCTGCAACTTGCGCGCTTCGGTGCGTGCCAAACCGATCAGTTCCTTCATGAAGGGCTTCTCCCTGTCCTCGCTGCGGATCGCCGCATAGAGGCGCCGCATGATCCCTTTTTCCGTTAGCGGTCGGGTCACATAGTCCGAGGAATACTTGACCTCCCGCACCACCCAGTCGGGTAGCACCGCGACACCGCGGTTCGAGGCCACCAATAACAGGATCACCGCAGTCAGTTCCACCTGGCGGATCGCGGCCGGCTCCACCTTGGCGGGAATCAGCAGCTGACTGAAGACGTCAAGGCGGGTGCGCTCGACCGGATAGGTGATCAGAGTTTCGCCCCGAAAATCCGCCGCTTCGACAAATGGCTTTGCCGCTAACGGGTGATGTGACGAGGCGACAAAAACGGGTGCATAGTCGAAGAGTTCGATGAACTCGATACCCGGTAATTCCTCGGGGTCGGAAGAGACGACAAGATCCACCTCTTCCTTCTGCAGCGCCGGCAAGGCGTCAAAGGCAAGGCCGGGGCGAATGTCGACGTCTACATCGGCCCAGCTCTTCCGGAACCCTTCGAGCACCGGGAACAGCCATTCGAAGCAGGCGTGGCATTCGATTGCGATATGCATCCGACCTGTCTTTCCGTCGCGCAGGTTTGAAAATTCGGCCAGGGTCGCCTCGACCTGGGGCAGAATCTGTTCGGCCAGACGCAGCAGACGGTATCCTGCGGGCGAAAGAGTCATGGGTTTGGACCGTCGGACGAAAAGTTCGACCCCCGCCTGTTCCTCCAGGCCCTTGATCTGATGGGAAAGCGCGCTTTGGGTGATGTTCAACTGATCGGCGGCCCGCGCCAGCCCACCGGCCTCGTGAATGGCCTTTATGGTGCGCAGATGGCGGAATTCGAGGTGCATCCTGCAGCTCTCCTCATGTTGTTCTTGAGTATTATGAAATTGTCTCACACGAAAGCACGTGCAACAAGGGATCAAATCTCAAGGATCTGTTCACGATGACCACGCCCGCCGTTTCCTTCGAATTCTTCCCGCCCCAGACGCTCGAAGCGTCGTTCCGCCTCTGGGATACCGTGCAGACACTTGCTCCCCTCGATCCCCGTTTCGTTTCAGTGACCTACGGCGCCGGTGGCACGACACGGGACCTGACACGCGACGCTGTGGCGACGCTGCACAAATCCTCGGGTTTGAATGTGGCGGCCCATCTGACCTGTGTAAACGCTTCGCGCGAGGAGACCCTGGCGATTGCGAAAGGCTTCGCCGAGGCCGGGGTGAAGGAAATCGTGGCACTCCGCGGCGACCCGCCGAAGGGTTCGGGCGGCTTTGTCGCGCATCCCGACGGTTTCGCCAATTCCGTCGAGTTGATCCGCGCGCTGGCGGCCAGTGGTGATTTTACCATTCGTGTCGGTGCCTATCCGGATCCGCATCCCGAAGCAGCGAATGCCCAGTCCGATATCGACTGGCTGAAGGCGAAGCTGGACGCCGGCGCAACCGAGGCGCTGACCCAGTTCTTCTTCGAGGCCGAAACCTTCCTCCGGTTTCGCGATGCCTGCGCCAAGGCCGGGATCGACAAGGCGATCACTCCAGGCATCCTGCCGATCGAGAACTGGAAAGGCGCGTCTAACTTTGCCCGCCGCTGCGGCACAAAGATCCCGGCCTGGGTGGAAGAGGCTTTCGAGAAGGCGATACGCGACGACCGGCACGACCTGCTGGCCACGTCGCTATGCACGGAACTCTGCTCGGACCTGTTGGAGGAAGGAGTGGAGTCGCTGCACTTCTATACCCTGAACCGCCCCGAGATGACCCGGGACGTCTGTCACGCGCTGGGGATCGTTCCGCGTGCGCGGCTGGAGAAAGTGGCCTGACCGGTTTGCTGCACCCAAAACACTGGCCCGCCCTGCAACGCCGCGCTGTGCGCGGCGTTGTTTTCATTTAGGCAGGCATCACGCAACGCACTGGATTGGCAGCGGGATCGCCTTTACCTTCCGCCCAATCAGTTTACGTCGTGCCGTCACGCCCTCTGGGCCTCCATATCTCAGCCATACAGCCAGGAGATCCCTCTGAATGTCCGACGAACCCTTCTTTGGGCTCAGTTCCTACCATTTTCTCCTGGCCGCGATTGGCATGATCATCATCCTCGCGCGATGGTTGCCGCGCCTGGTATCGAACAGGGAGCCAGCGGCGGCGCCGTTGATGCTGATCTTCGGGGCTGCACTGGGACTTCTGGCTCCCGATATCCAACTTCTGCCGGACCCGCGAGAGCATCCGCACCCTTGGGAACTGGTCAGCGAGATTGCCGTCATCGTGGCGCTGTTCGGCTCGGGGATGCGAATCGACGATCTCCAGAACTGGAAGACCTGGCGCCCCACCTTTCGGATGCTGGTCATCGCGATGCCGCTGACCATCGGATCTCTGGCTTTGCTCGGTTCCGGCATCGCTGGCATGACCATCGCCGGCGCGATCCTGCTCGGGGCGGTTCTGGCCCCAACCGATCCGGTCCTGGCCGCTGACGTGCAGGTTGGCCCCCCTCAGGAAGGCAAGGAGCATCCTGTGCGCTTCACCCTCACCACCGAGGCCGCGCTGAATGACGGACTGGCCTTCCCCTTCGTCTATCTCGGCCTGATTGTCGCGGCACAGGGATTTGCACCGAGCCATTGGTTCGTGGATTGGCTGGCGCTGGACGTCATCTATCGCATTGTTGTCGGAACCGTCATGGGGTGGCTTGGCGGCAAGGCTCTGGGATATGTCCTGTTCCGCATCCCAAAGGACGCTGCGCTGGCCGAAACCGGTTCCGGTGTCATCGCCATTGCCGGCGTATTCCTTTGTTATGGGTCAACAGAGCTGGCGGAAGGATACGGTTTCATCGCAGTGGCGATGCTGGGATTGACCCTTCGCCGGGTCGAACACGAGCACAAGTTTCACCGCCGGCTGCATGATTTCTCGGAATCGGTCGAGCACGCGGCGACTGCGGGTCTGCTTGTGGCGCTTGGGTCTGTGATGCCCCTTCTGTTTCAGGATTTGGCCTGGTCGCATGTCCTCATGGCGGTGATGCTCCTTCTGGTGATCCGGCCGCTATCGGGGTGGATCGCGCTGGCCGGCCTCGGAATGAATCGGGCAGACCGCGCGATCATCGCGGTTTACGGCGTCCGGGGCATCGGATCGATCTATTACCTCTGCTACGCGGGATCGCACATGGAGTTCATGGATGAGCCGTCTCTGTGGTCTCTGGTCGCCCTTGTGATTCTGATCTCGACCATCCTTCACGGCTTCAGCGTCGGCTGGGCAATGATGCAGTCGTCTTCAGAATCCTGACCTTACAGGGCCATTTGCGCGAGGCGGAAGCTGAGAGCCTCGGCGACATGGGGCCGACGCACCCTCTCCTCGCCTGCAAGGTCGGCGATGGTGCGCGCGACGCGCAGCACCCGGTGATACCCGCGCGCCGAGAGACCGAAGCGTTCGGCCACCTTGGTTAGCAGCGCGCGGCCTTCGGTGTCCGGCGCGGCGATTGCCTCCAGCAGTTCGCCCTCTGCATCAGCATTCTGGAATGTTCCGGGATGATCAGCATAGCGACGCGCCTGCACCGCGCGGGCGGCGGCGACGCGACTGGCAACCATGGCCGATGTGTCGCCAGTGGCGGGAAGGTCAAGGTCCGTGAAGGCCACTGGCGGCACGTCGAGCCGAAGGTCGAAACGGTCCATCAGCGGCCCGGAAATGCGGCCAAGGTAATCTTCGCCACAGGCCGGTACCCGCGCACAGGCCCGCGCCGGATCGGAGAGGTAGCCGCATTTGCACGGATTCGCGGCCGCCACGAGCATGAAGCGACAGGGATACTTCACATGGGCGTTGGCTCGAGCGACCACCACCTCCCCTGTCTCTATGGGTTGACGCAGCGTTTCGAGGACGGTGCGCGGGAATTCGGGGAATTCATCCATGAACAGTACCCCGTTGTGTGCCAGGCTGATTTCGCCCGGACGCGCGCCGCGCCCGCCGCCGACTATGGCGGCCATAGAGGCAGTGTGGTGCGGCTCCCGGAACGGGCGGGTTCGATTGATGCCCCCTTCGTCCAGCAGCCCGCAGAGGGATTGGATCATCGATGTTTCCAGCGCTTCCGCCGCCGTCAGAGGCGGCAGGATGCCCGGAATGCGCGCGGCCAGCATGGATTTCCCCGAGCCGGGGGTGCCCACCATCATCAGGTGGTGTCGTCCGGCGGCCGCGATTTCCAGCCCCCGCTTGGCGCGTTCCTGCCCTTTCACGTCGCGCAGATCGGGGCCGGAATACGTGGCGACCACCTCTCCCGGCTCGGCCGGAGGCACCACAGCCTGGCCCGTAAAATGGCGCACGACATCGCCCAGCGAGTCGACCGCAATCACCTGGGTGGCGCCGACCCAAGCGGCCTCTGCCCCCGAGGCGCGGGGGCAGAGCAGAATGCGGTCCTCCTCGGCCGCGCAAAGCGCCGCGGGCAGCGCTCCCAGCACCGGGACCAGCGAGGCGTCTAGAGAGAGTTCGCCCAGCGCCACAGTGGCCTCGGCCGCGTCGGGCGGCACGATGTCCAGCGCCGCAAGCAGGGCAAGGGCAATAGGCAGATCGAAATGACTGCCTTCCTTGGGCAGATCGGCCGGAGAGAGATTCACCGTGATGCGCTTGGAGGGCAGCGCGACGGCCAGCGCGTTCAGGGCACTGCGCACCCTGTCGCGCGCCTCGGATACGGCCTTGTCGGGAAGGCCGACGACAGTGAAGGCGGGCAAACCCGGAGCGACTGCACATTGCACTTCGACCAGCCGCGCCTGCACGCCCTGGAAGGCGACCGTATAGGCACGCGCGACCATTCCTGCTCCACGAATGTGGTTAACGCGTCCATCAGTAGCGGGCCAAGTGTTTAGGAAGTGTTAACGGCACACCGCAACAGCGAAGGTGCGGCCTCTTCGCGCAGCCGGTTCTCAGCCGTTCGGCGTCTCCCCGATACGCGCCAGAAGTTGGGCGAGGGCTGTCTCGTCTTCGGACGTGTAGAACGCGCTTCGACTTTGCCACAGGGTTGCCTGACTCTGCAGGATCAAGCCGTCGGTGAGGATCTTGAGATGGTTGGCGCGCAGCGTTTCGCCCGAGGACGTAATGTCCGCGATGGCTTCTGCGGTCTCATTCTTCACCGTGCCCTCTGTGGCGCCCTGGCTGTCGACCAGCGCGTAATCCGCCACCCCTGCCCGCTGCAGGAATTCGCGGGTCAGCCGGTGATATTTGGTCGCGATACGCAGGCGATAGCCGTGCCGGGCGCGGAAGGCCGCGGCAGCCGCATCAAGATCGTCGAGCGTATCGACATCGACCCACAGACGCGGCACGGCCAGCACCAGGTCGGCATGGCCAAAACCCAGAGGCGCAAGCTCGACCAGCTGCGACCGCCAGAGCGCAAGTTTCTCGTGGATCAGGTCGGTGCCGGTGACACCAAGGTGAATGCGTCCGGCTGCCAGCTCGCGCGGTACTTCGCCGGCCGAGAGAAGCACCAGGGCGATACCGTCAACCCCCGTTACCGCGCCGGCGTATTCCCGGTCGGATCCGGTGCGCGACAGAGCGATCCCGTGGTCGGCGAACCAGTCGAAGGTCTTTTCCATCAAACGGCCCTTAGAGGGCACGCCCAGCTTGAGGGTCATGTGCGCGCCTCCAGCTGCAGCATCAGGCCAGGGCGCAGAACGCCCCCAACCGCCGGGATTTCCGAGCCATTGCCCAACCTGCGTGTCAGGGCGTCATAACGTCCACCGGTCGCGACCGCAGGGAGATCGTCGCGGCCCGGCGCGTAGAAGCCGAACACAAAGCCGTCGTAATATTCCATCGAGGTTCGCCCATAACTCGCCTCGAACTCCAGTGTCGCCGTGTCGATGCCGCGAACGTCGAGGGCGGCAAGGCGCGCGCGTGTGCGGTCCAGCGCGGGACGGATCGAAGGAAGGTCGCCAGACAGTGTCTCTATCTGGTCAAGCGCCTCCGGCGCCGGCCCACGAACCCTGGCAAGCGTCTCGAGCGCGGCCAGTTGCGCTCCGCCCAGCGGCGGGGACACCGCATCCTCTCGCAGGGCAGCAATGCGGAGTTCGATTTCGTCACGGGTTCGCACGCCGATTTCCGGGCCGACGTCAGCAAAAGGATTGGCAGCAGACAACAGGGCGGACCGCGTCGGCGGTATTGGGGTGCGACCGGCGAAACGATCCAGCAGCGCGCGAAAGCGTCTCGGCCGCCAGATGTGGCGCATCAGGGCAGCCTTGCGCGCGTCGGTGGTGTCAAGACCGGCAACAGCAGCCATCAGGATCCCAATGTCGCCGGTTGCAGCGCGCAGGTTCAGGCCCCTGAGCACCTCTTCAAACAGCGCGAAGACCTCGGCATCGGCTGCGGCGGTGTCGGTACGGTCGAAAACCTCGTAGCCGACCTGAATGTACTCGTTGGCACGATCGGCGTCGGTTTCCTGCCGGCGGAAAACCTCGCCGGCATAGGTATAGCGCGCTGGTTCTGCCCCCTGTGCCATATGCATCTGAACGACGGGCACAGTGAAGTCCGGGCGCAGCATCTGTTCGCCGCGCAGCGCGTCAGATGTGACATAGGCGCGGGCGCGGATATCCTCGCCATACAGGTCGAGCAGCAGTTCAGCGGGCTGCAGGATCGGCGTCTCGACCGTCAGCGCGCCTTCTCGCTCGAAGCGCTCGCGCAGGGCCGCCGCGCGCGCCAGGACCTCGGCGCGCGCTGTCATCCGTCCTGCCCGTCCAGAATTGCGCGGACCTTTTCAACCAGCTCCGAGCGCTGAACCTCGTATTGGCTCGGACGGTCCTTCCATTCTTCCAGCGTGGCGTTCTCGGCGATCTTCGCGCCGAGGATCAGGTCCTTGATCTGCACCTTGCCGGCATCAAATTCATCACCCCCGGCAATAACTGCGACCGGGCTGTTGCGACGGTCCGCGTATTTGAGCTGGTTGCCGAAGTTCTTCGGGTTGCCGAGATAGACCTCGGCACGAATACCGGCGTTGCGCAGTTCGGCGACCATCGCCTGGTAGTCGGCCATGCGGTCGCGGTCCATCACGGTCACGACGACTGGCCCATGTTCGACCGTCGACATTCGCCCCTTGGCATGCAGTGCCGCCAACAACCGATCGACCCCGATCGAAATGCCCGTGGCCGGAACTTCCTGCCCGGTGAAGCGCTTGACCAGATCGTCATACCGCCCGCCCCCGGCAACTGATCCGAACTGGCGCTTGCGGCCCTTTTCGTCGAGGATCTCAAAGGTCAGCTCGGCCTCGAAGACCGGGCCGGTGTAATAGCCGAGGCCCCGGACGACCGAGGGATCGATGACGATGCGATCGGGGCCGTAGCCTTGCGCCGCGAGGAGGGTGGAGATTTGATCGAGTTCATCCACCCCGGCCGCCCCGATCTCGCTGCCGCCGACGGCCCTGCGCAAGTTGGCGAGCGTGAACCCATTGTCGAACCCCTTGGAGGTCAGAAAAGCGACCACCGGATCCGACTGTAATGCGCTCAGTCCCACACCGTCGATGTAGGCTCCGGAGTCGTCGAGCCGGCCCTTGCCGAGCAGCTCGCGCACGCCGGCCTCACCAACCTTGTCGAACTTGTCGATGGTGCGCAGAACGGCCGCGCGCTGGTGTTCGTCGGAAAGGCCCATGCTCTCCAACACCCCGTTCAACACCTTCCGGTTGTTCACCCGGATCAGATAGTCGCCGCGCGCGATCCCCACCGCTTCCAGAGTATCCGCCAGCATAGCGCAGATCTCGGCGTCCGCTGCCATCGAGGCGGTGCCGACTGTATCTGCGTCGCACTGATAGAACTGCCGGAACCGCCCCGGACCCGGCTTTTCGTTCCGCCAGACCGGCCCCATCGTATAGCGGCGGTAGGGCGTCGGAAGGTCGTTCCTGTGCTGGGCATAGACGCGCGCCAGCGGCGCCGTCATGTCATATCGCAGCGCCAGCCAGTCGCCCTTCTTGTCGCCTTCCTCGGCCTCCTGCCAGGCGAAGACGCCCTCGTTGGGGCGGTCCACGTCGGGAAGGAATTTGCCCAGCGCTTCGACCGTCTCGACCGCTGAGGATTCCAAAGCGTCAAAGCCGTAGCGATGATAGACCGACGCGATGGTGCGCAGCATCTCGGCGCGATGCGTCACTTCGGCGCCAAAGTAGTCGCGGAAGCCTTTCGGCGTCTCCGCCTTGGGGCGGGGCTGCTTCTTTTCCTTGGCCATGACGGGGTCCTTGCGCATCAATTCGCCGCGCGTCTCTAGCCCATGGCCCGGCGCGGGGCAAGCGACAGGCGGTCTTATGGCGCAGCGGAGAGATAGGCGCCGACGGCCCGTAGCACTCGCTCAGCCAGCCCTTCCACCGGCAGACCGCCCTCGGCGGCCCCATTGATCAGCGCTCGGGCAATGGCGATGGCATCGAGTCTTGATGTCAGATCGAGCTTTCCAAAGGCACCTTCCAGCAGGCGTTCGGCGATTGCGGCGATCTCGCGGGTCAACGCCATGGTTTCTGCATCCAGATCCAGGCCGCGTTCCAGCCGTTCAAGCGCCAATGCCAGTGCGGGCCGGGCGAACTGGTGCCGGATGGAGGCGGCGACCATATCGGCGAGGGGGGTGGCAGAATGTTCAGGGATCGCGTGAAAATCCGCAAGCAGCAATGCCCGCTCGCGACGGATCAACTCGGCCAGAATCGACTGCTTGTCGGGATAATATTGATACAGCGTGCCGATGCTGACGCCGGCGCGCCGTGCGATGGAATTGGTATTGAACGCCTCGGCGCCTTCCGTCTCCAGAATGCGAGCCGCTGCCTCGACCACGGCCTCGCAGGTCGCGCGCGACCGCGCCTGACGCGGTGTCTTTCGGGGGTTTTCCGGGACTTCGGCCATGGGATCCGGATGCGAGTTGCCGAATTGAGCAAATACTCGGATTCTTGGATTATCAGCAACCCCGATGTTTTGGAAACCGACATGACACCCCTCTCCCCTCCGCTCAGCCTGTTCGTGCTGGTGCGCGCCCTACCCGCCTGGCTGGCGCTGTCCCGCGCCGAACGTCGCCAAATCGGCGGTGCCGCACTCGCCACTTTGCCCGAAGGGCTGACCTTCCGCCAGTTCGACACAGAGGCGTTTTCTGCCATGTGTTCCGATATCTGGATGATTGAGGGCGCAACTCCGCGGTCAATCAACACCGCGATGGAACGCTTGCGCGACACCCCATTATTTTCAGTGCCCTACTTCGAATTCGTCGCCATTCTTCCCGCGCTCGAAGATGGCTGGCAGGCTTTCGAGGCCGAAGAAGCAGGTGTCTGAAAACCGCCGCCTGAATTTCTATCCTGTCAGACTGCCCCGATGTGCGTATTGTTGGTCACGGCAAACTTGCGCCCGCCGCCCTCGCGGCCGATGATGTGTCAACTAAGATTGACCTGCGCAGGCAAACGAGGCTCTGGCCCATGCGGCTCCTCTATGTGGAAGACAATGAAAAGCTGGCGCTGAACACCAGCGCCAGCCTGCGGGACAATGGATTTGCCGTGGATGTCGTATGTACCGGCCAGGACGCACTTCACGCTGCGCGTACCTATGACTACGATGCGATCGTTCTGGACCGAGGCCTGCCGGATGTGGATGGCCTTTCGTTGCTGGACGCAATCAAACGGGACAAGCCGCAGATTCCAGTGATCATTTGCACCGCTCGCGACACGCTGGATGACCGGATCGAGGGGTTGAATGCCGGATCGGACGATTATCTTGTCAAACCCTTCGCTGCTTCAGAGCTGGTGGCCCGGATCAAGGCGCTGATGCGCCGGCCCGGTCAGGCGCATGGCGTAACGATCACAGCCGGCAACATCAGTTTCGACACGGTCGACCGAACGGTGCAGATCGACAGCGAGACCGTCAAACTCACGCGCCGCGAATTGGCGCTGCTGGAGTTGTTCATGCGTAGGTCAGGCCGTGTCCTGTCGAAGGACGCCATCGAAAATGCGCTTTATAGTTTCGACGAGCCCCCGACGATGAATGCGATTGAAGTTTTGACGCACCGGCTTCGGAAGAAACTGGCCGATCACGGTGCAACGGCTGAGATCCACAACCTTCGCGGGATCGGCTATATTCTGCAGAACGTCGAACAATGAGCTTTGCCGCACAACTGGTCGGACCGGCACAGTCGCTTCGTCGCCGGCTGACCATCAATATCGTTCTGGCTCTGTTTGTAAGCATGCTGCTGGCCGCCGCCGTGCTGATCTCGGAGTTTTTCGAGCACATCGAAGAGTCCACACGCGACAATCTTTTCCTCGAAGCGCGCGAGATCCTGGGCCAAATCGACCCGTCTGCGCCCGACCTTGGACTAGACCCAAGCGCGCTGAGGTTTCGCGGCGAAACGGGCGCCTACCGCTATACGGTTTTTGACGCATCGCGCGGCGTGATTGCGGGAGGCGAGACCTCGCGCGATATCCAGGCGCAATTGGCATCGATGCGGCCAGGCCAGGCAATGGAAATCGACCTGCCGGGGGGCCGGGTGGGCGGCGCAATCCGGGAACAAGTGCAAGGCACAGAAATCTATGTAATGGCCTCCACCTTGCCGCCCGGCACAGGCGGCTCGCAGTTGCATCAGCTGATGCACGAGGTGAACGAGCAGCTTTGGTGGGTCTTGACCGGATTTGTCCTGATCCTGACTGCCGCCTGGCTGTCGACTCGTGGCACGGTTGCTTCCCTTGAAGAGCTTTCGCAGCAAGCCAATCGGATTGGCCCGCAGGACACGGACAAGCGGCTATCCCAACAGAACGTGCCGACTGAGATTCGACCGATGATCCAGGCCGTGAACAGTGCCTTCGACCGGTTGGAACAGGGATTGAACGCGCAGCGCGATTTTTCATCGAACGTCGCACATGAGGTTCGGACTCCCCTGGCGGTCCTTCGGTCAAGCATCGACCGGATTTCCGACGCCGGCATACAAGCGAGCCTTGCGGAAGACCTGTCGCGGCTGGACCGCATCTTCGAACAATTGATCGATCTGGCCCGTGCCGACGCCTCGCGCGGGTCGGGTTTCGAATCCGTGCATTTGCGTTCCGTCGTCATGGAACAGGCGGTGGAACTTGGCTCAGAAGCCGTGAAGGCCGGGCGACGTCTGGCCATCAACGGGGACACGGACTGCATCGTCACAGGCCATGCCGGGCTTTTGGGCATCGCGGTGAACAACCTTGTGCGAAACGCGCTGCACTATGCGCCGAAAGGCAGCGAAGTCGAGATTGAGGTAGTGGCTGAACCACCGGCCATCCGCGTTCTCGATTCCGGTCCCGGCGTCCCCGATGCTTTGAAAACGCGCCTTTTCGAGCGGTTCAACCGCGGGCCGTCTGCCTCGCCCAACCAAGGGTCGGGCATCGGGTTGGCGATCGTCGAGTCGGTCGCTCGGGCGCACGGCGCGACGGCCTCGGTCAGCGACCGGCCGGGTGGAGGCAGCGTTTTTGCCATCACCTGGGCAGGGGACACTTGACGAGTAACAACATGCAACGTCAGACGAGAGCCTGCTGCCCCTGTTCCATTTGCGCCAGGGCGCAGGCAAGTGTAACACCAACCTGGACCGGATCAATCACGCGCACGCCCAGCGCGCGGGACATGGCAGCGGCCCCGCCCGTCATTCCCGCGCATCCCAGCACCACCGCGTCGGCTTCGCCCAGACGCTCGCGTACGACCTGCGCGACACGGGCAAAGGCATGCGCCCGGTCTTCTTCGAAATCGAGCACGCGCACTCCGGCGGCAAAGACGCCCAAGCACTGACGGTCAAGGCCCGCGTGCCTCAGGTTTTCCTCTAGCACCGGCACTGAAGCATCGGCAGGAGTAACGACAAGAAACCTGCGTGCCGACAGAGCGGCCATGTGACAGGCCGCGGCTCCAATTCCGATTACCGGCTGGCTGAAGCGCCCACGGGCTGCATCGACCCCGGTATCGTCAAAGCACGCGATCAGCGCGGCCTCGAACTTCGCAGCGTCCAGGATGCGGATCACGCCTTTCTCGGCGAGGGCACCATCGAGCGCGCCCTCGATGGCCTCGGGCGCGTCTGGATTTCCGCATACGGTAAGGTCGAAACCGTTGGGCGCCACCAATCGGGCGGCCATATCAATACGGCTGGTCATCTCTTCGCTGGAATTGGGATTGACGACCAGCACGCGTTTCATTCGGAGGCCAGTCGCGCGGTCCACTGTGCCAGGCTGGGTGTGACGAGGTCAAAGAGGTCCCGCGTTGACGAATAGCTGTGACCGCCCATGCGCCCGACTGCGTCCAGGCCGGCCTGGTCCACATGCAGTCGATCATTCACAAGGTCGGCGCGCATATGGAGATGCAGCACTTCGCCCAGAACGATTTCGCGGGAGCGGCCGAGTGACAGAGTCATATGGCGACGACATTCCAGGGCAACCGGAGCCTCGGCGATCCAGGGGCTGATGACCGACACACCGGGGCGCGTGGCAAGACCCGCCGCCTCGACCTCGTTGACCTCGGGCGGAAAGGCGATTGCGGTGTTGTCCATCGCCTCGACCGTCTTCATGTCGACGATGTTGACGGTAAACTGCTCAGTCAGCCGGATATTTTCGGCAGTGTCCTTCATGCGCATGTCGGCATGGTTCTCAATTCCGACGGCAAGAATGGGCGGGTCGGCAGTTAGGACATTGAAAAAGCTGAAGGGCGCCGCATTGACGCGGCCGTTCGGATCGACCGTCGTGATCCAGGCAATCGGGCGCGGCACGACCGTACCGATCAACAGCTTGTATCGCTCGCGCGGCCCAAGGCTGCGAAAGTCGAAACCGGTTCGGCCGTCACCGGACATCATCCAAGATCCTTCGCGTAACGGCTGAGGATCGCGCCGACATCCGGCTCGTCGGACTCTTCGGTAAGTTGCGCCCGCGCCTGCACGGCCCCGAGGTGTTTTTCCATGATTGCGGCGGCCCTGTCGGCGTCCTGTTCGCGCAGCGCTTCCAGCAGGGCCAAGTGTTCATCGACGCCACATTCGGCCGAATGCGGGCGGCCGAAATGAGCAAGGATCAGCGACGAGCGCGATACGATCTGACTGACGTAGTCGGTGAGTGTCTTGGAACCGGTCAATTCGGCCAACAGGATATGGAACTCTCCCGCCAGCCGGATGGAAGTTGCTCCGGCCGAGGCCATGGCGCGGCGCTCTTCGCGGATATGGGATGAGAGCATGTCGATCGAGTCCTTGTTCATCCGCCGGCAGAGCCGCGAAACCACCTCACGTTCCAGCGTGCGGCGGATGTCGAAGACATCTCGGGCTTCCTCGAGGCTCGGCACAGCCACCGAGGCGCCCCGGTTCGGGCGCATCTCCACCAGGGCCTCGGACGCCAGTCGGATCAAGGCAGCACGCGCGCTGGTGCGGCTCACCCCAAAAGTGTCGCCGATCTGATCCTCGGGCAGCTTGGTGCCCGGCTTGAGCGCCTGCTCGATGATTGCGCGCCGGAGCGACGCATAGATCGCGTCGCCGCGCGTCTGTTGCGTGGACATGCTTTCGTCCTCCTAACCTCTGGGCACTTTTACCTAAGTATCCAGTGTCTCGTCAAGATGTATACGATTTTGTTGCCACAGAGTTACAATTTCGGATAGGCTTCGGACAGAATCACTGACGAATCGCGGCCTCACCCACGGGTAAACAAACAGAAGATCGTATACGAATGACCCATTAGCAGTGGGCAAACGACAGGTCGGGCCGCACAGTATTTTGGATACAACTCTAGACAGGGACCGAGACAACTTCCATGGCAAGACATCTGACAACCGCCCTCGCCTGCGCCACGGCACTTCTGCTTGCCCAAGGCGCGACTGCCGAAACATTCAGATGGGGCGCGGGGCGCGACATTGGTTCGCTAGACCCCTATTCCTATGGAGACAGCTTCACGATCAACGTGATGAACCACGTGTATGAAGCTCTCGTTCGATATGACCGCGACCTGAAACTGGAACCGGCGCTGGCCACCTCGTGGGAAATCGTGTCGCCCACGGTCTGGCGCTTCAAGCTGCGCGAGGGCGTGACCTTCCACAACGGCAATCCCTTCACCGCGGACGACGTGATTGCATCACTGACCCGCGTGAGTCACCCGAACTCGCCGCTCAAGGGCAACCTTCCTGCATACAAATCCGCCACAAAAGTTGACGACTACACCGTCGACATCGAACTCACAGGCGCCTACCCGCTTTTGCTCAACGACCTGACGAATATTCACATCTTCGACGCGGAATGGCTGAAGGAGAACAATTCGGAGGAGCCAACGGACATCGCCGCGGGGATCGAAGGTTACGCCACCTTCAATGCCAATGGCACCGGACCCTTCATTGTGGAAAGCCGTCAGCCCGAAGCAAAAACGGTCTTTGTTGTGAACCCCAATTGGTGGGACACGCCCCAGCATAACCTGACCCGGATCGAGTTTCAGCCTGTCACTTCGGCGGCAACCCGGGTGGCCGCACTGCTTTCCGGCGAGATCGACTTTACCGACAATGCACCGGTTCAGGATTTGCCGCGCCTGGCCGCCTCGCCCGACGTGAACGTGCTGGAGCGCACCGACCTGCGCACCATCTTCCTGATGTTCAACCGCCGACCGGAGCTGGCGGGCGGCGGTGCCAACCCGCTGAACGAGCTGAAAGTGCGGGAGGCGATGTATCAGGCCATCGACCTTGACCTGCTGCAACAGAAGGTGATGCGCGGCAAGTCGCGGGTTGCTGGCACGATCATCGCACCGGAGATTCCGGGCTTTACCGAAAAGCTGGACGACCGCCCCGACTATGACCCGGAAAGCGCCAAGGCGCTGCTGGCCGAAGCCGGATTCAAGGACGGTTTCTCTTTTGTCTTCAATTGTATGTCCGATGGCTATGTGAACGAAGAGCAGATTTGTCAGGCGATCACGTCGATGTGGGCCCGCATCGGGATCGAGGCCAAGCTGGATGTCGCCCCTCGCGCGGTACAAACGCCGAAGCGGACCGGCGGGCAAACCGATGTCTGGACTCTGGGCTGGGCGACACTGCCGATGCTCGACAGCTATTCCCCGCTGCTCCAGATCATCCACACCAAGGACGGCAATTCAGGTGTCTTCAACTGGGGCGGCTGGTCCTATCCGGACATCGACAAGTTGATCGGCCAGGCCGGGGTCGAACTGGACTATGACAAGCGGATGGCCCTGCAGACGGAGGCGCTCAAGATGGTCGATGACGCGGTTCTGGCCATCCCGTTGCACCAGCAACCGATGAGCTGGGCCACCTCGGGCAAAGTCGCCGAGATGCCGCAGTTTCCGGACAACAAGCCGCGCCTTTGGTTCGTCAAGATGAAGTGAGGCCGACGGGCCGGGCGTTCCGCGCCCGGCCTTTGACCACGGGAGACTTCCGATGATTGCATTCCTTCTCAAGCGGATCGCCAACGCGGTTATGGTGATGCTGGCCGTGGCGCTGTGCGCGTTCCTGATTTTCCGCTTTGTCGGTGATCCGGTCGAGATGATGCTGAATGAACAGGCGACGCAATCCGACCGCGAAGCGCTCCGTGAGAGGCTGGGTCTGAACGAGAGCGTGGCGCTTCAATTCGCGCGCTTTGTCACAAATGCCGCCCAAGGCGATTTCGGGATCTCTTACCGCAACCAGCAAGAGGTGATCGGCCTGATCGCCGAACGCTTCCCGGCGACCATGGAATTGGTGCTGGTGGCCACGGTGATTTCGCTCGCGGTCGGAATTCCTATGGGCGTCTACACGGCGATCCGGCGGGGTTCATGGCTTTCCGAAAGTTTCCAGTTCACATCCATCATCGGCGTATCGCTCCCCAGCTTTGTCGTCGGAATCGTATTGATCCTGATATTCTCGGTCACGCTGGGATGGTTTCCGGCCTTCGGGCGCGGCGAAACCGTGTCCCTGGGCTGGTGGACGACCGGATTGCTGACGCCCTCAGGTCGCGCAGCGATCATCCTTCCGGCCCTCTCCCTGTCTCTCTTTCAGATCACCTTGGTCATGCGCCTGGTCCGAGCCGAAATGCTGGAAGTCCTGCGCTCCGACTTCATCAAATTCGCCCGGGCCCGAGGCATTCCGGCCCGCACGGTCCACTTCCGTCATGCACTGCGCAACTGCCTCATGCCTGTTGTGACCATGACCGCCATGCAGATCGGCAACCTGATCGCCTTTGCGCTGGTCACCGAGACGGTGTTCCAGTGGCCCGGCATGGGCCTGCTATTCATTCAGGCTGTGACCTTCGTCGATATCCCGGTCATGGCGTCCTACCTTTGCGTCGTCTCGCTGATCTTCGTGGTGCTGAATACGCTGGTCGACATTGCCTATGCCATCATCGACCCGCGGCTGCGGGCTCAGCAGGCCTGAGGAGCACAACATGACCGACGTCGCACAACCCATCCCTGCTGTTCGTCGCAGCCGTTTCGAGCGCCTTCGCGACAGTGACATCTGGTACAGTTTTCGCCGCAGCCCTTCGGCGGTCGGTGCGGCCATCGCGCTGACGGTCCTGATCCTTACGGCAGTTCTGGCCCCCCTCTTTGCGCCGCAAAATCCCTACGACATGGCAGCACTCGAACTCTGGAACTCGGAACTGCCGCCCATTTGGTTGGAGGGAGGCCAGTGGCCCTATGTTCTTGGCACCGATGTGCAGGGGCGGGATCTGTTGTCGGCCATTCTTTACGGCTCGCGGGTCTCGATCATGATCGGCGTGGCCTCGGTGGCGGTGTCGCTGGCGGTCGGGCTGAGCCTTGGGCTGATCTCCGGCTATTTCGGAGGGTGGATGGACAACGTGCTCATGCGCATCGGCGATGTGCTTTTATCGATCCCAACGATCCTGATCGCCATTCTTGTCAGCGCCGTGGCGCGGGAACTGCTGCCACTCGGCTGGCGCGAGGCGGGTTCCGCAGCCGTTCTCGTTCTGGCGATCTCGCTGACCGCCTGGGTACAGTATGCCCGCACGGTCCGGGCACAGACGATGGTGGAGCGGCGAAAGGAATATGTGCAGGCGGCACGGCTGATCAAGGTGCCCGCGCGTCGGATCATGGCAAAGCATATTTTGCCGAACACGATGACTCCGATCCTGGTCGCCGCCACGCTGAATTTCGGCCTTGCCATCCTGATCGAGGCGACACTGTCCTTCCTGGGCGTCGGCATGCCGCCGACCGAGCCTTCACTCGGCACGCTGATCCGCATCGGCAACCAGTATCTGTTTTCGGGCCTTTGGTGGATTGTCCTGTTTCCCGCCATTCAGCTTTCGCTTCTCGTGGTCTCGGTGAACGTTCTCGGCGACTGGCTGCGGGACGCCCTCAATCCCAAACTTCGTTAGGAGAACCAACGTGTCCGATCTCATCATTCGCAACTGTCGGCCGAACGGAGGCGACACGGCGGACATCCTGATACGGAATGGCCGGATCGCGCATATCGGAACCGTGACGGATGCGCCCGGAGTCGCGGAAGAGGATGCCGGTGGACGGATTGCGATCCCGGGTCTGGTCGATACCCATACGCATCTCGACAAGGCCTTGCTGGGGCATCCCTGGTATCGGAACGACGTTGGTCCGAACCTGCTCGACAAGATCGACAACGAGCGGGCGGTAAAAAAAGCCCTGAAGCTTGATCCCTACACGCAGGCCATGCGGCAATCACTGCTTTCGCTGTCTTGGGGCACCACGCATATCCGGAGCCATGTGGACGTGGATACCGACGGCGGCGTTTCGGCGGTTGAAGGTGTGATGCGGGCCAAGGCAGAGTTGGCGGGCACCGTCGACATCGAGATTGTCGCCTTTCCTCAGTCGGGCCTGATGCGGCGTCCGGGGACCTTGGAACTGATGGATCAGGCGATGGCGATGGGTGCCGACATGGTCGGCGGCCTCGATCCCTGCGGGATCGACAGGGATCCCAAAGGCCATCTGGATGCAATTTTTGCACTGGCTGAAAAGCATGGAAAACCGATGGACATCCACCTGCACGAGCCGGCCGAGCTCGGTGCCTTCTCGATGGAGATGATCTTCGAGCGCATCGAAGCACTGGGAATGGAAGGCCGTGTCGCGATCAGCCATGCCTTCTGCCTTGGAGCCAACGACTGGAACCGCACCCAAGGCCTGATCGACCGTTGCGCCGAACTGGGCGTGGCGATCCTGACCACCGCCCCTGCATCGCGCGACGTGCCTGCGATCAAGCGACTGGATGCAGCGGGGGTAAAGGTCGGCGCCGGCAACGACGGATTCCGTGACACATGGGGGCCGTACGGGTCGGGCGACATGCTGGAACGTGCGATGTTCGTCGGGATGCGCAACAACTTCCGCCGGGACGTTGAAGTGGAACGCGCCCTCGCGATCTGCACCACCGGCGGGGCCGAAGTCATGGCCATCGAAGATTACGGACTGACCGAAGGGGGCCTTGGCGATGTGGTGGTGGTCGAAGGCGCAGCGCTGGCTGATGCAGTGAGCCGCCATGCGGTCCGTCCTCTGGTCGTGCGCGGCGGAAAGGTCGTCGCCCGCGACGGCGAGACGCTGCGGAAAGCGCCGTGACTTTTTCAGTCACAGATCGCGCCTTTGCGGCGCTGCCTCTTGGCAAGCGTCCGCATGGCCGTTGGGCACTGTCGGCCCGTTGGATCGTGGCTGACACTGCACAGGGGCGGCGGTTGGTTGAGCATGGTGAGGTGGTCGTCGAGGCCGATCGAGTGATCTATACCGGCCCGCGCTTTCCGGGCGAGGTGGTAGCGCGATACGACATGGGCGAAGCTCTGATCGGGCCCGGGTTCGTTGACCTCGATGCGCTGTCGGATTTGGACACGACCGTATTGGGATTTGACGCCCAGCCCGCCTGGGCCAAGGGGCGGGTCTGGCCGCGTTCCTATGTCGAGAACGGACCGTACGAGATGTACAGTCCCGAAGAGCTGGCATTTCAGAAGCGCTTTGCCTTCGCACAGCTCTTGCTCAACGGGATCACCTCGGCCCTGCCCATCGCATCGCTCTTCTACCGCGAATGGGGCGAGACACCGGGCGAATTCGCCGCCGCGGCAGAAGCCGCGGGCGAGTTGGGCCTGCGCGTCTGGATCGGACCCGCCTACCGTTCAGGTGGCATGGTCTGCGAGGCACCGGGCGTGCTGGAGCCGGTGTTCGACGAAGCGCGCGGACTGGCCGGACTGGCCGACGCCATCGCCTTTGCTCAGACACACCACGGCACGCAGGGCGGGCTGGTCAGCGCTATGCTCGCACCTGACCGGGTAGAGACCTGCACCGAAGCCCTGCTTCGGGCGACGATGGCAGCAGCTGACGATCTGGATTGCCCGGTTCGGATGCACATGGCACAGGGCGTCATGGAGCGAGACACCGTGCAGCGCCTGCACGGCGCCACCGCGCCGGCCTGGCTCGATCGCCTTGGGCTTCTGAATAGCCGCCTGATTGCGCCTCACGCGACTGTCGCCACCGACGACGACCTGGCGCGATATGCCGCGACAGGTGTGACGGTCGCGCATTGCCCCCTCGTCTCGGGGCGTCACGGCGGATTACTCCGCTCTTTCGCCCGCCTTCGCGCAATGGGCATCCGAATCGGGATGGGTACCGATACGGCGCCACCCGACATGGTTCTGAACATGGCCGTGGCCGCGATCCTCGCACGGGTGGCCGATGGCGACACAGCTGCCGTTTCTGCGGCCGACATTTATAACGCGGCAACGATGGGCGGAGCAGATGCGGTGGGCCGCAGCGATCTGGGGCGACTGACCCCAGGCGCCAAGGCCGATATTGCCGTTTTCGCGATGAACGATGCTCATATGACCCCGCGCGTCGATCCTGTCCGCACTCTGATCCTTGGCGCGAGCGGGCGCGTCACCCGAGCAACTGTCGTGGATGGGCGGTTGTCGATGCGGGATGGTCAGGTTGCCGGCATCGACCTGCAAGCCGCGCAGGCCCGCGCCCAAGCGCAGTTCGATGGGTTGGTCGCCAAATATCCCGAGCGCACCTTTGGGCACCCCGATGTCGCCGAGATTTTTCCGCCGAGCTATCCCCTGATGGAAGGATGAGACCCGTGATGCACGATCCGACTCTGTCCCGGAACACGCCGGACACCACTACGCCGCCGGCCCTGGAAGTCAGCGGGCTGACTGTCGAGTTTCCGGGCCGCCGCGGGACACTGACGGCCATTTCGGATGTCTCGCTGCAGATCGCTCCGGGCGAGGTTCTGGGCGTGGTCGGGGAAAGCGGCGCCGGGAAGTCTATGACGGGCCTGGCCGTGCTGGGACTGCTGGAACCGCCGGGGCGCCTGGCGGCAGGGCGCATCCATATCGCCGGTCAGCGAGTCGACACGTTGAGCGATGCCGAGATGAACAAGGTGCGCGGCCGCAAGGTTGGCGCGATCTTCCAGGACCCGCTGACCTCGCTGAACCCTCTGTTCACGGTAGGCACGCAGCTGAGCGAAACCATACGCTTGCACCTCGGACTTTCGCGTGGAGCCGCGCGCGAACGGTCCATCGCGCTTCTGCGCGAGGTCGGCATTCCGGCACCGGAAGAACGGGTAGACCATTACCCCCACCAGTTTTCCGGCGGTATGCGCCAGAGGGTCGTCATCGCACTGGCCCTGGCGGCAGAACCCAAGCTGATCATCGCAGATGAGCCGACCACGGCACTGGACGTATCGATTCAGGCGCAAATCACAGCCCTGCTGCGCCGGCTGTGCGACGACCACGGCGCAGGCGTCATGCTGGTGACCCATGATATGGGCGTGATCGCCGAGACCGCGGATCGTGTTGCCGTCATGTATGCCGGCCGCGTGGTCGAGATTGGACGGGTGGAGGATGTCCTGCGGCGTCCTCAGCATCCCTATACGCGTGGCCTGATGGGGTCGATCCCCGCGCTGGGCAAGCGGGTGGCGCGACTGACCCAGATCGACGGCTCGATGCCCAGACTGAACGCCATACCCCGGGGCTGTGCCTTCAATCCGCGCTGCGCGCAGGCTTTTGATCGGTGCCGGCACGAGCGGCCTGATCTGATTGCGGCTGGTGATGGTCAGGCGGCGTGCTGGTTGCATCAACAGGGAGACATGGCATGAAGGACGAACGCAACGCCCTGGAGGTCGACAACCTGACACGCACATTCGACGTGTCACCGCCCTGGCTGAACCGAATGATCGAAGGCAAACCGCGCCAGTTCGTCCGCGCGGTGGATGACGTCAGTTTCAAAGTGAAAAAGGGCGGATGCCTCGCGTTGGTCGGCGAATCTGGTTGTGGCAAGTCGACCATCGCGCGCCTGGTGACAGGTCTCTATGCCCCCACCAGCGGGACCATTGACGTGGCGCCGGCCCGGGATGGCTCGGCGCAGACGGTGCAGATGATCTTTCAGGATCCGCATGCAAGTCTCAACCCGCGCTGGCGCGTGGGCGATGTGGTTGCCGAGCCGATCCGAGAGGGCAAACTGCGCCCGACCGGGGCCGAGACCGACGCGCGTGTCGCCGAGCTGCTGCGCACCGTGGGCCTGACGCCGGATGACGCGTCGAAGTTCCCGCATGAATTTTCCGGCGGACAGCGGCAGCGGATATCGATCGCCCGGGCGCTGGCCTCGGAACCCGAGTTCCTGGTCTGCGACGAGCCGACCTCGGCGCTGGACGTTTCGGTGCAGGCGCAGATCCTGAACCTGATGCGGCGCCTACAGGACGAGTTCGGACTGACCTATCTGTTCATCAGCCACGACCTGAGCGTGGTGCGGCACATGGCTGACCGGATCGCGGTCATGTATCTGGGGCGCATTGTCGAAGAAGCCGAGACAGAAGCGCTGTTCAAAGCGCCTGAGCATCCTTACACACGGCTGTTGCTCGAAACCATCCCGGATATCGCCAATCCGCGCCGTCGGCGCACAGCCAGCGCCGGTGAACCGCCAAGCCCGCTTTCGCCACCGAAGGGATGTGCCTTCCATCTGCGCTGTACGCAGGCAACGGAAGAGTGCCTGCGCGTGCGTCCCGCTGTCCAGCCCCGCCAATATGGCGGCAGGGTGGAATGCTATCACCCGGTGCGGGAGCCCCTGATGGCTGAGCCCGCGTAGGGCTCAGAAATCGTCCAGGCTGCCACCCCGGCCCTTTCCGGCAGCAAAGCGCGCAGCCCCTGATGCGCCCTCCGCGCTGAAGAGGCTCACCGAGCGCCATTCCCGTCGCAGCGCTTCGGCGAGATCGTCCGGCGAAAGCCTTGCCGAGAGGTGATCGGCACGCAAGCAGCCCTGTGGAAAGCGGATCAGGTCCTGCGCCAGCGCCTGTGCTGTGGCCAGCGCCTCTCCTTTCGCACAAATCCGGCTGGCAAACCCCAGAGCCAGAGCCTCCTCCGCGTCGACCGGGCGACCGGTCAGGATCAGGTCATTCGCCCGGCCCTGCCCAATAATGCGCGGCAGGCGCACTGTGCCTCCATCGATCAGCGGCACACCCCACCGGCGGCAGAACACCCCTGTCACCGCGCCCTGCGCCATCACCCGCAAATCACACCATGCCGCCAGTTCCATGCCACCCGCCACCGCCGGGCCTTCCACTGCGGCAATGACCACCTTGGACAGCATCAGGCGCGACGGGCCCATCGGACCGGGCAAGGGTTGCGCCACGGGATCGGACCAGTCCTCGGGAATGTCGACCGAAGCAATCCATTCTGACGCCATACCGCTGGCTGCCGATTTCAGATCGAAGCCGGAACAGAACGCATCTCCGGCGCCGGTCAGCACCGCCAAATCCGCGTCATCGTCTTCCTCAAATGCCCGAAAAGCAGCGTATAGCGCCTGGGCCGTTTCCGGGTTCACCGCATTGCGCGCTTCGGGCCGTACGAGAGTTATCGTGCACACGCGCGCATGAGTTTCGACTGTCACTGTCATTGCTTTGCCTCCCTGGAACCAGCTTGCGCCCAGCGCACAAGTCCGCCAAGTCGTCCCGCGAATGACGTTGCGGCGCAAAACAGGTTTTCATGCGTCGAATTGAGTTTTATTCCCGTGACAAAGGAGTCGACCGATGCAGCATCTTGAAGAACAGATCGCCCATTTGACGCGCACTGTCGACGACCTGAACGAGGTGGTCACGCAGCAGCAGACCGAGATCAATCGTCTGCTGCGTCAGGTGCAATTCCTGATCGACCGTGAAGCGCAGCGGGAAACGGATGGAGGCATCATTCTGGGCGACGAGCGGCCGCCGCATTACTAGCGTCAGTTCGCGTCCTCAAAGCCGGCGAGACGGCTGGGCAGCAATTCGCCTGTCTCGGCCAGGATCGGATGGCCCACGACTGCGAAGGCGTTGTTGATCTGCTTCAACACGCGAATGGTTTCCTGGTGGATGTTCGACGTGTCTACGGTTTCGGCCGCGCCGCGCCCCAGACGTTCGAGATGCGCGGCATGCAGGCGTTGCTCGATCCCACGCACCTTGTCCTTTTCCTCGGCCAGTTGCCGCGCCGCCTCCAGATCACTCGACATCATCACGTTCAGCGCCAGCTGAACCGAAGCCAGCACTCGATCGTGAAAATCGGCCAGCTCCTGCGCGCCCGCGGCTGAAAACGTGAGGTGCCTGAGGTGCATCCGTCGTGCCATTCCCAGAAGGTTCTTTTCGACAAGATCGCCCGCCGCTTCGAAACTGACCGCAAACTGGGCCAGTTCCGTCGCCCGCTGTGCCAGTTCCGGCGTCAGTTCGCGCGTCTGCTTGACCTTCGCGAGGTAAAGCTTGATGTCGAAATTGGTCGTGTTGACTTCGGCCTCGCGGGTGCGGATCGCTTCGGCCACCGCATCGTCCCAGGTCGTGTAGAGACCCATTGCAGGCGCCAGCATGGCCTCGACTGCCTCGCCCATGCGCAGAACCTCCCGCGCGGCGGCAGTCAGCGCCTGTTCGGGGCGGTCGAGCAGGGCCTCGTTCAGGGCCGTCACCCGCGGGGGGTGGGTCTGGGTAGCATCGGGCATAATCCAGAGGCATAGCCGTGAGACCAACGGAACCAGCGGCAGACCCACGACCAGGACCGTCGCATTGAAAAGCAAATGCAGCCCGATGACCTGGCGGGACACGGTTGATCCGAGCATGTCGAGCGGCAGGATGCCGGCGAGGAGGCATAGCAATGCAATCAGCGCGCCGCCGCCACGGAGCATGAGGTTGCCCAGCACCACCCGGCGAGCCACAGGGATGCTGCCGAAGGACAGGTAAAAGGCGATGATGGAGCCGCCGAAATTCGCGCCCAGGGTCAACGAGGCCGCCGCTTCGGCGTTCATAAGCCCCTGTGCACTCAGGGTGACGAACAAGAGCACGGCGGCCACGGAAGAGTGGATCGCCCAAGTGAAAATCGCCCCCAAAAGAAAGGCGGTCGCCAGATCGCTGCCGAGGTAGCGCATCACCACGCCCACGCCCGCGTTATCGCGCAACGGGGCGGTGGCCTGCCCGATCAGGTCCAGCGACAGGAAGACCAGCCCGACGCCAACCAGAATACGTCCCGTCTGTTTCCATTGCCGCGTCTGGCTGCGCAAGAACAACGTGACGCCGGTCAGCAAGAGCAGCGGTTCAAGCCATCCGGCCCGCGCGGTCAGCAGCCCGGCAACGGCGGCCGATCCGACGTCGGCCCCGAGCAGGACCGAAAACGCCGCCGTCCCACTCAGCACTCCCGAAGCGGCGAACCCCGCGGCCAGCATCGCGACGACTGTGGAGCTTTGCAGCATCAGTGCCGCGCCGAACCCCGCGAATGCCGCAGTCACGCGGTTTTCCCCACCGCGCCGCATGATCCGCCGGAGGGGCACCGAATAGGCGCGTTCGACACCGGTACGGATCAGACGAACCGACCAGATCAGCAATGCAGTGACGCCGGCGAGCTTGAGCAACAACAGGAGCAGGATATAACGCCTTTCAAAAACAGAACGACTGCAGGCCATCTTGCGCCTGCGCTTTCGGGGCAGCAAGGCGTTTTGTAACGATTTTGTAACAGCCCAGGCGTTTGTGTTTGCGCGAACATCGCTTGGATCGCGCCGCCCGCTTACCGATGTGTTCCGAACTTCCGTTCGATCGCGGGCCTGTAAAGCGAAGCTCATCCGTTTCCTCGCCTTGCCTCTCTGGCCCCATTGCGGTCAATTGACCTCCGGGGAGCCGACGGAAACTGGCGTGATGGACCGACTATGATCGACGGCGCATTCCTCAACCGGACACTGGGAACGGCGTTGGTCGTGCTGACCTGCGTCGTCATACTCGATGAATGGGGTCTTGCCGGCTGGGCCAGTTCGGGCGCTGCCGTGGCGGTTCTGGTCGTCGTTGCACTACTGGCAATCAAGGCGCACGGCAGCCGCGCCGCCTTTCTCATCGTCGCCCTTGTCCTGACTGCAGCGCTGGCCCTGCGTGTGCCCGACTGGCTCGCCATCGTGCAACGCGGGCTTGGGACGGCCGCCTTCATCGCCGGCTTCTTTACCGCGCTGTCTTCGCTACGCAGTGTTGCGCAGACCTCGCCCGCGATCCGTGCTACCGGCCGCTATCTGGCCAGCCAGCCGCCGGGCCGGCGCTATATTGCGCTGTCTTCCGGCGGAACAATGTTCGCGCTCCTGCTGAACTACGGTGCCATCGCGCTGCTCGGCACGCTCGCCTCGGCCAGCGCCAAGTCGGAGCCCGACCTTGAAATCCGCCGCATCCGGACCCGCCGGATGCTGCTCGCGATCCAGCGGGGGTTCGTATCGACGCTTCCCTGGTCTCCGATGTCCTTCGCTGTCGCCATTTCGACTGCAGTCATTCCGGGCACGGCCTGGTCCGAACTGGTCGTGCCCGGATTGATCAGCTCGGCGCTTTTGACAACAGCCGGCTGGGCTCTCGACCGGATGTTCAAGCCAAGACGAAGTGGTGCGCCGGCAGAGTTCAAGCCGGAGGGCACCTGGCGCCAGCTTCTGCCGCTCGGATTGCTGCTGGTCATTCTCGTCGGGCTTGTTTCCGTTCTACACTTCGTAACGGATATCCGCGTGGTGGGCGTCGTCATGCCAGTCGTGCCCGCGATCGCACTGGGCTGGATCATTCTCCAGACCCGTTCGCTGCGTGGCACCCTTAGCCACATCCGTCACTACGTGACCGAAGAGCTGCCGGCATATCGTCTGGAACTCGTCCTGCTGATGATGGCCGGATACATCGGAACGGTTGGCGCGGCTCTGCTGCTGCCGCTTGTCACCGCCTCCGGCTTTGATGCTTCGGGACTTCCGGGATGGCTGGTTCTGGCCGTGCTGGTGTGGATCGTTCCCATCGCCGGACAGATCGGCATGAACCCGATCCTTTGCGTCACCCTTCTGGCGCCGTTGATCCCGTCGGCGGACCAGCTCGGAGTCAACCCGACCGCCATCGTCGTCGCACTGACCAGCGGCTGGGCCCTCAGCGGCATCACCTCGCCCTTTACCGCGACAACGTTGTTGATCGGGTCATTTGCCGGCGTCAGCGCCTTCGAAGTCGGCACCCGGTGGAACGGGATCTATTTCCTGGTATCCGCCGTCCTGATGACTGCCTGGGCAATCGTTTTCGGTCTATGGACCGCCTGAGCGCGCTCCCCGTTCAGAGCCCCAACCCGTCCAGCAACCGGTTTTTCGCGACGGCAGCGCTGACCCCGAGGCGCCGCAATCGATGCAGTGGGATCGGGCGCAGCGGCGTCACTGGAAAATCGAGTTCAGACTCGGGTCTGCCCATCGCCCAGTCCGCCATGACACGGCCCATGACCGTGGCCATTGCCACACCGCGGCCGTTGTAGCCCAGGCCGGCAAAAATTCCCTCATCAATCCTGTTGAGGTGCGGATAGTGATCCACCGTGACGGCCACGAAGCCTCCCCAGGCGTGTACCCAGTTCACCGGCCCGAGTTCTGGAAACATGCGTTCGCTGGCATGACGCAACGCCTCGAATTGCCGCCGGGTACCGGCGTCATCATAGGCCCCGCGGCCGCCCATGATGAATCGTCCCTTTGCATCAAGTCGATAGTAGAGAAGCAGACGCCGCGTGTCGGACGGAGCTTGCCGGCCGGGCAAGATGGCGGTCAGGACGTTGGCGCCAAGCGGTGCCGTTGCCACCTGAACCGACCGCACCGGCACCACAGACCGCGCGAGGTCCGGTATCAGCTCGCCGGAATAACCATTGGTGCAGACAAGAACACGGCGCGCCCTGACAGTACCGCGGACAGTCGCAACGCGATAACTGCCACGTTCGGGCGACAGGCTGCGCACCCGGCTTTGACCATGGACATTCGCACCGGCCGCCTGTGCCGCCGTCGCGAGGCCCAGCGCGTAGTTCAACGGATGGAGGTTCCCGCCTCTTGGGTCGATCAGACCACCGACATAGGATTCAGTGCCGATCATCTGAGCAATTTCGTCCCGTTGCAGAACGCGCACTGGTGCGCCTCGCGCCTGCCATTGAGCGGCAGTCGTTTTCAGCGCATCAAGCCCGCGATCGTTATGCGCTGCGCGTATCCACCCCGACCGCACCGCGTCACACTGAATGCCGTGGCGGTCGATCAGGTCGAACACCGACTTACCGGCACCGCCCGACACGGCGATCATCCGCCCGCCCATTTCGGCCCCGTAACGCGCCTCGATGGCGTCCGGATCTTCCTTGAGGCCCGGGTTCACCTGACCGCCATTCCGGCCGGAAGCGCCCCAGCCTGGGCTTTCCGCTTCGAGAACAACGACGCGTCGGCCAGCCTCGGCCAGGTGCAGGGCAGCCGACAGACCGGTATATCCGGCGCCGATGATCGCGACGTCGGCCTCGACCTCGCCGAACAGAGGCGGACAGTCAGGTCCGGGATTTGCGGTGGCCGACCACAAACTGTCGGCAATGACCGGCGCTTCATTCGCGATCATGTCGTATGTCCTTAGCTTCTCGAGGCGATCCTGTGACTGCGCAACGGGTTTTTCAAGCCGGGCTGTGGGAGCTCGCTTGAATTAGAACTACTTGCACGCGAGAAGGCGGTGAACCGGAGATAGAAACAGCCATGATCCTCTGCTGCGGCGAAGCTTTGATCGACATGATTCCGGCCTCACTGCCCGACGGCCTCGAAGCGTTCATACCGCACGCCGGTGGCGCCGCACTCAACGTCGCTATAGCAATTGGGCGCCTGGGCGCTCCAGCCGGATTGTTCACCGGTCTTTCCCACGACATGTTTGGCCGGCAATTGGCGATCGCCGCGCAAGAGAGCAAGGTCGACATCTCGCTGGCCGTCCGTAGCGACCGGCCCACGACGCTGGCGTTTGTCGAACTGATCAACGGGAACGCGCGTTATGTCTTCCATGACGAGAACAGCGCCGGGCGCATGTTGACCGAGCAAGACCTGCCAGACCTGCCCCAATCCATCGACACCCTTGTTTTCGGAGGGATCAGCCTGATCCATGCGCCCGCCGCCGATACCTACGCCCAGCTCGCCCGTCGCGAGGCCGGTCGCCGGTGCATCGTCATGGATCCGAACATCCGGTCCGGGTTTGTAACGGATGAGGCGGCCTATCGGGCGCGACTGATGGGTATGCTGAAGGTCGCCGACATCGTGAAGATATCGGTGGACGATCTCGATTGGCTGTTGCCCGAAACCGAGGACGCGCTGACCGCACTGCTGGCTCTGGGGCCGGCGCTGGCGGTTCTGACGCGAGGCAGTGAGGGCGCGCTCGCCATGCATCGCGACAAGTGGCATGTAGAAGTAGCTTCAAGGCCAACCATGGTGGTGGATACCGTAGGCGCGGGCGACACCTTTCTTGCCGGTATGATCGTCGGGGCCTGGGAATCTGGGCTACTGTCTCGTAACGCCGTGGAAAACATTACGCCAAATGCGCTCCGCGAAATCCTGAGTTTCGCGGCTGCGGCTGCAGGTGTGAGTGTGTCGCGGGCCGGGGCCAATCCGCCCTGGCGTCACGAGTTGTGATCACTTCGACAGGAATTCATGCATCCGCCCGAGGGCGCGGCGGATATTCTCTTCCGAGTTCGCATAGCTGATGCGGATATAGCCCTCACCCAGCGTTCCGAAATCGGGGCCGCCGATCGTTGCCACGCCAGTCTGTTCCAGAAGGTCGGCGGCAAGTTTCTTGGACTGCCAGCGCGTGCCAGAAATGTTGGGAAAAGCGTAGAAGGCGCCTTTGGGCACCACGCAACGGACGCCGGGCATTTCATTCAACAGCTCGACGACCACTTTTCGCCGCTTGTCGAAAGCCGCGCGCATCTCTGCCACTGCATCCTGCGGGCCGGTCAGCGCGGCAATTGCTGCGTATTGCGATGGGGTGTTCACGCAGGACCAGGCATTGACGGCCAACTTCCTTATCTTGTCCAAAAGCGCGTCGGGCCAGACAGAATACCCCATCCGCCAGCCCGTCATTGCATAGGTCTTCGACCAGCCATTCAAAAGAATGAGCCTGTCCCGGATTGCGGGATAGTCCAGCAGGGTGACATGCTCTTCCCCGTCATAAAGCAGCTGGTCGTAGATCTCGTCCGACATGATAGCGACGTGCGGGTGTTTCTCCAGCCCCGCCACCAGCTTGTCGATCTCTGCTTTGGGGGTCACGCCGCCGCAGGGGTTTGCCGGGGAATTGAGAATCAACAGCCGCGTCTTCGGCGTGATCAGCGCCAAAGTCTCGTCAGCCGAAACGGCGAACCCCTTGTCCTCGCGAATGGGCACCGGCACCGGTGTGGCGCCGGTGTATTCAATCATCGAGCGGTATATGGGAAATCCAGGGTCCGGGTACAGGATTTCGGCGCCCGGCTCGCCGAACATCAGGATCGCGGCGAACATCGTGATTTTGCCGCCGGGAACGACGGTGACGTTGTCCGGATTCACCTCGACAGCAAAGCGGCGGTGCAGGTCCCCCGCCACGGCCTCGCGCAGTTCGGGAATGCCCGTTGCAGCCGTATAGCCATGTCTGCCGTCCCGCAGCGCCTTGACTGCGGCCTCAACGATATGCGGCGGCGTCGGGAAGTCGGGCTGGCCGATACCGAGATTGATGACGTCGACGCCTTTGGCCGCCAGTGCGTTGGCACGCGCCAGAACCGCAAAGGCATTTTCTTCTCCGATACGGTCGAAATTCTTTACGGTCTGCAAGTTGGCCCCCTCACCGGTCAAGCCTTTCAAACCGCATTCACCCTTGTCTTGGCAAGAGGGGATTGCCTCGATCAGCCGGGGGCAGCCCCAAACACCTTGCGCCAGGCGTCCATGGCCGGCACAGCCGCGTCTTTCGGAAGTACAGCCAATGCCTGATCCATGCCGACGGTGGCTTTCAGGAGCAACCGCTGATCCGGCAGGGGCAACATCAGACAGCCCGGCAGCGACGCGCGGATGCTTGCCAATGCAGCCTTCTGTTCCAAAGTGCGGAAGGCACGCAGCCCGGCCACAAGATCGTCCGGGCCGCGATGATGTTCCTCGCCGGTGCGACTGACAAGCAGCATCCAAGCCAAGGCAAAAGACTCGATACCCCGCAGAAAGTCTCGGATATCCCCCGAACCGCCGCAGGGGCCAAGGCTGAGTCCGATGCACGCGGCCAGATTGCGCGCGGAGCAGGACAGGCTGTCGGACTCGATCGGACCGATATTCCGATCCACGCGCAATTGCATACGGCCCGACCGCTCGAAGAGCGTCTGGAGGCGGTGCGCGTAGAGCCGTGCAGCAGACTCCGGATCTCCTGGTTCGAGTCGTGCTGTCGTAGGCCTTTCACCGACGATTTTGAGCCCCGATACACGCCGGTTGGAGACGGCCATCTGCGCCACCTCCACCCCGTCGGCAATCAACACGATCCGCCGAGGCAAAACCGTTTCGTCGATTTCGCGCAACAACATGACCATCAGGCTCTCGCCGTCGCCAGCGCGCGCGCGTCGCGTCCGGGCGAGTGCTGGGCTTTCCTCGGCGAAGCGCTCGATCACGTGAGCCAGACGTGCTCCCTCAGCCGTTCCACGTGATGCCTGCAATTTCATTGCCTTTCTCATCCCGCCCGCCTCAGAGATTCTGAACCGTTTGACGCGCCGGCCCGGCCACCCGCTCGAAATCTTCCACCGAGTTGACGACGACACATATCAGGTCCGCTTCGTCCTGAGGGGACCGAAGAAACAGGCGAATATCCGTGGGGTCGAGGAGAATGGCTTCGTCAAGTCGCCCCTTTTCGGGCACAAAGTGATGGGTGAGCGCAGGATCATCTGCAGCCGAAAAACAGCGTGCGGCCTGGGCACACAACTCGTCCAACCGCTCCTGATGCCAGTGGCGGGATGCACTGGAGCGCAGCACCAGGCGGGCGTGCAGGTCGCCAAACGCAGCAAGGCTGCAGCCGGGGGCCGCAGCGCGCAACGCATCCAGCTTGTCTACGATACTCATGGACCTGGCCCTTTTGCTGTAGTGCTCGACCTGCCGCTTTGCGTGACGGCAGTCTCCTTGAAGTTGCGATCAGACATAGGCGCCATCGTGTCGGTTCGGCAGCCTTTCAGTGCGCTGGCCATTGCCGCGCGCTTGCACGCGTTTGGGCATGACTCTGTCCGCATCCGGCAATGCATCAAACTGCATCCCAGCCTCGGAGTCGGGATCATCGTCAGCATTGGAAGAGCCGATTGCGTCGCCGGCCTTGACGTCATCCGCCCTCGGAAGATCGAGACGCGCCAATCCGCCATCGTCTTCGGGTGCCTGTGCGAGAAGCAATTCAACCAGATGATTCGTAAAGGCCGCCGCACCGCTGGCGGCCCAAGCCTCCACATCGTCGCCCGCCTTCAATGCGCGCATCAGGGAGACCGGATAGACCGCGCTGAACTGGCCGTCCGTTTCCTTTCGAACGCGCGCGAGGACCCGGGCGCGGTCGCGCTCTGCGATCAGCTTGTCGAATTGGGTGATCAGGAGCAGGTTGTCGCCTCTGGTCAGGGCACGCAGGTTTTCCCATGTGGCGGCTTCGGATTGGCGCCATGCCTGGGTCGCGTGCGTGCACCAGATCACGCTGTCGGCCAAATCGAAAACCGAACGCCAAACCTCCGGCGACATGTTCGGATCGGAGATGCCTGGCATATCGATCAGATCGCAGAGCTCCAGCAGTTCCGAGCGAAGGAAAACACGGATCAGCCGCGTTTCTGCGAGATCGACCTGGTCTATATCGGCAAGCTCGATGGGTGCCTGTTGGCCGTCATGACCAATGGCAAAGGCCGCTTCGTCGCCGTGAGACATCCAGACAGGTGGCAGGCGCGTTGCCGTAACGCGTGTGGGCAGCGGATCGCAACCCAGCAACAGGTTGGACAGGGTGCTCTTTCCTGCGCTGAACTCACCCATCAGCGCAAGCCGCGGCTTGCGCAGTTCGCCGTTTTTCTGACCGGTCGCCTGGCTCATGCTTTCCACTCTCCCTTATGCCGCGTAACGTGTCAGAGTTTCGAGCGCATCCTGCAGCGCGCCCTGCCGCTCCAATTCGCTGCGGTCGATGAAGAGTTCCTGAACATCCGTAACAGCGCCCGCGCGGCTGCCGAGTTCCAGCAGGATGTCCTTTTGTTCATCCATGAAATCGGTAAGCGCCCTCAAGGCACCCTCTTTCACTTCGGCAGTTTGCACGACTTTCAACTGATGCATGAAGTCTTCGGTTTCCGCCGTGATCAGACGCTGGAACTTGAGTGCGAAGGCCTTGTAACCTCGGGTCCGGCGCCACCAGGATTTCCACCACCCGTCTCGAAAATCGAGAGCGATGGTCTGCCCCAATGCGACAGGCGACGGAATCTCCGGCGCCATGGGCAGGCCGATCTGGATGCCCCCGACCACCGACCCGAACGCCGCGTAGTAGAGTTCCGCCAGATCCGTCACCGCGGATTCAAAGCTCTTCACCGCCAGTGCATGCGCCCTTGTACCAAAGACGTTGTAGGCCGAGCGCAACAGCATACGCAGCCCAGTCGGGCTGTATTCCCAGACTTCGCCTTCGCCGTAGGTTTCAAGATGCTCGATGAGCGAGTGGGTCGCACGCTCGATGAAGTTAGAGTGCGCTCGGTCCGCCCGTGTCTGGTAGTCGGCGATCAATGCGTCAAAGTCGGCCTCCAACTTGGTCAGATGCCGCTCGGCCAGATGATCGAAGCGCGACCGCACATCGTACATCGTCAGGTCCTCCGATGTCTCGGACCCTTCTATCGTGATGCTTTCGGCGACCTTCTGGCTTGACGCGATGGTGACCGCAGAGTTTGCGATCTTGCTGAGGATCGCTTCGCCGCTATCCGCCACAATCCGCTCGCTGAGATGGCGGAACAGGTTCGGCAGCCCAGAAAGCTCCCAAACCATGTCGGCGGCAGACGCGCCAAGGGAGGATCCAGCCAACGCATTGGCGGCCCAGTCGAGCAGGGCATGCGAACTCATTGCGGACATCGTTTCGATCCCGCCGGAAAGGACCTTGTTGGCCCAATAGGCGCTGCCAAAGATGATCGCCGCGCCCGTGGGCCCGTTCTGATCGATCAGCGTCTGGCGAATACTCTCTTCGATCTCGGGAATCTGGTTCTGCGGATCGGCAAGCTCGTCTATGCGGTTTACAAAGATCAGCACGTCACGCGATTTCAGGTTCGAAATCAGGCGAATGAGGCCCATGTCGACCGAGGTGAGCGCCTGATGCGCGGAGAGGACGACAACGCATATCCTGCTTTCACGAATCGCCTGTATGGTCACCTGTTCGCGCATCATGAAGGTGTCATTAACGCCGGGCGTGTCGCGCAGGCACATCCGGAAAGGCACCGTGGGGCAATTCATGTACAGATCGGCCGACCGAGTTATGTCAGCGAAACGGCCCTGATCTTCCGAGCCTCCGGCCTCTCCTTCCAGCTCGAATTCGTCGCCAAGGCAGATGTAGCGTTCGACGAGGTTCTTGTCGAAAAAGCCGTATTCATGCTCCTGACCCAGCAACAGCTCGAACTTCTTGCCCAGCCGCTTGCGAGATTTTTCCCGCATTAATTCGATCTGTTCGCGGATCTTTTCCAACTCGCTTTCGGCACCGGCTCGCCCCGCCAGTTCGCCGATTCGGCCACCCTTCGTCAGAAGACGGTCCCACTCCCTTTCGGTCATGAACTTGAAGCGAGCACCAATCTCGGCGCGTTTGCGGCCCGGCGTGAGGTGTAGCGAGGTAACGACCGATGTCCACGGATTCACGTCGGAGGGCAGAAGGTCGGCCCAACCGGCCATCGCATTCACCAGGGATGTCTTGCCCGACTTCACCTGGCCAAGGATTGTGATTGTCGGCTCGTATTCGGCCAAAGATTTGCGCAGCCGTTCAACTGAACGAGAAGTGCTTTCGCCGGTGACGGAACAGAGCGATTCGAGTGTCTTGTCCAGATGCTCCACCCGGTCGGCAAACTCGACCATCCCCTCGAGACCAGCGCCCAGATTGCAGGGCATAACCGGTGCCCGAAGCTGCGTGGCGGTCTCCTTGTCAGCGTCGATGGTCATGACGTCTTGCCTTCCGTACTGATTTTTGCCTGGTCTGGGACGTTCCTCCGGCAGGCCCAAACCTTTCCGTCGCCGCGCTCGAAACTCGGCGAAAAATATGGTCAAAGTTGGGCTGTCTGTTGCCACTGTACACGTTACTGACCCAGGTCTGCCGCGGTCTTCTCTCCGATTTCCTTTTTCAATTGCAGAAGCAGCGTCACGGCATCGACAGCGGCGTCTTCGTTCTTTTCCAGCTGGAAGAGCAGCATCATCTCGGCGCCCTCCTGAGTGTCAGACTGCACACTGCGCGTGAACCCATCGGTGCCACCCGCGGCCTGGAACAGCTCGGCCAACTGGTTCGCCGTCGCGACGCACCGTTGGAGGACATCGGTCGGCTTGGGGCCGGAAGAGCCCGCCAAACCAGCCACGATGTCATTTGCCTGCGCCTGCAACAGAGAAATGGCCTTGTCGAAAACCTGCTCGCCATCGTTTTTGGACACGACCTGGTCCGGTTTGGATGGCCCTCGGAGATCGCCTGAATTCGCTGCTTCGGCGTAGGTCTTGACGAAGGAAGATTCCAATTGCGGAGCGAACTTTTTCAGAAGCATCTGCGCCTGATCCATGTCCGCAGTGCGCCCGTTGTCGACCTGGCGCATCACGCCGTCAAACAGCTCTTTGCCCCCGCTGGACCGCCAAAGCGCCGTGTTGACCTGTGGCCCGGCGGTGCGGGCTGTGATCGCCTGAATCGTTGCGACGGGATAAAGGCCCAGAAACTCTTCTTCCACCAAAGGCCCAAGCGCGGCGATGCGTTCCTTCAGCAGGCCACGCATCATCTGGCGGTCGGCCATCGTCAGGACCAGAAAGGCATGATCCTTTACCTCCTCCGGCACACCGGACCAAAGCTTTTGCTCGGAGCTATCGAATTCCTCGCTGCACCACAGAACCACGTCCGCCCATTGCGCGACCCAGTTTACCATCGAAACCTGATGACCGAAGCCCGCGTTCAAGGACACTTCGATATAGTTCTGGCGCAACAGGTCTTCGTGCGGCAACTCGATTCGCGCCCGCACCGCCCCAGCCGGCACATCCTGCGGGGTGGGCACACCACCACGCCGCAGATACTGACCGTCTTCCAGTTCGAAAGACGTCCGCGCCTTGGGCCCGTGCGCGATCTCAACCACCGGAATACCCGCCAGGGCGGTGACGGAGACCTGCGGAAACATCATGTTGATAAGAGACGACTTTCCGCTTCCCGGTAGCCCGACAATGGCCACCTGAACCGGTTTCCTGAGGTGATCGAGCAGACGGGCGCCCCACTGGTGCCATTCGGTGGGGAACAACTGCCGTTCAAGCGCGGTCTGCAGGCGGTCGACGACGGGTTCGATGGAATTTGCCAGGCTCACGCAGATTGCTCCATGGAAACGCGATACGTGATGCCCTTGCCGCCGCGCGCGTTGGCGGTCGAGGCGGTTGCGACGAATGTCGTGGACTGCCGTTTACGTGGCGGCGCCGGCAAGATTTCGTAGACCTGCGTACCCGCGGTGCCGATCTGCGCCACGCAATCGTCGGATTCCACCTTGATCACACAGATACTTATGTTGTCCTGATCCGGGTCATCGAGATCGGACAGGCATCGCAGGAGCGCCCCGACGATTTCAGTGCAGGGCAATTCGGCGCTGGCCTGCAGCGCCTCGGCAATCTCTTCGTCCGCGAGAAACTGCAACCCGTCGCTGGCCGCCAGCACGATGTCGCCGGCGCGCAGCCGGACCGGAATCGCCGGGCAATCGATCTGCGGGATCTCGTCGCCGATCAGTACCGAGGTCAGGCTGTTGCGGTCGGGATGGTTCATCGCCGCCTCCCAGCTCATGGCGCCGGAATTGACCAGATATTCGATCTGCGGACCCATCGAATGGTCCTGATTGAGCCGCACCAGTTCGCCCTGGCGCATCAGATAAAGGGGAGAATCCCCGACCGAGATCCAATAGAGATTCGCGCCCATGAGCACGGGCGCCACGAGGGTCGTTCCCATTCCGTGTGTGTCGGGATGCGTTTCAGCATGGAAGCGGATGCAGTCATTGGCGCTGTGAATTGCGTCGAACAGCACGGACGAGATTTCCGTTTCGAGCAGATTGGGATCGCCCGTCCGCATCTTCAGTTCACTGAAGACTTCGGTGGCGACGATTTTCGACGCGATGTCGCCCGCGGCGTGTCCGCCCATGCCATCGGCCAGCACCGCAAACCCCATGCCCGCGCCGACGGGGAAGTCGGTGACCACGGCATCCTCCTGAAACTCGCGCCGGCCCTGATGCAAGGCCGAAGCGGCGTCGTATCTGATCTGTGCCTGGGAGTGCATCGTGCGTCCTAAACCTGTGACCAGTCGAACGCCTCACCACACAGCGCGACGAAGCGCAGCGTGGTCTCGCCGATCCGGATGGTGTTGCCGGTGAAGATTTCCTCTGTGCTGAGGACAGGGCGATTGTTCAGGCGCACCAGATTGGCCTTGCCACCGTGGCCGAGGTAATATTTCCGCTGCTCACTGTCATATGCGATGGCGGCATGGTTTTCGCGCGAGATAGAGGTATCACCGAGGTCGAGCCGGATCGCCTGCCCCACGCCCCGTCCGATCTGCGCCACGCCAGCCGGCAACGGAAACGAGGCGCCCGTGCCTGGCCCGGCCACCACGACTAGCCAACCAACGGGGAACATGACAGGAGCCGGTGCCGTGGAATCCTGTTCGTTCGCGTCCGACTGCGCCGGAGCAGCGGCTGCGAACGGGTCTACCTGCGTCTGACCGCCGTTGAAGCCGAGCAGTCGCGTTTTCACCCGGCCGGCGCGACGATTGCCTCGTCCAAAGGCCGGTGCGGGCACGTCGACGGCATCTTCCGATGCGGATCGACCTGTCGGGGCAGGTGCGGAAACGGCTTGCGCGGGCATAGGCGGTCGGGGTGCCTGTGACATGGCCGGGCGATATGGGGCGGCAGGAGGCATGACCGCGCGCGGCGGCGAAGGGTCGCGGATCGCTTCGCGCGGATTCACATCACGGTCGGAACGGGCCTGCGGCACCGCACCTGTCCATAGCCCTGCCGCCATCGCCGGGTCATCATCTTCGGGCGTCGCCATCTCGGCCGCGGCAATAGCAGAGAACAGGCCTTTTCGAGACACGCTGGGCGCTTCCAGCGGTTCGACGTCGTCAGCCGCGACGCTCAGATCGTCAAAGTCATCTTCATCCGGATCGGCCAGATCAAGGTCGTCGTTGGCCATATCGTCGTCGTCTTCGAATACCTCTGCACGAAGAGCCGCATGCTCAAAGTCCCGCTCCGGCTTGTCAGACATTTCCGTCCTGGCGGCGGCGATTGCGGCGCCGATGCCTGCGCGCAAGGTGAGATCGCCCTCGCCTTCTGGATTTACAGCACCTTCGTCGTCCTCGGGCTCGGACAGCACGTCCAGCTCCGGCTGCCCGACCGGAAGCTCCGATTCGTCTTCTTCGTCCGCCGGCGCATCGATTGCCGGTTTGCCGTGGCGCGGGGGGATGTCGTAGCCGAACTCGAAGTCGTCCGCCGCGATTGCGGAGGCGCTGCCTTCAGCTTCGTCGTCGTCCATCGGGTTCAGAACGTTGAGGATGTCTGCGTCATCGTCCACCAGCGACGTGAGCGGCAACTGGTAGGTGGGCCTGGGGCCGGGCGACGTTATCGGCGTACGGGGGGCAGAGATAACATCCTGTGGTAACGGCGGCGACTCAGGCGCCGATGCGCGGGGCGATTCAGCCCCGCGGCCGAGCGCCAGCGCGCGCTTTTCGGAAATGATGTCACGAATGAATTTCATGTCCCTCTCCTTCAGTTCTGGAGCGCCGACGCATCGGATTCGCGGCGGCCGGGCAGGCAGGCCGCAAGGAACCTTCCGATGGTCGAGCGTGAGACTGGGCGTTCTGCGCCAGCAGTGTCCTTCTTGTTCGCGGGCTCAGCCCGACCGTTATCGTCGCGTCGCACGGCCTTGGCCTGCCCGCGCACCGCACGATCCTGTTCGCGCATCCAGGCTTCGACATTTTCGACGGGGTTGCCGAAAATATCGACCTGCTGAGCAGGTTTTTCCTGTTGTCCATAATCCGTCGCCCGCTGCCGCCGGTTCTTCAGACGTTGGTCGGCCAACTTCTTGGCATAACCGGGCATCCCTTGCTGGACCTCCCGGTTAGTGGTTTCGACCAAACGCGAAATAGTAACAGACAGATCACCGTCGACGGCAGGCGTGGGGCGCTCGGGGCGGGCACAAGGCGGCGCGTCCAGCAGATCGAGCCATTCTCGCGCTGTGCCAATCCGATCCTGAGGAAGGACCTCCAATGCCCTGTCGATCGCGAGCAGGAAGTTCACGTCATGATCCCAATCGCCATCCATCAACCGGACGTATGGGTCAGGCCTGCCGGCAGCAAGGGCCGCAACCCTGTCCTGGCTGTTGGGCGGGGCGGCACCGGTGACGAAATGATAGAACGTCGCGCCCAAGGAATAGAGATCGGACGCCGGCGTCTGTTCCACATCCTTGAGATAGAATTCATGTGGAGAATAGCCGTCTTTGACCGCCAATAATACAGAAAGGGCCCGGTTATCGCGCCCCAGTTGCTCCCGAGCGGCGCCAAAGTCGATCAGGGTCAGATGGTTCTCGGCCCCAAGCATGAGGTTATCCGGAGAAATGTCTCGATGCAGGATGCCGATTCCGTGAAGGTAATCGATCGCGTTCAATGCATCCCGCAGGGTGGACCCGAGCACGTCCGGCGTCAGCCTCTCAGGCTCGTTGTCCGATATGCTCAGCATGTCTTCGCCGTCCACATAGGCCATCGCCATGTAGGCCGTATTGTTTTCCTCGAAGACCTGATGCACCTGCACGATGTTGGGATGGCTAAGCCGCGCCACGCGGCGGGCCTCGCTCAGAAAGTGCTTGAGGACGGAAGCGAACTGATTGGCCCATTCGGACGACAGCGGATAAACCTTGCCTGCCGACCGGCCACAAAGTGCGCCGGGGAAGCATTCCTTTATGACGTATTGCCGGTCGAGGGAATCATGGGCCAGATACGTGATGCCAAAGCCACCACGTACAAGGTAGCGCTCGATCCGGTACTGGCCGAGCAGAAGGGTAGCGCCGACGGGCAGTTCATCCTGCTGGCGCTCCTCTTCGAGAATGCTGTTATCGAACAAGGCCGGCAACTTTCCATCTGAACCAGTAAAGACGCACCCACGCTGTGCGACCACTTCCTGCACGCGCGGGCACGAGCAGATTGGCAGCGAATTGTGTTAAGAAGTTGTTTGAAACGGGCCAATCGATAGGCCAAACACTGGATCATATTTTATTATTAATATACAATGTCTTAACATTTTTTCAGCAACGGGGCGCCGTGCCTTGCGACGACAGAAAGGCGCAACCTACACCGTTCCAGCAGCCAAAACGCTGGAACATGGAGAAATTATGGCAATGCTCACCCCCTCTTCTGCGGGCCTAATCCCACCAGTTTACGCTTTGTCACCGAATCCCGGCCCTGCCGATCCATTGGCGGGAAGACGGAAACACCAAGGCTGTCGCAAGCGGAGGACCGGGGTCAAAATCCTGTATGACGGGTGTCTTCTGACACAAATCAGGTCATTAATGATCGGAAAATGCACTGAAAAACCCCCCGGGTACCGCCAATTTGCCACTTTTTGGGCCAAATTCCTAAGTATCCGTAACCATCGACAGTTTGTGGCAATGGGAGTAAATCGGTGAACGCTGAGAACAACATCGGCAGCTCTTTTCAAGAAAAGCTGACCCGGCGAGCTCGCCTTCAGGAGGATCTCAGGGTCCTCGCCGTAGACGACGACCTGAACATTCTGCAACTCTTGAAGACCGCTCTTTCGGCATTGCATTTCGATATTTCGATCTCCGATTCCGCAGCCAACACGCTCAAGCTGCTCGCAAGACAGGAAAAGCCTTTCGACTGCTTCCTGCTGGACATCCAGATGCCCGGCATGAACGGGATCATGCTGGCGAAGGAAATCCGCAAACTCCCCGAGTACAAGCATACGCCCATTCTGATGCTGACCGCGATGTCCGACCGGGAATACGTCGATCTCGCCTTTGTTGCGGGCGCCACGGATTATGTCACCAAGCCATTCGACTTCCTGGAACTGCGCAGCCGCATGTCCGCGGCGCAGCGTCTCGTTCAGGAACGCCGGATTGCCGAAAGCAATGCTCTGCAAAGCCAGAACACCGACCCCAAAGCGAAATTCCCTTTGGATGAGCCGATTTCAATCGACGGCATCGACCGCGTGTTGCGATATGCCGAGTTCGACAACTACATCATGCAGTTGTCGCAGGGCCGCCTGTTCAGCACACACGCCACCGCCGTGAAGCTGGTGGATGCCAAACGACTGCACAAGGCCCTATCGGCAGACGAATTTCAGCTGCTCTTGCGCGACGTTGCGCTGAGCCTCGCAAAGGCCACCAAAAAGACTGGCGATATCATCTCGTATCGCGGCGACGGTGTCTTCCTGACGGTCAAGCATGGACGCAACGCCGCCCAGGACGCGCCGGAGGAAGAGGCCTTCAATCGTCTTCTGCTCACCCTGCAAACGCAACGCCAGTCGCGCACAGAGGCGCAGGTGATCGTGGGCGACAGCGTGTCGCTGCGCTCGCTGTCGAAATCAGGCTCACTGATGTCGATCAGCCGTGCCATCGAGAACGTAGAACTGCGCGATCAGATGGCGCATGTGGCCGAACCGATGAAACGGCGTGCGTCCGGACCTGGCGGAGCGGTCGAATCCGAGACCGTGAAGAAACGCGCCTACGAAACTGTCCTGCGGGACCTGTTCCGAGAAGATCCATCGCTGCGCAACGACTGATGTTTTAGCGAATTCGAGAACAGCAGGCCGGGCCCTTATGGGTCCGGCCTGTTGCGTTTGGCAAACCGATCTGTCTGCGGCTTCAGCAGCGACCAACTTGTAGAAATTGCCTCAAATATGACACGCCTCGTGCCTATTCCCTCCCGATTCAGGCAATAGTTGAAGAATTGGAAATCTGAGCGGTGGCCCCGATGATCAAGACGGTAGACGAGACGCTGAACGAAGGAGAAGTCTCCGAGGAGCCGGTTGGAGCGTCTGAGCAGCAGATCCGCGACTATTATAACGGGTCAAAGAACCTTGTCTGGCAGCGCCAGGCAATCTTCTTTGCGGCAACCGTCCTGACGATGTTCTATTTCGACCCAATCAAGTCGATGGCGTGTTATGGCGCCGTCCTGCTGACCGAGGTCATCGACTTTGCCATTTCGCGTCGGGTCGATCAGCATCAACGTATAGACGACGCGAGGGCCCGCAGCTTTCGCGGCTGGATCATTGCCGCCACGATCCTCAGTTCGTGCGCGATTTGCCTTTTTGCGATCATGATCGCCTTGCAGGAACCGACCGGAGGCCACTTCACCCCTCTTTTCTTCCTGCTGTCAGCGGCCATCTTCGCCGCAATGAACAACCACCAGATCGTCAGCGCCCTGGCCGTGCGCCTTGCGATCTACGGGGCCAGCTTCCTCTTCATCGCCCTTCTGGACATCCTGCGGGAATCCCCGCCGATGAGTTCGGACCACTGGCTGCACTTCTTTACGGTGCTGTTCTCGATGTACTTCATCGTCGACTGTTCTTTCGTGTTTCTCAAGAACTACCGAAAAAACCTGCGTCAGATGGAAGTGCTTCGCGAAGAGCACGAACGAACGAAGGTGGCCTATCGCGCCAAGTCCCAGTTCGTCTCGGTCGTCAGCCATGAATTGCGCACGCCGCTCACCTCGATCAAGGGATCACTCGACCTGATCAACACGGGCATACTTGGGCCTGTGCCGGAGCAGTTTCAGTCGGTGCTGCGTATCGCAGGCAGGAATGCGGAACGTCTGGGCGACCTGATCAATGACATTCTCGACCTTCAGAAAATCGAGGCTGGCGAGATCTCGTATCGCTTCAAGGCCATCGACGTGAAAGACCTGATCGATGAAGCCGTCGAGGCCAACAAGGGCTTTGCCGACAAGATGGACATCACCCTGTTGGCCGATATCGATGGCAAGGACGGGGCACCCGTTCGCGGGGACGAACGCCGCCTGATGCAGGTCATGTCCAATATGATCTCGAACGCTCTCAAGTTCTCGCATGCCGGCGGAAAGGTGACGGTCGGCTTTGAACGCATCGGCGACAAGATTCGTATTCAAGTTTCAGACCAGGGCGTCGGCATTCCCGAAAACAGTCGCGAAAAGGTATTCGGCAAGTTCACCCAGGTGGATTCCACCGACCAGCGCGCCTTTGGTGGCACCGGGCTCGGGATGAACATCTCCAAGAAGATCATCGAACAGCACGACGGACAGATCGACTACGTCAGCGAGTTGGGTGTCGGGACGACCTTCTTCATCGATCTAAAGATCTGGGATCAGGCGCGCGCTGCCTGACCCGCACATTTCGCCGGCCCCGAACCGCCAAGGGTGATTCGCGCAAAGATTGCATGCCGGCCAAACAACTCGCCAACATCGTCCTGCTGATGTCAGCAAGGCGCCGCCTTCCCGGGTTGACGTAGCGATACATGTGTCCTGAGCGGTGCAAACCGGGAACAGCTTTGAAATTGTGGCGAGATTGTGTGGACTATTTGTCAAAAATATAGCTAGCTTCGCCTTAAAAATGCTTTGAGGCAGTCAATGAAGCATTCCCGGAGCACAGTCCCGGCCGAACCAGCTTGGTCGGCATTTCCTGATTTGGCGCCTGCTGGCGACGCCGACCAAGTGCGTGCGGCTGCAGAAACCAAAGCGGCTTTGCCAGGCCTGATGAAAGTGGATCGCCGCCAGTTTGTACAGGCAATGGGCGGCGCGCGCGCCAGCACATTGTCCTTCACCAACATGCATACATACGGTGAGCTTCTGGTGCGGTATCTGAAGGCCCGCAAGGATGTATTCATTGATCGGCTGCACTGGAGCCTTCCAAATGTCGATGGGATGGAATTCGACCAATACGATACACCCTTGTGTCGCTGGGTGATCATCCACGAATTCGGCGAGGTTCTGGCAGGGATCCGTCTGGTTCCGACGACGGCCCGGTGCGGAACCTACACGTATATGTTGCGGGACGCGCAGCATGGACTTCTTGAAAGCATCCCTTCGGATGTGCTGTTCTTTCCGGCACCGGTCGAGGACCAGATCTGGGAGGCGTCCCGGCTCTTCATCACCGATCACGTCGCCGCGCAGCGGCGCAGTGTGGTACAGTTTCTGCTGATGCAGAACATGATCCTGACAGCCACGGGCGAAGGCGCGCGTCATGTGATCGGAATCGTTCCGGCCGTGTGGTCACGGTGGTTGCGACGGCTTGGTCTTTATGCCGTTCCGGTCGGGCCGCGGTTCGAGATCGAAGGCACGGTGAGTCAGGCGGCACTGTTCAACGTGGCCGATCAGCTGGCCTGGGCGCAGATCGACATGCGGGAGCCCGGCTAAAAGGCCGAGAGTGGAACCGAACCGGGAAAGGTCAGCGTGACGCTGTCCTCGGTGAAGGCATCGAACCCTTTCGTCCAGACCTGACCGGGCCAGTGCCATTCCGCGATGCCCTGTCGCGGGCGATAGGCCGCTGTGAAGATCGTGCCGAAGCCCGCGGCAAACGCCGTGGAATAGAGGGGCGGGCGCAGGAAGGTGCGGATGAACTTTTCCTGCGTTTCGGGATGCAGGGTCAGACGCTGGAGGAGATAGCGTTCCCGTTCCACCGTGGCCGTCAGCCGGGCGTGCGAGGACCACTCGACCCTTTCCTGATGATTGGTGGCCACGGGCGTCTTGGTCAGCACCGCGGGTCGGTCAGGCGCGAGGTAGGCGGTCAGGAAGTGCCGGCGCGCATCCACCACGGTGACGTTATAGCTCATGTGGCAGGGAATGCGGGAGAGGGCTGCGCCGGCCTCTGCCGTCGTGGTGCAGGTCTGGAGGATATAGCGCAGGATCAGCGGCACGCCGAAACCCTGCCCTGTCTCGCGCCGGCCGCCAAAGGTCAGCGAGACGGCGAGGCCCGCGTCGTTCATGCCGTCCACCAGACCGAAGAGGCCGTCGGTGGTGCCGATCACGCCCCTGCCCTGCCAGTCGGTCTTCAGAACGATCCCGTCGAAGGCGGAGGGATCGTAATCGTAGTTGCGCACCAGCAGCGGTTCCTTGCCCGGCCAGATGGCCTGGGAACATCCCGAAAGGTAGGCCGGCGGGCAGTAGAAGCTCAGAAAGCGGGACTCGAGGTCGCCGCCGCCGACGAGATCGCAGAGGGCTTCATAGAGGGGGGACAGCTCGGGCATGTGGTGCGCCAGCGCGCGATGGCATTCGTGATAGGTCGGGCGGTTCGAGAGGCCCTCGCGCGACCACCAGCGGGCGTAGGCCGGCCAGTAGTCGCGGAACAGGGCGGCCCATTTAGGGCCCGGCTGATCCTCGGATATGGCGCGGAAGGTGAGCATAGGGATTTGTGAACCTGATCCGGAAGGGAGGCAAGAGGGAGCGTCCCAGCTAGGACGGGGGGTCAAGTTATTGAAACTTATACCGATACCGCTAACATACCCTTAAGACGTTCCTTGAAACCCATGGGGATGACGCCAGTGAACGATCCGCTTTCGGATTCTGTTCCCCGGCAGGGCGCCTCTTTCCGATCAGTTCAACCCGACACCCGCGCCGAACAGATCCGCGAGCAGGCTGTCACGGGCCTGAAAACCCGCAGAGACCTTCGGGCGTGAATCGAAGCGCATCAGCCGCGCGAAGACGACGATTCTATCGTCCCGTTCCGCCCAGCCGACATACCAGCCGAAGGGCTGGCCGCGCAGCAGGGCACCGTCCGGGCCAAACGGAAGACCGGTGCCGGTCTTGCCATAGACCTCCCAGCCGCCCGGTTGCCGGCCGAGCGACATCAGCGTCCGCGTCTGCGCCACCGCATCGGGCGAAACAGGTAACTGCCCTTCGATCATGCGGGTCAGGAATGCGACCTGTTCGACCGGAGAAATCTGGAGCGAAGAGCTGAGCCACGCGTGCGTCAGCCCATTGTTCTTGCCGGAATCGCCCGACACATCCCGATTGCCATAGTCAAATCCGCGCACATAGGCCGCGAAACGCTCGGCACCCAGCCGCATCGTGGCCTGCTGCGAATACCAAACGACCGAGTCGCGCATCCAGGTTGCCGGCGTGGTGGCTTGGCGCCATTTCGGGTTCCAGTCGGCATAGCCTTCCTCGAAAGGCCATTCCGGGGCGTCGGGTGCGGTGAAAATCCCGCTGTCGAACCCCATGAGGCTGATGGCGATCTTGAAGGTCGAGGCCGCCGAGATCCGCTCGTCGCAGGTTCCGTCGCGGATCAGGGGCGCTGATGATCCGACTTCCACGGCGAGGGTGCAGACCACGCGGCCCTGCGCCGCAAGCGGGCCGGCCGTTATCGTCATAAGCCACGCCGCCAGACACGATAACACCTTGCGCATCAAATTTCCCTTTCCTGCCCAGCCCGAATACGGGAGTGCGAAGCGAGGTCCAAGGGGCGAAAGGCGTATCGTGTCAGGTGATTGCCAAAGCGTGAGCCAGAAACCGAGCGGCCTGAGCCGCTGCGGTCCGGGACGGCGCGTCAGGCCGCCAAAAGGTCCTCAATACGTATCGGGAAGTGCCGGACACGTTGTCCTGTGGCGTGCCATATTGCGTTGGCCACAGCGCCGACCGTGCCGACAATGCCGATCTCGCCCACCCCCTTGACGCCAAGCACGTTCACATGCGGATCGTCCTCGTGGATCATCAGGACATCAAGCCCGCTCACATCGGCATTCACCGGCACATGGTAACCGGCGAAATCGGCGTTCAGGATGCGCCCTGTTTTCCGGTCATGGCGCGCGGCCTCGTGCAGGGCAAAGGAGATTCCCCAGATCATTCCTCCCATCAGCTGGCTTTCCGCCAGCTTCGGATTGATGATCCGCCCCGCCGCGAAGGCGCCGACCAGCCGGCTGACCCGCACCTGACCCAGATCGGGGTCGACCTTGACCTCGGCAAAGACCGCCCCGTGTGACATCATCGCGTGGCGGGCCGCGTCTTCCGGCGAACGAAAACCGTTGCCCTTGCCCGACAACGGGTTTCCGCCGTTGCGCGCAAGGATATCCGCGAAGCTGTCCCTTCGGCTGTTGTCGCCATCGACATGAAGCCACCCGTCCCGTGCGACAAGGGTGGCATTGCCCGCGCCGTGCAGCGGCGAGGCCGGATCGGCGGCGGCGATCTCGCCCAGTTGCCGGATCACGTCGAGACCGGCGCCGTGCAGCGCGCTCCCGGCCGTGGCCGTGTGGCCCGAGCCGCCCGCCACCCCACCGTCGGGCAGCGCCGAATGCCCGGCGTGAAATTCCACCTTGTCGAGCGGCAGGCCCAGGCTGTCGGCGGCGATCTGGGCGAGCGAGGTCCACGACCCCTGCCCCATGTCGGCGGCAGAGGTTTCGACCAGCGCGGTGCCGTCCGGGCGCAATGTGGCGCGCGCCTCGGCCCCGAACATCGGGCAGGGGAAGAGCGCGGTGCCCATCCCCCAGCCGGTCAGCAGGCCATTGCTGTCGCGCATCTGGCGCGGCTGCTGCGGACGGCCGGCCCAGCCAAAACGCTCGGCCCCTTTGGCATAGCATTCGCGCAGCGCCTTGGACGAGAAGGGCCGCCCGGTGCCGGGTTCTGTTTCGGCATAGTTCCTGAGCCGGAAGTCGAGCGGGTCGATCCCGGCGGCGAAGGCCAGTTCGTCCATCGCACATTCGAGCACGGCAGAACCCGAGGCCTCGCCCGGGGCGCGCATTGGTCCGGGCGTGCCGATGTCCAGCCGCACGGCCTTGTGGGACGACCGGATCGCGGGGGCGGCATAGAGCCCGTGCGCGGCATTGGCGGCACCTTCGAGAAAGTCGTCGAAGGTCGAGGTTTCCGCGAGGCCTTCATGGTCGATCACCGTCAGTGCGCCGGCCTCGTCGATGCCCAGCCGCAAGCGCTGCCGTGTGGCGCCGCGATGGCCGACGGGGCCGAACATCTGCTGGCGCGTCAGCATCAGCTTGACCGGGCGTCCGGTGTGTCGGGCGGCGAGGATCGCCAGCACCTGCGGTCCGGTGGGGATGGCCTTGGACCCAAAGCCACCGCCCAGATAGGGGCTGCGGACCGTCACGTTCTCGGCCGGGATGCCGAAGAAATAGGCGTATCCGGCGCAGGACAGGTTCAGGGCCTGACTGGGCATGTCCAGCGTCAGGCAGTCGCCGTCCCAGGCGGCGACGACGGCGTGGGTTTCCATCGCGTTGTGATACTGGGCGGGGGTTTCGTAGATCACGTCGATCGCCTGGCGGGCCGCGGCATGACCGGCCTCGATATCGCCATGAGTGGTATCGGCAGGGGTACCGAAGCCGGTGGGTGCAATGGCCTCGGGAGGCGCGTCGCCCAGCGCGGTGCGCGGCGGGTCCATGGCGTAGCGCGGGTTCAACAGGCGCGCGCCTTCGGTTGCGGCCTCGAGCGTTTCGCCCAGGACGAGGGCGATGGGCTGGCCGGCATAGCGGACGGTGTCGTCCTGCAGCACCTCGATGCGGAAGGAGAACATGGTTGGCTTCTCCGAAGGATCGCCCTGGAGCGGCGGACGGTTCTGCGGGGTCATCACCTGGGCCACGCCGGGATGGGCAGAAGCGGCCGCGACGTCGAGGGCGGTCACGCGGCCGCGGGCAATGGTGGCGGGCAGGATGACGGCATGGAGCAGGCCGGGCGGCGCGTTGTCGGCGGCAAAGGTGGCGGCGCCGGTGACCTTGGCGATGCCGTCGCGGCGCGAGACCGGCTGGCCGGAGCTGGAGCCGAAGCGGATGGTTCGGGCGTGGGTGTCAGACATGAGCGGGTTCTCGGTCAGGGCCGCCGAAGACGGAGGCGGGAAAGGCGGGGAGCCGCGCGGGGGTGCCGGCCGCAGCGAGGGTCAGGGCCCGCACGGCCGTGCGGCGGGCGAGGTCGATCTTCCAGGCGTTGCGCGCGGAGGGGCGGGCACCGGCCAAGGCCGCCGCGGCCGCGCGGTCGAAGAGATCGGGGTCGGGAGCCTGGCCATTCAGGAGCGCCTCGGCCTCGGCGACGCGCCAGGGTCTGGCCGCGACGGCGCCCACCGCAAGCCGCGCCTCGGCGATGCGAGGGCCGTCGAAGGTGAGCGCGGCGGAGGCGGAGGCCGTGGCGAAGGCGAAGGACGTCCGGTCGCGCACCTTCAGGTAGCGGGCGTTGGCAGCGAAGGCGGTGGCGCTGGCGGGCAGCCGCACCGCGAGGATCAGATCGCCGGGCTCCAGCGCGGTTTCGCGATGGGGTGCGTCGCCGGGAAGTCGATGGAACGCGGCGAGAGGAATGTCGCGCTCGCCGTTCCGGCCCCGGACCTCTACCACCGCATCCAAAGCGACGAGCGGAACGCAGAAGTCGGAAGGGTTGGTGGCGATGCAGCCCTCGCTCCAGCCGAGCAGGGCCAGGTTGTCCTCGGCGCTGCCCTGCGCATCGCAGCCGGTCCCGGCGGCGCGGCGGTTGCAGGCGGCGTTCGGATCCTGAAACCAGGCGCAGCGGGTGCTTTGCATCAGGTTTCCGGCCACGGTGGCCACGTTGCGCAACTGGCCCGAGGCCCCGGAAAGCAGCGCCTCGGCCACCATCGGAAAGCGGCGGACAAAAGCGAGATCGTCGGCAAGATCGGCATTGCGTACCAGTGCGCCGATGCGGGTTGCGCCGTCGGGTAAAGTCTCGATCGCGCTCAGGCCCGGCAAGCGGGTGATGTCGATGAGCTTGTCCGGCAAGCGGGCGCCGGTTTTCATCAGGTCGACCAAATTCGTGCCGCCGGCGAGCCAATCGGAGCCGGGGGTCCAGACCTCGAAGGCCTGATCGATGGTGGCCGGCTGGACGAAATCGAAGGGTTTCATGCCGCGGTCTCCCTGTCGGTCTCGGCCATGCGCCGGGTCGCGTCCTGCACGGCCAGTGTGATCCCGTGATAGGCGGCACAGCGGCAGATATTGCCGCTCATCCCTTCACGGATGCGGTCGGGGTCGTCGCCCGCGCGCCCCTCGGAGATGAGCCCGACCGCGCTCATGATCTGGCCCGGCGTGCAATAGCCACACTGGAAACCGTCATGGTCGATGAAGGCGGCCTGCACGGGGTGCAACCGGTCTCCGTCGGCCAGCCCCTCGATGGTCATGACTTCGGCACCGTCCAGCGTTGCGGCCAGCGTCAGGCAGGAATTGACGCGCCGCCCGTTCAGCAGAACCGTGCAGGCGCCGCATTGTCCACGGTCGCAGCCCTTCTTGGTGCCGGGCATCGCCAGGCGTTCGCGCAGCAGGTCGAGAAGGGTCACGCGAGCATCGTTCAGCTCGATGTCACGCGGCGCGCCATTGATCGTCAAGCGAATGGAGAGTGACATATGTCCCCCCTTCATGTGTGATGGTGTGAATAGCGGGCTCTCGCGCCCGGTGGGATAAGTCCGTATGATCGGTTCGAAAGCGTTCCGCGCCCGACAGATACATTTATACGGAGGATGCCTCCGTTTTTCAAGAGGAAGAATAACTCTTGGCCGAACCGCGTATGCGAAAACCACGGGCCGACGCCCTGAAGAACCGCGAACTGCTGATCAGTGCAGCACGGGAGGTTCTGGGAAAGGGCGGGCCGAATGCCAGCCTGGAGGCGGTGGCGCGGCAGGCTGGCGTGGGGATCGGTACGCTGTACCGTCACTTTCCGACCCGCGAGGCTCTGTTTCACGCGGTGTTCAGCCACGACCTTGAAACGCTCGTGCAGTCGGCGGAAGCGATGGAGGCCGACGCCGATCCCTTGAACGCCGTGCGCCGTTGGCTGCATTCTAACGTGGCGCTGGTTGAAACCAAGCGAGGCATGCTGGGTGCCCTCTCTGTGGTGATGACCGACGAATCGAAACAGACCTATGCCCAACTGTCTGAGCGCCTTTCGAAGACGATCAACCGTCTGCTTGCACGCGCCGCCGCCGAAGGCCGTGTCCGCGACGGCGTGACGGCAGAAGACCTGATGCAGACGATGTATGCGCTTTGTTATGCCCGCGCGCCGGGTCCGGGATGGCGCGAGCAGATCCTGAGGCTGCTGGACATCTTCATCGACGGGCTGCGGCCCATGCCTCGGACCTGACGAGTGCACGATCCGGGCGGCACAGGATGGGTGGCCGTTATGCTGTGTCGCTGCTTTGGCGGTTGCGCTTAAAACTCGCCGACCTGTGAAGCGCAAGCGTTCCAAGCGGGTGCATCAGTCTGATTGGGGGCTGGGCAGGCCGAGGCCGCACTGAACTTCCTGTATATTCCTTCACCGTCATATCACTGATCCTGCCCTGTGCCCCCTGCTCCGCCTTGGCAGAGCTAGTGATCAGGGGATCGAATCGTTGACTTTGTGATATATCACATCTCACATATCACAAATTTGACCATTCACATGTCCCGGTGGCCGGGGCGTCCACCAAGAACATCGGCCACGCAGCAGAGAGGAACTGACAATGAGACTGCGTCTATTTTCGACCGTCGCCGCGGTGGTTGGCCTGTGCGCCAGCGGAGCGATGGCAGCGGACCTTCTGGATGAGATCAAGGCACGGGGAGAGCTGACCTGCGGCACGATGGACTATATGGCCGGCATCGGGTTTCTCGATGACCAGGGCAAGTGGAGCGGCTTTGACGTCGACTTCTGCAAGGCCGCATCGGCTGCCATTTTCGGAACGCCGGACAAGGTGAAATTCACTGCCGTGACCGGTGCGCAGAAATTCCCGGTGCTGGCATCGGGGGAGGTCGACATCCTGTCGCGCAGCGTCACCGCCACGATCTCGCGCGATACGACGCTTGGGTTCAGCTATATCGGTCCGAACATGATGACCGGTCAGGGCCTGATGGTCCACAAGTCGACCAGTGCCACAGACTACGACCAGATGGACGGCGCCACGATCTGCGTTTTGGCAGGTACGGTAACCGAGCGCTACCTGGCCGACTATTTCACCTCCAACAAGATGAGCTTTACGCCGGTCGCCGCCGAGAACAGCGACCAGATGTTCGCCATGTATTTCGACAACCGCTGCGATGCGGTGACGATGGAGCCGCCCTATCTGGCGATCCGCCGTCAGAAGGCGGAAAACCCGGACGACCATGTCATCTTCGAGGACGTGATCGCCAAGTCCTACGAGGCGCCGATGATCCGCGAAGGCTCGCCCCGCTTCTACAAGTTGTTGCAGTGGATGCATTTCGGCATGGTGACCGCCGAGGAGCTGGGCGTGACCAAGGCGAATGTCGACGAGATGGTCGCCAATTCGACCGATCCGCGGGTGCAGCGCCTGCTGGGCGTGGAAGGCACCATCGGCCAGGACATGGGCGTGAGCAACGACTGGATGGTGAATGTCATCAAGGCCGTAGGGAACTATGGCGAGTTCTACGACAACAACCTTGGGGCCAACAGCCCGCTGAAGGTGCCGCGTGGTCTGAACGCACTGCTGCGTGACGGCGGTGCCATGACGGCCCCCGGCTGGCAATGAAGACACCGGCCCTTTTCCGGGGCGCATCCCTTCGGATGCGCCTTTCGGCCAGGTTGCGGCAGCGTGACGTGCAGGCGCAGATCGCCTTCGTCGCGCTGGTTGCGGCCGTGGTCTGGGGCATGATGCAGGTCGCATCCGGAATCGAGGGCCGCGAGAGCGCCCAGTCCGGGTTCGGCTTTCTCTGGGAGAGGGCCAGTTTCGAACTGGGCGAGAGCCTGATCCCCTACAAGGCGGGCGACACCTATTTCCGCGCCTTCCTGGTGGGGCTTCTGAACACGATCAAGGTGGCGGTCTGCGGCATCGTGCTGTCGACCCTCCTTGGCCTTGTCATTGCGCTGGGGCAACTGTCGCCCAGCGTTTTGATGGCACGGTTCTGCCGGGTCTATATCGAGGTGTTCCGCAACATCCCGCTGCTGCTGCAGCTGATCTTCTGGCACACCTTCCTGCTGCGCGGCCTGCCCGTGGTCAAACAGGCTCTGTCACCGGTCGAGGGCGTCTATCTGACCAATCGCGGTCTCTTTGTTCCGGCGGTACGCTACGATCCGGCCTATGCCTGGGTCGGGCTGGCGCTGTTGGCGGGGGCTGTGCTGACAGTCATCCTGCGCAAGATCGCGCGGCGGAGGTATGTTGATTTCCCGGGGCTCTGGCAGATGGCGCTGATCCTGGTGCCGCCCGCGGTGGTCTTCCTCGCCTTCGGGGCGCCGCTGGACATCGAGACGCCCGCGCTGGCGGGGTTCAATTTCCGCGGCGGCTGGGCGCTGTCGCCCGAGTTTACCGCGATGCTGATCGGGCTGACGCTTTACACCGCAGCCTTCAACGCCGAGATCATCCGCGCCGGCATTCAGGGCATTCCGGCCGGACAGACCGAGGCGGGCTATGCGCTGGGGCTTCACCGGCGCAAGATCATGCGGCTGATCATCATTCCCCAGACGCTGCGCATCATCACGCCGCCGATGACGAATTCCTATCTGAGCCTGACCAAGGAAAGCTCGCTCGCCGTGGCGATCGGCTATCCGGAGGTGGTGCGCGTGGCCAATATCACCCTGGCAGAGACCAACCGGTCGATCGAATGCATCGCGCTGATCATGATCATCTATCTGACCCTAAGCCTGATCATATCCGCGCTGCTCAATCTGGTGAATGCGCGCGTCCAGCTGGAGCAAAGGTGATGTCCAGCGCCGTCATCGCTCCGCTGCGCAACCTGTTCCGTTCGCCGCTGGCGGCAGTTCTGAACCTGCTGGCGCTGCTGGCCTTTGCGGCGATCCTGAAGCCCGTGGTGGAATGGGGCCTGATCGACGCCGTCTGGACCGGAGAGAACGGCAGCGCCTGCCCGCAGGGCAGCGGCGCTTGCTGGGCCTTCATCCGCGACAAGTTTCGGCTGATCATCTTCGGGCGGTTTCCGCTCGAGGAGCAATGGCGGGCCCTGCTGGCCACTGCGCTTCTGGTCGCGCTGGTCATCGCCTCGCTGACGCCCACCTTCTGGGGGCGGCGCCTGGCGCTGGCCTGGGCCGTCGGTCTGGCCGCCTACTTCCTGCTGATGGCGGGCGGAGTGCTGGGCCTGACGCCGGTCGATAGCAACGACTGGGGCGGGCTGCCGCTGACCATCCTGCTGACCGTCTTCGGCACCGGGTTCGGCCTTGTGCTGTCGGTTCCGGTGGCGCTGGCGCGGTTCTCGAAACTGCCGGTCTTCCGGATTGCAGCGACGATCTATATCGAGGCGATCCGGGGCGTGCCACTGATCAGCGTACTGTTCATGGCATCGATCGTGATGCCGGTGATCCTGCCCGAGGGGCTGACGCCGGGCGGTATCGGCCGTGCCCTGACCGGGATCGTGATCTTCTTCGCCGCCTACATGGCCGAAGTGCTGCGGGGCGGCTTGCAGTCTGTCCCGCGCGGTCAGTACGAGGCCTGCCGATCACTGGGGATGCGCTATGCGCCGATGATGGGCAAGGTCGTGCTGCCCCAGGCTTTCGTGATCGTTCTGCCGGCCATCGTGAACATGATCATCAGCGCCCTGAAAGGGACATCGCTGGTGGTGATCGTCGCGATGATGGATTTGCTCGGGACCACCAAGGCGACCCTCGCCGACCCGGACTGGATCGGTTTCTATGTCGAGGCCTATGTGTTTGCCGGGCTCATCTATGCGGTCATGTGCGGCGGCATATCGTGGTATGGGCGATGGATCGAAAAACGGTTTGTCAGCGCGCGCCAACACAAGCGCTGAAGCTGACGGAAGGAGAGTAAAGATGGCCGTGCACCTGGAACAGATGCTGCAAGCTGCGGCCCCGGTCTCGGACCTGCCGACCATCGAACGCGGGTCGACGCTGACCGAGCAGGTCTATGACCGGCTGCGGCACGGTCTGCTGGTGGGCATGTGGGATCCCGGCGAAAAGATAACCGCGCGGCGGATCTGCAAGGACCTGGGGGTGAGCCTGACACCGGCCCGCGAGGCCATGGTAAGGCTGGCAAACGAAGGCGCGCTGGATGTGGCGCTGAACCGGACCTTTTCCGCCGCGACGCTGACGCTGGCCGAATATCGCGAGATCGCCAAGATCCGGATCGCGCTGGAACCGCTGGCGGCCGAGGCCGCGGCGCCGCGGATCGAGAAGGCGCAGATTCAGCAACTGGAGAAGGTCAACGAAGCCCTCGCCGCCGCGATAGGGGAAGAGCGCTTCCGCGATGCGCTGTTGCTGGATTCAGAGTTTCACCTGACGCTCTACCGGGCGTCCGATCAGCCCACGCTGATGGGTATTATTGACCGGCTCTGGCTGAGGGCCGGGCCGACGCGCAACCGGCTGTCGCACAACTATCGCAGGTCGCTTGCGGGCTATGAAAACCACAAGGCAGTGATCGCCGCGCTGCGGGCGCAGGACCCGGTGCAGGCCCGCGCGGTCATCACCCGCGACCTGGTGGACGGAACGCGCCGGATCATCGCCCATTTCGAAACCGGCGAGTGACACACCGCGCCTTCCGACAACAGATAATCAAGGAACAAGAAAAATGACCGACACTCGCCGACACTTCCCTGCCACCGGCCGCAGCTGGAGCGAGCTTCAGGCCGAGATACGTGCGCGATCCGCCAAGGACGTGGCCTGGAAGGACGGACGGTCGCCGGTGTTCGTGTTCCGCAACGACCAGAAGACCTATGAAGTCGGCCGCGATGCGTTTTTTGAGTGCTTCAGCGAGAATGCGCTGGGCCGCCTGCGGGCCTTCCATGGCATCGGCTCGATGGAGAAGGATGTTCTGGATTTCGGGCTCGACCTGTTTCGTGCGCCCGCTGGCGCCGGCGCCGCTTTCACGTCAGGCGGCAGCGAGAGCATCTTCATCGCGGTCAAGGCGGCGCGGGATGCCTACCGGGCGCGCACCGGCGCGGATCGGGGCACCGCACTGAATATCGTTGTGCCGATCACCGTGCACCCGGCCTTTGACAAGGCGGCGAATGGGATGGATCTCGAGATGCGCCGCGCACCGCTGCGCGAGGATCGCCGCGTCGACGTTGAAGCTATGGCAGAACTGATCGACGAGCGCACGATCCTGCTGGTCGGCTCGGCCCCCTGCTTTCCCCATGGCGTCATCGACCCGATCGGCGAGTTGAGCGACCTGGCGCTGGCCGAAGGGATATGGCTGCATGTCGACGCCTGCGTGGGCGGCTGGATCGCGCCCTTCTTCACGCGCAACGGCAGGCCGACGCCGGATTTCGATTTCCATTTCCCTGGGGTGCGTTCGCTTTCGGCCGATCTGCACAAATTCGGGTTCTGCCCGAAACCGGCCTCGACCGTTTTCTATCGCGACAAGGCCGATCTCGACCGTGCGACCTTCAAGGCTGATGCCTGGCCCAGCGGGTCGTTTTCCACGGCGACCCTCGCGGGCACCCGTCCGGGTGGTGCGGTCGCAGGCGCCTGGGCCGTTCTGAACTATCTGGGCGAGGAAGGGTATCGCGACGCCGCCCGCCGCCTTGCCGCGATGGTTGACCGCTATTGCGCGGGGATTGAGGCCATCGAAGGGCTGGAGCTTTGGGCGCAGCCCGATGTCTCGATCATCAACTTCGGATCGAAGAGCCTCAACATCCTTGCGGTGGCTGACCGCATGGTCGAGCGCGGCTGGCTGCCGGGCCTGACCAAGGCGCCGCGCGGGATGCATGCGATGCTGTCGATGCTGCATGACGGACAGGCCTGCGAGGACTATCTGCGCGATCTGCGGGCGAGCGTGGAGGAGGTGCGCCTTCATCCGGAAATGACTTCGAAACTCGAAGCGGTCTATTGAGTGTCGCGCCTCGGCGGATCATCCCGGCCGATGACGACGCCTTGAACGCGCCGGTTATTCCGTTCGATTTCAGCGAAGCAGAGAAGCACGGCGCAGATGGTCGAGACGCCGCATCGCCTCGACCCCGATCAGCGGGCCGATGCCGAAGGCGGCCAGTACCACGGGCCACCCGAAGGCACCGGCCAGGATCGGCGCGGTCTGGATGGTGACTGCCGTGAGCAGGAAGCCGAGCGCGGTCTGGAAGGTCATCAGGCTGCCAGCCCTGTCAGGCGGCGCGGCGTCAGCGACGAGCGCCGAGAACTGCGCGCTGTCGGGGATCACGAAGATGCCCCAGAGGATCGCCAGCAGCGCAGTCAGCCAAGGCGCGCCGCCGAAGCTGACCGCCGTGGCCAGAGCCAGCGTTCCGCTGATCGCCATGGTAGCGCCGGCAACCCGGGCCTTGCCGATCCGGTCGGCCAGAGCGCCGGCAGGAACGCAGAACAGCCCGCCCAGCGCGATGGCCGCAAAGGCCACCAGGCGCGCGGTTTGGGCCGCTTCGGCCAGGCCCGCGAGCTGGAAAGAGGCCCTCAGGGCGAGCGCAATCCAGGCCCAGAAGGCGTAGAGCTCCCACATGTGGCAGAGATAGCCGGCGTAGGCGAGACGCACCGGGCGGCTGCGCCAGGCGAGCGTCAGCGCCGCGGGATCGAAGCGTGCTGGCGCGGTGGCATGGTGCGGGCCGAGCTTCATCAGCAGAACCAGCCCCGCTCCCACGGTGGCAAGCCCCGAGGCGAGAAACACGGTGATCCGCCAGTCGGCCCCGCCCAGCAGCGCCAGACCGTGTGGCGCGGCCGAGCCGAGCGTCAGCGCGCCGACGAGGATGCCAACGATCAGGCCTCGCCTCCGCACCGTCCAGCCGACGGCGATCTTCATGCCGACCGGATAGGCGCCGGCGAGGCAGAAGCCCGTGAGCGACCTCGCCGCAATCTGGCCGAAACTGCCCGGTGGCAGCGCGACCAGCGCAGTGGTCGAGAGTGCGGCGACAAGAGCGCTGACCGCAAAGACGCGGCGCGGGTCGAAGCGGTCGGAGGTGCCGTGGATCGCCAGCGCCAGGGCGCCGAGCACAAAACCGATTTGTACCGCCGTCGACAGCAGGCCTGCCCGCCAGGGCGCCAGCGCCATTTCCTTCGTCAGTTCCGGCAGGATGGCGGCCGAGACGAACCAGAGCGACATCGCGCCAATCTCGGCAAGCACCAAGAGGGTGATATTGCGCCCTATGCCCTCCGATGCCCGAGTGCTTCCCACGTGTCCGACCCTGCTTCCGACTTTTGCGCCCGGATCCGTTGGCCCCGGCTCGCTGCACCTCTTGTCACAACCGCGACGTCCTGGATAGCGCACAGATGTTCGGCCTCGCCTGCAGTTGTCCGGACCCCCGCATTCCGGCTATGACCGGTCGCATGTGGAAACGGCAGGCAATCGGGGCCGGCCGCATCGGCCTGGGTGAGCCGGCTGAAGGGGAGCGCGCGCCGTGAACAGGGAACCGACAGATTTCCCCCTCGCCCGGTTCGACCTGGCGACCCTGCGCATCTTTTTGACGGTGATCGACACCGGCAGTATCCGATCGGCCTCGGAAAGCCTGAACCTGTCGCCCTCGGCCATCAGCCGCCGGCTGGCAGAACTCGAGAGCAATTTCGGACAACCGTTTTTCATCCGGCATTCTCGCGGTGTCGAGGTTTCCGAGGCGGGACATGTCATGGCCTCCAAGGCGCGCGACATCTTCGCGGCGATCGGCGGCGCCCATGCCGAGCTCAACCGCCTGAGCAGCGGCGAAGCCGGAAGCCTGCTGCTGAGCGCAAACGGATCGGCATTCGTCAACGGATTGGCCCAGGACCTGAAGGCATTCACGGATCTCTATCCGCATATCGGAATCGAATTGTTCGAACAGATCAGTCCGAAGGTGGTGGCCTCTGTCGTCAGCAAACAGACCGAGCTTGGACTGATCTCGCGCACCTTCCGTCTGCCGACGGAGATCGACTGCACGCGCTATTGCACCGACAGGCTGGTCCTGGCGGTCCCGCAGGGACATGACCTTGCGAGCCAGCCGGGTGCGACGCTTGCCGACATGTCGTCCTATCCCAGCATCGGGGTGATCGAGGGCAGTTCGATGACGCGGCTGATCCGGCGGGTATCGGTCTTGGGCAGCAGCGAGTTCACCTATCGCTATATGGCGAACACGAACGAAGTGGCGCGCATCCTGGTGGCAAATGGGCATGGGATAGCGATCCTGCCCGAACAGTTCGTGCGCCCCTACGAGCGCGCCATGCCCATCGTGGCGGTCCCGATCCTGGAGACCTGGGCCGAGCGCGAGATCAGCCTGATTCAGCGGACGGATGTTACCCTGTCGAAGACCGCCGCGCTGTTCCGCGCGTTCCTGCTGGACCGTGCCGCAGCGGTATCTTCCTTCGCCTGATCCTGCCGTGTTGCGATTTCCGGCACACAGCCGCCCGGATTCAGCACTTGTTGCCCGAAACCCCGCCCACTAGCCTGTCAGACGCTGCCGCCTCTGCCCTGCGCGATGCGGTGGTGGAGGAGCGAGGCGTTAGGTTTCAATGGCTTGCGGTGAAGAGACCCCTTTGCCGGTCTCTCTGCGGGTCGTTTGCCTATCGCTCATCGGACCAGAACACCGGGCATGCTCATGTCGGCTGCCCCGGAGTCTGGGCGAGGGAAATGAAGGGGAGGAGCCAGCGGATGGCGTTCACGCGACTAGTTCAGGGTGCGGCCTTTGCCGTTGCCGCAACGATCGGATTCGGAATTGCGCCGGCATTGGCCGGAACGATCGAAATTCACAACACGATGGGCACCGGCGGTTCGGAAGAAGCCGCTCTGGTCAAGTTCCAGGAACTGATCAAGGACAAGCTGGGCGACGATTTCGAGGTCAACATCTACCTCAACAGCCAGCTTGGCAGCGAAGCCGAGGTGCTGGAACTGCTGAATATCGGCCAGACCCAGATGGCTCTCACCGGCGGGGCCTTCATGGGTCAGTATGCCGCCGAGTATAACGCAGTTTCCGTGCCCTTCGTCCTGCCCAACTGGGAGTCGGTGGAACATTACATCATGGACACCGAATCCGGTAAGAAGATGCAGGAGCTGGCCCGAGAACGCGGCAATCTCGTCTATCTCGGACCGCAAAAGCGCGCCTTCCGGCACATGACATCGAACAAGGCGATCCATACCCCGGACGATCTGGAGGGCCTGCCGATGCGGATGCCGAAGATCCCGGTGTGGATCGACGTCTGGGAACAACTGGGCATCCAGGCCGTGGTGATCCCTTCTTCGGACATCTACCTTGCGATGAGGACCGGGCAGGTGCAGGCGCACGAGAACAGCCTCGCATCGCCCTATACCCGCCAGATGTGGGAGGTGCAGAAATTCATCATCACAACCTCGCACCTGTCGTTCCCCTGGCACTGGGTCGCCTCGGCGCAATGGTGGGATGGGCTGACCGACGAACAGCGCACCGCGATCTCGGAGGCGGTGGCCGAAGCCCGGCAGTATGGCACACAGGTCGAGACCGAAAAGGACTCCTTCTATCGCGACGCGCTGATCGAGAAGGGCATGGAGTTCATCGACGTCGATCAGGCGCCCTTCCGCGAAAAGGCCGCACCGGCCATCGAGCGGGCGATGTCCGGCATGGCACCCACCGTGGCGGATGACATCAAGGCAAGCATCGCGGCCTCATCGAAATGACGCCCAAGCGCGAACATCGGCGCCCGTCCCTGGTTGAACTGGGGGCGGGCGTTTTCGAGGGTGCGGGCATGGTCCTGATGCTGGGCCTCGTGCTCTCGGTCTTCTATTCGGTCGTGGCGCGCGAGATGCTGAAGCTCTCGGTGCCATGGGCGGAAGAAGTCGCCGCCGCCCTTCTGGCCTGGAGCGTCATGATGGGAGCGGCCGGAGCCTGGGGACTGCGCCGGCATATTGCGATCGACATCATACTGCGCCGGATCCCGCTGCGGGCACGTGTGGGCCTGTGCATCGTGATCGAAATTGCGTCGCTTGTGCTTTTCGCGGTGATCGCCAAGGGCGCCTATTTCATGATGTTCGCCAGCGCGAACAACCACACGACTGCGCTCGGCATCAGCTTTACCTGGCTTTACCTCGCGCTGCTGGTCGGCACCGTTGCCATGATCGCCTTCAGCATCGCCTACCTGCTCCAGCTTGTCCGGAACGGACAGGCGGTTCTAAGCAACACGGAAACGAAGAGCGAATGGACTACCTCCTGATCTTTCTGGGTGTGATGATCTTCCTGTTCGCCTTTGGCGTTCCGGTTGCCATTTCAATCGGTCTGACGTGCCTTGTCGTCCTGATCGCCCAGGGCGGGGTTTCGCATATCCCGGCCGAGCTGTTTGCCATGCAGATGCTGAGCGGGCTGAACAACTTCCCCATCATCGCGGTGCCTTTCTTCATCCTGGCCGCCTCGCTGATGAATACCGGCTCGAGCAACGCGCGGATTTTCAACTTTGCCACCGCCCTGGTCGGCCCTCTGCGCGGTGGTCTGGGGCATGTCAACGTTCTGGCCAGCGTTATCTTCGCGGGCATGTCGGCCACCGCCGTCGCCGACGTCGCCGGAATCGGCCAGCTGGAGATGAAGGCGATGCGCGAGCGGGGGTATCCGCAGCGGTTTTCCGTCGGCATCACCGGCGCCACGTCGATCATCAGCCCGGTGATCCCGCCCTCGGTCGCGCTGGTGGTCTATGGCTGGCTGTCGGGCACTTCGATCGCCGCGCTGTTCATGGCGGGGGTCATTCCCGGACTTATCATCGCCGTCGGCCTGTCGATTGCCGTTTTCCTGTCGTCGTACTGGCTTGACCTGCCGGGCACCGTCCGGGTGCCAAGGAGCGAAGTATTGCGCCTGTTCCTGCGCGCCATCCCGCCGCTCACGACACCCTTCATCATCATCGGCGGCATCTGGACCGGCGTCTTCACGCCGACCGAGGCCGGCGCGGTCGCCTGCATTTACGCCTTCCTGCTGGGAACGGTGATCTATCGCGACGTCCGATTGCTGGAATTTGTCGATGCCCTGCGCCGCACCGTGCGCTTTACCTCGGTCATTCTGTTCATCATTGCCATCGCGACCTTCTACGGCTGGCTGCTGGTCCGCCTGCGGATTCCCCAGGAACTGGCCATGGCGCTGCTGGACATGAACCTGGGCGAAACCCAGGCGGTGCTTTTGATCCTGCTGTTCTTCCTGGTCATCGGCTGCTTCATGAGCGTGGTCGAGGCGGTTCTGATCTTCACGCCGATCTTCATGCTGACCGTGCAGTCGCTGGGCATCGACCCGGTCTGGTTCGGCGTTCTGATGGTGATCACCCTGTCGATCGGCGTCATCACACCGCCGTTCGGGAACGTGCTGTTCGTGCTGACGGAGCTGACCGGTATGCCCTTCGAAAAGGTCGTGATTTCGGTTCTTCCCTTCATGGTGCCGATCCTTCTGACCCTGGTCCTGCTCGTCTTTTTCCCGTCGCTCGTCACCTTCCTGCCGCAGGTGATGCATTGACCGGGACAGAGTGCGGCGGGCGTCGGAGGACCGGGGCGGCACACCCTCACCTTTGCGCAAGGAGATGATCATGCAGGTCACAATCACCGAGGTCGCCTCGCGCGACGGTTTGCAGAATGAAAGCCATCCCGTATCGACGGCGCAGAAGATCGAACTGATCGACCGTATTGCGCGGTCGGGGATGACGCGGTTCGAGGTCACATCCTTCGTTTCGCCTCGGGCGGTGCCGGCGCTGGCCGATGCCGAGGAAGTGGTGAAAGGTCTACCCAACCGCGCGGGCCTGATCGTCGAGGCGCTGGTGCCGAACCTGCGCGGAGCCGAGCGCGCCGCCGCGCTTGGACTGGACGAGTGGGTCTGTTTCGCTTCGGCCAGCGAGAGCCATTCGCAGGCCAATTCGAACACCAGCACGCAGGAGGCGCTGAATCGGCTGAAACCTGTCATCGACCTTGCCCGGCAAGAGGGCGTCGTGCCCGTGGGCGCCATCGCAACCAGTTTCGGCTGCCCGTTCGAGGGCGACGTGCCCGTCACGCGCGTGGTCGAGGTTGCGCGGCGCATGACGGACATGGGCGTCGAGACAATCAAGCTGGGCGACACGATTGGCACCGCATGGCCTTCGCGCGTGCGCGAACTGGTTCGGGCGATGCGCTCCGCCCTGCCCGACACCACACTTGTCCTGCATTTTCACAACACCCGCGACATGTCGCTGGCCAATGTGCTGACCGGCATAGCCGAGGGTGTGGACAGATACGAAAGCGCCCTTGGCGGCGTGGGGGGCTGTCCCTTTGCACCGGGCGCGACGGGCAATGTCTCGACCGAGGATCTGGTCCATTTCCTTCATCTGGAGGGTCATGACACCGGGCTGGATCTTGGCGCGCTGATCGAAGCCGGGCACTGGTTCGAAACCGTGCTCGACCGCAAGTTGCCCGCGCATCTGCTGCGCGCAAGTCCGGTGGGCACGACCACCGCCCTTGCCGAGATGAAACGCGCGGCCGGCTAGGCCCACCCAAGCAGGAAGGAATTGGCATGAGCCTGAAGGGCATCCGCGTGATCGACCTGACCCGGATCATATCGGGCCCGTTCTGTACCCAGTTGCTGGCGGATTTCGGGGCGGACGTGATCAAGATCGAGACCCCGTCCGGCGATCCGCTGCGCCGCCAGGGCAAGGGTCGGAACGGTCTGAGCTGGTATTTCGCGAGCTATAATCGCAACAAGCGATCCGTGGCGCTGGACCTGCGCAGCCCCGAGGGTCTGGAAGTGCTGAGCGATCTGGTCCGCGATGCCGACGTTCTGGTCGAGAATTTCCGCGCCGGTGTGCTTGCCGACATGGGCTTTTCCGACCAGGCGCTTGAGGCGCTCAACCCGAGGCTGGTGGTCTGCCACATCAGCGGCTTCGGTGCGGATGGCCCCTATGCCCAGCGCCCGTCCTTCGACTTCATCGCCCAGGCGATGAGCGGATTCATGAGCGTCAACGGCAACCGCGACGACGAACCCCTGCGCAGCGGCCTGCCGATTTCCGATCTGGTCGCCGGTCTCTATGCGGCGCTCGGCGTTGCGGCCACACTGGCGGGTCCGCGCGAAAACCGCCGGTTTCAGAGCGTCGACGTCGGGCTGACCGACAGCCTGATCAGCCTGCTGAGCTATATGGCCAGCGATACGCTGGCCTCGGGCCAGCCGCCCGAACGCAGCGGCAACGACCATCCACTGGTGGCGCCTTACGGGTTGTTCCAGACGGCCGATACGCCCATCGCCATCGCCCCCAGCAACGACATGATCTACGCCCGGCTTCTCAAGGTGCTGGGCCGCGAGGATCTGCTGACCGATCCGCGCTTTGACACCAACGAAAAGCGGATGGCCGACCGCCGGGCAATCCGCGCCGAGATCGAACCGATCCTGCTGACCGAAGGCTCGGCCACATGGATCGAGCGACTGAACAAGGGCGGGGTTCCGACCGGGCCCGTAATGACGGTGCCCGAGGTGCTGGAGGATCCGCAGGTGCGGCACCGGGACATGGTGCTCGAAGTGCCGCATGGTGCGCACGGGCCGGTCCAGATGCTGGGATTTCCGGTGAAGGTGGCGCCGGATGGCTGCGATATCCGCCACCCCGCGCCGGAGTTGGGAGAGCACGGCGACGCCATCCTGAGTGCCCTGGGCTATTCCGCCGCCCGCATAGCCGACCTGCGGGCCCGCGGCGTGCTGGCGGCCGGAAGTGGCGAGGAGGCCGTGCGACGCGGCTGATCTTCGGGGAGTCGCACATTCATCGGAGACGCGTCGCGCTACTGATCCGCGGATTGCAACGCGATCGGGTTCAGGCTGGCGGTGATGTGTGCAGCAAAAATCCGTGCGATTTCAGGGCCTTCCAAAGTTCCATCCGCCATGAACCAGCGGCTGATTCCGTTGATGGCGCCCATGAAGAAGAAGACCGCCATCTTGGGGTCGCAGGGGGCAATCTCGCCCTGCTTTATCGCATCGGCAACCAGACTGCGCAGTTGGCGGTCCAGCCGGGCACGCCGGGTCTGGATGCGGATGGTGTCTTCATGCGTCATCGAGAAGAATTCGGTCAGAACCACGCAGGAACCCAGCGTGCTTGTGATGCGGGCGACATAGTCCTCGGCAAACAGGCCGATCCGTTCCAGAGGTCTTTGCCCGGTCGTCATGGCAGATTCGTAAGCCTCTTCCGCCATGGTGATTGCCATCTGGTGGCACTCGTACAGGATTTCCTGTTTGCTTTTGACATAGCGGTAGAGCATCGGCTTGGTCACCGACAGTTCTGCTGCAATCTCGTCCAGCGTTGTCTTGTGAAACCCCTTGCGGCCGAAGGCGCGCCCTGCAGCGCGGACGAGAGTCAGCCGCCGCATCTCCTGTTTGCGCTCCGAATCGTTCAGCGCGCCGCGCCATTCGTCGGCGATCATCTCGCGGAAATTCGTATCTGAATCGCCCATGCCTCTCCCCCATTGCAGCATCCCACGCGCCCCTGATCTGGGCTCAGCGCGCGGAAAAGCCGGCAAAGCTCGTCTCCCGGATACACGTAAACGCCAAGAAGCCTCGGAAAATCAATTCCTTCCTTCGCATTTGGCTTTCGATACGACGTTGCGTTGACAGGTTCACGCTCTGTGGCTAGGTTCCGGAACAGCTGTTACTCACCAGTAACAGTCACAGGCCGGGAGGGGTCTGCGCAAGCGAATAGCGGGCCGATCGGCCACGGGGGGATGACTTTGGGAAATGACCGGACAGGCATGTCCGCCGGGCTTGCGGGCCGGGTGGCGGTGGTCACGGGGGGCGCTTCCGGGCTGGGGCTCGGCACCGCGCGGATGCTTCGGGATGCCGGCGCGACGGTGGTCATTCTGGATGTCGACGCCGGACGGGTCGCAGACGCCGCGGCCGCACAAGCGGTGCACGGGCTTGCGCTGGATGTTTCCGACGATGCCGCCGCCGAGGCTTGCTTCGACGAGATCGAGGCGGCCTATGGTCCCGTTTCCATCCTGATCTGCTGCGCCGGGATCGCAACGCCGGGGTCCATCGTGCGCCGCGGCGCGCCAATGGACCTGGCGGAGTTTCGTCGCGTTCTCGACGTCAACCTGATGGGTTCGCTGAACTGCATCCGCTGCGTCGTGCCGCAGATGATCCGACGCGGACGCGCCGGGCCGGATGGCGCCGAGGCCGGAACGATCGTTCTTACCTCGTCCATTGCGGCCTTCGACGGTCAGGTCGGTCAGGCAGCCTATGCCGCGTCCAAAGGCGGCGTCGCCGGGATGGTTCTTCCCCTGGCCCGTGAACTGGGCGAACAGGGAATCCGCGTTGCGGCCATCGCACCAGGTGTCTTTCGAACCCCGATGACCGAAGGTCTGCCGCAGAAATCCCGTGACGTGGTCTTTGCGGCCCTGCCGCCGTTTCCCCGGCGCGCGGGGACAGCCGAAGAATTCGCGGATGCCGTCCGCTTTGTGATCGGCAATCCGATGGTCAACGGAGAGACCATCCGGCTGGACGGCGGGCTGCGCATGCCCGCGCGCCTCTAGGTCAGGGGAACAGAATGGATCCGAAAGGACAAATCGCGATCGTCACCGGCTCTGGCTCGGGGTTGGGGCGCGCCGTGGCGCAGGCCCTGACACAACGCGGCGCGCGGGTCGTCGGGATCGACCTGCCGCCGCGCGACGGGACCGACCCTGCCGCCCTGCCTGAACTGGCGATGGCGATTCAGGGCGACGTGGTTGATGCCGCGCAGATGGAGACTGCCTTTGCCCGTGTCGAACAGGAGTTGGGCTGCCCGACGATCCTGGTCAATTGCGCTGGCATCCTTGGACCGGCGCGGGTTTTCCAGATCGACCGTGAGACAGGGCAGATAACGCCCCGGGCGATGGATCGGTTCCGCCGGGTGATCGACGTGAACCTGACCGGCACCTTCAACACGATGCGCCTGTTCGCGGCCGGCCTTGCCAAGGGGAATCCACAGGTGGCGCTGGACGGCGAGGATCGGGGCGTGATCATCAACACCGCCTCGGTCGCGGCCTATGAGGCGCTTTCGGCACAGGCGGCCTATGGCAGTTCCAAGGCGGGGGTCGCGGCGATGACCCTGCCCCTGGCGCGCGAACTCGCCCGGTATGGAATACGTGTCGTGGCTCTGGCACCTGGCACCTTTGAGACGGGGATGATCGGTGACATTCCGGATCACACGCGCCAGCGGCTGGTCGCGGATGTGCCCTTCCCCAACCGGATGGGCCGGGGCGATGAATTTGCACATCTGGTGCTGGCCTGCGTGGAAAACCAGATGCTGAACGGCTCGGTCCTGCGGATCGACGGCGCCGTGAGAATGCGCGAGCCGCGGGGCGTGTCGGCATGAGCGGCGGAGCAATGATCCGCAATCGCGTGCTGTATGGCGACCGGATCGTTCCATGCTATGACGATTGCCCGGAAAACCTGGACCGGATGCTGGCAGCCACGGCCGAGGCGCACGGCGAGCGCCCGGCGCTGAAGGACATCGGACAGACGATGACCTATGCCGAACTGTCGGACCGGGTCGCGCTAATTGCCGCCGGACTGGCCGCGCGCGGCATTTCCGCCGGGGATCGCGTGGTCCTGTTTCTGGGCAACCGCTCCGAGTTTGTTGTCACCCTCTTCGCCCTTTGGCGGCTTGGCGCTGTGGCGGTCCCGGTGGGCATTCGGCAGACGGCGGACGAACTGGCCTATATGCTGACCCAATGTGGCGCTGTCGGGCTGGTGCATGAACGCGATCTCGCCGACAGGGTGCCGCCGGCCGCAGCCATTCCCGCCGTGCGTCTGCTGGTGGAGTGCTCAGATACCGCTCAGAGACCTGTCCTTGCCGATCGGGGGGCCGTTGCGCACGACGCCCTGGCCGGAGACGCGCGCTGCGATGCACCTTCGCCGGCACGCGATGAGGATGCGGCCTGCATCATGTATACCTCCGGCACTACGGGGCGCCCGAAGGGGGCTGTGCTGACCCATCTCGGGTTCTGGCACACCGCGCGCAATTATCGGGACCGGTTCGCCTACACCGAGCAGGACCGGATGCTGCTCGTGATCCCGATCACGCATATCTCGGGCCTGCTGGCCGGTCTGACGGTGATGATGAATGTCGGCGGCCTGGTGGTGCTGGAGCGTGCGTTCAAGGCAGCGGCGGCGCTGGATGTGCTGGAGGCCGAGAAGATCACCGCCGCGATCCTCGTGCCGGCGATGTACAATCTGCTGCTGCTGGAACCCGATCTGGAGAGCCACGATCTTGGCGCCTGGCGGGTCGGCCATTTTGGCGGCGCCGCCATGGCCGAGGTCACGATCACCAAACTGGCCGCCAAGTTGCCAAGCCTGCAATTGCTCAACGGGTTTGGCAGCACGGAAACGACGTCTGCCGTCTCGCTGACCGAACCTTCGCGGCGGAACGAACATCTAGACAGCGTGGGCACCCTTCTGCCCTGCGTGGATATCCGCGTGCTCGACGAAGAGGGCCGCGAGGTGCCGCCCGGCGAGAACGGCGAGTTGTGGATCCGCAGCCCCGGCAATGCGTCAGGCTATTGGGACCAGCCGGAGGCAACCCGGAAGGGGTTCGTCGCCGGATACTGGCGCAGCGGCGATATCGGGTCGGTGGATGATAAGCGTTACCTGCGCGTGCACGACCGGATCAAGGACATGATCAACCGCGGCGGCTTCAAGGTTTATTGCGTCGAGCTTGAAAACGTCATTCACGAGTTTCCCGGAGTGATCGAGGTGGCTGCCGTCGGGGCTCCCTGCCCGGTTCTGGGAGAGCGGGTCCATGTCTTTGTCCATGCGAACGGCCGGATCGACGCTCAGGACCTGCGTGCTCATGTCCGCAATCGCCTGGCTGACTACAAGACGCCTGATTTCGTCACCCAAACTCCGGATCCGCTGCCACGCAACCTGAATGGCAAGCTGTCGAAGGTGCCTTTGCGCGAGCGCGCCCGGGCCGAAGCCGAACTGCGGTCCGCATCGCACAATCCGAAGGAAAGCACATGACCCAACCGATCTTCATTCTTGGCGGGCATCAGACCGATTTCGCCATTTCCGCCGCGCGCCGGGGCGAAGGGCTTTTCGAACTTATGCGCGATGCGGTGCAGGGCGCGCTGTCGGACGCGCGGCTTGAGGCGTCCGAGATAGAGTCCTGTCACGTGGGCAATTTCACCGGCGAACTGTTTGCCGGTCAGGGTCAGCTGGGGGGTATGTTTGCGGCCATAGAACCTGCACTGTATGGCCGGCCGGCTGGTCGGCACGAAGCGGCCTGCGCGTCGGGATCCATCGCAATGCTGGCCGCAACGGCCGAAATCGAAGCCGGACGGTATGACTGCGCTCTTGTCTCCGGTGTGGAACTGGAACGCAACGTTTCGGGGAAGGAAGCGGCCCAGCACCTGGGTGCGGCCATGTGGGTCGGGACCGAGGGGCAGGAAGCCACCTATCCTTGGCCGTTCATGTTCCACCGTGTCGCCGAGGAATACGACCGCCGCTATGGCCTGAAATACGACCATCTCGCCGAGATTGCCCGCCTGAACATCGCCAACGGGCGCCGCAATCCCAAGGCGCAGACCCGGGACTGGCAGTATACGCCCGAGAGCTTCACAGCGGATGACGAAGCCAATCCGGTGATCGAGGGCATCATCCGCCGGCAGGATTGTGCCCAGATCACCGACGGGTCCGCAGCCGTCATTCTGGCGTCGGCGCGCTATGCCAAGGCCTGGGCCGAGGCGCGGGGGCTGTCGCTGGACGCGGTGCCACGGATCACCGGCTGGGGACACACCACGGCGCACCTGCGTCTGCAGGAGAAGCTGGAGCACAGCCAGAACAGCCCTTACATCTTTCCGCACGTCCGCGACGCCATCCAGAGCGCCTTTTCCCGCGCCGGAATTTCCGGCGTGTCGGAACTGGACGGGATCGAGACGCACGATTGCTTCACGTCCACGGAATACATGGCAATTGACCATTTCGGCATCACCCCGCCCGGCGAAAGCTGGCGGGCCATCGAGAACGGCGACATCGCCCCGGGCGGCCGCATTCCGGTGAACGCCAGCGGCGGCCTGATCGGCGGCGGCCATCCGGTAGGCGCGACCGGCGTGCGGATGGTGCTGGATGCCGCCCGTCAGGTAACCGGCCAGGCCGGGGACTGTCAGGTCGATGGCGCCCGGCGGTATGGAACGCTGAACCTGGGCGGCAGTGCGACCACCATCGTGAGCTTCGTCGTCGAGGCCGGCGCCTGATCCTGAAACCAACCCACACCACGGCCAAATTGCAGGGGCTTCGGCCCCGACATGTCAATGGAGGAAAAGACATGACCAAGACCATTACCCGCAGAAGCATCCTGTCAGGTGCGCCCGCGCTTGCCGGAGGCGCCTTTCTGGCGGCCCCGGCGACCATCGCCGCCGCAAGCTCGGCCACCACATGGCGGATGCAGACGCATTTTCCGACCGGCACGTGGTATTATGACGCCATCTTCCAGGATTTCGCCCGCCGCGTGACCACGGCGACCAACGGCGAACTGGTGATCGAGACCCACGCGCCCGGCTCCATCGTCTCGACCGGCGACAGCCTGATGGCGGCGGCGCAGGGGGCACTGGACGGCGCTTTCACCTTCCCGGCTTATTGGGTTGGCCAGATCCCGGCAGCGGGCCATCTGAACGGCAATCTCGCGACCTTCTCGAACAACACCGAGATGGAGTATTTCATGTACGAGATGGGCGCGCTGGACATCATTCGCGAAGCCTATGCAGAGCGCGGCATCCACCAGGTTGGTCCGGTTGCCGGCGGCGGTGTCACGTTGTTTGGCAAACGCCCCATTCACACGGCAGCGGATTTCCAGGGCTACAAGATCCGAACGACCGGCACGGCGGCGCGCGTGCTGGAGAAGATGGGCGCGGCTCCTGTCTCTGTCGCCGGCGGCGAGCTGTATCAGGCGCTCCAGACCGGGATCGTGGATGCGGCGCACTGGGGCAGCGTCTCGGGCGGTATGAGCATGAATTTCCAAGAAGTGACGAAATACATCGTCCAGCCCGATCTGGTCAGCCCGACCAATCTGGAAGTCTTTGTAAACGCGGGCAAGTGGAGCCAGCTGGGCGAAGACCACAAGCAGGTGGTCAACGACGCCGTCCGCGCCACCACCGGCATCTACACCGCCCGCATCATGCAGGCCGACCTCAATGGGATCGATACCTTCGTCAACAAGTCGGGTGGCGAAATATCGATGATGGAGGCCTCGGTTCTCGAAGAGATGCGGATGAAGTCGCTGGAGGTCGTGGACGAGATTTCGGCCCAGGACCCCAAATACAGCGGCCGCATCGGCGAACTGCTGCATGAATTCATGCGGCAGACCGGCAAAGTCTGAACCAGACGATGCGTGCCGGGTACATCCCGGCACGCTTTTCGGTCCGGATGCAGGGTGAGGGAAAAGCGCATGGTGCGGCTGATCACGTATCTAAACAGTCTGCTGGGCAAGGCGATCAGCTTTGCCATACTGATCGGCATGATCATCATCGTGTACGAAGTGATCATGCGCTATGCCTTCAACGCCCCGACTGTCTGGGTGCAGGGCTATACCCAAAGGATTTTCGGGGCATATTTCGTTCTGCTGGGAGCCTATACGCTGATCCACCGGGGCCATGTGCGCGTTGATCTTCTGCTGAACGACCGATACCCGCGCTGGCGCGCCTTTCTCGACGTCGTGAACTATCTCGTGCTCCTACTCTGGACCGGGGCACTGAGTTATCAGGCCTGGTCTTATCTGGAGATGTCCTGGCTGTTCAACGAACGCGACGACAGTGCCCTGGGACATCCGATCTGGCCGGTGAAACTTGCCCTGTTCATCGGCGTGGTGCTGATCGCACTGCAGGGCCTTGCCGAACTGGTGGACGCGATACGCCGCATGGTCCGCCCCACTCCTGATGACTCGAAAGAAGGCAGCCCGGCATGACCCCCGAACTCTTGACCCTTGGCATGTTCGGCAGTCTGGTGCTGCTGATCGTCTTCGGCGTGTCGCTGTCCTTTGCCCTTGGCGGCGTGGCCGTTGCCTTTACCCTGATCCTGAGCGGCTCCAACGGCCTGTTCCCGATGGTGTCGGCGGTGTTCGGGACGATGTGGTCGGTGCTTCTGGCGGCAGTGCCCCTGTTCATCTTCATTGGTGTCACCCTGTCCAAGTCCCGCATTTCGCGCGATCTCTATCAGGCGTTCTATCTCTGGTCCGGTCGCGTGAACGGTGGCCTTCTGCTGGGCACGGCCGGATTTGCCGCAGTGCTCTCGGCGATGACCGGAAGCTGCGCGGCGTCGACGTTGACAACCGGCAAGATCGGAATGCCCGCGATGGAGCGGCTGGGCTATGACCGCGGCTTTGCCCTGGGCACGATCGCGGCGGCCGGCACGCTAGGCATCATAATTCCGCCCTCGATCACCTTGATCGTCATCGGCATGACCACAGGCCTGTCCATAGGCCGGCTGTTCATGGGCGGGCTGATCGCCGGGCTTCTGATGCTGGTGGCCATTCTCGCCTATGTCGTGGTCTACGCCTGGCAGTTTCCCGGTGCCGCGCCCGCCATCGGGCACCGCGTTTCGGTGGCAGAAAAACTGCGCTCGCTGCGTTCGGTGCTCGCCCCGGTCACGATCATTGTAGTGGTCCTGGCCTCGATCTTCATGGGACTGGCCACGCCGACCGAAGCGGCGGCGGTCGGCGCGTTTACAGTGCTGCTGGCTGTGGCCATGCAGGGCGAGGTCACGCTCCGGTTCCTGCGCGAGGTGTGCTTCGAGACGGCGGTGACCACCGGAATGGTGATCTGGATCGTCTTTGGTGCGACCGCCTTTGTCTCTGTCTATTCGGCGGCTGGCGGTATTTCCTTCATGCAGTCGTTTTTGACCGATCTGGAACTGTCTCCCTGGATGCTGGTGATCCTGATGCAGCTGGTGGTTCTGATCCTCGGCATGTTCCTCGATCCGCTGGGCATCATCCTGCTGGTTCTGCCGATGTATTATCCCGTGGTCGTGCAGCTGGGGTTCGACCCTCTTTGGTTCTGCATCATCTTTCAGGTGAACCTCTGTATCGGCTACATCACGCCTCCTTTCGGATATAATATTTTCTACCTGAAAACGATCAGCCCCGAGGCGACGATCCTTCAGCTTTATCGCTCGGTCATGCCCTACGTCGCGCTTTTGCTTCTCTGCGGCGCGATCCTTATGGCCTTTCCGGCGATCCTGGTGGAAGGCACGGCCTGGCTGACCGCCGGCTGAGGAAAGAGTCCCCCAAGCGGCAAACGTATGTCGCTGGCATTTGTGTCGAGCCATTCCACCAGAAGCGGGCGGTCAAACCGCTGGACGCTGACGCAAATCGGCTTCCAGCGGCATCTTGCACCCGGCATGCTGGAAGCGCGAGAATGGGTCAAACCGGAGGCCGCGCATGAAGATTGCCCTATGGCAGACACAGCCCATTCACGACGCCGATCTCGCGCTTGGACACCTGGCGGAAGTCTGCAGCCGCGCCGCTGCCGAGGGGGCGGCGATTGTGGTGACCCCTGAGATGGCCTTGGGGGGCTATAACATCGGGCCAGATGCCATCCGCGGGCTTGCCGGCCGGGCCGACGATCTGACCGATGGCGTCGCCAGGCTGGCACGGCAACATGGCGTAGCCATTGCCGCAGGTATGGCGTTTGCGGGAGCAGACAAACCCCGCAACGGCGTGGTCGTCATGGATCGAAATGGCCGCGAGGTCTCCCGCTATCACAAGACACATCTGTTTGGCTCGGTGGATGCCTGTCAGTTCGCCCCCGGCAAGGCTCTGTCCGTGCCCTTCGAGATGGGCGGCTGGAAGATCGGCCTGGCGATCTGCTATGACATCGAGTTTCCGGAACTCGCCCGGGCGCTCGCGCTGGAGGGCGCGGAGCTGATCCTTGTCCCCACGGCGAACATGATGCCCTTTGATACGGTTGCGACCCGCATGGTGCCCACACGGGCGCAAGAAAACGGCGTTTTCGTGGCCTATGCGAATTACGTCGGCACGGAAGAGCCGTTCACCTATTGCGGGCTGTCCTGTATCTGCGGGCCGGACGGCAACGATCTGGCACGTGCGGACACCGGTAGAGTAGAGCTGATTTTCGCCGAACTGGACCGCGCGGCCCTCCCCCGCCACGGCCACATCGACGACCGCCGATCCGACCTGTATGGCCCCCCAAACAAGAGCTTGCCCAAATGAACGACGTCTCCGTTTTTGGCCCTGACTTCCCGTTTGCCTACGACGACTGGATCACCCATCCCATGGGCCTGGGCTATCTGCCCGCGACGTCGCACGGAGCCAGAGTCGCCATCATCGGGTCGGGCGCGGCCGGGGTCATCGCCGGTTACGAGCTGATGAAACTGGGCGCGTTGCCGATCCTTTTCGAGTCGGGACAATTCGGCGGGCGGCTGCGCTCGCAGCCGTTCGAAGGCGCCGAGGGCGTCATCGCCGAACTGGGCGGGATGCGCTTTCCGGTCTCATCGACCGGATTCTATCACTACATCGACAAGCTGGGCATCGAGAGCGCGCCGTTCCCGAACCCGCTGACGCCCGCTGCCGGATCGACCGTGATCGACCTTCTGGGCCAGACGCATTACGCGGTGACGCTGGACGATCTGCCACCACTGTATCGCGAAGTGGCAGAGGCCTATGACAAGGCGCTCGAGGATGGCGCCAACTTCTCGGCCCTGCAGCGCGCGATCCGGAACCGGGATCGGGCCGGGATCAAGGAAATCTGGGATCCGATCGTGCGGGCCTGGGACGAGCGGACATTCTATGATTTTGTCGCCTCCTCTGACGCCTTTCAGGCGCTGTCGTTCCGGCACCGCGAGGCCTTTGGTCAGGTTGGATTCGGCACCGGAGGATGGGATTCCGATTTCCCGAATTCGATGCTGGAAATCCTGCGGGTGAATGTCACTGAATGCGACAGTCATCAGCGATATATGGTGGGCGGCGTCGCGCAGATGCCGCGGCGACTGTGGCACCACGCGCCCGAACGGCTGGTGCACTGGCCCGCCGGCACGACCCTCTCCAGGCTCAACGAAGGCGGCACGCGAGCCGGAGCCATCCGCATCCGCCGACGGGCGGACGGGGGATTTGACGTGACCGACCAGTGGCGTCGCACCGAACATTTCGACGCGGTGCTGGTCACCTGTCAGAGCCACATGCTCTCCACCGTCATCGACACCGAGGAACGACTGTTTTCCCACGATCTCTGGATGGCGCTGGATCGCACGCGCTATATGCAGTCGGCCAAGACCTTCGTCATGGTCGATCGCGCGTTCTGGAAGGACAAGAACCCCGTGACGGGCCGCGACACCATGTCGATGACCCTGACCGACCGGATGACGCGCGGGACCTATCTGTTCGACAACGGGCCGGACAAACCTTCGGTGATCTGCCTGAGCTATTCCTGGATGACCGACGCGCTCAAGGTGCTGCCGCTATCGGCGGAAAGGCGGGTTGAACTGGCCCTGTCGTCGCTGGCCAATATCTACCCGGACGTCGATATCCGCAGCCACATCCTGGGGGATCCCATCACCGTCAGCTGGGAGATGGACCCGAATTTTCTCGGCGCGTTCAAAGGTGCGCTGCCCGGACACTATCGGTACAACCACCGGATGTTCGGCCACTTCATGCAGGATGACCTGCCGCCGCACGAACGCGGAATCTTCATGGCCGGTGACGGGGTCAGCTGGACGCCCGCCTGGGTCGAGGGAGCGGTGCAGACATCACTCAACGCCGTGGCCGGCATCATCCGGCATCTGGGCGGCGGCTTCTTCCCCGAAAACCCTTCGCCGTCGGACGCATATCCACAGTGGGGGCCGGTCAAGCTGCCCGACTAGGACGTATCGGCAATTGGCGAAGGCGCGCGGGTCTCGCCCGGCAGACGCACCTCCATCCATTCGGGCAGGTGGCTTTCGCCCTCGCGCATCATCCTGATGTGGCGCCGAAGGATTTCCATGTAGCGGTTCGCCAGCGGCGAGGCGATACGGTCGCGCGGCCGGAAGGCCGAGAAGGTGAATTCGATGGGCGGGTCGAAGGGCACGGCCACCACATCGGGCCAGAAGTTCTGACGCACGCCCAGCGGTTCGACGATGGCCACTCCCACACCGCGCGACACCAGCGCATTGGCCTCGGCAGAGGCAAAGACCTCGATCCGCATCTTGCGATTGATCCGGTGCTGTTCGAAGACGCCGTCAGTGATGTGCCGCATCCGCGTGTCGCGCGAGAAAGAGATGAACTCTTCGCCTTGGAGATCCCTGGGGCTCAGCCGCTTGCGACTGGCCAGGGGATGGCTCTTGTGCACGATGCAGACCGAACTGACGTGGAACAGCGGCTCGATCTTCAGGGAGGGATGCTGGAACTGGGTGACGGAAAAGCCGATATCGACATTGGCCGTCAGAACGTCCGGCCCAACATTCGATGACATATCCATGAGGACATCTACTTCGGGGTTGGCCTTGCAGAATTCGGCCAGCGCGTCGGCGACCAGGGTCAGGCCAAGGGTCGAGCCGGTGATGATGCGCAACTCGCCTGTCCGAAAGGTGCGCAGGTCTTCCGCAAAGCGCTCCACATCGGCGAGCGAGGCAAAGAGCCGACGCACTTCGTTATAGAGCAGCCGCGCCTCGTCGGTCGGGATCAGCCGCCGCTTTTCGCGCAGGAACAGGGACAGGTTCAGGTCGATCTCCAGCCCTGCCAGCATCTTGCTCATCGCGGGCTGGGTCACGAGCATCCTGTCGGCAGCGGCGGTGACCGTGCCGGATTCCATGAACTGGATGAAGGCTTCCAGTTGGCGATGAGTGATGCGCATCCGAGCGGACTCCCTGCCCTACCCTACCGGCGATGTCCTGAAAGACAACGGGAGTTCCCGGCAGATGAGCAAGATGCCTGTCTCAGGCGGCGGCCGGAGGCCAGCGATGCGCCCAGGGCATGATCGCCTCGAGCGCCGCCGCCACAGCAAGCAGTCGCGCCTCGCTGTGCCAGGGGCCGACGATCTGCATGCCGATGGGAATGCCTCTGGACGACATGCCGACCGGGATCGACATGGCCGGGTGCCCGCTGGCATTCTGGGGAACAGTATAGGGATACCAGGCCTCACGCAGCATACCGTGATTGACGCCATCGACGATCAGCGGCTCGTCCTGCTTCTGATCGGCGGGCAGCGAGGGTGTTGTGATCGTCGGGGTGATGTAGATATCGGCGCCGTCGAACTGACGTTCGATCTCGTGGAAGATGGCGGTCCGCGCCTTCATCGACCGAGCCAGCGATTCGTAGGTCAGGTGCGGCCCCGAGCTCAACGAAATCCTCGCGGTTCGATCAAGCTTGTCGCCATGCGTTTCCATAAGGTGGCCAAATCGCGCGAATTGATAGCCGCGCATGAAGATCAACGCGTTGTTGATATCGTAAACGGGGTTGTCGATCATGCCGACGTCCCGCGCGCCGGCATCCTTCAACTGGGCCACTGCATTCAGCACCGCGGCTTCGACCTCGGGATCGACCCATTCGTTCACGGTGCGCATCACCACCCGAATGCGCAGGCCATCCAGGGCGGATTTCGGATCCGGCAGGGTAACCGGTGTTTTGCTTCCGCCAAGCGACATGGGATCGCGTCGGTCCGGCCCTTTCATCGCATTGAAACCGAGCACGACATCCGGGACAGTCCGGGCCATGACGCCAATCACGGTGAGCGATCCGAAAACGTCCGGAGTGGTCTCATGCGGAATCGCGCTCCACGTCGGTTTCAGCCCGACAACGCCACAGGCCGAGGCCGGGATCCGCCCCGAGCCAGCGCCATCGGAGGATATGTGGATCGGGCCGAAGCCCATCGCGGTCGCGATGCCGGTCCCACCGGACGAACCGCCGCAGCTGCGGCTCAGGTCCCAGGGGTTGCGGCTGATGCCGTTGATCGGACTGTCGGTCAGAACCTTGTGCCCGAACTCGGGGGTCGCGGATTTGGCGAAGGGGATCGCCCCGGCGCGGCGCAGGCGCGCGATGGCCTCGGCATCCGTGTCGGCGACATCACCCTGAAAGGCATAGGATGCCATCTCGATGGGCAGGCCTTTCACCTTGAGCAGGTCTTTCGCCGTGACCGGGATGCCGTGCAGTTCGCCCGGCGCCTGGCCCTCGGCAAGCGCCTTGTCCAGCGCCTCGGCCTGCGCCATGGCCGCGTCCGGATCGACGTGGACAATGCCATTCGTCTGGCTGTCCAGCCGCTCGATCCTGTCGAGCACAGCGCGCATGAGCGTGGCGGACTTGACCTCGCCGCTTTTCAGACGAGGCAGAAGATCGGTCGCGGACATGCGGCACAGGTCGTCGTCGGTCATGCTCTGGTTTCCTTTCCGGTGGCCATGGTGGCGCGCGTCTGCGCGAATGTCTGCCCTTCACAGGCGCAGGAACGATCTGGCGTTGCCACCAAGCCAGCGGTCGGCGACATCCTCTTCGATCGGCAGGGCGCGGATTTCCTCGATGGTGCGCCTCATCGGCAGCATTGGCCAGGCGGTGCCGGCGATCATGCGATCCTTCAGGATCGTGCGGCCGTATTGCAGCAGCGGCCCATATCCCGAATTCTCGACGCCAAGCAGCTTGGGACGCATCGCGACAAGCCCGATGGACAGGTTGGGATGACGCCAGGCCACGGCGAGAAGTTCCTCGACCCAAGGCCATCCGGGCGGCGAGGCGCAGATGCGCAGTTCGGGGAAATCGCAGAGCACCTTGTCCAGCAACATCGGCCGCCCGAATTCGGGATTTGACCGGAGCGAGAAATTCACCCCGACATGGAGGTTGACCGGAATATCGAGCTCGATGCATTTGGCATAGACCGGATACATGCGGCGGTCGTCGATCGCGAGACGGTTCTCGAAGCACTGCAGGTTCAGGCCCTTCAGGCCCAGCTCGGTGACAGCGTGTTCCAATTCACGCAGGGCGGTCATGCCCTTGTTCGGATCGACGCCTGCAAACCCGATGAAGCGGCCCGGATAGGCCCGCACAACATCGGCGACAGCTTCGTTTGTCACCCGTCCGCCGAACGTCGTCTCGACATCGCGGGCCTTGATCACGGTCAGTCCGATTCCGGCCTCGTCCACGACGGCGAACCACTGGTCGAGGGTCAGTTCTCCCCGCTCGGCTGCCTTCTCTGCCGTCGCATAGACGCGGCGATAGTTGGCCAGGTGACTGCCATCCGGCAGCGAGAGTTCGGGAATCGGCGGCGTGGCGCCATAGTCGATGATCATGTGAAATTCCTACCGCCAGACCCGATCGACCCGGTCGAACGCGCCCTGGCGCTGATCGACGCGGTTTCTGGTCAACTCTGTTTTCGCCACCTTGAAGGATGGCGTTCTGGGCATATCGTCGATGAATTCGAAATATCGGGGCACCTTGAACGCGGCGAGACGCTTCTCGGCGTAGGCAACGATCTGCCCGACAAGGGCCTCGTCGCCGCGATGGCCGGCTTGAAGCTTGACGAAGGCCTTGACCTCCTCGCCGCGCAAGTCGTCGGGAACCGGGACCAGCGCAACTTCTTCGATCTGATCCATGTCCCGAAGCACCCCTTCGACCTCGCGGCAGGCGATGTTTTCGCCCGAGCGCCGGATCATGTCCTTCTTGCGCCCGACGATATAGTGAAAGCCACGCTCGTCCTTGCGGAACAGGTCGCCGGTGTGAAACCAACCGTCGATCAGGGCCTTGGCGGTCGCTTCGGGTTTTCCGAAGTAGCCCTCAAAGATTCCTGCTCCGCGCACCAGCAGCTCGCCGGTCTCGCCCGGCGCCAACTCCTTTCCCGCGTCGTCCACCACCTTGGTCTCGCGGAACGGTGCCGCAATTCCGCAACTGCCCGAGCCGTTCATGTCTTCGGCTTCCAGGGGCATGTACATGCCCGAACCAATCTCGGTCATGCCAAAAGCCTCTCGGGCGCGGAACCCGTATCTCGCTTCGATCTCGCGGTGCGCCGAGGCGCGAATGCCGTAGATATTGGCCCGCCTGACCACGTTGCTTGCATCATGAGGCGCCGATGGCTGTTTGCTGGCCGCCTCGGGAAAGAGGCAGAATTCGATCCTGTGGTCGGCAAGCCATTTCGAGAAGCGGGTCGCGCTCTGCTTGCGTCCGACGACAAGTGTTCCCCGCTGATAGAGCGTCATCATCAGCAGCCACTGGGGGTCCATGTAGCTGAAGGGTGTGGTGGCCAGGATCCGCCGGAACCGCAGGCCATCGCGCCAGGCATTCACCAAACCGGCAGTCAGCCAATAGCGATGGGTGAGCAGACATCCCTTTGGCAGTCCCGTGGTACCGGACGTGTATTGCACGTTGACTAGCGTGTCGTGATCAAGCACGGGGTCCGGGCAGTCCCCGGGGCGGGCACGTTCCAGCCGTCTGTCCCACTCGGGTGTGCCGACGATGATCACTTTGACGTCGAGGTCTCCGGCTTCGAGAATAGCCGCCAGTTCTTCATGGATCAGGAGAAGGCGCGCGCCCGAATCCTGGATGGCATAGGCGAGCTCTCGGGCCGAAGACCGTGTGTTGACGGGCACCATGACCGCCCCGATCCGCGCCAGACCCAGCCAGGCCAGCGGCATTGCAGGCACGTTCGGCAGCATCACCGCCACACGATCACCACGCCAGATACCCTCGCCGGCCAGCAGTGCGCCCATACGCCGGCTGTCCCGGTTCACCTCGGCATAGGTCGCCGACATGCCCTCGTCGAAAAACTCCCAGAGCGTTTGGTCCGGACAATCCTGTGCGGCGGCCTCAAGCAAGCCGGGAATGCTGGCGGGCAGAGGGGCGGCTTCGATAGTGGCGCGTCGTTCATCAGGGGTTTGATCCGGGGTGGTCAGAGGGACGGGCGTCATAAAGAATTCGGTCCTGCAGTTTGTTTTTTGGGCGTGGTTCGCACCCTGTCCAGGCTACCTAGACAGCCCTGCATCCCCGCCGCAAATCGCGAATGAACTGTAAATTATTACAAAAAGTTATGTTTCTGTCGGCGGGAAAAATCTCTTAGTTTCATGCAATTGCACGAAACCGTTTCCGAGCGGAAGTTCATGAGATTTCGGCATGATATTCGCGGTACTTGATATTTGACTCGGCCCCCCGGTCTGGCCGCATGCTGGCTTATGTCCCAGGACCATACAGCCCATGTCGCCCAAGAGGACCGGAGCCACCGTTTGCCCAAGTCAGAGCCATCCGCCCAGCCGATCCTGCAGATCGAGAAGGTCACCAAAGAGTTTGGTGGCGCAAAGGCCGTGGAAGACGTGAGCCTGGAGGTCGCCGAAGGGGAGTTCGTCACGCTTCTCGGGCCATCGGGATGCGGGAAGTCGACCCTGTTGCGGATGATGGCCGGTTTCGAGACCCCGACATCGGGGCGGATCCTGATGCGCGGCAAGGACATGTCACGACAGCCCGCATACGACCGCGAGATCGGGCTGGTGTTCCAGAACCTGGCGCTGTTTCCGCACATGAACGTCTACGACAACGTCGCCTTCGGATTGCGCGCGCGCCGCCGGACCGACGGGCTCGACAGGAAGGTCCGCGACATGCTGGCGCTCGTCGGGCTTGAGGGGTTCGAAAAGCGCAGGACCGGAGAGATTTCCGGCGGCCAGCGGCAGCGCGTGGCTCTGGCGCGTTCGCTGGTGACATCGCCGGATGTGCTGTTGCTGGATGAGCCGCTTTCGGCCCTGGACCTGAAACTGCGTCGCCAGCTCCAGGTTGAACTGAAACGCATCCAGAAGGAAACCGGCATCACCTTCATTTTCGTCACGCACGATCAGGAAGAGGCCCTGTCGATGTCGGACCGGATCGCCGTCATGTGTGCAGGCCAGGTCGAACAGTTCGGTTCCGCGGTCGAGACGTATCATCATCCCCGGACCCGCTTCGTCGCGCAGTTCGTCGGCGAGACGAACCTCCTTGTGGCAAGCGTGACGGGTCGCCGTGCGGACGGGGCGGATCTGCGGCTGGAGGGGGTCGAGCGCACGATCCCGGTTCACTTCGCGCCGGACATGGCTGTCGCACCCGGAGATCGCGTGGCGATCTCCATACGGCCGGAATATCTGACCATCGGCGAACCCCAGGAGCAACCCGTGCAGGCCACAGTGCGCTCTCACAGTTTTTCGGGCGCGACCGTGACCTATGCGCTGGACAGCGCGATCGGCCGGCTTCTCGCTCAGGTGCCGTTCCAGCCCGGGCAGGGCCATCCCCGCCCATCGGGCGCCCATGTGTCAGTGGGATGGGCCAGTTCAGACGTAACCGTGATCCCGGAGCAACCGGGTCAGTAAATCCGACATGGAGGACTACTCATGACACTTTCCAGACGTCAGACCCTTGCCGGCGTTCTTGGCTCGGCCGCCACGCTTGCCCTGCCCTCGCGCCTTATGGCCGGCACCGGCCCAATTCTGCACGCATCCTGGGGCGGCGGCGTCGGCGACACCTGGACCAAGGCATTTGCCGATCCCTATAGCGCCGAGACGGGCACCGACGTGCGGATTGTCGAACTGCCCAACCCCGAAGCGCAGTTTCGCGCGCAGGCAGGCAACCCGCAGTATCACACGGGCATCGGGACCTTCGTGCAGGGCGTGAACCTGATGCGGGATAACATGCTGGAGACCTTCGACATCGAGGAACTTCCGGCGATGAAGAACATCGACGAGAAGTTCTGGCTGAAAACGGAGGACGGTCGATTGGCCGGCGTCACCCCTTATTTCGCCTATTACGGGATCGCTGTGAACACCAACGAGGCCTCGGTCGACGATTTCAAGAGCTGGAAATCCTTGGCCGATCCGAAGTGGAACGGCCGCCTGGGCATGACCCGGCCGATCTATCTGTCGACCTATGACCTGACGATCCTGGCCAAAGCCGCTGGCGGCGACGAATACAATACGGCCGGCGGCATGGACCTGCTGAAGGGGATGGCGAAGAACGTGTTGAACGTATCCAATTCGCTCGCCCAGCAAAACACCATGCTGGAGCGCGGCGAAGTTGCCGCGATGCCGTTCTATTCGGTCCGTGTCTGGTCGCTGAACGAAGCAGGCGTCGATTACGTCAAGATCGTGATTCCGGAAGAGGGAGCCCTTCTCCTTCCCTATGCGATCTTCGCCCCAAAAGGCGTGAACGACCGGGAGATGGTGGCGAAGTGGCTGAACTACATCGCCTCTGCCACGCCGCAAGAGCGGGGAATGGCGATATCGGGCTATATTCCGGCCAACGATCAGGCCGAGGCGACCGACGACATCCGATCCAAGCTTGGCATGGGATATCGCGAACTGCGCGCGAAGCTCTATCAGCCTGACTGGGGATATATCGCCGAGCACCAGAAGGACACGGTGGCCGCGATCGACCAGATGCTCGCCGCACTCTGACACTCCCCCGCGGCCCGCACTCCCGGGTCGCCAACTCCCGCCGGTGTCAGACGAGACCGGCGGGGCCTTCTACGCATCGGAGCTGCCCTGTGCCACGATCTCTTCGTATCGCCTTGCTGCTGTTGCCCTCGGCACTTCTTATGGGTGTCTTTCTGGTCGGGCTCTTCAGGCTGATCGGGTCATCGCTCACCATCGACGGACACTTCGATCTTTCGATCTACGAGGCAATCTTCAGCCGGGCCGACTATGTCGCCATGCTGGGTCGAACGGTGCGCATCGCCGTGATGACCACGCTGTTCTGCCTGCTGCTCGGGTTTCCCACCGCCTGTTTCGTGGCCCGCTATCAGGGCAACCGGAACGTCCTGCTGTTGTTGGTCATCTTCCCCTGGCTCGTTTCCATCGTGGTGCGCAGTTACGGATGGGTCGTGATCCTGGGGCCGCGCGGGCTTATCAACGGGCTGCTTTCCTGGGGCGGGATGACCGGCCGTCCGCTCAAGCTGATGTATAACGATTTCGGCGTCATCCTGGGACTGGTGCACGTCCTCCTGCCCTTCATGATCATCGCGATCCTCTCTGTTCTGATGCAGATTCCGCGCAACCTTGAGGAGGCCTCGGCGAGTCTGGGCGGACGGCCCGCCTTCAGTTTCCGCACCGTGCTTTTGCCCCTTTCCCTGCCCGGCGTGCTGACCGGAGTAACCCTCGTCTATCTGATGTCCACCGGGGCCATTGTCACGCCGCTCCTGCTTGGCGGGCTGGGCGACACGATGCTGGGCACGGAGATCTTTCAAGAAGTGATGCATTTCTTCGACTACCCCAAGGCCGCCGCGCTGGCGACGGTTCTGCTGGTGACGGCCTTGGCGGTCGTGCTGCCGATCCAGATGATCGAGCGCTGGCTCTCCCGGCGCCTGTCTGGCGGGAGCGCCCCATGATCACCCGAATTATCGCCATCGCCGTTCTGCTGTTCCTGCCGCTGCCGATCGTCATTGTGGTGCTGTCATCCTTCACGTCAGCGGGGTATCTTTCATTCCCGATCAAGGGCCTTTCTCTGCGCTGGTATGCCGAGTTCCTCGGCTCGGCCGACTGGCTCAAGGTGCTGGGCACCTCGGCGCTTCTTGCCCTTATCGGCGCCACGGTCAGCACGGCCGCGTCCTTCGCCGCCGCCTGGGCCGTGGTGCGACACAGGATGCGGTTTGGTACGACCTACGAAACCATCCTCCTGACCCCGCTGATCTTTCCGCATGCCGCCATCGGGGTGATCATGATCATGACTCTCTCGGGCCTGGGGTGGCTGGGCACGTTTTCAGGGCTCGTGCTGGTGCATTGCATTCTCACGATTCCCTACGCCTATCGCCCGGTCGTCGCCGCGCTGCGCAAGGCGGACCCGGCGCTCGAGGAAGCGGCGGCAAGCCTCGGGGCGCGGCCATGGCGGACCTTCTGGCAAGTGTCGCTGCCAGCGGTTCGGCCAGGGCTCGTGACCGCGTTGCTGTTCAGTTTCATCATCTCCTTCGATGAGGTGACGGTGACGCTGTTCCTGGTCGGCCCCTTCGTCATGACCCTGCCCGTACAGGTGTTTTCGGAAGTGCTGGAAAGCGCCAGCCCGATCATCGCCGCGGTATCGGCGGCGCTCGTTCTCTTTACCTCACTGATGGTCTTCGTCCTGGACAGGGTCATCGGGATACAGTTCTTTGTGGACCGAGACTGATGGACCTGACCCTGGCACCCTATTGGTGGGATGAAGCGCCACCGCGCAAACTGGGCCACCGACCGCCGGCCAAGGCCGACGTGGTCATTGTGGGCGGTGGCTATACCGGGCTGAATGCCGCTGTCGCCTTGCGCAGAGCCGGAGCCGAAGCGGTCGTGCTGGAGGCCGGAGATTTCGGCCAGGGCGCCAGCAGCCGCAATGCGGGCCACGTCTCAAGCGGGGTCAATCTCGGCAAATCGGCATCGGCCTCCAACGTCCGGTCGCCGCTGGAACAGAGCCTGCCTGCGGGAATCTTCCAGCTACTGAAGGACGAGGCAGCGGCCTCGTTCGATTTCGTGGAGGCCCGCGCGGCGGAGCTTGCTCGGGACGTTCACTATCGGCGGTCCGGGCGAGTGGTCTGCGCCGCCCTGCCGCTCCATTACGAGGCGATCAAGGGCAAAGCAGCAAAGATGGAGCGTGACGGCGTCGCACTCTACGACCGAGATCAGCAGAGGCAGGTCATCGGTTCGGATCACTACCATGGGGCCATGACCATCGACCGCGCCGGACAGCTGCACCCCGGACTCTACCTTCAGGGACTCGTCGATCTGGCCGAGGCATCAGGCGCCATCCTTTGCGACAATAAGCCGGTCACGGAACTGCGTCGCGCGGGGTCCGGGTGGATGGTGACGGCCGGCGATTCCGAGGTGCGCTGCGACAAGGTGCTGCTCGCCACGAACGGATATTCTGACCGACTTGTTCCCTGGGTACGGCGGCGGGTGATCCCCGCTGCAAGCTATATCGTGGTGACCGGCCAGCTGCCTGACGGGCTGATCGACAGGCTGCTGCCGAAGGGGCGAACCGCCGTCGACAGCAGACGGCTGCTGAGCTATTTCCGCCCCACTCCTGATCGCAAGCGTATCCTTTTTGGCGGTCGGGCCAGCCTTCGGATCCGGGATCCGGCGCTGCTGGTGCCAGATCTGGCCCGGCGCCTGCACCAGGTCTTTCCGGAAACGGAGGGCGTCCCGATCCGTTACGCATGGTCGGGCCAGATCGCCTTTACCTTCGACCTGCTACCCCATCTGGGCGAACACAATGGCCTGGTCTACGCTTTGGGCTGCAACGGCTCGGGCGTCGCGATGCAAAGCTATCTTGGCCACATGGCCGGGCAGGCAATGGCCGGGGGCGCGCGATCCGCCTTCTGGAACCTGAGCTTTCCGACCATGCCGTTCTATCGCGAAAAGGCATGGTTCCTGCCGGCGATGACCGGCTGGTACAAGTTCCGGGACCAGTTGGAGCGCCTTACCGGACGCTAGGATTTAGCGGCCCTGCCCGGTCAGAAGACCTTTTCGATGATCGCGTTCATGTGGATGTTGCGGATGTCCCGTTCCCATGCGGCGCGCAGGCGGGCAAGGACGTCACGACACCAAAGATCCTGGAGCTTTGCCGGATCTTCAACACCCGGCGGTGGCGGCATGGGCGAGAGGGAAGTGGACAAGCGACCCTCCGTCCAGGACGTTTCCATCCAGAAGAGTTCTGCGTCATAGCGCCGGGCGATGGGCCAGAGAGCCCCGGGCAGGCGGGCCTGAACACCGAGGTCGGGATAAAGGTGTGACGTCGCGCCGACCTGCCCGTCTGCGGCGATAAAGACGCAGCCACCCGCGCGCAGGTTCTCGATAACCCGGCGGGACATCCGTTTGGGCTCGTGCCTGTCGAGATCGGTATAGTGCATCGCATCGTATTCCGGCACATTGGCGAAAGACCGGCGAGAGGCGATGATGCGCACGTCAATTCCGCTGCGCCGGAACTCCAGCGGCATCGCAAAGGCCATGCTTGCGTGACTCGCGGTAAGGATGACCGCGCGACCTTCGTCCAGCACCCGACGTACCGCGCTCCAGTCCACGGGTGGCAGTGTGCATGCAAGCCGATCACGGGTTTCGGCCTGCCCAAGCAGATCCACGGTGAACTCGAGATTGAGGCGTTGCGCGGCGGCAAGTCGGCTCCGCCAGGCGGGGCGTTCCGCTGGCAAGATGCCGAGCCAATCGGCGACACGCTCGAATTCGGGGGCGGCGGGCGCGTCGGCGATGGAAGCTGAAGGGCGGGAAGCGGTAGCGGACCGACTGACTGTCAGCCGGGACCAGATCAAATCCAGAAGCGCCTGCGGCACCGGCAGTCGACGGTCGATTCCGGCCTTTACGGCCCACAGATCCTCCAGATCGGGCGCGAGGTCGAGGACAGGTTCCAGAAGGGCCAAGTCGGCTGTGGTGTCCGGCTCAGAACGCGCCAGAAGAGCATCCGCCGCCTCGTGCAGCGCCTCGCCCAAAAGCCGCAAATTCGGGCGGTCGCACAAGGTCAGGCGACTCTGCACGGCCTGGACATCTCCCAGAAGCATCAGGGCGGCAAGGTCCGAAACGAAGGGTAATGGAACGGGGGTAGCGTCAATTGCCATACGGGCGCGCAGACCCCAGTCCGCTGCGGACTGCCACCTGCCCTGGGCGAAGGCCGCGCGGGACAAGCGCACTGCAATGTTGCGCTTGCGCTCGGCAGGCAGATCCTGCGCGTCGGCAAGCGCGCCGGCTTCTTCAAGGCGATCCAGCGCGAGGTAGCAGGAAAACCGCAAGCGCCAGTGCCCAGGCTTGTCCCGGCCTGCATCGAGCGCCTCCAGAAGGGTCAATGCATCACCCGGACGGCCCAGCGCGATCAGCGCATTGGCCCGGTGGAAGCCAACCATCCCTTTGGGCAGTTCGTCCCCCTGTGCGTCGAGCAGACGCAGAATGTCCGAAAAAGCGCCCGCTTCGGCCAGTTCAGCCAGTTTCTGGCGCAGGTCTTTCGGATCGACAGAATTCGGCGTGCCGGCTTGCGTCAAATCAGCTTCCGTAATTCCGTCTTTGCGATCTTCCCCGTCGTCGTTTCCGGGAATTTCTGGAGGAACCGGACACTTCGCGGGCATTTGCCCGATGCGAGATGTGCCTTGCTCCACCGTATGATCTCTGCCGCGCTCGGCGACTGGCCAGGTTCGGGCACAACAAAGGCGACGACGATTTCGCCAAAGGTGCGGTGCGGCTTTCCCACCACCGCGACACCGGCAATGTCCGGGTGGCGGGAAAGCACCGTTTCCACCTCAGGGGGATAGACCGAAAGGCCCCCGCTTTTGATGACCTCTTTCGAACGGCCGATGATGTGGTAATGCCCCAATGCATCGCGATACCCGAGATCGCCTGTGGCAAAGCGGTCGCCGAAATCCATCGAGGTGCCGCCCTCGCCTGTCCAATAGCCCAGCGCCACCTGTGGTCCGGATACCACCAGTTCGCCCGGCTCGCCGTCCGGCACAGGATTGCCGTCCGGGTCGATGATCAGGATATCGACGCCCGGCGCGGCCGGACCGACCGCACCATCCGGAACATCGCGACGATTGACCAGATAGGTGGTGGGCGCGCATTCCGTGGTGGCATAGATCACGTCGACACGCGCACCGAAGGCTGCGATCAGCCTCTCGGACAGCTCGGCCGAGACGTGGTTGCCGCCGATGACCACAGTTCGCAGATCGGGCAGCGGATCCGGCGTGTTTTGGGTCAGCCTGAGGAGCAAGTCGGCTACGGTCGTCACGGTCATCATCATGGTCACGCGCGCACGCTGCAGCACGCCAAGCAGCGCATCGGGGCGGGGAGCGGCGGCAATCGCGAGCGTCGCCCCCACGTGACGCGCCGCCACCAGCAATGTCACCGAGATGATGCTGGACAACTCCATCGGCAAAAGCATCACGTCATCCGGTCCAACCGCAAACAGCGCCTCGCCGAAGAGCCGGCCATTGCCATTCAGACGTCCTCTATGGAACTTTACACCCTTGGGACGACCCGTCGAACCTGAAGTGAAGAGGATCAGGATCGGTTCATCCTCCGCCGTCTCGACCGGCGCCGCCGGAGGCGGGTCCGTCGCCAGAAGGTCGCTCAGGCGCAACACCTCTGGCGGCGCGTGCAGATCCTTCATCTGCGGCAGGCTGTCCTGATCGGTGATCAACGCCACAGGCTGGGCGTCTGCAAGTATGTGCAGCTTCTCGGGATCGGGAATGGTCGTGTTGATCGGAACCAGAATGAGGCCGGTTTCGATCAGCCCCAGAAAGGCAGCGACCCCATCGGCGGAATTGGCCGTCGAAAGAGCGATCCTCGCGCCCCTGGGATAGCCTTTCGCGATGATGGCATTGCGAATGAGGGTGGCGCGGCGGCTCATCTCTGCCGCATCGACCGTCTTTGACCCATCGGTGACAGAGGGGCAAACGACACTTTGGACTATTGGTGTCACGTCATTTGCCATGGAATCAATCCTCAGTTGTATTTCCTGAAGCCTGGATAGCGGAAGGCGCCAATCTTCTCCAGTGGGGCCCACACCTGATTGCGTGGTACGCCCGGACCATATGGCGGACCCGCTTGCGCGTCGCCGCCTGGTTCAAACCTTCCAACAGGCTAGTGGGCTTGAGGTTCTTGCAGGGCAGCAGGATCGCCGGCGCTTTGGAGTGGACGCTAGGGTGACCCCGGCCGTTTCGGGTCAGCCTTGCCGGTTTTCCGAAAGTTCCTGTATCATCCTTTCGCGCATCACGAATTTCTGCGCCTTGCCGGTGATGGTCATCGGCAGCTCTTTGACCACCCGGAAATGGCGCGGGATCTTGTAATGCGCGATCTGCCCTTGGCAGAAAGCGCGCAATTCGTCGACGTTCAGTGCCTCGCCGGGACGCGCCGTGGCCCAGGCGCACACTTCCTCGCCGAACTTCTCGTCCGGGACGCCGAAGACCTGGACGTCGCTGACCTTCGGATGTCGCAGCAGGAATTCTTCGATCTCGCGCGGGTATATGTTCTCGCCCCCGCGGATGATCATGTCTTTCACACGGCCGACGATGGCGCAGAAGCCGTCGGCGTCGAAAGTGGCCAGATCACCGGTATGCATCCAGCCATCGGTGATGCTGTCCGCCGTGTTGGTCGGATCGTCCCAATAGCCCTTCATCACCGAGTAACCGCGCGTGCATAACTCGCCCGTCTCGCCTGCCGGGACGATCCCGCCGTCAGGCCCGACGAGTTTGACTTCGAGATGCGGATGGACGCGCCCCACGGTTTCGCAGCGTTTGTCGGTGGGGTCGTCAACGAAACTCTGGAAGGATACGGGCGAGGTTTCGGTCATTCCGTAACAGATCGTCACTTCGGGCATGTTCATGTCACGGTTCACCCTGCGCATCGTCTCGACCGGACAGGGCGCGCCTGCCATGATCCCCGTTCGCATGGCGCTCAGGTCGCGCGGGCGGGAAGACACGGCTTCCAGCATGGCGATGAACATGGTCGGCACGCCATAGACCGCGGTGCAGCGTTCGCGCTCCAGGGCATCCAGCGTTACCGAGGCATCGAACCCTTCGCCAGGGAAAACCATCGCAGCCCCCTTGCTGACCGCGCCCAGCACCCCCATCACCATGCCGAAGCAGTGATAGAGCGGGACCGGAATGGCGAGCCGGTCGATCTCGGTCAGATGTATCCTGTCGGTCACGAAACGGGCGTTATTGACGATGTTGTAGTGCGACAGGACCGCGCCCTTCGGCGCACCGGTCGTACCTGACGTGAACTGGATGTTGATCGCTTCGTCGGGGTTCAAAGCCGCATCTATGGAGGGCAGGCGCAAGAGCTGCGACGGACCGCCGAATTGGCGCAACTGCTCGAAAGTCAGCGCGCCGGGTCCCGGGTCGCTGTCCATCACAACGACGGTCTGAAGTTGAGGAAGCTTGACGGCGTTCAGCTTGCCCGGTTTGCAAGTCTCCAGTTCCGGCGCAAGTTGGCGGATCATGCCCAGATAGTCCGAGCTCTTGAACGATCGGGCGCTGATCAATGCCTTGCAGCCGACCTTGTTCAGCACGTATTCGAGCTCGGCCAGGCGGTAGGCCGGGTTGATGTTGACCATCACCACCCCGATCCGCGCCGTCGCGAACTGCGTCAGCACCCATTCCAGACGGTTGGGCGACCAGATGCCGACGCGATCCCCTTTGACCAGGCCAAGCGCCAGCAGGCCCGAGGCAAGTTCGTCGACCGCACGGTCGAGGTCGTAATAGCTGAGCCTCACGTCCTGCTCGAGGAACACCATCGCCTCGCGCGGGCCGAAGCGCGATACCGTCTCGCGCAGCAGCTGCGGGATCGTGATATAGGCAAGTGGTGGCACGGAGGGGCCGCGCATGTAGGATATGCCGCCCTCGGGCCCGAGATTTGCCGGAGCGGCCTCGGTCACCGCGTCCCAGCCGGAAATCCGGCTCGACAGGCTCTCACTCAGGATCGACATCTTCGCCTCCCTTCCATGCCCAATGGCTTACATGGCGCGCCATTCGCCGCCTTGTTCGAAAGCGTGCGCCGCCTGGTAGATCTTCAGTTCGCCATAATGCGCCCCGACCAGCATCATCCCGATCGGCAATCCCTCGCTCAGCCCGCACGGCACGCTCATGGCGGGCAGGCCGGCGCTGTTGAAGGGTGCAGTATTGCCGATCATCTCGAAGGCGCGCTGGACGTAGAGCGAGATCGAACAGTCGGGCGGCGGAATTTCCTGCGGCTTCATCGGCACGGTCGGCATCAGCAACATGTCGTATTGCTTGAGCGCGTCTGTGTATTTCGACACGACCTTGCGCATGATGTTCTGGGCTTTTCCGTAGAACCGGCCACGATACTGTGTCTGGAAATATTCGCCGACGAACATCGAGACCTTGAGCGAGTGTGACAGCTCATCGGCCCGACCGTGCCACTGGGCCATATGATCCATCATCGACGGCAGGAAGAGGCCGCGATAATTCGTTCCGGCGGAATGGCCCCACATCATGTGGTCCTGCAGCCCCTCCAGTGTAATCGCGGTCCAGCAGTCGATGGCCAGATGATGCTCGGGGATCGAGACCTCCTCGACCCGCGCGCCCAGATCGCGGAAGCGGTCGGCGGCGGCCAGAACCTTGCGGTCGACATCCGCCTCGCTTTCCGGCCGATTGAACCCTTCCTTGAGGATACCGATGCGCAGACCCTGCGCGCCGCGGCCCAAGGCTTCGGTATAGCGGTAGACGCGCGGCTTGTATTGCCGCGGGTCAAGGCCATCCTCGCCGGCCAGCACTTCCAGCAGCAGGGCGTTGTCGGCGACGTTGTTCGTGACCGGCCCCACGTGGTCGATGGTCTGCTCGACCGGCATGACCCCGGTATAGGGAACCAGCCCATGGGTCGGCTTCATGCCGTAGACGCCGCAATTCGAGGACGGAATACGGATCGAGCCGCCCTGATCTCCCGCGATCGCCATATCGACTTCGCCGGTCGCCACGAGTACCGCCGACCCGCTGGACGAGCCGCCGGCCATGTAGCCGCGCTTCCAAGGGTTTTGCACAGGGCCCTTGGCTCCAGTATGCGACCCGCCCGACAGGCAGAAGTTCTCGCAATGCGACTTGCCCATGATTGTCGCGCCGGCATCCAGCATCCGGGTGACGATAGTGGCGTCGATCTCGGGCGTGAACCCTTCCATGATGGACGAGCCGTTCATCATCGGAACACCGGCCAGGCAGACAGTATCCTTGAGCACTATGCGCTTGCCGCGCAGGGGTCCGTCCGGAGCCCCACGGACTTCGGCCTTCACATACCAGGCATTCTGCGGGTTTTCGGAATAGTCCGGAAAGTGACCAGGCGAGCGGGGATATCGCACGGACGGAAGGTAATCCGGCATTGCATCCAGCCGGTCGTAGGACTGAAAATTCGGCTCCATCAGCGTCAGAAATTCTGACAGGTCCTCATCGGAAAGGTTCATCCCGAAGCGCTGCGCCATCGTGCGCATCTGCGAAAGCGAAGGCCGTTTGATCGTCATGTTATTCACCTGCGGAGTCGGGGCTGATTGCGCTGCGACGGCCGTTTGCGACGCGGCAGCACGATTTTGGGAAGAAGGAGCGGCCGTTCGCGGACCAGCCGATTGGACCGAGGCGACTCCCTTGGTCCGGTGCGTGGCAGGCGTACCCCCGCCCCGCGTCGAGCGCGCCGCGCCGAAACCGAGGAACTGGTTCACCTTGGCCTGATCCGCGAGATCGGCTCGGCTGAGTTCGCCGGTGATCCGGCCCCTTTCCAACACCAGAACCCGGTCCGACAGATCTGTAATGAAATCGAAATTCTGTTCGACCAGCAGCACGGAAAGCCCGCGGGCGTGGCGCAAGTTCAGCAGCGTCTCAGCCATTTCCTCGATGATGGAAGGCTGGATGCCTTCGGTCGGTTCGTCGAGCAGCAGGAAATCCGGGTCGCCCATCAGGCAACGTGCCAGCGCGAGCAGCTGTTGCTCGCCCCCTGAAAGCGCGCCGCCGTCGCGTTCCAGCAAAGGACGCAGGCGCGGGAAATCGGCCAGGACGCTTTCCATCGTGTCCTGCTCCGAGGCGCCCGAATAATCATGCCAGGCAAAGCGCAGGTTGTCGCGGACCGACAGTTGCGGGAATATCCCGCGCCCCTGCGGCACATAGCCAAGCCCCAGCCCGACCCGTTCATTCGGAGCCATTCGGGTAATGTCGGCGGAATGAAAACGCACGGTGCCCGCGGTGGCCGGCAGAAACCCCATCAGAGTCTTCAGAAGCGTTGTCTTGCCCATGCCGTTGTGGCCCAGGACCCCAACCACCTCGCCTTCCATCACCAAAAAATCGATACCGTGCAGGATCGGCACCTTGCCGTATCCACCCGAGAGCCCCTTCACGTCGAGTGTGACTGCCCTGTCTTCCGCCATGTCAGGCCTTCTTTCCGAGATAGACATTGCGCACCTGCGGATCGGCCATGACGCGGTCCACGTGATCCTCCATCAGAACGGCGCCCTGGTGAAAAACCGTCACCGTTTCGGCGATGGCGCGAATGAACTGCATGTCGTGCTCGACGATTACGATGGCGGCGGACTTGTTCAGTTCGTGGATGATGCCGGTCATCCGCTCGACATCCTCGGCGCTCATCCCCGCCGCCGGTTCGTCAAGCAGAACCAGCCAGGGATCGCCCACCGCAACCAGTCCAAGTTCAACGCGCTGACGTTCGCCGTGGGCGAGCTGGCCCAGCGTATTGCGGGCGATCGGGCCAAGGGCCAGCCGTTCGATCATCTCTGCTGTCTTGTGGCGTGCTTCGTAAGACGATAGAAACCGCCGCGCCGCCAGCCAGATGTTTTCGAAGACCGTGAGGTTGTCCATGACCGATGGGGTCTGCATCTTGATGCCGACACCCAGAGAGGCGATCTGATGCGGCATCCAGTGGGTCGTCTCGTGGCCGCGCATGAAGATCTGTCCTTCGGTTGGCGCTTGCAGTCCCGCGAGGCATTTGAAGAACGTAGACTTGCCCGCGCCATTCGGACCGATAAGACAGCGCAACTCGCGCGCGCGCAGCCTGAAGTTCACATTGTCCGCCGCGGTCACCCCGCCAAAGCGCATCGTGAGCGCGGTGGTTTCCAGAACGACCTCAGCCATGGAGCCGCTCCCGCGTGCGCGACCGGCGCGCCTGGTGAATGCGCCCGAACGGACGACGGCCAAAGCTCACCCGCCACAGCGAGACGAGAGCCGGGACAATGCCGCGTGGGAGGAACAGGACGAAGATCACCAGGATCAGCCCCAGGATCAGGGTGTTGTCGATCATGTGTTGCTGGCCGAGCAGGAACTTGACATAGGCCAGCCCGGCCGCCCCGAGGATCGGGCCCAGGCGGGTGCCAAGACCGCCGACGATGCACCAGATGATGATTTCGGCGGACTGGCTCAGCGAAAAAAGGTTGGGGGTGACGATCTCCGCCCAATTGGCGAACAACGCGCCCGCCAGTCCAGCTATTGCGGCACCAATGGCAAATAGCACCGTCTTGCGGGCGCGCACATCATAGCCCATCAGCGACAGCCTTGTCTCGTTCTCGCGGATGCCGACGGCAATCCGGCCAAAGCTCGATCTCAGCAGTAGCGAGACCAGCAGGAAGACGATCGCCAGAGCCACGGCGCAGAGATAGAAATAGGCGTCGCCCCAGATATAAGCGCCGGGATCGCCCGGTACGTTCAGCGTCTGAAAGCCCGGGATTCCGTTGAACCCGCCAAGCTTTGCCGTGCCGATCATGTACTGCGGCCCGGCGGTGGAGTTCATGAATTTGAAGAGGATGAGCGTGACGACGAGGGTGATGACACCGAGATAGACATCGGTCAGGCGGCCATAGAACATCATCGCCCCAAGCAGTGCGGCAAACGCGGCCGGCACCAGCACCGCGAGGATCATAGGCAGAGTGCTTTCTCCGATGTTTATGGCGGCAATGGCGTAGGTGTAGGCGCCCAGCCCGAAGAACGCGGCCTGGCCGAAGCAGAGTATGCCGCCAAATCCCCAGATCAGCCCCAGACTCAATCCCAGCATCCCGTAGATGACGAGAACCGTCAGGGTGTAGGTGCCGATCATCAGCGGCATGATCCAGATGAGCACCGCTGTTACGATGACGGTTGCGATCACGTCGCGCGACAGGCGGCCGTCCATTACAGCTTCCCCTTGAAGAAGCGGCCGGTAATGCCCTGCGGCAAGAGGCGCAGCAGCAGCACGGCAACGACCAGCAGCGCGACCTCGCCAATCACGGGCGAGATGGCGAAGGTGAAGAACTGGCTCACCACGCCGAAGAAGCTTGCGCTCGACAGAAGTCCGGCAACCAGCGACGGACCGCCCGCGATAACCGTGATGAAGGCCTTGGCGATATAGGCGCCGCCCGATGTTGGCACGAGGCCGACGAGCGGGGCAAGAACGGCCCCAGCCAGACCCGACAGCGCCGAGCCGCAGAAGAAGGTGGCCATGTAGATGCGGTCGGGCGAATAGCCAAGGGTGGCCGCCATGTCGGCCCGCTGCATGGCGCCGCGGGCGATCAGCCCGGCGCGGGTGGTCTTCAGGACGGCCAGGATGCCGACCAGCAGCAAGATCGCGACAACGATGATGAAGAAGTTATAGCCGTTGATCTGATACCTGCCGACCGCAAACCCGGTGATCGGTGTCGATATACCCGTCGTGGTATTGCCGAATATCATCGTGGTGGCCCCGATGAAGAACAGGCTCAGCCCCCAGGTCGCCAGCATGGTATCGACAAGTCGGCCGTAGAGATGACGGATGACCAAACGTTCGACAACGAGGCCAATCAGCCCGACGATCAGAGGCGCGATGATCAGCATGGCGACAAACACGTTCACGCCAAGGTTGACAGCGGTGATCGTCGCATAGCCGCCCATCATCATGAACTCGCCATGTGCCAGGTTGATCACCTTCATCATGCCGAAAACCACGGCCAGGCCGGCGCCGATCAGGATCAGCGAGGCAACCGCGTAGAGCATTTCCACCAGTATGACGAATGAAAGGTCCATCTTGTCTTTCGGTCTTTTCGCGCGTGCGGAAGCAGCCCCCCGGCGGAACCGGAGGAGGATGGGACGGGGCGGCGCAACACCGCCCCGGTATTCGACCGTTTCAGATCTGGATTTCGTATTGGGTGTTGTCGTCGGGATTGGCTTCGAGATCGCAGACCGCCTGGGTGTCGATCGGCGGGCGCTGCTGCAGCGTTTCGATCACGTTCATCTTCTGGTCCTTGAACTTCATCAGATGCACGTCGACTGTAGTGTGATGGGTCTTGGGATCGACGGTGTATTTGCCCGCCGGACCATCGACCGAGATCCCGGTCTCCAGCGCTTTTACCACGGCATCATGATCGACAGATCCGGCCAACTCGACTCCCTTGGCCCAGGTGTGCACGCCGTAATAGGTTGAAACCGCAAGCTCGTGCAGGGCGGACGGGTCGCCATATGCGGCGCTCCAGCGTTCCTTGAAGGCGATGTTGGCGGGCGTGTCGAGATCCTGGCTGTAGGAATAGGCCACCATGATACCGTCGCCTTCCTCGGGCGTCAGGACCTTGTGCTCGTTGCCGACGCCGAGCGTGGTCGAGGCAAGCGGGATCTTGTCCTTCATGCCCGAAGCCGCCCATTGCCGGAAGAAGCTCAGATGTGCTCCGCCCACCAATGGAGCGACGATCAGATCGGGTGCCGCGGTCTGGATCTTGGCAATCGTGGCGCCGAAATCGGCGACATCTAGCGGGAAGAAATCGGTCGCCACCACTTCGCCGCCAGCATCCTGCACGAACTTCTGGATCCAGCGCGCAGTGATCTGGCCATAGTTGTAGTCGGCGGCCAACGTGTAGACCTTCTTGCCGCCCGCTTCCTTCATCGCCCACGGCACCAGCACTTCAGCCTGCTGAGCGGGGGTTACACCGTTGCAGAAGATGTTCCGGTCGCAGACGCCGCCCTCATACTGAACGTTGTAGAAATAGAGCGTGTTCGTCTTGCGCATCGTCTGTCGGATCGCCTCGCGAGAGGCCGAAAGGATGCCGCCATGCACCACATCCACCTTGTCCTGACGGGTAAGCTGCTGGGCGTATTGGGAATAAAGCGCCATGTCGGACTGGGTGTCATAGGCCTTCACCTCAAGCTGGCGGCCCAGAAGCCCGCCCGCGCCGTTGATCTCGTTGATCGCCAGCCGAAAGGCCATGTCCATCGGCTTGCCATAGGCATCGAAGATGCCTGAGGTATCGAGGATCGAGCCGACCTTGATCGTGTCGGCGGCAAGAACCGCCCTGGGCAGCATGGCCGCGCCGGCAAGTGCCGCTGTCGAGCCGATGAATTTCCGTCTGTTAAGTGACATTGCACTTCCCTCCGTGTTGTCAGTTTTGCTTTGATTGCGCGGGTTTCGGGCCCCGCGGTTTTTGGTCATTTGTCGTCGTCACGGTCTATTTTCTGCGGCGCGCCGCCCTGTCCCGCCGGTTTGGCCTTGATCCGGTTCGCATAATCCGCCGTCCGGCCTGCCAGGTTGGCGTCGAAATCGAGACCGATCTCCTCGCCCATCTGCTTCATCGCCGGCAGGCGCACGGCCATCCCGAGGATCTGGTCCATCGCCGCACCAAAGGCACCGTCGACGCCGCCTTCGCCCGCCCCTGCGCCGCGACCCATTCCGCCGATCTGGTTGATGCGGATCGAGTCGATTTTTTCCACCGGCTTCATCATCTGGGTCATGATTTCCGGCATCCGGTCGAGCTTGCGTTCTTCCAGCCGCATCCGGATCACGGCATCCGACAGCGTGTTCTCGGCTGAGTTGAGCGCTGTGCGGCCGGCCGCTTCGGCCTCCATGCGAACGCGCTCGGTCTCGGCCTGCTTGGAGGCCGCCGTCGCCTCGGCCTGGGCGCGGGCCAGCAGGGTCTCGACCTCGCGCTTGACGCGGGACTCTTCCAGCTCACTGTCCCTTTCCTGCTTCAGGCGCGCGATCTCGCGCTCGCGCTCGGCCTGGGCGCGCTCTTTCTGGGCCTGGACATGTTCCGCGGCGAGCAGGACCTTGGCCCGCGCTTCTTCCTCGGCCGCCTTGGCCTCGGTTTCCTCGGCACGCTGACGGGCCAGCTTGATGCCGTTGGCGATCTTGGTTTCCTCTAGCGCAAGGATCGCCGCCATCTCGGCCCGACGCAGCGCCTCGTCGTTCTGCACCTGGGCCGATTTGACCCGGGCGTCGTTCGCGATGCGCGCCGTCTCGAACGTCAGCCGAGCCTCATCGCGGGCCTGTTCCTCACGCGATTTCGCCTCGGCCTCCAGTTTCACAAGGAACTCCTGCTGCGCGATATCGGCTTCGCGCTCGGACCGCTTGAGTTCGAGGGCGCGCTGGTGTTGCGCCAGCTGGCTTTCCCGCACCGCGATATCGGCCTCGGTCTCGATCTTGATCCGCGCCTTGCGCTGATCGGCCACAAGTTCCGCCAGACGGCGCATGCCCTGCGCGTTGAAGGCGTTGTTCTCGTTCCACTGGCTCAGGTCGCTTTGATCGACATGGATCAGCGACGCACCAACCAGCGTCAGGCCCAGACGCGCGGCCTGTAACTCAATGGCCGTAGCCACCTCTTCGGCAAACCCCGCGCGGTCCAGATGGATCTCTTCCAGCGTGCGCTTCGCCGCGGCATTCTGGATCGCATTGACCAGCGTCCCCGCCATCACGTCCTCCAGACTGTCCGCACCCCGTGCAATCCGCTGTCCCAAAGCTTGCGCTGCCGTAGCAATCCCTTCTTCGGTCGGCGCCACGCGGAGTTCGCAATCAAAGCTGAGATCCGCTCGCATCTGGTCGCGGGTCAGCACGGCGTTGCGTCCCGCCCGCGCGGTCTGGAAACTCAGCGCTCCCATCGAAACACGCTGAACCTTGTGCAGGATCGGCAAGGCAAGGCATCCGCCGTCGATCACCACGCGCCGCCCTCCGAGGCCCGTGCGGACCAACGCGCTGTCGAGCGTCGCCTTGGCGTAGTAACGCTGAAGAAACCAGATTCCGACAAGCAAGATCAGTGCCGCGAGCACCAGAAGGGCGATCCAGAGCAAGGTTTAACTCCCCGTTTTCCATTCGTCCCGGCCTCGGTTCGGGCGCGGTTATCGACAGCCGGATCGTGGGAGATTTTATTTTCCATTTCAAGTAAAAACTTGAAATGGAAACATTTTTCTTCTAACTATATGTTTTAAAATACTTAATTACTTCCATCTTCAAGCCATCCGCCCGGGCAAGATAGATTGGAGCACGTTGTCCGCGCGACGCTCCCAACGGCTTCCTTGCGCTCCGGTGGATCACGGGCAGCGCGCTTCCCACGCCTCCGGTCCGCCAGGTGTCAGGGTGCCCCTGAAGCAGGCCTGCCAGGTAATGCACACCCTCGTAGGTCGATTGACCTAGCGCGTTGAGCACCGGAGCCTGGTCGCCGTGAAGCCTATAGTAGGACTCCTTGAAGGCCGCATTCGCTTCGGTCGGAAGGGCGCCAAAATATCCCGAGGCCACGAACAGGCGTTTGGCATTCCGCGCACCGCTGGCCAGGAGCGCGTTCTCGTCTATCGCGCAGGACAGGCGTACGATCTTGCTGTCCAGACCCGCCGCCCCGAAGGCGCGGTTGAATGACACGGCGTCCTGACCAACAAGCGAAATCAGCAAGGCTTCTGCTCCGGAGACGGCAATGTCTTCGACGTGGCGCGCCATGTTGCTCAGACCGAAGGGAAGATACCTTTCGTAGGCCAGATTGACCGACATCTTCTTGAGCTTCGACTTGGCATAAAGATGCGAGATACGCGGCCAGACATAATCATTACCGATCAGCGCCCAACTGCCAGGGCGGTATTCGCTCTGGAGCGTCTCCATGGCAGGCCCAAGCTGTTCGTCCGGCGTCTCGCCAATGGCATAAAGGCCGGCGGTCGTTTCTCCGCCTTCGTAGAGAGGCGTATAAATGTAGGGGATGCGCTGGCGGACCACTTTGCTCAGCCGCTGCCGGATTGCGCTGATGTGCATCCCCACAATGGCGTCGATCGAGCCGCTTTCGATCAGGTCGTTCACCGTCTCCTCGATCGGCAGCGAGGATTCCTGTGCCGAGTCAATCATGATCAGCTGGACCTTGCGCCCGTTGACGCCATTGGCCCGGTTCAGCTCTTCCACAGCCGCCTGCGCGCTCGAGATGCAGGACGGCGCCCAGATGCCCGCAGAGCCGCACAGCGGGATAAGGAGAGCGATGCGATATATGCCCCGAGCCGGGGCCATATGGCCGTCACGCAATTCGTCCAGCTCGGTCGGGACGAACGGCACAGAAGCAAACCTGTTCATGTAGACCCCGCCCTTTCAGCGCGGATCGGGAATTTCCACATTGCATTTGAGTTTATTTTCCAAGTCAACTAAAATCTGTGGAAAATGTGGAGCGGCAGGCGCTATGGATCAGTCAGAGAGCCCGATGAACAATTTTGTCTCTTATGCGCTGGCTGCCGCGCACCGGCGCATCAATGCGTCACTTACTGCCCGCCTCCGCAAGCATGACATCCAGATCGAAGGCTGGCGGCTCCTCGAAGCTCTGGATTCGGGGCAGCGTTACACCATGGGGGAACTGGCCGAGATCGTGCTCATGAATCCGCCGACTCTGACCAAACTGGTCGACAGGATGGTATCGGACGGCCTGGTCCATCGACAGGTCGCCCAAAACGATCACCGGAAGATCAATGTGCTGCCCACGCCTCTGGGACTGAAGCGGATGCTGCAGATCCGGGCAGAAATCGAAGATCAGGACGCCAGCATCCTGCGCCAGCTTGGCGAGAGGGAGTCGCAGAAGCTGATCACTCTTTTGCAGGGCCTCACCTGAATGACCCGCTCACGGCCGGTTTCATGTGAGGTGCCGCCAGATTTGCAGACGCTTTGCCCCTTAACTTAGAGGCAAGGAGGCTGAGATGGGGACAAGCAACTACAGCGGTGATTTCCAGCGGTGCGCATGAAAAAGTCGCCGGTTTCCCGGTCGTCTTGCTGCGTGCTGTCGGTGATGTTGCAGCCATGGGCGGCAAGATAGGTGGAGATTCCGGCGACGATGCCACGGGTCGAGCGGCAGGTCGCGGTCAGGCAATACCCGGTCATTCGGATGTTCCGGGAAGGTTGATCAGGATGAGGTCGGGCCCCGCTCACGGTTGCCGGACAGGGGGGCAAGGGCCGCGTCGAGCCCCGCGCAGAAGGCCTCGAGCGGGACAGGATCCCCGACAGCGATGAAGACCACTCCGGGGGTTCCCTGCGCGGCCGGAGTCACCCTGGTCCGGCTGCCGACGCATTGGATCAGCGCCGGCCTTGCGGTCGCCGCATCAGCGACGAACCCCTTGGCGCGGTGAACGCTCGCCGGCAGGGTGGCGAAGGCCGCCTCGAGGCGGGCAAGGTCGACAGGCTCCGTGGGGCACCAGGTCCGCGTCACGAAGTCCCGCTGGGCTTTGGGCAACGCGAAACCGGCGTAATCGGGCGCGCAGATGCTCGCGGCGAAAAGCAGCGAGGCCGGCACGCGCCCCTGCGAGATGCGCGCCACACGCGCCCCCTTTCGGCGCGCGTGCAGCCAGGCCTCGGTCGTGCGGACGTCCTCCGGTTCGCAGAGATCGGTCTTCGTCAGCAGCACGATATCCGCAATGTCGAGCTGGTTGCGGACCAGCTGGCCGACGAACCTGTCGCCTGCCCGGCGACGTATCGTTTCGGCGTCCGCAGCTACGAGCACGGCATCAAGCTCGAAGCCCGGCCAATGCCCCGCCGACATACCGATTCGCGCCGGTCCCGCCACGCCGCTCGCCTCAATCAGAACGCGGTCGGGCCGCTCGGGGCGTGCCGCGATGGCGGTGAGCGTTGCGCCGAGATCGTCGCCGATGGAGCAGCAGACACAGCCGTTACTCAGCTCGACCACGTCCCGGCCGCGCTGACGCACCAGCGCGGCATCGATGTTGACCGAGCCGAAATCGTTCACCAGCACCGCAAGCCGCTGCCCTCCCGCCCCTGCCAGCACGCCGTTCAGGATCGTCGTCTTCCCGGCGCCGGGTGCTGGCAGACAAATGCGAACCAGTCTCCGCATCGCAGGAGGAAGGCGTCCCTATTCCGCGCAGAGACCGCGCCAGTCGTCGAGAGCGGCGGCACGGTTCTGCTTGAAGATCGTGCGGGAAGAGAGGTTGCGTTCCTGGTTGAATAGATTGTGAACCGAGGCGTGGACGGCGGCGAACAACTGTAACGTTCGCATACGGCGGAAGCGGAGCATCGCTCGTTCGCGCCTTCGGAATGGTTGATGCGAATTCTCCGCACGATTGTTGGCCCAGCGTCCTGTCTCCTGTCGGTCCCGGATACCGAGATCGTCGAGGGCGGCCCAATAGGACCGCAGTCGGTCGGTCACGATTTCTTCGGCGCGGCCATGCCGCTTCAGCGATTTCTTCAAGAATTTCTGTGCCGCTTTCTTGTCCCGGGTCTTCGTCACGAAGCTCTCGAGCACCTCGCCCTCGTGATCGACCGCCCGCCAAAGGTAGTGCCGTTCGCCGTTGATTTTCACAAAGACTTGGTCGAAGTGCCAGCGCCAGCGGCTCGACCGCATCCCCTCAACGCGCCGTTTCCGGATCCCCGAAGCAAACAGCGGGCCGAAGCGGTGCCACCAAAACCGCACCGTCTCGTGGCTGACCTCGACGCCGCGCTCGTGCAACAGAACCTCGACGTTCCGTAGCGATAGCGGAAAGCGGATGTACATCATGACCGCCAGCCGGATGATCTCGGGCGACGTCTTGAAGGAGCGGAACGGTGAGCGCTGGGTCATGGCCAAAGGCTACCCAGCCCATCCCTCCGCCTCAAGTCAGGTTCCCTTGACAGCAGCCTCTGCCGGAATGCGCAGATTTTTTAACGCGAGATTCGCAATCTGGATAGAGAAAGCCGTTGAGCGGTCGATATTTGAACTGACTGTCTTCCCTCCCGAAGAATGACGAGAGTTTTGGGTAAGCGGAGCGCAGCACAGTAACGCTTGATTGGATATCCAAGGTTCGCCGACGGGTCTGGGTGAAGTTCATTGGACGCCCTCGTACCCGTGCCCGTCGGTGGCAACAAGGGGACCGCCCGCTTGAACCGCACAGACAAGGCTGCCATTTGCTCGGTCCCCGGCCATCCCCAAGGTTCCCTCCGGTGTGCCCCGATCGAACGCGCGGAGTATGCGACACGGAAGCCGATACGCTCGAGCAGGCCTTCTCGTTGGAACGGTCGGAACGGCTATCGGCGGCCGATTGACCAGGCAGGGACAGGTCAGCCGCAGGATTCCGCGACCAGCAGGCAAAGTCATTTCTCCTGCGTCCTTGCGCCGAGCTCTGTCGTGGCCCGGATGAGCGAACAGCTCACCGACAAGCACCGCGACCGTGCCAATACCTCGCGGGTCGAAGCCACTCGGCTCTCTCCTCTGGACGTGATGTCCGTTAACCACGAGGTTCGCCCATGCAGACTATCTTGATATCCATAACCGCGTTGGCGATTTCCGCACTGCCGATGCAGGCAGGCGAATGGTCCGTTCTGCTGGTCGGCCCGACGCAGGCAAGCGGTAGCGCAACGATCGCGTTCGCGACGGATGGCAGCGTTTCGGGGTCGACCGGATGCAACCGATTTCAGGGCCAGGCCGTCTTTGACGGCGCAGGCATCGTATTCGACAAGCCATTGGCGATGACCCGCATGGCATGCCCCGGCACCGAGGTGACACGGCAGGAAGACACCATCGTCGCCCTGCTGCAGGACCGCGTCATTGTCAGTCTCAACCCCTTCACCGGGGAACTCGTGCTTTCGCGCGGAGACCTGTCGCTGGTCGCCGCGGCTCAGCCTGAATGGGATGATGGCGGCATGCGTCCGAATGCCGGGCTGGAACGGCCGGCGGGCGATCCGCCCTACCTCGGGGTTTTCGGTCTTGCCGATCCGCTCGATATACGAGCCAAACCCTCAAGTGATGCCCCTGCCCTTGCCGGGGTGCAATCGGGCACGGTACTGCGCAACCTCGGCTGTTCCGACCATGGCGGGGTGCGTTGGTGCAACGTCGCGCCGCTTTCGGGCGCGCCGGTGGGCTGGGCCCCGTCCGAATTCCTGGAACCCGCCGGCGCAGCGCTGCGAGCCGGTCAAGGCGCGTTTGATGCCACCAGCCAGATCCCCTGCGCCAAGGGCCAGGGCGCGCCGACCACCGGTTGTCCCTTCGGCGTGGTGCGCGGGCCGGGAGGATCGGCGGTTGTCGTGGTGCGAAAGCCGGACGGAGTGGAGCGGGTGCTCTACTTTGAAAACGGCGCCTTCAGTGGCGCGGACAGCAGCCAGGCGGGCGGCGGTTTCGCTTCCTCCTCCACGCGAGACGCCGACCTGTCGCTGATCCGGGTCGACGATGAACGCTACGAGATACCCGACTCCGTCCTGTTCGGCGGATGATTTCAAAAAAGGAGTATGTTCAATGAAATACGTCTTGCTCGCGGCACTGGTCATGGCCTCTCCCGCCGTGGCCGCGGAACAGGATGCCATCGACGGCTGCATCGACCAGCTCCGCACGGTTGGGGGGCCTGACGCAGCGAACGGCGGCGAGATCCTGAGCTCGGAGTATTCCGAAGCCGGAACGCTGGTCATGCTGAGAGATTCCGGCGGAACCGTCTGGCGCTGCATCGGCTACAATGACGGCACCGTGGGAGAGCTGGCGGTGACCAACGCCGCGGACGACGGCGGCGGCGCGATGGCCCGTGCGAATTCGGAGCCGACGACGACAACTGACACGGTTCGTTTCGCTGCGGGCAGCAGTTCCACCGAAATCGATGGTGGACTGACGCCCGGAAGCTCCGTCCGTTACGTGCTTGGCGCCAGGAACGGCCAGTTCCTCGATGTTTCGGTGGCCCCGCAGGGCGACGGCATCACCTACCAGATCTTCAACCCGGACGGGTCCTTCCTGCTCGACCAGATCAGTTCAGATACGCCCTATCGCGGCCAGCTCTGGCAGAACGGCGATCACGTCGTCGAGGTGATCAACACCGGGTCGCAGGACACCGCCTATACCGTCCGTTTCGCCATCGAATGAAACCATCTGGGTCGGGCTTTACATCCGGTCAGCCGCAGGATCCGCCATGCCGAGACTTGCCTTCCTCTGCCATCTGCCACCTGCCGCGGCGTTCTGCGTACTGAGCGCAGCCGCGCTTCACGCCCAGGCCGCCCGATACATGCTCGACCAATGCGCTGCCGCTGCGCAGACACATTTCCAGGATCTCGAAGCACGCACCGAGATGCAGGACAACGGTCGGCGCACGGATGGAACCTATGCAATAAACGGACGCATCTTCCTCGAAACCCGCTTCGAGGATTTCGCCTGCAGCTGGGACGCTTCGGGCGTGCATATGACCGAGTTTTTCGCTCAAGGTGCGTATCAAACCCCTTTTGCGCCGGAGCACCGGGCGAAAGGCCCGGTTTCCGGCGGGCACGGCGGTCAGGTTCTGACCGTGACCGGAGTCGCCTCCAATGACGTGCTAAATGTCCGGTCTGGACCGTCAACGCATCATGGCATCGTGGGAGCATTGTCGAACGGAAGCGCCGTCCGCAATCTCGGGTGTTTCCGGAAAGTCAGCAGCACGTGGTGCCGTATCCAGATGATGGATGACATGCGCTCGCAAGGCTGGGTCAACGCACGATACCTTACTCCCGGCTCGGCCGTTCAACAGCCTTCGCGCCCGACCGAACCGCAGACGCGAACCGTCCGTGTCCGTTTTGCGGTGGGCACTACGGGCGCAGTATACTCGGGCAAGCTCGAACCCGGTGGGTCGCTGCGCTATGTCCTGGGCGCGCTGAACCGTCAGACTCTGGTCGTGCGCCTCAACGGATACGGCAGCGGACTGTCTTACCAAATCCTCAATCCAGACCGTAGCTTCCTCCTCGACCAGGTTCCGAGCGGGCAGGATTACCGCGGAGAACTCTGGCAATCCGGCGACCACGTGATCGAGGTCATTAACCGCGGCGGCTCGGCGGCCGAGTTTTCCCTCTCTCTCGAAGCTTATTGACGATGACCCTTTGTCGTGCCGTTTTCTGGATCTTCGCTTTGCTCTACTTTCTTGCGTTAGCCTTGTTTCTGGTCGGCACCTTCGGGCTGTTCGGGCAGGAAAAGGACCCTCTCTCGGGCGTCTTCCTGATACCACTTGGCCTGCCTTGGAACCACCTGCTCGACTTTCTGCCTGACATTATTCTCGCCTGGGCCGTCGCAGCGGCTCCGATTGTCAACCTCATCCTGCTCCGCGTGATCTGCGCCATGCTCACGCGATCCGGCAGGGCTTCTTGATCGAAACTGGAAAGGAACCGGAAATGACTTATCGACTGCTCTTTGCCTGTGCCCTCGCCACGGCCACCCTGTCGGGCTGCCTGGAAGACTCTGAGCCTGCCGCCGGAATGCCCGCCGTGGGCAGCTCAACCGATCTGACCGCCTTCCAGGGCGCGCGTGCGGGACAGGCGGAGATGGGCATCCAGGCACTGGGATATACCGCAATCCGCTCCAAGGGGCTGACCACTTGGTGGTTCAACCGCGAAACCGGCGCCTGCGCGCAGATCACCACTTCGGACGGGCGGTATTCCTCGGTTGTGATGTTGCCGGCACAGGATTGCTGATCCTCGGGAGGAATTAAACAATGGAACAGACCGTAGGAACGGGCGTGGGCCTGCTGGTCGGCCTGCTCATTGTCATTGTGTTCGGCGCGCTGGTCGGCTGGTTGGCGGGTCTTGTCGTCAAAGGTTCTGGCTTGGGCCTCGCCGGGGACATAGTTGTCGGAATTGCGGGCGCTTTCCTAGCCGGTTTCGTGTTGCCTCGGCTTGGGATCGGTGTGGACAGCGCCGTAGGCTCTATCATCGCCGCCGTGATTGGAGCCGTGGTTATCCTCCTGATCGTACGACTGATCCGGCGCGGTGCTTGAAACGAGACAGCTTTTTGTAAAGAGTCGTCGGTTCTCCAATAACATCTGAGCAGAAGTTGCGTGAACCAAATCCTTAGGAAGTCCAGAAGGTCGACGATCCACTGTCCCAGACATCAGTCTCGTATATTCCGCCTCACCCCGACGCTGCGCCCGGCAGAACCATCGCCCGGCCCAGCCATTGCAGCGACACCATCGGCAGATTGCCGTTGACGAACACCGCGCTGACCAGCGCTTCCAATCCTTCGCAGCGGAACGCCACGGGCCCCAGGCTAGTGCCTTCACCGTCGTTGGACCGTGCGTCTGAATAGCCATCGCACAGCGCGTGGATTCGCATCGCATAGGCGTTGGCGACACAGGTTTCCAAGCCGACGATCGTCTTCCAGCAGTCACGCCGGTCACGCACCCAGGCCCGTTCCGAGCACCTGAGTTCCTCCGCTCGCGGCTTGTCGACATTTGGCTCCCGCAGGGCCAATCCGTAGAGCCGCGACAGTTCCAGGTCGAGTTCCGCCAGCCCGTCGTTCCGGCAGATCGCGCTCACGGCTTCGCAGTCCGACTTGGCGCAATCGAGTGAAGGCGAGACATTCTGCGCTGAGGAAAAGCCCGCGGTACAGACTATCGCACTCGAGACGATCATAGTTAAACGGACCATTCAACTCGGCTCAGCTATAATTGAAATGTATGACCTTCCCATGCCGCACCGGGCATTGGACGAGGCTCGTGTTGTGACCGTAGCTGTAGTAGCCGGTGCCATGGAAGACGACGTGGGTGATATCGCCCTGCACGTAGACCTCGCGGACTCCTTCAAGACGGAAATCCCATCCGCCCGCCCTGGCGGCGATCCTCTCACCGTTGTGGATACACGCGCCGACGGTATTCTCGTCCCTGTGGACCTGGGGATGTGGCTTGTATTCCTCATAGCCCCGCTGGTGCTGATGCTTGGCATTGGCGTTGCCTATCACTCCAAGAGCAACGATTCCGGCAATGGCCTTCGCCGCGTTGTCTGAGGTTTCGTTCGCCATGACCGACCCGACCTGCCCAGCCAGCGTCATGCAAATGAGACAGGTGTTGGAAAAACGTGACATGGTGACCTCCGGTCAAATGGAGTTGCATCCCGAGGCTCCCATCCAACTTGGTGGCTGTCTATCCAGATTGCGAATCGCGCATACTGATCCTTCTAAGCAGCCCAACCTCGTGGAAGCCGCGGGGACGCGATCCGTCAGATTTCCGCCTATTTATCCTACCGGCTATGAACGACAGAGGAACCAGACCACATGACCACCTGGGGGCGGCATAAAAGCTAGCACACTGAGATATTTATGAAACTTCCGAGCGCTGTGACTTTCTGCCTGGTTTTCTCCACGTAGCATGGCCAGCAGTCGAAAGTTTTGAATTCGTTACCGCACCTGGGCTAGGATTGAAGCATATGTATCCAGCAGTCGTCCAAGCCAGATGCCATATTCATTCAGACAACTCGACTGGAACAGTTCGCCCGAGTCCTTGACCCGGTCCTACCTGTTTAGCGAAACCACCGCATTCAGCTTTGCCACAGAGAAAGGTGTTCTTCAGACCCACAGCTTTTCGGTCGAAGATGCGGGGCTGAGTATATCCCGCGTGACCTCGACTGGTCACGACATCGCCCTGACGGAGTCCAAGCGTGTCACCCTCATTCTGCCTTTCGTAGGCGAAATCAAAGTGGGCATTGGAGGAATGGGACTGTCCGCAAACCCATCGGGCGCTCTCCTTATCTTGCCCAACCACCGCAAGACGCGCGTGATTGCCGATGCAAGGATGCCGTATCAGGCCTATGTCGTGATGCTCCCGGTTGGTTTGCTCCCATCAGGTGCCGACACCGGCATCATCGATCGCAACCTGGCGCTCCGTTCTGAGAGTTTGGACAAGCTGCACGTGCATCTCCGGCTCATCTTTTCCAGCGTGGAATATGGCAAGCGTCATAAATTCTGCGGCCCCGCCAACGCAGAATATGTCCTCAGCTTGTTCGAGGATGCGACTGGGCGAACTGACCATCCAAAGAGGTTCCCGGCTTTGCGCGGCGGAGCACGTGTACAGGCGCGAGCCGAGGACTTCATACGCGCAAATTTCTCCCGCCCGTTGACAATGGCGGAAATCGCCGAGAGCGCGGGCATATCAGTCCGCCGTCTGCAGCTTGTGTTCCGCAGCATATCGGGGTCGACACCATACCACGCGCTAAATCTCGCCCGTATGGAAGCGGCACGCATGCACTTGCTGGACCCCAATGAAGGGAGAAGCGTCACCGAGATCGCCTTCGATTGCGGCTTCACCCACCTGAGCCGCTTCGCCGCCGCTTATCGCGAACGCTACGGACAGCATCCGAGCTCTACTCTACGTGCCTCAAAACACTAGGTCCCCACCCGTCATGCACTAAGACTGAAACCGGACCACTCGATTGGGGCAGGTCAGTCCTCGACGTTCCGGAGTGACAGCGGGAACCGGATGTACATCATCACCGCCAGGCGGATAACTTCGGGGCTGCTGCGAAAGCCCTTGAACGGGTTGGGTTTGGTCATGTGCCGACGCTACGTGGCCGCCATGCCCGTCTCAACCGGAATCCTTCTGACAACACCCAGATTTGCCATGGACGGCAGGGCCGTCATCGTGAATGAAGCACCAGGGCTGCTCTGTAAGCTGGGTTCCCGTAGCTAGCCATCTCGATAAGGCGCTCTAGCCGAACCGGCATGCAATCTACGTCGCACACGGTCTCGTCATCCTCGGGTTCGGCCCATGGATCGTTGATGAGGAACACGCCATCCAGCTCAGCATGAACAAGTATCCAGTGTGGCGCGTGATGATCATGGGTATGGCACTGATCAATCAAGAGCACCACTTGTGCACCGCTTCTGACTGCGGCAGTCAGTTCCTCGGCCGAGAGTGCGCGGCGATGCACAGGCAGACTTCGGTCGGCCTCCTCCTTGAAACCAGTCTGGACGAAGCGCATGAGATCCCGTTTCGCCTCGGTATCTGCCCGGTCCAACAGGATCGGACCTTCGCTGTCAAAGAATATCTCGGGCTTGAGACCCTGCCGTGCAGCTGCAAGTGCGAGACCATAGGGATCGCACCCGCCAGGACCCGTCAAACCAATCACCGTCGTAGCTTCACGCCATAGGGTCATCTCCTGCATGCGTGTCACAGACTCGCCCAATGCCATTGCGATGGAGACCGGGCCGCAGGTGAAGCCGGTGGTCTGGATAAAGCGGCCGGTCTGGTGCTGGCTGCGTATCGCGTCGCCGATCCAACGCTGCGCATACCCGCGGCCTGTGTCGATCAGGCCAAGGGCGTCGATAGCGTCCGCCTGATCTTCGTTCGCGCGGATCAGCCTGGCGTCGCTGGCCTTAGCGAAGGCCTGCACACGGTCCGCCAACGCCAGCCTGTCGTGAGGTTGGCAGGTCCATTCTGCGAGCATCAGCATCTCCGATGTTCGCCGCCTGCGCAGAAGCGCCCGCGCGATACCCCCTGAGCCGGCAAAACCGACAGCGTGGAGATGCGCTGCGTTGGGCCGCCCCTTCGGGAGGTCTTCGCAAAGATGCGGATCGAGCAGCAACTCTTGCAGGTTCGTCTTGTCCGTCATGATGGAAACTCCGAGGCGAGATGGGCAAGGCAATCGCCACGCTGTGCGAGCCCTGGATGACGCAGACAGAACACGGTGCCGCCGTTTCGGAAGAACTGATCGACCGGAACGGTGGCGAGGTCATCAATGCTCCAGATCCGCCCGCACAGCGCACCGGCCGCGACCCGGTCTCCAAGATCGACGAGAGGCTCGAAAACGCCTGAAGAAGTTGCGTAGACGTAATCGTCCCGTCCGGCCACACGATAGCACTTTCCGGGCGGCACCTGTTCTAGCGGCTCACCAAGCAGACCCCAATGAACCAGCAACCGCCGCAGCCCCCGTTCCGCGATCTCGATTCCCGCACGCGACACAGATCCGCCTCCGCCAAACTCGCCACCGAGCGATGGAACGCGCTGACGATTAGCCTCTGCTGTCGACAGACGCGGGTCGGGGGAATGATCCCAGACAAGGATTCTATTGCTGCCGAAGACCCGGGCAGCCTCCAGTGACGAAGCATCAAGCTCTGCGTCATTGCTGCGGCGCATGGAGACGAAAGGCAGATATTGCAGGGATGCCCCCCCAGCGTGCAGATCATGGAAGAAATCCGACATCGGCAGCAACACAGTGGAAACGTAGTGCGCGATGGCAGCAGTAGGTCCGCTCGAAGCATCGCCGGGATAGGCACGATTGAGGTTGCCGCCGTCTTCGGGTGAGGTGCGTAGTCCAGCGCGAAACGCGGGTGAATTGAGCATTGGCAATGCGATGATCCGACCTCGGACCTGATCCGGGGTCAGCGTCCGCAAGAGCCGGCGGATTGCCAGCGGCCCCTCGTATTCGTCGCCGTGCGTGCCACCGGTCAGAAGCACAGTGGGTCCGGGCCCGCCGGACAACACAGCAACTGGAATAGTGAGAACACCATATGCAGAACGATGAACGGAATGGGGCAGGCAAATATCTCCGGTCTGGAAGCCTGGGCGGTCATAGTCCACGGTTGCCCACATCTGCGTGGTCATGGTGTCATTCCTTCGGCAAGCTTTACGCGGCCTTCAGCGGCGCGGCGATAGAGTTCCAGTGCTGAAGATAGTCGTGGTGGCGCCTGAAGTTCTTCGACGGCAGGCGGCGGCAATTCCCCCGCGCGCCAGCACGCTGCGGAATGTGGCATGTCTTCCAGATGCGGCCGGCGTTTGGCACAGATATCGGTTGCATGCGCGCATCGCGTGCGAAAACCGCATCCGGTCGGGATGGCAAGTGGACTGGGAACCTCGCCTTCCACCGTTTTGCTGGACATTTTGCTGCGCGGCAACGGCCGGGGTGTCGCCGCCAGCAATGCACGTGTGTAGGGATGGCGTGGCGTATCGAACACGGATTCTGTTGGACCCTGTTCGACGATCCTGCCCAGATACATCACTGCAACGCGGTCAGAGATGTGGCGAACCAGGGACAGACCATGCGAGATGAACAGGAGCCCGATGCGCGTTTCGGTCTGGATCTCCCTGAGAAGATTGGCGATCTGCGCCTGAACAGAGACATCCAACGCCGAGACCGCCTCATCCGCCACTATCATTTCGGGTTCGGCCGCCAGTGCGCGTGCCAGTGCAACACGCTGCCTTTGCCCACCCGACAGCGCGTGCGGATAGCGTGTTGCCAGCTCAGGACGAAGGCCGACCCGTTCGAGGAGAGACCTGACCCTTTCGCCTGCCCAACGGCGTTCGACAAGACCATGCAGAATAGCGGGTTCGGCGATCAACGCGCCAACTGTCATGGAAGGGTTCAACGAACCGAACGGATCCTGAAACACGATCTGGATCTGACGGGCTCTTTCCCGGCCCCGAAGCGCAGGGCGATTGTTGACGCGCAGGCCTCCTGCACTTGGTTTGTCGAGCCCTGCCACGATGCGGCCCAGAGTGGACTTGCCACAACCGGATTCCCCAACCAGCGCAAGTGTTTCGCCGGCGTCCAGCTTCAGGTCGACGCCATCGAGCGCCTTGAGAACGTGGGCAGGGCCGAACAGGCCATTGCGCAACCGGAACTCCCTCGACACTCCTTCGACTTCCAGAAGCGTCATGGCATCGACCCCAGCATGGTCATCAAAGGCGCGTGGTGGCATGCTACAGCGCGCGTGGACTCCAAAAAACGCATTCGTGGCTGTTCTTGGACGCAACGGCTGTCCGCGAAAGGACATCGCGGGTGAAAGTGACAGCCAGAAGGGAGGCTTCGGAGATCTGGAACAGTGCCCGCGATCGAGAGGAGTGGCCGCCCTCGAGGGGTCAGCTCGGGAAGCGAGCCCATAAGACCCAGCGTATAGGGGTGTTCGGGGCAGTCGAAGAGATCGGCCGCCGCCGCCGTTTCGACCAGCCGACCCGCATAGAGGACCGCCACTCGATCGGCCATCTCGGCGACTACACCCATGTCGTGAGTAATGAAGATGGTGGCCGTTCCAGTCTCGTTCGCGAGATCCCGGATCAGGTCGAGGATCTGCGCCTGCACGGTCACATCGAGGGCTGTCGTCGGTTCGTCGGCGATCAGAAGACGTGGGCGATGGATGAGCGCCATTGCGATCAGGGCGCGTTGGCGCATACCGCCAGAGAGTTCGTGTGGATAGGCCTGCGCGCGGATCTCGGCATCCGGGATGCGCGTTGCAGCCAGCGCCGCGACAGCACGGTCGCGCGCACGGGCCAATGGCATCGGATCGTGAAGAAGAATGGCCTCGACCAGCTGATCGCCAATCCGGCGCACGGGGTTTAATGCCGTGGCCGGTTCCTGAAAGATCATCGCCATATCGCGTCCGCGAAGGCGCCGGCGCGCGGCCTGCGCGATTGCGGTCAGTTCGGTGCCGCCGAAGCTCATTTCGGTCGCTTCGATGCGCGCAGCAGGAGGCAAAAGTCCCATCAAAGCGAGTGCGAGAACCGACTTACCCGAACCGCTCTCCCCGACCACGGCCAATGTCTCTCCGGGTCTGATCGCGAGACTGACGGCCTCGAGTGCCGGCAGTGGGCCGGCGGCGGTGCAGAAGGTCACGGACAGGTCCCGCACATTCAGCAGGGGCGGCGCCGGTGTCACCTCGGGCATGATCGTCGCGTTCGGATTCAAGTTGCTCTCCTGTCGCCGGCATCGCGCAGCGCGTCGCCCAGCATGTTCGCCGACAGCACAATCGCGAAAATCAGTGCAGATGCGGCTGTCGAGACATGCGGTGCTATAAACAGGAACGATCGACCTTCTGCGGCGATGGAACCCAGTTCCGCAGTCGGGGGCTGAAGCCCCAGCCCGAGGAAGCCTAGCGTCGCCGCCAAGAGGATCGCGTCTCCGAACGCGAGCATCGTGTATGTCAGTATGGGTGGGTACGCATTGGCCAGAAGATAGCGCGTGAGGAGAAGCCGGTCCGGAAGGCCGATGACTTTGCCCCCTGCCATGTAGTCCTGTGCCATGATTGAGAGTGCGGCACCGCGGGAGATGCGTGCGATACCCGGCATCACCGACAACCCGACGGCGAAGATAAGGCTGTCGAGTCCAGGCCCCAGCATAGCAGCGAGTGACAAGCCGAACAGGATGGACGGAAAAGACAGGAACACATCTATGACCCGCATCAGGATCATGTCGAGCCGCCTGTAGAATGCCGCGCACAAACCGATAGTCAGGCCAAGGGCTGCCCCGAAGAGCGTGCCGGCGAAACCGATCATCAACGTTGTGCGCGTGCCGTAGAGCAGGCGTGTCAACAAGTCTCGACCTTGGCTATCGGTGCCCAGCAGATTTCCCTCGCCAGGTGGCCGTAGCCTCTGACGCAATTCCGTCTCGTAAGGGTCGAACGCTGTCAGGAGAGGGGCGAGCATGGCAGCCGCGGCGATCGCGATCAGGATACCCAGGGGAATGACGACAGCGGGTCGCCAAACCCTTCCTCCTGAATCGGCCATTTGAACATCGGTCATGTCCGGCTCCTGATGCGAGGATCAGCCAGTTCATTCAGGATATCGACGAGGACGTTCACCAGAATGAAAGCTGTTGCCAGAAACACGATGGCGCCCTGTGCCATCGGATAGTCCCCGGCAACGATCGCCCCGACTGCAAGCCGACCAACCCCGGGCCAGGAAAAGATCGTCTCGGTCACGACGGCGCCGCCCATCAGCGTGCCGACCTGCAGCCCGATGAGCGTTACAATCGGCAGCAGGGCCGTCCGCAGGGCATGGTGAACGACGACCCGGCCTTCGGACGCGCCTTTTGCGCGTGCCGTGCGCACATGGTCGGCGTACAAGGCTTCGGCCAGAGCGGTTCGCGTCATCCTCGCGACCGGGCCGACAAGGATCAGCCCGAGCGCTGTTGCAGGCAACACGATGTGAGAAAGTCCATCCCACGTCCACAACGGTCCGCCGCGTCCCTGGATCGGAAAGGCGCGGGTTTGCACTGCCAACTGAATCATAAGGAGTCCCACCCAGAAGACCGGAACCGAGACACCCATGACCGAAACTGCCATCACAATTCGATCCAGAACCCCGCCCCGATTGAGTGCAGCAAGAATTCCAAATGTCAGTCCGACAGGAACCGACCAGAGCATTGCAACAGCCATCAGTTCGATCGTTGGACCGAGAGCGCGCAACAACTCGTCGAAGACAGGGGCGTTGTTGATGACCGAGCGGCCCATATCACCCGCGGCAATGCGCTGGAGATAATAGACGAACTGGACAGGAGCCGGTTGGTCCAGCCCGAGGTGGCGACGGATCGCCTCTACTTCTTCTTCGGTGCCTTGTGGTCCTGCGATGGCCACGGCCGGATCCGCCGGGATCACCTGCAACATCGTGAAACCGATGAGCAAGACCCCAAGAAGCACCACAATCGAGACGCCGAGACGACGCAGCAGAGTGTTGGTCATCGCCAAAGATCTCCCACGATCCGCGGCCCCTCCAAGGGGCCGCAGAACCTGTTCTGAGCAGTGGTCACTTGATTGCGAGGTTCAAGCCGTTACCGAAGGCCGCTCCTGAAATCCCTGCGGGCTGGAACGGTTGCAGGCGCGATCCTGCAGCGACCGTCGGCTTTTCAAGCAAGAGCGGCTTCCAGAGCACCGCCTCGTGCAGCCGCCGGCCCAACGCTTTGAACGCTTCGGCCCGTGCATCGTCGTTGATCGCAGCGTTTCCGGCGGCAAGCAACCGGTCGGTTTCGGGATCGTTCCACATCATTCGATTGGGCGATGGGATCGAGCCCGAGCCAAAGTAGAGGTTCAATGCGTCGCCGGCATTGAGATATGGATAGTCCATCTGGAACAGGTCATATGTCTGCTCGCGCAGCTTGGCCCAGATTGCCGTGGAATCGTAGAGTTCGACCTGAAGGTCGATCCCAGCCTTGCGCAGGTCTCCCTGGATCGCCTCAGCCTGCTCACGGGATGTATTGAAGCCATAATAGGTCAGCGTCAGCCGTTGCCCGTCCTTCTCCCAGAAGCCGTCAGCCCCCATCGTGAAACCGGCCTCTTCCAGCAGAGCGCGAGAGCTGTCGGGATTGTAAGTAAAGGCGCTCGTGTCCGTCGCGGGGTCGAAGTCCAGCGCGGTTTCAGCGTAGTATGAGAAGGTGGGTTCGACAGTGCCGAAAAAGATCGCCTCGGCAATCGCTGCTTGGTCGATCGCATGGCTAACTGCGGTGCGCACCCTTACGTCTTCCATGAACGGGCGCGATGTCTTCATGCCGACATAGTGGGTGCGGAAGCTCGCGATTGGCTGAAACAGTTCGATGGTCGGATCGGCCGCGAACTGCGCGATCGACCAGGCTGGAAGCGAATAGGACGCATCTATCTCGCCCGCCTGAAGGCTGGCCGCAAGAGTTGCCTCCTCGGGGATGATTTTCCAAACGATCCGGTCCACTTGGGCCGGTCCTGTGTTGCCCAACGCCGGCGTGCCCCAATCATAGGCTTCGTGTCGGGTCAGAACGAGGCTGTCGTTCGGCGCCCAGCTGTCGAAACAGAATGGTCCGGTGCCGTTGAAGGCGGTGACGCCGAAGTCCTCGCCCAGCGATGCGGCCTGCTGGGGATCGATCATGATGAAGTTGAACTGCGCCATCTGGAACAGCAGGCCCGAGTTCGGGGACTTGAGCTTGTAGACAACGGTCAGGTTGTCGGGTGCGGTGACGCTCTCGACATCCCCTGCCTTCCAGCGGCTCACATACGGTCCGTCCGGGGTCAGCCAGCGCTCCATGTTTCCAACCACATCCTGCGCCGTAAATGGCCGCCCGTCGCAATAGGTCACGCCCTCCTTCAGCTGGAAGGTATATGTCAAACCGTCTTCCGAAATGTCCCAGCTTTTGGCCAGGGCCGGCTCGATAGTGAGGAGGTCGTGGCTCAGTGTCACCAAGGTATCGCCCATCATATAGAGCACTTCGGCGGCTGCCAGCGCAGTCGACCGGTGGGGATCATACCTATCGGCGTCTGTTGTCCGCCCGAGGTTGATGGTGGTCTGGGCCGAGGCCGCAGCAGCGCAGCAAAACAGGGCAACGGTGCTCGCACCAAGGAGCAAGGTGCGACCCGGCAGGCGTTGGTTCATACGGGGCATGTTTGGTCTCCAGTTGGACGTCGAGAAGGACATTTTTTCGGCGCCACTGCTGCGCGTATGGAGTGCAGTACGCGCAGCTAGGGGCCGTGTCTTGTACCTTCAGGCTAAGGTACGTCGTGGCCGCTCCAAAAGGGTCAATGGGCGTGAATTCATTCCTTGAGGGAATGACCATTCAGGCGAGTGGGCCGTTCTGCTTCCTGAACCAACCAGTCGCGAAAAGTCAAGACCGCAGGATCGAGGCGCTTACGCTCAGGATACACCAGAAAATAGGAGCCCGTGGTGGGCATACTCGCTGAAAACGGACAGTCGAGCTCACAGGCTGTTACATGCTCCTCGGCCATGAATCGAGGCACGAGGCCGACCCCCAATCCGTGGCGTGCGCCGCGGATGATCATGTCGAAGGTTTCGAAGCGACTCCCGCGAAAGGCGTTCTCGGTGCTCAACCCATTCAGCTCCAACCAGCGTTGCCAGTCGCGCGGTCTCGCCCGGTGATGCAGCAGGTGCAATTCGCTCAGGCGAGCCGTGTCTTCAGGTGCAATCAGGCCTGATCGGCAAATCGGGACCATCTCTTCCCCGAACAGTCGGATCGATGGACCGCCTGGCCATGGCGCTTCGGCATAGAAAATCGCCACGTCGACGTTCTCCTGCACCATGTCAAAGGGCCAGTTCCGGGAAATGACGTTCAACGAGATCTCGGGCCGCCGCGTTGCGAATAAAGGCAGTCGAGGAAGGAGCCAATGATTTCCAAACGAGGGGAGCGTGGCGATGTTCAGCGTGCCGCCACCCGGTCGGAATGCAAGCGTCTCCATAGTCGCCTCTTCCATGATCTCGAGTGCCTCACGCACCCTTTCCAGGTAGTGCTGACCGGCTTCGGTAAGCACGATCCGCTGGCGTACCCGCTCGAAAAGCTGCGCGCCGAGCCAATCCTCGAGCCCGGCAATTCGCTTGGAGACCGCAGATTGGCTCATGTTCAGTTCCTCGGCCGCCCGCGTGAAGCTGCCGTGCCTTGCCGAGGCTTCAAACACGGTCAGTGATGGTAGTGACGGAAGAACACGTCGCATTGGTGAGCCTCCACTCAAGTGTAAGTTGGTTTCGAGAGTCCACGCTAGCAAGTATGGGTTAAGCGCGCCGTCCACCGTAGCCTAATGGTCGGGCTGTTCTCGGACAACCGACCGGCAAAAAACAGATCGACCAAGGCCATATCAGGCATCTGATACTGATCGGGATGCCGCCTGCTGTCGATCTCGCGGTCGTCGTTCTACTACGCACCGTTGGGCGAGACCGAGATGAACCTGACGCTCATGCTGCTGATCGACCGGCAGTTTCTGAAAACCCCGTTCTACGGTGTCCAGCAGATGACCTGGCACCTGCAGAACGAGGGCCACGCCGTTAACGTGAAGCGCATCCGGCGGATGATGCGTCTGATGCCGATCTACCAGAAGCCCAACACCAGCAAGCCCGCGAAGGGCCACAAGGGTGCTGGCAGACAAATGCGAACCAGTCTCCGCATCACAAGAGGAAGGTTTCTCTATTCAGCGCAGAGACCGCGCCACTCGGCGAGAGCGGCGGCGCGGTTTGCCTTGAAATGGGCTCGTGAGGTGAGGCTGCGTTCCTGGTTGAAAAGGTTGTGGACCGAAGCATGGATGGATGCGAATTTCTGCAAACTTCGCATCCGCCGGAAACGGAGCATCGCCCGCTCCCTTCGTCGAAATGGTTGGTGTGGGTTCTCCGCCCTGTTGTTCAGCCAGCGGCCAGTTGCTTGGCGATCAGCCGCTCCGATCTCCCTCAGCGCGGCGCCGGAATTTCAAGGCGGCCTTCTTGTGCCGCGTCTTGGTGACGAAGCTTTCCACGGCTTCGCCCTCAGGCCCGCGGCGGCGGAGGGGATCAGCGCCTTTGCAGCGAAACGCGCTCCGGACTTCGACGAGGTCTGACCTCTCATGCTCCGCACTCCGGGAGGTCCGAGAAAGCAGAACGACAGCCTCTCCACACAAGACGCTCGCGCGCCATGCATCCTAAGAAAATTCAGGTGAATCTAGCTTACAGGGGGCAGCCATGGATGCATTGACAGCGCCGCTCTTCAACGCCGGGGACGGTCCCGCATGACCGCATCGCTTGCCGGACGCTCTCTGTTTATCACTGGCGCCAGCCGCGGCATCGGGCGAGAGATTGCGTTGCGCGCCGCGCGAGAAGGTGCCAACGTCGTGATCGCCGCCAAGTCGGCGGAGCCTCACCCCAAACTTCCAGGCACCATTCATACCGTAGCAAAAGAGGTCGAGACCGCAGGCGGGCGGGCGCTAGCCCTGCAGGTCGACGTTCGGGATGACATGGCACTTGCCGACGCCGTGAGCAGGGCCGCGGAGTCATTCGGAGGCATCGATGCAGTCGTAAACAACGCAGGAGCGATCCGCCTCGAGCCTGCCGAAATGATCGAGATGCGCCGTTTTGATTTGGTCTATCAAATCAATACGCGTGCATTGCTAGCGACGGCCAAGGCTGCGCTCCCCTGGCTGAAAGCGTCGGATCAAACACACATCCTGAGCCTCTCGCCACCGCTCAATCTCGACCCCAAGTGGCTCGGCCCATACATCCCCTACACGACGAGGAAGTATGCCATGACGCTGATGTCACTGGGGCTGGCCGAGGAATTTCGCGGCATGCCGATTGCGGTGAATACGCTCTGGCCCCGCACCACCATCGCCACCGCTGCGGTTGAGTTCGAGGTCGGTGCGGAATACATCGCACGGTCCAGAACGCCCGCGATCATGGCGGATGCCGCGCACGCGATTCTGACGAGGGAGTGGGCAAAACGTGGGGGTGTCTTTGTATGCTGGTGGTTCATTGAGAGGGGAACTGCCATGGACGTGCGGATTATCGTTGACACCACGTTTGAGAACGGTACCACAAGGACGCATCGTCTCGGCCGTTTATCCCGCCCGTTTCGGCGCACGCAGCCTGAGGGATTTGGGTTGTTGCTCGAAGATGCGAAGACGATCCTGGGACAATTGCAGAATGCGATCCTGCTCGACCAGATTGAAGAAAATTCTGAAGCCGGCAGGATCTGCGCTGACTGCGATCAGGTCCGGGCCATCCATGATTATCGGTCGAGGGTGCTCGAAACGCTATTCGGCAGGTTCCGGGTCAAAGCCCCGCGCATTCGCCGCTGCGGCTGCAATACTCGGTCGGACGGCGTCCTGGGCGGGACGCTTTCGCCTCTCGCTCACTTTTCCCGGATCGCTCGACCCCGGAACTGCAACGCCTTCAGGCTGAATTCGGGGCACGACATACCTTCCGGGAAGCGGCGCGCATCCTGGAAATCTTTCTGCCTTGTGCAAAGCAGATGAACACGTCGGTGCGGAACCGTCTTGGCAAAGTCGCCCGGGACATCTGCGAGAGCGAACTGACTGAGCCGGTGCTCGCGGAGGCCACCGAAGATGCGCCCGGGGTGACGGTCTTCGTGGACGGCGCACATATCCGATGCAGACCGGAATATCAGAAACGACACCTCGATGTTGAGGTCGGCAAGATCGAAAGCCACAACAAGTGCCGCCGTTTCGGCCTTGTTCAGCAGGCGGTGCTGTCGCCAGCCTGCCAGCTTCGCCAGAACTTGAGAGCTGTCGGTTGGGATCATAGAAAGGTGGTCACGATGATTTCGGACGGAGAGCCCGCCCTGCCAAACCTCGTGTGCGACGCCGTCGGTGGAAAGGTCCGCCACATCCTCGACTGGTGGCATATCTCGATGCGTATTCAGCGCGTCGAGAACGCGGTAAAGGGCCTGCTGCAGATCGGGGGCTTCTCCGGCATTCCGGTACTGTTCAGGCGTCCGGCCGAAACGCTGCGATGGTACCTGTGGCATGGGAAAGTTATGACGGCCACGACCAGTCTGCGATGGTTGATGGTCGATTGTGAGCGGCTGAATACAGATGAGCGCAAGGCGGCTGAAGCAGCCCAAAGCGTACAAGCCCAGTGTCGGGATCTGTATTCCCACCTTGCGAACAACATGGACAGCCTGACCGACTATGGTCGGCGGTACCGCGCGGGTCTTCCGATTTCTTCATCTCGGGCCGAGGGCTGTGTAGACGACATCGGCAACACGCGCATGGGAAAGCGCCGCCGCATGAGGTGGCCGCCCAAGGGAGCCCACCGCGTGGCCGTTGTCCGCGCCGCCGTTCTCGATGGTCGACTATCCGGCGTTTACCAGAGAGCAGCCGCATGACCCCCAAGTTTTGCCCACTCCCATCCCTGCACATGCGTCAAAGGCAAAACTCTACCCGTGGACGGCCGGAGTCCTTGCGCAGATGCACGATGGCATCGACGCCGAACACGCTTGCGATCATTTCCGTCGTGATGATTTCGTCCGGCGGTCCCTGCGCAATGACCTTTCCCTTCTCCATGACGGCAATCCTGTCGCAATAGGCCGCCGCGTGGTCGAGATCGTGCAGCGCGATGATCGTTCCGCATTCGAGCTTGCGCAACAGGCGCAGAAGGTCGCGCTGATGGCGTATGTCGAGATGGTTCGTCGGCTCGTCAAGCAGCATGATTTCCGGCTCTTGCGCCAGTGCGCGCGCGATCTGGATGCGCTGGCGTTCGCCGCCCGACAGGGTGGACCATGCCTGCTCGGCCTTGTGCTCCATGCTCACCTGCCGCAGCGCACCTATCACGGCCAGCTCATCCGCGTCGCTCCACCCGTCCCAGGCACCACGGTGAGGTGTCCGGCCAAGCTTGACCACATCCCGTGACGTGAGCGCGGTTTGCGTCTCGGCGTGCTGGGCGACAAAGGCGATACGGCGCGCGACCTGCTTCCGGGGCGCCCTGGCCATGACCTCCCCGTCCAGCAGCACCGCCCCGCCTTGGCATTCGCGCAGCCCGGCCAGAAGCCGCAGCAGGCTCGACTTGCCGCAGCCATTCGGCCCCACCAGACCCAGAATGCCGTGTTTCGGCGCGGAAAGGGTGACGCCGTTGACCACAATCAACCCATCCACCTTCCACGTGACGTCCCTGCCCTCCAGTGTCATGACCGCCGCCTCGACTGCCAGAGGATCGTCGCAAAGGCTGGCGCACCGATCAGCGCGGTCACGACGCCGATGGGCAGGACCTGTCCGGGTACGATCACGCGCGACAGGATGTCCGCCAGAACCAGGAACACGGCGCCGGACAGAACCGACGCAGGGATCAACCTCTCGTGGTCCGCGCCGACGACGAAGCGCACCGCATGAGGCACAACGAGACCGACAAAGCCCACCGCACCGACCACGCTGACCACGGCCGCGGTCAGCAAGGCCGTCACGGCAAACAGGCCGATGCGCAGCTTCATGACCTCGACGCCAAGCGAAGCTGCCGCATCCTCGCCGAAGGCAAACGCATCCAGCGCCCGGGCCTTGGACAGGCAGATTGCCACCCCCAGCACCAGTACAGGCACCGCGAGCAGGGCATCGGGCCACCGCACGCCGCCCAGACTGCCGAGAAGCCAGAACATGACGCCGCGGGTCTGCTCCGCACTGGCGGAGGTGGTGACGATGAAAGAGGTCGCCGCGTTGAACAGCTGCGATCCGGCAATCCCCGACAGGATGACCTTGTCAACACCACCGCCTGCCCCTCGCGCCAGGATCATGACGAAGGCAAAAGCAGCAGCCGCGCCGAAGAAGGCACCGCCCGACAGCCCCAGCCCGCCAACCCCGAAGCCCAGCACGATGACCAGTACCGCCCCCGTCGAGGCACCTGCGGAGATGCCCAGCAGATAGGGTTCGGCCAATGGGTTGCGCAACAGCGCTTGCAGGACCACGCCACACAGCGCCAGCGCGCCGCCCGCACAAGCGGCCACCACCGTGCGGCTAAGCCGATAATGCCAGACAACGCCCTCGCTGACCGGATCGACATTATATGTCGCTCCAAAAAGCCGGTTGGCCAGGACCTTGGCCACATCGCCTGCCGTGGTCTCGATATCGCCGATGGTCATTGCCGCCCATGCCGACAGCAGCAGCGCCACGGCGCCGCCACTCAGGAACAGACCCAGACCCCGGCGCCGCAACGCCGGGGTGGTCTTAACGACACCGCGCAAGGGAGTTACTCTGTCAGGCCGCGGGCACGCAGCCCCTCGGCCAGTGTCTCGACCCCGTCGACAGAGCGCAATGTCGGGTTCATCGATTGCGCATCCATCTCGATCAGATGCCCCTCTCGAACCGCGGTAAGCTGGCTGGCCACGGGATCGGTCATCAGAAAGTGGCGCCGCACCTCCACGTCGTCGGCAGGTTGCCTGCGCCGGTCCATCGTCGCCAGGACGATCACCGTCGGATCGAGCGCGGCAATCGTCTCCCAGCCCACGAGGGGCCATTCGTCGTTGCTGACAATGACGTTGCGCACCCCAACGACATTGGAAATCCAACCGGGCGCTCCCAGTTGACCGGCGACATAGGCTTCGCCCTCGACATCGGCGGGGGACGAGAACCAGTACAGAACCGAGACATCCTTCGCCTGAAGGGTCGCCGCATCCGCCGCCGCGGCCTCGATCCGGCCGCGGTTGACGGCGATCAGCGCCTCTCCCGCCTCCCTGACATCGAAGATCCGCGCGAGATCGGCGATATCCTGCTCCAGCAGGTCCACGCTCCACGGCCGATCGCGTGCGCCGTCGCCGTCGCCGGATGTCGGCGTGACCTTGGCGCATTCCAACGCGGCGGTGTAAACCTCGATCCCGAAATCCCGGAACTGGGCGACGCTGCCGACGCGGCCGCCGTCATCGTTGATATCGTCGCTCCACTCGGTCAGGACAAGCTGGGGCCGGACCTTCAGGACCGCCTCGAAGGCCGGTGAATTGTCGGACAGCCGGGACAGATTCGCCGCCTCCGCTTCGAGATCCTCCGGCAGCGGTCCCAACCAGAGCGACGTCCCGACGATACGATCCTTCAGGCCAAGCCGAAGCATGATCTCGGTAAAGCCCTGCCCCACGGTAACTGCCCTTTCCGGGGGTTCCGAGAAATGCACCGTGCGGCCGCAATTCTCGATCTCGACGTCAAACGCCGGGGCCGATTCCGCATGGGCCAGGGGCACCGATGTGATGAATGCAAGCAGGATCGCCGCGCCGCGCGCGACGGTGAGTGTATTGGTCATGCCACGTCCTTCCCGGACACCTCGCCCGGTTGTGCTTTGAGGTCAGAACTGCGCATGCAGTTCCGGAACGGCAGGTCTCCTGGCTCACGACCATGGTTTCACCCCACCTTCCCACGCCTCGTGCGCAGTGGCCGCGGCAGATGCCGCACGAGATGAAACGGTCGCTTACAGTTGCGAGGGCAGCTCCGGATTTTGCGGCCTTGGCCGCATCACCGGATTCCCTATTCATTCCGAATGGAAACCGTTCAGAGGTGGAATTACCGATCGTGTCACCTGTGTGTCAACGCTCGAGTGCCGAATTTACACTGAACCCGCGCTACCCGAGAGACAGCACGAGATCGAAAGTTGACGGGATTAGAGCAAGAAACCGCCATTCGCACCGACCCCTTCCCCCCATTCGGAACAGGCCCGTCAATGAAACGCCCTGTTCTCGCGACACCTGCGACCGATGACGTATCGCAACGGACACTGGAGGGCCGCAGGCAGAACCTCGACCCAGTAAGGCTGCTCAGACGTTCTCGTCCCTAAGCCGATCTTCGCTAGGTCGTTGTTGCTGCGACACAGCTTCCCCAAAGCCGTCGTACATGAAACTGTGCGGCATGGTTCGGCGGCAGAAGGTCTGCTTGGCGGACTTTGCTGCCGCTAGGGTGAAACAGCGCGTAGCTTAGTTACCGTGCCCCTTGCGACAATTCTGCTCCCTTCGTGGCAGTTGAATTTGGTGCCAACACGAAGGCGGCTCCGATGATAGTCAACCATTTCTTTGACCACAATATGCATGCGGGTGCTGGCAGACAAATGCGAACCAGTCTCCGCATCGCAGGAGGAAGGCGTCCCTATTCCGCGCAGAGACCGCGCCACTCGTCGAGAGCGGCGGCACGGTTCTGCTTGAAGATGGTGCGGGAAGAGAGGTTGCGTTCCTGGTTGAAGAGATTGTGAACCGACGCGTGGACGGCGGCGAACAACTGTAACGTTCGCATGCGGCGGAAGCGGCGCATCGCCCGTTCGCGCCTTCGGAACGGTTGATGCGAGTTCTCCGCACGATTGTTGGCCCAGCGTCCTGTCTCCTGTCGGTCCCGGATACCGAGATCGTCGAGGGCGGCACCATAGGACCGCAGTCGGTCGGTCACGATTTCTTCGGCGCGGCCATGCCGCTTCAGCGATTTCTTCAAGAATTTCAGCGCTGCTTTCTTGTCCCGGGTCTTCGTCACGAAGCTCTCGAGCACCTCGCCCTCGTGATCGACCGCCCGCCAAAGGTAGTGCCGTTCGCCGTTGATTTTCACGAAGACTTCGTCCAAGTGCCAGCGCCAGCGGCTCGACCGCATCCCCTCAAAGCGCCGTTTCCGGATCTCCGAAGCAAACAGCGGGCCGAAGCGGTGCCACCAAAACCGCACCGTCTCGTGGCTGACCTCGACGCCGCGCTCGTGCAACAGATCCTCGACGTTCCGTAGCGATAGCGGAAAGTGGATGTACATCATGACCGCCAGCCGGATGATCTCCGGCGACGGCGGCGACGCTGAAGGAGCGGAACGGTGAGCGCTGGGTCATGGCCAAAGGCTACCCAGCCCATCCCTCCGCCTCAAGTCAGGTTCCCTTGACAGCGCCCCGAATCCTACATCCGCACCCGCTCCCAGCTCGCCTTCCTCTCCCCGCGCCTGCAGGGTGCCATCCTTGCCGGCACCCTGCCGCCGGACCTGACCCTGAAGCGCCTGCTCTCCCGCTCCCTCCCGCTTGACTGGGAAGAGCAGGAGAAGCTCTGCGGGTGCTGGCAGACTGAGCGCCATCTCAACTGACAAAACCATCGGGCCGGTTCTCCCCCAAGGAACGGCCCTTAACACTTTTGCAGGGTCTTGCTCTCACCTCCGACGCTGCCGTTCGCACGGTTGTGCCTCCGGCAAGAACCCTGCTCAGGATTCGTTTTTCCCTGTAAATTCCCTGATAATCTGATCGGCACAGAAAACCCGCTCTCCGAATTTGGACCGCAGAGACTGGCCCCGGAAATGCGCCGTTCATCTGCTCTGAAAGGCGTCTCTGCTGACTGACCTGCGTCGCAAACCGCTGGAATTGCCGGCAGAAATCGGAGCAACATCAGAATGTAAGGAAGACCCGAAGGTGCGTGGCGGAGAGGAAGTCCGCCTTGATAGGCTCTTAATGCATTGTAAAAAATACACAAATTTCAATATTTTGAAACTCATACCACAAAAAATACCCCACGTGGATTTTGGTGGTGAACTTTTGCATTCCTTCGAGCTACCTTCCCCAATCAATTGCTCTGGCATTTCCAATAAACCATCCCGCATCGGCATCAGAGCGCATGCCACCGTCGCGCGCGTACTCGGTATCTCGGATTTGTAGGTAGTCGCCGTTCGTTTTGTTCACCTTCACGCTCAGCGACGTATGTTAGCTTGAGCTGCTCCCGCCCCGTCAACACAAGTGCTTCAAGTTGGCTTCTTGCACCGCGTTCTGCTAGTGTTCGGGCCGAGAATAGCCAGCATGGAAAGGCACCTTTGGCACCGAAAGAATTTGAGCACGAGATGCGCAAGGCGGCCTTCGACCAGAATCACGCCTCGTTTCGCTCCCTCAACCAGCAGATGTGGCAAATTCCGCTAATCTCGATGACGCTCACAGGTGGACTGTGGTTCGGCGTTTCGCGAGTGGAGGATTTTCTGATCTTCCAGTTGGCACTGCTATTTCTGGCTGCGACAGGAAACGGCGCGCTCTTCATTATTATTTTGCGAATGCGATTCGTTATGCAGCAGCATCTGGACTGGCTGGAGAAAACCTATCCAGCCGGCTACGTCTCCGCCAAGGGCAAGCAGTGGTATAGCAAGCCGTTCCTTGTTCGTTCCCTGTTCCAATTCATGCTATGCCTCGCAGCGTGCCTAAGTCTGTTTCTATTGATCGTAACTGCCTGGACCAGCCGAGGAGAGGTGTTTGGCACCATGCCGCGAGACCCAGCCTTGACCTACTATGAGCAACATGCGGCCAGCCTCGCGGATGGCTACGAGACACTTTCGCTGGAAACCGCACACCCGGCGTTGCTCACCATCATCAATAGGCAATTCGAGAACCGTCCGCTTGCCGTGCTTGATGTCGGCGCGGGCACTGGGCGCGATGCATCTTGGTTTGCAGCGAAAGGCCACCGGATCGTGGCCGTCGAGCCTTCGGAAGCCATGCAAACAATCGGCAGGCGGCTCCATCCTTCGCCCAAAATTGAGTGGCGTCAGGACAGTCTTCCAATGCTAGCCGAAACTCGCGCATCAGGCGAGACTTTCGACCTCATCATGCTTAGCGCTGTCTGGATGCACGTCAAACCAGATGAGCGACAACCCGCCCTCAAAACGCTGGCCAGCCTCCTGAAACCAGGCGGACAGATTTACCTCACTTTGCGGATTGGCCCGTCCGAGCCTACGCGCGGCATATACCGTGTCTCGGTGGAGGCGCTACAAGACCAACTCGCAGCAGCCTCGCTAAAGGCCGAGAAGCTGGACGAGCAGTCAGATTTGTTAGGCCGTAACAACATCCGCTGGGTAGCCATGAGCATTTCGGCTTCGGAGAACTGACACTTGCTCGGCAGGCATTTTGCTCACATCCGTTTCGCGGTATCCTCGACGCAATGCTTTATGCGTGATTGTCCGACAAAGCACTCAAGCCAACCCACGTTAATCCCCGGACAACGCTGGTGAGCGGCCAAAAGAACGCCTGTTCGAGCCAACCAAGAAGGTTATTTGGAGCTTTCTCCGGGCAGTTTGGCTGATAGCTACCTTATCCAAGAGTTAATCTGGGCTACCAGGCCTTGATCTTGCGCGCAGCCAGATCGCCGCGTCGCCGGATATAGGCTTGGCCTGTCTGCAATGTGGTCAGGTTCACACCCTTGCCGAGCACGCGCGCTGCGCTGCCGGGCTTGGCATTGGTCGAGAACGCGGCCACAAGCCCCATCTGATCGAGGAAGTCATCATCCTCGCCTGAGAAATCGTCCGGCGATTGCGAGACCAGCATGATCGCGCCGCCTTTCGAGCGGCTCATCCGAATGAGCCGCGAGAGGGAGGGCAGCTTGGTGCTCAGAATCTGGTGGGCTTCATCGATCATGCAGATGATGCGCAGGCCGCGCGCCCCGTCCGAACTGCTTGCGGCATCGACGAGGCTGTTCAGATACTGATCCAGTGCGTCCAGCAGCAGATTGACCACAATCGTCCGGCTGTCTTCCGGCACGTTAGGCGGCAACTTGATGATCCAGCTCTTCTGGAAGAACTCGGCAGGGGAGAGCATTGGCTTGAAAAGCGGGAAGCGGCATAGCTCTTCCATGCTGGCCGTTGCGCCGTCCTCCTTCATCTCGTGTTCCTGATAAACCTCCAGCAGGCGGTCCTTGATGTGGTGCAGCTCGCAGGGCTCTTCGCTCATCAGCGCCCGGCTGGCCGCTTCATGGACGGCAGATCGTTGACGGTCGCCTAGACGGCTGCCTTTCAGACGCGAGAAAGACTCGCGGAAACGCAGCGCCGCTTCATCGATGCCGTACTGGTCGCGGGCCGTGAGCCGTAGCACATCGAGCGGGATCGGCATGCGCGGCGGCTCGATGACTTGCGCTTCGAAGGCTTCGCCGAGCGGCGTTTGTCCCCGCGTGCCTGAGAAGTCTGAGAGATCGCCCTTGAAGTCGAACGCCAGCATCGGCACGGATGCCTGCTCGCGCACGGCCCGCAGCATAGCCGCCGCCATGACGGTCTTGCCCGAGCCGCTGCCACCCATAATCGCGCTATGGGGAGAGCCGCCTTTGCCATTGACGTTCCAGAGCACCTTCTCCTTCGTGGTGGCGTCTTCGCCAATCTCGCCAATCGGCACTTCGATCTGGCCGCTGGAGAAGGTCGCGCCCGAGACCGTGCCGCCGACGCCGGGGAGTGATCCGGCTGCCATAGGCAGCTCGGCCACTTCCACGAGGCGCTTGATGAACTTGGTCACGTCTTGGCCGGATTGCTCCCAATCCTTATCGAGATGCCCAAGGCCGCGCTTCCAATGCGCGCCGACCAGCGCGATCAGCCCCCGCACGTCCAGATCAGGCTGGCCAGCCCGTTGCGCGATCAGCGCCACCCAGACCGACAGCGCAGTACCCGTGCCGAAGAGTGTATCGCCCTTGATGACCTTGCCGGGGTCAAGCTCATCGCTCAGGAGCGGCGGCTGAGCGGCAATCGCCAGTGAGCGCGAGATCGCAAGACGCGCTGGCAGATAGCGCTTCCTCATACCGAGCCGCCCCATAAAGGCGGTGTTCAGTGTATCGCTTTGCTCATCGGTGCGGAAATTCGCGCCCGCAACTTCAACCAGAGACAGGCTCATACCCGCGCCTCCGTCTCTTCAAAGTAGCCGGGGCGCGCAGTGGACTGTCCTATATCGCCGACCCGCTCGAAATGGACCAGATATTTCTTTTGAACATGCGGCGCGATTTCCCGCAAATATTCGCCCACCACTTCTGTATTGGTCGAGAGCAGGATCACCTGATGCTCACGCTGGACAAGATGGTTCAGCACGCCCTTGCGGTGCTCGATATCAAGCCGCCCGAGCGGTGTATCGACCACCATGGGGAAGCCGCGCCCTGACACCGATGAGACCGCAGAAATCAGGGCTTGGGTGAATATCTGCTTCTCGCCCGCCGAGAGGTCGTAGCCCCGCAAGTCCATCCCGTCCGTGTTCAGCAGCTTCACATCGCAATTCTCGTCAATGGCGATGCGCTCAACGAGGTCTTTCTTGTGTGCCATCGAGCGATGCGCCTTAGTCATGGCCGAGGCTATCGCTTCGATCTGGCTAGGCACGGCCCTGGCCACAATCTCATCGACCATGGAGGCCACTTTCAGAGCCCGCATCGCGCGGCGCACCGAAGGCTTGGCCTGGTCCCATTGTCCGGCCAGCTTTGTCAGCTCGGTGTTCTTTTGGTTGATCTGCGCTTCCAGCGCCGACATCTCGCGCTTCAGCGCGCCGATTTCCTGATCGAGGCCTTGAATCTCCCCGTTCAGTTGCGATAGCCGCTCGCGCTTGGAATCCACATGCGGGGCAACGGCTTCCGTCCGCGTCACTTCCTCCTGCAAGCGCCGGAGCGCCTCTTCGTTCGAAGCGATCATATTCAGAAGCTCGACAATCGCAGGCGCACCCAGCTCGTCCAGCTCATCGAGACGGTCGATCACCTTCGCCCGCTCGACTTCGTTCAGATAAGGGTGCAAATAGTCGTCCGCGCAGTTATCCGGCGGCGGGAACCAGAGCTTCTCCCAAGCACTGCGGGCGCTATCCAGTACCGCGCCGCGCTGAGCGCTGCTCAGCGCCGGATCGATGCTTTCCATGCCGCTATCGACAGCGCTGATGAAGCGCTCCAGATTGCTGTCACCCTGATTGCGCCCGCTCTCCCAGCGCTCGCGTACACCCTCACCGGCAAGACGGGCTTTCAGGGCCTCGCGAAGCCCTAGGCCGGAGAGCGCCAGAGCGATATCCTTCATCATCAGCTCTTCGAGCTGCGCGCGGCCTTGCTCGATGGCGCGCTCATAATTCTTGATCTGCTCAAATTGCTCTTGCAGCAGGGCTTGCGAGCCCGCCCCGAAACTGGCCAGCTCGCGCGTCAGGTGCTCGCGCTCTTCCTTAAGCTCGGCCAGCGATGGCTCGACCTCGGTGTAGCGCTCGGATTTCTTCTCATGCTCGAAGGTGAGCTGGTGGCGCTCCAGCTCAAGCTTTTCAATCGTCTTGTCCGAGACATTCGGCGAGTCCTTACGGCGCACTTCGGCATAAGAGCGCAAGTCCCGCGCCAGCGTTTTCAGCACCGGAATGCCGAGCAGGCCCTCGATGCCAGCGCGCACCTGCGCCGACATCTCGCGCTCGGCCAAGACGCTCACCTGTTCGCCGTCGAACATGAAGAAATGGGCAAGCGTGAAGGGCAGCAGGTTTTCAGCGATGTAGTCACGGAACCAGTCTGTGCGCTCCGTGCCCTGCAAGGCACCGGGGCCGACCGCCTTGCGTGTCGAGCCTTGGAAGATGTGGACCTCTTCATCTTGCGGGCGATAGACTCCGGAATCGTTGAAGTGCCAGATGCGCTGGATTTCCAGCGGTTCGTCGTCATCATCGACAAAGACGAGCTTCACCGAGCAGGAATTGCGCCCCGCAGCCGTTGCGCCACGGTGGAGGGCTTTTTCGAGGAAGTTTTTGTAGGATGTGGCCAAGCGCTCTTTGTCGCCGCCCGAAAACGGCGAGCGCGCGATCAGCGGTAGGCCGTCGCGCCCGAACATCCCGAGCACAATGGCTTCAAAGAGGCTCGTCTTGCCATAGCCATTCGGCGCGCCGATCAGGATGATATTCTTGCCGTTCGATGGCCTGGGAAAATCGAAGCTCGATGTCGTGTAGGCCTTCCAGTCGCGGAGCGTGATCTGAGAAATATACATGCGCGGTTATTCGTCCACCTGAATGCGGTCTAGGATATCGTCAAACGAGTCCCAAAGGCCTGCGCGGCGCTGCTTGCCCGTTTGCTCGACCTCCTCTTGCACCAGCTCTACAAATTCCGAGAAGAGAAGGCCGTTTGCCTTGCAGGCATCCTTGATCATCGCCCGTCCATCGGCGTTGTCGAGCAGGACTACAACATTACGAGGCATCTTATTTCTCCTTCCTCACCTCACGGACGCTCAAGGGCCTGGCAGTCGCGTAAGATGCATGCTCCGCCGCCCAGATATCGTGAATGAGGCCGATTTCTTCTTCTGAAATCAAGGTTTGTCCGGTTTCTTCCTCCAGTGTCCGCAGTTTGGCGAGGATTTCAGCCCGCGTCTGGAAGGTGAACGGTCCGGGGATGAAGGTGCCGCCGTCCGTGATTGTGATCCGCCCGTCACGCCGCCGCGCCTGACGGCGCTCGGGGTCATTGCGGATGGTGACAAGCCAGTCACGGAAGTCGAGCAAGGGTCCGAACTCAGTGTAGCCATACTCGACAAAGCCCTCCAAGCTGCGATCCTTCTCGACCACCGTGCAAGTCCAGCAACCAAAGCGCGAGGAAGTGGTGCCGCAGGACGGGGCATCCTCTTTGGACGTGACCACGGGGCACTCGCCGCCGCTGGCCTCGCGGTAAAGACCGATCAGCTTGAGGTGCGAGCCGCCCCAAGGGGGTTCATGGAGAGCCAGAAACTCCCAGACATCATCGGTGTGCAGCTCGACAATAGGCCGGAAGACCATGCAGCCGACCAAGTCGTTATGCTTGTTCAGGCGTTCGCCGTTGTCGTAGCGGCCAACCGAAGCCGCGCGCGTCGCGCTTTCCGAGCGGCGCACGCCAAGGAGCAGGATTACCTGTCCGGCCTCATCCACCTTGCTCTTGATGTAGCGGCTGGTCGGCAGAATTTTCATCCGGTCCGTGCACCAACGGAAAGAGCGGTTTGGCGACGGATAACCGCGACCGATTAAATTCACCCAGAATGACTGATCGGGCGCAGGCCGAGTGATTTTGGTGAGAACAGGCAAGCCGAAAGCAATGGCGGCGTTTTCGATCTCCTGAACGCTGTCTATTATATGCTGAACGACAAGCGGGCTTTCGACCAGTGTATCATTGGCAACAATATGGACGGGGCGATTTCTTTCGCTTGGTGGCAAGCCCATGAGCATTTCAATAACGAGATGCGCAACAAGGGTGCTGTCTTTGCCGCCCGAATAGCCAATAATCCAAGGGTAATTGTGATCCTGGCGATACTCGTCAAGAAGCTCTGCCCTGATCGTTCTGAAGGCTAACGCGCTGTCCGCTTCCATTAATGTCGCGACTGCGCCGTTCAGTGTCATCTCTCCAACGCCCTAAAATTTGTTCTTGCGGCTTGTGTAGCAGCACGCCCCGCAAGATGTAAATTGCGGATCGTCCGATGGAGCCGTCCTCCGCTCGAGCGTCCTTCAGTCAGTCAAGATGCGCTGCCGGTCATATGAGCTGATTACCTTGGGTCACTTTTCGACACTCATCTCTGAAGAGAGAGTAAGTCTCTAGGAAGAGACAGGACCTGAGAGACTTGAGCCAATGTTTTTTTATAGAACCTTTTCAGCGCTTATTAGTGCCACGATGCGCGGAAGGAGAGACAACTAAACCTCTCATCAGTTCGCCCTGCCGGTCGCGTGAGACGGGGATATAGCTGTCGATGGTCGTGGCCATGTGTTCGTGCCCCATGTTCATCGACCAGGCTTTGAACTGTTCCCGCGTGCCGCACAGGGCGTCGCCGTAGCGGGCGAGGGTTTTGCGAAAGGCGTGGGGCGTGAACTGGGGCAGCTGAACCCGTGCGAAGGCTTCGCGGATGATAAAGTTGAGCTTTCCGCTGTTGGCGTAGCCGGTGCGGGCGAAGCCGGTGCGCTCAAACCTGCCGTCCTTGCAGGTTATCTCGATCTTGGGGAACAGCGCTTCGGTGTCGCCGAAAAATTCGACCTCGCGCAGGTAGGTCACCCATTGCTCGAAACACTCCCGATAGCTGGGGTCCACCGGAAGAAACCACGTGTCGATTGGCTTGCCGTTTTTGGTGGCCACTTCGCGCGGGTCTTGGAAGATGTGCCCATCAAACAGGTTGACATGCTTGAGCATGAGGGTTGCGACGGCACCAACGCGCGCGCCGGTGAGCATGAAGAAGGCAAACAGCGCCTTGTCGCGCCGCTCGTATTTGTCGCCCTGCGGCATGGCCTGAAAGGCGTGGAAGGCCTGCTCCATAGAAGGATAAGGCACGGGCCGCGCCGAATGGGCGATGCGCGCGCCTTTCAGGGTGTTGTTGAAGTATTCGGCGTCGGAATAGCGGACCCGGGATTTGAAACCGGGCTGATCCGCCAGCCAGAGGATGAAGCCTTTGACCTGCGCCAAGGTGGCGTCGATGGTCGCCGGGCTGAGCGGTTTCCGGGTCTTCTGGCTGCGCGCCTTGGACAGATGCGCCTTGAACCGTTCGCCCCAGCCGCGATTGAACTGCTTGAAGTCCTTTCCGCCCAGCGCCAGTTCGAAGTCGGAGAGGGCCGCTGCGACCTTGTCGAGCGTCTTCTCGTCCCGCCCTCGGGCCTGAACCAGATACTTCAGATAGCGGTGCTTCATGCGTGTGTTTGAGACTGTAGTTTTGGCCATTATCCCGGCCCCCTCTGATGTGATCGTTTAAGTTGACGTTGCGGGGTTCGCTTAGGCGTGTTCCTGCATGTTGGTGGCGAAACCGAATTTCACCCCCCATTTCCGCAAATCCTGCCGGCCGATGATGCGACGGGCCATGCCCTCGCAGGTCGGGCAGATCGCCATGATGCGCACCCGAGAGGTGTCCATATGCTCGAAATCCACAAGGCCCGCCTGCGGCTGGCGCGGGGCTTTGCAGCCGAGGCAAAAGACTTCCAGCGGCTTGAGCTTGGTCGTTTTGCGGGCAAGGCGGTCAGCGTGGAATTGCTTGAAGTCGCAGCCCCGGACGATGAACGGCCGCGCGTCTTTGAAACAGGGCAGGCCATCCTTGCACCAGCGGCGCACTGTACCGATGGTCACGCCCAGAATGTCCGCCAGTTCGGCCAGGGTGTAGGTGCGGTGCACCTTGACCCGGCGGGCATTGACACGCCGGGCCATCAGCCGTTCGCCCCTTTGCGGGGATCAACCCGGTTCGCCTCCGCCCAGGCGTTCAGGTCCGCGCCGCGATAGACGATCTTGCGGCCGAGTTTGTAGAAGGCCGGGCCGGTCCGCTTGTGCCGCCATTGGGCCAGCTTGTCGCGGTCGCCGATGATCTCAAGTTCTGGGTCGCCGAGGACGTAGTTGCGGTTTTGGTCGAAGAGGTTTGTCATGTGTCGATTTCCGTCTTTTGCAGTGCGGTTGCAGGTGACGGACTTCGATCACATTGGGACTGATCGGTAAAAATGGAGATTGGTGCGTGCGAAAAGGTCTTATTGCCCGGGGCTTTTGGCGCGAGCTCCTATGTCAAAACAGGCTTTAGTGCCCGAGCGATATCCCACGGGGGAGGGTGCCGGGATACTGACTTTTCGGGCGGACAAGATCGGCCTCGGTCAATTGGTTCAACGCCCAAGACGCCGGGCCTCGGACCCGCGTTTCAATCTGAAGCGTGGAAAAAACCGCTTTGAGTGCGCGACTGTAAGCGGTGGACGGATCGCCCGTTATACCGGACGTCCCCAGGGTCGGGAAACGGCCAGTATGGGAGGAATAGAGCCGCGCCAGATGCAAAGCTATCACCCGCGCATAGTGATCGGGGGCGCGGCCTTTTAGGTTCCAGAACTTTTCCTGCTGATTTTTTAACTCTGTCAGACGATCTGCGAGTGCGGCCTGATAGTCCGCGAGAACCGGACCGAGGATGTTGAAACCACCTGAATCGGCGATGTTTTTCCTTACCAAATCTACTGGATTTCGAATGAATGCGCGCGGTGCGTTTCGAAACAACTTGTAGTCAATGTTTACACGCATTCTGACGGCTTCAACGCTGCTATCCGCTTGGCTTGCGGCGACGCCAAGAAGTCCCTGAAGCGCAAGCAGATGCCTTAGGAGGTCCTTGACCAGTTTCAGTTCTGCCTGAAAAGACGCCTTGCTGTCATGCTCATTGGGGGGCTGATACTCGAATGGGCCGGACTGGCCCAACAAGGTCTGCATCGGGCGCTGATAATCTCGGACGCCTGCTTCACCCAGCATGACCTCTACAATCTGGTGAAGCTGCTCTTCCACTTCTTCGCGATTGACCAAGAAAGGATGCATAAAGGCAGGGTGGCACGCACCTTTTCGCGGGGCAAGGGCGATGATGGGGTAGGACTGCCGCTCAAAAGGTCAGCCGCAACCGACCTTTCTGCATTAATTTCCTTTGTTTTCGGCCAGAATAATCACTTTGCCCGAATTGCCGGTGACAAAATTCGACCACCGCTCCATCAGGCCGCGCCGCTTTTCCAGCAAGTCCGAGCGCGCATACGCTCGTTCCACGTCCGAACCGATTCGGTGCGACAGGCTCATTTCGGCGACCTCGCGCGGCGCGTTGGCGACTTCGGAGGCCCAATCCCGGAAGGTGCTGCGGAACCCGTGAACCGTCACGCCTTCGACGCTCATCCTCCGCAAGAGCATGAGCATGGCCATGTTGGACAACGGTTTGTGGCGCTTCTGACCTTCGAAGACGTAGTCGGACTGCATTGCGCGCAGCGGTTCGATGATCGCCCGCATGGCGTCTGTCAGGGGCACCTTGTGATCCTCGCCAGTCTTCATCCGTTCTGCTGGGCAAGTCCAGACGCGCGCGTCGGCGTCGATCTCTGCCCAGCGCATTCCCAGAACCTCGTTTGTGCGCGAGCCTGTCAGGCAGGTAAGCATCAGCGCCTTTGCCGCCATCGCGTCACGGGTCGCTAGATCGGCAAAGAAGGCGGGCACGTCCTGCCAGCGCATCGCCGCATGGTGCTTGGGTTTTTTTGTCACCTTGGGCAGCACCTTGCCGTCCTTGATCTCGGTCACCGGGTTCTCGCCAGAGCGGAAGCCCTTGGACTTGGCTACGTCCAGAACCGTCTTGATCCTCTGGGCCAGCCGCGTTGCCGTTTCATGCTTCTCGGTCCAGATCGGCGACAGGCACATCAGCACTTCGGGCTGTCCAATGCTGTCCACCGGCATCCGGCCGATCTTGGGGAAGGCATAGTCGCGCAGGGTGTTGATCCATTGCGCGCCGTGCTTGGCGTTCTTCCATGTCGGCAGGCGGTCGATGTGCACCTGTTCTGCGATCTCGGCGAAGGTCGGTATTTCCTGCCGGGCGTTGAATCGGGGGTTCAGGCCCTGCTTGGCCATCCGGCGATACTCCAAGGCCCGTTCGCGCGCCTGATGCAGAGTGACGATATCCGCGCCGCCCAGGCCAAAGTCGGTGCGCAGGGGTGCGCCCATACGGTTCTTCTGGCCCTTGACCACAACGCGCACAATCCAGCGCCGCGCGCCGGAGGGATCAACCACCAGATACAGGCCGTTCCCGTCGCCGTGGCGTCCGGGTCCGGCGTTCTCGACCAGCTTCTTCGTCAGCTTTCCCGTAAGCGTTGCCATGTTAGATACCACATTCCATACCACTCAACGTAAGAATATGGGCACCATCGAAAGAACGCCAGTGCAAACGGCTTGAGGCCAAAACGCCAGTAAAACAAGGCAAGTTCGCCGCTTTGTGGGGTTGCGTGAAGTCTGGTAAAATCGGGGTCTGGCGGAGAGGAAGGGATTCGAACCCTCGAGACGGTTCCCCGCCTACACACTTTCCAGGCGTGCGCCTTCGACCACTCGGCCACCTCTCCGCCGGCGGGGATATCGGAAAGCGGGGGGCGGGCGCAAGAGGGATACGCTTTTTGGATGCAAATCTGTGAAGGTCGTCTGTCCCCGAAGTCCGCGCAGGCTGGAGGGTGGTCTCTGAGCAAATGGATAAGCGACGCTCGGGCGGGGCGAAACCTGCTGCTCAGCATAAAGCCTTGCAGCCCGTTGCCCTTTCAAGGTCTAACCGGGGATCATCCGCTTGGAGAGGATCAACCGCGCTTCCCTTTGTCGTTCTGTAGCACGGAATTGCATCCTCCCAGAGAAAGTTGGAGAGGAGTAACTGAAGAACCGAGAAGTTCTTTTTCTTAAATGGAAACAAGCCGACTTCGGCGTTACGGCTACCAACCGGACAAGCTGTCGGATAGGCTGACGGTATATGTTCCAAACGCTCGGCGGCACGAAGCGTCATGCCAGATCTATCAAAACTGCGCGAATTGCTCGGCGGCGGGCCAGTGGGCGCGACGCAGGAGGGTGTCGACCCAGCCTCTGCACGCTTCGATATCGGCGCACGTCTAAAGACGCTGAGGGCCGAAGCCAATCTGTCTCTCTCCGGCTTGGCAAAAGCCTCGGGTGTGTCGAAATCGAACGTCTCCAAGATAGAGAACGGCCTGATCTCTCCCACGTTTGAAATGATGGAGAAAATCGCGCAGGGCCTCGGCCTTCCCACCTCCGTCCTGCTGTCCAGTGGCACCCCAGGTCAGATCGGCCTTTCCTTGACGAGGACCGGACAGGGGATCGAGATGGACGACGCCCAATACCGGTTCCAGTTTCTGTTCTCCGAATTGCAGAACCGGCGCATGGTGCCTTTCGTCACGACCGTGACCTCCGACGGCAGGAGCAACAAGGCCCCGGCCGCGCACAAGGGCGAAGAGTTCTTCTATGTCCTGGCGGGAGCGGTGGACTTTACGTGTGGCGAAAATGAGCGGATTGCGATGGGGCCTGGCGACGCAGTCTATTTCGACAGCAACAAGCCGCACCTGGTGGTGAACCGAACTTCGGAACTGTCAAAGCTGCTCTGGGTCTGGCTGGAGTAAGCGCAGTTTTGTATTAATTCGGCATCTCGTGCAGCACCTGGGTCGCAACCTCGATTGTCCGATCCACGTCCGCCTGTGTGTGAGCCGTGCAACTGAGGTTGTGCAGGATCTTGTTGCCCGTGAAGAAGATTCCGTGTTCGCGCATCCCGGCCGCGAAGGTCGAGTATTTTGCCAGATCGGCCGTGGCACAGAAGGCGCGGTAACCGTCAATCCGTTCCAGATCAGTAAAGACCGGATGGAACATCGACCCGGCATTCTGCACCACCATGTTTTGCCCGGCATCGCGCGCGGCTGCGTTCAGCCGCTCGGTCATCTGATTGCCGATAGCGGTCAGCTTGCGGAAACCGGCATTGTTATCCCGCGTCATTTCTTCAAGCATGACCTTCACCGCATAAAGTCCCAGTCGCGGCGCATTCTGACTTCCGTAATGCAGCACCTTGCCATACTCGATGCTGTCCATGACATGTGATGGCCCTGCGATCGCGGCGACTGGAAATCCCTGACCCAATGCCTTGCCGTAGGTCACGATATCGGGCCGAAGCGCATAGAGTTCCGCCGCGCCACCGGGCGCCAGGCGGAAGCCGGTCACGGTTTCATCCAGATAAAACAGCACGTCATACTGGCGGCACAGGTCCTGCACCTGTTTAAGGTAGCCGGGCTTCGGAGGGATGACGCCCATGTTGGACATCACCCCTTCCATCATGACACAGGCGATCTCATGAGCGCTGCGCTTCAGCACCCGTTCCAGAGCGTCGATGTCGTTCCAGACGGCCACCAATGTGTCTTCCCAGGACCCCGGGGTCAGTCCCGAACTGTCGGGAATGCGGACGGGATCGTTCGGATGCCCCAGCGTGGTCACCGGCTGCGGGTTCGAGCTGACCAGAAGCCCATCGTACCAGCCGTGATAGTGGCCTTCGAATTTCAGCACCTTGCGCTTGCCCGTCAGTCCGCGCGCCATGCGCACGGCAGTCATGCAGGCCTCGGTCCCGGTATTCGCAAAGCGAACCTTGTCCACGTGATCCAGCATGCCGACCATCATTTCAGCCACCTCCACCTCGATCTCGAGCGCGGTGGCGAAGTGGGTGCCGTTTTCCACCTCGCTGCGGATCACCTCGACAATACGCGGGTGGGCGTGGCCGAGCGGCAGGCAGCCGAAAGACAGTTGCCAATCGATGAATTCGTTCCCGTCCACATCCCACATGCGCGCGCCCTTGCCTTTACGGAAGTAGGCCGGATGCGGGCTGTAATTCAGCGGTCCCCGCGAGGCGGAGGAACATCCTTCGACCAGAACTTTCATGGCGCGGTCGAAGAACTGGGCAGAGGCGTCGGTTTTCATGGCTGATGTCTCATTCGGTTGAACATGAAGGGGGGATCAGAGCGCATTGAGAATATCGTTGGCCTGCTGCGCGGCGCCCCCGATCTCCAGACGCGCAACCGAGCGACCGAGCAGCGCGACAAAGGCCTTCTGCGTGGTTTCGGCAAAATGAACGGTCCCGTCCGGGTCGATCGCCTCGATCCCGTCATGGCAGAGCGATCGACAATTGGTGTCGATCGCCTGGGCCTCGGTCCAATCGGAATGGAGGTCCAGCCGTGCGCAGCCGCCGTGCACCACAACCGGATACCCACCGATCAGCCCGTTGACGCCCGGCAGATGCACCGCGGCAGGCTTGGGCGAGAGTATCGCCCGGAACGCCTCGATGGCGGCCGACGCGGTGATCCGATTGAAAAACAGGTCATAGGTAAAGGGAAACGGTTCCAGCAGTATCTGACGGGCCTGTTCCGTAACATCGCGCGCCCCTGCCTCGACATGCAAAAGGTACGGCGGCAGATTTTCCGTTACCTCGTCGGACAGCACAGCATATTCGAAAGCATGCTGCGCAACCAGTTTGACCCTGATCTGATCTGGCGGCAACGACAGTCGCCTGCTCAGCCCGGCGACGATCTTGGGGATCGGTTCCTGCACGTTGCCGATACCGCAGAGCGGGCCAAACCCGGTGCGGTGCAGGATCGGATTGACCACGTCCGGATAGGATGCCCCGATCCAGATACCGTTCAGATCGGCTTCGGCCAATCGGTCACGGAATGTGCTCATCACACTCAGGTGGAGGGACAAGTATCCACCGAACGGCAGGCGCGGGGCGCTCGACGTTTCCAACCGCCACCACGGCATCAACGAGGCGGTGGTAAAAACGATATCGGGCGCAATCGATCGGATCCGGGGAACGAAGGTGTTGGAGTTGATGTCCAGCTCCATGCCCTCGATCACAGGATAATGGCGCTCGAGGCCTGCTCCGATCATCGTACTATTGGCACGCGCCCCGGCCTTGGCGCCATCGCGACCGGCGATGATGATCCGGCCGAACAGTCCGGAGCGGGCCGCGGCCTCCAGCACGTTGGTGCCCAGTTCGCCGACCGACAGGATAAGCAGGGTCGGTTCATTCATCGGAGAATACTCTCAGAACGCGCGCAACAGTCGGCCCGAGTTCATCGCTGTCATAGCCGCCCTCCTGCACGAAAATGGTGGGGAGGCCCCAACTGCGCAGGCGCGCCGCCACTTCGACAAAGGCGTCAGGGGTTATGTGATGGCCACCATGCGGGTCGGACCGCAGCGCATCCACGCCCAGCGCCAGAACGATCGCCTCCGGCGCGAAGGCTTCGACTGCATCCGTCAGCCTGGCAAAAGCCTCCAGAAATCCGGCGTCATCCACATCCGCCGAATAGCAGACATTAGTATTGGCGCCCCTGCCCTCGCCCGCGCCCTGTTCGTCCTCATACCCGCTGTGAAAGGGGTAGTAGTGTGACGGATTTGAATGCATCGATGCGGTAAGCACATCTGATCGTTCATAGAAAATGCTTTGCGTGCCATTTCCGCAATGCACGTCGATATCGACGATTGCCACTTTCGCGAAGCGCTGGCGCAGTTCTTCCGCGGCGATGGCCGCATTGTTCAGGAAACAGAACCCCATGGCCCGCGCCGCACCCGCATGATGCCCCGGCGGGCGGCAAAGCGCATATGCGGGATTTCCGGTTGCTACCATATAGCGGGCAGCCCCCACCGCACATTGCGCCGATGCAAAGCTGGCCGCCCAGGTGCCTTCCCGTATCTCTGCCGCCAGGTCCCCCACGTAATAGCCCAGCGCGCCCACCGGGCTCTCCGGCACATGGTTTCGCTGAACTCCCGCCATCACGTTGGGCAGGACCGCAGCATCATGACCGAAAGCCGTGATCCAACGGGAGTGAATACGTTGGAGGAATTCGAGATAGGCGGCTGAATGGACCCGCATGAGCGGTTCGAGTCCATGGTCTTCTGGTTCGGTGATCCTGAAGTCCGCGTCAGACAATGCAGCAAGGATCGATCGCGCCCGTGCGGGGGATTCTGGGCTGGCGATCAACCGTCCTGCCTTCAGGAATCGCGCGCCCTCGTGGCGCAACTGGTGTTCGGACCAGAAGACCTGCATCGGAAACATGCCCCGCACCGTTTCATATATGAAACTTTACTGACGCATAGCTGCTGCTGTCAACAGGCTTGATCCGGGCCATTGTGATTGGCGTGCCCTCCGCCTGCAAAAGCGACGGGCCCCATGCAGCGCTCAGACGTGTTGGGCCCCGTTCACTTCCAGTTCCGCCCCCGATACGTAGGAACTTTGATCGGAGCACAGGAAATAGATCGCATCTGCCACTTCGTGGGGCTGACCCATGCGGCGCAGGGGAAGCTTCTCCACGATCTTGTCCGTGCCCTTGCTCAGGATGGCAGTCTCGACCTCGCCCGGAGCCACGGCATTCACCCTCACCCCCAGCGGCCCGAAATCATGCGCCATCTCGCGCGTCAATGCCGCCAGAGCCGCTTTGGAGGTGGCATAGGCCGCGCCAGCAAAGGGATGCACCCGCACCCCCGCAATCGAGGTGACATTTACGATTGATCCGCGCCCTCGCGACAACTCTTCCTGAAGCCCCCGTGCCAGCACGATGGACGCAAAGAAGTTGACGTGGAACACCTGCCCCCACGTCCGCAAGTCGGTGTCGAGAGTGGTCAGCCGTTCGCCCTCCGGACCCTTGGGAGAGATGCCCGCGTTGTTGACCAGGGCATGCAGCGCAGCGCCGTCCAGCCGCTTCTTGATCTGCTCAACCACCTCCATGGTCTTGTTGGGGTCGCTCAGGTCGACCTGCACGTGATCCTGCTCACCGCCCGGCCAGGGGCAGTCGGGAGAAAAAGGCTGCCGCGAACATGTCAACACCCGCCAACCTTCACGGGCAAACCGCTTTACGGTGGCATGGCCAATTCCCCGGCTTGCCCCGGTCAGCAGAAGAGTTTTCCGGCCCTGCTCCTCGATGCCCAAGTTATCCAGCCTCCGCGAGCGCGCGTTCATACTCCTGGCCCGGAATCGCGTCGAGCAGGCTGCGCGTGTAGTCGGTATCGGGGTCGTGCAGAACCTTTCCGGTTGGCCCCATTTCCACGATGGCTCCGTTCTGCATGACGATGATGCGGTCACAGATCCGCGCGGCGACTCGCAGATCGTGGGTGATGAACAGCATCGACAGGTTCAACCGCGTCTTCAGATCAGCGAGAAGGTCCAGAACCTGGGCTTGGATCGACACGTCCAGCGCTGACACGGCTTCATCCGCGATGATGATAGATGGGTCCAGCATCAGCGCCCGCGCAATGCCGATACGCTGCCTCTGCCCGCCGGAGAATTCATGGGGAAAGCGGTTCATCGCGGAAGGGTCGAGCCCGACCAATCCCAAGAGATTGCGGGCCTTCTCCAGGGCCTCGGATCGAGGCGTCCCGTAGGAGATCAGACCCTCTGTCAGGATACGCGAGACCCGAGCCCGCGGGTTCAGCGAAGAATACGGATCCTGAAAGATCATTTGAAGGCTGCGGCGTTTCTCGCGTAACTCGGCCCCCGACATATGGGCGATATCTGCACCATCCATCATCACGCGCCCCTCCTCCGGGTTGACCAGCCGGGTCAGGCACCGCGCCACCGTCGACTTGCCGGAACCGCTCTCCCCCACGATCCCGATCGTTTCACCGGCGTAGAGTTCGAAGTTGACGTCGCGCACCGCCTTCACGACGCGCGGCTTGCCAAAAAGCTTTCCCGACCCGACGACGAACGTCTTGTTCAGCCCCGCGACACTCATCACCGGCCGACGTGCCGGCTGTTCTGCATCGTCATGCTGGTTCAGCCTAGGAATGGCGTCGATCAGCGCGCGGGTATAGGGGTGCTGTGGGCGAAGAAGCACCTCGTCCGCAGGCCCGCTTTCGACGATCTCACCGGTTTGCATGACGATCACGCGGTCGGCAATATCGGCCACCACCCCGAAATCGTGGGTGATGAAGATGACCGCCATGCCGCGCGACTGGCGCAGGTTCTCGATCAGTTTCAGGATCTGGGCCTGGGTCGTCACATCCAGCGCAGTCGTGGGTTCGTCGGCGATCAGGATATCGGGTTCCAGCGCCAGCGCCATCGCAATCATCACCCGCTGACGCTGACCGCCCGACAGTTGGAACGGATAGGCCCGGATGGTGGATTCGGGGTCGGGCAAGCCGACCTCCTCGAGCAGCTTCAACGCCCGCTTGCGCCGCGCCTGCGGGGTAAGCTCGCCATGCGCCTCGAACACTTCCGCGATCTGCGCTCCGACCCGCATCAGCGGGTTGAGCGCGCTGAGCGGCTCCTGGAAGATCATCGAGATGCGTCGGCCGCGCAGGTCCTGCATCTGCTGTTCCGACAGGCCCAGCACGTCCTGCCCATCAAAGGTGATGGTGCCCCCGGCAGGTTTCACACCCTGCGGCAACAACCCCATAACCGCATTCGCGGACATGGATTTGCCCGAACCACTTTCGCCCACGATGCACAGGATCTCGCCGGGGGCCAGATCAAGGCTGATATCTTTCGCGGCATATTTCCGGTCTGCCCCCTCGGGCAGGGCTATGCACAGGTCGCGGATGCTCAGAAGGCTCATTCGGATTTCCTCGTCAGACGGGGATTCAAGGCATCGTTCAAACCTTCGCCTATCAGGTTCAGCGCCAGCACTGTCAAAAGGATCGCCATGCCCGGCAGGAAGGACAGCCACCAGGCCGTGCGGATCACCGTACGCGCGGCACCGATCATGTATCCCCAGGACATGATGTTGGGATCGCCCAGTCCAAGGAAGGACAGCGAGCTTTCCAGCAGAATCGCCTGCGCCACCATGAGCGAGGCCAGCACGATGATCGGCGGCAGCGCGTTGGGCAGGATTTGCCGCAGGATGATCTGCGTGTTCCCAAGGCCCTGGAGGGTCGCCGCTTCGACAAATTCGCGCGTGCGCAGGCTCAGCACCTCCCCCCGAACCAGCCGCGCCACGGGCGGCCAGGACACGATTGCAATGGCGATGATGACGAAGATCAGGCTGGGTTGGAAAATGGCCAGAAGCACAATGGCGAGCGCAAAGCTGGGGATGGTCTGGAAGAACTCGGTAAAGCGCATCAGCGCATCATCCACCCGTCCGACGAAATAGCCGGCCAGGGCCCCCACCGGCACCCCGATTGCCAGCGCGACCACGGTCGAGACCAGTCCGACCAGCAGGCTGACATAGGCGCCATGTGCAAGCCCCGCCAGGACGTCACGCCCCAGCGCATCGGTGCCCAGGGGCAAGCCGTCCTGCGTTAAGGGTGGCAGGAACGGGCGCTGAACCATCTTCCAAGGGCTTGTCGGGAACAGGAAGGGTGCCGCGATCGCGGTTGCGATCACCACGGCAAGGATGACCAACCCGATCACTGCCCCGCGGTTGTATCGGAAACGTGTCCAGAACTCTTTCATCCTGTGAGCCTTATGCGGGGATCAATGATGACATAGAAGACGTCGGTGATCAGGTTGAACAGCAGCACCATGGCGCCCGAGATATAGAAGACGCCAAGAATCACGGCGTAGTCGCGCTGGTTGATGGCTTCGAACATCAGCCGCCCGATGCCAGGCCAGGCGAACACCGTTTCGGTCAGGATCGCACCACCGAAGATTTGACCTGCCTGAAGGCCTGCCAACGTGATCACCGGCAGCAAGGCGTTGCGAAGGATGTGTCGACGCAGGATCACCCGGCGCTTCACCCCCTTGGCGCGCGCCGTCTTGACGAAGTCGAGACGGCTGACCTCAAGCATGGAGGAACGGGTCATGCGCATGTAGATGGCGGTGAAGAACAGGCCGAGGGTTGTCGCCGGCAGGACAAGGTGCTTGGCAACGTCGAGCACATGCGCAAGCCCGGTATAATTCGCACCGACCGTCGAATAACCGAAGCCCGGAAGCCATCCCAGCCATACCGAGAATACCAGCGACGCCATCAGAGCCACCCAGAAGAGCGGTGTGGCATAGAAAAGCAGCGCCAGGGTAGAGATGATCGTGTCGCCCCAGCTGCCCTGCCGCGCCGATGCGGCGACCCCAGCCACCACACCCAGCACCAATGAGAGCAGGAACGCCACTCCGGTCAGCAGAAGGGTGGCAGGCAGCCTGTCGGCGATCAGCTCGGCCACAGGCATCTGCTGTCGATAGGAAAAGCCCAGATCCAGTTGCACAGCGCCCTGCAGATAGGTCCAGAGCTGGATGTAGAGAGGCTGATCCAGTCCGAAGCGTTCCCGCAGGTCCGCGAGGAATTTTTCGTCCGCGGCGCCGGCTTCGCCCGCCATGACGGCGGCCGGGTCGCCAGGGGCGGCATGGATCAGCAAGAAGTTGAAGATCAGGATGGCCAGGAGGATGAATCCCGCCTTGATCAGCCTTGCGAGGATGAACCGTGTCACGCTGTCTGTCCCGCCTTGTCAGCTGTTATTGTCCTGGATCGGGCCACCGCGCGGGCGGCCCGATCCGTTGGGCAGGTCGCGCTTACTTCGCTTTCTCGATCCAGACGTCGCGGAAACCGTCATTCACGCCAAAGGCAGTGTTGACCGGATTTTTGATGTTGCAGCGATAGATCGTTGGGAAACCCAACTCGAGCAACCACAGGTTGGGCACGTCGCTGACGATCTTATCCTGGATCGCCTTGTAGGCTGCCGCTCGGTCGTCCGGGTTGGCCATCAGCGCCGCCTCGTCGAACATCTTGTCGACCTCGGGGTTCTGGTAATTGGCCACGTTGTTCCAGGGGCTGCCGGCCTTGGCGTTGGTGCTCATGTAGGTCCGCGAGACACCAAGGGCCGGATCGCCGTACTGGTAGAGGTAGGTGAAGGCGAGGTCAAAGTCGCGGTCACTGACCTTCTGGTTCCAACCCGCAACGTCCGAGGGCACCAGTTCCACTTTCATCCCGATCTCGGTCAGGTTCTGCTTCACCGCTTCGGCCCAGCGCTGCCAGGTTTCGCCATAGGGCAGGCCCAGAAGGCGGATGGTTTCGCCGTTATAGCTCGACTCGGCGAGAAGCTTCTTCGCCTTTTCCGGGTCATAGGAGATGTCCGGCGTAGAGTCGGAATAGAACCGCGTCGAGGACGACAGCGGACCGGTGGCCACCTTGCCCAGACCGTTCCAAAGTGCGTCCTTGGCAAATTCCCGGTCCAGCGCGTGCATCATCGCCTGGCGAACCTTCACATCGTCCAGAGGCTTGTTGTTCAGGTTGATCCAGAGCCACGACAGCGGACCGAAATACTCCCAGCCCTTGTCGGTGATGCAGGTGTTCTCCATGTCGCGGATGCGCGGCACATCGAAATTCTCGACAGACCCGCCCGGCAACACATCGACCTTGCCGGTTTCATAGGCCACCGCACGCGATGCGGCATCCGGAATCACATGGTAGTAAACCTCGTCCACATAGGGTTTGCCCTCCATGTAGTAATCCGGGTTCTTGACCAGGTGGATGTAACTGCCCTTGACCCATTCGTCGAACTTGAACGGTCCTGTGCCGATCGGCGTGTTGTTCGCCGGATTGGCGGCGAAATCGGTGCCCTCGTAGATGTGCTTCGGAATCATCGGCGCGGTGCCAGGCTCGAAGATGCCGATGAACGGCCCGAAGGGCTGCTTCAGATTGAAGACAACCGTATGGTCGTCGGGCGTATCGATGCTCTCGACATGCTGCATGTAGGTCCGCATGCGGGAATGCGTTTCCCGCAGGAACGTGTCCATCGAAAATTTCACATCCGCCGATGTGAACGGCGTTCCGTCATGAAAGACGACCCCTTTGCGCAGCTTGAAGGTGTAGGTCTTGCCGTCTTCCGAAATTTCCCAGGACTCGGCCAGCTGCCCGGACGGAGTGAGGTTCGAGTCATATCGCAGCAGGCTTTCATAGATATCGCCCGCAACCATCTGCGTGGGGCCGTTCTGAACCAGACCCACCATCAGCCCTGGCGGTTCAGGCTGGATAACGACGTTCAGCGTGCCGCCAGGTTGCGGCGTGCCGTCTTGCGCAGCCATCGGGCCCACCAGCACAAAGCTCGCCACCACGGCCGCAATTGCAATCTTGAGTTCTCTTAGCATTGATCTTCCCTGTCGTTGGTTTTGATTGAATTCGGTTGCCCCTACCCGCACCAGACAAAGCAGTCGGTGCCAGGCTCACGAGTCGTCACGCTCGCTTCGGGCTCAGTTCAGCGTTTTGATATATGCGACGATCCCCTCTCTTGCGGTTATGATGTCTTCCCGCATGGCATCGCGGGCGCGCTCGGAGTCACCGTTCGCACAAGCGGCGACGATGATGTGATGACGTTTGACCATATCCTGCGTCGCCGTTGAGTAATAGCCCGACAGCAATGGCCCCATTCGGAGCCAGAGCTGCCCCAGCATGCTCAACAGCACCGGCATGTTGGCGATTTCCGCAAGCGCGAAATGAAACTGCTGGTTCAGCTCGTTCGCCTGCAACCACCGACTGGCGTCAATCGCTTCGGCGTTCCGCTCCACAAGGCGTTGAAGCCGCGCAACATCTTTCTCCCCCGCGAGCACAGCGGCACGCTCTGTGGCCAGTCCCTCAAGTTCAGCGCGGATGCGCGAGATCTCGAGATATTCATCAACTGACAGCACTGGCACACGCACGTCTCGCACTGTGCGCTGTTCCAGCGCGTTGTCACGCAGCAGCCGCTGCACGGCATCCCGAACGGGCGTGGAACTTGTACCCAGAGCGTCAGCCAGCCCGCGAATTGTAATCTTCTGATTCGGACGCAACTTGCCGCGCATCAGGTCCTGGCACACCCGCCGATAGATCGCGTCACCCAGCGAGTCCTTGCTGATCTCTTTCATGTTCGCCTCGGCCCCCGCATTCACGGTGAACGACCTATGCCGCTAATTTTGATGCATCATGCATCATGTGAGTTGATGCCGCAAACTAAAACTGCGATGGTGAAGTTGATCGCGCGCACATCAATCTGCCTGCCGCGACTTCCAAGAACAGTCAGGGAAGGTCTGAACGTGAAAGCCTTTTTCGATGCCCGCCAGTTGGGTCATGCACCCAATATTTATTTCCGACGCGGCGCTGCAATGCCACATCAGGAACAACCCCGCCGGGCGGAATTGCTTCGTGACATGCTGATCGCCGAAAATTTCAGCATCAGCGCCCCGCGCGATCATGGGTTGGCGCCGATCAAGGCAGTGCACGACCCCGATTACGTCGACTTCCTGCCTACGGCCCACGCCCGTTTTGTCGCCGACGCCGGCCCGGATGCGCTTGCGATTCCTACAGCCCATCCAGGTCGCCGCCGCGGGAAGGAACCGAAGGATATTCACGGCCAGATGGGCTGGTGGATGACCGACACCTCGACTCCGCTGACCGAAGGCAGCTGGGATGCCGCATACTGGTCGGCCCAAACCGCCATCGAAGGCGCCGAAGAGATCCTGTCCGGCGCACGCGCTGCCTATGCGCTGTGCCGGCCGCCCGGACATCATGCCATGCGCGACGGCGCCAACGGCTTCTGTTTCTTTAACAACGCCTGCATCGCCGCACATCATCTGACGCGCAAGTTCCGAAAAGTGGCACTCATCGACGTGGACGTGCACACCGGCAACGGCTCGCTCGACATCCTCTACGAACGCGGCGACATCTTCTTCTGCTCGCTCCATCCGGACCCCAGGACCTATCCCACGTTCTATCTCGGCCATGCCGACGAAACCGGCGAAGGGGAAGGTGAAGGCGCCTCGATGAATATTCTTCTGGAGAAGGGTGCCAGCGAAAGCGATGTCCTGGCCGCGCTGGACAGGGGCCTGTCCGCAATCCGTGATTTCGGGGCCGAAGCGCTCGTGGTTTCGCTGGGCTTCGACATGGCCGCCGACGATCCGCTGGCCGCCGTCGCCGTCTACCCGGAAGGTTTTGCCGAGATGGCCCGGCGCCTGGCCGCAATGAAGCTGCCCACCGTGCTGGTGCAGGAAGGGGGCTATTTGGGACCCTCGCTGTCCGACAACGCGCGCGCGTTCCTCACCACCTTCCGCGAGGCAATTCGATGACCTCGAACCCCGACGACATGAACGGCGCCGAAAGCGTGTTGCGCAGCCTTCACGCCGAAGGTGTCGATGTATGTTTTGCCAATCCCGGCACCTCGGAGATGCAGTTCGTCGACGCTTTGGACCGCACCAGGCTGATGCGCTGTGTGCTCGGACTGTTCGAGGGCGTGGTGACGGCCGCTGCCGACGGCTATGCCCGCATGGCCGGCAAACCGGCGGTGACCCTCCTGCACCTCGCGCCCGGCTTTGCGAATGCCGCCGCCAACATCCACAACGCGCGCAAAGCGCGGGTGCCGATGTTGAACCTTGTCGGGGATCATGCCCTTCGCCATCAGAAATACGACGCGCCGCTCTCGGCCGATGTGGAAGGTGCCTGCAGACCCTTCAGCGACTGGGTTCGTTCCGGCCGCGATGCAGCAAGTTTTGCCGCCGACGCGATGGAGGGCCTCGCGGTCGCAAAGGGCAGGCCGGGCCGGATTGCCACATTGATCGCACCCGCAGACATCGGATGGGATGCGGGCGGAAAGATTGCCAAGCCGGTGACACCTGCGGCAGCAGCGCCGCTCGACGAAGATGCGGTGTCCGGAGCCATCGCCGCGTTGGAAAGCGATGACCGGACGGTGATCATCGCTGGCTTTTCAGTGCTCGAGGACACGGTCGCGCTGGCGCTCCTGCAAGGCATCGCCGAAAAGACCGGGGCCGATATTCTCGCCCCGTCCGCGAACCGGCGCATGGAGCGTGGCCACGGCCGGGTGGCGGTTAAGAAGATCCCCTACCCGATCAACGAAGCGCTTGAGACGCTTGCCCCATATGGCCGCGCCATCCTGGTCGAAACCCAACCACCTGTGGCATTCTTTGCCTATCCCGGCAAACCCAGCCTGCTGCTGCCCGAAACCTGCAGGATAACGGTACTCGCGGATGTTGACGGCAATGGCCCGGAAGCCATCGCAGCGCTTGCTGACCGGCTTGGCGCACGCCCCGTGACCCCGCGCGACGCGGCACCGCCGCCCGTACCGCAGGCGGGAAAGCTCACCGCCGAGATCATCGGCGCCATCCTGTCCAACACTCTCCCCGAAGGCGCAATCGTCATCGACGAAGCCGTCTCGTCGAGCGGCACCATCTTTCCGTCCGGCGACAGCGCGGCGCCCAACTCCTGGCTGGCATTGACCGGAGGATCGATCGGCATCGGCATTCCGCTTTCGGCGGGGGCGGCCATCGCCTGCCCCGACCGCCCGGTGATCACGCTTCAGGCCGATGGATCGGCAATGTACACGTTGCAGGGCCTGTGGACGCAGGCGCGCGAAGGGTCGAACGTGACCACCGTGATCCTCGCCAACCGTGCGTACGACATCCTGAAGGCCGAACTGCACAATGTCGGCGCCCAACCGGGCCCCGACGCGCTGAGCATGCTCAACCTCGACCGGCCCGAGCTGGATTTCGTGGCGCTCGCCAAGGGCATGGGCGTTCCGGCACGCCGGGTAGAGGATGCGCAGGACTTCATGCGCACTCTGAAACACGCGATGTCCGAACCCGGCCCCTTCCTGATAGAAGCCGTGATCTGACACGACAGTCCAAAGGACCTTTCATGACACTCGACCCTGCCCTGCGCGACCGTATCAAGACAGCCGTTTCGGACGGGTTTGACGACCAGGTCGCTTTCACGCAGGCGCTTGTCAGGATGCCATCGCTGCGCGGGCGCGAGCATCCGGTACAGGATTTCCTTTTCTCGGAACTGCGCAAGCGCGGCCTGGCAATGGACCGTTTCGGAATGGACCGGACTGCCATCGCTGCGCATGAGGGCGGTTCGAAATTCTCGGACGACCATTCGGATGCCCCCATCGTGGTGGGCATCCACCGGCCGCGCAAGGAAAGCGGCCGCTCGCTGATCCTTCAGGCGCATGTCGACGTGGTTCCCGTAGGCCTGCCGGACATGTGGTCCGACCCGCCCTTTTCCGGCAAGATTGCCGGCGACTGGATGTTTGGCCGGGGCGCGGCAGACATGAAAGCGGGAGCCGCCGCCAATATCTTCGCGCTCGATGCGCTGCGCAGCATCGGTCTTCAACCCGCTGCCACGGTCTACGTGCAATCCGTCGTGGAAGAGGAAAGCACCGGCAACGGCGCGCTTCAAACCTTCCTGCAAGGCTACACCGCCGATGCGGTGCTGATCCCCGAACCCGAGGACGAAATGCTGGTGCGCGCCAACACCGGGGTGCTCTGGTTCCAGGTGCAGGTTCGCGGAGTGCCAGTGCATGTGCGCGAAATGGGCGAAGGCGCCAACGCGATCGACGGCGCAAATCGCGTGATGGCCGCCCTGCGCAAGTTGGAAGCCGATTGGAACGCCGACAAGGTCAACCATCCCCACTTCGAGGCCGAGGATCACCCCATCAATCTCAATATCGGCAAGATCGAAGGCGGCGACTGGGCCTCGTCCGTGCCCAGCTGGTGCAACATCGACTGCCGCGTATCCATCTATCCCGGTCGCAGCGCCGAGGATGCGGCGCGGGAAATCCAGGACCGTATTGCCGCCTTCGCCCAGGGCGATGCGTTCCTGTCAAACAACCCGCCACAGGTGGTGTTCAACGGGTTCTTTGCCGAAGGCTATGTGCTGGAGCCGGGCAGTGACGCGGAAGCCGTGCTTGGCCGGGCCCATGAGGCCGCCGTCGGTTCCCCGCTCAAGTCGTTCATGACGGCAGGCTACCTCGATACCCGCGTCTACGCGCTCTACAACAAGATCCCGGCACTCTGCTACGGCCCGGTGTCCCGCAACATTCATGGGATCGACGAATGCGTAAGCCTGTCGTCGGTCAAGCGTATCACGACTGCCATGGCGCTGTTCATCGCCGAATGGTGCGGCGTCGAACCGGTGGAGTCCTGATGAGTCCTCCTCCAGGTGTAATCCCGGACGTGCAGTCCGATCTTCTGGCTCATGCCGCACTGAACATATCGTCCGAACAGGCGGCTGAACTGGCCAACGATCTTTTCGATGTAAGAGGCGAGGTGCATCGGCTCAACGCAGAGAAAGATGCCAATTTCCGCATCACGCCCGAGGGCGGCCCGCCGGTTCTTCTCAAGATCACCAACGCCGCCGAGGATCGAGCGGTAACCGAGATGCAGACCGCCGCCTTGATGCATTTGGCGCAGGTCGATCCAGGCCTTCCCGTACCGCATGTCCTTCCCGCCCGAAACGGAGCGCCATCGCAACTGGTCACATTGTCCGACGGGCGGGAGCATGTGGTGCGCCTGCTCACCTTCCTCCAGGGGACCACGCTCAGTTCGGCCAAGGCCGCCTCTGCCCTCCATTTTCGCATTGGGGCTCTGCTGGCGCGGTTGACCATCGGCCTGCAGGGGTTCAGCCATCCCGCAAGCGACCACGTTCTGCTCTGGGACATAAAGCAGGCGCACCGGCTGCGTCCGATGCTTGATGCGGTAGAGGAGACTGATCTGCGCCAGCGCCTGACGCGCCTGATCGACCAGTTCGAGGATGAAGTCGCGCCACGCCTGAAAGACCTCCGCGCTCAGGTGGTCCACAATGATTTCAACCCCCACAATCTGTTGGTCGACACCCCGGCCGCAAACTGCCTGACCGGGGTGATCGATTTCGGCGACATCGTGCGGACGCCAATTGTCTGCGACCTGGCCGTGGCGTGTTCGTATCATGTGCAGGACGGCCCGGATCCAATGGCCGCCGTCGCCCGCCTTGTAGCAGGATACTGCAGCCATTTGCCCTTGACCGAAGAAGAATTCGCTCTGTTGCCCGACCTGATGCGACTGCGCCATGCCACCACGCTGGTTGTCGGAGCATGGCGCGCGCGCCGCTATCCCGAGAATGCTGCCTACATCCGCCGCAATGCAGCGGCATCCCTGCGCGGACTTACCGCGCTGGACCGGACGGGCAACCCTGCGGTCCTGGCCTCTCTGCACCCGGAACAGATCACATGACCATGATCAATGCCTTCGACCCATCCGGCGCCGATCGCCTCCCCCCCGAGGACCGCGCCCTGATCGCCCGGCGCGAAAAGGTGCTTGGTCCGGCCTATCGCCTGTTCTACGAAGAGCCGCTTCACATTGTCGAAGGGAAAGGTGTCTGGCTCTGGGACAAGCAGGGACGCAGGTATCTCGATGCCTATAACAACGTCGCATCCATGGGCCATTGCCACCCGCACGTTGTACAGGCCATTGCCGGGCAAACCGCGGTTCTGAACACCCACACCCGCTATCTGCATGACGGTATCGTCACCTATGCAGAACGCCTTCTGGCCACCATGCCCGACGCGCTGGGGCACATGATGTTTGCCTGCACCGGCTCCGAGGCGAATGACCTGGCGCTGCGCATCGCCCGGAGTGTGACCGGCCGGCAGGGGGTGATCATTACCCGGCTCGCCTATCACGGCGTCACCGAGTCGGTCTCCGAACTTTCACCGTCCCTCGGGGATTTCGTGCCACGCACGTCCCGTGTCCGCCTGATCGATGCGCCGAACGGACTGCGCGTTTCTCCCGGCGAACAGGGGGCCAAACTGGCGTCCGGCTTGGCACAGGCCATCGCCGAAATGCGGGCCGATGGCATCGAACCGGCGGCGTTTCTTGTCGATACGATCTTCTCCAGCGACGGGCTGTATCCCGACCCGGCGGGGTTTCTGAAACCCGCTGTGGACCTGATCCGATCCGAGGGCGGGCTGTTCATCGCAGATGAAGTCCAACCCGGGTTTGCCCGAACAGGCGACACGTTCTGGGGTTTTCAGCGCCACGACCTCGTACCCGACATGGTCACTATGGGCAAACCGATGGGCAACGGCTATCCCGTCTCCGGCTTGGCACTGCGGCCCGAACTGGTGCAGGAATTTGGCATGCGGGCGCGATACTTCAATACCTTCGGGGGCAACCCGGTGGCCGCCGCCGCAGGTATGGCCGTGATGGACATCATCCACGAGGAAGGGCTGCAGGAAAATGCCCGCCACACCGGCGCCTTTATCAAGAGCGGGCTGGAAGCGATCGCACGTCACCACGCCACAATAGCCCAGGTGCGCGGAGCCGGTCTGTTCCTCGCGGTGGAATGTGTCAGCGACCCGGACACGAACGCTCCCGATGCGGCGCTCGCAGCCTGCGTCGTCAACCACCTGCGCCGGAACGGCGTGCTGATCAGCGCCTCTGGCCCAGGGGCCAATATCCTGAAGATCCGACCGCCTATGGTGCTTCAGCAGGCCGAAGCTCAAATTCTTCTGGACGCAGTGAACGATGCCTTCGCAGATCACGCTGCGCACCGGGCGAGCTAGCCATGCTTCCATGTATCCTCATTCCCGGGGTCGGCCGTGAAGGGTCGAGTTTTTGCATGGCCATCTCCTGAAAAATATGAACTTCAGAAAAAATAGAGGGAAAACGGGATGTGCACGGACGGAACTGGAGGGGCTGCAAAGCCCACACTGCTTGTCGAAAACGCTCGGACGCGCGTGACCGAATGGCGCTTTGCCAAGCGCGGCGACAATACAGGGTGGCATCGGCACGAATACGATTACATCGTGGTTCCCATTCAGGACGGCATCCTCGAAATCTCGGATGCTGAGGGGAATATTTCCAAATCCCAATTGAAAACCGGCGTGCCCTACTTCCGGAGCGCCGGTGTGGAGCACGATGTGTTCAATGGCAGCGACGGTGAATTCGCGTTCATTGAGGTCGAGCTGCTTGAGGAACCTCAGTCTCATTCCTGAGCATGAATGGGTGATTGCGCGGTTGAACGCCTTCACGGTGCAGACCTGTTGTTCTCTGACAGGCTGGTCGATCCGGATGTGCTTGAACTGGCGCTGAGGGATGCTGAGCGGGTTTTTGTCGGCAAGCATGTGGGCACTCAACCGTGGCCGCGGGATCGGGCCATTCCCACCAATGGCTCCCTTGATGAGTTCGGCCGCGGCCGGTTGACGATCTTCGTCTTCTTCATCCTGATCAGCGAAGATGTTCGGACTGACCTTTTATGGCCCGGACGGCGACGAATGGCTTCACCAGCTGCTCACCCGGGAAAGCAGCGAGGTGATCGGAGCCCACAAAGTCCAGACCACGAACAGCAGGGCCAGGAACAGGATGGTCCCGCTGATCGGGCGGGTGAAGAAAACGGTCCAGTCCTGGTGCGAATTCGCCATCGACGTCAGGAAATATCGCTCGGCCAGCGGGCCGAGGATAACCCCAAGGACCATCGGCGCCGATGGAAAGCCGATCCGCTTCATCCCCCAGCCAAGAACGCCGAAGGCCAGACAGACATAGACGTCGAAGATATTGTTCCTGACGCCGAAGGCGCCGATGACGCTGAGCACGATGATGAAGGCGGCGAGGATCGCCGGCGGCGTCCGCATCAGCGTCGAGAAGATCTGAGCCACCCCGATCCCGGCCCCGATCATAAGAACATTGGCAATGATCATCGCTGCGAAGATGGTGTATACCATCGACGGGTCCATGATGAACAAGAGCGGGCCAGGATTGACCCCGTGCAGCATCATCGCAGCCAGCATGATCGCCGTGGCGGCACTGCCGGGAATGCCGAGCGTGAGCAGTGGCACCATCGCAGCGCCGGTTGTCGCGTTCTTGGCGGCCTCCGGCGCGGCCAAGCCCTCTTCGACACCGGTCCCGAACTCAGCCTTTCGCTTGGAGACCTGCTTTTCGACGCCATAAGCGATGACCGCACCGGGCGTCGCGCCGGCGCCGGGGATCATCCCGATCATGCAACCCAGACCGGTGCCGCGCAGGATGGCGCCCTTGACCTTGTAAATGTCCGATAGCCTAGGCTTTGCCCCCTGCCCGCCGGAATGCTTGGGGCGCAGATCCCGGTTGGTGGCGATCAGGTCGACCACCTCGCCGATGGCAAACAGGCCGATCATCACCACGACAAAGCGAATACCGCTTTCCATCTGCGGGATGCCAAAGCTGAAGCGCGCCTGCCCGTACAGCGGATCGACACCCACGGTGCCGACGGCGATCCCCGCCAGCAGCGACACGATTGTGATGATCGGCTGGTCCTTGGCAATCGCGATGACGCTGACCAATCCGAGGACCGTCGCCGCAAAGAACTCGGGCTGGGAAAACTTGAGCGCGAAACTCGCGAAGGGCGCCTAGAGGAAGGCCAACACAAAGGCACTCACCAGCCCGCCTGTGGCCGAGGCGGTCACCGCGATCATCAGCGCGCGCTTCACCTCGCCGCGGCGCGTCATCGGGTAGCCGTCCCATGTCGCCGGCAAGGACGCCGGTGTGCCGGGCACGTTGATGATGATGGCCGAGATCGACCCGCCAAAGACGCCGCCCACATAAATCCCGCCAAGAAAGAGCATCGATTGCGTGGGCTCCATCACATAGGTGAAGGGCAGCGCCATAGCCATCGCGTTGACAAAGGATATGCCCGGCAGCGCGCCCGCCACCACGCCGACCAGAAGACCGATCACGATGGTCGCGAATGCGGTAAATTGGAAAGCGGCATGAAATCCACCGGCGAGAAGTTCCAAAGAGTTCATGCGTTCATTTCCGTCAGTAAATCCCGAGCGCCTTGAGAAGCCAGATGCTGAACTGGTCGAAAATACCCCTCCCGCGGCTCAGCGGCATCAGCGAGATGCCCATGAAGACCCAAAGCAAAACCCAGGTACCGATCAATGACACCGGCAGCACCACCAGCGGCTTGCGCACCCCGCCATAGACGCACCAGATCGCGATAAAGGCCGCCGTGGTCAGTGCGAAACCGGTGAGCGGAAGCAGGATGCCGTACAGTACGATCAGGATGATCCCGATGACGGCCTTGCCGAACCGGTAAATCTCGTCGTCATCGGGCGCGCGAAGCGCCGACCGGCGGCCGGCCCGGCCAAGAACCCAGAGTTCGAGGCCGAGCCAGATGGCGGAGAACAGTGCGAGAGCGTTCAGTATGAGATCAGGCCAGGCGTCGGGCCCCAGCCCGGTCGTGACGGCGGGCTTGCCGCGCCAGAAGACGAAATTCTGCAGGACAAGCGCCAGCACGGCCAGCACCGCCGGCAAGAGTGCCGGAAGAAGCCGGACGACACCCGCAGTCTGGCCCGCTCCCGTTCGGTTGCGGCCCGGCGCCTCTTTGGCCGACTGGCGCGCGACCTCGGTCTTCATGACCCGAGTTGAGCCGCGATCAGGTCACGGAAATCGGAAATCATTGATTGCGCGGCTTCCCCGGTCACCGGTGTGATGCAGGAATAGGTCTTCTCGCAGAAGGCCTTCCATTCGTCGGAAGAAACCGCGCCGGTCACCGCGGTTTCCAGCTTGGCGACGATATCATCCGCTGTACCGGCAGCAACAGCGATGCTTCGGAAGTTGTCGAGCCCCGAGATGTCGACCCCAAGTTCTTTGGAGGTCGGCACATCGGGAAACTCCGGATGGCGCTCGCTTGAGAAAACCATCAGCGGGGTCAGCTGCCCGGCCTGGATGAACTGCGCAACGTCGCCTGGCTCTTCATAGATTGCCTGAGTGTGCCCGCCGATGGGCGAGGCATAGCGTTCCGCCGGCGCCTGGAAGGGCACGTTCTCCATCTTGTAGCCTGCCTTGTCGAGCAGCTTCAGCGTCACGTCGTCCTGCGTGCCATAACCCGAGGTCGCGACTGTGATCTCGCCCGGATGATCCTTGACATAGGCCAGCAGTTCTTCGGCCGTCTTGTGCGGACCGCTGGTGGGCACGAACAGGAACGACGGAGAGCTTTGAACCACCGCTATGACGCGGAAGTCGGCAGGTTTGTTATCGCCCAACCCCGAGGCCCAAGAAGCGACCGTCAACGAGATAAGCGTACCCATCGTATAGCCGTCCGCAGCATTCGTGCGCAGTTGGGTGAGACCCGCGTTCCCTGACGCACCGCCGACATTCGATACCGGGATCGGAACGCCCAGCGGCTGTTCCAGCAGCTTTGCCATCTGGCGGCCCATCACATCTGCACCGCCGCCGGGGCCGAATGTGACGATCAGTTCGATCGGACGGCTTGGATATTCATCCGCAGAAACAACTCCCGCGGCACAGATACCCGCCAGGATCGCCGCGCCCAGCGCCACATTCGCCTTCTTGAACATTTTCATCTGATTTCCTCCCATGGTTTTCGTTCTGTGTTGGTGGCTCGAAACGCGCTGCCCTCCCCTGCGGCGCGTTTCAAACAGGTTTCATGCGATCCTTTCGGTACCTCCGGTCATCTCGACCAGCAGACGCCGTTGGATCTTGCCGGACGGACCCTTCGGCAGCTCCGCCAGGAAGTGCACGACATCAGGACTCTTGAATTTGCCCAGTCTCTGCTGGCAGATCGCGATCAATTCGGCCTCGGACGCGGGCGACCCCTTGCGCAGCGCCACTGCGGCCTCAACCCGCTCGCCATACTCCCTGCAGGGGCGGGCAAAGGCGGCGGCCTCCACCACATCGGGATGGGCATACAGCGCCTCGTCGACCTCGCGCGGCGCGATATTCTCGCCACCCTTGATGATCAGCTCCTTCAGCCGCCCGGTGACGAAGACATATCCGTCCGCATCCATCCGTCCGAGATCGCCGGTGCGCAGCCAGCCGTCGCCTGTAAGAGCCTCGCGCGTTGCCTGCTCGTTCTTGAGGTAGCCCCGCATGACATTCGGCCCGCGCACCGCGATTTCGCCCTCGGTTCCCGGCGCAAGCTGCACCAGATCGCGCGACAGGATCGCGACTTCATCGCCATAGGCCTTGCCGGGCGACCCGATCTTGCGCGCCGCCATATCCAGTGGGTTGGACAGGATCTGCGCAGCCGTTTCCGTTAGGCCCATCGTCTCGACCAGTGAAATTCCGAACCTGTCTTCGAAGGCCCGGTGGATATCCGGGGCGAGCGCCGACGACGCCGACCGCCCGAAGCGGATGCGCGCGCGGGTCTTGGCATCGGGCGTCTCCTCGCCGTGCAGCAGATGCGAGACGATGGTTGGCACGATCGAGAACCAGGTCACCTCTGCCTCGGCGCATTGCGACCAGAAGTTGCGGGCGGAAAAGCGCGGGCAAACGGCGACCGAACCGCCCGAGACCAGCGGACCCATGACCGTGACACACAGTCCGTTGATATGACAGATCGGCAGCACGCAAAGGGCGCGGTCGGACGGAGTCAGTTCGTGCGCCAGCGTCGTGGTCCAGCCACCGGCGAGCAGGCTTGCGTGGCTGTGCACCACGCCCTTGGGACGGCCCGTCGTGCCCGACGTATACATCAGCAGCGCGTCATCTTCAGCAGTCAGCGCGCAGAGCGGGGCCAGGGCCGCGTCGGCGGGCCAATCGATTGTCGGTCCGACGGGGATGACTTTTGCCGCGACCGGATGGGCTGAGGCAGCATCCTCGAAAAGCGCGGCCTGCTCGGCACCGACGAAGACATGGCTGGCCTCCGAATGCGACAGCGCATACCCGATGGCCTCGGCTCCGGCCGCGAGATTGATGACCGTCGTCCGGAACCCGCCGTAAAGCACACCAAACAGGCAGAGGATCCCGGCCCTGCTGTTCGGCAGCATTACTGCAACGCTGTTGCCCTTGGGGATGCCGAGGCCCGTCAGCCGACCGGCAATATCGCGTGCCTCGTCGCGCAGTTCGCCCCAGGTCAGCGGAGAGGCCGTGCCGGGAAACAGGTGGCTGATCGTCGCGCCCGCCGTCTCGGCGCGATCGTCCACCCAGTCGCGGACCGTGCCCTCTGGGGGGTTCTCCGGATCGAATCTCACCTGCCGGCCTCGGCCCAATACGCGCCGAAGATTTCTTCGACGGCGGGCTCGCGCGGGGCAATCGGGCGAACCACCCGCGCGTGCTGCACGAAATGCGTCCAGTTCAGGTTCTCGTCAATGGAGTTACCGCCCCACGAACCGCAGCCCATCGACAGCGAGAAAGGCAGCCCGTTGTCGAATGAACCGCCGGTTGCAAAGCAATGCGCCTGATTGACGATGATCCGGCAGGTCGGCATGTGCATGGCCAGCGTGCGCGGGCGGGAATCGTCGGCGGTATGGATGCCGAAGGAATGGCCGGCGCCCTGGTAGGCCATGATCCGGCGGGTGATCTCGACCGCGTCTTCGTAGTCACGGGCACGGTAAAGCGCGAGCACCCGGCTCAGCTTTTCGCCGGAAAGAGGATGATCCGGCCCGATCCCCTGCGTCTCCACCGCAACAAAGCGCGTCGCCGCTGGCACCTTGCCGGCAAGCCCCAGCTTGTCGATCATCACCTCGGCATCCTTCGCGATGATCTCGCGGTTCAGATGCCCCCCGTGCCACAGATGCGCAATGACACCATCGGCCTCGGAGGCGGGCAGGACGGCACCGCCAACCTCCCCCAGGGCGGCCACGAACTGCTGATAAACCTCGTCCACCACCACGACTGCGTTCTCGGACGAACAGGAGGTTGCGTTGTCGAAAGTCTTCGAGGCGGCGATCTTCGCTGCGGCGCTTGGCAGATCCGCCGTCTCGTCGACAATGACTGTGACGTTCCCGGCGCCGACACCAACCGCCGGGGTCCCGCTCGAATAGGCACGGCGGACGTTGTCCTGGCTGCCCGTCACCACCGCAAGGTCAGCCATTTCCAGAAGGCGCTGCGTCTTGGCCTTGCCGCCGGCCCCGGGCAGCATCTGCACCAGCTTGCGGTTTTCGCCGATCTTGTCGAATTCGGCATTGATGTAGTCGAGCAGCAGTTCGCAGCACGCCACACCCTTTGGCGAGGGCGACAGAATGATGGCGTTGCCGCCCTTCAGCGCGTTGATGATGTTGTTGGCCGGGGTCGCGGCAGGGTTGGTCGAGGGCACCACCGCACCGATCAGGCCGATGGGCCGCACAACGGTCGTGATCCCGGTCTCGGGATCATCCGATACCACGCCAAACGTCTTTGCCTCCCGGATGTCCCGCATCAGGCCAAGCGTCTTGCGGTGATTTTTGATCATCTTGTCGTCGACATTGCCAAGACCCGTCGTCTTGACGGCAAGCTCTGACAGCGCCCGGTTTCGCGCCGGTTCCATAATCGCCCAGGCCGCTGCCTGCGCGGCGCGGTCATAGCGCGCCTGGCTTCCGTTGCGCTCGTATTCGGACTGAGCGTCGCGCGCCTCGGCGACGATCCCGTCCACCAACGCGTGTTCCTCTGGCATGTTCAAGTCCTCTGCCTCCCCAACGCCGCTTGCGGTGCGTGATCCGGGCCTGGCAGCACCTTGTGCCAAGTGTCCTCCCACACAGTCTCAGATCGAAACAACCAGAGAGTATGGAATGAAAATAGTATTGCAAACGTTTTCATAAACAGCTTCAGTCGGCGCGATAAGACATGAAAAAACAAACTGATAAAGTCGATATCGTTTACGTGTCCAGGCTGGCGGGTGTTTCCCCGGCCACCGTGTCGCGTACGATCAACCACCCCGATCTGGTCAGCCCGGCCACCCGCAAGCGAGTCGACACGGCCATCCGAAAGTCGGGTTACATTCGCAACCGCGCCGCTCAGGCGATGCACGGAAAACGCAGCGGAACCATCGGTCTTATTGTTCCCACGATGAACTATGCGATCTTCGCCGAGGTGGTCCAGGCCTTCAACGACGAGATCAGTACCCATGGTTTCACCCTTCTCCTCGCCACTCATGGATATGATCTCGGCTCCGAATATCTGGTCATCCGGAAAATGCTGGAACACAGGGTGGATGGTGTAGCGCTGGTTGGGCTCAATCACAGCCAGGACAGCATTGGCATTCTGAAGAAACAGCAGGTTCCCTCGCTGACGATCTGGAACTACTCCGCCACCTCTCCCATCTCCTGCATCGGCGCGGACAATTTTGAAGCCGGTCAGCTCGCGGCCCGGCATATCGTGATCCTCGGGCATCGCCGGGTCGGGCTGGTCTTCCCGCCGACCGCAGGCAATGACCGCGCGCGCGACCGTCTGAACGCGGTGCGGCAAACGCTCTCCGAGGCAGGGGTCACCGTTCGCGACGCATGGTGTGGCGAGACCCCATACAGTGTCTCGCAATCCAAGAGGATCTGCACCGACATCCTGACGCTGCCGGGGTCCGAGCAGCCAACCGCTTTGCTGTGCGGAAACGACATCATTGCGCAGGGCGCTGTCTATGCCGCGCTTCGGCTGGGAATTTCCGTGCCGCAAGAATTGTCGGTCGTCGGCATCGGCGATTTTGCAGGGTCGGCCGACATGGAGCCCGCCCTCACAACCGTCCGAATTCCGGCGCGCGGAATCGGATCGGTCGCAGGGCGCCGCCTGGTCAGGGCCATCACCGACGCAGACCCTGACTTCATCCTGCGCGAGCGCCTCGACGTCGAACTCATGATGCGCGCGACAACCGCCCAACCCCGCGTCGATTGAGGAATGGCCACTTCAGTCGAGCACGGATGGCAATCAGGCTCTGGACGGACCTGTCGACAACCGTATGTCGCCGGCTTGCGGCCCCATCCGATGGCGAGATCAGGTCAGGACGACCCGCGGGGGGCCTTCCCGCATCACACCGATACGGACGGCAGGGTAGCCCGCCGCCGAGAGCGCCCCGAGTAGAGTATCGGCCTCTGCCTCCGGGACGCTGGCCAGCAGCCCTCCGGCGGTCTGCGGATCGAACAGCAGGTCGGCGCGCGGAGTGTGTTCCATCTCCGGCAGGCTGGCCCTGTTGTCGGCGAAAAGGCTCGAGCGCAATCCCGCGGTGGCAAGGTCAAGCGCCCCCTCCATCAGGGGCACGGCGTCAAGATCGAGCCGGGCGCTGGCGCCCGAGGCCTCGCAGATGTTCATCAGATGTCCGGCCAGACCAAACCCGGTGACATCGGTCATCGCTGTCGCATGGTCGACAAGAATCCGCGAGGCCGCGCCCTGCGGCTGCGCCATCTGCTCAAGCGCGGCCGCGATCCAGTCGCCGTCTGCCTGCCCCTGCATCTCGGCCGCCATCAGTACCCCGCTGCCGATCGGCTTGGTCAGCAGTACGACATCGCCGGCTCGAGCTCCTCCGAGGGTAACCACCCGGTCGCGGCAAATACCGGTCAGGGTAAATCCCACGGTCAATTCATCCCCCAGCGAAGTATGACCGCCGACGATGGCCGCCCCGGCTTGGCCCATCACCTCGCGGGCGGTCGTCATGATCTCGGCCAGCATTCGTGCCTGAAGACGGTTGGACTGGCGCGGCAGAATCAGCGTCGCCGTTGCCACTTGTGGTGTCGCGCCCATCGCCCAGATGTCGCCCAGCGCGTGGATCGCGGCGACGCGCGTCATCACCGCCCAGTCACCCCAGAAAGTGCGCAGATGGTCCGATGTCATCACCTGACGAACACCGCCCGTCGTCAGCAAGGCCGCGTCATCCCCGGGCAGCGGCGTGATATCCTCGCGGGCCGGTGCGGGCTCCGGCCCGAGGGCGCCCCGCAACGTGGCACGGCCGACCTTCGCACCGCAGCCGCCACACATCGGCTTGTCTCCCAGTGCATCCGCCATGCCCAGGGTGCGCTCGGTTGGCAGGACAGGAGCAGCCATAACCGGCAACTCGCGAAAGCGCCGCATGAATTTCGTGTCGATATGATCCTTCCATCGCCACATCCAAGTCCCGGCGAGCGTCAGACCCAGACGCTCGGCCAGGGCAGACTTCTGGCCGAGCGAGATGAGTTTCAGATAGTCCTTCTGCGGTTGATAGGCCCGCATCTGGCCGCCGGTCACGGCTGCCCGCAGGTTGTGCAGCAGCACCGGAGCCTGGCGGACGGCATACACACCCGCCTTCGGGCGCGGATTGCGCACCATGTGGGCGCAATCGCCGACGGCAAAGACCTCCGGATCGCTGGAACGCAGTCGGGAATCCACGGTGACAAAGCCGTGGTCCAGGTCAAGGCCGCTCTGCGATAGCCAGTCGGCCGGACGCGCCCCGGCGGCACCCGTAACCAGATCGGCCTCAATGGTCCGGCCGTCTGCAAGCTGGACCCCCTCGGCCCCGACAAGAGAAATCTTGGCATTTTCAAGCAATGTGACGCCCTGACGGGACAGTTCGGCCAACAGACGGGCCCGCGCCCCCGCCCCCGTGCCGGCCAATGCACGGTCATGATCCAACAGGGTTACACCACCGTTTCGATCTCTGCCGCGCAGGGAATAGGCCATCGCCATCGCCAGTTCGGCGCCTGCGACCCCTGCGCCGATCACGACAGCGCGGGCCGGCCCGTCCTCGTCGCGGAATGCCTCCCAGCGCGCCGCGAAGCGGCCAAGCGGCTTAGCCGGAATGCCATGTTCGGCGAAGCCGGGCAGATCCGGCATTGCCGAGGTAATGCCGATGTCGAGCGATGCGATATCGAAACCGATCGGTGGGCGGCCCGGCACATGCACCTCTCGGGCAACCAGATCGATGCCGTCGACCGCCCCCAGTATGAGACGCGCGCCGGCAAAGCGCGCGAGCCTGACCAGATCGATGTCCAGATCGTCGCGGCCATAATGGCCGGCGACGAAGCCTGGCAGCATGCCGGAATAGGTCGCCTTCGGGCTGGGGTCGATCAGCGTCAGCCGCGCCCCTGCAAGCGGCGACATGCCCCACATGCGCAATACCAGCGCATGGGTGTGACCGCCACCAATCAGGACGATATCGCGGGTCAGGGGCAAAGGGGCACCAATCATATGCGAATCTCTATATATCTCTCACCGTCGTGCAAGGCACAGAGTGCCACGCCAGCCGGAAAACCGGCTGGTGAGAGCAGACCAAGTGCGGTTAACGTCGAACGACCTCAGGGGAACGCACTTGGAACGGAGCGATGGTCCACAGATGATCCGGAAACTGTTGCTCGCAAACCGGGGCGAAATCGCTGTCCGTATTCTCCGATCCGCCGCCGCTGCAGGCATCCGGACCGTTGCCGTTTTCGCCAGGGACGAAGCGCACGCCCTGCATGTCCGTCATGCCGACGAGGCGATTGCCCTGAAGGCGACAGGTGCCGCGGCCTATCTCGATGCCGGGGCACTGATTGCGGCAGCCGGCGAAGCCGGATGCGATGCGGTGCACCCGGGTTATGGCTTCCTCAGCGAAAGCGCCGGATTTGCCCGCGCCTGCGCCGACGCCGGGCTGATCTTCGTCGGACCCGACCCTGAAACTCTGGCGGCACTCGGCGACAAGACCATGGCGCGGGCGCTTGCCAGGAAGTGCGGCGTTCCGGTGGCCGGCGGGTCGGAACCGCTCGCCTCGCCCGAGGCCGCGCGTGCGGCATTCGACGACCTCGGAGGCGGCCCGGTCCTTCTGAAGGCATTGGCCGGCGGCGGCGGGCGCGGGATGCGCCTCGTGCGATCTGCGAGCGAGATCGAGACGGCCTTCGCACGCGCCGAGGCCGAGGCACAGGCTGCATTCGGCGATGGCCGGCTTTATGCCGAGCGGTTTCTGCATCCCGTGCGCCATATCGAGGTGCAGATCGTCGGCGACGGTCAGGACATCACCCATCTGTGGGAACGCGATTGCACCTTGCAGCGGCGTCACCAAAAGATCGTTGAAATCGCTCCTGCCCCGCATCTCGATCCGTCCCTGCGGCGGCAGCTGCTTGAAGCTGCCCGCACCCTTGGCCGCGCAGCGCATTATCGCGGGATCGGCACCATCGAATTTCTGGTCGCGACCGACGGGTTTGTGTTCATCGAGGCCAATCCGCGCATTCAGGTCGAACACACGATCACCGAAGAGATCACGGGCCACGACCTTGTCGCCCTGCAACTGCGTCTGGCGGAAGGGGCCTCGCTTGCGGAACTCGGCCTAGACGGCCCCCCGGTTCGACCGCAGGGCATGGCAATACAGCTCCGCATCAACGCCGAAACACAGCATTCCGATGGCAGCTCCGTGCCCTCCGGCGGACGGCTGATGGCGTTTCAGCCTCCGACGGGGCCGGGCGTCCGCGTCGATACAGCCGCCTTCGCCGGGCAGGAGATCGGTCCGAATTACGACTCGTTGCTGGCCAAGGTGATCGTCCATGACCGAGGTGGCGACCTGAACCGGCTGTTGCGCCGTGCAGAACGTGCCCTGTCTGAATGCGACATCCGCGGAGTGGCAACCAACACCCCTTTCCTGCGTGCCCTCCTCACGCAAGACGCCCTGAAGGATTGGCTTGTGCATGTCACCGCCATTGACGAAGGGCTGGTCGGGTCCTTGCCCGAGAACATGCTGCAGCGACACTCTGGTCCCGTAGAAGACGTCACCGAGGTTCGGCCTGAAATCCCTCTGCCGCAAGGCAGCACGGCGCTGCGCGCGCCCATGATGGGAATGCTGCAAGCGATCTCTGTCGCCGAAGGTGATGCCTTCGCAGCCGGTCAGGAACTGGCCGTGCTCGAAGCGATGAAGATGCAGCACGGCGTGACAGCGCCGGTCGCAGGCCGTGTGACGGCGATTTTAGCGGAACCTGGCTCCGTCGTTGCGGAAGATTCGCCGCTTCTGGCCTTTGCACCGGTCGAAGGTTCGCTGGACGAAAGCGTGGTTGACGCACCGGACCCGGAAACGATCCGCGCCGACCTCGCAGCCCTGCAAGAGCGGATCGCGCTGACCCTCGACGCCAGCCGTCCTGCCGCGGTCGAACGTCGCCGCGCCCGCGGCCAGCGCACGGCGCGCGAGAACGTGGACGACCTGTGCCGAGGCGGACGCTTTCACGAATACGGGCAGCTTGTGATCGCTGCCCAGCGCCGCCGCCGCAGCCTGGACGACCTCCAGCGCAACAGCCCGGCCGACGGCATCGTGACCGGCCTCGGAGAGATCAACGCGGACCTGGTCGGTCCCGCGCGCGCGCAGACTGCGATCCTGGCCTATGACGGAACGGTCATGGCCGGAACCCAGGGATTCCTCGGCCATCACAAGACAGACCGACTGTTCGAGGTCGCCGAAAAGAACCGCCTTCCGGTCGTCTTCCTGACCGAAGGCGGCGGCGGCAGACCCGGCGACGTCGATTTCGCCGATGTCCTGCGCGCGGGGCTGGGCGTCACGACCTTCCATGCCTTCGCGCGGATGACCGCGCCGCGCATCACCGTGAACGCCGGATATTGTTTTGCCGGCAACGCAGCGCTGTTCGGGGCCGGGGACATCCGAATCGCCACGCGCGACAGCTGGATCGGTCTCGGCGGCCCGGCGATGATCGAGGCCGGAGGCCTCGGCACCTTCCAACCCACCGACATCGGCCCCGCCCCAATGCAGGCGCGGATCGGGCTGGTGGATATCCTGGCCGATGACGAACCGGCCGCCGTCGAAGCCGCCCGCCGGGCACTGTCCTATACCCAGGGCGACCTCCCTAAGTGGCAGGCCCGGGATCAGCGCGCCCTGCGTCACGCGATTCCCGAGAACCGTCTGCGCGCCTATGACATCCGCACGGTCATCACGGGCCTGGCAGACGACGACAGCTTTCTGGAACTCGGGCGCGACCACGCACCGGGCATGGTGAGCGGCTTCATCCGGATGGAAGGGCGGTCTATGGGCCTAATCGCCAACAATCCGCACCACCTTGGCGGTGCTCTGGATGCGCCGGCCTCGTCCAAGGCCGCGCGATTTCTGCGGCTGTGCGCCCGGCTGCGCCTGCCGGTGCTGTCGCTGTGCGACACCCCCGGCTTCATGGTCGGCCCGGCCAGCGAGGAACAGGGCGGCGTCGCCGCGGCCTGCGACTTTCTGGCGGCCGGCTCTACCCTCGGACAGCCGCTGTTCTTCGTCTGCCTGCGCAAGGGATACGGGATCGGCGCCCAGGCGATGGCCGGCGGCAGCTTCGTGACGCCCGACTTCACGATATCCTGGCCGACCGGAGAATTCGGTCCCATGGGGCTCGAAGGCGCGGTGACACTCGGCTTCCGCAAGGAACTCGAGGCAACTCCGGATCCGGCTGCGAGAAAGGCGCTGTTCCACCGGCTTGTCGACGAATCCTACGAGACCGGAAGCGCGCTCAACATAGCCTCGCTCAACGAGATTGACGCGGTGATCGACCCCGCCGAAACGCGCAGCTGGATCGTCAAGGGCCTGGATGCGACCCGCGCCCGCTCCGGCTGACCCTGGGCAAATGTTTCGGAAGAAACCTGGTACCGACGCCAGCACTGTAACAAATCGCCGTTCATCCACCCATCAACCGCGTGTTTCCGCCTATCAGTGGCGAGGCTCCGCACACGGGCTCTCACCAATGCGCGAGCGGCATGCCTCATCCGGTTTCCGAAGGTAAACTCCCTCCAGCCCGGCACCTCGGCGGGCGGCACAAGGGATCGGAGACACGGATGAGAGACGACCTATTCGGCCAGCCCACCAAGGTCACAACCCCAGAGGCGCTGGACGACTGGAACGCCGTTCAACTCGGCTTCCTCGCCCATGCGTCCGCCACCGCCGACCACCTCGCGACCCTGCTGCAGGCCGAGCCGCAGTTCGCCCTCGGCCAAGCCGCGCGCGGCCTGTTCTGCCTGCTGCTGGGCCGGCGGGAACTTTACGCCACCGCACAGGAAGCACTCGTCGCAGCGTTGGCGGGGGCGCGGGAGCAATCCGTGACACCACGCGAGACGCACTACATCGCTGCGCTCGAAAAATGGCTTGCCGGCGCCCCGAGCGCCGCCGTCGCCGAACTGGAGGCGGTGCTTGACGCGGCGCCCACTGATGCTCTGGCGATGAAGCTCTCGCAGGCGATCCGTTTCCTGCTCGGCGACGCTGGTGGGATGCGCGGCTCGGTCGAACGCCTTCTTCCCGCCTACAGCGCAGACCACCCGGCGCGCGGCTATCTGCTGGGTTGCCACGCCTTCGCATTGGAAGAAACCGGGGAATACGTTCGTGCCGAAACGACCGGGCGACAGGCACTCTGGATGGCGCCGAACGATGCGTGGGGTCTGCACGCGGTGGCGCATGTCTACGACATGACCGGCCGGTCAAGGCAGGGCATCGAGTGGCTGACGCGGCAGGAACCGGCCTGGCGCCACTGCAACAACTTCGGGTATCACGTCTGGTGGCACAAGGCGCTGCTGCACCTTGATCTGGGCCAGACCGACGACGTGCTGGCCCTGTACGATACACGTATCCGCAGCGATCATACCGACGACTACCGCGACATCTCGAACGCCGCCTCGCTGCTGATGCGCCTGGAACTCGAAGGAATCGAAGTGGGAGAAAGGTGGGAGGAACTTGCTGATCTCAGCGCGCGGCGCACCCAGGATGGTTGCCTGATCTTCGCCGACCTCCATTATCTGATGGCCCTCACCGGTGCTGGCCGGACCGACAGCGCCGAGGCCCTGCTCGCCCGGATCAACCGTGACGCAGATGCCGGCCTGGACGAGGCGGGGTTGCGGATGGCGCGCCCCGGATCAGACGCTGCCGCGGGCCTGGTCGCTTTTGGCGAGGGCCGCAATGGCGAGGCCTTCCACCACCTCGCCCGCGCCGATGCAGCCATGCAAAAAGCGGGGGGCAGCCATGCACAGCGCGACGTCTTCCGCAGGCTGACTATCGACGCCGCGCTTCGCGCCGGATATTTCGACCACGCCGAGCGATTCCTCAACGAACGTAAGAACCTACGGGCCGGGTCGGACGACGGCTTTGCCTCGTGTCGTCGCGCGCTCATTGCCGCGGCGCGCGGGATGCCGGATGCGCGCAGCATGCCGGCTGAGTGACGTGAAGACAGGACGGACAGAAGGCATGGCATCAATTTCGCCCGGCATGGATTTTGCGGAACCAAAAACCGCAAAAGCCGCCACCGCGGCTGTCTCAACACGCGACCCGCGACTCGACGTGTTCCGCGGGCTGGCGATGTTCATCATCCTGGTCGCCCACATCCCGGACAACACCTGGGCCAACTGGATCCCCGCCCGCTTTGGATTCTCGGATGCAACCGAGATATTCGTCTTCTGTTCCGGCATGGCCTCGGCCATTGCCTTCGGCGGCGTTTTCGCGCGGAAGGGGTGGCTGACAGGCACCGCCCGGGTCCTGTTCCGCTGCTGGCAGGTCTATTGGGCACATATCGGTCTGTTCTTCCTCACCGCCGCAGCGATGGCCGCGATCGACCTGTGGTGGGCCGGCGACAAATCCTATGTGGCGGCGCTGAACCTTAAGCCCTTCTTCGACGATCCCGAACAGCAGATCGTCGGCCTGTTCACACTCACCTATATTCCGAATTATTTCGACATCTTGCCGATGTATCTGGTGGTGCTTGCGATGATGCCGCTGATGATGGCTCTGGTCTCCATCAGCCTCTGGGCAGCCGTCGCCTTCAGCATTTCGCTCTGGCTTGCGGCCAATGTCGGCACGATGCACTTTCCGGCCGAGCCCTGGTCGAACCGCGAGTGGTTCTTCAACCCACTCGGCTGGCAGCTTCTGTTCTTCACCGGTTTCGCCTTCATGCGTGGATGGTTTGCGCCGCCGCCGGTCAGCCGAGCCCTGCTCTGGGTTTGCGTCGCTTTCCTGGTTCTTTCGGCACCGTTCAGTTCGTGGAAGGTTTTTACTTGGGTCGAGGCGGCATCGCCCTCGCTCGGCGACTGGATACGCGGCACCTGGGACTGGATGACCCAGCAGGATGCGCTGGATCTGTTCAGTCCGCGCGACAAGACCGACTTCGGAATTCTGCGTTACCTGCACTTTCTAGCGCTTGCCTATGTCGCCTGGGCCGCCGCCGGACCAGGTGGCGCGCGGCTGCGGAGAATCGCCAACGGCAGCGCGGGAATCATCTGGCGGTGCCTTGTCGAGATCGTCACCAAGGTCGGTCAGCAATCGCTCGCCGTTTTCGTGTTTTCGATGGCGATTGCTCAAATTCTAGGCTTTGTCCTCGACTTGGCGGGGCGGAAAACCGCAGATCATATTCTTGTTAATCTATGGGGGTTTGCACTTGTCACGGCAGTTGCCTACATCGCCGCTTGGTTCAAGTCTCAACCCTGGCGGAGCAAGGCAAGATGATGCTGTCGCGGCGTGCGTTTCTCGTTGGTTCGTCGGCCCTGGGGCTGGTCACCAGCGCACCTCTGGTTTCCGCCGGAACAGTCTTCGGTCGCCAGTTGGTGATCGAGATGGCCCGTGCCCTCGCGGAGGCCAATTACCAGGAACGGCCGAAGGTCCCGCAGGAATGGCTGGACCTCACATACGATCAGTACCGGGCGATCCGCTTCAAACTTGATCATGCGCTTTGGGCCGGCACCGACGTGCCGTATGTCGTCGATTTCTTTGCGCCCGGGCTTTATTTCCCCCGCGCGATTCGGGTCGACACCGTGACCGGCGGAATGGCCCAGCCGGTCCCCTTCGTCTATGACGATTTCGACCATGACCCGGCACTTGTGCCGCCCCTTCCGATCTCGGACACGCTTGGATTTGCCGGCCTTCGCCTTCGCACCGAGCAGACCGAACCGGGCCGCAAGTCCGAGTTCTGCGTATTCCAAGGCGCCAGCTATTTCCGCGCCATCGGCTACGGGCACGCTTACGGCCTCTCCGCGCGTGGCCTTGCGCTGAACACCGGCGACCCGAAAGGCGAGGAGTTCCCTGATTTCATCCGATTCTGGCTGGAAACGCCCGAACCGGGACAGCGCAACATCGTCGTTCACGCCCTGCTCGACAGCCCCAGCGTGACCGGAGCCTATCGCTTCGACATCACCCCCGGCCCTGACTGTGTGATGGACGTGCAGGCCACCCTGTTCGCGCGGACCGAGCTTGACCACGTCGGCCTTGGCCCGCTGACCAGCATGTTCCTTTTCGACGAGACCAACCGCAACCGGTTCGATGATTTCCGACCGGCCGTTCATGACAGCGACGGTCTCATGATCTGGAACGGCGCCGACGAGGTGATCTGGCGCCCTCTGGCCAATCCCCGCACACTGCAGATCTCTTCCTTCGTCGACCGGATGCCGCGCGGGTTCGGACTGATGCAGCGGGCGCGCAAGCTGTCGGACTTTGCCGATCTCGAAGCGCACTATCACCGCCGGCCCGGTGCGTGGGTCGTGCCCAAGGGCGACTGGGGAGCCGGATCGGTCACACTGGTCGAAATCCCCGCCGACAAGGAAATCTACGACAATATCGTCGCATACTGGCGGCCGCTCGATCCGATTCCGGCGGGCCAACGGCTGGACATAGCCTATTCCCTGACGTGGTGCGCTGCCGCTCCGGTGGCCACCGGCCTGCCGAGAGTGGTAAATACGCGCATGGGTGCGCGCGAAGGCGGCGGCCGGCTTGTGACGATAGATTTCGAGCAGAGCGAATTCTTCGCTGGCGGCCCAGACACGGTCGAGCCTCTCGTCAACTCGCCGGGTGCGACAATTAGCGACGTCATCCTGCAGGAAAATCCCGAAACCGGCGGTCTGCGCCTGGCGTTCACCTTCGATCCAGGTGACGCGGACATCGCCGAACTGCGCGCGGAACTGCGCAAGGACAATGCCCCTGCCAGCGAAGTCTGGCTTTACCGGTGGACCAAATGAGAAACGACCTGTTCGTGATGCCGCCCGAGACACCCTGCCCCATGCCGGTGCAGAACTTTGGTGCCGCCTATCGCGATATCGCGGCCCCTGGCCTCAAGAACGAGCGTGGCCAATCGCTGTGGCGGGTGCTCGCCTTCAGCCCGGCCATGGCCGCGACCGCGGCCCTGGCTGTGGTGATGCACGGCTGGTTCTCGGATCAGGGGATCAATCTTGCCGAAGGTCTTCTCATCGTTCTGATCTCTTTTAACTTTTTCTGGATCAGTTTCACCGTCAGCACGGTTGCCCTGGGCCTGTGGTCCCTGACGCGGCAGGGGCCGCGCATCACAAAAGCGCCGATCCGGCCGCTGAAAGTTGCGCTGCTGATGCCGGTCTATAACGAAGTTCCCTGGTACGTGCTCGGGAATGCGCAGTCGATGCTCGAAGAGCTGCGGGCCTATGGCGGGGCGCACCGCTATGCGATGTTCATCCTGTCCGACACCCGCGACGAAGCCCTGGCCGAGCAGGAACAGCGCACGGTCGAAGCGCTGCGCCGCTCGCTGTCGCCGGGTCTGGAACTCTATTACCGCCGCCGGGTGATGAACACCGACCGCAAGGTCGGCAATATCGCCGACTGGGTGGCCCGCTGGGGCGGCGCCCATGACGCCATGCTGGTTCTCGACGCCGACAGCCTGATGACCGGCCGCGCGATCCTGAGCCTGACCAATGCCCTGGCCTCGGATCCGGGCGCCGGTCTGATCCAGAGCTTTCCGCAGCTGATCGGCGCCCAGTCGGTCTTTGCCCGGATGCAGCAATTCGCCAACGGCGTCTATGGCGCGGCCTTTGCCGAAGGCATGGCGCGCTGGTGCGGTCAGGAAGGCAACTACTGGGGCCACAACGCCATCATTCGGACCGCCGCCTTTGCGGCGAGCGCAGGCCTGCCCCACCTCAAGGGCGACCGGCTGATCATGTCCCACGATTTCGTCGAGGCGGGCCTTCTGCGCCGCGCCGGCTGGGGCGTCCGCTTCCTGCCCCGCATCCGGGGGAGCTACGAGGAAACCCCGCAGACCCTGATCGACCATGTGCTGCGAGACCGGCGCTGGTGCCAGGGCAACCTTCAGCATCTTGGCCTGCTCGGCTCGAAGGGCTTCCGCTCGATGTCGCGCTTCCACATGCTGCATGGCGCGGTCGGTTATCTCATGTCGCCGCTCTGGTTTGCTCTGCTGGTGATGTGGGCTTTGATCGGCGTCGGCGAGGATGCGAGCGTTCTGACCTATTTCAGCGAGAGCAATCCGCTGATGCCGACCTGGCCTGAAATGACAGACAGCCGCAATGTGCTGGTCGTGGTGCTGATGTATGCCATGCTGCTGGCCCCGAAGCTCATGGGGGTCGCAGCCCTGCCCCTGACCGGCGCGCGTTTCGCCGAATTTGGCGGACCGATGAATTTCACCCTGTCGTTCATCGCTGAACTGATCCTCTCCGTGCTTTACGCGCCGATCCTGATGGTTCAGCAGATGATCGCCGTTTTCCGCACCGCGCTCGGTCTGCAACGCGGCTGGTCGCCTCAAACGCGGGACGGCGGGCGCTACAGCTTCCGCACCGTCGCTGTGTGCCACATGCTCGAAACCGTCAGCGGCGCCGCCCTGGTCACCGGCATGATCGCGGGACTGGTCTCGCTCTGGCTGCTGCCGATCGCGATCAGCCTGATCCTGGCCATCCCGCTGTCCATGCTCAGCGGCGTATCGCTCGGCCGGGCGCGCTGGATGGGCACGCGCGTCAATTTCGCCGCCCCTCCGATCACTCGTGCAGCGCACCACTACCGCAGTGAACTGCGGTCCATTCTTGAAGGCGGACCCGCTCAGGCAGCGGCGGAATAGCGACCAGACGGAAGGACCATTCTTTTCCGGCGCGGAGCGATCCCAGATTTTTGGGGTGCGTCATACGCGTTGACCGCCGCTATTTCACCGCAAGGGCTTCGAACCAGTCGAGCACCATGTCCGCCCAGCCTTCGGGCACTGAATGCCCGCCCTGCCAAAGCGCGAATTCCAGCGCGCTGCCGGTGGCACAGTCTTCCCACCGGCGGCGCCAGAAGGAATCGGTTTCGGCGTAGGACGTGGGGGCATGTCCAGTACAGCGGTTCGCGCCCCGCCAAAGCTCCATGCCTGCGAAGACGTCCCCCTGCTCGAAGCTGCCGCTGCGCAGAACACGCCCTTCCAGCGGCACGGTCGTGTCTTCCCACCCATGCGTCTGGAACAACCGCACGGGCCCGTTGCACCGCTCGGGCATAGGCCGCCAGAACCCGCCTGACACCGGAGCGTAGGCCGTGAACGTCTGCGGCGCGGAACAGGCAAGATAACTGACCATGAAGGCGCCTGCCGAGAACCCGGCCAGCAGGACGCGCTGGGGATCGGTGCCAAACCGGCCAGCGGCGTCCGCAACCGCGCGTTTCAGGAAATCGGTCTCGTCCCGCCCGGTCCAACCCGGAAAGAAGTTCCAGCTGAACCCGCCGTCCCTGAACGGACGGCTGGCGGTCGGAGTCAGCACCGCATAGCCCCGCGCTGTCAGCGCATCGATCAGGTCCGTGTTGCGGATTGCATTTCCCCCGTTGCTCCCGGCGCCGTGCAGCCACAGCACCACCGGCGCGCCCTGCCCGCCTGCTTCTGGCAGGACCGCATGATACTCGCCATCCGGCAGTTGGCAGGCCTCCGCCATGTCGCCACAGCCGGCATGGGCCGCACCAGCAGCCAGGGAGCACAAAAGGGCGATAACGTGTTTCACGGCACAGGACCCTCATACTTGTCGGTCGGCAGCCCTGCGGCAAGCCATCCCGGTCCCGCGGACGAACCCAGCATACCCTCCGGAACGTCGATCACCCCGGTGAACCCCGCCGCCGACAGACGCCGTGCCACGCGGGCCGACCGAACACCGCGCGCGCAGATCAGCGCGACGGCGCGCCCGTGATCACCGTCCAGCAAGCGGGCCAGTTCAGTCTCGAAGTCCTCCCGCCGCATGTCCAACGGATGCGCGCCCTGACCGATCCCGGTGTCACGCCATTCCTCGGGACGGCGTATATCGACGAGCACCACGTCACCTGCAACCGCGGCCGCATAAGCCTCCGCAACGCTCAGTTGGGTGCCGTCAAAAACGGGGTGCAGATAGCGCCAGGTTCCAAGACCGGCAGCCCCGGCAAGGATCGCAAGGCCGAAGAGACGTCGTGTGGGGCTGATGGGTCTCATGCGGGCTGCGGTCCGGGATACCGCCTTGCTATCAGCTTCCCCGTCACGAGTCGCCCGCACTGTTTTCAAGATCGCGTCACCGCCGTCACGAAACGAAGGTCACGATCAGCATGACACCAAGCAGGATGGCAACCCACTGAACCATCGACCCCGTCGGCACCACCCGCGCAACGCGCCCTTCCGGCCCATGCGTCTTGTAAAGCCGGAGGATCAGAGCGTGCACCCAGCGCTGCTGAATGTCCGCACCGCGTGTCCAGAGGGCCGAAACCACATTGGCAATGGCGCCAATGACGCCAGGCAGGAGACGGCGATAAATCCAGTCGGCATCCAGCGTCACGGACCCTGTCGCCAGCGGATATAGGCCGACGCGCAGGAGCAGGAAAAAGGCCAGCATCGAGAAGGCGACCAGTTGAAGCTGCGTGACGACATGCGACGTGGTATATACCGCGTAGTCGACGTCATAAGGCAGGAACGCGAAGAAGGTCTGCGGCCAGATGCCGATCGCGATGCAGAAGCCTGCCGTGATGGCCATGCCTCCCAACATGTTCCAAGGAGCCTCTTTCGGGCGCTTCCCGCTGTCAGCGCCGAAGAAGGCGCAGTAAGGCACCTTTACGCCCGTATAGACCACCGTTGCCGCCGCCGCGATGATCAGAACCAGCCAGGCGCCTTCGTATCCCTTGTATCCGGCCGCCGAGAGGATCATCGACTTGGTGGCAAAGCTTGCGAACAGCGGCACCGCCGAGATCGTCGCCGCGCCGACAAGGCACATGAGCGCCGTCAGTGGCATTGTCCGGTACAGACCGCCCAGTTCCGTCGCCTTGGCCGTCCCGGTGCGATACAAAACCGCGCCCACGGACATGAACAGCAGGCTCTTGTAGAGAACGCTCGCCACGGCATGAGCCGCCACGCCGTTCAGCGCCAAATCTGTACCGATGCCGACGCCGACCACAAGAAACCCGAGCTGACCGATCAGGCTGTAGGACAGCACCCGGCGCAGGTCGTTTTCGACCATACCGTAGAAGATCGGGAACAGCGCCATCACCGCGCCGATGTAGATCAGGGTCTCGGTTCCCGCGAACCCCCGCGCCAGGGCGTAGATCGCAAGCTTGGTGGTAAAGATCGACAGCACCACGCTGCCGGTAACCGTGGCCGAAGGATAGGCGTCGGTCAGCCAGGTGTGCAGCAGAGGGAAGGCGCATTTGATACCGAAGGCGAGGAAGATCAGCCAGGTTGCGGGCGAGCCGAGCGTCATGCGCTCGAACGCCATTGTGCCCGTTTCGCGCCAGAACAGCGCCGCCCCGGCCAGCAGGATAACGCCCGAGGTGACCTGAAAGATCAGATACCGCATCCCGCTGTGATAGGCGCCCTCGGTCTGCCGCGCCCATATCAGGAAGACCGAGGCGATGGCGGTGCCCTCCCAGAACAGGAACAGCGTGATGAGATCGCCCGCGAACACCGCCCCGATGGCAGACCCGGCATATAGCAACGTGGCGATTGTCTGCACGGTGTCCCGCACATGACACGCGTATAGCAGGGATGTGAAGGCAGCGAGCGAGAAGATCAGCGCAAAGACGGCCGCCAGCTTGTCGTGGCGGATCAGGGTCAGGTCGACCCCCATCAGCTGCACCACGTCGTGCACGCCTGTCGGCATCGTCCAGATCAGCCAGCCACCGATGGCCGGCACCAGCAGCGACAGGGCCGAGCGTAGGTGGCCCTTCGGCACGAGCGGCAGCAGGGCAGCGCCGAGGAAATAGACGAGGAAGGGCGGAAACACGTCAAGCATCGGCGCGCTCCGTCCCGGCTTCGGGGTATTCCTCGGCGTCGATGTCCCTGGGCGCGTAATAATCTTCGGGCCGCGTCAGCAGGTTGAGCAGCACCCCCGATAGAACCGCCAGGACGCCACAGGAGAGAAAACCGATGATCGCATAGAAACCGGGAAGCTCCTCGATTTCGAAATATCCGTGCTTGTGATAGAGAAAGTCGCCCAGAAACAGCAATACGCAAACCGCACCAAGGCCATAGAGGAAGGCGTCGGACCGGGGCGATTGCCCGTCTGCGTGATGGGTGTCGGTGGGCTTGTGATCCATCTCGATCCCCTCAGTTTGCGGCAACGATAGGCGCCAGGAAATCCTGGATCGCACCGGCGTAGAAGAACAGCACGACACAGCCGAAGGCCGTCAGCGCCGGGGGAAGCCAGACAAGCGGCCGCGGTTCCGCCCAGGTCTCCGGCTGACCCTCGCCTTTCAGGTAGAAACCGCGCGCGAAGACCGGCAGCAGGTAGGCGATGTTCAGCAATGACGAGATCATCAGCACCACGATCACCACCATGTGCCCCGTGTCGGCAGAGGCCACGATCAGCAGCCACTTGCTCCAGCTTCCGCCCAGCGGCGGCAGACCGATGATCGACAGTGACCCGATCAGGAAGGCGATGAAGGTGACGGGCATCGCACGGCCCAGCCCGGTCATCTGGCTGATGTTGGTCTTGTGGGTCGCGACGTAGATCGAACCCGCACACATGAAGAGCGTGATCTTCCCCATTGCATGCATCGCGATGTGCATCCCCCCGCCCAGCGCGCCCATCGAGGTGGCCAGCGCCATGCCGAGGGTGATGTAGCTCAGCTGCGAAACGGTGGAATAGGCGAGCCGCGCCTTGAGGTTGTCCTTGGTCATGGCCACAACCGACGCACAGAGCACCGAGAAAGCCGCCAGCCAGATCAGCCATTCCGAAGCGCCTGTTTCCGCAAGGAAGTCGATCCCGAAGATGTAGACGCCCACCTTGAGCATGGTGAACACACCGGCCTTGACCACCGCCACCGCATGCAGCAGCGCCGAAACCGGTGTCGGCGCGACCATTGCTGCGGGCAGCCAGCGGTGGAACGGCATCAGCGCCGCCTTGCCGATCCCGAAGGCATAAAGCGCCAGAAGGATGGCGACCATCGCGCCCGAAACATGGCCTTCGAGAATGCCGCCTTTGGTGAAATCCAGAGTTCCGGTCAGCGAATAGGTCCAGATGATCGCGACCAGCTGAAAGCCGATCGAGGTACCGATCAGGATGCCAAGATAGGTGCGTGCACCGCGGATGGCCTCCTTGTTCTCCTTGTGGGCCACCAGGGGATAGGTGCTGAGCGTCAGAACCTCGTAGAACAGGAACAGCGTGAACATGTTCGACGCGAATGCGATCCCCATGACGCTCGCGATGGCGACCGCGAAACAGGCGAAGAAGCGGGCGTGATGCTTCTCGTTGTTCCCGCGCATATAACCGACGCCGTAGAGGTGGGTGACGATCCACAGCCCGCTCGCGATGATCGCGAACATCAGGCCCAGCGGTTCGACATTGAAGGCCAGATCGAGCCCGGGCATCACGCTCCACAGCACCATCGGTGCCGTGGTTCCATTGCCCTCGTTCATCAGGATCGTCAGAACGCAGCCGAAGGTGGCCAAGGCCGCGATCAGCGTCATCCCATCGCGCAGGTTGTCCTGACGCCGGAGTACCAGGTTGCCGACCGCGGCGAGCGCGGGGATGATCATGCTCATCAGGATGGCGGTGTTCGTGTCCATGCCGCCCTCCTATTGACCGACCGCGCCGAACAACCCGGCCGCCGCGATCCGCGCGGCCGTCAGAGTTGTATCGGTGTCAATTCCGAACCAGATGCAGGCCAGCGCAGCAATCCAGATCGGTATCAGCATGGAAAGCGGCGCCTCGGTCGCGGTGCTGTCCTTGCGCGGAGGTTGCAGATACAGCACTTCGACCACCCGCCAGACATAGACGACCGCAATCAGGCTCGACGCCACAATCAGCAGGGCAATAGGCCACCAGCCCTTTTCCAAAGCCGCCTGAACCAGAACCCATTTGCTGACAAAACCTGCGGTCCCGGGCACCCCGATCAGGCTTAGCCCGCCGATCACCGCGGCGGCCGAGGTCCATGGCATCCGGCGCCCCATGCCGCAGATGTCGTTATAGAAGGTATCTTTGTTGCGCAGCACGAAGGCCCCGACGGTCATGAAGAGGGCCGCCTTGGTAATCCCGTGGTTGAACAGATGCACGATGGCCGCAGTCGCGCCCGTCTCTGTCAGGAAGGTGATGCCCAGCAGCATGTAGCCGATCTGCGCAATGCTCGAATAGGCCAGCATCCGCTTGAAATCGCTCTGGAACACGGCGACGAAACTGGCTGCGAACATCGCCAGCAGCGCAAAGGGCATGACCACGAATTGCAGGGTCAGAACCTCGAACTGGAAGCCCGGACTGAACACCGTGAAGACAAAGCGCATCAGGACGTAGAGCGCGACCTTGGTCGATGTCGCCGCGAGAAAAGCCGAGACCGCCGAAGGCGCATAAGTATAGGCGTTGGGCAGCCACAGGTGCAGCGGATAGAATGCCAGCTTCAGACCCACCCCCACCAGGATGAAGGCGAACCCCGCCTCGATGGTCCGGTTGCCCGGCTGGGTCGCGATCCGCTGCGCCAGATCGGCCATGTTCAGTGTGCCGGTCGACATATAGAGGAAACCGATGCCGATCACGAAGAAGGTCGCACCGATGGTTCCCATGATCAGATAGTCATAGGCCGCCGTCAGCGCCCGCTTGTCGCGCCCCGCGCCCGTGGCGATCAGAACATAGGTCGAGAGCGAGGAAATCTCGAGGAAGACGAATACGTTGAAGGCGTCGCCGGTAATCGTCACGCCCATCAGACCCGAGAAACACAGCAGATAGGCTGCGTAGAACAGGGTGTGATCGCGCGCAGGCACCTCGTCGCCGATGCTGGTCCTGGCAAAGGGCAGAACGACCACCGCGATGGCCGAAACCAGGAAAAGCACGAAGGCATTGGCGGCGTCGACCCTGTATTCGATGCCGATCGGAGGCGCCCAGCCGCCCAGATGATAGCTGATGACCGATCCGTCGATCACCTGCATCAGGAGCATCCAGGCAATGACCAGCGACACCACGCTCGCCGCGAAGGCCATCGGCCAGGCCAGCCGCCGGCTGCCCAGGAATACCGTCAGCGGCGCGGCGAAGAACGGCACCAGAATCTGCAGGATCGGCAGGTGATCTTGCAGCGTCATCGCCGTGTGTTGCAGGGCTTCCGTGGCCATCAGTGCCGCTCGCTCATCAGTTCGCTGTGCAGGCGGTATTCTTCCGAGGCCATGTCCTTTTCAATCTGGAAGATTCCGTCCTCCTCGATGGTGCCGTATTGCTCGCGGATGCGCACGATCAGGGCCAGGCCCAGCGACGTGGTCGCGATGCCGACGACGATAGCCGTGAGGATCAGCACATGCGGCAACGGGTTGGAGTAGACGGTTGCCGGGTCGATATTCATGTCGGTCGGAAAGATCGGTGCGGTGCCGCCCGACACCTTGCCGACCGAGATGTAAAGCATGAACACGGCGGTCTGGAAGATGTTCAGTCCGACGATCTTCTTCACAAGGTTGCCTTTGGCCACCACGATGTAGAGTCCGGTCATCATCAGGACGATGAACAGCCAGTAGTTGACATGGCCAAGGATGAAGGCCCAATCCATTGCGCGCGTCATCACCAGTCCTCGTCGCTGATCGTCGGGGTTCGGGCTGCAAAGGCATAGTAGATCGCAACCATCACCCCCGTGACGGTGACACCCACGCCGAGTTCGACGACCAGAATACCCCAGTGCTGCCCATGCGAAGGATGCGCCGGTGTAAAGGCGCCGTAGTCGAGAAAACTGTAACCAAGGAACAGGCTTGCGATCCCGGTGCCGGCGTAGATCATCACGCCCAGCGCCATCAGCTTGTGAACCAGCCAGGGCGGCAACACCTTCTGCACGGTCGCCAGACCGAACACCACGCCGTAGATGATGAAGGCCACAGCCATGATCACGCCGGCCTGAAAACCGCCGCCGGGCGAATAATCGCCGTGAAACTGCACGTAAAGCGCGAACAGCATGATCGGCCCGATCAGCAGCTTTGTGACGACGCGCAGGATGAGGTGATGTCTGATCATTCGTCCTCACCCTCCTCGCGCCGCCGACGACGCAGGCCGCTGATCAGCAGCAACACGCCCAGTCCCGCCGCAAAGACCACACCTGTCTCGCCCAGCGTATCGTATCCGCGATAGCTCGCCAGGATGGCTGTCACGATGTTGGGCACCCCGATGTCCTCCGGGCTGCGCGAAATGTACTCCGGCGCGACATGGACATTCGCCGGCGCATTGGCATCGCCGAAATTCGGCATGTCCAGAGTGCCATAGACCAGCGCCGCCCCAGTCACCACCACCACCAGAAGCGGAGTCAACCCGGCATTCGACTTGGGCAGCTCCGACCGCGAGGTCAGCGCCAGCGTGCTCAGCATCAGAACGGTCGAGATGCCCGCGCCCACAGCCGCCTCGGTAAAGGCCACATCGACCGCATCGAGCGTCACCAGCAGCAGAGCCGACAGCAGGCTGAACACGCCGGCCAGCATGACCACCGCGAACAGACTGCGCAGGCGCACCACGGCCAGCGCGGTTGCGACCATCATGGTGAACAGGACGATATCGATCAGAATTTCCATAATCCCCCCGTCAGGTCTGTTTTTCAGGGGGCGGCGTCTGCGCACCGGTCAGCCCGGGATGCTCTTTCGGCCTCAGACCAGAGACAAGCGCCGCGCTGGCGGCGGCATGGGTCGCGGTCGGTCCCGTGATGAACAGAAAGATGCCGATGATGATCAGCTTGACCGTGATCAGCGTCCAGCCCGCCTGCATGGCCATGCCCAGAAGCAGCAGGATCACGCCGCCGCTGTCCGACACAGAGACGGCATGAAGCCGGGCCCAGAAATCAGGAAAGCGCAGTACGCCCACGGCGCCCACAACGGTGAAGAAGGACCCGGAAACGATGAAGATCCAGCTCAGGACTTCGACCAGCATGTCCATCAGGCCTCTCCCTCCGCCTGGTCGCTGGGGCGGGGCGTGTCGCCAATCGCCCGATACCGGAAGAACTTGAGGATCGCGATGGTGCCGACGAAGTTGATCAGCGCGTACAGCATGCTGATGTCCAGGAAATCGGGCCGTCCGTTGAGAAACCCCAGAACCCCGATGAACAGCACCGTATAGGTACCGAAGGCATTCACGGCCAGAACGCGGTCGTAAAGTGTTGGTCCGTTGAACAGACGGATCAGCACCAGAACCATGGCGACGAAAAGGGCGATGGTGGCGAGCGCGAACATCAGGACATCACCGGTGCTTCGATGGCGGTCACGCGCCGGTCCATATCGGCGAGCGCTTCGGTGTCGCCCTCGGAAAAGGCAAGCGCATGCACCAGAAAATGCCCCGGCTCGGTCTCGACCGTGATTGTTCCGGGGGTCAGCGTGATCGAATTGGCAAAGATCGTCTGCCCCAGATCGGTAGACTGCGTGAGCGGCACCACGAAGAGATGCTGGCGGATCGGCATCGCCGGGCTCAGCACCACGCGGGTCACCAGCCAGTTGGCCTTGGCGATCTCCTTGAGCAGCCAGATGATATAGCCGACCGAACGGATCGGATTGAGGCCAAGTTGAACGCGGTCGCCGTCGATCGCGTCCATCCGCCGCACCACATACATCACCAAAATGACCGAAGCGGCACCGAATCCCAGGATCAGAGGCTTGTACAGGCCCGACATCAGCAGCCACATGGCAGCCAGAACGATCGCCGTCCCTATGGTGCGCACCCGTCATCCCCCGTCGTCTTGCCGTCGCTTGAGCCATGTCTGGCTGCGGCGTGTCCTGTTCGTGCCCCAATGTAGGGTTTCCGGCCGCTCTTGTGAATATGGGTGCGACCGAAAAGCGCTGCCTTCAGACGAACTTGCGGAAGATCCGCGTGGCATCGAACATCTCTTCCAGCGACTTCATGCGCTCGCGCGTGCGCTCCCATTCCATTTCCTGCACGGCCGCAATCAGCGTTTCCGACAGAAGCAGCATGGCGGTCATCGAATCCCACGCCGACGGCGCTTCGATCCGGCAATTGAACGACACCTCGGCATACCGCGAAATCGGCGACTGCCACTGATCGGTGAACAAAACGCATTTCGCCCCGCGCGCTGCGGCGATCTCTGCCAGTTTCAGCGTCGTGTTCTCGTAGCGGCGGACGTCGTAAAGAACGACAAGATCGCCGTCCTCCAGGTCGAGCAGATCGTGCGGCCAGGCGTTGGCGGTGGTGCGGACCAGACGCACATCGGGCCGGATCACCTGCAGATGCAGGTGCATGTATTCCGCCAGCGCATGGGTGATCCGGCCGCCGGCGATAAAGACCCTTCGCCGCGTGTCGGACAGAAGGGCGATCACTGCATCGAATTCCGCCGGGTCGGCATTGGCGAGTGTATGGCGGATGTTCGCGATCACCGCGTCGGTAAACCGGTTCAGGATGTGCCCCTGCGGCGCCGCCTGCGACCAGCTTTCGTGTTTCGCGATGGGGTTGGAAATCTGCGCTTCCAGTTCATCGCGCAAGGCCGCCTGAAACTCGGCGAAACCGGAAAACCCCAGCTTTTGAACCATCCGCGCCACGGTCGGCGAAGATACCCCGGCCTTTTCGCCCAGCCGCGTGATCGAGCCCAGGCCCGACATCGGGTAGTTCTCGAGAATGGCATCAGCCAGCTGCCGTTCGGCGCGGGTCAGCTGACCGGCCACCGCCCTGATGCGTTGCTGCGCGGTTTCCGCCATGCGCCTCTCCTTCCCGGTGCCGATTTTGTAATCATACTTTCAGCCGCGCCCACAAAGAAGAGAAACTTTCAGAATCCCGGTTGACAGCGGCGGGGCGCTGAAGAAACCTGAGGCGGTCCGGGGGACCAATGACACAAGATTCCGCTTTCCGTGCCGCCATCACCGAAGGGCTTTCCGGCCCGGCGCAGGCTTTGGTCCTGTGCGAACATGCCTCGGCCGAAATTCCGGAAGAATTCAAAAGCCTTGGCCTCCCCCCCGAAGCGAGACTGAGCCATGTCGCCTGGGATCCTGGCGCGCTGACACTTGCCCGCGATATGGCCGGCGCGCTTCACGCCCCGCTCGTCTTCGGCGGCGTGTCCCGCCTGCTCTACGATTGCAACCGCCCGCCCGAAGCGGCCGGCGCCATGCCCGAGAAAAGCGAAATCCACGACATTCCAGGCAACCGCGCCCTGTCGGCCGCAGCGCGCGAAGACCGCGTCGCCCGGATCTACCGCCCCTTCTGCGCGGCGGTCGACCGCGCCATCGAGGCGGCGCGTCCCGCGGCCCTGATCACAGTCCATTCCTTTACCCCGATCTATTACGGCAAGCCGCGTGCCGTCGAGATCGGCGTGCTGCATGACACCGACAGCCGTCTGGCCGATGCGCTGCTGAACGAACTGTCCGGCTCCTCCTACCAGGTGGAGCGCAACCAGCCCTACGGACCGGCAGACGGCGTGACCCACTCGCTGAAACAACATGCGATGACGCGGGGACTGGCCAATGTCATGCTGGAAGTCCGCAACGATCTGCTGGCCGACCCCGACAAAGCCGCCGATATCGCCGCGCTCTTGTCTCGCGCCCTGATTGTCGCACTGGCGGAGATCGGCGCCGCGAAGGGCGCCGCGTGATGGAGCGGGGCCTGCGCGTCTTTGTCAGGCTGACCGACCGGTTCAACCGCCGCGTCGGCCGCATCATGATGTATGGCATCTTCGTGATGATGGGCATCCTGCTCTGGTCCTCGATTTCCAAGACCTTTTTCCTGCCCTCGCTCTGGACGCTGGAGATGGCGCAATTCGCGATGGTCGCCTATTACATCCTGGGGGGGCCCTATTCGATCCAGATGGGATCGAACGTGCGGATGGACCTGCTCTATGGCGACTGGTCGGAAAGCCGGAAGGCCTGGTTCGACGCCGTGACGGTCCTGTTCCTGATGTTCTACCTCGGCATCCTCCTGTGGGGCGGCATCGGGTCTACCGCCTATTCGCTGGGCCACTTCGGGACCGAACCCTTTGCCTTCTTCGGCAACCTGATCAAGGGCTTCGTTACCGGCGGCATCGACGGCGCCAATGAGGTGCTGGGCCGACCCGAGCGCAGCCCGACCGCCTGGCGGCCCTACCTCTGGCCGATTAAGTGCATCATGGTTCTCGGCATCTTCCTCATGCTGCTTCAGTCGCTATCGGAGCTTGCCAAGGACATCCTGCGCATCCGGGGTGCCGACATTCCGCGTGAGGCGATCTGATGTCCTATGAACTGATCGCCATCCTGATGTTCTCGACCATGATGCTGATGCTCATGACCGGGCAGCGAGTGTTCGGTGCCATCGGCTTTGTCGCGGTCATCGCGGCGCTGCTGCTCTGGGGCGACCGCGGCGGATATGATCTGGGCTTCTCTGCGGCGATGAAGCTGATGAAGTGGTATCCGTTGCTGACCCTGCCGATGTTCATCTTCATGGGCTACGTGCTGAGCGAATCCAAGATCGCTGACGACCTCTACAAGATGTTCCACGTCTGGATGGGCGGCGTGCACGGCGGGCTGGCCATCGGCACCATCGGCCTGATGGTACTGATTTCCGCGATGAACGGCCTGTCGGTCGCCGGGATGGCCATCGGGGCAACCATCGCCCTGCCGGAACTGCTCAAACGCGGATACGACAAACGGATGGTCACGGGGGTGATCCAGGCCGGCTCGTCTCTGGGAATCCTCGTGCCGCCCTCCGTCGTGCTGGTACTTTACGCGATGATCGCGCGCCAGCCGGTCGGCCAGCTGTGGCTTGCCGGCGTCGTTCCGGGCCTGATGATGGCGGCGATGTTCATCATCTACATCTGGGCGCGCTGCAGACTGAACCCGGAGCTCGGGCCGGTTCTGCCGCCGGAAGAGCGCAACATCCCCCTGTCGGAAAAGCTGGCCCTGCTGCGCGCCGGCGTCCTGCCGCTTGTGATCTTCGCCGCGATGATGATCCCCTTCGTCAACGGCTGGACCTCACTGGTCGAAAGCTCGGCTATCGGCGCGCTGGCGGCCTTTCTCGCGGCGGTGCTCAAGGGCCGCATGACCCGCGAGGTGTTCGAGGTCTCGGTCCGCTCGACCCTCGGGATCTCCTGCATGTTCATGTGGATCATCCTGGCCGCCCTCGCCTTCGGCGCCGTCTTCGACGGGCTGGGCGCGGTCAAGGCGATCGAGAATCTGTTCACCGAAAAGATGCATCTCAGCCCCTGGATGATCCTCATTCTGATGCAGCTGAGCTTCATCGTGATGGGGACGTTCCTGGACGATACCGCCATGCTGGTGATTGTCGCGCCGCTCTACGTCCCGCTGGTGCAGGCGCTGGGGTTCGACCTGATCTGGTATGGCATCCTCTACACCATCACGACCCAGATCGCCTACATGACCCCGCCGTTCGGCTATAACCTGTTCCTGATGCGCGCCATGGCCCCGCCCGAGATCGGCCTGCGCGACATCTATGCCTCGATCACGCCCTTCGTCGCCGTGATGGTGGTGGCGCTGGTCGTTGTCATGATCTTCCCCGAGATCGCGCTCTGGCTGCCCGATCTGGTCTACAACAAGTGAATCACCAAGAACCCCGATGACGGGGCACCCATAACCACAAGGAGAGAGACAATGACCACAAGACGCAAGTTCATCGCCGGGGCGGCCGTCGCCCCCGCCGCGCTGGCCACGCCGGCCATTGCCCAATCGACCATCAAGTGGCGGATGCAGACCTATGCCGGGCCGGCGCTGGCCGAACATGTGGTGAAGCCGGCCATCGACACCTTCAACAAGATCGCCGGCGACCGGATGCAGATCGAGCTGTTCTTCGCCGACCAGCTGGTGCCCACGGGCGAGCTGTTCCAGGCGATGCAGCGCGGCACCATCGACGCGGTGCAGTCCGATGACGACTCGATGGCTTCTCCCACCGAAGTCACCGTGTTCGGCGGCTACTTCCCCTTCGGCTCGCGCTATTCGCTCGACGTGCCGGTGCTGTTCAACCAGTACGGTCTCGACAAGATCTGGAAGGAAGAATACGCCAAGGTCGGTGTGCAGCACATCTCGGCCGGCTCCTGGGACCCCTGCCACTTTGCCACCAAGGATCCGATCAACTCGCTGAAGGATCTGGAAGGCAAGCGGGTCTTCACCTTCCCGACCGCCGGCCGCTTCCTCAGCCAGTTCGGCGTGGTTCCGGTGACGCTGCCGTGGGAAGACATCGAAGTCGCGGTGCAGACCGGCGAGCTGGACGGCATCGCCTGGTCCGGCATCACCGAGGACTATACCGTCGGCTGGGCGGACGTGACCAACTACTTCCTCACCAACAACATTTCCGGCGCCTGGATCGGCCATTTCTTCGCCAACCAAGGCCGCTGGGACGAGCTGCCAGAAGACCTCAAGGAGTTGCTGAAGGTCTGCATGGAACAGTCGCACTACTACCGCCAGTGGTGGTATTGGGGCGGCGAAGCCAGCCTGCGAGTGAATGGCGACAAGCTGAAGCTGACCACGATCCCCGACGCCGAATGGCAGACGGTGGAAGACGCGGCCGTCAAGTTCTGGGACGAGATCGCCGCCGAAAGCGAGACCAAGGCCAAGATCGTCGAGATCTTCCGGAAGTACAATTCCGACATGAACAAGGCCGGTCGACCCTACCGCTATACCTGACCGCGGTTCCAATGACTGTAACCGGGCCCCGAAGCATCTTCGGGGCTCGACTGATCCAAGGAGACGACGATGCCCGGCAACATGACCTTCGACACCCTCAAGGCCGAAGTGGCGGCGGGCCGCATTGATACCGTTCTGGCCTGCATGGTGGACATGCAGGGCCGCCTGATGGGCAAGCGCTTCACCGCCTCTCACTTCGTGGAGAGCGCCTGGGAAGAGACGCATTGCTGCAACTACCTGCTGGCGACCGATCTAGAGATGGACACGCCCGACGGATATGCCTCGACCTCCTGGGCCGCCGGCTATGGCGATTATGCTCTCCGACCGGATCTGGCGACCCTGCGCCTGGTGCCCTGGCTCGAAGGCACCGCGATGGTGTTGTGCGACGTCGTCGATCACCACTCGCACGAGGATATCCCCCATTCCCCCCGCGCCATCCTGAAACGCCAGATCGCCCGCGCCGAAAAGCTGGGACTGACGGCGATGATGGCGACCGAGCTTGAGTTCTTCCTGTTCAAGGGCAGCTACGACCAGCTGCGCGAGGAAGGCTATCGCAACCTCAAGCCCTTCGTGCCCTATAACCTCGACTACAACATCCTGGGCTCGACCAAGGACGAAAGCATCATGCGCCCGATCCGCAACCATCTGGTTGCCGCCGGCGTGCCGGTCGAGAACTCCAAGGGGGAAGCCGAAGCCGGACAGGAAGAGCTGAACATCCGCTATGCAGAGGCGCTCGATTGCGCCGACAACCATTCGATCGCCAAGCAGGCCATCAAGGAAATCGCCTGGCAGCACGGCGCCTCGGCGACCTTCCTGCCGAAGTGGCACCGCAGCCGCGTCGGCAGCGCGGCGCATATTCACCTTTCGCTGTGGAAAGACGGCGCGCCGCTGTTCTTCGACAAATCCGACAAGCACAGCATGTCGACCGAGATGAAATCCTTCTGCGCCGGCATGATCGCCTATGCCAATGACGTGACGGCCTTCATGGCGCCCTATGTGAACAGCTACAAACGCTTCATGCGCGGCACCTTCGCCCCGACCCGCATCGCCTGGTCGGTCGACAACCGCACCGCGGGCTTCAGGCTGTGCGGCGAAGGCACCAAGGCGGTGCGGATGGAATGCCGCATTCCCGGCTCGGACATGAACCCCTATCTGGCGCAGGCGGCCCTGCTGGCAGCTGGACTGAAGGGGATGGAGGACAATCTGGAACTTGGCGTGCCGGTCACGGGCGAGGTCTATACCGACGGCAAACTGCCCGATATCCCCCGTACGCTGGAAGCCGCAACCGAGGCGCTGCGCGGCTCGACCATGCTGCGCGAGGCGATGGGAGACGGTGTTGTCGATCATTACGTTCGCGCCGCCGAGGTCGAGGTCGAAGCCTTCGCCAATACAGTCACCGACTGGGAAATCGCACGCGGGTTCGAAAAGGCATGACAACCTGCCGCGGGGTCCGGAAGGCTTTCCCTCCGGGCACCGCAGAGTCGAGCTCCCGTCTTTTGCAAGCGCCCGCTGAACGTCTCGGCGGGCCGATTCAGGAAAGACCATGACCACAACATTGAAATGCATCTCGCCCATCGACGGCTCGGTCTATGCCGAACGTCCCGTGCTGAGTCTTGCCGAAGCCGAAGCCGCCGTCGCGCGCGCCCGCGTCGCACAGGCCGAATGGGCCGCCCGCCCCCTGGCCGAACGTGTCGCCCTGGTCGAGGCCGGCTGCGCCCGCCTGACCGCCATGCAGGACGAGGTCGTGCCCGAACTCGCCCATCAGATGGGCCGCCCGGTCCACTATGGTGGCGAATTCCGCGGCATGAACGAACGGGCCTCCTACATGGCCTCCATCGCCGCCGAGGCCCTCGCCCCCATCGAAATCGAGGACAGCGCCACCTTCCGCCGCCTCATCAAGCGCGAACCCCACGGGCTGGTGTTGATCATCGCGCCCTGGAACTACCCCTACATGACCGCCATCAACGGCGTCGCCCCGGCCCTGATGGCCGGAAACGCGGTGCTGCTGAAACACGCGACCCAGACCCTTCTGGTGGGCGAGCGCATGGCCCGCGCCTTCCACGAGGCTGGAGTGCCCGCGGATGTGTTCCAGAATGTCTTCCTCGACCACGATACCACGGCGAAACTGATCGCTGCCAAGAGCTTCGGCTTCGTCAATTTCACCGGGTCGGTCGGCGCCGGTCAGGCCATCGAACGTGCGGCGGCGGGCACCTTCACCGGCCTCGGGCTGGAACTCGGCGGCAAGGATCCGGGCTACGTCATGGAGGATGCCGACCTCGACGCAGCCGCCGAGACCCTGATCGACGGCGCGATGTTCAACTCGGGCCAGTGCTGTTGCGGGATCGAACGCATCTACGTCCACGAAAGCCTGTTCGACGCTTTCGTTGAAAAGGCCGTGGCCATCGTCAAGGCCTACAAGCTCGGCAACCCGCTGGACCCGGACACCACGCTGGGGCCCATGGCGCACCGCCGCTTTGCCGATCTGGTGCGTGAGCAGATCGCCGAGGCTGTGGCCGAGGGCGCCACCGCCCATATCGAGACTTTCGCCGAGGACGACGGCGGAACCTACCTGACGCCGCAGATCCTGACCGGCGTCAACCACGACATGCGCGTGATGCGGGAGGAGAGCTTCGGCCCCGTGGTCGGCATCATGCCCGTGTCTGACGACGAACACGCGCTGCACCTGATGAACGACAGCGACTATGGCCTGACCGCCTCGCTCTGGACGCAGGACACGGCGCGCGCCGAGGCGCTTGGCGGGCGGATCGAGACCGGCACCGTCTTCATGAACCGCGCCGACTACCTCGACCCGGCGCTCTGCTGGACCGGCTGCAAGAACACCGGCAAGGGCGGCTCGCTGTCCGAGATCGGCTTCCACAACCTGACCCGTCCGAAATCCTACCATCTCAAGAAGGTGACGAAATGACCTTGACCGGCAACTGGTCCTACCCCACCGCGATCAAATTCGGCGCCGGCCGCATACAGGAACTGCCTGCCGCCTGCGCCCAGGCGGGCATCAAGCGGCCGCTTCTCGTGACCGACAAGGGCCTCGCCAACCTGCCGATCACGCAGGCGACCCTCGACATCCTCGACTCGGCCGGGCTGGGCCGCGCGATGTTCTCCGACGTCGATCCGAACCCGAACGAGAAGAACCTCGAGGCCGGCCTGAAGGTCTACAGGGCCGGCGGCCATGACGGCGTGGTCGCCTTCGGCGGCGGCTCGGGTCTCGACCTCGGCAAGATGGTCGCCTTCATGTCCGGCCAGACCCGCCCCGTCTGGGATTTCGAGGATATCGGCGACTGGTACACCCGCGCCGACCCGGCTGGAATCGCCCCCATCGTTGCGGTGCCGACGACCGCCGGAACCGGCTCCGAAGTCGGCCGAGCCAGCGTCATCACCAACTCCGAAACCCATGTGAAGAAGATCATCTTCCACCCCAAGGTGCTGCCCAGCGTCGTGATCTGCGACCCCGAGCTGACCGTGGGGATGCCCAAGATGATCACCGCCGGCACCGGCATGGACGCCTTCGCCCATTGCCTCGAAGCCTATTGCTCGCCCTTCTACCATCCGATGAGCCAGGGCATCGCCCTCGAGGGGCTGCGGCTGGTCAATGAATACCTGCCGCGCGCCTATGCCGACGGCACTGACCTCAAGGCGCGCGCCAACATGATGAGCGCGGCGGCGATGGGCGCGGTGGCCTTCCAGAAGGGCCTCGGCGCGATCCACGCGCTGAGCCATCCCGTCGGCGCCGTCTACAACACCCACCATGGCACCACGAATGCAGTCGTGATGAACGCTGTGCTCGACTTCAACCGCCCCGCCATCGAAGAGCGGCTCGACCGCGCCGCGGCCTATCTCGGGATCAAGGGCGGCTACACCGGCTTCTGCGACCGCGTGTGGGAGCTGCGCGCGACCCTCGCCATCCCGGCGAAGTTGAGCGAGATGGGCGTCGGCAACAACCGCATCGACGAGCTGACCGCGATGGCGCTTGAGGATCCGAGCGTCGGCGGCAACCCGGTGCCGATGACCACCGAGAACACCCGTGCCCTGTTCGAGGCCGTGATCTAGGCATACCCCGCAGGGCGCCGGCAAACCGCGCCCTGCCGCTTCCTCTTGCCGAAAATATCCCGGGGGTGCGGGGGCAGAGCCCCCGCCCGGTCGGATCGCGCCAGCGATCCGATCCCGCCAACGGCCTTGCCAACGCCGCCGGCTTTCCCCAATCTTCCGACGACCTAGGGGAGAGGCGCATGATACTGGTCCACCACCTGAACAATTCGCGGTCGCAGCGCATCCTGTGGCTGCTGGAAGAACTCGAACTGACCTATGACCTGCGCCGCTACGAACGCGACGCCGTCACCAACCTGGCCCCGCCCGAACTGGCCGCGGTGCATCCGCTGGGCAAGTCGCCGGTGATCGAATTGGACGGGCGCCGCATCGCCGAGAGCGGGGCCATCGTCGAGGTGCTGTGCCAGAAGCACGGCCGCCACCTGCTGCCCCGCAGCGGCAGCGATGATTCCATCACCCACACCGAATTGATGCATTTCGCCGAAGGCTCGGCGATGGTGCCGATCCTGCTCGGCCTCTACACCGGCCGCCTCGGCAGCGCCGCCGCGCCGCTGCATCCGCGCATCGAACAGCAGCTGGCCAGCCATTTCGAATTCATGGAACAGATGTTGCGCCCCTCGGGCCATTTCGTGCTGGACGATCTCTCGGCGGTCGACGTGATGATGAGCTTCCCAGCCGAGATCGCCATCAAGCAGGGGCGCGGTGCGCTTTTGCCCAAGCTGGCCGCCTTTGTCGAAGCGATGCACGCGCGTCCCGCCTGGCAGCGGGCGCTGGAACGGGGCGGAGCCTATCACTTGGCCTGACCCACATTGGCCGGCGCACCACGACAATCCGCCGGCCCGGCCATGACTTGACCTTGCGTTCCGGGCACAGGCGCCTAATCTCCGCAAACGTGGAAATATGGTCCGACAGGCGGAAATGATCGAAATTATCCCCCCGATGCCCGAGGTGGCACCCACCGAAACCGTGGTCGATATGGTGCGCCGCAGTGCCAGGGCCGCGCCCGACAAGGAGGCGCTGGTCTGCGGCGGCACACGGCTGACCTGGGCGGCCTTCGACAAGCGCGTCAACCGCGTCGCCAATGCGTTGATCGCGCGGGGCGTGCAGACAGGCGACCGCGTGGCGCTGCTGGGTCCGAACTCGGTCGCCTATGCCGAACTCTTCATCGGCACCCTGCGCGCCGGGGCGTGCATCGTGCCGCTGGCGACAATGGCCTCGGCCGAGGCGCTGGAGCGGATGCTGACGGACAGCGGCGCCAAGGTCTTTGCGCTGGCCGGGGCCTATCGTGATCTTGCCGCCCCCTTCCTCGACCGGCTTGACGCGCGCAAGATCGCGCTGGATTTCGCGGCCCCCGGATTCGAAGGCTACGAGGACATGCTGGCCGGCGAGTCCGACACCGATCCGATGATCCCGGTCAAACTCACCGATCCGGTCAACCTGATCTACTCCTCTGGCACAACGGGCACCCCCAAGGGTATCCTGCACAACCACTGGATGCGGGCGGCGCAGATGGACCGGGTGCACGCCAACGGCTATGACGCTCCCGATGCGCGCACGCTGCTGTCGACGCCGCTTTATTCCAACACCACGATCGTGTCCTTCCTGCCCACGCTGGTCGGCGGCGGCACCGTTGTTCTGATGGAGAAATTCGATGCGCGCGGCTATCTCAAACTGGTGGAGCGCGAGAAGATCACCCACACCATGCTGGTGCCCGTGCAATACAAGCGCATCATGGACGTGCCGGATTTCGACAGCTTCGATCTGTCCTCGATGCGGGTCAAATTCTCGACCTCGGCGCCGCTGCGGGCGGATGTGAAACTGGACGTGCTGGCGCGGTTTCCCGGCAAGCTGATCGAATACTACGGGCTGACCGAAGGCGGCGGCGTCACAGTTCTGCCGGCGCATGAGTTTCCCGAAAAGCTGCATACCGTGGGAAGGCCTGCGCCCAATTGCGAGATCGTGCTGATCGACGACGCGGGCGAGCCCGTCGCGCCCGGCGCGGTGGGCGAGATCTGCGGCCGGTCGCCAACCATGATGGCCGGCTATTTCGGGCGGGACGATCTGACCGCCGACTACATCTGGCGTGATGCGGACGGCAAGGTGTTCTTCCGGTCCGGCGACATGGGACGGTTTGACGAGGATGGTTTCCTGATCCTGTCTGACCGCAAGAAGGACATGATCATCTCGGGCGGGCTGAACATCTATGCCGACGATCTGGAACGCGCGCTGCTGGCAGATCCCGACGTGACCGATGCCGCCGTGATCGGCGTGCCGTCCGAACAATGGGGCGAGACTCCGCTTGGGCTGGTCGTGCGGCGCGAGGGAGCGGCCAGAACGGCCGAGGAAATCTGTGCCCAGGCCAATTCCAAACTGGGCAAGAGCCAGCGGCTGTCGGGCGTGGAACTAAGGGACGTTCTGCCGCGCAGCTCGATCGGCAAGATCCTGAAACGCGAGCTGCGGGCGCCCTACTGGGCCGACGCGACGCCATGACCGTCACCCATGTCGGCGTGCTGGGGGGCGGGCTGATCGGCATGAGCTGGGCCAGCCTGTTCCTGGCGCGCGGACTGAAGGTGACGGTGGTCGAACCGCGCGAGGGGGCCGAGGCGGAAGTAACCGCCTTTGTCGCCGCCGCCTGGCCGCATCTGCGCGCGTTGGGTTTGACACAGGCGGAGGCCCCGCGTCAGCCGGAGGTTTCCAACGATATCAACGTCTTGGCGGATGTCGATTTCGTGCAGGAGAACGGGCCGGACCGGATCGCGATCAAGCAGGACATCGTCGCGGCGCTTGAGGCAGTCATCGGAACAGATGTGGTGATTGCCTCATCGACCTCGTCCCTGATGGCAAGCGACATCCAGGCCAAGGCGGTCCACCCCGAGCGGATACTGGTCGCCCATCCGATGAACCCGCCGCATCTGGTGCCGATGGTCGAACTGGTCGCGGGGCGGCTGACCGCGCCGGACACAGTGGATCATGCCGAGGCCTTCTATCTGGCGATGGAGCGGGTGCCGATCAGGGTGAAGAAAGAGGTGCCGGGCCATCTGGCCAACCGCCTGACCGCCGCACTTTATCGAGAGGCGGTGCATATGGTGGCCGAGGGGATCGCCGATGTGGGCGACATCGACAAGGCGATAGCTGCCGGGCCGGGAATGCGGTGGGCGCTGATGGGGCCGCATCTTATCTATCACCTGGGCGGCGGCGCGGGCGGATATCGCCATTACCTCGACCATCTCGGGCCGACGCAGGAGGCGCGGTGGGCGGAACTGGGGCAGTCGCCGCTGACCGAGGGGTTGAAGGCCCAGCTGGTGGCCGGAGTGGACGCGGAGATCGGCGATGAGAGCACAGAGGCGCTGTCAGAACGTCGCGATGCCGCGCTGGTTGCACTGGCCGGTTTGAAACGGCAGCACGGATTCTGAAGTTTCTCAGTCGCTTAAGACCTTAGTCGCCTCCGCCCTTATACCGCGCCCAGAGGTCGGGGCGGCGGTCGCGGGTCAGTTTTTCCGACTGTTCGCGGCGCCAGCGTTCGATCTCGCCATGGTGGCCGGACATCAGGACATCCGGGATCGCCCTGCCCTGCCATTCGGCGGGACGGGTGTATTGGGGATGCTCCAGCAGACCGGCAGAAAAGCTTTCTTCCTCGGTCGAAGCGGCATTGCCGAGGACACCGGGCAGCAGGCGGACGGTAGCGTCAATCAGGGCCTGCGCGGCGATCTCACCGCCGGTCATGACGAAGTCACCCAGCGAAATTTCCTCGACGCCGTAATGCTCCAGCACCCTTTCGTCGAAGCCCTCGAAACGGCCGCAGATCAGGGTGACGCCGTCGGCGCGGGCGAGACGCTGCATCAGAGCCTGCGTCATTGGCGCGCCGCGGGGGCTGAGGCAGAGCAGCGGCCAGTTGCGCGTCGCGCCGGTCATCGCGGATTCGATGGCGGGGCCAACCACGTCGGGGCGCAGGACCATGCCTGCGCCGCCACCTGCGGGGGTGTCGTCGACGTTGCGATGTTTGCCGATCCCGAATTCGCGCAGGTCGAAAGTTTCCAGCCGCCAACGGCCGTCCTGCAACGCCTTTCCGGTCAGGCTTTCGCCCAGAACTCCCGGAAAAGCGTTGGGAAACAGGGTGATGACCCGCGCCTCCCAAGCGCCCGCGAGATCGGGCACCGGGGTCAGCAATTCGCGCGGTTTCACCGACAGGCGGATCGCCTTGCGGCCGTGGGATCTGTCAGGCGAAGTCATGCCGCCTGTCTAACGGAATACGCGGCGAAATCCAGCGTCAGACGATGGCAAAGACGCCGAAAAGCGCGAGCAGGAACAGGACCAGAACGATGAGAATGAGAATGCGGGCACCGGTCAGGGCGGCACCGGAAATAGAGCTGAAACCAAGCAGGGCAGCGATGGCTGCGATGACGAGGAGGATCAGAATCCAGGAAAGCATGTGGTTTTTCTCCTTGCGGCGGTCCGAATTGGATCCGTTGCAAGGGCAACGCCGCAGGGCGGGAGCCGGTTCCACTCAGGTTGTGGACAGCAGCCCTTCGGGCGGGTCGGCGATGATGCGGCCGGCGGCAATATCCACTGTAGGAACAATGGCTTGCGTGAACGGCAGCAGGACGGATTCCTGGCCCTTGCCGCGGCGGATTTCCAGCAGGTCGCCGGCGCCGTGGTTCTGCACGGCGATGACTTCGCCCAGCGGCGCGCCGCCGGTGTCGAAGACCTGAAGGCCGATCAGGTCGGCGTGGTAGAATTCGTCGTCGGGCAGCGAGGGGAGCCGGTCGCGCGGGGCGTAGAGGCGCAGGCCCTTGAGGGCGTCGGCCTGTTCCTTGGTGAGAATGCCGCCGAGACGGGCGGCGAATCCGGTGGGAATGGGACGGGTGAGGGTCACCGTGAAGCTGCGCGTGCCGTCCTCGGTGGTGAGGGGGGCATAGGCGGCGATGTCCTCGGGGGTGGTGCAGAAGCTCTTGAGTCGGACCTCGCCCTGGACGCCGAAACCGCCGGCGATGGCACCGACACAGATCAGATCAGGCATGGCGAGACCTCTAGCAAATGGGTGGCCCGGATGGATGAAGCGCCCCTGATCCAGAAGGAAAAGGGGCGCTTTTGCAATGACTTATTCCTCGGCGGTCGCGGCGGCCTTCGCGGCCTTTTCCTCGGCGCGGGCCTTGGCTTTCTTGCCGGGTTCGCCGGCTTTGGGGTTGTTGCGTTCGGTCTTCGGGCGCAGGCCGGCGGCTTCGAGCATGCGGGCGATCCGGTCGGTCGGCTGGGCGCCGAGGTTCAGCCAGTGCTGCACGCGCTCCACGTCCATCTTGACGCGGTTCTCGTTGTCCTTGGGCAGCATCGGGTCGTAGGTGCCCAGCTTCTCGATGAAGCGGCCGTCGCGGGGCATGCGCGAATCGGCGGCGACGATGCGGTAGGACGGGCGTTTCTTGGAGCCGCCGCGGGCGAGTCTGATCTTCATGGCCATTTGTGTTTTCTCCTTTGAATGGCTTGGGTCAGGATGGGTATAAACCCATGTTAAGTCTTGAACTTCTCGTGGTGGTGGATCACTTCCCGGATGATGAAGGCGAGGAACGCCTTGGCAAATTCCGGGTCGAGGTCGGCCTTGACGGCCAGGTCTTCGAGCCGTGCGATCTGGGTCGCTTCGCGCGCCGGATCGGACGGGGGAAGGTCGTGTTCGGCCTTGAGCTTGCCCACGGCCTGGGTGTGCTTGAACCGCTCGCCGAGGGTATAGACGAGGATGGCGTCAAGCCGGTCGATGCTTTCGCGATGCTCTTTCAGCAGCGCGGCCGCGCGTTGGGTGGTGTCCTGGGTCATGCGTTTCTCCACGCTGGAATCCGGGGGGTGATAGCCGTGCACAACCCGTGCACAACCCGTGCACCGCCGCAGCGCAGCAAGATCGGGGCGACATCAGTCAATGGCCCAGCCTTTCGGTTTGAACATCGGATCGGCGTAATGGGCGATCTCCATCTCGATCCCGTGGGCGATCTGGCTGTTGTCGAGCCGGGCCGGCGACGGGTGGCGATAGACCGCGTCCGAGCCGTCGATGGTGGCGGCCTCGTGGTCCTTCACCGCGCCCAGCCGTTCGGCCAGGCGGATCGAGTCGAGGTTCTTGGGGTCGATGTAGCTGACCGCCGTGGTCCAGCCCGCCTTCCGGTAGAGATAGGCGCGCACCGCATGGGTGGCTTCGAGCGCATAGCCCTTGCCGGCCTTGTCGGGCCAGATGATCCAGGCGATCTCGCGCTCGGGCCATTTCGCCGGCTGCCAGCCGCCGGCCATGCCGACGGTCGCCTCGGTCGCGCGGTCATGGATCATCCACATGCCGAAGCCGCGAATCTCCCAATGGCCGATCTCGGCGGCGTAGAGCATCCAGGCCTCGTAGGCGTTCAGCGGCCCGCCCATGAAGCGCGAGCGGTACGAGGCGAAGGTCGCCTTGAAGTCGGGATAGTCCTCGGGACGGGGACCGCGCAGGATCAGGCGGCGGGTCTCGATCACGGGAATGTCGCGGTGGCCCATCAGACGGCCTCCGGCGCGGGGTGGCGGTAGACCAGTTCCTCGCCCACCAGCGGGTTGTCGATGGTGCGTTCGAACCAGGCGCCCATCCGTTCGGCCAGCGCGATGGAACGGGTGTTGCCGGGCATGATGTTCGAGGTGAGCGTGGTCCAGCCGAGCGGGCCATAGGCATGGGCGCGCGCGGCCAGCGCAGCCTCCTGCGCGATGCCCTGCCCTTCGAATCCTTCGAAGACGACCCAGCCGAGTTCCGGTTCGGGCCAGCCTTCGGGCTGCCAGAGGCCGGTCATGCCGCAAAGCCGGCCCGTGGCGGTGAGGTCGACCATCCAGAAGCCGAAGCCCCGGATCTGCCAGTGGCCCATCGACATGGCGAACCAGCGCCAGGCGTTGCCGCGCGTCAGCGGGCCGCCGAAGAAGTCGGAGCGGCCGCCATCGGCGAAGAAAGCGGCGACGGTGTCGAAGTCCGATGCGCGGGGGCCGCGCAGCGTCAGGCGTTCGGTGGTGAGCGTCGGGATCATGCCGCCCCCTTCGCAGAGGGATGGCGCCAGACGTGGCAGGGGTGGCCCGACACTTCGCCGTCGCGTTCGATCGTTGCGCCGAGGCGTTGGGCCAGCGCGGCGGAGCGGGTGTTGTCGGGCACGATGTAGGAGATCACCCGGTCGAGACCGAGGTGGTTGGCGGCATGGGCGCGGGCGGCATGGGCGGCCTCGTAGGCGAGGCCCTTGCCTTCGAAACCGTCGTAGATGTGCCAGCCGAGTTCGGGTTCGTCCCAGCCGTCGTTCCGGATGATGCCGACGCGCCCGGCGATGCCGCCGGTGGCGCGGTCTTCCAGCATCCACATGCCATAGCCGCGCAGCGCCCAGTGGCCGTATTGGGCGAGGAAGCTGACCCAGCTGCGCTGGCGCGTGTAGGGGCCGCCGACGAAGGCCGCGCGGTCCGACGCGGAGAAGGTCGCGAAAGCCTCGAAATCGCTTTCGCGGGGCCCGCGCAGGATCAGGCGTTCGGTCTCGATCACCGGGATGGACAGCGTGGCGGTCATGCGTAGGCCTCGATCCCGCCATCGGCGTCGGGCGCGGGGTGGCGCCAGATCTGCATCGGGCCGTGGCGTTCGTGGGTGAAGTCGCCGTCGCGGGTGCAGCCGAGGCGGGCGGCGACGCGGGCGGAGCTGGCGTTGGCGGGTTTGATCAGGCTGACGACGGTGGACCAGCCAAGGCTGTCGTAGGCGTGCGCGCGGGCGGCCTCGGCGGCCTCGGTGGCGTAGCCGTGGCCTTCGTGGCCGTCGAAGAGATCCCAGCCGAGTTCGGGTTCGGGCCAGCCTTCGGGTTCGAACAGGCCGACGAGGCCGACCGGGGTGCCGGTGGCGCGGTGCTCGACGATCCAGCGGCCGAAGCCCTTGAGGTGCCAGTGCCCGGCCTCCATCGCCAGCATCCGCCAGGCGAGTTCGCGGGTCAGCGGGCCGCCGACGAGATGCGAGCGGGGGCCGGCGTAGAAGGCGGCGAAGGCGTCGAAATCCGCGGGCCGGAGGGCGCGCAGGATCAGCCGTTCGGTGTGCAGCGTGGGGATCATGCGCGCACCAGGTCGTGGCGGATCACCACGTCGCCGGGGTCGATGCCGGGCAGCGTGGCGTCGATGGTGCCGCCGAGGCGCAGGCCCAGCGCGATGGAGCGGTCGTTGGCCGGGTCGATGATCGAGGTGACGAAGGGCCAGTCCTGCGTGGCCTTGAGCCAGGCGATGACTGCCTGCGCGGCCTCGTGCGCGATGCCCATGCCTTCGGCCGCGGGGGTGGTGAACCAGCCGAGTTCGGGGCCGGGGAAGCCTTCGGACTGGTAGATGCCGACCTCGCCAAGATATGCGCCCGTTTCGCGGTCATCCACGCCGAAGGGGCCGTAGCCGCGCAGCTGCCAGAGCGCGACGTCGGCGGCCCAGGTGGCGTAGGCGTCCTCGCGCGACTTGCGGCCCCGTTCGTGGACCGAGCGGTCGGAGGCGAAGAAGGCGGCCCAATGTTCGAAATCCGCCAGACGCGGGGCGCGCAAGGTCAGGCGCGCGGTGTGGAGGGTTGGAATCTCCAGAGTCGCGCCTGCTGCGGGTGTCTCGTATGTGGACGGAGCGGTGGCCAAGGTTACTTCTTCTTGCCAAAGCCCGAGAGGCCCGGGGGCAGCTGCATGCCGCCGCCGCCGCCGAGGCCGGGGAGACGGCCGCCGAGCTTGCGGGCGGCGGATTCAAGCGCGGCGGGGTCCATGCTGGCGGGGTCGGGCATCCCGCCCTTGCCGAACATGCCCTTCATCGCCTGTTTCAGCATCCCGCCTTTGCCCATCTTGCCGAGCTTCTTCATCATGTCGCCCATCTGGCGGTGCATCTTGAGCAGCTTGTTCAGCTCGGAGACATCGAGACCCGCGCCGGCGGCGATGCGCTTCTTGCGGCTGGCCTGGAGCAGCGCGGGGTTGGCGCGTTCCTTCTTGGTCATCGACTGGATCAGGGCGATCTGGCGCTTGAGGACGGTGTCGTCGAGACCCGCGTCCTCGACCTGTTTGGCCATCTTGCCCATGCCAGGCATCATGCCCATCATGGACTGCATGCCGCCCATCTTGAGCATCTGTTCCAGCTGCATGCGCAGGTCGTTCATCGAGAACTGACCCTTGATCATGCGCTTCATCATCTTCTCGGCCTGTTCGGCCTCGATGGTTTCCTGCGCCTTTTCGACCAGGGCGACGATATCGCCCATGCCGAGGATGCGGCCGGCGATGCGGTCCGGCTCGAAGGTTTCGAGCGCGTCCATCTTTTCGCCGAGGCCGACGAAGCGGATCGGCTTGCCGGTGACGGCGCGCATCGAGAGCGCGGCGCCGCCGCGGCCGTCGCCGTCCATCCGGGTGAGGACCACGCCGGTGATGCCGATGCGGGCGTCGAAGTTCTCGGCCGTGTGCACCGCGTCCTGACCGGTGAGGCCGTCGACCACAAGCAGCGTCTCGCGCGGGTTGGCGACGTCGCGGACGGCCTTGACCTGTTCCATCAGCTCTTCGTCGATGGAGAGGCGGCCGGCGGTGTCGAGCATGTAGACGTCATAGCCGCCGAGGCTGGCCTGGGTCTTGGCGCGTTTGGCGATCTGGACCGGATTCTCGCCCTTGACGATGGGGAGCGTGTCGACGCCGATCTGGACGCCGAGGATCGCCAGCTGTTCCATCGCCGCCGGGCGGTTGACGTCGAGCGAGGCCATCAGCACGCGCTTGCCCTCGCGCTCTTTCAGGCGCTTGGCGAGCTTGGCGGTGGTGGTGGTCTTGCCGCCGCCCTGCAGGCCGACCATCAGGATCGGCGCGGGCGGGTTGTCGATCTTGAGCGCGCCGGGGTCGCCTTCGCCCCTGAGCACGTCGACCAGCGCGTCATGCACGATCTTGACGACCTGCTGGCCGGGCGTGACCGACTTGGTGACCGACTGGCCGGTCGCCTTGTCCTGCACCGCCTTGACGAAATCGCGGGCCACGGGCAGCGAGACGTCGGCCTCGAGCAGGGCCACGCGGACCTCGCGCAGGGCGGTTTTCACGTCCTCTTCCGACAGGGCGCCCTGCCGGGTCAGCCGGTCGAAAACACCGGAGAGGCGTTCTGAGAGATTTTCAAACATGCGCCGGCTCCTTCGCCCTTTTTGACCGATGCCCCGAGAGGCGGTGAATGCACAAACGCCCCCACGGGCGCATCGCGCTGGTGGAGGTCGATCCCCCGATGGCCGGGGGACCGGAAGCTGTGGACTTCCGGGATGCGGTCGATTTAGGCCCGTGCGGCCAGAGAGTCAAGCCGGCGCCGGGCGGCCAGACGGTTCAGGCCCGGTCGTCCTGAACCTCGCGCGCCGGCCGGTGTTCGGCCAGCCAGGCGTTGATCGCCTCGGTCAGGCGGCGGGGGCCGCGGGTGTTGGTATAGGTGGTGACGACCGGGTGGGTGCCCGCGCTCATCCCGCGGTCGAGCACCAGGGCGGGGCGGTAGAGGCGGCCGCCCTTGGAACCGGTGGTTTCCTCGAGTATCGCCCGGTCGAGATCGGCGAGGGCGTGGCGCACCTCGGCATAGCCGAAGACCGAGCGGCGGCGGATCACCAGCGTATCGGCCGCGCGGTCGAGGATGACCTGCACGCGCTCCACCATGACGGCGAGGCAGAGGCCGCCGATGCCGCCGCCGGCCAGGACGAAGATCAGGCCAAAGATCTCGCCCGAAAGGGTGATGGCGAACCCGACGCCGACGAAGAGCAGGATGAAGGCGGCGAGAAACAGGCCGAGGAGCCAGGGCGTATCCTCGACGACCAGCTGCTGGGGCGTGTTGCGGGTGACCTTCATGGACATGGCGCATCAAAGGCCACGGCAGCGCCGGTTGTCAAAGCTTTCGCGCGGGTGTCAGTTGCCGGGCGGCAGGCGGCGGGCCTGATGCAGCCAGAGGTTGACTGTCTCGATCACCTCGGCGGCGATCTCGGGGCGGGCGCGGTCGGTCAGCGGGTAGCGGCCGGCGCCGATGCCGCGGCTGAAGACTACGGTGGTGGAATAGCGCGGGCGGGCCGGGTCGCCCCTGTCTTCTTCCAGCACGGCGCAGGAGAGGTCGGAGAGCGCGTGGCGCATCTCGGACCGGCGCAGGCCGCGCCGGCGGTGCAGGATGAAGGCATTGGCGCGGGCGTCGAGTTCCATCCGCAGGCGTTCGGCGCAGATCGCCAGCGCGATCAGCCCGCCGCCGCCGCCGATCACCGCGATCAGCGTGCCCTCGGAGCGTCCCATCCAGCGCAGCATCGCGCCGAGTGCAAGCGAGACCAGCACCAGCGCGCAGAGCGCCGCGCCGAGCCGCCAGGGCGTCTGGCCGATGATCAGGCGGTCGGGGGTCTGGCGGATGATCTTCATGCGATGTCCCTCCGGGATCTGCCGGTTGCCGCCCACCTAGCGGATCAAAATGACATCGGCATGACCACAACGGGCGCCGCCCGCCACAGTTCCGCGCGCGGGCGGAAAGGGCCTTTGCACGGGTGCACACAAGTGCTGTAATGCGGCGACTTGTGTGAGCTGACGCTCGACGGAAGGACCCGGCAATTGGACAATTGGGACGAGGTCCGCACCGCCTATCAGGTGGCGCGGAAAGGCACGGTGAGCGGCGCGGCCGAAGAGCTGGGCGTGCATCATGCGACGGTGATCCGCCATATCGACGCGCTGGAGGCGCGGATCGGGGTGAAGCTGTTCCAGCGCCACGCGCGGGGCTATACGCCGACCGAGGCGGGCAACGATCTGCTGCAGGTGGCGCAGGCGACGGACGACCAGTTCAGCCAGCTGGTGGCGCGGCTGCGCGGCCAGGGCCAGGAGGTGGGCGGCGAGCTGGTGGTGACCTCGCTGACCGCGATGGCGCCGGTGCTGGTGCCGGTGCTGACCGAGTTCCAGCGGCTGCACCCCGAGCTGAAGGTGCGCTTCCTGACCAGCGGGCGGCTGTTCCGGCTGGAATATGGCGAGGCGCATGTGGCGATCCGCGCCGGGTCGCCGCCGGACCAGCCGGACAACGTGGTGCAGCCCTTCGTGCGCCAGAAGGTGTCGCTGTTCGCCAGCGAGGCCTATGTGGCGGAACATGGCGTGCCGAAGGACGAGAGCGAATTCGCCGGGCACCGCTTTGTCGGGCCGGACGACCGCGAGAGCCGGGCGCCGTTCTACCGCTGGCTGCGCGACAAGGTGCCGGCCGATCAGGTGACCTTCCGCGCCACCTCGGACAACAGCGTGCGCGAGGCGGTGCTGGCGGGGGCGGGTCTCGGGTTTCTGACCGAATGCGAGGCGATGCGGCTGCCGGGGCTGGTGCGGGTGCTGCCCTCGCGCGAGGAATGGACCGCGCCGCTGTGGCTGGTGACCCATGTCGACCTGCACCGCACCTCGAAGGTGCAGAACTTCCTGACCTTCCTCAAGGACCGGGCGCGCGCATGGCCCTGAAAGGCTCGGCCCTGCGGGGCCATCTGGCGATGCTGGCCTTTTCGGCGCTGGTCGCCGGATCCTTCTCGCTGGGCACCCGGGCGGCGAACGAGATCGCGCCGGCGGCGCTGAACGCGGCGCGCTTCGGGATCGCGGCGGTGGTGATCGGGATCGCGGCGCTGGCCACCACGGGCCTGCCGCGCAGCGCGGCGCGGGCACCCTGGCGCTATCTGCTGCTGGGCGGGCTGTTCGCGACCTATTTCGTGCTGATGTTCGAGGGGCTGAAGACCGCCGACCCGGTGAGTGCGGCGGCGGTCTTTACCCTGGTGCCGCCGATGGCCGCGGTCTTCGGCTGGCTGCTGCTGCGGCAGGTGACCACGTCGCGGATGGCGCTGGCGCTGGCGATCGGCGGGGCGGGCGCGCTCTGGGTGATCTTCCGGGCCGACTGGGCGGCGCTGCGCGCCTTTCACGTCGGCGGCGGCGAGATCGTCTATTTCTGGGGCTGCGTCGCCCATGCGGTCTATACGCCGATGGTGCGAAAGTTGAACCGGGGCGAGCCGGCGGTGGTCTTCACCTTCGGGATGCTGGTGGCGGGCGGGCTGCTGCTGACACTCTACGGCTGGTCCGACATCCGCGCCACCAATTGGGCCGCGCTGCCGATGATCGTCTGGATCACGCTGGGCTATATCGCGATCTTCGCCTCGGCGATGACCTTCGTGCTGCTGCAATATGCCTCGCTGAACCTGCCGAGCGCCAAGGTGATGGCCTATACCTATCTCACCCCCAGCTGGGTGATCGCCTGGGAGGTCGCCCTTGGCGGCACCCCGCCGCAGGGGCTGGTGCTGGGCGGGATCGCCCTGACGGTGGTGGCGCTGTTGCTGCTGTTGCGGGATGACGGGTAGACCGCGCGCCTGGCTTCTCTGGTTTCCAAATACCTCGGGGGGCCGCCCGAAGGGCGGCGGGGGCAGAGCCCCCTGCCTCCTGCGCGTTCAGTCGCCGGCGCCGGTGTCCAGCTCCGCCGCCAGGAACCGTTCGAAGGCGTCGAGGTTGACCGGTTCGAACTGGCCGAAGCCCTGCATCCAGACGCTGGCGGCGCGCAGGGCGTCGGGTTCGAGCTTGCACCATTTCACGCGGCCGCGCTGATCCTGGCTGATCAGCCCGGCGCGGGCGAGGACGGTGAGGTGTTTGGAGATCGCGGCCAGCGACATGTCGAAGGGTTCGGCCACGTCGGTCACGGCCATGTCGTCCTCGAGCAGCATCGACAGGATCGCGCGCCGGGTCGGGTCGGCGAGCGCGGCAAAGACGATGTCGAGCGGGTGGGACATGGCAATGGCTTGCCGCAGCGGGGGGAAATCGTCAACCGGAAGGTTGAATATGCGTTTCGGGCGGAATCCGGGCCTTGCGGGCGCGGCCGGGCTGGAGCGACGCGGACCGCCTTTCAGAATTTACATTATATTCAATTACTTAATTCCATTCCACCCCGTCAAATCGGGCAATTGACTCCCTGCCCGTCCCGCACTAGCACCATGCCAACTGTTGCACGGGGTTAACGGTGTGAGCGACGACGACCAGAAGCAGCGTCTGGCGCAGCTTGAGGCGAAGATCGCAGCGGCCAGAGAGGCCGTCACGCCGAAATCCCACAAGGAAGAGCACTACTCGCAGGCGCAGCTTGCCTGGCGGATGGTGATCGAGCTGGTGGCCGGTCTTGGGATCGGCTTTGGCATGGGATACGGGCTGGATCGCCTGTTCGGCACGTTGCCGATCTTTCTCGTGCTGTTCACGTTGTTGGGTCTCGCGGCGGGCGTCAAGGTGATGCTCAGAAGTGCCGAGGAGATCCGGAAGACCACGCAGGCCGATGCGGCCGCAGAGGACGACAAGGGAAACTGACGCGATGGCGACAGAAGAGCACGCAGCCGAGGGCAGCACCCTGACCTTCCACCCGATGGACCAGTTCATCGTCAAGCCGCTGTTCGGCGACGGGCCGGTGGCCTGGTACACGCCGACCAACGTGACGCTGTGGATGGCGCTGGCCATCGTCGCGGTGATCCTGCTGCTGGTGCTGTCCACCTCGAAGCGTGCCATCGTCCCCGGCCGCGGCCAGTCGATCGCCGAGATGGCCTATGGCTTCGTCTACAAGATGGTCGAGGATGTGACCGGCAAGGACGGGATCAAGTATTTCCCGTACATCATGACGCTGTTCATGTTCATCGTCTGCGCCAACTTCCTGGGCCTGATCCCCGGATCCTTCACCACCACCTCGCATATCGCCGTCACCGCCATCCTGGGCTTTGGCGTGTTCATCTGCGTGACGATCCTTGGTTTCGTGAAGAACGGCACCCACTTCCTGGGCCTGTTCTGGGTGTCGAGCGCGCCGCTGGCGCTGCGGCCGATCCTCGCGATCATCGAACTGATTTCCTACTTCGTGCGGCCGGTGAGCCATTCGATCCGTCTTGCCGGCAACATGATGGCCGGTCACGCGGTGCTGAAGGTCTTTGCCGGCTTCGCCCAGGTCGCCGCCATCGCGCCCATCGCCATCCTTGGCGTCACCGCGATCTACGGTCTGGAACTGCTCGTGGCCTTCATCCAGGCCTATGTCTTCACCATCCTGACCTGCGTCTACCTCAAGGATGCGCTGCATCCGGGTCACTGACGCCCGTCTTTCAATCAACATACCCCATTCCATCGTAAGGAGAGATCACATGGAACTCGTCGCAGCAGCAGCTCTGGGCAAATTCATCGGCGCCGGTCTGGCCGCCATCGGTTCGGGCGCAGCCGCCATCGGTGTGGGCCACGTCGCCGGCAACTTCCTGGCAGGCGCCCTGCGCAATCCGTCGGCCGCCGCCGGCCAGACCGCGACCCTGTTCATCGGCATCGCATTCGCCGAAGCCCTGGGCATCTTCGCGTTCCTCGTCGCCCTGCTGCTGATGTTCGCCGTCTGATCCGACGGGCTCTTCCTTACCGGCGGACGGCGCGCGCCTGCGCCCGTCCGTCGTAACGGCAGTTCCCAGGGAGTACCGACATGGCAACACCGACGCATGACGCGGGCCAAGCCGCCGCCACTTCGGCGCCTGGCATGCCGCAGCTGAACATCGAGCATTTCCCGAACCAGATCTTCTGGCTCGCGGTGACGCTGGTTGTGATCTATTTCGTGCTGTCGCGCGTGGCGCTGCCACGTATCGGCGGCATCCTGGCCGAGCGCGCCGGGACCATCACGAACGATATCGCCGCCGCCGAGGACCTGAAGGCCAAGGCGGTCGCCGCCGAAGAGGCCTATAACAAGGCGCTGGCCGATGCCCGCACCGAGGCGAACCGCATCGGCGCCGCCGCCAAGGCCGAGATTCAGGCCGAGGTCGCCAAGGCCATCGCGCAGGCGGATGAAGACATCGCGGCCAAGACCGCCGAGTCGGAGAAGGCCATCGCCGAGATCCGCGCCGGTGCCGCCGCCGCGGTGGAAGAGGTCGCCAAGGACACCGCCGCCGCGCTGGTCGCAGCGCTGGGGGGCAAGGACGACGCCGCCAAGATCGACACCGCCGTTTCGGCCCGGATCAAGGGATGACCCGCATGCGCAGAGCACTTGCCGCCCTGATCGCCGCGACCGCTGCCACACCGGCGCTGGCGGCCACCGGGCCCTTTATCTCGCTGCACAACACCAACTTCGTTGTGACCATCGCCTTCATCCTGTTTCTTGGCATCCTGGTCTATTTCAAGGTGCCGGGCACCATCGCCAAGATGCTGGACAAGCGGGCCGAGGGCATCCGCGAGGAGCTGAACGAGGCGCGGGCGCTGCGCGAGGAGGCACAGACCGTGCTGGCCTCGTTCGAGCGCAAGCAGAAGGAAGTTCAGGCCCAGGCCGACCGGATCGTCGCCACCGCCAAGGAAGAGGCGGCGCTGGCCGCCGATCAGGCGAAGGCCGATCTGGAGAAGTCGATCGCGCGCCGGCTGGCTGCCGCGCAGGATCAGATCGCCTCGGCCCAGTCCGCGGCCATCAAGGACGTGCGCGACCGGGCGATCACCATCGCGGTGGCCGCTGCAAAGGACGTGATGTCGAAACAACTGACCGCCGCCGCCCGCGCCAAGCTGGTGGAGGAGTCGATTGCTCAGGTCGAGACAAAGCTGCACTAAGCGGCAAGGACCCGAGGGACAGGGCAAGGCCCGGCCAATTGGCCGGGTCTTGTCGTTTTCGGGGGGTCACCAGGCGGTGACGACAAAGCCCGAGATGGGCGCCGAAACCGGACCATCGCCGTAGAGGGCGCGGATTTCCTCGGTGGCGGCGTCGACGACGCGCTGCACCATCGCCTCGCCATGGGGGGCGAGTTCACCGTACATCGGCGTGCCCCGGCAATAGGCCATCGCCGGGATGGCCGGATCGGCGGCGGTGCTGGTGGCCGTGATCTGTTCGACCGACACATGGGCATAGCCGGCCTGAGCCAGTTCGGTGCGGATCAGCCGGGGGTTGCCATGCCCGTGGGGGGTGCGGGCGAGGAAGCGGGGCGGCGCGGCGGGCAGCAGGGTGGCGGCGACGCGGGTCACGACATCGGCGAAGGCGTTCTGTCCGATGTCGTCCCAGACGTTGAAGATGAAGCGGCCGCCGGGGCGCAGGACACGGCGCGCCTCGGCATAGCCCTTGATCCGGTCGGGGAAGAACATGACGCCGAACTGGCAGCAGATGGCGTCGAAGCTGGCGTCCGGGAACGGCAGGTCGAGCGCGTCGGCGGGCTGCCAGGTGAGGCGCGGGTCGTCGCCCTGGCGGGCACGGGCGCGCTCGAGCATGGGCGGGTTGAGGTCGGTGACGACATAGCGCGCGTCCGCTGCCAGCAGGGGCGCCAGCGCGCGGGTGACGACGCCGCTGCCGGCGGCGGTTTCGAGCACGTCGTGGACCGGTTTTTCGGTGACGCGCCCCGCCATGTCGGCGGCGTAGACCTCGAAGATCAGCGGCACCAGAACGTTGTCGTAGATTTCCGGGATCGACCCGGCGAACACCTTGTCGGTCGCAAGCATGGTCTGCCCTCCCCAGAAGCGCCAGGCCTGAGTCCAGTCTAGCACGAAACATGGCGCCTGTATCGGCCCGCGTCTCTTCGCCTCTTGGCAAGGGGTGCGCCGCGCGCCAAGGTTGCGCGCAGGAGAATGAATATATGACACAGCAAGATACCCTCTGGCGCCTTGGCGCCGCCGAAACCGCCCAGCGCGCCGCGTCGGGCGAGATCACCGCCGAGGCCGCCATCGGCGCCGCCATCGCGCGGATGAACGCCGTCAATCCCGCCCTGAATGCCGTGGTCGAGGATCTGTCGGCCGAGGCGATGGAGCGCGCCCGGGCGCTGGACAAGGCGCGGGCCGAAGGCGCCGCGCCGGGGCCGCTGTTCGGGGTGCCGGTGACGATCAAGATCAACGTCGATCAGGCCGGGCACGCCACCTCGAACGGGGTGCTGGCGCTGAAGGATTACCTCGCCCCGGCGGATGCGCCGCTGGTGGAGAACCTGCAGAAGGCGGGCGCGGTGGTGATCGGGCGGACCAATACGCCGGAATTCTCGTTCCGGGCGGATACCGACAACCCGATCTTCGGGCGCACCCACAACCCGTGGGGCGCGCATATCTCGGCCGGGGGGTCTTCGGGCGGGGCCGGTGCGGCGGTGATGGCCGGGATCGGCGCGCTGGCGCATGGCAATGACATAGGCGGGTCGCTGCGGTTTCCGGCGGCGGCCAACGGGGCGGTGACGGTGAAGCCGGGCCTGGGCCGGGTGCCGGCCTGGAACCCGAGCCAGAAGGCCGAACGCGGGATGCTGTCGCAGGCGATGTCGGTGCAGGGGCTGATCGTGCGCGAGGCGGCGGACCTTCACGCGGGGATGCCGACGATGATCGCGCCTGATCCGCGCGACCCGTTCCACGTGCCCCTGCCCTGGCGCGGCGCGCCGCTGGTGGGGCCGATTCCGGTGGCCTTCACCAAGGCGACCTATGGGTTCGATCTGCACCCCGAGGTGAGCGCGGCGCTGGACACCGCGCGGGATGCGCTGAACGACGCGGGCTATCAGGTGGAAGAGATCGAACCGCCGCTGCTGAAGGAATGCGCGCTGGACGGGTATCGGGCGCTGCTGGGCGAGACCTCGGCGCTGCTGGGGCCGGATATCGCGGCGCATGGGTCCGAGACGGTGCAGGCGATCTTCGAGGAATATTTCCGCCAGTTCCCGGTCTTCGAGGGGACCGAGCTGCTGAAGATGATGGCCAAGCGGACCTATTACGCGCGGCAGTGGTCGCTGTTCACCGAGCGCTATCCGCTGATCATCACGCCGTTCCTGCCGCAGCCCTTCTTTGCGCCCGACCGGGACACCGAGGGAGCCGAGGGCGTGCAGGAGGTGCTGGGCGCGGCGCTGTGGTCCTACGCGATGAACTTTGTCGGGCTGCCGGCGGGCAGCGTACCGGCGCGGCTGGCGGATCTGCCGAAGGGGCCACAGCCGATCAACATCCAGATCGTCGGCCGGCGCTGGCGCGAGGATCTGGTGGTGGACGCGATGGCGGCCATCGAGGCGCGCGTCGGAAGGATGTGCGACGTGCTGTGGCAACGGATGAACTAGGCTGAGGGCATAACAGGGCCGCAAAGGCCCGCACGCCCAGGGAGGGAAAACATGCAGATCACTTCGGTCCTGCGCCGCGCGGCGCAGGTCCACCCCAATGGTGTGGCGACGGTCTTCAAGGACCGGAGCCACACCTGGAGCGAAACGCTGGACCGGGTGCAGCGGCTGGCCGGTGCCTTGCAGCGGCTGGGGATGCGGAACGGCGACCGGGTGGCGCTGCTGTCGCTGAACTCGGACCGGTTCATCGAGTATTACTTTGCCGTGCCCTGGGGCGGCGGGGCCATGATGCCGATGAACATTCGCTGGTCGCCGTCGGAATGCGCCTATGCGCTGAACGATGCGGGGGCGGAGATCCTGCTGGTGGACGATGCCTTTGCCAAGGCGGCGCCGGCGATTCAGGCCGAGGTGCCGGGGCTGGCGACGCTGGTCTTCTGCGGCGACGGGCCGACGCCAGAGGGCATGGTGAATTACGAGGAGATTCTCGCCGCCGCCGATCCCGCGCCGGACGCGGGCCGCGCGGGCGACGATCTGGTGGGCATCTTCTATACCGGGGGCACCACGGGGTTTCCCAAGGGCGTGATGCTGTCGCACAAGAACTTCTACCTGGGCGGCATTTCGAACGCGCAGGAGCTGGAGGTGCGGGACGGCTCCGTCTATCTGCACGCCGCGCCGATGTTCCATATCGCGGACATGCTGTGGTTCATGGCAATCACCTTCGTGCAGGGCACCCATGTGGCGATTCCGATGTTCACGCCCGAGGCGACGCTGGAGGCCATCGAGCGGCATCGGCCGAGCCATACCCTGCTGGTGCCGGTGATGCTGCAGATGGTGCTGGCCAGCCCGAAGCTGGCCGAGACGGATACCTCGTCGCTGGAGCTGATCGCCTATGGCGCCTCGCCGATCACCGAGGCGACGCTGAAGCTGGCGTTCCAGAAGTTTCCGGGCGTGCGGTTCCTGCAGGCCTTCGGGCAGACCGAGCTGAGCCCGGTGGCGACGGTGCTGGGCACCGAATACCATGTGCTGGAGGGGCCGAAGGCCGGCAGGCTGCGGTCCTGCGGGCGGGCGACGCGGGTCTGCGAGATCCGGATCGTGGACGAGCACGACCGGGACGTGCCCCCCGGGACGGTGGGGCATATCATCGTCAAGGGGCCGATCACCATGCTGGGCTACTGGCAGAAGCCCGAGGCGACGGCGGCGACGCTGAAGGACGGCTGGGTGTTCACCGGCGACGCGGGATACATGGACGACGAGGGGTTCATCTTCCTGATGGACCGGCTGAAGGACATGATCGTGTCGGGGGGCGAGAATGTCTATTCCGCCGAGGTGGAGAATGCGCTGGGGCAGCATCCGGCGGTGGCGACCAGCGCGGTGATCGGCATCCCGAGCGAGCAATGGGGCGAGGCGGTGCATGCCATCGTCATCCTGAAGCCGGGCGCGGACGTGGATGCGGAGACGCTGAAAAAGCACTGTCATACGCTGATCGCGGGCTACAAGTGCCCGCGCAGCATCGCCTTCCGGACCGAGCCCTTTCCGCTGTCGGGCGCCAACAAGGTGCTGAAGACCGAGCTGCGCAAACCGTTCTGGGAAGGCCAGTCGCGGCAGATTTCCTGAGGTGGGAGAAAAATTGCGGGCGCGGCTGAGGAGCCACGCCCGCAGAACCGGGAAACAGATCAATCGCTACGCGCACTATCCCGCGCCTTATCTGGCGCCGGGGGCTGGTAATGCAGCCACATACCTTTTGCCCTACACGCGGCGACTCGTAAGTGACTTGGGTCACAGGAGGATGAAGACCGCGGACGGTCAGGAAACTTTTCTTGCGACAACCGGAACGGGCGTGGAGTTCGCACCCCACGCCCGTATCCGGTAAAACCAAACAACACTTTACCCCACCTTAGGCGCCGGACCTGCACCGTACAGCGTGACTACCCGAACCATTCCGCAAGAGGCACGCTGCGTGCGTGGTCCGTATCAGTGTAACGCACCGCCCCCGGAAAAGTTTCACCTTCCCGCAGGAAAAACATCACAAACTGTTGAGATCAGGTGAACTGCTCGGAAATCAGCCGCTCTTCCAGGCCGTGGCCCGGATCGAAGAGAATGCGGTGGCTGACGGCGGGTTCCGACTGGATTTCGACCCAGTCGATATCGTCGATCGAGATCGAATCGGCGTCGGCCATGACAGGGCGTTTTTCGGGTTCGAGCACGTCAAAGCGCACCTTTGCCGACTGCGGCAGAAGCGCGCCCTGCCAGCGGCGCGGGCGGAAGGCGGCGATGGCGGTTAGCGCCAGCACATGCGAGCCGATGGGCAGGATCGGGCCGTGGGCGGAATAGTTGTAGGCGGTCGAGCCGGCGGGCGTGGCCACCAGCGCGCCGTCGCAGACCAGTTCGGCGAGGCGCACCTTGCCGTCGACGGTGATGCGCAGCCGCGCGGCCTGGGGGCCGGCGCGCAGCAGCGAGACCTCGTTGATGGCGAGCGCGTGGTGCAGCATCCCCTCGCGGTCCATCGTGCGCATGGAGAGCGGGTGGATCACCTCTTCCTCGGCCTGCTGGAGGCGGGTCAGCAGGTCGGCTTCATGGTATTCGTTCATCAGGAAACCGATGGTGCCGCGGTTCATCCCGTAGACCGGCGCGTCGAGTTCCTGGGTGGCGTGCAGGGTGCGCAGCATGAAGCCGTCGCCGCCCAGCGCGACAATCACCTCGGCCTCGTGCGGGTCGACCTGGCCATAGCGGGCGGAGAGGGTATCGCGCGCGGCAAGGGCGACCGGCGCGTCGCTCGACAGAAAGGCGATCTTCAGGCTCATTCAGGGCGTTTCCGGTCATGCGCAATTGCTTCCGAAACAACCATACCTTTCCGGTCAACGCCAGCCTTGCCGCAGATCCCCGCCCCTGCGTCGCTTTCCCGGCTTTATCCTGACGCGGCTTTCCTCTAGGACAACGCCAAATTGCAGCGGCCCTTCCTCAGACGGAGACCCCCCATGAACGCGCCCCACCGTGACGCCGGATTTTTCACCGAAACCCTCGCCAGCCGCGACCCCGAGATCTTTGGCGCCATCACCGACGAACTCGGCCGCCAGCGCGACGAGATCGAGCTGATCGCGTCGGAGAACATCGTGTCGCTGGCCGTGCTTCAGGCGCAGGGCTCGGTGATGACGAACAAATATGCCGAAGGCTATCCGGGCAAGCGCTATTACGGCGGATGCCAGTATGTCGACGTGGCCGAGACGCTGGCGATCGAGCGGGCGAAGCAGCTGTTCGACTGCAAGTTCGCCAACGTGCAGCCGAACTCGGGGTCGCAGATGAACCAGGCGGTGTTCCTGGCGCTGCTGAAGCCCGGAGACACCTTCATGGGGCTCGATCTGAACTCGGGCGGGCACCTGACGCATGGCTCGCCGGTCAACATGTCGGGCAAGTGGTTCAACGTGGTGTCCTATGGCGTGCGCGCGCAGGATCAGATCCTGGACATGGAAGCGGTGCGCGAAAAGGCGCTGGAGACCAAGCCCAAGCTGATCCTGGCCGGGGGCACCGCCTATAGCCGCGTCTGGGACTGGGCCGCCTTCCGCAAGATCGCGGACGAGGTGGGCGCCTACCTGATGGTGGACATGGCACATATCGCCGGGCTGGTGGCCGGCGGGCAGCACCCCTCGCCCCTGCCCCATGCGCATGTCGTCACGACGACGACGCACAAGTCGCTGCGCGGCCCGCGCGGCGGGATGATCCTGACCAATGACGAGGATATCGCGAAGAAGGTAAATTCGGCCGTGTTCCCGGGGTTGCAGGGCGGCCCGCTGATGCATGTGATCGCCGCCAAGGCGGTCGCCTTCGGCGAGGCGCTGGAGCCGTCGTTCAAGAGCTATGCCGCGCAGGTGGTGAAGAACGCACAGGCGATGGCGGACGAGCTGATGAAGGGCGGCATCGACATCGTGTCGGGCGGCACCGACAACCACCTGATGCTGGCCGACCTGCGGCCGAAGAAGGTGACCGGCAAGGCCGCCGAGGCCGCGCTGGGGCGCGCCCATATCACCTGCAACAAGAATGGCGTGCCGTTCGATCCGGAAAAGCCGTTCGTGACGAGCGGTATCCGCCTCGGCACGCCCGCCGGCACCACGCGCGGCTTCGGCGAGGCCGAGTTCCGCGAGATCGCCCGGCTGATCGTCGAGGTGGTCGACGGTCTGTCGGCGAACGGGGACGAGGGCAATGCCGAGGTCGAGGCCCGGGTGAAGGCCCAGGTCGAGACGCTGTGCGCACGGTTCCCGCTGTATCCGACGCTGTAATGTCGGCCGGGGATGAGGCAAGACGGCTCTCGAAGGTCCTGAGCCTCATCCTGCGCCACGATCCCGGCCGGATCGGCCTGTCGCTGGACGCGGGCGGCTGGGCGCGGATCGCGTGACCCCGCATCCGTCGAATACCCGCTCGCTCGAGCGGGCCCTTGGCGACTGGGCGCGGGGGTGGCTGCCGTTCTGGCTGGTCGAATTCGTCATGTTCGGCCTCAAGCAGGCCTGGGCCTGTCTGTTCGGCGTTCTGCTGCTGGCGGGGATACTGGCGACCAAGGCGGTCTGGCAGCCCGACTGGCCGGTGGCGCGCTATGATGCGCTGGTGGTCTGGGCGGTGGGGCTGCAGGTTGTCTTCCTCGCGCTGAAGCTGGAGACCTGGCGCGAGGCGCGGGTGATCCTGCTGTTCCACCTGACCGGGACAGCGATGGAGATCTTCAAGGTCTCGGCCGGGAGCTGGGCCTATCCCGAGGCGGGGGTGCTGAAGATCTTCGGCATCCCGATGTTCTCGGGGTTCATGTATGCGGCCGTGGGCAGCTACATGGCGCGGGTGATCCGCATCTTCGACATGCGCTTTGCCCCCTATCCGCCGTTCTGGACCACGCTGCTGCTGGCCGTCGGGATCTACGTCAACTTCTTCGCGCATCACTTCCTGCCTGACATCCGGCTGGGGCTGTTCGCGGCGACGGTGCTGCTGTTCGGGCGGACGCGGATCTGGTTCACCATCGGCGCGCGGACCTACTGGATGCCGATGGTGCTGGCGGCCTTCCTGTCGAGCCTGTTCCTGTGGATCGCCGAGAATGTCGGCACCGGGACCGGCACCTGGGTCTATGCGGGCAATGCCGGCCAGCACTGGGCCAGTCTGGCCAAGATGGGATCGTGGTATCTGCTGCTGTACGTCAGCTTTGTCACGGTCACGCTGGAATACCGCGACGTGCTGCTCAGGCGGCCGATTGCCAGTAGTAGACCGTCACGGCGATCACCAGCACCAGCAGAAGGTTGAAGGCGATCGAGCCGAGGATCGACAGCGCCAGCGTCTTGCGGCGTTCGGCGAGGTCGATGCCGGCGAGGTGATCGCGCAGGGCGCCGGCCGCCTGGGTGAGACGGGCGTGATCGAGCGTGCGGCCGAGTTTCGGGTGGTCCTTCATGGGCAGCGCCGCCGCCAGCACCTGGCCTTCGGCGCGCAGGGACTTGGGCAGACGACGCCGGGCGCGGGTCAGGGCGGCGCCGAAGGTGCGCCCCTTCACGCCGAGCTTCTTGCGCATCAGCAGGCGGATTTCGTCGATCTGCGCGTCGAGGGTTTCGCTGTTGCTCACCGGGGATTCTCCGTTGCCGTGGCAATCTAGCGGGGGGCGCGGCGCGCCTCAATGGGGCTGGCCGCGCGGGTGTGGTTTCGTTATCACGCGGATATGCTGAACCGCATCGTCCACGGCACCGAGACCGAGAAGCCCCCCGTCGTCATCGCCCATGGCCTTTATGGCTCGGGGCGCAACTGGGGCGTCATCGCGCGGCGGCTGGCGGACAGCCGCCAAGTGATCGCGGTGGACATGCGCAACCACGGTGACAGTGCCTGGACCGAGACGCACAGCTATCCCGAGATGGCCGAGGATCTGGCCGAGGTGATGGGCGCGCTGGGGCGGCCCGCCGATCTGGTGGGCCATTCCATGGGCGGCAAGGCGGCGATGATGCTGGCTCTGACGCATCCCGGGGTGCTGCGGCGGCTGGTGGTCGCCGATATCGCGCCGGTGACCTACACGCACAGCCAGCTGCCCTATATCCACGCCATGCGGGCGGTCGATCTGGGGCAGGTGACGCGCCGTTCGGAGGCCGAGGCGCAGCTGGCAGAATTGGGCGTTGGCCCGACATTGCAGAGCTTTTTCACCCAGTCGCTGGATATTGCGGGCAAGCGGTGGAAGCTGAACCTGGACACGCTGGAGCGCGCGATGCCCGATATCATGGGCTTTCCCGAAACCGCGGCCAGCTGGGACGGGCCAGCGCTGTTCCTGACCGGCGCCGAGTCGGACTATGTCGGGCCCGAGCATCGCGAGACGATCCGCGCCCGGTTTCCCCGCGCACGATTTGCCAAGATTCCGGGGGCCGGGCACTGGCTGCACGCGGAGAAACCGCGGGAATTCGAGGCCTCGGTCCGGGCCTTTCTGGACGCTGCGCCGCAGTGATGTCACATTTTTGACACAAATCCGGTCGTTCTGTCTAAAATTGGACAAGATTTCTTCGGAGGATTCTCTTACTCTCGGAAAAAAGGGAGCAGGGATATGACGGGCTATCTTATGTCTTCGCTGGCGGCGGGGCTTATGGGAGGGGTCTATGCGCTTGCCGCGCAGGGCGCCAGCCTGTGGTCGACGCTGGGCTGGTATGTCGCGGGATGCTGGGGCGGCTTTGCCCTGATGCTCGGGCTGGTGATCCTGGCCAGCCTGCAACGCGACCAGCATGACAGCGATCTGGAAGCGATCTGACAGTCAGGAACGGCACCAGATATAGGCGATCTGGCGCTCCGCCCTCTATAATCATGCGTAAGCTACCAGATTTGGTTGATTCCCTGCCCGGCCCCATATAGGATGAGCACAGGTGCATGGACGCGGATGCATCAGCTTGACGCTGACAGAAACCCGGATGCCTCTGGCAGCCGGGTTTCGCGTTTTCTGGCGCGGCAAAGGGGCGGATGGCGTGAAATCGGGAAGTTTAGCGGCAGATGATCCGGAGACCCCTTGAGACGGCCGCCCAAAAGGAAAAGGCGCCAGGTGCTCGGACGCGGTCCTTTGCATCGCCTGACGCCTTCCTGAACCTCTCCCCCCAGAGGGAGATGCGGCCCACACGGGCGATCCGGAGATCCCCCGCCGTCACCCCCGGCCGAAGCCGGTTGCGACGCGCCTGACCCGTTTGACATCCGCCTGAACGCCCAGGTCCGAGGACCCCGGGTTCCGGCGCATGTCCCTGTTCCGTCAGAGCCGGTCCCAGGGTCCGAAGACGGGCTACGGCCTGCGCGGTCGAGGAGGTCTTGCGCCCCGCTCGGGGTTCGAAAACCCGTTGCGGTAAGGTCAGGGTGGCAAGAGGACCTGAGTCGCGCAAACCAAAAATCGGAGTGGGGCGCAGATTCCGGGGGATCGTTCTGTGGGGAGATTCGGGATAAGCCGGAAGGGGGTTTGCGATCAGATGCTTGCGGCGGGAAAACGCGCAGACGTCGCGTGTCAGCCCCCAAGGGTGCGCGCCAGCATCCGGGACAGGGGCCAGGCGAGGATCAGCCCCGCAATGACGCATCCCGCCAGCACCCACCCCGTGACAAGGCCCGCGACCAGAGCGATCACGATAAATACTCCCGCAAGGGTGGCGCCGATAAACAGGTGAAGGATGATAAACAGGTGAAGGATGAAGGCGAGCATGGACCCGCCTTAATCCTCGGACTTGTCCGGTTCAAGCCGGACGGCGGGCGCGCCAGTTCGGATCGTCCTTCTTGATCAGTCGGGTGATCCACCAGCCGAGCGGCAGGCCGAGGGCGAGGCCGATGACCGCGGAGATCACGAAGGCGGGCCAGGTGTAGTAGCCGAGCACAAAGGCGGCGACCAGCGCGGCTCCGGCCAGGCAGAGGATGGTCAGCGCACAGATCAGATGGGTGAGCCAGTAACGCATGTAAGGTCTCCCTTTGGTGTGGTGTCCTGACGGGAAAACGTATCGCAGGGGCTGGCGGTTCCGTGCCGGGCGGATGGTGCCACGGGAACCGGCGGGGCGCGGCGGGGTTGAGTCAGCAATTCACCCCAAAGGAGATACTCTCATGACCTGGAAGACATGGATTGCCATCGCTCTGCTGACCGGCGTGACCGGACTCTCGGCCTGTGGCCCGCTGGTGGGCGCCGGTGCGGTGGTCGCGGCGGACAAGATCGCGGAAGAAGAGAACGGCGACGAAGGGCTGTTCTGATCGTCAGGAACCAACGGGGCGCAGTTGCGTCCCGTTGGCCGTCCGGGGCTACATCCCCAGCATCTTCATCGCTTCGCCCAGCGTCTCGACCGAGGCAGCGTGGTTGCCGGCCTTGTGCTCTTCCTCGCCTTTTGCGCGCCGCTCCTTGACCTTGGCCATGTCGGCCTCGGACAGGGTCGCGGTTTTCAGGGCTTCGTCGATCTTGGCCATGTCGGCCGGGCAGTGATTGGCCCAGGCGGGCACGGCGATCAGCGTGGCCGCAACGGCGGCAAGCAGATATTTCATGAGGGATCCTCCCGTTGGCGCAGGATGCGCGAGGGGGAAGGTAGGGTGATGCGGCGCCCTGTCGAGGGCGGTTACGATTGCAGAACGCGGCGCAGCAGGGCGGCGTTGCGGCGGTGGGATTTGAAGAACAGGTCGAAGACGTCGCCGACCAGCGGGACCGAGCCAAGCACCCAGTCGAGACCGGCGTTGCCGGCCATCCGCACCAGCGTGCCCGCCGGGGCACCATGGCGGTACGCCGTGTGCATGATCCAGAGCGAGGGCAGCAGCATCAGCGTATCGCCGACCCCGGGGATCAGGCCGACCACGGAGTCGAAGCCGAAGCGGAGCGGCGTGCCGGGGATGCCCCAGCGGGTGTCGAGGAGACGGGCGAGTTTTTCAGCCCGGGCGAGGTCGGCGGCGCGGTCGGGGCGCGGGGCGGGTGCGGGCATCGGGCGTTCTCCTTTGGGGGAGAACGGTGGGGGGTGGGGGTGGGTTCCGTGGGGAGTGGGGGTGGTGGTAGACAGGGGTGGGCAGATTGCCCACGCAACAGTTATTAATTTGAACCTAACGGAGTTTCGAATAGATCAAATTCCGACTTGTCGAGCGCAGTTCTAAGTAATGGAACCGCCCCATGAACTACCTCATTCACGCTCTGAACAAAGGCGCAAGAGGCAAAAGGACCGAAAATGATCTCCGAAAGCTCCAAACAATGTACTTTTCGATATCCATGATCACCCCTATCCAAGACAAAGCGCCACTCATCCTCATAGGACCAGTCACTTGATTTTTCGAAGAAAATGCTTTTGAAGCATTTATTCGCGGCGGAATCGCCACCCTCTACAGTTTTTTTATCCTGATTTGAGAAGTGTATAACATCTAAAGTTGTCAACTTTGTGCGGCGGTCGCAGTATGCCACAGGGAATGGAACTGGAGTGTCTAGGAATTTATAGAATTTTTCAGTGTAGCGATATGCCAACACCAGCCCTTTTCCCGCATTTGCGTAGTGGGCCCACATAGGTAGATTACATCGCTTAGCGGAGTAGCATGCTATTGCACCATTGTCTTTTTGAAGTTGAAGAGTTTTTCTCACCGAATAAATTTCGACCTTAGCCATCTGGACTGAAGGCTTAAGGGCAGTGAGTTCCGACTTCTTCTTAGCAGGCTGACCTCGAAGCTCCGCAAATCTTCTCTTCGAAATCACCGGCTTCGTTCCAAAATACTTCCTCTGTAGCGCCAGCACATCCTTGATCGACGAGTCTTCGATCGCAGCAAGATTATCAAATGGGTCATTCAATTCAGAGCACTTCGAGAAAAACACCTCTCCATATCTAATACTGCGATCAATAACGTCTAAAGTAAAACTTGATAAATCACTCCGATATTTATACAGCCGATCCGGGACACTTCGTGAAAGGTCTTTTTTGTCCATCATTTAGCCCCATGGCACAAGCTTGGAGATAGTAAATCCCATCCAAGGAATCGCACGCTGCCTAACACAATGAAACTGATCATCGGCCAATTGTCATGAATTAAGTTCAGTTCGCAACGGACAGCGTCTGCCTGGGCAGTCACCGGAGCGCTTCGGGACAGCTTGCGGGACGGTTTTACAGCGTGGCCGTAGGGTGCGTGCTTGCCACGCACCGCAAATGCCCCTCGCCCGCTAACCGAACCGCAACCAATCCCGTGCCACCCTGCGGCATGCCCAACTATCGACGCCCGGAGGTCACCGGGGCCAGCATCTTCTTTACCGTTGCCTTGGCGGATCGCGGCTCGTCGCTGCTGACCGAGGAGATCGCGCGGTTGCGGGAGGCGGTGCGGCTGACGCGGGACGAGCGGCCTTTTGGCATTTCGGCCTGGGTGGTCCTGCCGGATCATCTGCATTGCATCTGGGATTTACCAACGGGCGACCGGGATTATCCGACGCGATGGCGGCTTATCAAAAGCCGGTTCTCGCGGGGGCTTCCGATTGGCGCGCGGCGGGAGAGTCACGCAAAACGCGGAGAGCGTGGCATCTGGCAGCGGCGGTATTGGGAGCACCATCTGCGCGATGAGGCGGATTTTACCGCGCATCTGAAGTATTGCTGGGTGAACCCGGTCAGGCACGGGTTGGTCGACCGCCCCGAGGACTGGCCGTATTCGTCGATCCATTGGCGGTAGGGTGCGTGCTTGTCACGCACCGATGGCGGAGCGGGGGAGCGTTGGGATGGTGCGTGGCGAGCACGCACCCTACGGGGGGTGGGACGGCGGTGCGTGGCGAGCACGCACCCTACGGGGGGTGGAATGGTGCGTGGCGAGCACGCACCCTACGTCAGCTGTCCATCTTGAGCGCGGAAATGAACGCTTCCTGCGGGATTTCCACCTTCCCGAACTGGCGCATCTTCTTCTTGCCGGCCTTCTGCTTGTCGAGCAGCTTGCGTTTCCGCGTGGCGTCGCCGCCGTAGCATTTCGCGGTCACGTCCTTGCGCAGGGCGGACAGCGTCTCGCGGGCGATGACCTTGCCGCCGATGGCGGCCTGGATCGGGATCTTGAACATGTGGCGGGGGATCAGGTCCTTGAGTTTCTCGACCATCGCCCGGCCGCGCATTTCGGCGCGGTCGCGGTGGACCATCATCGAGAGCGCGTCGACGGGTTCGTCGTTCACCAGGATCGACATCTTGACGAGGTTGTCCTCGCGGTAGCCGGTCAGCGAATAGTCGAAGCTGGCATAGCCCTTGGTCACCGATTTCAGGCGGTCGTAGAAGTCGAAGACGACCTCGTTCAGCGGCAGGTCATAGACGACCATGGCGCGCGAGCCGGCGTAGGTGAGGTCGGACTGGATGCCGCGGCGGTCCTGGCAGAGCTTGAGCACGTCGCCGAGGTATTCGTCGGGCACGAGGATGGTGGCCTTGATCCGCGGTTCTTCCAGGTGGTCGACCAGCGTCATGTCGGGCATGTCGGCGGGGTTGTGCAGCTCGCGCATCGTGCCGTCGCGCATGTAGACGTGATAGACCACGGAGGGCGCGGTGGTGATGAGGTCGATGTCGAATTCGCGTTCGAGCCGGTCGCGGACGACTTCGAGGTGCAGCAGGCCGAGGAAGCCGCAGCGGAAGCCGAAGCCCAGCGCCGCCGAGGTCTCCATCTCGAAGGAGAAGGAGGCGTCGTTGAGGGCGAGTTTCTCGATGCTGTCGCGCAGGTCCTCGAAGTCGTTGGCATCGACCGGGAAGAGGCCGCAGAAGACGACGGGGATCGAGGGCTTGAAGCCCGGGAGCGCCTTGTCGGCGCCCTTCTTCTCGTGCGTGATGGTGTCGCCGACGCGGGTGTCGCGGACCTGCTTGATCGAGGCGGTGAGGAAGCCGATCTCGCCGGGGCCGAGTTCGGCGATCTCGGCCATCTGCGGGCGGAAGACGCCGATGCGGTCGACCTGGTGGATCGAGCCGTTCTGCATCATGGTGATGCGGTCGCCCTTTTTCAGCACGCCGTCCATGATGCGGACGAGGACGATGACGCCGAGGTAGCTGTCGTACCAGCTGTCCACCAGCATCGCCTTGAGCGGCGCGGTGCGGTCGCCCTTGGGGGCGGGAAGGTGGTGAACGATGGCCTCGAGCGTTTCGTGGATGCCGACGCCGGTTTTCGCCGAGACGAGGATGGCGCCCGAGGCGTCGATGCCGATGACGTCCTCGATCTGTTCCTTCACGCGCTCGGGTTCCGAGGCGGGCAGGTCGATCTTGTTGAGGATCGGCACGATCTCGTGGTTGGCGTCGATGGCCTGGTAGACGTTGGCCAGCGTCTGCGCCTCGACGCCCTGGGTGCTGTCCACCACCAGCAGCGAGCCTTCGACGGCGCGCATCGAGCGGGAGACCTCGTAGGCGAAGTCGACGTGGCCGGGGGTGTCGATCAGGTTGAGGACGTATTTCTCGCCGTTGTCGGCGGTATAGTCGATGCGGACCGTGTTGGCCTTGATGGTGATCCCGCGCTCGCGCTCGATGTCCATCGCGTCGAGCAACTGCTCTTTCATGTCGCGCGTGGCGACGGTGCCGGTCTCCTGGATCAGGCGGTCGGCAAGCGTGGATTTCCCGTGGTCGATGTGGGCGACGATGGAGAAATTGCGGATGTGGGCGAGATCGGTCATGATTCAGGGCATATGATGCGGAAATGGAGCTTGGTCAATGGGGCGTGAGGTCGTGCTGCGGGTGCGGGTGACGGGCCGGGTGCAGGGCGTCTGGTTCCGCGCCTGGACGCGGCGCGAGGCCGAGCGGCTGGGCCTGCGCGGCTGGGTGCGCAACGCGCCCGACGGGTCGGTCGAGGCGCTGCTCGCCGGGCGGGGCGAACTGGTGGCCGACATGGTGCGGCTGATGCACCACGGGCCCGAGCGGGCAGCGGTCGCGGCGGTCACAACCGCCCCCTCGGAGGAGGCGGTGCCGGAGGGGTTCGCGGTGGAACCCTGAGGCGCGCTCAGAGGATGAAGTCGAAGCCGTCGATCAGATTGAAGGCGGTGTCCTTGATGAGGATCGATCCGTGACCGCCCAGCGCGGTGAGATCGAGGAAGACATCCGGCCCGGCCTTGATCAGCGCCGGCGCGACCACGCTGCCGTAGAGGTTTGTGCGCAGGCCGAAGGCGGTGAGGTCGATCTTGTCGAGACCGTTCTCGAAATCGGTGATAGTGTCATCGCCGGAATTGCGGATGAAGACGAAGCGGTCGGGCTGGCTTCCGCCGGTCAGGGTGTCGTCGTCCTGACCGCCCGAGAGCCAGTCGGCGCCGGCCCCGCCCAGCAGCGTGTCATCGCCGCGGTTGCCGTGCAGGACGTCGCTGCCGCCGCCGCCGTTCAGCGCATCGTCGCCGGCTCGCCCGGTGAGGGTGTCCCCGCCGGAGTTGCCGAACATGTCGTCGTCTGCCTGGCCGCCCAGAAGCGTGTCATCGCCATCGCCGCCGTCGAGGAGGCCGAGCAGCGTACCCTCGCCGCCGAAGTAGCTGTCGTTGCCGGCACCGAGCCTGACGTTGCCCTCGAGGATGCCGGAATTGCGGATGACGTCCCCGCTGCCACTGCCGAGAATTGCCGCGCCGTCGACATCCTGCACACGGATCTCGCCGGAGTTGCGCAGGATGAAGGTGTCTTCGGCTCCGCCCGAGAGATAGACACCGTAGCTTTCGGCCAGGACGCTGCCTGAGTTCAAGATCCTGAAAGCGTCGGTTGTCGCGTCCACGAAGGAAATGGCGCGGATGCCGATCCCGGCGTTTGCGGTACCGCTGTTGGCGATGCGGCCGCTTCCGCCGAGATCGATGGCGACGGAATCGGCGACCACGGTGCCGAAGTTCTTTATCGTCCCGAAGTCGCCCGAGATATCGAGGCCGACCGTACCGAGGGCATTCATCGCACCGAAATTGACGATGGTGCCATAGTCGCCGTCGATCAAGATGCCGGTGGCTTCGGCATCGATGGTGCCGTGGTTGATGACGTCGTTGGAATCGCCGTTGAAAAAGACGCCGAAATTCGCCGCGCTGATCACACCGATATTTGTCAGGCTCGAGAAGCGGGCACGCACGTCGACGCCTTCGCCGGCCATCGCGGAGATGGTGCCGTGGTTGACGATATCATGGCTTGAGTCGGCTACTGAATCGCAGAGGAGTTCGATCCCGTCGACACCCGCGTTGATCGAGGCGCCAAGGCCGATCACGATGTCGACATTGCTCGCCCCGTTCGCGGCGACGATTCCGCCGTCGCCGGCGAAGACATGGCCCTGAAGGAAGTATTCGATGTTGTCGAAGGTGCTGAAGTTGACGGCATCGACGGCGGCAGAGACGTTCTGGGTCTGGTAGGTGATCCAGGTGTCATTGTTGGAGTCGGCAATAATGCCGGACGAGGTGGTACCGGTGAAACGAAGGGCCATGGGAAAAACTCCGAGTTTAAATGAACCAACAGGCGCGCGATGCAGGGAGGCGGGGCCGTCGCAAAAATGGGACAATCAATGAATTGACCGGCCTCCCCCGAGAGAGGAACACCGCGCGCGGGAACAGTGATACATCGCCGCCACTCTGCCAAGGGTTTTTGCCTGTCCGGGGCGGCGTGAGCGGGGGACGGCCAGCGCGGGGTTTGTTGAAACCGTGCGCGGCTTGCGGCATAGTCGCGCAAAACCAGGCAGAGACCTGCGGCAGGGGGCGCGCCCCCGGACCCGGGCAGAGGCGGAACAATGAAACGGATGGTATTTGCGGCACTGGCGCTGACGCTGGTGGCGTCCTGCGGCGGCGGAAACCGGTCGCACAGCGGCTCGACCCGGGTGGTGGCGACCAGCGGTCCGATCCTGTCGGCCTGCCTGCAGGCCGGGCGCAAGGGCGCGACACGCCAGAGCTGTGGCTGCGTGCAGGCGGTGGCGGATGCGCGGCTGTCGGGCAGCGACCAGCGGCTGGGGGCGAGTTTCTTCGCCGATCCGCACCGGGCGCAGGAGATCCGGCAATCGGACCGGACCTCGCATGCCGAGTTCTGGAAACGCTGGTCGGATTTCGGCAACGAGGCCGAAAAGCTGTGCAAGTGAGCTTGACCGTCTAGCCCCGCAGTTTCACAAAAGGCGAAACTGTCGGGAGGTCGGGCGATGCTGCTCAAGGGCGTGAGCCTGCGCGGGCTGGAGGTCTTTGCCGCGCTGGCACGCACCGGTTCGGTTGCGCAGGCGGCCGAGATGACCGGGCTGAGCCAGCCGGCCGTGAGCCAGCAGCTGAAGAACCTGGAGGCCGCGCTGGGGACGGCGCTGGTGGACCATACGCGCCGGCCGATGGTGGTGACGCCGGCGGGTCGCAGTTTCCTGGCGCGCACCGAGGCGGCACTGGGCGAGCTGCGGCTGGCGCAGAGCGAGCTGTCGGTGGTGGATCTGACCCATCTGAGCCAGCTGTCGATCGGGCTGATCGACGATTTCGACAACGACCTGACGCCGCGGCTGGTGACGATCCTGGCCGAGAGCATGACGCGCTGCCGCTTCAAGCTGATCACGGCGCCGAGCCTTGAGATCAGCGATGCGATGGAAGCGCGCAGCCTGCATATCGCGATTGCGGCGAGCACGGGAAAGCTGCGCGACGGGGTGATCGAATATCCGCTGGTGCAGGATCCCTTCATCCTGGTGGCGCCGCGCGGGACGGTGGGGACGGGCGACGCGCTGGAGTCGCTGCGGCCCCTGCCCTTTCTGCGCTACAGCCGCGAGCAGCTGATCAGCCAGCAGATCGAAGCGCATCTGGCGCGCCAGAAGGTCGAGTTCGACGACCGGTTCCAGATCGGCAGCCACCTGGCGCTGATGGCGATGGTGGCGCGGCGGATCGGCTGGGCGATCACCACGCCGCTGGGCTATATGCGGGCGATCCGGTTTCATGACGAGCTGGAGGCGCATCCCCTGCCCTTTCCCGAGGCCGCGCGCACCATCTCATTGTTCGCCGGGGCCGACTGGGCCGACACGGTGCCGCGCGACGTGGCGCAGACGGTGCGGCGGCTGGTGCGCAGCCAGATGATCGACCCGGCGGTGGCGCGGCTGCCCTGGCTGGCGGGACAGCTGCGGGTAATCGAGGGCTGAATTCGGGTTTGCTTAATCCGGCTGGCGGGCGAGGCCCCGCGCGGCGGCTTCGATCAGGTCGAGCGCGCCGTCGTAGTCTCCGGTGTAATAGGGATCGGGCACTTGGTCGGCGCCGGTGTCGGGGGCGTAGTCGGTGAACAGACGCACCGGGGTTGTGTTGCCCGCCGGGCGCAGCGCCTCGATGTCGCTGAGGTTGCGGGCGTCCATCGCAAGGATCAGGTCGAAGCGGGCGAAGTCGGCGCTGGCGAACTGGCGGGCTCGCAGTGGAGCGAGGTCATAGCCGCGCGCGCGGGCGGCGCGGATCATCGGCGGATGGGGCGGTTCGCCCACGTGCCAGTTGGAGGTGCCGGCGCTGTCGATTTCATCGTCCGGCAGCAGGGCGCGCAGCACCGCCTCGGCGGCGGGCGAGCGGCAGATGTTGCCGAGGCAGACAGCGAGGATTTTTCTGGGCATGGCGCGCGGCTCCGCGATAGGGTCGCCTGCAAGTTTAGACCAGGGGGCGGGCGTGACCAAGATCGTGATCCTGACCGGGGCCGGGATTTCGGCCGAAAGCGGCATGGGCACCTTCCGCGACAAGGGCGGGCTGTGGAGCCAGGTGCGGCTGGAGGATGTGGCGACGCCCGAGGGCTTTGCGCGGGATCCGGGGCGGGTGCAGGCCTTTTACAACATGCGCCGCGTGGCGGCGAAGGCGGCGCGGCCCAATGCGGCGCATCGCGCGCTGGCCTTGTTGCAGCGCGACTGGCCGGGCGATGTGGTGATCGTGACGCAGAATGTCGACGCCCTGCACGAGGCGGGCGGCGCGCGGGACGTGATCCACATGCATGGCGAACTGGCGCGGGCGCTGTGCGGCAACTGCGGCCACCGCTGGGACGCGCCGGACGAGATGGCGGCAGGCGAGTGCTGTCCGGCCTGCGATGCTCCGGCGGCGCGGCCGGATGTGGTGTGGTTCGGCGAGATGCCCTATCACATGGACCGCATTTACGGCCATCTGGCAGAGGCGACCGTCTTTGTCGCCATCGGCACCTCGGGGCAGGTCTATCCGGCTGCGGCCTTCGTGCAGGAGGCGGCGGCGGCGGGGGCGCATACGGTCGAGCTGAACCTGGAACCCTCGGCCGTCGTCTCGGATTTCGCCGAGACGCGGCTGGGCAAGGCGAGCGAGGTGGTGCCGGCCTGGGTGGCGGAGATGCTGCGCCGTTAGCGGGTGAGGTCGACGGGGACGTCGACGGAGATCTCGCCCGCGTGTTCGAAGGTCAGCGTGAGCGTGACGGTGTCGTCCTGTGCGAGGCTGCGGGTCAGGCCCATCAGCATGACGTGATCGCCGCCGCGTTCCAGCGCGTGGGTCGCACCGGCGGGGAGGTCGATGCCACCCTCGATGGCGGTCATCTTCATGATGCCGTCGCCGCTTTGGACATGCGTGTGCAGCTCGACCTTCTGCGCCACGTCCGAGGCGACCGCGAGCAGGCGGTCGTCCCGGGTGCCGGTATTGGCCAGCGTCATGAAGATCGCACCGGCCTTGGCGGCGGGAGAGGCGGCGCGGGCATAGGCGTCGCGCACCTCGATCTCGCCTGCGAGGGCCGGGAAAGCGAGGGTCACGGCGGCGAGCGCGGCGAGGGCGATGTGTTTCAGGGTCATGTCATCCGCTCCGTTCGGGGGTTGTGCCGCGGATATAGGCGGCACAGGGGGCGCCCGAAAGCGCAAAAGCCCCGCCGGAGGGCGGGGCTGCGGATCGTTTCCGAAGGAACGGAGATTACTCGGCTGCGGCCTCGGCGGTGCCGGCCTTGGCGATCTCTTTCTTGACCTTCAGCGCGCGGGGCGAGAGTTCCTCGTCCTTGGCCTTTTTCAGGAAGGCGTCGATGCCGCCGCGGTGGTCGACGCTGCGCAGGGCGGCGGCCGAGACCCGGAGCTTGACGACGCGGCCCAGGGTTTCCGAGACCAGCGACACGTCGTTCAGGTTCGGGAGGAACCGGCGACGGGTCTTGTTGTTGGCATGGCTCACATTGTTGCCCGACATCGGGCCTTTTCCGGTCAGTTCGCAGACGCGCGACATGGGATCATCCTCTGGGTCTTCTGCGGGCCGGCAGGCCCAGTGCAACGTAAACAGGCGCCGCCATAGGCCGCGCCCGGAAATAGGTCTGCTGCCTTTAGGGGGAATCGGGCCGGGGGTCAAGGGGGTGCGGGGCGCACCGCGTCATGCCCCGAGCGCGATCACCCTGTCAGGTTTCAGCGAGTGGCGGAAGGCCGGATCGTGGCTGGCGGCCAGGATCGCGCCGTCATAGGCGGCGAGCGCGGATTCGAGCGCGGCGATGCCGTAGAGATCGAGGTGGTTGGTCGGCTCGTCCAGGATCAGCAGCGCGGGGGGCGGAGTGCCGCCGAGGGCGCAGGCAAGGCCCGCACGCAGCCGTTCGCCGCCGCTGAGGTCGCCCGCGCGGCGCAGGGCATCACCGGCGCGGAAGCCGAAGCGGGCCAGCGCGGCATGGGCGGTGTGCGGCGTGGTGGCGGGGTTCACGGTCAGGAAATTCTCGCGCAGGGTCTGGCCGGGGTCGAGCAGGGTGACGTGCTGGTCGAGCAGGGCATGGGTGACCGGGAGATCAACCTGGCCGCCCTGCGGGGCGAGACGGCCGGTGATCAGGTTCAGCAGCGTCGTCTTGCCGCTGCCGTTCGGGCCGTCGATGACGATCCGTTCGGGGCCGGTGACGGTGAGCGACAGGTCGCGGATCACCGGGTGGTGCGGGTCGTGGCCGCCACTCACATGGTCGAGGCGCAGGACGGTCCGGCCTGGCGGCAGGCCGGTCGGGGCGATGTCCATATGGATTGGCTGGAGCACCTCCAGTTTCTCGCGGGCCGCGTCGAGGCTCGCTTCGGCGGCGGCGCGGCGGGCCTCGCGCAGGTGGGCACCGGCACCGTCCGAGGCCTCGGCCCGTTCCCTTGCGGCGTCCATGAGGAGTTTCGGCTTGTCGCCTTTCGCGCGGGCCTTGCGGCCGGCGCTGTCCTTGCGGGCCTTGCGCTCGGTCGCCTGCCGGGCGCGGCGGGCGGCCTCGGCGCGGGCCTTCTCGGCGTGGTGGAGGTCGTGGGTGGCGGCGTCGAGCTCGGTCTCTTTCTGCTGGCGGTAGGCAGTGTAGTTGCCGCCGTAGCGGGTGGCGCCGAGGGAGGTGAGTTCGACGATGGCGTCCATCTCTTCCAACAGCTCGCGGTCGTGGCTGGCGACGATGGCGGTGCCGGTCCAGCCGCGGATCAGGTCGATCACCGCGCGGCGGCCGGCGCGGTCGAGGTTGTTGGTGGGCTCGTCGAGCAGGAGGATATCGGGTTCGGCCAGCAGCAGCGCGGCGAGGGCGGCCCGGCTGCGCTGTCCGCCGGAGAGCGTGGGAAGCGGGGTCTTTGGGACGGCCTGCAGGCCGCATCGGGCAAGCGCGGCGTCGATCCGGGCGGGCAGCGTCCAGTCGGCGCGGGCCAGGTCGTCGGGCGTCGCCGTTCCGGCCTCGGCCCGGTCGAGGCGGTCGAGCGCGGCGCGGACATCGAAGAGGTCGGCGATGGTGTCGTGCGGGCGCTGGAGCGCCTCCTGCCGCATCGTGGCGAGGGTGCCGGTGACGGTGACCTGCCCCGAGGCCGGACGCAGCTGGCCGGCGATCAGGCGGAGCAGCGTGCTCTTGCCCGCGCCGTTGCGGCCGACGAGGCCGGTGCGGCCAGGGCCGAAGGTCAGGGTGAGGTCGGAGAAAAGCGGGGTGCCGTCAGGCGTGGACCAGCCGAGGGCGGAGAGGGAAATGGATGCAGGCATGGGACAGGACTTTGTGCAGCGATACCGGAGGGGTGAAGGCGGCGCGGGTGTTGTCCATGTCGTGGGTGTCTCCTGTTCCTTG
>NZ_JBHSGI010000002.1:746735-1213079 GCF_042654245.1 Seohaeicola nanhaiensis
GGCCCTCTCCCCCGGGGGGAGAGGGGATGGCGCGTTGGTCTGGGGGTGGGCGTGAGGGGAGAGGCCCCCTCACCCTGGCCTCTCCCCCGGGGGGAGAGGGGATGGCGCGTTGATCTTGGGGTGGGCGCGGGGGGAGAGGCCCCCTCACCCTGGCCCTCTCCCCCGGGGGGAGAGGGGATGGCGCGTTGGTCTGGGGTGGGCGTGAGGGGAGAGGCCCCCTCACCCTAACCCTCTCCCCCGGGGGGAGAGGGGATGGCGCGTTGATCTTGGGGTGGGCGTGAGGGGAGAGGCCCCCTCACCCTGACCCTCTCCCCCGGGGGGAGAGGGGATGGCGCGTTGGTCTGGGGGTGGGCGTGGGTGGAGAGGGGAAACGCGCTGCGAGGGGGGGTCACCGCTTGGGCGGTGGGGCGTCCAGCTGGGCCAGGACCTCGGCGGCGGCGAGGGCGGGGGCGGTTTCGCCCTGCGCGACGCGGTCGCCGAGGGCGGCCATCAGGGCGCGGGCCTCGGGGGTTTCGAGGCGGGCGAGCAGGGCCTGGCGGACCTCCTGGACGAACCAGCCGCGGGCCTGTTCGGCGCGGCGGCGGGCGAAGTGGCCGTGTTCGCGGCGCCAGTGGGCCAGCGCCTGCATCTCGGCCCAGGCCTTGTCCAGCCCGGTTTCCTCGATCGCCGAGACGGTCATCGCCTTGGGGAAGCCCGGCGGGTCCTGAGGGCGTTTGCGCAGCAGGCGCAGGGCACCGGCGTAATCGGCGCAGGTGCGGGTCGCGGTGTCCTTCAGCGCGCCGTCGGCCTTGTTGACGAGGATGAGGTCGGCCATCTCCATGATGCCGCGCTTGACGCCCTGCAGCTCGTCGCCGCCGGCGGGGGCGAGCAGCAGCAGGAAGAGGTCGGACATCTCGGCTACCACGGTTTCGGACTGGCCGACGCCCACCGTCTCGATCAGCACGACGTCATAGCCGGCGGCCTCGCAGAGCGCCACCGCCTCGCGGGTGCGGCGGGCGACGCCGCCGAGGTGGGTCTGGCTGGGCGAGGGGCGGATGAAGGCATTGGGGTCGCGGGCGAGGTGATCCATCCGGGTCTTGTCGCCCAGGATCGAGCCGCCCGAGCGCGCGCTGGAGGGGTCGACGGCCAGCACGGCGACGCGCAGCCCCTGCCCCGTCAGCATCAGGCCGAAGGCTTCGATGAAGGTCGACTTGCCGACGCCGGGGGTGCCGGAGAGGCCGATGCGCAGCGCCTCGCGGCCGGATCTGGCGAGCAGGCCGATCAGCTCGGCCGCGGCCTCGCGGTGGTCGGCGCGGGCGCTTTCCACCAGCGTGATCGCGCGCGCGAGGGCGCGGCGGTCGCCAGCGAGGATGGTTTCGCTGAGGGCGGTGATGTCCATGCGCGCGTTCTCCGGTCGTGCGGGCTTCATGCCGCGCGCGCCCCCGGTTGTCCAGTCGGGCGCGGATATGGCCCGAAAAGGCGGCATCGGGCGGCTGACCTGCCGTCAACTGCACGGTTTCCGCGCATTTGGCGGTGGATTGACGATTGCAATATGAACCGAATTCCGCCCTAGTGACCAATTAGCAAACGCCACAACCTCGGACCTGCCGTGTCAGACACCACGCCCGTCATCGAGATCCGGAACCTGCACAAGAGCTATGGAGCGCTCGAAGTGCTGAAGGGCGTCGACATCACCGCGCCCGCCGGCCACGTCGTCTCGCTGATCGGATCGTCGGGGTCGGGCAAGTCGACACTGCTGCGCTGCGCCAACCTGCTGGAGGACAGCCAGCAGGGCGAGATCCTGTTCCGGGGCGAGCCGGTGCGGTGGAAGGGCACGGGCCACGGCCGGCGGCCGGCGGACGCCAAGCAGGTGCTGCGGATCCGGACCAACCTGAGCATGGTGTTCCAGCAGTTCAACCTGTGGGCGCATATGACCATCCTGCAGAACGTGATGGAGGCTCCGCTGACCGTGCTGGGCCGTCCGCGCGACGAGGTGGAGAAGGCGGCGCGCGGCTATCTCGACAAGGTGGGGATCGTCGACAAATGCGACGCCTGGCCGGCGCAGCTGTCGGGCGGGCAGCAGCAGCGGGCCGCCATTGCGCGGGCGCTGTGCATGGAGCCGCAGGCGCTGCTGTTCGACGAGCCGACCAGCGCGCTGGACCCGGAGCTGGAACAGGAGGTGGTCAGGGTCATCAAGGATCTGGCCAACGAGGGGCGGACGATGCTGATCGTCACCCATGACATGAAACTGGCCGCAGATGTGTCGGACCACGTGGTCTTTCTGCATCAGGGGCTGATCGAGGAACAGGGCCCGCCGGACGCGGTGTTCGGCGCGCCCAGATCGGAACGGCTGCGCGGATTTCTCTCCGCGACCCACAGCGTATGACAACGACAAGAAAGGGAGTGTATCCAATGAAGAAGCTGATCCTGAGCGCCGCCGCGCTGGCCCTCGCGGGCGGCATGGCCCTTGCCGAAGGCAAGACCGTGCGCATGGGCACCGAGGGCGCCTATCCTCCGTACAACTTCGTCAACGACAAGGGCGAGATCGACGGGTTCGAGCGCGAGATGGGCGACGAGCTGTGCAAGCGCGCCGAGCTGACCTGCGAGTGGGTCAAGAACGACTGGGATTCGATCATTCCGAACCTGGTGAGCGGCAACTATGACACGATCATCGCCGGGATGAGCATCACCGACGAACGCAAGCAGGTGATCTCCTTCACCCAGGATTATTATCCGCCGACCGAATCCGCCTATGTCGCGGCCTCGGACGGGGTGGATCTGAAGGGCGGCATCGTCTCGGCGCAGACGGCGACGATCCAGGCCGGCTTCATCGCCGAGAGCGGCGCGACGCTGGTGGAATTCGCGACCCCGGAAGAGACCATCGCGGCGGTGCGCAATGGCGAGGCCGATGCGGTCTTTGCCGACTACGACTATCTGCTGCCGATCGTCGAAGCGAGCAACGGCGAGCTGGTCTTCGTGGGTGAGCGGGTGCCGCTGGGCGGCGGGGTCGGCATGGGCCTGCGCCAGAGCGACGGCGAACTGCTGGGCAAGTTCGATGCGGCGATCACCTCGATGAAGGAGGATGGGTCGCTGAACGAGCTGCTGAAGAAGTGGTTCGGCGACGGCGTGGCGACCTACTGATGACCTCGGGCCGGGCGATTGCCGCCCGGCCCCTGACCCCGTAGAGGCCGATGTTCTCATACTGCTCCGCTCCGGACACGCTTGGGCAACTGGCCTGGTTCAGCTGCTATCTGACCACGGGCGTCCATCTGTCGTTTTATATCGCCTTCCTGAAGGTGCTGGGGCTGCTGGCGGTCACGGCGCCGGTGGCGCTGGCCTTCGGGTTCGCCGGGGCGATGGCGGCGCGGGCGCGGTTCGCGCCGCTGTCCTGGCTGGGCAAGGCCTATATCGCCGTGGTGCGCGGCGTGCCGGACATCGCCTTTTTCCTGTTCTTCGTGATCGCGCTGGACCAGCTGTTCGAATACATCCGCCACAAGGTGCTCTGCCCGGACTGGGACCAGCCGATCCGGCAGGGCAACGATTTCCTGGTCTGCCCGGTGGCCAAGCTGCCGCTGGGGACGAGCCCGGAATGGGTGCATGAGACCTATGGGTTCTTCCTGGCGGTGGTCACCTTCGCCATCGTCTTCGGGGCCTTCGCGGCCAATGTGCTGTATGGCGGGATGCGGGCGGTGCCCTATGCGCAGCTCGAGACGGCCGAAGCCTATGGCATGTCGCCGCGCCAGACCTTCTGGCGGGTGCTGGTGCCGCAGATGTGGGTCTATGCCCTGCCCGGCCTGTCGAACCTGTGGATGGTGCTGATCAAGGCGACGCCGCTGCTGTTCCTGCTGGGGATCGACGATATCGTCTATTGGGCGCGCTCGCTGGGCGGGACCAAGACGGCGCAGTTCACGGATTATCCGCATCCCGACTGGCGGATGTGGTATTTCCTGTTCCTGCTGGTCTTCTACCTGGGCTTCACCAAGGTGTCGGAGGTCGCGCTGGAGCGGGTCATGCGGCGGCTGACCCACGGGCAGGCCACCACGGGCGGCGAAGCGCAGCGGAAGGCGGCGGCGTGAGGGGCTCATCCGATATGCGCGGCGCGCCTTTGACCGAGGGCGGAGCGCCCTCCCCTTTGGCCTTCGCTAGGGGTGAAGACCTCGGCCGGGTGCCGCACGCGGGTGCCTTGCACCCGCTTTCGCGCAGGCGAGCGTTGGAGGAAGACCTTGACCGGGTGCCGCACGCGGGTGCTTTGCACCCGCTTTCGCGCACGCGGCGTTTGGGTCATGACCTCGACCGGGTGCCGCACGCGGGTGCTGCGCACCCGCTTTCGCGCACGCGGCGCCTCCTTTGGACGCGCCGGGAATGAGTTGTTTCGATACGGTTCAGGCTTACGGGCTGCGGTCGATCGGGATCGGCGAGCGGTTGCTGCCGAAGAGCGATTTCACCCTCTGCGATCAGTTCGTGCTGATCGGGTCGGGGATGATCTGGAACGTCTATTTCGCCAGCCTCGCCCTGCTGGCCGGGTTCTTCCTGGCGACCGGCCTGGCCGTCGCCAAGGGCACGGCGAACCCCTGGCTGCGCAAACCGGCGGAGTGGTTCATCTTTGTCTTCCGTGGCTCGCCGCTGTTCATCCAGTTCTTCTTTGCCTACTTTTTCTTCCTGTCGCTGAAGAGCCAGTATGCCTTCTTCGACCTCTTCACCGCCGCCTGGCTGGGGGCGCTGATCGTGCTGTTCCTGAACACCTCGGCCTATTCCGCCGAGATCTTCTATGGCGCGCTGCGGGCGATCCCCAAGGGCGAGGTGGAGGCGGCGGATGCCTATGGCATGGCGGGCTGGCCGCGGTTCCGGCGGATCGTCTGGCCGACCATGCTGCGCCTGGCCTGGCCGGCCTATACGAATGAGGCGATCTTCCTGTTTCACGCCACGACGCTGGTGTTCTTCTCGGCCTTTCCGGCCTGGCAGCAGCGGGGCGACGCGCTGTATTACGCGAATTACATCGCCAAGCTGACCTATAACCCTTTCCTGCCCTATCCGATCCTTGCGGGTTATTTCATCCTGGTCACGCTGTGCATCGTCGGGCTGTTCGGGCTGATCAACCGCCGCCTGAACCGGCATCTGCCGGCCGAGCGGCGCAGCAAGGTGCGCTATCGCCCGCAGGTGATCCGCTGAGGATGCGACGGCCCTTGATCTGACGCGCCGGGGTGGTAAGCCTTGGGACATTACATTTTAACGGAGACTATTTCCATGACCGTATTTACCGGCTCTTCGGGGCGGGACGTGCTCGATTATCGGACCGGGACACTCACCGGATTTCTCACCGGCACCGTTGCCGACATCCAGGATTCCGAGGACGACATCATCAACGCCGGGGACGGCGACGATCTGGTCTATGGCGGCCGCGGGCAGGACATCATCCACGGCGGCAAGGGCAACGACACGCTGGACGGCGGGCTGAACAACCAGTCGGGGGCGGCGAAGTACAGCTATGTCTATGGCGACGAGGGCGATGACATCATCACCTCGGAATCGCCCTATGCCTATCTCTTCGGCGGGGCCGGGCGGGACATCATCACCGCCCCGAACTTTTCCGGCGAGGTGCAGGGCGGGGCGGGGGCGGACCACCTGATCGGCAAGGGCGGTTACCTGGGCGGCAAGCTGTCGTACCGGGATTCGCCCACGGCGGTGAGCGTCAACCTTGGCACCGGGGCGACCTCGGGCGGCGATGCGCGGGGCGACGTGATCGAGGGATTTCAGGCGCTGGCAGGGTCGGGCTTTGGCGATACGCTGACCGGGAGCGCGCTGGACGACAATCTGAGCGGGCTGGGCGGGACCGACGTCATCCGGGGCCTAGCCGGCAAGGACGGGCTGTTGGGCGGGGATGGCGACGACCGGATGTTCGGCGGCGCGGGCGATGACCGGCTGGTGGGCGGTGCGGGGGCCGACCTGATGAACGGCGGCGCGGGGCATGACACGGTCGATTTCGGCTTTGGCACGGATTCACTCGCGGTGACGATCAACCTGGCCACCAATGTCAACGGCGGTTCGGCGGCGGGCGACCGGTTCGTAAGCATCGAGGAGGTCAGAGGATCGGAATATGCCGATGATATCACCGGCAGCCGAAAGGCCGAGAAACTGGATGGCAGCAGCGGAAACGATGTCATCCGTGGCGGCGCGGGGAACGATTATCTGATCGGCGGCGCCGGGGCGGATACGATCTATGGCGGCAAGGGGCGCGACCACTTCTATACCTACGAGAGCAGCACGCCCGGCGGCGATTACTATCATGGCGGCCAGGGACGGGACGAGATCGATTACAGCGACGCTGTGGTCCTGGATCTGATGACCGGAACCGGGGGCGGCCAGGCGGCGGGCGATACGCTGGTCAGTATCGAGATCATCATCACCGGGCTGGACGATGACATCATCACCGGGAGCAATCGGTCGGAGCGGTTCGACACCAGCCTGGGCAACAATGTGGTGCGGGGCATGGGGGGCAACGATTACTTCGTGGTGTCGTCCTATACCGACACCATAGACGGCGGCGATGGCGTCGATACGTTCTATTGGGACCGCTACATGCTGGGCGATGCAAAGGTCGATCTCCGGACGCAGACCTTCAGCGGATACGACTCCTTCGCGACGCTGAGCATGTCCGGGATCGAGAATTTCGCCTTCGAGGCGGGGGATGCCACCATCATTGGCTCGGGTGTCGGGAACCGGATCACCGGGGCCGAGGGGGACGATGTGTTCCGTGGTATGGGCGGGCGCGACTGGCTGGACGGCAAGGGCGGGCACAATGTGCTGGTCGGCGGCGCGGGGGCGGATCACTTCGTGTTCTCGACCCTGCCCGGAGCCGGCGAGGCGGATCTGGTGCGCGACTTCGAGGCGGCGGACATGATCGCGCTGAAGGCGAAGGCGTTCAAGGCGATCGGGCCGGTGTTGCAGGCCGGCGAGTTCCACGTGGGCGCGCAGGCGCAGGATGCCAACGACCACCTGATCTGGCAGGCGGGCAAGGACCGGCTGTGGTATGACGCCGATGGCGATGGCGCGGGGGCAAAGGTGCTGATCGCCGTGATCCACGGCGCGAATGTCACCTTCGACGATTTCCAGATGATCTGAGCGGGGGCGCCACCCCTTGTCCCGGGGTGGCGCCTGCGTCCTAGCCGTGGAAGGCGGCGACGGTCTTGACAGTGGAGAAGCCGTAGAGCGCCTCGAACCCCTTCTCGCGGCCGTGGCCCGAGAGGCCGGAGCCGCCGAAAGGCAGCTCGACCCCGCCGCCGGCGCCGTAGTTGTTCAGGAAGACCTGACCGGCGCGCAGCTTGCGGGCCATGCGCATCTGGCGCGCGCCGTCGCGCGACCAGACCGAGGCGACGAGGCCGTAGTCGGTGCCGTTGGCGATGGCGACGGCCTCGTCCTCGTCGGCGAAGGGGATCACCACCTGGACGGGGCCGAAGATCTCCTGCTGGGCCAGCACGTGTGCGGCGGTGACGCCCGAGAAGAGGGTCGGCGCGACATAGGCGCCGCCGGCGGGGGCGTTGCCGACGATTTCGCCCTGACCGGCGATTTCGAGGTCGGCGCCCTTGGCGAGGAAGCTCTCGACGATGGATTTCTGCCGGGCCGAGACGACCGGGCCGAGGTCGAGGTCGGCGAGCGCCGGGCCGGCGCGCATCGCCTTGTAGCGCGCGGCCATCGAGTCGAGCAGCTCGTCATGGCGGCTGGTGTGGACCAGGATGCGCGAGGAGGCCGAGCAGGTCTGGCCGGCGTTCTGGATGCCGGCATTGACGAGGAAGGGCAGCGCGGCGGTGAGGTCGGCGTCTTCGAACACCACCTGGGGCGACTTGCCGCCGAGTTCCAGCGTCACCGGTACCACGTTCTGCGCCGCTGCCGTCTGGATCAGCTTGCCGACGCCGACCGAGCCGGTGAAGGAGACATGCTGGACGCCCGGATGGCCGGCGAGCGCCGCGCCCGCCTCGGCGCCGCGGCCCGAGACGACGTTCAGCGCGCCGTCCGGCAGGCCGGCGCGGCGGGCGAGCTCGGCGAAGGCGAGCGCGGTGAGGCAGGCCTCTTCCGCCGGTTTCAGCACGCAGGCGTTGCCCATGGCGAGCGCGGCGCCGACCGACCGGCCGATGATCTGCATCGGGTAGTTCCAGGGGATGATGTGCCCCGTGACCCCATGCGGTTCGCGCAGGGTATAGACGGTGTAGCCGTCGAGATAGGGGATGGTTTGGCCGTGCAGCTTGTCGGGCGCGCCGGCGTAGAATTCCATGTAGCGGGCCAGCGCGACGGCATCGGCGCGGGCCTGTTTCAGCGGCTTGCCGACATCGGTGGCTTCGAGCCAGGCGAGGTCGTCGACGTTTTCGAGCACCAGCTCGCCGATGCGGCGCAGCAGGCGGCCGCGTTCGAAGCCGGGCATCCGGCCCCAGGCGCCGTGGCGGGCCGTCTCTGCGGCGGCGACGGCGCGGTCGATGTCCTCGGAGGTGCCGGCGGCGATCTCGCAGATGACCGTCCCATCGGAGGGATTGTGCAGCGCGATCGTCTGCCCCGAGGCGGCGGGCACCCAGGCGTTGTCGATCAGGCAGCGGTCCGGATGGGGGACCAGGGGATGGAAGGTCATGGGCGGCGTCCTTTCTGCATGCGCGGGCGCAGGCCATGCCGGAAAGGCAGGGACCGGCGCCGGGGCCAAATAAGGGCCTGTCGGGGACGGGCGCAAGGGGCCGCGTCGCCCGCGCGGGGCGGCAGAGCGGCGGAAACGGCGCGAATTTGACCGCAAAGGCGGGGCTGCGGGCCTGCGGCGGGCAATTTGATCAAATTCACGGTGACATGCCCGGTTGGCTTGGTTACACCTGTCGGGCGCGCCCGTGAGAGGCTGCGGAGAGGGATATGGACCTAAGACAATTCGCCACCTTCCGGGTGGCCGCCAGCGACCTGAACGGCCAGATGCGGGGCAAGCGGGTGCCTTCGGCCTATGCCAAGCGGCTGGATCAGGACATCGTGCGGATGCCGCTTTCGGTGCTGAACGTGGATCTCTGGGGCGATGACATCATCGACAGCCCGCTGGTCTTCGACAGCGGCGACGCCGATGGCGTGCTGCGCCCGACGCCGCGCGGGGCGGTGCCGATGCCCTGGCTCGACATCCCCTCGGCGCTGGTGCCGATGGCGATGTATACCGACAGGGGCGCGCCCTTCGTCGGCGACCCGCGCCATGCGTTGCAGGCGGTGATCGACCGCTATAGCGCGCGCGGCTGGACGGTGATCGCGGCGACCGAGATGGAATTCACCCTGATCGACGACCACAACAGCGCGCCGCTGGCGCCGATCAACCCGGTCACCGGGCGGCCGCTGCAATCGAGCGCGATCCTGTCGGTGCGGCAGCTGGATGCCTTTGACGCCTATTTCACCGCGCTGTACCAGGCCTGTCAGGAGATGGACATTCCGGCGGATACGGTGATCTCGGAAAGCGGGATCGGCCAGTTCGAGGTGAACCTGAGCCATCAGGAGGCGATGCTGGCCGCCGATGATGCCTGGCTATTCAAGACGCTGGTGCGGGGGCTGGCGCGTAAGCAGGGGTTTGCGGCGACCTTCATGGCCAAGCCCTATCCCGAGGACAGCGGCAACGGGATGCATCTGCATTTCTCGGTGGTCGACCGCAACGGGCGCAACATCTTCGACAACAACGGGCCCGAGGGCACCGACCTGCTGCGCCATGCGGTGGCGGGCTGCCTGGCGGCGATGCCGGCCAGCACGCTGATCTTCGCGCCGCACGGCAATTCCTATGACCGGCTGGTGCCGGGCGCCCATGCGCCGGTCAGCGCGGTCTGGGCCTATGAGAACCGGACGGCGGCGATCCGCATTCCGGGCGGCGCGGCCACCGCGCGGCGGATAGAGCACCGGGTGGCGGGGGGCGACGTGAACCCCTATCTCGCGCTGGCCGCGATCCTGGGCGCGGCGCTGGTCGGGATCGAGGACGCGATGGAGCCACCGGCGCCGATCACCGGCAATGCCTACGAGATCACCGGCGTGCCGCGGCTGGCCGAGACCTGGGAGGAGGCCGTGCAGCGGTTCGAGAGCGACACGCTGATGCGGCGCATCCTGCCGCCGCAGCTGATCGACCTGCTGGTGATGACCAAGCGGCAGGAAATGCGCCGCTTTGCCGAGGTGCCGCCCGAACAGCACTGGCTGACCTATCTCGAGGCGGTCTGAGGGCGGCGGGCCGCGCCTGCCTCTTGCCGAATGGGCGCGGCTCGGGTACCATGAAATTTGATCATATTAGTGTGACACATGAAGATCGGCATATTGCAGACCGGGCATGCGCCCGACGTGTTGCTGGGCGACTATGGCGACTATGACGCCATGTTCCGGCGGATGCTGGGCGCGGGCGATTTCGAGTTCGAGACCTATGCGGTCGTGGATGGGGTGTTTCCCGACAGCGTCGGCGACTGCGACGGCTGGCTGATCACCGGATCGCGGCACGGGGCCTATGAGGACCATCCCTGGATCCCGCCGCTGGAGGCGCTGATCCGCGAGATTCATCAGAAGGGCATCCCGCTGATCGGGGTCTGTTTCGGCCACCAGATCATCGCCCAGGCGCTGGGCGGCAGGGTCGAGAAGTTCAAGGGCGGCTGGGCGGTGGGCCCGACCGACTATGACATGGGCGGGCAGACCGTCACCCTGAACGCCTGGCATCAGGATCAGGTGGTGAAACGGCCCGAGGGGGCGCGCGTGCTGGCCAGCAACGCCTTTTGCGAGAACGCCATCCTGGCCTATGGCGACACCATCTGGACGGTGCAGCCGCACCCCGAGTTCGGCAACGCCTTCATCGACGGGCTGATCCGCACGCGCGGCAAGGGCGTGGTGCCAGATGCCGAGCTGGAGCGGGCCAGCGCGACGCTGGACCAGCCGGTGGACAATGCGGACTTCGGCCGCCTGATGGCCGATTTTTTCAGGAAAGAGAGGGCCTGATGGCCGACTGGATCGAAAAGCTGCCCGAGGCGGCACGCGAGTTTCTGAACGGCAAGCGGCTGGACGAGGTGGAATGCGTGGTTTCGGATCTGCCCGGGATCGCGCGGGGCAAGGCGGTGCCGGCGTCGAAATTCGCGCGGCAGGAGTATTTCCACCTGCCCGACAGCATCTTCTACCAGACGATCACCGGCGAATGGGCCGATGCGGCGGGGGACGAGGGGTTCATCGAGAAGGACATGATCCTGAAGCCGGACATGAGCACGGCCAGCGCCGCGCCCTGGACCGGGGACACGACGATTCAGGTGATCCACGACGCCTATGACCGCAAGGGCAACCCGGTACCCTGCTCGCCGCGCAACGTGCTGAAGCGGGTGGTGCAGCTGTACAAGGATCAGGGCTGGCAGCCGGTGGTCGCGCCCGAGATGGAATTCTACCTCGTCGCGCGCAACATCGACCCGGCCAAGGGGATCGAGCCGATGATGGGCCGCTCGGGCCGTCCGGCGGCGGCGCGGCAGGCCTATTCGATGACGGCGGTCGACGAATTCGGCCCCGTGATCGACCACATCTACGACTTTGCCGAGGACCAGGGGTTCGAGATCGACGGCATCACCCAGGAGGGCGGCGCGGGGCAGCTGGAGATCAACCTGCGCCACGGCGATCCGGTCAAGCTGGCGGACGAGGTGTTCTACTTCAAGCGGCTGATCCGCGAGGCGGCGCTGCGGCATGACTGTTTCGCCACCTTCATGGCCAAGCCGATCGCCGACGAGCCGGGCAGCGCGATGCACATCCACCACTCGGTGATCGACATCGAGACCGGCAAGAACATCTTCTCCGGCCCGGCCGGGGGTGAGACGGATGCCTTCTTCCACTTCATCGCCGGGCTGCAGAACCACCTGCCGGCGGCGATTGCGGTGCTGGCGCCCTATGTGAACAGCTACCGCCGCTATGTCCCGGACCATGCCGCGCCGATCAACCTGGAATGGGGGCGCGACAACCGCACCACCGGGATCCGGGTGCCGCTGTCGGGCCCGGATTCGCGCCGGATCGAGAACCGGCTGGCCGGAATGGACTGCAACCCCTACCTCGGGATCGCGGCCTCGCTGGCCTGCGGCTATCTCGGGCTGATGGAAGAGAAGCGGCCGGACAAGCAGTTCAAGGGCGATGCCTACGAGGGCGAGGAGGATATTCCGCGCGTGATGGGCGAGGCGCTGGATCTCTTCGAGGAATCGGCCGCGCTGGCGCAGGTGCTGGGCCCCGAGTTCGCCCGCGTCTATGCCATCGTGAAGCGGGCGGAATACAACGAGTTCCTGCAGGTGATCAGCCCCTGGGAACGCGAGCACCTGCTGCTGAACGTCTGACCCCGCGCCCCTGCCCGGCGTCCACGCCCTGTGGCGCGCGGGTTTCGGGGGCTCTGCCCCCGGCGCCCTTCGGGCGCCTCCCCCGAGGGTATTTGGAAACCAGAGAAGAGGGGGCGCTGCGCCCTGGGCTTCTCTGGTTCAAAAATACCTGCGCCGCAGGCAGCCGCGCAGCGGCTTCGCGCCCGGAACGGGCGCGGGGCGTCAGCCCGCGGCGCGGCGCGGGGCCTCGCGGAGCTCTTCGTAATGGTCGTGTTCCGCGCTGTACCAGGCGGTGCCGCGTGTCGCGCCGGCCAGCGCATTGAACAGGTCGGTTTCCGCCGCGACCGGCAGAAGGGCCTCGAAGATGTCCCAGCCCGGAGCGTCCGGGTCGGCCTCGAAGGTCACGACATGGCCCTTGAGCGCGCTGATCAGCGGCACCAGACCGCCGGAATAGACCGTGGGCACGCGGATCGCGATGCGGGCGATGGGTTGCAGCAGCAGGCTGCCGGCCTCGGCCAGCGCCTCGCGCAGGGCCATGCGGCCGGCGGTGCGGAAGGCGAAGTCGGAGCTGTCGACGGCATGAACCTTGCCGTCCTTCAGCAGCACGCCGACATCCACCACGGGATGGCCCAGCGGGCCTTCGGCCAGCGCATCGCGCGCGCCGGCCTCGACCGAGGGGATATAGGTGCGCGGGATCGCGCCGCCCTTGATCTGTTCCTCGAACCGGAACCCCGTGCCGCGCGGCAGCGGCGCGACCTCGATCAGCACGTCGGCGAACTGCCCGGCCCCGCCCGACTGCTTGCGGTGGCGGTGGTGTTTCTCGACCCGGCGGGTGATCGTTTCGCAGAGCGCGGGCGGAATTTCGGCGGTGGCGGTCTCGACCCCGAAGACACCGGTCAGCTTGTCGAGCAGGCGGCGCAGGTGCAGCGGACCCTGCGTGCAGAGAATGGTGTGGCCGCTGGCCTCGTCCTGGCGCAGGGCGAGGCCGGGGTCGATCTCGGCGAGGCGGGTGAGCGCGGTGGCGAGGCGCGTCTCGTCCCGCTCGTGCGCCGGGGTGAGGCGGAAGCGGTGGTTGGCGACGCGCTCCTCCGGCAGCGGCAGCGCGGCCTCGGCGGTGATCAGCGGCGCGGTGAGCGAGAGATGGTCGCTCTTGACCGCGAGACCGATCTCGCCGGGGGCCAGCGCGCCGAGCGGCGAGCGCGCGTCGAGATCGGTGAGGCTGCCGAGCGCGGCGCCGCCGAGCCGGGCACCGGGCGCCAGTGGTGCCAGGGCGCGCAGCAGCACCGTCTTGCCGAGGTGCTTCACCGCGTCGCCCAGGCAGGCGACGGCCATCACGCCTTCGGGCAGCCGCTCGGTGAGCTGCGCCACATCGGGCACCTCGTGGCGCAGCGATTTCATCAGACGCAGCACGCCCTTGCCCTGGGCCGCCGCGCCCAGCAGGGCGGGGATCAGGTCGTGGTGCTGCAGCGCCCTGGTGGCCACGCGGTAGATATCCGCGGTCATCGGGGTCTGATCCTCGATCAGCTGTTCCATCAGGGCGTCGTCGAAATCGGCGAGATGTTCGAGCACATCCATACGCGCCTCGGCCTCGCGGTCGCGGATCCCGGCGGGCATCTCGACCAGCGAGGAGCGGGCGTGATCGTGGTATTCCCAGGCGCGTTCCGAGATCAGGTCGACCGCGCCGACCACGCGGTCGCCCTCGCGCATCGGGATCTGGCGCAGCACGATGCCATGCGGGCTGTAGACCTGCAGCGCGGCAACGATGTCGCGGACGCGGTCGGTGGCGGCGTCGATGCGGTTGATGAAGAGGAAGGTGGAGATTCCCGACGCTTCCAGCAGGCGCAGGTATGGCGCGGCGAGCACCGCGGCGTCACTCTCGGCCGGGACCACCAGCACCGCCGCATCCGCCGCCGCCAGCGCCGGGCCGAGCTGGGCGAAGCTGTCGGGGCCGCCGGGGCAGTCGAGCGCGGCCCAGGCTTCGCCCATGAAGTCGAAACGGGTCACCGAGGTGTCGCCGAACAGCGCGAGGCGGTGCGGGGGCTGTTCCTCGAGCGCGGCAAGCGCCTCGATGACCGTTGTCTTGCCCGCCTGCGACGGGCCTACCACAGCTATGACCTTCATGAGTGTCCTCCCCTCTCCGGCGTCCCTGGGGACGCGCGACCGACGGGGGTCTGCCCCCGGAGTCTCGCGGGACGCAGGGACAGGATAGCGAATGCGGGCCGATTTGGCACCGGTTGATTGCGTGGGCGGTCTCAGCCCCGGCGGGCCAGCAGCTCGACAAGGCGCGCGCGGGCGGCTGGAAGAGCGCGGTCGCCGAGGCCGGCGGCGACGTGGTGGTCGAGGAAATAGCCGGTTGTGCCGAGCGCGAGGGCGACTTCGGCGTCCGGCGCCTCGCCCTCGCCCCTGAGGCAAGGCGGCAGCGGCAGCAGGCGCGCGGCCCAGTCGCCGGCGCCCTCGGCCGAGACGGCGCGGCCGGTGCGGGGCGAGACATAGATCAGGCCCTCGGTCGCGCCGGTGACGGCGCAGGCGGTCAGATCAAGGCCGAAGCCGACCTCTTCCAGCAGGGCCTTTTCCCAGTTGAGATAGGCCAGCGGCCAGATCTCGTCCTGGCCGAGCAGGTCGAGCAGGCGCTCGCTGTGGCCATAGAGCCGGGGATGCGCTTCGCGTTCGGGCAGGCTGACGGACAAGAGCGCGCAGACCGCGTTCAGCCCGGCGAGCGCGAGGCGGCCCGACATGGCGGCGGCGGCGCGGCTGCGCATCGGTTCGACCTGGAAGGTGCCGAGATGGTCTTCGAGCCGGGCGCGCCATTCGAGATCGAGCTGGGCGCCGGGCTGCAGGATCGGCGCGATCCTGCGGCTGACGCCGCCGCGCACGATGCCGGCGTGGCGGCCGTGCGATTCGGTAAAGACCTCGATGATCGCCGAGGTCTCGCCATGCTGGCGCGCGCTAAGAAGGATGCCGTGGTCGCGCCACTTCATGGGGATGCCTTGCCCTGACCGGCGGGCATTGGACACCAGATGCGGGACGAAGGAAAGGGGGCGCGGCGCTGGCGGTTTGCGCACAGCCGCCACGCAAAAACGCAAAACCTTTTCCGGGGGCGCAATCGCACTAGACTGAAGCCTGTTGCATATTTCAGGAGGGGAAGAGATGACCGACACGACCAGACTGTCCCGCCGTTCGCTGCTGGCCGGTGCCGCCGTCCTGCCGCTGGCCGGGGCGCTGCCCGGGCTGGCGCGCGCCGCCGCGCCGATGCTGGGGGCCGCGCGGCCGCCGTTCAACCGGATCGCGCTGGGGGAGTTCGAGGTGACGACGATCCTGGCCGGATCGCGCGCGGTGCCCGACCCGCATCAGATCTTCGGTCTGAACGCCAGCGACGAGGCCTTTGCCGAGGCCTCGGCCCAGGCCAACCTGCCGACCGATCAGGCGCAGTTCTTCTTCACCCCGACGGTGGTCAATACCGGGAGCGAGCTGGTGCTCTTCGACACCGGCCTGTCGGGCGCGGGCACCACGGCGGCGCTGGCCGAGGCGGGCTACAGCCCCGACCAGGTGGATGTGGTGGTGCTGACCCACATGCACGGCGACCATATCGGCGGGCTGATGACGGATGGCGCGCCGACCTATCCCAACGCGCGCTATGTCACCGGGGCGGCCGAGTTCGATCACTGGGACATGTCGGGCAACGAGACCTTCGAGGCGCAGATGCGCCCGCTGGCCGAGAAGACCACCTTCCTCGACGACGGCGGCAGCGTCGCCTCGGGGATCACCGCGATGGCGGCCTTCGGGCATACGCCGGGGCACATGACCTATCTTCTGGACAGCGGCGGACGGCAGCTGCTGATCGGAGCGGATTTCACCAACCATTACGTCTGGTCTCTGGCCCATCCCGAGTGGCAGGTGAAGTTCGACAACGACAAGGAAATGGCGGTCGAGACGCGAAAGCGGATCCTTGCCATGCTGGCGGCCGAGAAGATGGCGATGATCGGCTATCACATGCCCTTCCCCGGCCTCGGCTATGTCGAGACGGCGGGCGATGGCTATCGCTATGTGCCGCACAGCTATCAGTTCGCGCTGTAGCGGCTGAGGGGGTTGGGGGCTCTGCCCCCGCCGCGCCGTTGGCGCGGCTCCCCCGAGATATTTGAAAACCAGAGAAGAGGGGGCGCGCGGCGCCTCTGGCTTCTCTGGTTCGACAAATACCTCCGCCGGAGGCAGCCGCCGCAAGGCGGCTTCGCGCCCGGAACGGGCGCGGGCGGCTCAGGCCGCCACGGCCCTGGTGTCGAAGGCCTCGGTGCGCTGGACCGAGGGGCGGTCCTGCACGCGGGCGACCCAATCGCGGATCGCGGGCACATCGGGCATCGCCTGCGGGAACCAGACGAAGGGCGAAGCGAGCAGGATGTCGGCGGCACTGTAGGTCTCGCCGAGCAGGTAGGGGCCGTGCTCCAGCGCCTCGGTCAGGCGCGCCGTCACCGCGGCCATGTCGCGGAAGGTGGCCTGGGTCATCGGGTTGGAGATGCCCGAGGCCTGCAGCACCAGCGCCGGCTCCAGCACGTTGCCGTAATAGGCCATCCAGCCGAGATAGGCGCCGCGCTGTGCATCGCCGGGCATCGGGCCGAGACCGGCTTCGGGGAAGAGTTCGGTCAGGTAGACCATGATGGCGTTGGTTTCGCGGATGCCCACGCCGTCATGCACGAGGTAGGGCACCTTGCCCTCGGCATGGGGGTTCTTCGGGTCGCGCCCGCCGCCGGAGCCGTCCTGGCGGGGGATGGTGACGATCTCGACCGTGACGCGGTCGAGCGCGCCGAGTTCGTCGATCAGGCGGACCACCCGGGTCGAGCGGGAGCGAGGCGAATGATAGAGGGTGAGCATGGCAATTCCTTTCCTTGTGGCCGATGCGGCATGGGGCGGGTATAGAGGGGGCATCCTGCCATTTTGCGTCAGTAGCCCATGAGCCGGTCCGCCCGTCTGTTGCGCCTCTTGCAGGCGCTGCGCAGCCTGCCCGCCCCCGTCACCGCCGCGCGGCTGGCGGAGGAGACCGCCGTGTCGCCGCGCACGCTCTACCGCGACATCGACGCGCTGCGCGGCGCGGGGGCGGTGATCGACGGGGCGCCGGGCTATGGCTATACGCTGACCGAGGATCCGGCGCTGCCGCCGCAGAGCTTCGACCGGCTGGAGATCGAGGCGCTGGTGCTGGGGCTGAGCGAGGTGGCCTCTCGCGGCGACAGCGCGCTGGTGGCCGCGGCCGAGGCCGCCCTGGCCAAGATCATCGCCACCCTGCCCGAGCGCCAGCAGCGGCAGGCGATTCACGCCGTGGTCATGGTGCATCGCTATACACGGCCGCCGATGACCGCGGTCGACCTGAGCGAATTGCGCCGGGCGAGCTGGGAGGAGCGGGCGCTGGACATCACCTATACCGACGGCACCGGAGCGCGGACCGAGCGGCGGATCTGGCCGTTGAGCATCGTCTATACGGAACGCTCGATCGTGGTGCTGGCCTGGTGCTGCCTGCGGCAGGATTTCCGCCAGTTCCTGGTCGACAAGATCGGCCACGTGGCGGCGACGGAGGAGAGTTTCCGCCCCCGCCGGGTGGGGTTGCTGCGCGAGTATATCGCGCGGATGCAGGCCGAGCGGCGCGCGCAGCCAGCCGCGGGCGAAGGCACGGCCTGAGAAGGCGACGAGTTCTTCGGTCCTGTGGGTGTAGAGGAGGATGCGCCCCGGGGTCATGGCCGGCTCCGCTGTCGCTCGCCTTCGCATCCTGCCGCAGACCGGGGGCGCGGCCAAGGGGGGGGCCGGAAACGCTTTGCATCCCTGCGCGGGGCGGGCCATATCTGGGGGATGAACCTGCTTTATTCCAATGACCGGCGCGGCGCTTATCCCGAGAGCTGGTATGCCACCACCGCCACGCCGCTGGAGCGGTTCGACATGCTGCGGGGCGAGACGCGCGCCGATGTCTGCATCGTCGGGGCCGGCTATACCGGCCTGTCGGCGGCGCTGCATCTGGCAGAGGCGGGGATGGACGTGGTGCTGCTGGAGGCGCATCGGGTCGGCTTTGGCGCCTCGGGGCGCAATGGCGGGCAGCTGGGCAGCGGCCAGCGGATGGATCAGGAGGCGCTGGAGCCGCTGGTCGGCGCCGAGGACGCGCGCAGGCTGTGGGTGCTGGCCGAAGAGGCCAAGGCGCTGGTGCGTGATCTGATCGCGCGGCACGGGATCGACTGCGATCTGAAGCCGGGCGTGGCGACGGCGGCGCTGAGTGCCGGAGAGATGCGCGGCCTGCACGCCCACGCCGAGCATCTGCGCGCGCGCTACGGCTATGCGCAGATCGAGACGCTGGACGCCGAGGCGATGCGGGCGGTCTGCCCCTCGCCCGCCTATCACGGCGGGCTGCTCGACATGGGGGCGGGACATCTGCATCCGCTGAACTATGCGCTCGGGCTGGCGCGGGCGGCGGCGGCGGCGGGAGTGCGGATCTGCGAGGGCAGCCATGTGCACCACATCGCCGAGGGGCAGCCGGTGGTGGTGCAGACCGATCAGGGCCGGGTCACGGCCGATCATGTGATCCTGGCTTGCAACGGCTATCTGGGCGGGCTGAACCGGAAGGTGGCGGCCCGGGTGATGCCGATCAACAACTTCATCGCGGCGACCGAGCCGCTGGGGGAGGACGCGGCGCAGGTGCTGGCGCGGGACGTGGCGGTGGCGGATACCAAGTTCGTGGTGAACTACTTCCGCTTGTCTGCGGACAAGCGGCTGCTGTTCGGGGGCGGCGAGAGTTATGGCTATCGCTTTCCGGCGGATATCGCGGCGAAGGTGCGCAAGCCGATGACCGAGATCTTTCCGCATCTGCGGGATGTGAAGATCGATTATGCCTGGGGCGGGACGCTGGCGATCACGATGAAGCGGATGCCGTATCTGGCGCGGCTGGGGGCCAATCTGCTGACGGCCTCGGGCTATTCCGGGCATGGAGTGGGCACGGCCACCCATGCCGGGCAGCTGATGGCGCTGGCGATCCGGGGGCAGGCCGAGGGGTTCGACACCATGGCGCGGGTCCCTGCCCCGGCCTTTCCGGGCGGCGCGGCGCTGCGCAATCCGCTGCTGGTGCTGGCGATGACCTGGTTTTCGCTGCGCGACCGGCTGGGCGTGTGATCAGCCGCCCAGCGCGGCGCGGGTTTCGGCATCGGCCGGAAAGAAGGTTTCAAGCGTCAGTTCCGACAGCGTGATTTCGGCCGCGGTGCCGAAGACGGTGGTGGTGGAGAGGAACGACAGCACCTGCCCGCCCAGCCGCAGGCGCAGCGGCAGGGCGATGGCGCCGGCCTTTGCCGCGGGCCGCGTCAGGCCGGGCATCGCGCGGCAGTCGGCCAGCAGGGCGGCGAGCGCCGGGTCCTGGCTGTGGCGGTAGTCGCGGTGCAGCCGGTCGAGGATGTGGCCGCGCCATTCGGGCAGGTTGACGATATGCGGGGCCAGCCCCTGGGGGTGCAGGCTGAGCCGGATGACGTTGACCGGGTCCGTGCGCAGGTCGGGCGCGCAGAGGTCGAGCAGCGGGGTCACGGCGGCATTGGCGGCGACCAGGGTCCAGCGGCGGTCGACCGCGAGGGCCGGATAGGGCGCGTGGGCGTCGAGCAGGGTCTGCACCGTCGCCAGCGCCGGAGCCATGTCGGGATGATCGAGCGGGCGTTCGGGGTAGACCGGGGCGAAACCGGCGGCGAGCAGGATGTCGTTGCGGGCGCGCAGCGGGATGTCGAGAAATTCGGCCAGGCGGATCACCATGTCGCGCGAGGGGGCGGCGCGGCCGCCTTCGACGAAGCTGAGGTGTTTCTGGGAAATTTCGGCCTCGGCGCTGAGGGCGAGCTGGCTGAGGTTGCGGCGGCGGCGCCAGGCGCGCAGCAGGTCGCCGACCGAGGGGGAGGTGTGAACAAGGCTCATGCGCCCCAACCTAGTGTCGGGGGATGGGAGCCGTCCATTACCGCCGAGGTAATGGTGTGATGGAGTTCTGCGCAGACCTATTACCTGCGGGTTAATCGGCAGGGGTCTTGCGGCCGGGCATGGTGGGACCATCGCAATCTGAGAACGGAGAGACGACGATGGACGGGATGGATGTGGCGCGCGGGTCTGGCGGCGTGAGGCGCGACGGCGTCGGGAGCGAACAGCTTTTGCGCCGGCTGCTGTGGCTGGATTTCGCCAGTTGTGCGGCGATGGCGCTGATCCTTGCGGGGGCGGGCGGCGTTGTCGAGCGGGTGACGGGCCTCCCCGGCGGGGTGCGGATCGCCGCGACGGCGATCCTGGTCGCGGCGGCGGCGGTGATGGCGCTGACGGCGATGCGGCGGCCGCTGGTCGTCGCCGGGGTCTGGCTGGTGATCCTGGGCAATCTGGCCTGGGTGGTCGCCTCGCTTGGCCTGCTGGGCGCGGGTGTGCTGACCGGGGCGGGCGTGGCGCTGGTGCTGGTGCAGGCGGTGGCGGTCGCGGGTCTGGCGGGGCTGGAAGCCCTGGTGCTGCGCCGGGTGCGCGCGGTCTGACCACAGCCTGAGCGCAAGATGCCGTGGCGGCACAAAACCGCCGCGGCGGATATTCGTCTTCCCGTTGTCACATGATTGTTTTAGATTATTGAAAGGCAATCTTTGGGAAATCCGAATATGCAACAGGCACCCGACGTCCACCAAGCCGAACCGATTCCCGCCGCGGCCCGCGAGGCCATCGAGGCGCTGCTGCAATCGGGGGATCTGTTCCGGTATACCGCGTCCGAGGATGCGCCGGTCGCCCTGCTGGAGCGCGAGTTCGCCGACATGATCGGCAGCCGCTATGCGCTGGCCGTCTCGTCCTGTTCGGCCGCTCTGTTCCTGGCGCTGAAGGCGCTGGACCTGCCGCGTGATGCGCGGGTGCTGATCCCGGGGTTCACCTTCGCGGCGGTGCCCTCGTCGGTGCTGCACGCCGATTGTGTGCCGGTGCTGTGCGAGGTCGGCGACACTTACCGCATCGACATGGAGGATTTCGCGGCCAAGCTGGACGACGTGCAGGCGGTGATCATCAGCCACATGCGCGGGCATACCTCGGACATGGACGCGATCATGGCGCTGTGCGAGGCGCGCGGCCTTCCGGTGGTCGAGGACGCGGCGCATTCGCTGGGCACGACCTGGCACGGAAAGAACATCGGCACGATCGGCGCGATCGGCTGTTTCTCGTTCCAGTCCTACAAGATGATCAATGCGGGCGAAGGCGGCATCCTGATCACCGACGACGCCGAGCTGGCGGCACGGGCGGTGATCATGTCGGGCGCCTACGAGCACAACTGGAAGAAGCACAAGGGCCCGCGCGGCGAGAATTCGACCGATCTGGCCGAGGCCTTCGCCCGCTGGCAGAACCGGGTGCCGCTGTACAACCTGCGGATGGGCAACCTGTCGGCGGCGGTGATCCGGCCGCAGCTGCCCGAACTGGAGCGGCGGGTGCGCGACGGGCGCGGCGGACATGACTATGTGGCCTCGCGGCTGGCGGTGTCGCCCCATATTCAGGTGCCCGCGCCGCTGGGCCCCGAGGAGCGCGCGCCGGATTCGATCCAGTTCAACCTGGTGGGGCTGGGCGAGGCCGACATCCGCGCCTTTGCCGCTGCGGCCGAGGCGCGCGGGGTGAAGGTGCAGATCTTCGGGTTGTCGACCGACAACGCGCGGGCGTTCTGGAACTGGCGGTTCCTGGGCGAGGTGCCTGAACTGCCGAAGACGCGGGCGATGCTGATGCGGGCCTGCGACGTGCGCCTGCCGGTGCATCTGACCCGCGATCAGCTGGACGCGGTGGCGGATATCCTGCTGGCCGCGATGAACGAGGTGCGGCAGACGGCGGCGGCCTGAGCGCCGCCGGTCACTTGAGCTTGGACAGCTTGCTTTGCAATTCGGCGAGCTGTTTCTTGATCTCGGCCAGATCCTCGCCCGAGGTTTCCTCTTCCTGATCCGGCTGCGGCCCGGTGGAGCCTGACCAGCCCGAGGTCATCGCCTTCATGAAGGCTTCTTGCTGGGCCTTGAGCGCCTCGAAGCCCGGCAGGTTCACCATCGGGTTGATCGCGCTCATGTTCTTCATCATCTTGGCCTGGTTCTCGCGCAGCATCTCGAAGGAGCTTTGCAGGAACTGCGGCATCATCCCGCCGCCGGGCAGCATGTAGCTGCGCACGAGGTCGTTCAGCACGTTGACCGGCAACACGTTCTCGCCCCGGCTTTCATGTTCGGCGATGATCTGGAGGAGGTATTGGCGGGTGAGGTCGTCGCCGGATTTCAGATCGACGATCTGCACCTCGCGGCCCTTGCGGATGAAGCCGGCGATATCCTCGAGCGTCACGTAATCGCTGGTCTCGGTGTTATACAGACGACGGCTGGCGTAGCGCTTGATGAGCAGTGGCTTTTCCTTGTCCGCCATCCGGGTCCTCGCATTCTTGCTGTGGTTAGCGGAAACATTAGGCGAGAGCCGAATGAAAAGAAAGCACGCGTTTCCGGAGAGTGCTTTTGGTTAATCAGGGGGATCTGCGGACGGTGCGGCCTGCGGGTCCGGGGGGCGATCCGGGGCGAAGCCGGCGGCGATCCAGTCGACGATGCGGCGCACCTCGGGTTGGGCGCCATGGACGTCGGACCAGGAGACGAAGAGATGCTCTTCGGGCGGGTCGGGGCTGCGCCAGAGCGGGGCCAAACGTTGCGCCTGAAGGTCATGGGCGACCAGATAGGACGGGGCGATGGCGACGCCGTGGCCGCCGATCGCCGCGTCGAGCGCGAGAGCGGAGCGGTCGAAGTTCAGGATCCGGTGGCGGGTGCGATGGCCGGTGGCGGCGATGAGGCGTTCCCAGCGGCGGTGCGCGTCCTGCAGCAGGGGCAGCGTCAGCAGCGTTTCCAAGTCGAGCGGGCCGGCAGGGCGCGGGAAGCGGGGGCTGGCGACGGCGACGAGGCGGATCGGGGTCAGTGCCCTGGCGGTGCGGAAGGGGGTCGGGTCGGTGGACCGGCCCGGCCAGATCGCGATCTCGTTCCGGGCCAGATCGCGGGAGAGGAGGCGGGTATGAACCTCGGTCGTGAGGGAGACGCGGGGAAAGCGGGCGGCGAAATCGGCCATCCGCGGCATCAGCCATTTCGCGGCTGTGGAAGATCCGAGGTGCAGGGTGACCTGCCCTGCCCCGGCGCCGAGGTCCTGCACCATCGCGTCGAGCGTGGTCATGGCCGCGTCGACGGCGGTGCGGCAGCGCTCGCCGGCGGAGGTGAGGGTGACGCCGCGCGCGTGGCGTTCGACCAGCACGACGCCGAGGTCGAGTTCGAGCTGTTTCAGCCGCTGCGAGACCGCGCCGCGGGTAAGGTTCAGCTCTTCGGCCGCGCGTTGCAGGTTGCCGTGGCGGGCGACGGCGGCGAAGATGTGCAGGGCGTTGAGGTTGATGCGGGTCATGCGGCGGGCCTGAGGCGTTAGATTTTCTGAACGCTGGAGCAGGAATCCTGCTTTGTCAAACCCCCGGCGGGGCCCGATACAGGGCGCAGGTCAGCAAGGAGCCGAAAGATGCCAACCGTTCGTGCCGCCACACCCGAGGATATCCCCGCCCTTGTCGCGATCCTGATGCAGGACGCCGAGGCGCGCCATGCGGTGGATCCGATCCTGTGGCGCATGGCCGGGGATGCGCCGGCGCAGGTCGAGGCGGCGCTGCGGGCGGCGCTGGGCGACGGTCCGCAGCCGGTGCGGCAGTTCTGGCGGCTGAGCGAGGAAGACGGGCGGGTGACGGGGGTGGTGCATGCGATGCTGCTGCCGGTGCCGCCGATCTATGCGGGGCGTCAGGGCGAGCCGGGGCTGATCCTGGCGGACAGCGCGGTGGTGCCGGGCGCGCCGGAGGGCACGGTCGATGCGCTGGTGGCGGCGGCGGAACAGGCGTTGCGGGAGGCCGGGGCGCGGATCCTGCTGGCCACGCATGTGACCGGGGCGGCGTGGCAGGCGGGGTTGCAGGCACGCGGCTATGCGGCGCTGACGCTGTATCTGTCGCGCTCCGATCCGGGGGATGCGGAGGCGTCGCCGGGGATCCGGGCGGCCGGGGCGGAGGATATCGCGGGCATCGTCGCGCTGGCGGCCGAGAACAAGCGGATCCTGTCGGAGATCGACCTCTTCTGGGAGCGCCATCCCGAGGCAGATGTGCGGTTCGCGGCCTGGATGAGGCGCAGTCTGACGCTGGGCGACCGGGACATGCTGGTGATGGGGCCGGAGGGGGAGCTGTCGGGCTATGCCATCGCACAGCCCGCGTCGCGGCTGCATTTCCCGCCGGCGCATGACATTCGCGGGACGGGGGTGATCGATGACTATTACCACCGGGAGCTGGCGGATGTGGAGACGCTGGATGAAAGCGGGAGTGGCGCGACAGCGCTGTTGCGCGCTGCGGAGGCGGCCCTTGCCGCGCGCGGCGTCGGCGCGGTCTTCGTGGTCTGCCCGGCGGGGTGGCGGTCGAAGATCGCGATGCTGGAAGCGGCCGGGTACGAGACCGCGATGGTCTGGTCGATCAGGCGCTGAGCGGGGAGGCGCAAAAAGAAAGGGCGGACCTTTCGGTCCGCCCGCGCGATTGTGCCGTTGGGAGGATTGGCACGAGTATCGCGTCATTCCTTAGTGAGCAGCGGCCTTCTTGGCAGCTGCGGTCGCGTCGGTGGTGGCTTTCTTGACCGCGGCGGTTGCGTCCTCGGTCAGGTCCTTGCCGGCTGCCATCATCAGTTCGACGGTGTCCATCTGAACCTTCTTGGCGACTTCAGCGTAGGCAGCCATGTATTCGGCGGCAACTTCGGCCGAGGCGGAGGCGAAATCGCTCATTGCCTTGGCGTAGTCGGCGGGCTCGGACTTGGCCTTGGCCAGCTCGCCCAGCTTGGCGAGGGTGGACTTGGTCCATTTGGTCGAGATGTCAGCCGATTTCTCGGCGGCTTCCAGAGCGACGCCCGAGAGTTTCTCGTTCAGGGTGGCGGTGGTCTTGAACGCGCCTTCGAACGATTTGGTGTCGACGGGGAACGCGCCCATGAAGTCTTTCATGACGGTGGTGAAATCCTGAGTCTTGGCCATTGTCGTTTTCCTCTTGTTCGGCGGGACCATCCCGCGCCGTGTTGTGCTGAGAGGAATATGCATGCTGCGGCGCAGCATTTCAAGTCCTTCTTGCTGCAATGCAGCATTATTTCTTTTTCCCTTCCCGGTCAGCCCTTTGGCTTGGCCTTCACATAGGTGCCGGGGGCGGGGGCCAGGGCGGGATGGTCCGAATCGCCTGGCGCGCGGGCCGGAATCTGGTTGCCCGAGCGCGTCTTGAGCCAGTCGTTCCAGCGCGGCCACCACGAGCCTTCGTGGAACTCCGCCCCGGCCAGCCAGTCGGCGGGGGCGAGGGTCATGTCGTCGTTGGTGTAATGGCCGTATTTGTTCTTGCTGGGCGGGTTGACGATGCCGGCGATATGGCCCGACTGGGTCATGATGAAGGTGCGGTCCTTGCCGCCCATCTGCTGGACGCCGCGATAGCAGTCCTTCCAGGCGGCGATGTGGTCGGTCTCGCAGGCGATCGAGCAGACCGGCACGTCGACATCCGAGAGGCGCAGGGTGTGGCCCATCAGGTCGAAGCCGCCATCGGCCAGCTTGTTGCCCTGGCAGAGGCCGCGCAGATACTGCACCGCCATCTTGCCGGGCAGGTTGGTGCCGTCGCCGTTCCAGAACAGCAGGTCGAAGGCGGGGGGCGTTTCGCCCAGCATGTAGCTGCGGATCGCCGGACCGTAGACCAGATCGTTGGAGCGCAGATACGAGAAGGTGCGCGCCATGATGTAGGAGCGCAGATAGCCCTTGGCCTGGATCTCGGCCTCGATCCCGTCGATGAAATCGTCGCTGAGGAAGGGGGTGAATTCGCCCTGTTCCGAGAAATCGGTGAGCGCGGTGAAGAAGGTGGCGGACTTGACGGTCTTGTCGCCCTTCTGTTTCAGCAGCGAGAGCACGAGGGCCAGCGTGGTGCCGGCGATGCAGTAGCCGACGGCGTTGACCTGCTTGACCTTGCAGATCGACTTCACCTCGCGGAAGGCGGCGAGGTAGCCGTCCTCGATATAATCCTCCATGCCGACCTCGGCATGTTCGGGGCCGGGGTTCACCCAGCTGACCACGAAGAGCGTGTAGCCCTGTTCGGTGATCCATTTGATCAGGCTGTTCTGGGCCTTCAGGTCCATGATGTAGAACTTGTTGATCCACGGCGGGAAGATCACGATGGGGATCTCGTGCACCTTCTCGGTGGCGGGTTCGTACTGGATCAGCTCGATCATACGGTTGCGGTAGACCACCTGCCCCGGCGAGGTGGCGATGTTCTTGCCGAGTTCGAAGGCGGTTTCGTCGGCAAGGCGCACGACGAGTTCGCCGTTGTTCGCCTCGAGATCGTTGACGAGGTTTTCGAGCCCGGCGACCAGCGACTGGCCGTCGGTGGCCAGCGCCTTTTCCAGCGCATCGGGGTTGGTGCCGAGGAAGTTGGTCGGCGCCATCAGGTCGACGATCTGGCGCGCGAAGTAGGTCAGGCGCTTTTTCTCCTTCGCGTCCATGTCCTCGACCGAGGCGACGGCATCCTGGATCGCCTTGGCGTTGATCAGGTATTGCTGCTTGATGAAGTTGAAGAAGGGATGCGTGTCCCAGAGCGGGTTCTTGAAGCGGGGATCCTTCGGGCCCGGATCCTCGGGCGCGGCGAGCAGGCCGCGGGCCAGCGCCTGCTGCGCCTCGGCGAAATGGGTGACGGTCTTGCCCCAATAGGCGACCTGCTGTTCGATGATCTTGGCCGGGTTGTTGATCGCCTCGTTCCAGTAGGCGGCGGCGGCATTGGCGAAAAGCTGTTGATTCGGGGCGTCGAGCGCCGGATTGTGCCCGCTCTTGTGGGCCATCACGTCCACAAGACGCTTGGACAATTCCTCAACTTTGCCAAGATTGGCAGTCAGACGTTCGAGGTGTTCCGTCGAAATCTGGGTGTTGTCATCTTGGCTGGTTGTCATCTTAACGATTACCTCGTAAATATGCTGCTACGCAGAATATCGTCGCCGCTTTCGGGAGGCAAAGCGACGAATGGTCCGGTGCGCGGGATCGTCCTGCGGGCTGTGACAAATCGCAGGAGACCCGAATGCGCATGATGTCATCCTATGATCTGATGGAGACGTTCCGCAACACAAACCAGTGGATGGGAGCGTCGGCCAAGGCTTTGGCGTCCTATCCGGCGCTGAGCATGGTGCCGCATCCCGCGGTGCAATGGATGGCGGCCTGGGGCGAAGTGACCGAACGGTCCTTCAAGCGGATGGTCGCCAAGCCCGACTGGGGCATCCGGACCTATACCCATGAGGACGGCAAGGACCACCTGGTCGAGATCGACACGGTGCTGGAGCGCGACTTCGGCAACCTGATCCACTTCCGCGTGGTCGGGCGTCCGGTCCAGCCGCGCCGGGTGCTGCTGGTCGCGCCGATGTCGGGGCACTACGCCACCCTGCTGCGCTCGACGGTCAAGAGCCTGATCGTCAACTGCGAGGTCTATATCACCGACTGGCACAACGCGCGCGACATTCCGGTGAGCGCGGGCAAGTTCGATGTCGAGGACTATACGCTGTATCTGGTCGACTTCATGCGCGAGCTGGGGCCGGACACACATGTGATCGCGGTCTGCCAGCCGGCGCCGCTGACGCTGGCGGCGACCGCCTATCTGGCCGAGGCCGATCCGGCCGCGCAGCCGCGGTCGCTGACGCTGATCGGCGGGCCGGTCGATCCGGACGCCACCCCCACCGACGTCACCGACTTTGGCCGGCGGGTGACGATGGGGCAGCTGGAACAGTCGATGATCCAGCGCGTCGGGTTCAAATACAAGGGCGTCGGGCGGGCCGTCTATCCGGGGCTGCTGCAGCTGGCGTCCTTCATGTCGATGAACGCGGAGCGCCACACGACCGCCTTCAACGAGCAAATCCTGCGCGCCGCGCGGGGCGAGGCGGGCGACCACGACGCGCACAACCGGTTCTATGACGAATATCTGGCGGTCATGGACATGACAGCCGAGTTCTACCTGTCGACGGTGGAGCGGATCTTCAAGAACCGCGAGATCGCGCGGAACGCCTTTGTCGTGGAGGGCAAGCCGGTCGATATCGGCAAGATCGACAGCGTGGCGGTGATGACGGTCGAGGGCGCGAAGGACGATATCTCCGCGCCGGGGCAGTGCATCGCGGCGCTGGGCCTGTGCACCGGGCTGGCGGACAGCAAGAAGGCCAGCCATCTGGAGCCGGGCGCGGGCCATTACGGCATCTTCGCCGGGAAATCCTGGCGCGACAACATCCGGCCGCTGGTGCTGAACTTCATCGACGCCAACAGCGGCAAGCCGGCGACGCGCAAGGCCGCGAACAAGAACGCGGCCTGAGATCATGGCGGGCGGCCCGGGCGCATTTTCCTGCACCTGTGGCCGCCTTGCCGGGACCATCGACGATCTGTCGCCTTCGGGCGGGACGCATATCGAGTGCTTCTGCGACAGCTGCCGGGCGTTTCAGGTTCACCTGGGCCACGGCGACCCGCGCCCCAACGGGGTGCATCTGTTCCAGACCTCGCCGGATGCGGTGCATTTCACGCGTGGGGCCGAAAACCTTGCGGTGCTGAAGCTGACACCCAAGGGGCCGCTGCGCTGGTATGCGGCCTGCTGCAATGCCCCGCTGTTCATCACGCTGCGCAAGCCCGGCCTGCCCTTTGCAACGCTGGTGGTCGACCGGCTGGCCGATCCGACGCAGGTGGGCAAGGTGCGCATGACGGCCTTCAAGCGCGGCAAGGACGGTCAGCAGCATCACAAGGGCGCGGGCGGCATGGCGCTGCGGCTGTTCCAGCGGATGGCGGCGGCGCGGCTGTCGGGGCGGTGGAAGCAGACGCCGTTCTTTGACATCGCGACCGGCGAACCGGTGGCACAGCCCCGCGTGCTGAGCCGCGAGGAACGCGCGGCGGCGATGGGTCAGGCCGGATAGCCGATGCCCCGGAAGGGCGGAAAATCGGCATAGGCCGCCTGCCGGTCGGGCAGCGGCGTGCCCGGCGCCTGCCCTGCGGCGATCAGCGTGCCGCGCGGGGCTATGTAGCTGTCGATCCGGCGCAGCGGCGTGGCGCGCCAGACCAGGTTGAAGGCGCAGAGTTTCGGGAAGAACCAGATCTCGGAATAGGCGAGGTGGTCGTGCAACCACCAGGCGAGGTGGCGCCAGTCCCTTCCTTCAGCATAGCGGTCGGCGAACCAGGGGATGACGACCGAGGCCCCTGCGATGGGGGCGCCCGGACGGTCCCATATGTGACATTCGAGCGGATTGTCGTTGCGCGCGCAGTTCAGGCGGTTGGCATTGCCATAGGCGTTGAGCGTCGGCGAGCGGTAGCCCGAGCGGATGGCGATGCGGCCGAAGGTCTCTTCCAGCGGGTCGAGCAGGGTTTCGCAAAGGGCGCGGCCGTGGGCGATGGTGCGGTCGGGGTCTTCGGGGATGTTGGGGATGCCGTGGAAGGCCGAGATTTCGGAGTGGAGGAAGTCGCGCAGGTAGAAGTGGCGCGAGAGGCGGGTGCGGCCCAGCGTCTCGAGGCTCCACATGCTGGCGGGTGTCCTCACGGGTAGCCGTTCCAGCGGAATTCGCCTTTCGCAGACAGCGGCGCGCCGGGGGTGATCAGGCTGACGCGCTGCGCGAGGGCTAGTCGAGGTGGTTCTTCAGCCATGCGGTCATCTCCGTAACGGCAAGATCGGTCTGGCCGGGCGATTTTATGGCGCCCGCGACCACATGGGCATTGGGATCGTCGCCCGGCCCCATCGTGACCAGACGCACCGCCACGGGACCGCCCCAGCGCCGGGCGATGTCCTGCGTGAGATCGGGGCGGACGACGCGGTCTTCGGGCGAGAACCAGAACAGCGCCGGGATCGGGATGCGCGAGACGTCGAGTCCGCGCACCTCCTGCACCAGCGCCGCCATCGGCATGAGCGCGACGGAGGGATAGCTGGTGGTCCAGAACCGTGCCTCTTCGTCGCTGTCGGGGCGGGTGTCGCGGGTGCGGCCGGCGATGAGCGGCAGCCAGTGGCGCGCGGCGGGAAAGGTCAGCAGCGGCGCGGCGGCGCTGTTGATGCCGAAGTTGGGCGAGACAAGGACCATGGCCACGACGTCCTGCGACATCACCGGGTCCATCGCGGCGGCGACGGCGAGGGTGGCCCCGGTGGAGGTGGCGACGATCACCACCTGTTCTCCGAGCATGCGCGCGGCGGCCAGCGCCTCGGCGGTGTCGCGGGTCCAGTCGGCGATGGCGGGTTCGGCCATCGCGGGGCCGGTGCGGCCGTGGCCGGCGAGACGGGTGTAGACCAGATTGGCGCCCAGCGCCTGGGCGATCCGGTCGGGGACGGGGCGGATTTCCTCGGAACTGGCCGAGAAGCCGTGGAGGTAGACCACGACCACGCCGGTCTTTTCACCGGGCGCGCCGGCCCAGATCACGCGTTTCTCGGTGCCGGGCCGGATGTCGGGAACGGCGGCCTCGCGTGCGGCGAAATAGGCGGGCACGTCTTCGGAGAACCGGGCGGGGTCGAATGCGGCGTGCAGCTCGACCGGTTCGTAGGGGCCGAAGATCCAGAGCAGGACGGCAGCGGCGGCGAGGATCGCGAGCAGGCGGGCCGCCGTGCGTTTCATCCGGCGAGCTCGGCGACCGCGGCTTCGATCAGCGCAAGGCAAGGGCCGTCGGAAAAGCGGTGATCGGCGTCCTTGACCAGCGTGAGGCGCATGTCGGGACAGTCGGCGTGGTTCAGCAGGCGCAGGGCGGTTTCGGTGCTGACGGCGGTGTCGGCGGTGCCCTGCAGGCAGCGCACGGGGAAGGGCAGCGGCAGGGGATCGCGCAGGACGAGGTGGGCGCGGCCGTCCTCGACCATGCGGGCCGTGACGACATAGGGCTCCATATAGTCGGAGGGGAGTTCGACGCGGCCCGTTGTTTCAAGCTGCGCCTTCTGGGCGTCGGTGAAGGAGGCCCACCAGCCGTCCTCGGTGAAATCGGGCGCGGCGGCGACGGTGACAAGACCCCGGATGCGGCCGGGCCGGGCGCGGGCCAGCAGCAGCGACTGCCAGCCGCCCATGGACGAGCCGACGACGACCAGCGGGCCTTCGGTCAGCGCGTCGATGGCGGCGAGCGTGTCCTGGTGCCAGTCGCCGATGCAGCCGTCCTCGAAGCTGCCGCCGCTTTGACCGTGGCCGGAGTAGTCGAAGCGCAGGAAGGCGCGGCCCTGCCCCCGCGCCCAGGTGTCGAGATGGACGGCCTTGGTGCCTTCCATGTCGGACTTGAGCCCGCCGAGGAAGACGACGGTCGGCCCGCCCCCGGCCACGCGGTTATAGGCGATGCGGCGGCCCTGGGGGGTGTCGAGATAGGCGGTCATGCGCGGCTCCGGTATTCGGCGCGACTAGACCACGCCGCCCGCCTTCCGGCAAGCAGGGATGCCTAGTCGACGACCAGCTCGCGCAGGATCGGAATGCCCCGCACGACCTCCACGAGGGTCGGCGTGCCGGGCTTGTCCTCGAAATTGTCCTTGTTGAGGCTCTGGCCGATCAGCTGCACCACGGCGGGGGAATTGGCGAATTTGTCGTGGGTGGTGTCGCTGGAAATCAGCGAGAGGTCGATGACGGTGACGCCCAGCCCTTCAAGTTCGGCAGCATCGGCGGCGCCGACGCGGACCACGCCGCCCGAGATGCGGCGGGAGAAGCCGAGCGCGCGGTCGCCGCGCGAGACGAAGACGAAGACGTTGCCAAGCTTGCCCTTCATCTGGGCGAGCTGGCTGCGGAACAGGTCCATGTCGATGTCGGGCGCGGCCAGCATGACGTTGCGCAGGCGGTTGTTGCCCGCAAGCTCGCCGCGGATTGAGGCGCGCAGCAGCGTCTCCATCGTGACGAAGGAGCCCATGGAATGGGCGAAGACGTCGAAGCCGCTGGCCTTGGTGCGGATCAGCAGGGCCGAGGTCTGTTCGAGCGCGGGGCGCGCGACGAGGGCCGAGTTCAGGTCGTAGACGTAATGCGTGACCTTGCCGGCGGAGGCCCAGGAGAAGAGCACGGGCACGCCCTTGAAGCCGGTGTCGTTGACGAATTGCGCGATGCGCAGCACCGAGTCCGACAGCGTGTTGTTGTAGCCGTGGATGAACACCAGAATGTTGCGGTCCTGCGGCGGGCGCTGCGCGAGGGCGGCGTCGATCGCGGTGACGAATTCGCTGTCGCGGTCATAGACTTCGGGGCCGACCACGGTGAAGTCGCGGCCCGGGTCGGGCGGCAGGCGTTTGGCGCGCTCGATCTGGCCGGGGACATGGCCCGGGGGCACCGTGACCGTGACCGAGGCGAGGTTCAGCCCGGCGTGGCGGCGGTCGGAGAAGAAGGTGCCGGCCAGTTCGCTGGAGGCGCGGGTGGTGGCGATGAAGATGGTGTTCTGCGACACGCCCTCGGCCTTGAGCGCCGGGAACTGGGGGTTGTCGATGCCGATCAGGTCCGGCGGGCGCGAGCAGGCCGCGACAAGCAGGAGGATCGCCAGCACAAGGCGAAGGGAGGCACCGGAGCGAATCGTCATGGGGGCAATCTGGGGCCTGCCGGGCACTGGGTCCAGCGGTATTCGGGCCGCGGCTTGACAGTCCGGCGGCGCGCTGCCACATCACCCGCACACATAACCCGCAACCGGGCGTTCAGTGGGCGCCAAACCGACGAGGAGCATGGCCATGAGCCAGATTTCCCTTACCTTTCCCGATGGCAATATCCGGCAGTACGAGGCCGGCGTGACCGCTGCCGAAGTGGCGGCGTCGATTGCCCCCTCGCTGGCCAAGGCCGCGATTTCCGCGCAGGTGGACGGCGCGCATTACGATCTGGCCTGGCCGATCAATGCCGATGCCGCCATCGCCATCAACACGATGAAGGACGAGGCCCCCGCGCTGGAACTGATCCGGCATGACCTGGCCCATATCATGGCCCGCGCGGTGCAGGAGATCTGGCCGGACGTGAAGGTGACCATCGGGCCGGTGCGCGATTACGGCTGGTTCTACGATTTCGACCGGGCCGAGCCGTTCACGCCCGAGGATCTGGGCCAGATCGAAGCGAAGATGAAGCAGATCATCGCCGCGCGGGATGTGGTCAAGACCGAGGTCTGGGACCGGGCGCGCGCGGTCGAGTATTACCGGGGCAAGGGCGAGCCGTTCAAGCTGGAGCTGCTGGACCGCATCCCCGAGGATCAGGACATCCGCATGTACTGGCACGGCGACTGGCAGGATCTCTGCCGGGGGCCGCACCTGCAGCATACCGGGCAGGTACCGGCGGATGGATTCAAGCTGACCCATGTGGCCGGGGCCTACTGGCTGGGCGACAGCTCGCGCCCGATGCTGCAGCGCATCTACGGCGTGGCCTTCCGCAACCGCGACGATCTCAAGGCGCATATGACCATGCTGGAGGAGGCCGCCAAGCGCGACCACCGCAAGCTGGGCCGCGAGATGGATCTGTTCCACATGCAGGAAGAGGCGCCGGGCCAGGTGTTCTGGCACCCGAACGGCTGGACCATCTACACGACGCTGCAGGATTACATGCGCCGCAAGCAGCGGGCCGGCGGCTATGTCGAGGTGAACACGCCGCAGGTGGTGAACCGGACCCTGTGGGAAAAGTCGGGCCACTGGGCGAACTATCGTGACAACATGTTCATCGTGGAGGTGGACGAGGACCATGCGCGCGAGAAGACGATCAACGCGCTGAAGCCGATGAACTGCCCCTGCCACGTGCAGATCTTCAACCAGGGCCTGAAGTCCTACCGCGACCTGCCGCTGCGGATGGCCGAGTTCGGCTCTTGCAACCGGTATGAGCCGAGCGGCGCGCTGCACGGGATCATGCGGGTGCGCGGGTTCACGCAGGATGACGCGCATATCTTCTGCCGTGAGGATCAGATCGAGGAGGAATGCGCGCGGTTCATCCAGTTCCTATCGTCGGTCTACAAGGACCTCGGGTTCGACAAGTTCGAGATCATGTTCGCCACGCGCCCCGAAAAGCGGGTCGGGACCGAGGAAAGCTGGGACCGGATGGAAGCGGCGCTGGAGGCGGCGATCAAGAAGACCGGCCATGCCTATACGCTGGATCCGGGCGAAGGCGCCTTCTATGCGCCCAAGCTGGATTTCAAGCTGACCGATGCGATCGGGCGGGTCTGGCAGTGCGGGACGTTCCAGGTGGACCCGAACCTGCCCGAGCGGCTGGAGGCGAATTACATCGGCGAGGACGGGGCCAAGCACCGGCCCTATATGCTGCACCGCGCCTGCCTGGGGTCGTTCGAGCGCTTCATCGGCATCCTGATCGAGAACTGGGCCGGCAAGCTGCCGATGTGGCTGGCGCCGCGTCAGGTGGTGGTTGCCTCGATCACCTCGGATGCGGATGACTATGTCGCCGAGGTGGTGGCCGCGCTGAATGCCGCGGGCGTGCGGGCCGAGGCGGATACGCGCAACGAGAAGATCAACTACAAGGTGCGCGAGCATTCGGTCGGCAAGGTTCCCGTGATCCTGGCCGTGGGCCACCGCGAGGTGGAGGAGCGCACGGTTTCGGTACGGCGTCTGGGCGACAAGGCCTCGACCGTCTCGGCACTGGACGAGGTGGTGGCCGCGCTGTCGCGCGAGGCGACGCCGCCGGACCTGCTGTAACATTTCCGCCGTGCGGGGTTGCCCGCGCGGCGGAATGCACGGCCATTCTGTAACCTGCGGCGCCTTCGGGCGCCGTTTTCATAACGCGGTCTGACGGCTTTGTTACTCACGCCGCTGTGAGCGTGTCGCAGGGTCGCGGCGCGATATGGTTTCGGGAGGCCGCACGTTGTAGACTGCGATCACCAACCAACCGGAGGACCCATGTCGACCACTTTGAAATCTCTCGCCGTTGCCAGTGCCGTGGCCGCCGCCCTCGGGGCACATGCGACAACCGCCAGCGCCCAGTCCAAGGAAAAGTGCTTTGGCGTCGCGCTGGCCGGGCAGAACGACTGCGCCGCCGGTCCGGGCACCACCTGCGCCGGCACTTCGACCACCGATTATCAGGGCAACGCCTGGAAGCTGGTCAATGCCGGCACCTGCGAATCCATGGAGCTGCCGGCGATGGCCGATGGCACCCCGCGCAAGGGCTCGCTGAAGGCGCTCGAGCGCGACACGCCGGCGTAAGCGCCCCCTGCGGCGGGCCGGTCGGCTCGCCGCGTTCTTCCCGCCCGGTGACGCGATGCTTGACCAGAGCCGTTCTTCCCTGCCCCCTGCCCCCGGCGTCGGTTTCAAGGCGCAGCATTTCGCCGCGATCCTGGCAGAGGCCGGGCCGGTGGAATGGCTGGAGATCCATGCCGAGAACTACATGGGCGACGGCGGGCGGCCGCTGGCGCAGCTGCGCGCGCTGGCCGAGCGGTTTCCTGTTTCCGTGCATGGCGTCGGCCTGTCGATCGGCGGCGAGGGTCCGCTGGATGCCGGTCACCTCGCCCGGCTGAAACATCTGGTCGGCTGGCTGAACCCGGCCAGCTTTTCCGAGCATCTGGCCTGGTCGACCCATGACGGGGCCTATCTGAACGACCTGCTGCCGCTGCCCTATACGCCCGCCACGCTGGCCTGCGTCGCCGATCACATCGATCAGGTGCAGGAGGTGCTGGGCCGGCGGATGCTGCTGGAGAACCCGTCGAGCTATCTGGCCTTTGCCGAGAGCACGATGGGCGAGACCGACTTCCTGGCCGAGCTGGTGCGGCGTACCGGCTGCGGGCTGTTGCTGGACGTGAACAACGTCTTTGTGTCCTCGCACAACCTGGGCTTCGATCCGCGCGCCTATGTCGGAGCGATCCCGATGGGGGCGGTGGGCGAGATCCATCTGGGCGGCCATGCGGCGGATGCCGGTGGCGCGCTGCTGATCGACGATCACGGCGCCCCCGTCGCCGATCCGGTCTGGGCGCTGCTCGACCACGTGCTGGCGCTGGCGGGGCCGAAGCCGGTGCTGGTGGAATGGGACAACGCGGTGCCGGACTGGCTCGTGCTGCGCGACGAGGCGGCGCGCGCCGCGGCCTGCCTGGCTGCGGTGTCATGACCCTGCCGCAGGCGCGCTTCGTCGCGGCGCTGCTCGACCCGGCGCAGGCGGTGCCCGAGGGCGTGCTGGACGCGGATGGCGGGGCCGCCGGGCGGCGGTTCGACGTTTATCGCAACAATGTGGTGGCGTCGCTCAGTGAGGCGCTGGTGTCCGGCTTTCCGGTGATCGCCCGGTTGCTGGGCGAGGAGAACATGAAGGGGCTGGCGGGAATGTATCTGCGCGCCCATCCCCCAGCCTCGCCCATGATGCGGCTTTATGGCGAGGCCTTCCCGGCATTTCTGGAGGCGACGGAGCAGCTGGCGCATCTGGGCTATCTCGGCGATGTCGCCCGGCTGGAGCTGGCGCTGCGCGGAGCCTATCACGCCGGTGACGCGCCGCCGATGGCGCCCGACCGGCTGGCCATCGACCCCGAGGCGCTGCTGCGCGCGCGGCTGCGCTTTGCGCCGGCGGTGGCGCTGCTGCAGTCAGACTGGCCGGTGCATGGCATATGGCGGTTCAATACCGAGGACGGCGCGCCGAAACCCCTGCCCCGCGCCGAGGACGTGCTGGTGCTGCGCCCCGCCTTCGACCCGGTGCCGCATCTGCTGCCCGCCGGCGGCGCGGCCTGGATCGGCGCATTGATGGACGGGCAGAGCATCGGCGACGCGCTGGACGTGGCCGAGGCCGAGGCGCCGGGGTTCGCACCCGACGCCTGCCTGACCCTGCTGGTGCAGGGCGGCGCGCTGACGGCGCTGGAGCTGGCGTCGTGATCTGGCTGATCAACCGTTATCTGCGCCTCTCGGCCTATGGCGAGTTCCGCATCGCCCCGGCGCTGATGCCGACGCTAGCGCGGCTGGTCTTTGCCGGGGTGTTGCTGGGCTATTACTGGACCTCGGGGCTGACCAAGCTGGGCGACGGGCTGAACGGGCTGATCCGCCCCAGCGCCGGGGCCTTCGCGCAGATCTATCCGCGGGTGGCCGAGGCGCTGAACTATGATGTCTCGAAGGCCACCGAGCTGCAGAAGGCCGTGGTGCTGGCCGGCACCTGGGCCGAGCTGGTGCTGCCGGTACTGATCGTGCTGGGCCTGTTCACCCGGCCCGCCGCGCTGGGGATGGCGGTCTTTGTCGCGGTGCAGACGCTGACCGATGTCTATGGCCACGGCACCGGAACGAAGACGCTGGGCGCCTGGTTCGACGCCAACCCCGGCGGGGCGATCCTGGATCAGCGCGCGCTGTGGATCGTGCTGCTGCTGGTGCTGGTCTTCCGGGGCGGCGGACCCTTGGCGGCGGACCGGCTGGTGTCGCGCTGGCTGCGGGTGCGCTGAGCGCTAGAAATGAGCCTTTTCCTCGTCCGGCTTGCCCGCCGCGATGGCGAGCAGCCCGCCGAGGCCGGCGAAGGCGATCGGGAAGACGGTGTAGAAGGTGAAGCCGAAGCCCGCATACATCCCCGCCGCCGAGGCGAGCATCAGGATGCCGCCCCAGAGCGCGCGGGACCGCGCCATCGCGCCGCCGGCAATGGCCAGCATCGGCGAGAGCACCGAGGCGAGCCGCATCGCCTGCACGTTGTCCACCTGGCTGGTGAAATCGGCGAAGTTCTCGGCCGCGACCGTATAGCCATAGCCGAAAAAGCCGACGATCATCCCGAAAACCCCGGCGATGATGCCCAGAACCAGTGCCGCGTTGCGCATGTTCGTCCTCCGTCTGACGGGCCCGACATAAGCCTTCGGTCAGGCCGCGCCAAGGGCCTGGCGCACCTCGGGCGTCCAGCCGAGGTGCAGCGTGCCGTCATCGTCGATCAGCGGGCGCTTCATCAGCGCCGGATGGTCGTTGAGCAGTTCGAGGGCAGGCCGCGTGCGCTCTGACTCGGGCAGCGAGCGCCATGTGGTCGAGCGCGTGTTGATCAGCGCGCTGCCAAAAGCGGCAAGGGCGCGCGTTAGCAGGCCCTTCGGGAATCCGCGGTCGCGGACGTCGAAAAGCGTCGCATCCGGTAGCGATTTCAAGGCTTTGCGGCAGGTGTCGCAGGTGCTTAACCCGTATACTATCATGATCCCTCCGGTATTGGCCTGCAACAGCTATCGCGGCCGCCGGGCGGGTGCACGCCGTTTTTCTTGATTTTTTGAGCGTTCGTGCAATCCTGCAAGGGCTTTGGCGGGCCTGAAACAGCCCGCCAGGCGGAACGAATCGCCGTGCACCAACGCCGCGGCGAGACAACAATAGGGAGACACGGGACATGCCGACGGGCACCGTGAAATGGTTCAACACGACGAAGGGTTATGGCTTTATCGCGCCGGATTCGGGCGGCAAGGATGTGTTCGTGCACATCTCGGCGGTCGAACGGTCGGGGCTGACAGGGCTGGCCGACAATCAGAAGGTGGAATTCCAATTGCAGGATGGACGGGACGGCCGGCAGATGGCCTCGGACCTCAAGCTGAAGTAATCCCCCGATAGCTCTGGCCCCTTTGAGCGGGCCGCGCCACCGGCGGTTGCCGGGTGGCCGTCCGGAGAGCCAGGTGGGCGTCCGCGCCCGCCTGACGGTGAGGCTTTGCGTGCCTGTTGGGACGGGGGCCGGGGTATTGGGTTAAGGATGTGGTTTGGATTTTGATGGGTCGGGTGCGTGATGTCGCGCACCGTCCGGGGGTGGAGCGGTGCGTGCCGAGCACGCACCCTACGGGATCCGGTCGTGCGGGGTGCATGGGATTGGTGGGCAGATTGCCCACCCTACGGGTGATTTTGCGCTCAAACAGGAACAATTCCCGTATCAGGCGAGGTCCGAAATAGCTCACCAGCGCGAAACGGTGAAGTAAACTTATCTCTGGCTTCCTCCGGAAATATTATTCCAACAATTATTGAGCTATCATGCAAACCAAGAACTATCTTCGCAATATTTAGATCAGCCCTAATTGCTATTCTGTAGAAATATTGCCCTGAGGCCTCTAGTTTTCCCTGAGTTAATGTTTGAGGTAATCCAAGGTCTTTCATGACCTCATCCGGAACTCCTGACTGGATAATTTTATCGTTGGTGTATAATCGCACAAATACTCGTGCATCTTTCCCCAATGCAAATCCCGCATGAGCATACCACAAAGCATACATCTGTTTTGCCGCCCAAGGATGTATGAAATCTTGCAACAGGCGCGGGTCTAACTTTATGCGAACCACTTCGCGAAGACGACCTTTCACTCTTAGAAGGTGATGACTACCTGGAACGCCCATATATTTCACTACCTCAGGAGTGTTATTCCTGACACCCGTGGCGAGCTTTTTCCAGTATGGGCTTTCATTATCGTAATCCAGAATGCCCGCCATGGAGATCGCGACAAAGGCAGCTACTTGATCAAGCTGCGAGCTCCCGTTGTTGCAGCGGGCGCAAGCAGGAAATTCCAAACCCTTAAGCCTCTGCTTTTTCAAAAAGAAAACTTTCGGCGGAGCGTGCTCAATTGTTTCAGTTGCCACTGTGCCGCCACAAAAACAGCAGAATGGGTGAGCTTCCTGCGTTCTTGCTAGGCGAGTTTTAGCTTGCCCCATCCACAACCCCCTGAAACTCCCGCCACTCCCGCGCACTCATACCACAATTCTCCGCCGTGACCTCCTCTCCTTTCAGCATCCGGCGCATCGCTTCGACCATCTGGGCGGACAGGGTCACCGCGCCCAGGCGGTAGTCCTCGAAGGCCTTGTAGGCGAAGGGGACCCAGTCGGCGACCATTTCGCAGATGGCGTCGGCGTAGACGCGGATTTCGTATTGCGCGTGGGCGTCGGCGCGCAGGCGGAGGAAATGGAAGAGGTTGTGCAGATCCACCTTCCAATACCATTGGGTATAGATATTGGCGGGCAGGTTCATGCGGGCGAGTTCGCGGGCGAGGCCGATGCCGTCCTCGGCGATCATGGTTTCGTAATTGTCGTAGGCGCGGGTGGAATCGGCCTTGAGCATGTCGAGCACGCGGGCGGAGTCCTCGGGGGAGAGCAGCTCGCCCCGGCCCTGGTTGTTGACCTTGGACTGGGAATTGATGTGCTCGGGTGCGGGAATGTAGAATTCGCGGTCGAGGATCGAATAGCGGGCGGAATATTCGTTCACATTGGCGGTGCGGTGGCGGATCCACTGGCGGGCGACGAAGACCGGGAGTTTGACGTGCAGCTTGATCTCGCACATCTCGAAGGGGGTCGAGTGCCAGTGGCGCATGAGGTAGCGGATGAGGCCCTCGTCGTTCTGCACCGATTTGGTGCCCTTGCCATAGGAGACGCGGGCGGCCTGGCAGATCGCGGCGTCGTCGCCCATGTAGTCGACCACGCGGACAAAGCCGTGGTCGAGCACGGGGCGCGGAATGTAGAGATGCTGCTCGATCCCCGGGGCAACGGCGCGCAGCGTGGGCGTGGCGGTGGCGCGCTGGGCGTCGATTTCGGCCTGTTGTTCGGGCGAGAGCGGCATGGGGTCGGTCCTTGCGATGGGGAATCTCGGAGAAGCCCCACAATATATGGGGGCGGCACCCCTGTGAACCCCCATATCAGGGTCACACTTTCGCCACTTTCCGGAGCTTTCGCGCGCGGGATCGTTGACTTTTGACCGGGCCGCGCGGAGTCTGCAGCGCAAAGACCTGATATAAAAAACAAGGGTTGAGGCAGATGAAGCGGTTCTCGCTCAGCATTGCGGCTTGCGCCGCGCTCGCCGCGTGCAGTGGCGGCAATCCCTTCGCGGGAACGGATACCGAGACGCCCGACAGCGGGATCCCGGCGGCGCTGGCCTCGGACCTGGACGGGGTGACCTACAACCCGGTGGCGCAGACGCTGACGGTGCGGGGCGTGTCGCTGGACAACACGCCCTACGAGGTCGTCTACGAACGCAAGCCGGGCCTCGACCGCGGCGGCTACGAGGCCTATACGGCGCAGCAGAGCTCGCTGCAGCGGCACACGACGGCCTATGTCAAGGATATCGACGGGACGCGCGCGGCGGTGGTGGTGACCGGCGGGCAGTTCCGGCATTACTTTGCCGGCACGGTCTATGGCCGGAACGGCGCCTTCGACCCGCCGCCGTCGAACTCCGAGAACCAGCTGGTGAGCTATGCCGGCAATTACGTCGGGCTGCTGAACATGGCGGGCGATGGCGGCGACCTGAAGCCGGTGGCGCCGGGCACCAACCCGGACATCCGTCCGGTGCAGGCGGCCGAGGTGACCGGCAAGGTGCTGGTGAACGCCGATTTCTCGGACAACATGGTGAACGGCTCGATCTACGAACGGACCATCGTGGACGGGGGCACGGCGCTGTCGACGCTGGATCTGGATCCGACGACGATCGACGCGACCGAAGGCACCTTCACCGGCGAGGTCTCGATCAACCTGCAGAACAAGGGCACCTATGGCGGCATCTTCGGCGGTCAGGATTCGTCGGCGGTGGCGGGGTCGGTCTTTGTGAAGGACCACATCGACGGGGTCGACAACGAGGAAGAATACGGGATCTTCGTTCTGCCCAAGTGCGGCACGCCGGGGCAAGATGCGCTGTGCAACCAGCCTAATCCGTAATCTGGCGCTGGCCGGCTGCCTTTTCCTGGCGCCGGCGGTGTCGCGGGGCGAGGATACGTCGCTGAGCCTGCCGCAGGCGCGCGCCGTGGCGGGCGCGGCGCTGGAGCGGGGCGATTATGCGCTGGCGATCCGGCTGGCGCGCGGGCTGATCGAGGCGGATCCGCGCGACACCGGGGCCTGGTATGTGGTCGCCGCGGCGCAGATGCGGCAGGGCAACCCGCGGGCGGCGCGGGCGGCGGTGACGCGGGCCTATCGGTTCGCGCAGACGCCGGCGGACAAGACCCGCTCGGCCGAGCTGGCGGCGCGCTTTGCTCTGGAGGAGAACCGGCCGACGATGGCGCAGGCCTGGCTGCGGCGGGCGGCGATCCACATCGACGACCCCGATCAGGAGACGCGGCTGGCGCGGGATTATCAGGCGCTGCGGCGGATCAACCCGTTTTCCTTCTCGTTGCGCACCGAGGTGCGGCCGTCGGACAACGTCAACAGCGGCTCCTCGGCGGTTTACAACGTGATCGACGACGTGATCGCGCCGGATTATCCTCTGGCCTCGCAGGCGCTGGAGGGGACGGTGGCGACGCTGGACGCGACGGCGGGGTATCGCCTGCGCGCCTCGCCGACCAGCGCCACCACGTTGAACGGGCGGCTTTATGTGCAGCGGGTGTCACTGGCCTCTTCGACGGCGGCCAAGGCGCCGCTGGCGCGGGATTCCGACTATGGCTCGACCTATGTGGAGGTCTCGCTGAACCATGCCTTTGCCGTGGGGGAGCCCGAGAAGAAGGGCAGCGCGGCCGTGGATGTGGCCCTGGGCGAGAGCTGGTATGGCGGGGAGCGCAATTTCCGCACGCTGCAGATCAGCGGCGAGCGGAACTGGCGGCTGGGGGCGTCGAGCCTGTTCCAGCTGAACGCGCGGGTCGAGCATCGGTTCGACGCGCGGCAGCCGACCAATGATGCGGACGGGCTGGGGCTGGGGATGTTCTATGCCCGCAAGCTGGCCAATGGCGACGGGCTGTCGGTGTCGCTGGCGCTGCGCGATACCGAGGCGGCGAATTTCAACGGCACCTATTCCTCGGCCTCGGTGCGCACGAGCTATGCGCTGGCGAAACCGGTCGGGCCGGCCCGGATCACCGCCGCGGTGGGCGCGGAATATGCGGATTACCCGATGTTCCGGCTGAGCCGGGTGATCCCGCCGACGCGGCGCGAGGACCGGTCGTATTACGGTGAGGTCTCGCTGTTCTTCCCCGATTTCGACTATGCCGGGTTTGCCCCGAACCTGCGGCTGCGGGCGGGGCGCAAGACGTCGAATTTCAGCCAGTATACCAGCCGGGAGATTTCGCTCTCGCTGGGCGTGCAGTCGAAATTCTGAAGCCGGGGCTGGCCGCGGGCCGGGAATGCGTTAGTCTTCACCCCAGATCGGGAGAATGACGATGCCACTGAAATATCTGCATACGATGGTCCGCGTGAAGGACCTTGAGAAAAGCCAGGCGTTCTATGAATTGCTGGGGCTGAAGAAGATCCGCGAGCATGTCAGCGAACAGGGGCGGTTCACGCTGGTCTTCATGGCGCCCCCCGGACAGGAGGAGGCGCCGGTCGAGCTGACCTACAACTGGGACGGCGACGAGGGGCTGCCGAGCGACAGCCGGCATTTCGGCCACCTCGCCTATGGCGTCGACAACATCTATGACACCTGCCAGTTCCTGATGGACAATGGCGTGACGATCAACCGGCCGCCGCGTGACGGACGGATGGCCTTCGTGCGCTCGCCCGACAATGTCTCGGTCGAGCTGCTGCAGAACGGCGAGGCGCTGCCCCCGGCCGAGCCCTGGGCCAGCATGGGCAATACGGGCCACTGGTGATGCGGCGCGCGCTGGCGGCGGTTCTGGCGGTCTGGGCCGGGTCTGCCCCGGCGCAAGACTGCCGGCTGGCGCTGGTGCTGGCGCTGGATGTGTCCAGCTCGGTCGATGCGCGCGAGGATGCCTTGCAGCGCGGCGGGCTGGCGGCGGCGCTGGTCGCGCCCGAGGTGCAGCGGGCCTTCTTTGCCGAGCCGGCGCCGGTGGCGCTGGCAGTGTTCGAATGGAGCGGGCGGTATAACCAGCATCTTGTGGCGGACTGGCGGCTGGTCGACAGCCCGACCGTACTGATGTCGACGGCGGCGACAATCGCCGGATCGGCCCGCAGCGAGAGCGAGTTTCCAACCGCGATGGGCCATGCGCTGGGCTATGCCGCCGGGCTGCTGGCGCGGGCGCCGGCCTGCACCGCGCAGACGGTGGACGTGGCGGGCGACGGCACCAACAACGACGGCTTCGGGCCGCAGCTGGCCTATGCCGAATTCGCCTTTGGCGGGGTCACGGTGAACGGGCTGGTGGTCGATGTGGGCGACGACGAGGGCGAGATCGCCCTGGTGGAGTTCTTTCATGCCGAGGTGCTGCGCGGGCCCGGCGCCTTTGTCGAGGTGGCGCAGAGTTTCGATCAGTATGAAGAGGCGATGCGCCGCAAGCTGGAGCGCGAGGTGCGGCCGCGGATGGTGGGGCAGTTGCACATAGGGCCCGGGCCGGGATGAGGCTGGCCCCTGCCCTGCTGGCGCTTTGGCTGGCCGCGCCGGGGACGGCGCAGGAGGCGCCCTGCCGGCAGGCGCTGGCGCTGGGGCTGGATGTCTCGGGGTCGGTCGACAGCGGGGAGTTCGCGCTGCAGCTGCGGGGGCTGGCCAATGCGCTGCGCCATCCGGATGTGGTGGCGGCGCTGCTGGCGGATCCGGGCGCGCCGGTGGAGCTGGCGGTTTACCTGTGGAGCGGGCCGGGGCATCAGCGGATGGTGGTCGACTGGGCGCGGATCGAGGGCGCGGCGGATATCACGGCGGTGGCGGGCCGGGTGCTGGCGGCGGGCCGGGGCGCGGCGCCACCCGAGACGGGGCTGGGGCGCAGCATGGGCTTTGGCGCGGCGCTGCTGGGGCAGCGGCGGGGCTGCTGGAAGCGGACGCTGGACATCTCGGGCGATGGCGAGAACAACGCCGGGCCGCGGCCCGAGGCGATGCGGGCGGCGCTGATGGCGGAGGGGATCACGATCAACGCGCTGGTGATCGGGGCCGACAGCCTGCCGGGCGGAGAGGCGCGCGGCGACGGGATCGGCGCGCTGGCCTCGTATTTCGAGGCCTATGTGATCCTGGGGCCGGAGGCCTTTGTCGAGACCGCGTTGGGATATGCCGATTACGAGGCGGCGATGGTGCGCAAGCTGAAGCGCGAGCTGGAGGGGCTGGCGCTGTCGGCGCTTCAGTAGATGTAGCGGATCTGGTCCGTCCAGTAACGTTCGACCCGCTTGAGCGAGGCGGTGATCGACTCTATGCCGTCAGAGCCGATCACGCCGCGTTCTTCCAGACCTTCGGCATGGCGGGCGAAGAGACCCGAGACGATGTCGCGCACCTCGCGGCCCCTTTGGGTCAGGCGCACGCGCACCGATCGGCGGTCGATCTCGCAGCGCTGGTGGTGCATGTATCCCATGTCGACCAGTTTCTTGAGGTTGTAGCTGACGTTGCTGCCCTGGTAGTAGCCGCGCGACTTGAGTTCGCCGGCCGTCACCTCGTTTTCGCCGATGTTGAACAGCAGCAGCGCCTGCACGGCGTTGATTTCCAGCAGGCCGACCCGTTCAAATTCGTCCTTGATGACGTCGAGAAGCAGGCGGTGCAGACGCTCCACCAGCGAGAGCGCCTCGAGGTATCCGGACATGAAGCCCTTGGCCGGTGCGTGGCCCAGTTGCATTTCGATGCTCATCCGTCTCTCCGACAAAAACTGCCCGGAGCGGAGCATGGCGGCAAAAACCGAATTTTCGGTTAAACGGTTTTAGCCTTCTTTTTGAAAGATTTGCGCGATTTCGCCGACCAGCGGCGCGAAGGTCGCGGGGGCCGCAACGCGGCCGGTGACCCAGGCGTAGAGGTCCTGGTCGTTCTCGTTCAGCAGCGCGTCGAAGAGATCGAGCCGCGCGGGGGGCATCGCGTCGAGATGGCGGTCGGCATAGGCCGAAAGGATCATGTCCATCTCGCGGATGCCGCGGCGCATGGCGCGCATCCGCAGCCGTTTCAGGCGGTGTTCGCGGGGTTCGTCGGTCACAGGGTGTCCTGAGCCTCCAGCAGGCGGTCGAGCCGCGCCTCGAGTTTCTCGGCCCGTTCGGCGGTGGCCTGCATCGCGGCGCGAAGCCCGCGCAGCTCGCTCAGCACCTCGCGGGCCTCCTTGTCGGGAGCCACGCGTTCGCCCGGGGCGGGCACGCCGTCACCGGTGCCGGTGAGCAGCCAGCTGACCGAGACGTTCAGCATGCCGGCCAGCATCGCCAGGCGGTTGGCGCGCGGGTCGGAGCGGTCGTCCTCCCATGCGGCGAGGGTGGCCTTGGCGATGCCAAGGCGGCGGGCCAGTTCGCTCTGGCTCATCCCGGCGGCCTCGCGCGCGCCTGAAATGCGGTCGCCGAAGGTGGCGACGCCTTCGGCGAACCAGTCGCCGTTCTCGTCGGTCATGGGTATCCTCCTGAGGGTCGGGGCGTTGTCGCTTGAACGTCTCTGGGGCGCACCCTATGACAGAACCGCCGGAGATTCAAACCGAGGTGCGCCTTGTCCTTCCTTTCCCAGACCCTGACCCGTGTGAAACCCTCGCCGACCATCGCGGTCACCACCATGGCCGCCGAGCTGAAGGCGGCCGGGCGGGACATCATCTCCCTGGGTGCGGGCGAGCCGGATTTCGACACCCCGCAGAACATCAAGGACGCGGCCAAGGCCGCGATCGACGCGGGCAAGACGAAATACACCGCGCCGGACGGGATGCCGGAGCTGAAAAAGGCGATCTGCGCCAAGTTCAAGCGCGAGAACGGGCTGGAGTATCAGCCGAACCAGATCAGCGTGGGCACCGGGGGCAAACAGAACCTCTACAACGCGCTGATGGCGACGCTGAACCCGGGCGACGAGGTGATCATCCCGGCGCCCTATTGGGTGAGCTATCCGGACATGGTGCTGATGGCCGGCGGCACACCGGTGGCCATCGAGGCGACGCTGGAGAACGCCTTCAAGATCACGCCGGAGCAGCTGGAAGCGGCGATTACGCCGAAGACCAAGTGGTTCATCTTCAACTCGCCCAGCAACCCGACCGGCGCCGGCTATTCGCGCAAGCAGCTGAAGGCGCTGACCGATGTGCTGATGCGCCACCCCCATGTCTGGGTGATGTCGGACGACATGTACGAGCACCTGGCCTATGACGATTTCGAGTTCTGCTCGCCCGCCGAGGTGGAGCCGGGGCTTTATGATCGCACGCTGACCTGCAACGGTGTGTCCAAGGCCTATGCGATGACCGGCTGGCGGATCGGCTATGCGGCAGGGCCGAAGGTGCTGATCGATGCGATGCGCAAGGTGCAGTCGCAGTCGACGTCGAACCCCTGCACGGTGAGCCAGTGGGCAGCGCTGGAGGCGCTGAACGGGCCGCAGGATTACCTGGCGCCCAATGCCGAGATCTTCAAGCGGCGGCGCGATCTGGTGGTCGGCAAGCTGAACCAGATCGAAGGCATGACCTGCCCGCGTCCCGAGGGAGCTTTCTATGTCTACCCCTCGATCAAGGGTCTGATCGGCAAGACCACGAAGAGCGGCAAGACCATCGCCACCGACGAGGATTTCGCCACCGCGCTGCTGGAGGAGACCGGGGTTGCCGTCGTGTTCGGCGCGGCCTTCGGCCTGAGCCCGAACTTCCGCATCAGCTATGCAACCTCGGACGAGAATCTGGAAAAGGCCTGCGACCGGATCCGGGAGTTCTGCGCCGGACTGAAATGACCGGCGCGGCGCAGATCGCCGCCAATCTGCCCAGCCGCGATTTCGACCGGACCGAGGCGTTCTATGCGCGCCTCGGCTTCGGGACGGCCTGAGCCCGTAGCAGTCTGGACAGACCGGGCGGGGATGGTAGGGTTGCCGTTGCAGGGGTGCGGGGGCGCATGACGGACGGGTTGCCAGAGTATTACTTCCGGGTGCGCGAGAATGGCGCCTTCGTCTTTCGCGTCGATACCGAGAACCGGCAGCGGCGCATCGAGATGGACCAGATCGCCGTGATCAACATGAAGAACGGCGAGGTGAAGGCCCATGGCGACCGGCAGCTGACCGAGGCCGACCTGACCGAGATCCGCGCCTGGATGGCGCAGCGCGCCGGGGTGCTGGCGCGGCGCGAGTTGGACGACATCCACCGCGTGGTGGACACGCTGAACCTGACCGCGCAGTGGGCGCAGACGCGGGCGCAGGACGACCAGCTGGAGGCGGTGACCGAGGCGCTGCTGATGGCGATGCACGACCTGCGTGCGGTGCTGGTGCGCAAGAAGGCGGACCGGCTGACCAAGGGATAGAGGGGGCTCTGCCCCCGCCGCGCCTTCGGCGCGACTCCCCCGGGATATTTGTCGCAAGAGGAAAAGGCGGGCGCGCCGCCTACGTGGCGAGGGCGACACGGCGCAGGCCGCCGCGCCAGAAGCGCAGCATCAGGAAGACACCGGCGCAGGCGAGGCCGAAGACGAGGCCGAGCCAGATGCCGGGGCCGCCGAGGTCGAAAACGAAGCCGAGCGTGTAGGAGGCGGGGATGCCCACCGCCCAATAGGCGACGATGGCCACCATCATCGGCACGGCGGTGTCCTGCACGCCGCGCAGCAGGCCGAGCGCGATCACCTGCGCGCCGTCGACCAGCTGGAACAGCGCGGCGATGGCCAGAAGGGCGATGCCGGTGGCGATGATCTCGGGGCGGGCCGGGTCGCTTTCGGCGAGGAAGAGCGACAGGATCGGCGCCGGGAAGATCACGAAGGTGGCGATGGTGACAATCGCGAAGGCCAGCGAGAGCGCGATCACCGCGCGGGCGCCGCGGGCGAGTTCCTGCGGGGCGCCGCGGCCATAGGCGCCGCCGGCGCGGATGGTGGCGACGTTGGAGAGCCCGAGGTGCACCATGAAGGTGCCGCTGGCGACGGTGATGACGATGCCATGGGCGGCGAGCGGCACGGTGCCGAGCCAGCCCATCATGAAGGCCGAGGCGGTGAACAGGCTGACCTCGCTGAGCATGGTCAGCCCGATCGGCAGCCCGAGGCGGAAGACGCGGACCAGCATCTCGGCATCCGCGCGCCAGAGGCGGCGGAACAGCGCGTGTTCGGGCAGCGCGCGGGCGGCGTAGAGCACCACGGCGACCAGGGCGACGGTCTGCGAGGCGACCGAGGCGATGGCGGCGCCGCGCAGGCCGAGCTCTGGCGCGCCCCAGTGGCCGAAGATCAGCGCATAGTTGGCGACGCCGTTGCTGAGGGCGGCGAGCAGGGTGATCCAGAGGACCACCTGGGTGCGTTCGAGCGCGGCGAGATAGGATTTCAGCACCATGACCAGCAGCGCCGGAATCAGCCCCCAGCCGGCGATGCGCAGGTATGTGGCGGCGTCGGCGGCGACCTGCGGGGACTGGCCGAGCGCGCGCAGGATCGGTTCGGACCACCACATCGCCGGCATCGCGACCAGCGCGAAGCCGAGGCTGAGCCAGAGGCCCATGCGGGTGGCGCGGCGCAGTCCGATCTCGTCTCCGGCGGCGGCATTGGCGGCGACCAGCGGCATGACAGCAAGGGCAAAGCCCGCGCCGAGCATGAACTGGACGAAGTAATAGGAGCCGGCAAGGGTCTGCGCCGCCAGCTCGGCGACGCCATACCAGCCGAGCATGACCGTATCGGTCAGGCCGATGGCGAATTGCGCCAGATGGCCCCCGATGAGCGGCAGCCCGAGCGCGAGGATGGTGCGCAGATGGGCGGGATATGACATCGGGGCCTGCATGACGCTGCCCGTAAGGGCTTTGGCGAACCGAGGCAAGAGCGGGTGATTTCGCGGCCGCGCCGGGCGGTGGCGGGCCAGCGGAATTGCCGCTGGCATCGCGGGCGCGGGGCTGTAGCATGGGGCGGACCGATGGAGGAGGATTTCCGATGCGCACCGCCCTGACCGGACTGGCGCTGGCCACGCTGGCTGCCGTTCCCGCCGAAGCCGAGAACCGGATCGACCGGATACGTCCCGATGCGCCGCAGCTGGCCGCCTATGGTCCGCTGCCGATCGGGGTGACGACGCTGGAGTTCGTGCATCCGGGCCAGATCGATATCGTCAACACGAAGGACGGGGCGCAGCCGCTCTATGATCGGGCGCTGACCGTCGAGGTCTGGTATCCGGCAGCGGAGGGCACGGCGCCCGGCGGCAGCTATCGCGCGCTGTTGCGGGACGGGCGCACCGAGGTCACGCTGGAGGGGCGCGCGGCGCGGGATGCAGTGCCGGCCGAGGGGACGCGCTATCCGCTGATCGTGATCAGCCACGGCTATCCCGGCAACCGCTTCCTGATGTCCCATCTGGGCGAGAACCTGGCCTCGAAAGGCTATGTCACCGTCTCGATCGATCATCGCGACAGCACCTATGACGACAAGACGGCCTTTGGCTCGACCCTGCTGAACCGGCCCATCGACCAGAAGTTCGTGATCGACAGCATGGCGGCGCTGGAGGGTCCGCTGGGGGCGATCACCGATGCGGAGACGACCGGGGTGATCGGCTATTCCATGGGCGGCTATGGCGCGATGATCTTTGGCGGCGCGGGAGTGACGCAGGCCGCGACCGAATTCAGCTGGGGCACGCCGGACGGGCTGCTGGCGCGGCATCTGGCGGGGTCGGAGACGCTGAAGGAACTCGTCGATCCGCGGGTGAAGGCAATCATCGCCATCGGGCCCTGGGGGATGAACACCGGGTTCTGGGATGCGGCGGGCCTCGCCGGGTTCGAGAAGCCGCTGATGCTGATGGCGGGGAGCGCCGACGACGTGTCGGTCTATTCCGCCATCCGGGAGATCTTTGCGGGCACCACCGGCACGACGCGGCATCTGCTGACCTTCGAGGGGGCCAATCACAACGCCGCCGCGCCGATTCCGGCGCCGGCGGAAAGCTGGGGATTTGACGAGGCGCTGGGGTTCGCGCCCTTCGATCACTATGCGGATGCGGTCTGGGACACCAACCGGATGAACAACATCGCCCAGCATTTCGCCACCGCCTTCATGGACCTGCACCTGAAGGGCGATGCCGGGATGGCGCCCTATCTCGACGTGATCGAGCGCGCGGCGGATGGCGTCGTGGCGCTGGACGACCGGGCGCAGCCGCTGCCGGAGCACACCTACTGGAAAGGCTTCCTGCCGCGCACCGGCGTCGGGCTGACCTTAGAGACGAAGGGCAAGGGCGAGTGATCCCACGTTCTTCTCTTTCCAAATACTCACTTCCCCGGCCCACCCCCCGGGGCCACGCCTGATCCGGAGCGCCCGATGCAGACCGAGACGATGTCCCTGAACGGCAACCCCTTCTTCCTGCGGCGCTGGGGCGATCCCGGGCTGCCGGTGCTGCTGATGCTGCATGGTTTTCCCGAATACGGCGGGGCCTGGTCGGAATTCGCGCCGCTGCTGGCCGGGCGGTATCACTGCATCGCGCCCGACCAGCGCGGATACGGGCAGAGCTGGGCGCCCGAGGGGGTCGAGAACTACCGGGGCGCGGCGCTGACCGGGGATATGGCGGCACTGATCGAGCAGCTGGGGCGCGGCAGGGTCACCGTGCTGGGCCACGACTGGGGCGCGGCGGTGGCCTATGGGCTGGCGATGTTCCGTCCCGACCTGGTCGAGCGGCTGGTGATCGCCAACGGGGTGCACCCGGTGCCGTTCCAGGCGGCGCTGATCGGGGATGCGGCTCAGCGCGAGGCCTCGCAATACATCCGCTTTCTGCGGCGGGAAGACTCGCAGGACATCCTGGCTGAGGACGATTTCGACAAGATGTTCCGGTTTTTCTCGTCGCGGATGAATCTCGACTGGATGACGCCGGCGCGGCTGGCCGAGTACAAGGCCGAATGGGCCCGCGGCGGGCGGCTGAAGACGATGATCCACTGGTATCGCGCCTCGCCCCTGGTGGTGCCGGCGATGGATGAAGAGCCGGGCCCCCTGCCCCCGCTGCCGCGCGAGAAGCTGATGGTGCGGATGCCGCATCTGCTGCTCTGGGGCGCGGACGACAAGGCGCTGCTGCCGGTGGCGACGGCGGGGCTGGAGGAGTTTGCGCCCGAGCTGACGCGGATCACGCTGGAGGGCTGCGATCACTGGCTGTTCCATCAGAAACCGGAGGAAGCGGCGCAGGCGATCCTGGGCTGGCTGGGGTGATCTTGCCAGAATGTGCATTCGGGTGTATATTCCGATGCACATTTCAGAGGATACCCCGATGGCCCGCCTGCATACCAACCAGATCTGCACGATGACCGAACTGCGCGAGCCGCAGAAGGTGCTGGACCGCGCCAATGGCAAGCCGGTGGCGATCATGAAGAATTCGCGCTGTGTCGGCTATCTGGTGCCGGAAGAGGCGACGCTGGACGGCGCGCCGCGCTATGCGTCGATGGAGGAAGTGCTCGAATACGTCAGATCCTCGCGCGACAGTGTCCAGCCGGTTCTTGACTACCTCAAGGACAAATGACCTACATCCTGCTTGATGCTGCGGCGGTGGAAGCGCTGCACGACAGCGCGCTCAATCCCGGAGAGCTGACTGGTCGCGCGCGCGACAAATCGCTTGAAGGCGCGCTTGGCCGTGTCGACAACCGGCTGATCTATGGCATGATCGGCGATGTCTTCGACCTCGCCGCCGCCTATGCGACGGCGATTGCCACGGGGCACTGTTTCAACGACGGCAACAAGCGCACGGCCTTCGATGCGATGAACTTCTGCCTCGTCGTGAATGGCGTGGTCATCGAATGGACTGACACCGCCGAGGCGGGCGACCGGATCATTGCGCTGGCGCAGCGGCTGATTGGCGAGGAGGAGATGGCGGAGTGGTTGCGGATGAAGGCGCTGTGACCGCGGCAGGAGCCGGCTTGCGAAGGCGGACGCGGGCCTTGGGGCCTTTGGGGTCAAAGGCGAAGAGTTCGGGATAGAGACCGAGGAAGGCGCGCCAGGATCCGACCGGGTGGTTTGCGATGCAGATCGGGTGAAGCTGGCGCATCAGCGGGTTGATATCGGCGATGGCGAGCCCTTCGGTGCGCGGACGGGTCTTGAGCGCCGCGATCAGGTGGTCCTTCATCGCCGCCAACGAGGGCGGCTGCGGCGGGGCGGCCGGGGGCGCGTCTATCGCGACGAAGCGGTGGCAGGCGGCCTTGAAGCTGGTGCCGGCGGCGATGGCGCCGAGGCCGGTGACATGCGCGCCAGAGTCGCGCAGATAGGTGGCGAGATGGGTGAAGTCCCCGTCGGAACTGGCCAGCAGGAAGCTGCGCACATCGGCGCGCAGGAAGAGGTCCATCGCATCGACGGTCAGGCGCATGTCGGCGGAGTTCTTGTTGCTTTGGGTGTGTATGGCGGTGAAACCGGGCGTCGCCTCCCATGCCGGCAGGCGGCCAACGTTGCCATAGACGCGGCGCACGCCGATGGGGCCGAGGGTGCGGGCAGCGTCGAGGATCAGGGTGGCGTTATCGGCCGAGATGTTCTCGCCATCGACCAGCACGGCGACCGGCTGGTCCTGACCGATGCGCGTGAAACCGGTTGCTGCGTTCACCCCTCCGTCCCTTCAAGCTGACGCGATAGCGCATCAGGCCGCAGGAATGCGGCGAGAAGATGGAGCGTTGTAGGCCGAACCTTGCCGAGGCTTCCGGTGGCGGGCTTGTGCGCAAGCCGCGCAAAGGCCCCTTTCGCCGCCCGGCGCGGCATGTCACTGTCTGGCCCATGACAGAGCTTCTTACCCTCGACGGGACCCGCGCCAGCGCCTTTGCCTTTGGCACCATGCAATTCGGCGGCAAGGCGGATGAAACCGCCAGCCGCGCCCTATTCGACGCCTGCCGGGGCGCCGGGATCAACCATTTCGACACCGCCTATGTCTATACCGACGGCAGGTCCGAGACCCTGCTGGGCGGGATGATCGGGGCCGAGCGGGAGCGGCTGCTGATCGCGACCAAGGCGGGCTATATCGGCGGCAACAGCGCGGCCAACATGGCCGAGCAGTTCGATACCTCGCGCCAGCGGCTGGGGCTGGATGTGGTCGACGTGCTGTATCTGCATCATTACGACCCGGCCGGCGATCTGCGCGACACCATCGAGGGGCTGGCGCGGCTGAAGGAGGCGGGGAAGATCCGCTATGTCGGCCTGTCGAACATGGCCGCCTGGCAGGTGATGAAGGCGGTGTTCTATGCCGGGCAGATGGGCATCACCATCGACCTGCTGCAGCCGATGTACAACCTTGTGAAGCGGCAGGCCGAGGTGGAGATCCTGCCGATGTGCGCCGATCAGGGGATTGTCGCGGCGACCTATTCGCCGCTGGGCGGCGGGCTGCTGACCGGGAAATACGCGCGTGGCGAAGGCGGGCGGCTGGCGGACGACGCGCGGTATAAAAAGCGTTACGGACAGGACTGGATGGGCGGCACCGCGGCGGCGCTGGCCGATCTGGCCAGAGAGCTAGGCACCGATCCGGCGACGCTGGCGGTGGCCTGGGTGGCGGCGCATCCGACGCATCCGGTGCCGATCATCTCGGCCCGCAGCACCGAACAGTTGGCGCCGTCGCTGGCGGCGATCCGCTTTGAGATGAGCGACGAGGTCTACGCCCGTGTCGCCGCGCTGAGCCCGACGCCGCCGCCGGCCACCGACCGGACGGAGGAAGTGGCGTGAGCAGCGACTTCATCGTCATCGGCGGCGGGGTCGCTGGGCTGAGCGCGGGGGCGAAGCTGTCGGATCTGGGGCGGGTTGTCGTGCTCGAAGGCGAGAGCGCGCTGGGGTATCACGCCTCGGGCCGGTCGGCGGCGATGTTCGAGGCGCAATACGGGCTGCCGGCGACCATCGCGCTGAACCTCGCCAGCGCCGAGGCGCATCGGGCGGGTGGGTATCTGAGCCCGCGCGGGCTGATGCTGATCGCGCGCGCCGAGGAGGGCGAGGCATTCCGGGCCGAGGCCGATTCGATGAAGATGGGCGCGATCACGGTGCCCGAGGCGGTGGCGATGGTGCCGATCCTGAACCCGGACGCGGTGGGCCATGCCGCCTATGACGCGGACGCCTGGGATCTGGATACCGACCGCATCCTGCAGGACCATGCCCGCGCGATCCGCGCGGCGGGCGGCGAGGTTCTGACCAACCACGGCGTGAGCGCGATCCGGCGCAGCGGCGATGGCTGGGCGGTCGAGGCCGGGGGCGCCGCCTTCGAGGGCCGGGTGCTGGTGAACGCCGGCGGGGCCTGGGCCGACCGCATCGCGGAGATGGCGGGGGTGGCGCCGCTGGGGATCGTGCCGCACCGCCGCTCGATGGCGCGGATCCCGGCGCCGGGCGGGCATGACCTGCGCGGCTGGCCGATGATCCTGGGGCTGCACGAGGCCTGGTACGCCAAGCCGGACGCGGGCAAGCTGCTGGTCTCGCCCGCCGAGGAGGACGCGGTGGAGCCGCATGACGCCTGGGCCGACGACATGGTGCTGGCCGAGGGGCTGGCGCGCTACGAGGCGATGGTGACCGAGCCGGTGACGCGGCTGGAAACGTCCTGGGCCGGGCTGCGCAGCTTTGCCCCGGACCGCACTCTGGTGCTGGGGCCGGACCCGTCCGCCCCGGGGTTCGTGTGGTGCGCGGGGCAAGGCGGCTATGGCTTCCAGACCTCGCCCGCCGCGTCGCGGCTGCTGGCCGATCTGGTGGGCGGGCGGCCGCCCGAACTGGACGCGGCGGTGGTGCGGGCGCTGGTGCCGGACCGGCTGCGATGACGCGCCGGCTGCCGCCGACGGCCAGCGTGGCCGAGCCTGCGGGCGACGGGCGGCTGTTCGCCCCGGCGGCCGAGCGGAATGCGCAGGCCATCGCGGATCTGCTGGCCGAGGTGGCGCCCGCGACGGGGCGCGCGCTGGAACTGGCCAGCGGGACGGGCCAGCATGTGGCGGTCTTTGCAGAACGGTTTCCGGGGCTGCGCTGGCAGCCGACCGAGATCGCGCCCGAGCGGCGGGCGAGCATCGACGCCTATGCCGGGGGCCTGGCCAATGTCGCGCCTGCGGTGGCGCTCGACGCCTGCGCGCCCGGCTGGGGTGCGCACTGGGGCGGGCAGGATCTGGTTGTGCTGGTGAACCTGTTGCACCTGATGTCGGAGCCCGAAGCGGCGGTGGTGCTCGGTGAGGCGGCGCAGGCGCTGGCCCCCGGCGGGGTCTTCGTGATCTACGGGCCGTTCAAGCGGGGCGGAAACCTGACCAGCCCAGGAGACGAGGCCTTTCATGCGAGCCTGGTCGAGAGCGATCCGGCCATCGGCTACAAGGACGATTTCGACACGATGGACCTGTTGCAGGGCGCCGGGCTGGAGATGGCGCAGGTGGTCGAGATGCCGGCCAACAACCTGGCGCTGGTGGCGCGGAAGGTCTGAGGCCGGAGATGCGCGTGCTGATCCTGTCAAGCTGGGTGGCGCGCGGACATGTCGGACTGTCGGCAGGCGCGCCGGTGTTGCAGCTGCTGGGCCATGAGGTGACGCAGCTGCCGACGGTGATCCTGTCGAACCATCCGGGGTTCTCCCATGTGGCGGGGCAGCCGGTGGCGGTGGATCAGCTTGACGCGATGATTGCGGCGCTGGAGGGCAACGGCTGGCTGGCCGAGATCGATGCGCTGCTGACCGGCTATCTGCCGAGTCCCGATCATGTGGCGCTGGCTGTCGGGCTGGCCGAGCGGCTGCGCGGACGGGCGAGGATCGTGGTGGATCCGGTGCTGGGCGACGCGCCGAAGGGGCTCTATCTGCCCGAGGCCGTGGCGGAGGCGCTGCGCGACGGGCTGGTGCCGCTGGCCGATGTGCTGACGCCGAACCTGTTCGAGCTGGGGTGGCTTTCGGGGATGCCCGAGGGGCCGGTCGAGACGGCCGGGCGCAGGCTGGCAGAGGGGTGCGAGGTGCTGGTAACCTCGGTTCCGGCCAAGGATGGGCGGATCGGGGTCCGGCGCTTTGGCGGAGACGGCGGGCTCTGGGCCGCGCCGCGCCGGGAGGGCGTGCCGCATGGGGTGGGCGATGTCTTTGCCGCGCTGGTGGCGGGCGGGCTGGGCCCGGGTGCGGCACTTGGCCATCTGGATGCGCTGATCGGCGCGAGCCTCGGGCACCCGCATCTGCGGATCGCCGAGGCCGCCGCAACATGGACGACTGCCCCGCCCCAGCCAGAGGAGACGTGAATGGCCTTCGATTTCATCCTGATGCTGACCTCGAACGACCGGACCATCCCGGATGCGCGCGCCCGACTGGACGAGGCGCTGGAAGGCGGCGTGCGCCATATCGGGTTCAAGGACGTGGGGCTGCCGTTCTCGGACCTGAAGGGCCTCGCCGATGCGATCCGCGCGGCAGGCGGGCGGTCCTATCTGGAGGTGGTGAGCCTGGACGGCGAGAGCGAATTGGCCTCGGCGCGGGCGGCCATCGATCTGGACGTGGACTGTCTGCTGGGCGGCATCCGCGCGGGCGAGGTGACGGCGCTGACGCGGGACCATCCGCTGCGGTATTATCCGTTTCCAGGGCAGATCACCGGGCACCCGAGCGTGCTGGAAGGGCCGGCCGGGGCGATTGTCGAGTCGGCCCAGCGGCTGGCGGATCTGGAGCATGTGCACGGGCTGGATCTGCTGGCCTATCGGTTCGACGGCGATGTCGAGGGGCTGATGGCGGCGGTCTGCGGCGCGGTGGCCAAGCCGGTGATCATGGCCGGCAGCATCGACAGCGCCGGGCGGGTCGAGGCCGCGGCGCGGGCCGGGGCGACCGGGTTCACCGTGGGCACCGCCGCGCTGGCAGGCACCTTTCCGGCCGAGGGTGAGGGCTTTGCCGCGCAGGTGCGGGCGATCCTGGCAATCACCGAACAGGCGCGGCGGCAATCGACCGCGCCGCGCCGGATCGCGCTGGCGGCGCATGACACGCGCAAGGCACAGCTGCGGGCCTGGGTGCTGCGGCACGCGCGGGCGCTGGCGGGGCACCGGCTGGTCTGTACCGGCGGCACCGGGCGGATGGTGGCCGAGGCGGCCCCGGCGCTGAGGGTGCATCGACTGCACCGGGGCGGGCGCGGCGGCGACCAGCAGCTGGGGGCGATGATCGCGACGGGGCAGCTGGATGCGGTTGTGTTCTTCATCGACCCCACCCTGCCCCACAGCGGCGAGGCCGATCTGCAGGCGCTGACCCGGCTGGCGGCGCTGCATGACACGCCGATCGCGCTGGGGCCGTCGGGGGCCGATCTGCTGGTGGCGGGTCTGCCTGCCCGCTAGCCGGCCTTGGCGGGTCGGCGGTCGATGATGCCGCGCAGGGCCTCCAGCATCTCGTCGAGATCGGCGCAGGGATAGGCGCCGGTGGCGCGGATTTCTTCGGTGACATCGACCGGCAGGTCGGTGTTCGAGGCGGCGGGGATTTCGTTCAGCTTGCCGCCGATCAGCAGCGGCAGGCTGGCCCCGCGCCGTTCCAGCGCCGCCAGCACCGCGCGGGCATAGCGCAGGCCGAGCCCGTTGTAGGTGGAGACGGCGATCACCTCGGCCCCGGCGTCGAGCGCGCGGTCGACCAGCACCTCGGCATCGAGCGAGGTGCCGACCTCGACCGCCTCGGCCCCGAGGCCCGAGAGCGCCGCGCGCACGAGGTAGGCGCCGTGTTCGTGCACGTCCGAGGTGCCCAGCGCGACCTTGAGCGTGGAGAGGCCGGCGGGCGCGGTCTGGCGCGCGCACCAGGCGGCGGCGTCGCGGTCGAGTTCCAGCGCCCAGTCCACCGGGACCAGCGGTTTGGTCGCGCGGTTGCCGAAGAGCGTTTCCATGCCGTGGGCGCCCAGCCGCTTGATCGCCAGCATCAGCGCGGCGGGGTCGGTCACGTCGACGCCGCGGTCGGCGAGGCCCTGCATGGCACGCTGTTTGAAGGCCAGGCCGCCCTCCATCAGCCGGTCGGTCAGGGCGTCGATCTTTGCCGTGTCGATCAGCGCGCCGTGTTCGGGGGCGTGTTCGACCAGCCGCGCGGCGAAGCGCTGGGCGTCGAGGATTTCCTCGACATCCGGGATGCGCTGGTTTTCCGTCACCGGGACCGGGTTGATCGCGTGGCCGGTGTGGGCGCGGCCGAGCGAGGTGATATCGGCGAGCAGGTAGCTCGCCAGGCTGGCGTAATTCGCCGCCGGAGACCGGCGGTAGGCGACGGTATTGCCGTAGAGCATGGTGCCGGGCGTGTCGGTCACGCGGGCCATGGCGGCGTGAAAGGCGGCGCGGCTGGCGGGGTTCGAGAAATGGTGGCCCCAGCAATAGGACAGCCGCGCGCCGATCAGATCCTCGACGATATGCTTTTCGATCAGCACGGTGCCGAGCGAGGAGGTCATGTCGCGGTAGAGGCCGACGAAACCGTCGTCGAGATTGGAGTGGATCAGCACCTCGGCCGGCTGGGCGGCGATCAGGCCGATGGCTGTGACGGTCGCCTCGGTCGTGGCGACGTCGTCGTCCCAGTAGGGCAGGCGGAAGGTGAAATATTGCCCGAGGTTGCCGATGGCGGTGGCCCCGGCGGCGAGGGCTGCCTGAACATTGTGCAGCGCGCCGGGCAGTCCGAGCATGAAATCGCCGAAATGCGAAGCCGCGGGCGCGGCATTCGTGATGCGGGCAAAGTCCTCGGGGCCCTGCAGGACGATTCCCGTGCCGGTCTGGGCGGCGTCGCGCCGGTCGGGGGGATAGCCCATGGTCCAGTCGAGGGTGATGCCGAAGCGGTCGACCTTCACGCCCTCGGAGGCGGCGGTGTCGTGGATTTCGCGGATCGCGCTGACCGTGCGGTCGATGCTGCGAAAGCCGATATGGGCATGCTGCATCATGCGGCCTTCGGCGGCCATGCGGCGTTTGTAGTCGGCCTCAGACGTCACGCCCTCGGCGTCGAGGAAGGCGGAGCGGCCGAGCGTCCAGGTGCCGGCGAGCTTGCGTCCCGCGTCGAGCAGGTCGCGGCCGGGGGTCATGTTGGGGGCGGTGAGAGAGGTCATGCGGGGCACCTCGGCAGGGTCAAGACGGGTTTATCATATCCCGGCGATGCGACAAGCTTGGCACATCGGACGAAGGAGACGGCGATGCGGTTGGGAATCATCGGTGTGGGCCATCTGGCCGGGTCGCTGCTGGCCGGAGTGCGGCGCGCGGGTTGGGCGCCGGACGAGGTGCTGCTGGCGCCGCGCGGGCATGGGCCGGAGCTGGCCGGGCGGTTCGGCCATGCGCTGGCGCGGGACAATGCCGAGGTTGTGGCGGTCTGCGACACGGTGCTGCTGGCGGTGCGCCCGGCCCATGCGATGGAGGCGGTGGCGGGGCTGGGCTGGCGCAGCGGGCAGGTGCTGATCTCGGCCTGCGCCGGGGTGCCGTCGGGGGCGCTGGCCGGGGCGGTGGCACCGGCGCGGGTGGTGCGGATCATGCCGATGACGGCGGCCGAGTTCGGGGCGAGTCCGACAGTGGTGTGGCCCGACGAACCGGCGGCGCGGCCGTTCCTGAGTGCCATCGGCACGGCGATTCCGCTGGCCAGCGAGGCGGATTTCGAGACGGCGACGGTGAGCGCGGCGGTCTATGGCTGGGCGCAGGAGCTGATCGCGCGGGCGGTCGAGTGGAGCGCGGCGCAGGGGCTGCCCGAGGCCACCGCGCGGCAGCTGGTGGCGCAGACCTTCGCGGGCGCGGCGCGGATGCAGGCCGAGAGCGCAGCGCCGATGCGCCAGCTGCTGGCCGAGCTGGTGACGCCGGGCGGGATCACCGAGGCGGGGCTGGAGCATCTGCGCGACGCCGGCGCGCTGGAGGCCTGGGACGGCGCCTGCGCGGTGGTGCTGGAGCGGCTGCGCGGGGCGACCTAGCGCGCGGTGCGCAGGTCGAGGCCATCGAGCAGGCCGGCGAAGTCGGGCGGCGGGGCCTTGTCGGTGATGACGATATCGCCGGGTTTCAGTTCGGGCTGGCGCAGGGCCGGGCGACGCTCTTGCGGTTCGAATTTGGAGTGGTCCACCGCCATGATCGCGCGTTTGGCGTTCTTCATCATCGCGTGGGCGATATCGACCTCGCATTGTTCGTGGACGAGGAAGCCTGCCTCGGGGTCGACCATGGAGGCGGAGAGGATCACGTAGTCGACGCGCATCCGCTCGATCACCTCGAAGGCCGAGCGGTCGAAGGCGGCGCCGTCGTGATCGCGCAGCTGGGTGCCGGCCATCGAGACCTTGTTGCCCGGGATGATCGCGAGCGTCGAGGCGACGAAGGCGGAATTCGTCACCACGGTCAGTCCCTTGCAGGCGCGCAGGGCCTGGGCGACGAAGCCCGAGGTGGAGCCGGTGTCGATGGCGACGCTGGTGTTGTCGCCGATCAGCGCGGCGGCGGCGCGGGCGATGGCGACCTTGGCGTCGCGGTTCAGGTTCATCCGATCGAGAAACGGCGGATCGGTGGGCATCCGGTTGGAGACCAGCGCGCCGTGCACCTTGCTGATGTCGCCGCTTTCGACCAGCGGCTGGGCGACTCGGCGGATGGTCTGGTCGGAGACGCCGAACATGCGCGACAGCTCGATCACCGAGACGGTGCCTCGCATGTCCACTGCCTGCAGGATACGTGCCTTGTATTTCGACATATGCCCTGTCCTACACCATCCATATCGACGGACAAGCGCCCATGCGCGGAACAGTTCCACTCAAATCAACAGAAATCAACATTTTCGTTGCCGCCTTGTTGATCTTGGCTAAGGTGAAGGCCGGATCGACCCCCCAATGGAAGGCATCATGGCACGTCACGCGGCAAAACATCTGATCATCGGCGGGGGCATCCTTGGCTGTTCGATCGCCTATCACCTGACCCGGCGGGGCGAAAAGGACGTGGTCCTGCTGGAGCGCGCCGGCCTGACCGAGGGCGCGACCTGGCACGCGGCCGGGCTGGTCGGACAATTGCGGTCCTCGCGCAACACCACGCGGATGCTGAAGAAGTCGGTCGAGATGTATGACCGTCTGCAGAACGAAGAGGGGATGCAGTTCGACTGGAAGAAGACCGGGTCGCTGCGTCTGGCCGCGACGGCCGAGCGGATGCTGGAGGCGAAACGGCTGGCGACGATGGCGCGCAGCTTTGATCTGGAAATGCACATCATCTCGCCCGAGGAGGCGAAGGAGCTGTTCCCGCTGATCGAGGCGAAGGGGCTGCATGGCGCGGCCTATATCCCCTCGGACGGCTATGTCGATCCGGCCTCGCTGTGTCAGGCGGTGGCGGGGGCAGCGCGCCGGCAGGGCGCGGATATCCGCCAGAAGGTCGAGGTGCTGGACTTTACCGTCAGCAACGGGCGCATCACCGGGGTGGAAACGACCGAGGGCACCTGGGAGGCCGATACGGTCATCCTGGCCACCGGCATGTGGAGCCGCGAGGTGGGCGCCAAGCTGGAGCTGCGGATCCCGGCCTGCGCGGTGGAGCATCAGTATATCGTCACGGAATCGACCGGCCAGGAGGTCGGGCATTTCCCGACCCTGCGCGACCCCGAGCGGCTGGTCTATTACAAGCCGGACGTCGGCGGGCGGCTGGTGATCGGCGGCTATGAGGACGACACCCTGCCCTTTGGCGACAAGGGCATTCCGGGCGCCTTCGTGCGCCAGCTGCTGCCCGAGAACCTGGACCGCTTCCTGCCGCTGGCCGAGCTGGCGGGCAAGGTCACACCGGTGGTCAACGAGGTGGGCATACGGCAGGTCATCAACGGGCCGATTCCCTATTCGGCGGATGGCGATTTCGTCATGGGCTGGCAGCCAGGGGTGAAGAACCTGATGCTGGCGACCGGGTTCCTCTATGGCATCGCCGCCGGGGGCGGCGCGGGCGAGATGATCGCCGAATGGGTGGTGGACGGGCAGCCCTCGCTCGACCTCTGGCCGCTGGACGTGCGCCGGTTCGGGCCGCACCACGGCACGCGGGCCTTCATGTATCCCCGCGCGGTGGAGCATTACGCGCATCACTACAAGAAGCGCTATCCCGGGCAGGAACACGAGACCGCGCGCCAGCTGCGGCTGTCGCCGCTCTATCAGCGGCTGAAGGACATGGGCGCGGTCTATGGGTCGAAGAACGGCTGGGAGCGGCCGCTGTGGTTCGCGCCCGAGGGGGTGGAGCCGGTGGACCAGCTCGATTTCCTGAACCCCGGCTGGAAGAAATATGCGGCCGAGGAACACCGCGCCGTGCGCGAGCGGGTGGCGCTGATCGATCAGACGTCCTTCGCCAAGTTCGAGCTGATCGGTTCGGGCGTGACGGAGTTGCTGCAAAAGCTTTGCGTGTCGAACATGGACAAGCCGGTGGGCAGCGTCATCTACACCCAGATGTGCAACGAACGCGGCGGGACCGAGGCGGATGTGACCTTTATCCGGCTGGGGCACGACCGGTTCTACATGGTCACGGGGTCGGGGTTCGGGGTGCACGATACCGACTGGATCCGGCGGCACCTGCCCGAGGATGGCTCGGTGCATCTGATCGAGGTGACAAGCGGCGTGGCGGTGATCAACATCGTCGGGCCAAAGTCGCGCGAGGTGCTGGCGGCGGTGTCCGAAAGCGATGTGTCGGATGCGGCGATCCCGTTTTCGACAGCGCGCGAGATCGTGGTCGGTGCGGCCCCGGTGCGGGCCGCGCGGATCGGTTATGTCGGCGAGCTGGGATACGAGCTGCACATCCCGACCGAATTCGCGCTGCATGTCTACGATACGCTCTGGGCCGCCGGGCAGGTGCAGGGCATCGCCAATGTGGGCTATCGCGCGATCGACAGCCTGCGGATGGAAAAGGGCTATATCTACTGGTCGGGCGACGTGACGCCGGATTATTCGCCGATCGAGGCGGGCGTGGGATTCCGCGTGCATCTGAAATCGAAGGGCGACTTCCTGGGCCGCGCGGTGCTGGAGCGGCAGAAGGCCGAGGGCGTGACACGGCAGCTTTGCACCTTTGTCACGCCGATGAACCTGCCGCTGACCGGGGGCGAGACGATTTTGCTCGACGGGCGGGTCGTGTCGCTGGCGACCTCGGTGGGCTTCGGGCACACGGTGGGCCAGACCATCCTGCGCGGTTATCTGGCACGCGAACACTGGGAGGCCGAGGGGTTCGAGATCGAGGTTTTTGGCGAGCGCCATCCGATCGACCGGGTCGAGGGGCCGGTCTATGATCCCGAGAACCGCGCATTGAAAGGATAGGTCAGGATGACGGAGATTGCCGACAGGGTGCTGGAGGCGCTGACCCGCGCGCCGGGGTTCGAGGGGGTGACGGCGGTGGACAGCCTGACCCGGCTGGGCGGGCTGACCAACCTGGTGCATCGGGTCGATGTGGCGGGCGCCTCGGTCATCGTGCGGATCCCGGGGGACGGGACCGAGGCCTATATCGACCGGGCGGTCGAGGCGCATAACGCGCGGGCGGCGGCGCGGGCAGGGGTCGCGCCCGAGGTGCTGCTGGCCGAACCGGAGAGCGGCGTGATGATCACGCGCGCGGTGCCAGGGATCGAGACGATGACGCCGGCGCTGTTTGCCTCGCGCGAGGGCGCGGTGGCGCGGGCAGGCCGTGCGCTGGCGCGGCTGCACGGGTCGGGGGAGACCTTTGAGTTCCGCTTCGAGCTGTTCGCGATGATCGAGGAGTATCTGCGCGTGCTCTCCACCCGCGACGTCGACCTGCCCGAGGGCTATCACGACGTGGTTGCGGCGGCCGAACCGGTGAAGGCGGCGCTGGCGCAGGCCGACCCGCCGCTGGCGCCCTGCCATTGCGATCCGCTGTGCGAGAATTTCCTGGATGACGGCGAGGTCATGTGGATCGTCGACTGGGAATATTCCGGCATGAACGATCCGCTTTGGGATGTGGGCGACCTGTCGGTCGAGGCGGGTCTGGAGGCGGCGCAGGATGCCGCGCTGATGGCGGCCTATTTCGGCCGCGCGCCGACGGCGGGCGAGACCGGGCGGATGGTGATCTACAAGGCGATGTGCGACCTGCTGTGGACGCTCTGGGGCCTGATCCAGCATTCGGACGGCAACCCGGCGGACGATTTCTGGGCCTATGCGACGGCACGCTTCGAGCGCTGCAAGGCGCTGATGCAGGACCCGGGATTTGCCGGACATGTGGCGGCGGTCGCGCGGGGGTGAGGTCTGTGAACCTTGCCCCTGCCGGGAGGGGCCTTTTGGTCTGACGGTGGTTTTGGTGGGATAGGGCGGTGCCCCCTCACCCCCGAGGGGGAGAGGGGATGGCGCTTTGCTTCGGCCTTGTTCAGTTTGGAGGGGCGGTGCCCCCTCACCCTGACCATCTCCCCCGAGGGGAGAGGGGATGGCGTGTTGCTCTGGACTTGTTCAGGTTGGAGGGGCGGTGCCCCCTCACCCTGACCCTCTCCCCGAGGGGGAGAGGGGATGGCGCTTTGCTCTGGACTTGTTCAGGTTGGAGGGGTGGCGCCCCCCTCGCCCTAACCCTCTCCCCCGAGGGGAGAGGGGATGGCGCTTTGCTTCGGCCTTGTTCAGGTTGGAGGGGCGGTGCCCCCCTCACCCTGACCCTCTCCCCCGAGGGGAGAGGGGATGGCGCGTTGCTCTGGACTTGTTCGATTTGGAGGGGCGGTGCCCCCTCACCCTGCGCCTCTGCCCCAGGTGACAGGGGACAGGTTGCGCTTTGGGTTGGGCGGATTCCCTCTCCCCTCCGGGGAGAGGGTCAGGGTGAGGGGGAGCGCCGTCAGTTCACCAGTTCGACCAGTTCCGCCAGCAGTTCGGGCGTCGCCGCCGTCAGCGTGCGGCCGTCCGACTCCATTGACAGCGGGCGGCCCTGCCAGTCGGTCATCAGCCCGCCGGCAGCCGTGACCACGGCGCTGACGGGGAGGTAGTCGTAGGGCTGCAGGTCGAAGTCGATCACGGCGTCGACGAGGCCGCGCGCGACCAGGGCGTGAGGATAGCAGTCGGCCCCCATGCGGCGCAGGCTGCCGGCGCGGATCATGCGGGCGAAGGCATCGGGTGCCTGGGCGGCCAGCTTGTCGCCTTCGTTCAGGAACAGTCGGGCCTCGGCCAGCGACGTGCAGGTGCTGACCCGGATCGGGGCGCCGTTGCAGGTGGCGCCGAGGCCGCGGGCGCCGGCGTAGACCTCGCCCAGCGCGGGCATCCGGATCACGCCGAGTTGCGGGCCCTGGGCGGTGATATGGCCGAGCAGCATCCCGAAGAGCGGCAGGCCCGCGATGAAGGACCGCGTGCCGTCGATGGGGTCGATGATCCACATCTCGGCCCCCTCGCCCGTCTGGCCGAATTCCTCGCCGAAGATCGGCTCGCCCGGGAAGGCGCGGGCAAGGCCGGCGCGGATCGCCTGTTCGGTCTCGCGGTCGGCGATGGTGACCGGGCTGAGGTCGGCCTTGGTTTCGACGTCGGGCGCGCCGCGGAAGTGGCCGAGCGCCACGCGCGCGGCGGTTTCGGTGATCTGGACGGCCTCGGCCAGCCGGTCTGTCAGGTCTTTCATGGCGCGCTCCGGGGATTCAACTGCCACAGGACTGTCCCGTTTTTTCAGCCGCGGGCAACTGAAAGCTACAAGTTGATATGGAATTTGTTGATTTTTGTTGATTTGACTGCCGAATCCGGTTGAATGCTCAGGATACCGCTGGCGTTTCGAGGGCTCCAGACCCGTTTCCAGAACCGCGCGTCAGCCCCAACCTGGGAGTAGCTTCATGAAATACATCTCCGTTGCGGCGGCCGCGCTGATGACCGCCTTTCCGGCCTGGGCGCAGGATTCCAGCGATCCGATCAAGCTGACGCTGCACGACTGGTCGGGCCAGCTGATCACCACGACGCTTATGGGCGAAGTGCTGAAGCAGGCGGGCAACAACGTCGAATACGTGCAGGCCGACTATATCGCGCAATTCGCCGGGCTGAAGACGGGCGACCTGCATGTCGCGATGGAGATCTGGGAGACGACGGGCCGCGAGGCGATGGACGAGGCCTTTGCCACCGGCAATGTGGTCAACATGGGCGAGACCGGGATGCAGGCCATCGAGGAGTGGTGGTATCCGGCCTATATGGCCGAGCGCTGCCCGGGCCTGCCGAACTGGGAGGCGCTGAAGGACTGCGCCGATGCCTTCGCGACCCCGGAGACCGCGCCGATGGGCCGCTATCTGGGCGGTCCGGTGACCTGGGGCGGCTTCGACGAGGAGCGGGTCGAGGCGCTGGAGCTGGACTTTGAAGTGGTCCACGCGGGCACCGACGCGGCGCTGTTCGCCGAGCTGGAGGCGGCCTATCAGCGGCAGGATCCGATCATGCTGTGGGTCTATTCGCCGCATTGGGCGCCGACGAAATACGAGGGGCATTATGTCGAGTTCCCGCCCTATTCGCCCGAGTGCTATTCCGATCCATCGGTCGGTGTGAACCCGGACATGGCCTATGACTGCGGCAAGCCGCGCGGGCCGATCTGGAAGGTGGGCTGGAAGGGCGTCGCCGAGAAATGGCCGAACGCGGCCAAGACCATCGAGAACTTCCACATCACCAACGAGGAGATGGGCAAGATGGTGGCCGAGGTCGATCTGGACGGCAAGTCGGTCGACGAGACGGTCGCCGCCTGGATGGATGCGAACAAGGACGTCTGGTCGGCCTGGATCGTCAAATAGGTCTCTCCCTGACCTGGGGCGCGCCTGTCCTGCGGGCAGCGCGCCCCATCTTTCCGTTTGAACTTCCGATTGCCCGGCGTGCCGCGCCGGGTCACGATAAAGATTACTGCCAGGGGCCGGCATGGACAAACCCGTCATCCTTGAATGCCGGAAGGTGTGGAAGCTGTATGGCGCGCAGGCCGACAGCTTTCTGACGCATACGCCCGCGCCCGAGAAGGGCGCGCTGCGCGCCGCCGGGCTGATCGGCGCGGTGCGGGCGGCGGATGTGCAGATCTACAAGGGCGAGATCTTCGTCATCATGGGGCTGTCGGGGTCGGGCAAGTCGACCCTGGTGCGGTGTCTGTCGCGGCTGATCGAGCCGACGGCGGGGGAGATCTTCTTTGAGGGGAAGAACCTGCTGGAGATGTCCGAGGCCGAGCTGATCCGGATCCGGCGGACCAAGATGGGCATGGTGTTCCAGCAGTTCGCGCTGCTGCCGCATCTGACGGTGCTGGAGAATGCCGCCTTTCCGCTGGACGTGCAGGGCGTGCCGCGGGCCGAGCGGATGGCGCGGGCGCGCAAGGTGGTGGAGCTGGTCGGGCTGAAGGGGCGCGAGGATTACTACCCGCGCGAGCTGTCGGGCGGGCAGCAGCAGCGGGTCGGCATCGCGCGTTCGCTGGCGGTGGAGCCGGACCTGTGGTTTCTGGACGAGCCCTTCTCGGCTCTGGACCCGCTGATCCGGCGCGAGATGCAGGACGAGTTCATCCGCCTGCAGAACATGCTGCACAAGACCATCGTCTTCATCACCCATGATTTCGACGAGGCGATCCGCCTGGCCGACCGTATCGCGGTGATGAAGGACGGGGCGATCGAACAGGTGGCGACGCCGGAAGAGCTGGTGCTGCATCCGGCGACGGACTACGTGGCCGAATTCACCCGCAATGTCAGCCGGTCGAAGGTGATCCGCGCCGCCTCGGTTATGGATCCGCTGGGGGGCGACAGCTTTGCCGGAGAGGTGCCGCATGACGCGCGGATCGAGGATATCGCCGACCGGGTCGAGGCTTCCGCCCTGCCCCATCGCGTGATGCGCGAGGGCGAGCCCGTCGGGCAGATCACCCGGCAGGCGGTGATCGACGTGCTGGTCGGGCGGCGCTGAGATGCGCGGGCGCTGGTCCCTGGCGTTCTGGGCGGGGCTGTTCGGGCTGACCTGGCTGCTGTCGGCCTATTCCTTCCAGCTGAGCAAGGCCTGGGACGCGCGCTGGCTGCTGAAATATCCCAAGCCCTGGGAGCTGCCGCTGGAGGGGGCGATCAAGTCGTTCCTGGACTGGCTGGTGGAGGATGCGAATTTCGGGCTGTTCACCTTCCGCGACCTGACGCGGGCCATCGCGGCGGTGGTCGAGCTGCCCTATCGGGTGCTGCGGGATCTGCTAATCGAAGGGTTTCACAGCGGGATCGGGGACAGCGCGGTGCAGCTCTCGCCCTCGCTCAGCTGGATCGCGGTGATCGCCTGCGCCACGGCCATCGGCCACTATGCCCGCGACTGGAAGCTGGGCGCGCTGGTGGGGGGCTGTTTCCTGTATCTCGCCGTCTTCGGACAGTGGGAAAGCGCGATGATCACGCTGGCCTCGGTGCTGGTCGCGGTGCCGATCGGCGCGGGCGGCGGGCTGTTGCTGGGCATCGCCGCCTATCGCCTGCCGTGGGTCGAGCGGGCGCTGCGCCCGGTGCTGGACCTGATGCAGACCGTGCCGGTGTTCGCCTATCTGGTGCCGATCCTGATCCTGTTCGGCTTTGGCCCCGTCGCGGCGCTGGTCGCCACGGTGATCTATGCGATGCCGCCGATGGTGCGGATCACCGTCGTGGCGCTGCGCGGCGTGCCGGACGAGGTGATGGAGGCGGGCCGCATGGCCGGCGGCACCCGGCGGCAGCTGATGTGGAAGGTCCTGGTGCCCTCGGCCGCGCCGACGCTGATGGTCGGGGTCAATCAGGTGATCATGCTGACGCTGAACATGGTGATCATCGCTTCGATGATCGGGGCCGGGGGGCTGGGGTTTGACGTGCTGGCCGCGCTGCGCCGGCTGGATATCGGCGGCGGGATCGAGGCGGGGCTGGCCATCGTCGTCATGGCCATCGCGCTGGACCGGGCGAGCCAGGCCTTCGCCGAGCGCAGCCAGCGGGGGCGGATGGCCGGGAATCTGGTGCAGCGCCATCCCTGGACCGGGACGGTCTTCGTGATCATCATCGCGACCCTGATCCTGGGCCAGTTCGTGCCGGGTGTGCAGCGCTATCCCGAGGCACTGACCGTCACCACCGGGCCGTTCTGGGGCGAGGCGATGAAGTGGATCAACGTCAACTTCTTCGACACCTTCGAGGCGATCAAGGTGGTGATCCTGAATGCGCTGCTGCTGCCGGTGAAGAAGTTCTTTGGCGGCATTCCCTGGGCCTGGGGCATTGTCGTGATGGGGCTGATCGGCTGGCGCGTCGGCGGCTGGACGCTGGGGCTGCTGGCCGCGCTGCTGATGGGATTCATCGCCGCGACCGGGCTTTGGCCGAAGGCGATGGTGACGGTCTATCTGTGCGGCGTCTCGGTGCTGATCGCGACGCTGATCGGCATTCCGCTGGGCATCTGGGCGGCCGAGAAGCCGGCGGCGGGGCGCGTCATCCTGGGGCTGATGGACACGCTGCAGACGCTGCCGAGCTTCGTCTACCTGATCCCGGTGGTCATGCTGTTCCGCGTCGGCGATTTCAGCGCGATGATCGCGGTGGTCCTTTATGCGCTGGCGCCGGCGGTGCGCTATGCGGCGCATGGGCTGCGCTCGGTTCCCGAGGCGCTGCTGGAGGCGGGCGCGATGGCGGGCTGCACGCGGCGTCAACTGCTGTGGCGGATCAAGCTGCCGATGGCGGCGCCGCAGCTGCTGCTGGGGCTGAACCAGACGATCATGCTGGCGCTGTCGATGCTGGTCATCACCGCGCTGGTCGGCACCCGCGACCTGGGCCAGGAGGTCTATATCGCGCTGGCCAAGGCGCAGGCCGGGCCGGGCATCGTGGCGGGCCTGTCGGTGGCCTTCCTCGCCATCGTCGCCGACCGCATCTTCAACGCCCTCGCCGAGGGCCAGCGCAGGAGGCTGGGACTGTGAGCGATCCCAAGGAGCGCGCGGCGCGGCTGTCCTGTTTCCGCGCGCCGGACGAGATCGAAGTGCTGGGCGGCGGCATCACCAATGTGAACCTGCGGGTGAGCGACGGCGGGCGGCGCTATGTCGTGCGGCTGGGCGACGACATTCCCGAACACGGGGTCATGCGCTGGAACGAGCTGGCGCTGTCGCGCGCGGCGGCCGAGGCGGGGCTGTCTCCGGGTGTGGTACATCACGAGCCGGGCGTGCTGGTGCTGGACTTCATCGAGGCGAAGACCTTTGCGCCCGAGGATGTGCGCGACCCTGCGAACCTGGCGCGCATCACCGAGCTGATCGCGCGGGCGCATCGGGCGATGGGGCCGACGCTGACCGCGCCGGTGCTGGCCTTCTGGCCGTTCCAGGTGAACCGCAGCTATGTGGCGCGGCTGACGGCGGATGGCTCGGCGCATCAGGCGCTGCTGCCGGGGATGCTGCGCCAGTGCGACGCTCTGGAGGCCGCGGCGGGGCCGGTGCGGATGGTGGTCGGGCACAACGACCTGCTGGCGGCGAACCTGCTGGACGACGGCGAGCGGCTGTGGCTGATCGACTGGGAATACGGCGGGTACAATTCGCCGCTGTTCGATCTTGCCGGGCTGGCGTCGAACAACGCCCTGACCGAGGCGCAGGAGCGCGGGCTGCTGGAGGCCTATCCGGGCACCGATCCCGAGCGCGACTGGCGGGCCTATCAGGGGATGAAATGCGCCTCGCTGATGCGCGAGACCCTGTGGTCGATGGCCTCGGAAATCCATTCCGACCTCGACTTCGACTATGCCGGCTATACCGCCGAAAACCTGGGCCGGCTGCACGCCGCGCTTGACGATTTCTCCAGACTTCAGGGGCCAAAATGACGCTTCCCTCTTCCTCGAAAATCATCATCGTCGGCGGGGGCATCATCGGATGCTCGACCGCCTATCACCTTGCGCAGATGGGGCTGGAGGTGCTGCTGCTGGAAAAGGCGCAGCTGACCTCGGGGTCGACCTGGCACGCCGCCGGGCTGGTCGGGCAGCTGCGGTCGAGCGCGAACATCACTCAGTTGCTGGGCTATTCCATCGAGCTGTACAACAAGCTGGAGGCCGAGACCGGGCAGGCCACGGGGTGGAAGATGAACGGCGGGCTGCGGCTGGCCTGCAATCAGGAGCGCTGGACCGAGGTGCGGCGGCAGGCGACGACGGCGCACAGCTTCGGTCTGGACATGCAGCTGCTGACGCCGCAGGAGGCGCAGGATCTCTGGCCGCTGATGGACATCGGCGACGTGGTGGGCGCGGCCTTCCTGCCGACCGACGGTCAGGCGAACCCGGCCGATATCGCGCAGGCGCTGGCCAAGGGCGCGCGCGCCAAGGGGGCGAAGCTGGTCGAACGGATGCCGGTGACCGAGATCCTGACCGACAAGGGCCGGATCACCGGGGTGCGCACCTCGGCGGGGGACGTGGCCTGCGAGAAACTGGTGCTGTGCTGCGGGCAGTGGACACGGACGCTGGCGAAGACCATCGGCGTGAGCGTGCCGCTGGTGTCGGTGGAGCACCAGTATATGGTGACCGAGCCCTTTGGCGTGCCGTCCAACCTGCCGACGCTGCGCGATCCGGACCGGCTGACCTATTACAAGGAAGAGGTCGGCGGGCTGGTGATGGGCGGCTATGAGCCGAACGGCATTCCCTGGGCGCAGAACGGCATCCCCGAGAACTTCGAGTTCCAACTGCTCGAGTCGAACTTCGACCATTTCGAGCAGCTGGTCGAGCTGGCCCTGCCCCGGGTACCCAAGCTGGCGACGGCGGGGGTCAAGCAGCTGATCAACGGGCCGGAGAGTTTCACGCCGGACGGCAACTTCATCCTGGGCGAGGCGCCCGAGATGAAGAACGTGTTCATCGGCGCGGGGTTCAACGCCTTCGGCATCGCCTCGGGCGGAGGTGCGGGGATGGCCCTGGCGGAATGGGTCGCGAAGGGCACGCCGCCCTACGATCTGTGGCCGGTCGACATCCGCCGCTTTGGCCGCCCGCATCGCGACGAGGACTGGGTGCGGACGCGGACGCTGGAGGCCTATGGCAAGCATTACACGATGGCCTGGCCGTCCGAGGAACATACCAGCGGGCGGCCCTGCCGCCGCTCGCCGCTGTATGATCGGCTGAAAGCCGGCGGCGCGGTCTTCGGCGAGAAGCTGGGTTGGGAACGGCCGAACTGGTTTGCCGAGGCCGGCGAGGCGGCGCGCGACATCTATACCTTCGAGCGGCCCAACTGGCACTCGGCGGTGGCGCGCGAGCACAAGGCCGCGCGCGAGGCGGCGGTGCTGTTCGACCAGAGCTCTTTCGCCAAGTTCGTGCTGAAGGGGCCGGATGCCGAGGCGGCGCTGGGCTGGATCGCGGCGAACCGGGTGGACAAGCCGGTGGGGTCGATCATCTATACCCAGATGCTGAATGACAAGGGCGGGATCGAATGCGACCTGACCTGTGTGCGGGTGGCCGAGGACGAATATTACATCGTCACCGGCACCGGCTTTGCCACCCATGACTTCGACTGGATCGCCAGGAACATCCCCGCGGGGATGAACGCGCAACTGGTCGACGTGACCTCGGCCAATGCCGTGCTGTCGCTGTTCGGCCCGAAGGCGCGCGAGATCCTGGCCGCCGTCACCCGGGACGACGTGAGCAAAGAGGGTTTCCCCTTCGGACAGGCGCGCACCATCGGAATTGCCGGCTGTCCGGTGCTGGCGCTGCGCATCACCTATGTGGGCGAGCTGGGCTGGGAGCTGCATCTGCCGGTGGATTACGCGATCACCGTCTTCGAGGCGCTGCATGCGGCGGGCGATCCGCTGGGGCTGCGCGACGCGGGGTACCGCGCGATCGAGACGCTGCGGCTGGAAAAGGGCTATCGCGCCTGGGCCAGCGACATCGGCCCCGACCACACGCCGGACGAGGCGGGGCTGGGCTGGGCCGTGAAGATGAAATCGAACATCCCCTTCCGCGGGCGCGAGGCGGTGCAGGCCCAGCGCGAGGGCGGGGTGAAGAAGATCATGGCCACCTTCACCTGCGATGGCGACGTGATCCTGTCGGGACGCGAGACGATCTATCGCGACGGCAAGCGCTGCGGCTGGCTGTCCTCGGCGGGCTATGGCCACACCCTGGGCAAGAGCATCGGCATGGGCTATGTGCGCAGCGCGACGCCGATCGACCGGGAGCATGTGCTGTCGGGGCGCTACGAGCTGGAGGTGGCGACCGAGCGGGTGCCCTGCGAGGTGACGCTGGCGCCGCTTTACGACCCCAAGATGGAGCGGGTGCGCGGCTAGGGCGCGGAAAGCATCGCGCCCACCGCCTCGATCAGGCGGGGCAGCGAGACCGGTTTGATCAGCACGGCGGCGGCACCGGCCTGGCCCGAGCGGACGATCCTGTCGTCGCCGGTGAGGAAGAGGAAGGGGATGCCGCGCTGATGCAGTTCCTGCGCCACGGGGAGGCTGGTCTCGCCCCCGCGCAGGGCGACGTCGAGCACCGCGCCGTCGATCCGCGCGGCGGGTTCGGCGATGGCCTGCATCGCCTCCGCGACGGTATGGCAGGGGCCGGTCACCGTGTAGCCGTGCAGGCGCAGCGCGCGGTCGAGGAAGGCCGCCACCAGATATTCGTCCTCGACGACGAGAAGCGCGGCGGGCGCGCTCATATCGCGGCCGAGGGATCGGGAAAGCTCAGCTCGTAGCGGATGCCCTGCGGGGTCAGGTCGAACCGCGCGGCGGCGCCGATTTCATGGGTGATGAGCTCGGTCAGCAGGAGCAGGCCGAAGCCGGTTACGTCGCAGGCGTCGGCCGGCAGGGAGAGCGAGGGCGCGTGTTCCTCCCAGAGCAGGCGGTAGCGGCCCGCGGCGGGGCTGTGGGTGCAGGAGAGCGTCAGGCGGCCGTCAGGTACCGAGAAGGCGCCGTGCTTGACCGCGTTGTTGGTGAGCTCGTGCAGGGCCAGCACGATGACCGAGGCGAGCTGCGCCGGCAGCAGCGGATCCGCACCGGTCAGCGTCACCCGCGCGGCCATCTCGGGGCCAAGCTGCGCAAGTTCCTGGGCGACGAGGTCATGCAGGCCGCGCGGTTCCGCCTCATCGGTGATGAGATTGGAATTGGAGCGCCCGATGGCCTCGAGCCGGTCCTGGAGGCGGGCCAGCAGATCGTCCTTGTCGGTCGCGTTGATCGCGGAGAAGGAGGCCACCGCCTGCACGATGGCGAGCAGGTTCTTGACCCGGTGGCGCAGTTCGGAGACCAGAAGCTCCTGCTGCTCGCGCCAATGGATTTCCTCGGTCACCTCGTAGGTCATCGTCATGACGCCCGCGATTTCGCCGTCGGGGCGGGCATAGGGCTGAGCCACGCCGGTGAAATAGCGCATCTGGCTGGTGCCGTCGGGGCGCGCGTTCTGGAAGGGGATTTTCCGCGCCACCTGGGCCTCGCCGGTCCGAAACGCGGTGTCGAGGATGCTCTGGGTGATCGGATTGGGATGGCCGAAACAGCGGTCGAGGAAGGTGGTGCCGACCGGATCGGACAGCGGGTGCCAGCTTTGGAATTCCTCGTTGGCAAAGACGCAGACGTGGTCGGGGCCCGTGTGAATGGCGATGGCGAAGGGCGCCTTGGTCAGCAATTCGCGGAATCGCGCCTCGCTTTCGGCAAGGCGGGCATGGGCGCGTTCCATGTTGCGGTGCATCTCGGCCATGCGGGTGATGTCGACGAAAACCAGGATGCAGCCCGCGGGAAGCCCCTCGGCCGCGGGGCTCGCGCTGAGCCGCGCCTCGTAGAGGCGGCCACCGTTCAGCGCGAGTTCGCGGATCCGCGGGGCGCCATCAGCCATCACCGCGGTGAGATCGTCGAGCAGATCGGCGCGCGCGTGTCCGGGCAGCGCATCGCGGAGCGGCAGCGCCGCGGCAGAGGGGGACAGGCCCAGCAGACGCTCGGCATCGGGGGTGCTGAAGCGGATCGTCAGGCGTTGGTCGACCAGAATCATCGCGAGATTCGCGGCGCGGAACAGCGCCAGTGCCGGCGAGGCGCCGGTGCCGATGTCGCCGGTGATCGGCTGGGCCATCTGACCGGTCATGCGAACAGGCCGTGCCGCGGGGGCGGCGGCTGACCTGGCCTGTCAGCGGGTGTCGGCATTGGCGCTCCTCACAAACCGGACGCCCCAGTCTAGCACGCCTGACGCGCCGTTGCATCAACGGCGATCAATGCGCGCGCAGGGGGTGGATCCGGGCATCTGCGGGCTTTGGCACGCCGTTTCGCAAGGCTTGCATGGCTGCAATTTCAAAGCCGGGGCCGTCATCGTGCTTTGAGGTCAGCGATCATGCTTTGCGGGTCGGCGACACACAGACCTGCTCGGCGTTGCGGAACCTGGTCGCCGCGATAGACTGGTGACCTTCCAACACGGACGGGGCGGCGCACCGCCCCGTCCGGGAAACTGCCGTGAGCGCGGTGCGTCAGCCCGCCCCTTACCGTAGGCGGCACTCTTTCAGGGCCGGCATGGCGAAGCGCCCGACAACCGCCACCAGGGTCGCGGCGTAGAAGAACAGCGCCAGGTAGCTGTCGAAGAAGGCGGTGTAGTCGCCCTTTGCGATGATCAGCACGCGCTGCATGTTGTTCTCGAGCAGCGGCGAGAGCACGAAGCCGATCAGGAAGGCGGCCTCGGGGATGCGCAGGGCGCGGAAGCCGATGCCGATCATCCCGGCGACCAGCATCACCCAGACATCGAAGATCGAGTTCGAGATGGCAAAGGCGCCGATCACCGTCAGCACCAGGACGACGGGGAAGAGCACGTCGCGCGGCACCTCGACGATGCGCTGGATGTAGCGGGTGCCGTAGCGGCCGACGATCAGCACGATGGCCGAGGAGACGATCAGCGTGATGTAGAGCGCGTGGATGAAGTCCATGTTGTTGGCGAAGAGCAGCGGCCCGGGCGCCAGACCGTGGAAATAGAAGGCCCCAAGCAGCATCGCGCCGACGATATCGCCGGGGATCCCCAGCGCCAGCAGCGGGATCAGGGTCGAGGCGCCGGTGCCGCTGTTGGCGCTTTCGGCGGCGGCGACGCCTGAGAGGGCGCCCTTGCCGAATTCCTCACGGTCGGGCGCGGAACGGCGCGCCTCGGCATAGGCCACGAAAGTGGAAGCCGTCGCGCCGATGCCGGGGATCGCGCCGAGAATGACGCCGATGCCGCCGCCCTTGAGAATCGTCGGCAGGACCATCCGGAAGTTGGCCATCGACAGCCGTCGCGAGGCGCCCGCGGCCAGCTTGCCTGCACCCGTCCGCGCCTGCCGGCGTCCGAAGTAGAACATCAGGATATCGGGAAGCGCGAAGAGACCGACCAGAAGCGGCATGAAGGCGATGCCGTCATAGAGATGCGCAGAGCCGAAGGTGAAGCGTTCGGAGCCATAGACGAGGTCCAGCCCGACCGTGCCGGCAAGCAGGCCCAGCAACCCGCCGACGATGCCGCGCAACAGCCCCGAGGTGGAGATCGCGGCGATCACCGTCAGCGAGAAGACGATCAGTGCGAAGAGCTCGACCGGGCCGAACTGCAGGCCCAGCTGCGCCAGCGAGCCGGCCAGCAGGATCAGAGCGAGAACCGAAATCAGGTCGCCAAGGAACGAGGCCCAGAGTGCGGTGTCGAGCGCCTCTCCGGCGCGACCCTTGCGGGCCAGGGGATAGCCGTCGAGCATCGTGCAGGCGGCCGCCGGCGTGCCCGGCACGTTGAGCAGGATCGCCGAGATCGAACCGCCGAACAGCCCGCCCTTGGAGATGCCGAAGATCAGCACGAGACCCGGCAGCGGGTCGAGAAACAGGGTGAACGGCAGCAGGACCGAGATCGACATTGTGATCGTCAGCCCCGGAATTGCGCCGATGATGGCCCCCATGATCACCCCGAGCGGCAGGAAGATCAGAACCTTCCAGTCGAGGATCATGGAGAAGACGCTGGCCCAGTGTTCCATGCGCGCTCCTTAGAACAGCAGTCGCAGCGTGCTGGGCATGGGGACGCCCGCAAGCTCGATGAAAATAATGTGGATGGCGATGGCAAAGCCCGCGGCGACGGCGATCCCCCTGCCCCAGCCTATGTCAGCCGCGAAGACAAACATGCCCAGGGTGAAGGCAAAGGCGCCGGCCTCGATGCCGAACACTGGAATCAGCAGGACGAAGCCGAGCAGTGCCGCCGCGAAGGGCAGCGCCCGTGCGGCTTGGATCTCGCCGGGCGAGACTGCCTCGGTCGGGGCGCCCAAAGCGCCGAAGGCCAACAGCACCAGGCCCGTCACCAGAACCAGCCAGGCGAGGTAGGTCGGAAAGTCGCCGGGGGCGAGAGAATGGGGCTGGGTGAAGCCCGGGTCATCGATGCCGGCGGGAACCACGACCGTTACCAGCAGGATGCCGATCAGAACGGTCACCAGACCGGGGATCAATCGCAGGATCATGTGAAACCTCCTGGATGTGCCGCGCGGCCCCGCATCGCTGCGGGCGCCGCGCGGCGGGCCATCATTGGGTCAGGCCGAGCGGCTTCAGGATGTCGCCGTACTGCTGGTAGTTCGACTGGACCAGCGTGCTGAACTTGTCGGCGGGCAGGTATTTGGGCATCACGCCCAGCGCCGCGAGCCGTTCGATCACCTGCGGGTCCTTCAGCGCCTGGTCTACGGCGGCGCTGAACTGCTGCACCGCCTCGTCCGGGACACCCGCCGGCGCGATGAAGCCGAACCACGAGGCGATGTCCTCGAAGCCCTTGAAGCCCAGTTCGTTCAGCGTGGGAACGTCCGGCAGGCCGTCCCAGCGTTCGTCGTTGAGGATGACGATGGGCTTGACCGCGCCGGCCTGCGCCTGGCGCAGCACCACGGCGTCGAACTGGCCGTCGATATGGCCGCCGAGCACGTTGTTCATCGCCTCGCTGGAGCCCTTGAAGGGTACGTGATTGACCTCGACCCCGGCCGAAGCGGCGAAGATTTCGACGTAGAGATGGGTGATCGAACCGATTCCGGCCGAGCCGAAGGTCACCTCGCCCGGGTGTTCCTTGGCATAAGCGACGAGTTCGTCCAGCGTGTCTGCCGGAAAGTCCTTGCGCATGGCCACGGCGCCGTAGCTTTCGGCCACCTTGGCCACGGGCTGGATGTCGGTCAGCGGATCGTAGTTCAGCTTGCGCATCAGCGGGGCGATCACCAGCGTCGCAGTTGGCACGAAACCGAAGGTGAGCCCGTCGGGTTCGGCCTTGGCAAGCTGGGTGACGCCGATCACGCCACCGCCGCCGCCGATGTTCTCGATGGTGATCGAACGACCGAGGATGGCCTCGATGGCCGGGGTCACGGCGCGGGTGATGTTGTCGGAGGTGCCGCCGGGCGCATAGGGGACGATCATCCGCAGGTTGCCCTCGGGCCAGTCGGCCCTGGCCTGTCCCGGCATCGTCAGCGCCGCGGCAATCGCGGCGGCCCCGGCCAATATGCTCCGGCGGGTCCAGCCGGCGTTGAAAATCCTTGTCATTTCAGTCTCCTCCCTTGGTTACTAACTTGTGTTCCCGGCGGCGCTTCAGCTCTCCTCGCGAGACACGAAACGCGGCAGGTCGAATGCCGTCGTGCAGGGCGGCGCATTGACCGGCCCAGTGATGCGCACGAGGCAGGTCTGCGCGACGCTGCCCTGGGCGAGGCCCGACGTTCCCTTGTCGAGCGTCAGCACGTTGGGGTTGCCGTGGCGGTCGCGCCCGCTCTCGTCCGGGTCATGCCAGGCGCCGGTCGACAGCCGCGCCACGCCGGGCATGATCCGGTCGTTGAGCCGCGCGGCCGCAAGGCAGGCGCCCCGGTCGTTGGACAGTTCCACGACATCGCCATCGGCGATGCCGCGCGCGGCGGCGTCGGCGGGGTTGAGGTGCACCTGTTCGCGCCCGTCGACCTTGTTGTCGCGGCTGTGCGCGCTGGCGTCGAGCTGGCTGTGCAGCTTGCGTTCCGGCTGGTCCGAGAGCAAATGCAGCCGGTCGTCGCCCTGGGGCAGGCCGCCGAGCCATTCGTCGGGTTCCAGCCAGGACGGGTGGCCGGGGCAATCGGCAAGGCCGAAGCTGTCGATTGTCTCGCTGAAGATCTCGATCCGTCCCGAAGGCGTGGACAGACGGTTGGCCTCGGGATCGGCGCGGAACGCGTCGAACATCACCACCGGCCCCTGCTGGTCGGCAAAGTCGATTAGGCCGATCTCGCGGAACTGGTCGTAGTCGGGGATGTCGATCCCCTGCCGGGCCAGGACACCGCGGTTCTGTTCGTAGAGCTTGCGCAGCCAGGCGGCGCTGTCGCGGCCCTCGGTGAAGGTCTCTTCGCAATCGAGACGGCGCGACAGGTCGGTGAAGATGTCGTAGTCGTCGCGCGCGTCGCCCAGCGGCGGCAGCAGCTGCCGCATCGCGACCATATGGCCCTCGCGCGTGGAATAACCGATGTCGTCGCGCTCGGCCGGAATGGTGGCGGGCAGCACGATATCGGCGTGTTTGGCGGTGGCGGTCCAGTATTGTTCGTTCACGATCACCGTCTCGGGCTTGTGCCAGGCGCGTTCGAGGCGGTTCAGATCCTGATGGTGGTGCCAGGGGTTGCCGCCGGCCCAGTAGATCAGCCGGATGTCGGCATAGGTCCGGGTCTGCCCGTCATAGAGATAGGTCTCTCCCGGCGAGAGCAGCATGTCGGCGATCCGGGCCACCGGGATGAAGTCGGCGACCGCGTTGCGGCCCTGTGGCAGGGTCGGCCCGGCCAGCAGACCCTCGTTGCTGCCCAGCGTGTTGGCCGCGCCATAGCCGAAGCCGAAGCCGCCGCCCGGCAGGCCGATCTGGCCCAGCATCGCGGCGACGGCGACCAGCGCCCAGACCGGCTGTTCCCCGTGCGAGGCGCGTTGCAGCGACCAGGACATGTTCAGCATGGTGCGGTTCGCGGCTGCGTTTCGCGCCAGCTGGCGGATGGTGTCGGCCGGCACGCCCGAGATGTGTTCGGCCCATTCCGGGGTGCGCGCGGTGCCGTCGGCGGCACCGGTCAGATAGGCCAGGAAGCGGTCGTAGCCGGTGCAGTAGCGGTCGAGGAAGGCGCGGTCGGCCAGCCCTTCGTCCTGCAGCACATGCGCCATGCCCAGCAGGACGGCGGTATCGGTATTCGGCCGGCAGGGCACCCATTCCGCGGCCGAATTGTCGAGATTGTCGCCCACTGGGCCGACGTTCACCATGCGGATGCCGGCCGCGCGCATGGCGTCGATGCCGGGGCGGACATGGTGGCGCAGGACGCCGCCGGCCGAGATCTGGGCGTTCTTCCAGGGCACCCCGCCGAAGCAGAGCAGCAATTGGGTATGATCGCGCAACACGTCCCACGAGGTGTGGTTGGCCATGACATAGGGCATCGGCGCGATGACATGCGGCAGGATCACCCGCGCCGCACCCAGCGAATAGGAGTTCTCGTGTCGCACGTAGCCGCCCGCCGCGTTCAGGAAGCGGTGGACCTGGCTTTGCGCGTGATGGAAGCGGCCCGCGCTGGACCAGCCGTAGGATCCGCCGAAGATCGAGCCGTTGCCGTGGGTCTTGCGGACCCGGTCGATCTCGGCCGCGGCGAGATCGAGCGCCTCGTCCCAGCCAATCTCGACAAAGGGATCGCGCCCGCGCAGGTCGGGGCGGCTGCCGGGTCCGCCGTCCAGCCAGCTTTTGCGCACGGACGGCCGGCGGACCCTGATCGCTTGCACCCCGGCCTCGAGCTGGTCCAGTCCGATCACGTTTGGATCGGGATCGCCGGGCCAGGGCGTCAGCCTGATCTGTCCGTCTGTCCCGGTTTCGGCGGTCCGGATGCCCCAATGAGCCGAGGTGAAAAGCGTCATGTCGGTTCCCTTATTTCCCCGTGAAGTTGGGGCTCCGCTTCTCGCGGTAGGCCGCGAGTCCTTCCTGCAGGTCGGCACTGTTCCGAACGGTCGCTAGCGCCGCCTGGGTCAGCGCCATCTGTTCGGAAGGCGACTTGGTCAGCATGTGGTCGTTGACCATCGCCTTGAGTGTACCGAGCACCAGCGGCGCCATGCCGGCCAGTTCCTGGGCCATGCCCAGCGCGACCTCGACGTGCTTGCCCTCGGGCGCGACCTCGTTGACCAGGCCCATCTCGTAGGCGCGGCGGCCCGAGACCGGGCGGCCGAGCAGCATGACTTCCATCGCCATCTTGTGGGGGATGCGGGCGGCCAGCGCGGCGATGATGCCGCCGGTCAGGCCCAGTTTCGCCTCGGGATAGGAGAACTTGGCCCGTTCCGTCGCCACGCAGAGATCCGACGTTGCGGCCATCACCAGCCCGCCGCCGACGCACCAGCCGTCCACCGCGCAGATGATCGGCTTGTTGGTCCGGATGCCGACGGTCGGCACGCAGCGCCAGAGCTCGGGCAGGTCGGTCACGTCGGCGCCCGAGGTGAAGGCCTTTTCGCCGGCGCCGCAGAGCACCGCGACGCGCTGGTCCGAAGCGTCGAATTCCCCGAAGGCGTTTTGCAGGTCCACCGCAACGCCGCTGCTGATCGCGTTCAGCTTTTCCGGGCGGTTGATGGTAAAGACCGTGACCCGGCCTTCCTGCCGGACATCAATATCGCTCATTCTTTCCTCTTCCCTTTCAGTCGTCGTTCATCAGAAGCCGGGCATCGACGCCGGTGCAGCCCTGACCGGCCTTGCCGACCAGCACCGGGTTCACGTCGAGTTCGCCGAAGCGGTCGCCGAGGTCGTGGGCAAGCCAGCTGACCCGGCTGACGGAATCTGCCAGCGCATCGAGATCCAGCGGGGCGCTGCCGCGGAAGCCCTTGAGCAGCGGCGCGACGCGCAGACCCAGCAGCATCTCGCGGGCCTCGGCCGGCGAGACCGGCGCGAGCCGCACGGCCACGTCCTTGAGCAGTTCGACCAGCACGCCGCCGGCGCCCACCATGACCACCGGCCCGAAGAGCGGATCGCGCCGTGCACCGACGAACATCTCGAGCTCGCCCGACACCATTTCCTGCACGAGGTAGCCCTCGATGGCCGCCTTGGGGTGGCTTGCAGCCAGACGGGAGGCCATCTCGGCGACGGCCGCCTCGACCGCCTGCGCGTCACCGAGGTTCAGCGCGACGCCGCCGGCATCGGACTTGTGCACGATATCGGGCGAAACGACCTTGACCACAAAGGGCGCCTTAAGCCGCGCCGCAGCCCTGCCGGCGGCCGCCGCGTCGGGCGCGACCGCGCCCCGGTTGACCGGCACGCCGTAGTCGGCGAGCACCGCCTTTGCCTTGGCCTCGTCGAGCGCGCCGCTCAGCCCTTGAGCGGATATGCTGCCCGGCGAGGTGCCCTTGTCGGCGCGGGAACCGGCCATGGCCTGCATGGTGCGATAGCCGTCGATCACGCGGATCGCCTCATCAAGCGAGTCGAAGTAGAACAGCCCGTGCTTGAGCAGTTCGGCGCGGGCCTTGTTGGCCGCCTGCCCCGGCTGGAGCACCACGAGGCAGGGCTTGCGCGCGCCGCCCGCCTCGGCGCCCGCCAGGCCCTTGGCGATGCATTCGCAAAGCAGGCGCATGTCGGGCGCCGTGGTCAGCGGGCAGAGCACGATGCCCGAGCCGGTGTCCTTCAGCAGCGCCGTGGCCGAGCCCTCGCCCACCAGCATCGAGCCACCGGTGATGGCCGCGCCCATGTCGACCGGGTTCGCCTTGGCGTTGTCGGGGTAGTAATACTGTTCCAGCGCCGTCACGGTTTCCGGGGCGTAGCTGGCCAGCGGCAGGTTCCAGTCGGTCAGCCGGTCGGCGGTGATCGCGCCGCCGCCGCCCGAAGTGGTCAGAATCGCGGTTTCCAGGCGTTCGGGCTGATCGAAACGGGTCAGCGCCGCCGCCAGCATGATCATCGCGTCGGGGTCGTCCATCAGCACCACGCCGGTCTCGCGGCAGGCGGCCGCGAAGGCCTCGTAGCTGCCGGCGAGGCTGGCCGTATGCGAGAAGGCCGCCGCCGCGCCGAAGTCGGTGCGGCCGGCCTTGACCGCCAGCACGGGTTTGCCGGCCGCGCGGGCGCGTTCGGCCACGTCCAGGAAGCGCCGGCCGTCCTTGACGCCCTCGATATAGGTGCAGATCACGTCGGTGGCGGGGTCGTCGACCAGGAAATCGAGGAAGTCGCACAGGTCGAGATCGGCCTGGTTGCCGATAGAGAAGCAATGCGAGAAGCCGACACCGCGGGTCTGCGCCCGGTCGAAGATCGTCGCCATCAGCGCGCCCGACTGGCTGACCATGCCGATCCGGCCGACCAGCAGCTTGTCGACGAAAAGCGCGGGCGATGCGCAGAGCACCAGCTTGTTCACCGGGCTGATGAGGCCGAGGCAGTTGGGACCGATCAGCCGCATCCCGAACTTGCGGGCCTCTTCCACGATCTCGGCCTCGAGCGCGGCGCCCTCCTCGCCGGCGTCCGAGAACTTGGCGGTGATGATGATCGCGGCCTTGGTGCCGGCCTCGGCGCATTCGCGCACGGCGGCCTTCACATGGTCGCGCGGCACCGCCATCACGGCCATATCGGGCGGCGTCGGCGTGGCGCCGATATCGGTGTAGCAGGGGATATCCAGCAGCGTCTCGCGCTTGCGGTTGATTGGGTAGATCGCGCCTTCGAAGCCGTGGTGCACCAGCAGCTTGAACAGCCGGCCGCCGAATTTGGTCAGATCTTCCGAAGCGCCGATCACCGCGACGGACTTGGGCTCGAGCATCTCGGCGATGCGCGCCGGACGGGTCATGTCGTTCATTCCTCTTCCCTCAACTCTGCGCCGGAGCGGCGCTGGTCCTTGTCTTCAATCCGGCCCGATAGGCCATGATCCGGTCGCGCAGTCCGCGCGGCGCGGCCGAGCGCACGAGCCGCGCCAGGTCGCCGTCGGCATCCGCCGGGCCGGACAGCGCGGCGCGCAGCGCGCGACCGGTGATCGCCGGCAGGCGGGCGGCGCGTTGGGCCTCGGCGGCGATGGCCGCCGTCTCTGCGCCCGGTGCGATCACCTGCTGGACGAGGCCGAACGCCAGCGCTTCTTCGGCGGTGACCTGACGCCCGCCCAGCAGGATATCCGCCGCCGGACCGTCGCCGACGCGCGCGCCCAGGCGGCGGGTTCCAAGCACCAGTCCGAAATTCACACCCGGAAAGGCAAAGCTTGTCCCCTCGATGGCCACACGGCGCTGGCAGGCGACAAAAATGTCGGCCCCGGCGCCCATCGTGCGGCCTTTTGCAATGGCGAGAGTCGGGACGGGCAGCTGCCACAGGCGGTCGAGCATCATCTCGATGCGCACGAATCGGGCGAGCAAGTCGCCGTCGCTGCGCTCTTCCAGGTCGGCGAGGTCGAAACCGGTGCAGAAGTGCCGCCCCTCGCCGATGAGCACCAGCAGGGGCACATCGTCGTCCACGGCCTGCGCAAAGGCCGCGTCCAGGGCGTCGGCCAGATCCTCGGACAGGGCATTGCCCTTGTCGGCACGGTCCAGCGTCAGCAGCCGGTGCCCCTTGCCGTCCGAGACGCGCAGCGGTGCGGTCATCCGGCCATGCCCCAGATATTGGGCAGCGTGGCGTTGGAATAGCCGGAAATGAAGGTCGATTCCGTGCCGTCGGGGGCGAAGACATGGCGGCGCACCGCGCCGATATTTGCGCCGTAGACGTGGATCGAGATCGAGTCCCGGTCGATTTCAGCGTTGCTGACCTTGTGGATGTCGCCGACGCGCGGCGAGACGGCGACCACCTCGCCGGTCTTCAGCACCTCGTTGTCGGTCGGGGCCATGCGGCCGTCGCGCAGTTCGTAGCCGATGCTGCGTTCGGAACCGCGCAACTGGCCCACCAGGCCCCAGACGGTGTGGTCATGCACCGGGGTTTCCTGCCCCGGCCCCCAGACGAAGCTGACAACCGAGAAACGTTCCTGAGGGTCGCAGTAGAGCAGATGCTGCTGATAGCCCTGAGGGCGGCCCTGCGCGCTTGCGGCGGGCAGCCAGTCGTCGACCGCGACCAGCTCGCGCAGCAGGTCGGCGCCGTCACTGAGGATCAGCGCCTCGTCGCCATCGGCCCGCGAGACCAGCGCGCTGAGCTCGGACAGGAAATGCCGCAGCCGGCCGGTGTTCAGTTGTTCCGCCATGATATGTCCTCCGTTCAGCGCGCCGCTGCGGCGCGGTCCTTTTCCATCTCTTGCACCAGGTCCAGCACCGCCGCGCGGTCGCCGTCGAGGTCGGGCGGCCCGCGCCGGATCGTCGGGGCGCTCCCGTCGATGCGCAGTGGACTGGCGAAGGTCTGGGTCTCCTGACCGTTGGGCAGCCGCAGCGGCTGCACCCATTGCTGTTCGGCGACATGCGGGTCCGAGAGCACCTGGGAATAGGCGTTGATCGGCGAACACGGCACACCCTGGGCGGCCAGGCTGTCGAGCCAGTCGCGCGCCGGACGGGTGGCGAAGACCGCATTCAGGATCTGCTTGAGCGCCCTCTGGTTGGCGGCCCGGTCGCGTGTGGTCAGGAAGCGCGGGTCCTCGACGAGGTCCGAGCGGTCGACCACGTCGCAGACCGAGCACCAGAGCTTGTCGTTGCCGGCGGCGATCACGAAGTGGGTGTCGCTGGCCTGGAACGCCTCGTAGGGCGCGTTGCGCGGATGGGCGGCGCCCAGCTTCTGGGGGTCGCGGCCGCTGCCAAAGTATTCGCTGGTCTGCAGGGCGGCGATGCCCAGGCTGGCGCCCAGCATCGAGATGTCGACATGGCCGCCCTTGCCGGTCTCGCGCACGCGGGTCAGCATCGAGGAGATGGCGAAGGCCGCGTAGAGGCCGGTGGAGAAATCGGAGATCGGCACGCCGCATTTCACCGGGCCGCCGTCCTGTTCGCCGGTCACGCTCATGATGCCCGAGAAGGCCTGGATCGTGACGTCGAAGCCCCCGTCGCGGGCGCGCGGGCCGGTCTGGCCATATGCCGAAAGCGAGCAGTAGACGAGGTCGGGGCGGCTGTCGCGATAGCGGGCGGGGCCGAGGTTCAGGCGATCCATGACGCCGGGGCGGTTGTTCTCGATCACCACATGAGCGCGGCGGATCAGGCTGTCGGCGATGGCATGGCCCTCGGGCGATTTCAGATCCAGCGCGATGGACATCTTGTTGCGGTTCAGCGAGGCGAAGTTCTCGCTGAAGCCTTCGTTCAGCGGCGGCCATTGCCGCAGGGTGTCGCCGCCCGGCGGCTCGACCTTGATCACCTCGGCGCCCATGTCGGCCAGCAGCATTCCACAGAAGGGCCCGGCGGCCACGCTGCAGAACTCCACCACGGTCACGCCGGCGAGCGGGGCATCGAAGCTGTGTTCGGTTGCGCTCAAATCATCCTCCTCATACCCCAAGGGATAGTTCTAAATATTGAGATATGATACCTCTATATGGAATACTGTGAGCCATTGAGATTAAAGGTCAAGCAAGAAATCGGTTCGCCTCCTGCTGAGCTTGTGAACATTGGGGTAGACTGGGTTCCACACTTCGGAAATCGCGGTCGGGGCGGCGGAGCGGTGGCGGAGGTGATTCTTAAAAAATGGAATGGCATCCCAAATTGTGACACCATAAAGGTGCACCCCAACCCGAATCGCAGGCAGGGAAGAGACGGAATGGACAAGACATTGCTGAAAGGCCTTCAGGTCCTCGAACAGGTCGTAAGTGCCTCTGACCCCGTCAAATCCGCCCATATCGCGAATGAGCTCGGGCTGATGAAGAGCAACGCGCACCGGGTGCTGAAGACGCTCGAACACGCGGGTTATATCGTTCAGAACCCGAACACCAAGGAGTTCACCAGCAGTCTCAAGCTGTGGGAGATGGGGTCGCAGATCGTGAACCGGCTGGACCTGCGCAAATGCGCTTCGGTGCCGCTGCACGATCTGGCGCATGAGACCGGAGAGGCGGTGCACCTTTCGGTGCTGGACGGGACCGAAGTGATCTATATCGACAAGATCGACAGCCCGCAGCCGGTCGGGGCCTATACGCGCACCGGCGGGCGGGCGCCGGCCTATTGCGTGGCGACCGGGAAGGCTCTGCTGTCGGAACTGTCCGACGAGGCGCTGACGCCGATCCTGAAGAAGCTGGTCAAGCATTCGAACGTGACGATCACCGACCCCAAGGTCCTGCGGGCCGATCTGCTGGAGACCCGCACGCGCGGGTATTCGATCAACAAGGGCGAATGGCGGGAGTCCGTCTGGGGTCTGGCGGCGGTGATCCGCGACTCGCGCAATGAACCGATCGCGGCCGTCGGGGTGTCCGGCCCCGACTTTCGCCTCTCCGACCCGGAGCGCACGGCAGAGCTGGGCGAAGCGGTGAAGCGCTATGCCGGGACCATCTCGCGCGGGTTGGGCAACCGCGGGCCTTTCGCGTCCTGAAGCGGTCAGCGGTCGTGCAGGGCCGCCGCGGCCTCCATCCGCGCGGCCTGCAGCAGCTTGCGCGTGTAGGGGTCCCCGGCCTGGCCGGCGTGAAGCGCCTGCTGGGTGAGTTCCTCTTTCAGGAGACCGTTTTCCAGCACAATGACGCGGTTGCACATATGGGCGACCACGCCGAGATCGTGACCGACAAAGAGCATGGAGAAGCCGCTTTCGGCGTGCAGCTGCCGGAGCAGGTTCAGCACCTCGGCCTGCACCGAGACGTCCAGCGCCGAGGTCGGCTCGTCCAGCAGCAATACGCGCGGTTTGAGGATCAGGGCGCGGGCGATGGCGACGCGCTGGCGCTGTCCGCCCGAAAGCTGATGCGGAAAGCGGAAGCGGAAGGCGAGCGGAAGGCCGACCGCCGCCAGCGCCGCGCGCACCTTGTCTTCGCGCCCGCCGATGCCGTGGATGCGCAGCGGCTCTTCCAGGATGCGCCCGATGGTCTGGCGCGGATGCAGCGAGGCATAGGGATCCTGGAAGACCATCTGGACGGCGCCCGCGCGGGTCAGCCGGTCGGGGCTTGGCGGCATTCCATGGATCACGACGCGCCCGTCCGAAACCGGTTCGAGACCCATGATCGCGCGCAGGATCGTGCTTTTGCCCGACCCGGACTCGCCCACCAGGCCGACGCATTCGCCGGGGTGCACCGAGAAGGAGACGCCGCGCACGACGGTGGCCGCGCCGAAGCGGACGCTGAGGTTTTCTATGTCGACAGCTGCTGCGGTCATGACTTCCACGCCTCCTCTCGCTCCAGGGTCGGCAGCATGTCGACCGGATGGCCCAGCACCGGGCGGCAGCCGATCAGTCCCTGCGTATAGGCATGGCGCGCCGCGTGGAGATGGCGGGATTCCAACGTTTCCATCACCCGCCCGGCATACATCACCACGACCCGGTCGGTGTAGGAGGCGACGAGGTCGAGGTCGTGACTGATGAGCAGCAGGCCCATGCCACGGTCTTCGACCAGCTTCTGAATCTCTTCCAGCACGTCGGTGCGCACGGACATGTCCAGCGCCGAGGTCGGCTCGTCCGCGATCAGCAGGTCGGGCTGCGCGGCCAGCATCATCGCGATCATGATGCGCTGGCCCATTCCGCCCGATACCTCGTGCGGGTAGAGGTCGAAGACGCGCTGCGGCTCGCGGATGCTGACCGCTTCGAGCAAGTCCATGGCGCGTTCGCGCGCGGCGCGGCGACCCTCGCGGTGATGCAGGCGGCAGCTTTCGACGATCTGCTGGCCCGCCGTCATCAGCGGGTTGAGCGACTGGCGCGGGTCCTGGAGGATCATCGCGATCCGGCTGCCCCGCAGGCGTTCGAACCCCGGTTCGGACATGCCCCTGAGGTCGATTCCGTCGAAATCCATCCGGGTCGCCGCAACACTGGCGGATGCGGGCAGCAGGCCGATCAGGGCCCGCGCGCTGACCGATTTTCCCGAGCCGCTCTCGCCGACGATGGCGACGCGTTCGCGGCCCATCGTCAGGTTCAGGTCGTGCACCGCGGTCACCGGACCGCGATGGCCGGCGAACGTGATGGTCAGGTTGCGCAGGTCGACCAGCGGCCTGTCAGTGATGGCGGTCATGCGCCCTCCTCACGACTGGCGCGGGTCGAAGACATCGACCAGCCCGTCACCCAGGAAGTTGAAGCCGAGGCAGGTCACGAAGATCGCGGCACCGGGCAGCGTCGCGACCCACCACTGATCGATCAGGTAGTCGCGCCCGGTGGCGATCATCGAGCCCCATTCCGCGGTCGGCGGCTGCATCCCGAGACCGAGGAACCCGAGGCCGGCCGCGATCAGGATGATGCCGGCCATGTCGAGCGTCAGGCGCACGATGGCCGAGGGCATGCAGAGCGGCAGGATGTAGAGGCCGAGGATCCGCAGGGACGAGGCGCCCTGGCTGCGCGCCGCCTGGATGAACTCGCGCCGGCGGAAGGACAGCGTCTCGGCCCGTGCGAGGCGCGCGTAGGGGGGCCAGCCGGTCAGCGCCACGGCGATCACCGCGTTCTCGATCCCCGGACCGAGCACGGCGACGAAGGCGAGCGCGAGGACCAGACGGGGAAAGGCCATCACGATATCGGTGATCATCATCAGCGTGCGGTCGACCCAGCCGCCGAAATAGCCCGCGACGATACCGGCGGCGAGGCCTACCGGCCCGATCAGGATCGACACCAGGAACACGATGGTGAGCGTGACGCGGCTGCCGTAGACGATGCGCGAGAAGATATCCCGCCCCAGGTGGTCGGTGCCGAACCAATGCGCGGCAGAGGGCGGCAAGAGGCGCATCTCGAGGTCGGTGGCCAGCGGGTCGTGGGTGGCGATCCAGGGCGCCGCCGCCGCCGTGACCAGCAGCAGAAGCACGATCAGGAAGCCGCTTACGGCCAGCGGGTTGGCCATGAACCGGCGGGCGGAGAGATAGAGCTGCACCGCGCGGCCCTGAAACACACTTTCGGGCTGTTCGGCGGTGAGCCAGCCCCGCCACCCGGAGGCGGGGGAACGGCCGATATGTGCTGCGCTCATTTCGTCCTCGGGTCCAGGATGCTATAGAAGAAGTCGGTGGCCCGGTTCACGATCACGAAGCAGATGCCGATCACCAGGGTGCCGCCCAGCACGGCGTTCAGGTCGGCCGAGAATAGCGCCTGGGTGATGTAGAGACCGAGCCCCGGCCAGGCGAAGACGGTCTCGGTCAGCACCGCACCTTCGAGCAGATACATGAAGGTGAGCGAGACGACCGTCAGCACCGGCACCGCGACGTTGCCGAAGGCGTGGCGCCAGATCACCCGGCGCGCTGGGACGCCCTTGGCGCGGGCGGCGAGGATATATTCCTGCGACAGCTGCTCGATCATCAGCGAGCGCGTCATGCGGGCGATATAGGCCATCGAGAAATAGCCCAGGATCCCCGCCGGCAGGATCAGATGCGAGACCGCATTGCCGAAGGCGCTCCATTCCCCGGCGAGGACGGTATCGATCAGCACGAACCCCGTGCGCACGGGGACGGTGTATTGATAGACCATGTCGAGCCGCCCCGGCCCGGCCACGAGGTCGAGCTTGGCGTAGAACACCAGCAGGCCGACGAGACCGATCCAGAAGACCGGCACCGAATAGCCGACCAGCGAGACGATGCGGATCAGGTGATCGGCCGGACGGCCCTGGCGCACGGCGGCGGTGACGCCCAGCGGCAGTCCGAGCAGCGTCCCGATCAGCGTGGCCACGATGGCCATCTCCATCGTCGCGGGGAAGACCCGCAGCGTGTCGTCGAGCACGGACTGGCCGGTCATGTTGGACACGCCGAAGTCACCAAGCACGACCTTGGAGAGGTAATCGACGTATTGCACCAGCAGGGGCTTGTCGATGCCGAGGGCCTCGCGCGCGGCCTGATAGGCCTCGGGCGTGGCGCGGTCGCCGACCATTACCAGAACCGGGTCGATCGGGATGACCCGCGCGATCATGAAGGTCACAAGCGTCAGGCCCAGCAGGGTCAGCACCAGGCTGATCACAAAGCGCGCCATGGCCCGTCCGCGACGATGGATGGCGCCGAGCTCGTGCACGGCGCCTCCGGTGTCTCCGGTCGCGGAAGCGGTCGTCACTTGGTGATCCTGCGGAACACGTAGGTGTCGAAGGCGGGGCCCGAGATCCAGCCTTCGACGTTGGCGCGCATCGCCACCGGCTCGACCTGCTGGAACATCACCGCCATCGGGCTGTTGTGGCGCAGCGCGTTCTGGATGTCGGCGTAGAGCGGTATCCGCTTGTCGGTATCACGCTCGCGCATGGCCTGCTCGGCCATCGCCTGCACGTCCTTATCCTGCCATCCGTTGCGCCAGGCCGCGGTCTTGACGCTGCTTTCGGCCGAATTGTCCGGATTGCTCACGAAGAAGTCGATGGTCGAATGCGGATCGCCATAGTCGGGCGACCAGACCATCAGCACCATTTCGTGATTGCGCGCGCGATATTTGGTCAGCGTCTGCTTGCGGTCGCCGGCAATGATGTCGAGCGTGACGCCCGCCTTGGCGAAATCGGCCTGCATCGCCTCGGCAATGTCGCGGAAGGGCGAAGCGGCGAAGATGTCGATCGAGATCTTCAGACCATCCGCATAGCCTGCTTCGGCCAGGAGCGCCTTGGCCTTTTCGGGGTCGAAGGAATAGGGCATGTCGTCGAGCGCGGCGAAGCTGCCGCTGGAGAGCACCGACTGGTGCGCCTTGTACTGCCGCTGCAGCAGTTTGTCCGCGATCCCCTCGTAATCGACAAGCCAGCGCATCGCCTCGATCACCTGGGGTTTCTGGAACATCTCCTTGGTGGTGTTCATGCCGAGGTAGAGCACGGTGCTCTTGGGATCGAGTTCGATCTTGATGTCGTTGTTGGCGCTGAGCGCTTCGAGCTGATCCGAGCCGAGGTTGCGGGCGATGTCGATGTCGCCCTTTTCGAGCATCAGGCGCTGCGTGGTGCCTTCGGGCACGTGACGGATGATGATCCGCTTCATGTCGGGGGCACCCTGGAAGTAGGACGCGTTGCTTTCCAGCACGATCACTTCGTTGGCCTTCCAGTCACGCAGCACGAAGGCGCCGGCGCCGGCGGAATTCGTGCGCAGCCAGTCGTGGCCCAGGTCGCCGTCCTTCTCGTGCGCCATGACCTCGGTCTTGTCGACCACCGAGCCGACGCCGGCCGAGAGCGCGTTCAGCACCAGCGTCGGCGCCATCGGTTCGGCGATCTTGATAATCAGGGTCGAAGGGTCCGGCGCCGTGACCATCTCGGCCACATTCTCCGGAGTCCAGCCGAACTGGGTCAGGATGAAGGCCGGGCTTTTGTTCAGCGTGACCACGCGCTGCAGCGAAAAGGCGGCGTCGTCGGCGGTGACGGGATTGCCCGAGGCGAAGGCCAGATCGGGACGCATCTTGAAGGTCAGCGTCATGCCGTCCTCGGAGACCTCCCAGCTTTCGGCCGCGCCGCCGACCAGCTTGGTCTGGTCGTCCTCGTCACGGGCGACAAGCCGCAGGTAGACGTTGTTGCTGACCTCGCCGCTGACGAATTCAAAGACCTCGGCGGGGTCGAAGGAAATCACCCCGTCGATTGCCTGCGCCACCATCAGCGTATCCGGCGGCGTCTCTGCCTGTGCGAAGGGCGCGGCGAGCGCCAGGGCGGCGGCAAGCACGAGCCCCTTGAATCGGTAATGTTTCACGTAATCCTCCTCTTGTATTCTGTGCCGGAACAGGTCCCGGCACCCCCTCCCATGGGTCGGCCCGCCTGGGCAAAGCCGGCCCCGGCGGACAGACCCGTTTTCAGACCGTCTCGGCCGAGAACTCGCGCGCGACGAAGTCGAGGCCGTCCTCCACGGCATCGAACAGGACGTCGATCTGATCCTTGGTGATGATCAGCGGCGGGCAGAAGGCCACTGCGTCGCGCAGGGCGCGCACGATGACGCCGTTGCGCTGCAGATGCAGCTGGAACGCCGGGCCGACACCCCGGGCCGGCGCGAAGGGCGCGCGGCTGGTCTTGTCGGCCACCAGTTCGATTGCGCCGATCAGACCGATGCCGCGGGCGTGGCCCACGTTCGGCCGGTCGGCCAGCGCGGCGAGGCGCGCCTGGAAATGCGGCGCGACCTCGGCGACATGGCCCACGATATCGCGTTCCTCGTAGATCTTCAGCGTCTCGAGCGCGACGGCCGCGCAGACCGGGTGCCCGGCATAGGTCACGCCATGGGCGAAGACGCCGTGCTTGCGGCTTTCCTCGACCATCGCGTTGTAGATTTCGCCGCTGATCAGCGTGGCCGAAATCGGCAGGTAGGACGAGGACAGGGCCTTGGCGACCGTCATGATGTCGGGCTTCATCCCGAAGGTCTCGCAGCCGAACATCTTGCCGGTGCGGCCAAAGCCGGTGATGACCTCGTCGGCGATCAGCAGGATGTCGTATTTCTTGAGGATCTTCTGGACCCGCTCGTAATAGCCCTTCGGCGGGACGATCACCCCGCCCGAGCCGCTGACCGGTTCGGCGATCAGCGCGGCGACGGTTTCCGGCCCCTCGGCGATGATCTGCGCCTCGAGGCTTTCGGCCAGGCGCTCGGCGAAGGCCTCTTCGGTCTCGCCGGGGTTGGCGTGGTGATAGTGGCTGGGGCAATCGGCGTGGATGATATTGCGGATCGGCAGGTCGAAGTCGGCATGGTTCCCCGGCAGACCGGTGAGGCTGCCCGAGGCGACGGTCACGCCATGATAGCCGCGCCAGCGCGAGATGATCTTTTTCTTCTCGGGGCGGCCCTTCTGGTTGTTGTAGTACCAGACCAGTTTCACCGCCTGGTCGTTGGCCTCGGACCCGGAATTCGCGAAGAGCACCTTTTCGAGGCCCTCGGGCGCGATCGAGAGCAATTTTTCAGCAAGGTCGATCGAGGGTTCGGTCGAGCGGTGATTGAACAGGTGGTAGTAGGGAAGCTTGCGGATCTGCGCGTTGGCCGCGTCGGCCAGGCGTTCTTCGCTGAAGCCGAGCGAGGTGGACCAGAGGCCGGCCATGCCTTCGAGATAGCGGTTGCCCTGGTCGTCCTCCACGTAGCAGCCATCGCCTTTGACAATGGTCAGCAGGCGGCTCTCGGTGTCGTAGGACAGGTTTGAATAGGGGTGAACCAGCGTTCTGGCGTCCCGTTCCGCATTTGAGTTCCGCAGCGTGTTCATCTGACTTTCCTTTCCTTGGTCCGGCTGCATTCCGCGCTCAGGATGCGGCACACAGTATTCCACATATTAGAATGCAATACTTTTATTTGATATCAGTTGAAGCCGAATCTTGTGACCTGTCAAGCCGGGTCTTTTCGGTCTTCGCGCTTGACAAATTAATGATTCGGGCACGAGTATCATAAATCTCGATACACAATACCATTATTTGGAATGCGCTCGAGGGGATCCGCGAGCGGAAATCACGGAGAAGGCCCGCACGATGTTGACCGTCTATTCCGACCTGCACGAAGGTCATGCCCCCCAAACGATCGCGATCCGTGGCATGATCGTCGGCAACCTGGAACTGCCGTCGCGCGCGCTCAATCTGGCCACCGCCGCGCGCGCCGCGGGCTGCGACATGCAGGCGCCGCGCGACTTCGGCGAGGAGGCGATCCTTGCCGTGCATACGGCGCCCTATCTTGAGTTCCTCAAGACCGCCTATGACCGCTGGAAGAAGGCTTTCGGCGAGGACCGCGCCGGCCCCTATGCCTGCGCCCATGCCTCGCCGACCCGTTATCCGGCGCGGGTTCCGTCTTCGATTCAGGCGCAGGTGGGCTATTATCTGTCCGGCGGGTCCGCCCCCATCGATGCCGGCACCTGGGCGGCCGCCCGCGACGCCGCCATGTGCGCGCTGGATGTAGCGGACCGGGTTTCGGAGGGGCTGCGCGAAGGCTATGCGATCTGCCGCCCGCCGGGGCATCATGCCTATGCCGACCTTGCCGGCGGGTTCTGCTATCTGAATAACGCGGCCATCGCCGCCCGGCTGCTGGCCGACCGTCAGGGCCGCACCGCCGTGCTCGACATCGACGTCCACCACGGCAACGGCACGCAGGACATCTTCTATCGCGACGGCAACGTGCTGTTCGCCTCGATCCATGCCGACACCAACGAGGTTTTCCCATTCTACGTCGGTTATGCCGACGAGACCGGCGAGGGCGAGGGCAAGGGCACCAATCTCAACCTGCCGCTGCCGCGGCGGTCGAAGGACAAGGTCTTTCTGGACGCGCTGGATACCGCGTTGGACCGGATCACGGCCTTTGGCGCGCCCTCGCTGGTGTTGTCGCTGGGCTTTGATGCCTACGAGAACGACCCGCAGCAGGAGATGGCCGTCAGCACCGAGGGCTTCCGCGAGGCGGCGCGCCGGATTGCCGCCCTGGGTCTGCCGACGGCGATCATCCAGGAGGGCGGCTATTGCGTCGACGATCTGGGCAAGAACCTCACCGCATTCCTCGACGGTTTCCAGACCGGCCGGGGATGACAAAAACTGCACAAATGACAACAGGAGAGATTTACCGATGAAACATCTGGCAACCGCGGCGCTGCTGGCGCTGACGACGGCCTTTGCCGCTCATGCGGACGAGCCGCAGAAGGGCGGTACGCTGAACATGGTGGTGCAGCCCGAACCGCCGACCGTGATGCTGGGGCTGAACCGGCTGGGGCCGGTGTCGTTTGTCGGCAGCAAGATGTATGAGGGCCTGATCACCTTCGCGCCCGACATGACGCCGCAGCCGCTGCTGGCGAAGTCCTGGGAGATCTCGGAAGACGGGCTGACCTATACCTTCCACCTGCGCGAGGGCGTCAAGTGGCATGACGGCGAACCCTTCACCAGCGCCGACGTGATCTATTCCTTCTCGGATTTCCTGCCCCAGGCCTTTTCGCGCACCAAGCGCGTGATGTCCTTTGTCGAAGAGATGACGGCTCCGGACGACTACACGGTCGTGTTCAAGCTGAAGGAACCCTATGCGGCCTTCCTGATCATCTTCGAGGTGACCGGCGGGACGATGGTGCCCAAGCACATCTACGAGGGCACCGACATCTTCAAGAACCCGGCCAACGAGCATCCGATCGGCACCGGGCCGTTCAAGTTCGATGAATGGAGCAAGGGCAGCCATATCCACCTGGTCCGCAACGACGACTACTGGCAGGACGGCAAGCCCTATCTGGACGATCTCTACTTCCGCATCATCCCTGACGCCAACAGCCGTGCCATCGCCTTCGAGCAGGGGCAGGTCGACCTGCTGCGCGGCGGCGATGTCGAGAACTTCGAAGTCGAGCGGCTGAGCGCGGCGGATGGTGTCGAGGTGACGGAAAAGGGCTGGGAATTCTACGACCCGCTGGCGATCATCAACATCAACACGCGCAATGCGCCGCTGGACAACGTGAAGGTGCGGCAGGCCATTTCCTATGCGCTGGACCGGCAGTTCATGATCGACGCGGTCTTTGGCGGGTTCGGCAAGCCGGCCTACGGCCCGATGACCGAGCGGACCCCCTACTATGACGCCTCGGTGCTGACCGACTACAGCTTTGATCTGGACAAGGCCAAAGCGCTGATGGCCGACTCCGGCGTCGCCGGGCAGGACGGTGTCTATGCCACGCTCGACCTGATGCCCCTGCCCTATGGCGAGACCTGGCAGCGGCAGGCGGAATACATCCGCCAGCAACTGAAGGAAATCGGCATCGAGACCAATGTGGTTTCGGTCGACGTTCCGGGCTGGGTCGAACGGACCACCTCGGGCAAGTTCGATATCACCACAAACTTCATCTACCTGCTGGGCGATCCGGCCATGGGCGTGGCCCAGACCTATCAGTCGGACAACCAGCTGGGTCGCGGGACTGCGGCCAACGTGGACGGATACGAGAACCCCGAGATCGACCGCATCTTCGCGGAAGCCGGCAAGACGCTGGATCCGGCCAAGCGCCAGGCGCTGTACTCCCAGGCGCAGGAAATCCTGTCGCGTGACGCGCCGGTGATCTGGTCGCACGAGATGTCCTATCCGACGGTCTATCGCGGCAAGATCAAGAACCTGATCACCACGGCACCGGGGCTTAACGAGACCTTCGCGGATGTCTGGATCGCCAAGTAACACCGACAGACCAGTCAAAAGAGACGCGGCGCCAGGGGTGCCGCGTCCAACCACCCCCGACAGGAAGAAATAGACATGGCGCAGCTGCGTTACTTGTTCGGCCGCCTTGTGAAGGCGATCATGGTCCTGCTGGCCGTCACCGTCCTGAGCTTTGGCCTGATCCGCGCGGCGCCCGGCGATCCGGCCACCGTCCTGGCCGGCGAACAGGGGTCGGTCGATCCCGAGTTCATCGAACAGGTCAGGGCGAGATACGGTCTGGACCGGCCGATCCACGAACAGCTGTTCAAATATGTCGCCGGTGTCGCGCGGCTGGATTTCGGCGATTCCTATCAGCACAACCGTCCGGTCATCGAGCTGATCGGCGAACGCCTTCCCGCCACATTGCTGCTGACGCTGACCGCCTTCCTGCTGGCCCTGGCCGGCGGCCTTGTCATGGGCGTCACCGCCGCGAAACACGTCGGAAAATGGCCTGACGGGGTTATCACCATCGCGGCGCTGCTGTTCTTTGCCCTGCCGCTGTTCTGGGTCGGGCTGATGGCAATCCTGCTGTTCTCGGTCCAGCTCGGCTGGCTGCCGGCCTTCGGCATGAATACCATCGGCGTCGAGATGTCGCCGATCGGACGGGCGCTGGACGTGGCCCGGCACCTGGTGCTGCCCGCTGCGACGCTGGGGCTGCTCTATCTCGCCACCTACACCCGCATGACCCGCGCCTCGGTGCTGGAGGTCATGGACCTCGATTTCGTGCGCACCGCCCGCGCCAAGGGTCTGGAGGAGAAACGGATCTGGCGGCGGCATATCCTGAAGAACGCACTGCTGCCGATCATCACGCTGGCCAGCCTTCAGGCCGGCCACCTTGTCGGGGGCGCGGTGCTGACCGAGACGGTCTTTGCCTGGCCCGGCATCGGCCGACTGGCCTTCGACGCGCTGCTGCAGCGCGACTATAACCTGCTTCTGGCGATCTTCATCATCGCCTCGGCCTTCGTCGTTTTCTTCAATCTTGTCGCCGATCTGGTCTACAGCCTCGCCGACCCAAGGATCGAGGTCGCCGCATGACCGATTTCGCCCGACGTTTCCTTCGCAGCCGCTCTGGCATGATCGGCCTGATCCTTCTGCTGACGCTGGTGCTGATGGCGATATTCGCCGACCTGCTTTTCCCCGGCGACCCCTGGCGGATGGCCGGACGGCCGAATCTGCCGCCGTTCAGCAAGGGTTTCCTTTTCGGCACCGACCAGCTTGGCCGGGACGTCGCCGCGGGCATCATGCACGGCGCGCGGATGTCGCTGATGATCGGCTTTGCCTCGTCGGTCGTCGCCATCGGCGTGGGCGTTCTGGTGGGCGCGGTGGCCGGGTATTTCAGCGGCATCGTCGACGATCTGCTGATGCGCCTGACCGAGTTCTTCCAGACCATCCCGTCGTTCATGCTGGCCATCGTGCTGGTGGCGATCTTTTCGCCGACGCTCGGCTCGATCGTGGCCGCCATCGCGGTGGTGAGCTGGCCGCCGATCGCGCGTCTGGTGCGGGCCGAGTTCCTCACCCTGCGCCAGCGCGACTTCGTCAAGGCGGCGCAGGTCGGCGGGCATTCGCAGAGCAACATCATCCTGCACCAGATCCTGCCGAACGCCCTCTCGCCGGTTATTGTCATGGCCTCGCTGATGGTCGCCTCGGCGATCCTGATCGAAAGCGGCCTGTCCTTCCTTGGCCTCGGCGACCGCAACTACATCACCTGGGGTTTCATGATCGGCGCCGGCCGCACGATGATCCGCCATGCCTGGTGGCTGAGCGCGATCCCCGGGCTTGCCATCTTCGTCACCGTTCTGGCGCTGAACCTGTTCGGCCAGGGGCTGAGCGATGTCCTCAACCCGCGCCTGTCGAGGAGCAACAGAACATGACGAACGAACCTATCCTCGGTATCCGCTCGCTCGACATTTCGCTGCCCCCGGGTGCGGACCGGCCCTTTGCCGTCAAGGATTTGACCCTCGACCTGCGACGCAACGAGATCCTTTGCGTCGTCGGCGAGTCCGGCTCGGGCAAATCGCTTCTCGCCACCGCGATCATGGGGCTGCTGCCGCCCGGCGTGCGGATCGCAGGGGGAGAGATCGACTTTGACGGCACCCCGCTGGCCTCGCTCTCTGACGCGCAATATCGCAAGCTTCGCGGCGCGCGGATTTCGATGGTGTTTCAAGAACCGATGACGGCCCTGAACCCGGTGCTGACGGTGCGCGAACAGCTGGACGAGGTGCTGGTCGCCCATGGCGTGAGCCGTGCTGGCGACCGTCAGAAGCGTATCCTGGAGCTGCTGAACGCCACCGGGCTGCCGGAGCCGGAGACGCTGCAGCATTCCTATCCCTTCCGTCTGTCCGGCGGGCAGCGGCAGCGGGTGATGATCGCCATGGCGCTGGCGCTGGAACCCGATGTCGTGATTGCGGACGAGCCGACCACGGCGCTGGACGTGACCACGCAGAAGCAGATCCTCGAATTGCTGCGCGAGATCCAGCAGCGGCTTCACATCGCCGTGCTGTTCATCACCCACGATTTCGGCGTTGTGGCCGAGATCGCCGACCGGGTCGCGGTCATGCAGTTCGGCGAGCTGGTCGAGGAAGGCCCGGCCGAAGACGTGCTGAACACACCCAAGCATCCCTATACGCGCAAACTGGTCGCCGCGGTGCGGGGCCTGTCCGACACGACGACGGCGGAAGGTCATGCCGGAGGCGAACCGATCCTGTCGATCCGCAATGCCACCAAGACCTTTACCACGGGTGGCAGCGGGTTCTTTTCGACCAAGCGGCGGCGGGTCGAGGCGCTGAAGGACATATCGGTCGATATCGGCCGGGGCGAGACGCTGGGGCTGGTCGGGGAATCCGGGTCGGGGAAGTCGACGCTCGGGCAGGCGGTGGTGCAACTGCTGGAGCTCGACAGCGGCGAGATCCGGTTTCACGACAAGCCGTTTCAGGCGATGTCGCGGCAGGAGCGCGCCCGGATCCGGCCCAAGATCCAGATCGTCTTTCAGGATCCCTATGCCTCGCTCAACCCGCGTCACAAGATCCGCAGGGCCCTCACGGAAACGCAGATGATACACGGCGCCACGCGCGCCGAGGCGCTGGAACGCGCCGAACAGATGCTGGACCTTGTCGGGCTGGACCGGAGCGCGCTCGATCGGTTTCCGCACGAGTTCTCGGGCGGACAGCGGCAGCGGATCGGCATCGCTCGTGCGCTGGTGATGCAGCCGGACCTGATCGTCGCCGACGAGGCCGTCTCGGCGCTGGACGTGTCGATCCAGACGCAGGTGCTGGCGCTGCTGGCCGATATCCGCAACCGGCTGAACCTGTCGATGCTTTTCATCACCCACGATCTGCGCGTAGCCGCGCAGGTCTGCGACCGAATCGCGGTGATGCGGCGCGGCGAGATCGTGGAGCTGGGAGAGGCCGGCGAAGTGCTTGCCACGCCGCGCCACGCCTATACCCGGCAGCTCTGCGACTCGATGCCGGGGATCGCCTGGTTCTCGAACGACCCCGGGCAAGAGCCTCGCGGTCAGGCCCACAAGGCCGAAGGCGACTGAAGGACGAGGAACCGGCCGACCTGCAACGACGCGATGAGGCGCCACAACGCGCTGAAGTGCCCGCAATCTGCGATGACCGCCTGTGCATTTCCGGTGCGAGGCCGCGGACCGCAGTTCAAAGATTTTGATCTTCAATTAAGACCAATGAATTTGACTGATGCACGCGGTATCCGATGATTGGGTCGGGTGGCATGCTTCTTTGCCGTGCCGCCGGTTCCATCCCGCCCTGACGCGCACAAGAGGATTTGCCATGACGCTTCCGGCCATTATCGACGCCCTTCAATGCGGCACCTTTGACCGCGAGGTCCTCAAGATGCTTCGGGACGGGGGATATCGTTGCGTGACGCCGACGCTCGGGTTCTGGGAAGGCACGCTGGAATCGCTCGATTCCCTGGCGCGCTGGCGGGACATGGAGCGCGAGAACGCCGAATTGATCCGCATCGTGCGGCGCGCCGATGACATCCGGGCCTGCATCGCGGACGGCAAGCTTGGCATCCTTCTGGGCTATCAGAACACCAACCTGCTTGAGGACCGCATCCGCTATGTTGAGTTGTTTGCTGACCTGGGCGTGCGGGTGCTGCAACTGACGTACAACAACCAGAACGAACTTGGTGGCTCGTGTTACGAGAAGGAAGACAGCGGCCTGACCCGGTTCGGCCGTGAAGTGGTCGAGGAGATGGCGCGTTGCGGGATCCTGGCCGATTGCTCGCACACCGGGGATCGCACGGCGCTGGATACGATCGAGCATAGCCCGGGGCCGATTGCGATCACCCATGCCAATCCGGCGTCGATCTTTCCGCACGCGCGGAATCGGTCCGATCGGGTGATCAAGGCGCTGGCCGAGCGAGGCGGCGTGATCGGCTGCGCGGCCTATCGGAACATCACTCCGGACTGGGCCTGCGCCACCGCGCGCGGGTTTGCCGACCTGATTGCCCGAACGGTCGACATAGCCGGGGTCGACCATGTCGGTGTCGGCACCGATTTCAGCTATAAGGGCGACGACGCATTCCGGGCCTGGATGAGGATGGGCCGCTGGTCGCGCCAGCTGAATTACGGCGCGGGGTCGGCATCCGCGCCGGGTGCGGTCAGCAAGCCGGACTGGCTGCCCTCGGCCGACCGTCTGAGTGACCTGGTGCCGGCCCTGGGCGAAGTCGGCTTTTCGGAACCAGAAATCGCAAAGATCATGGGGGGCAACTGGTTGCGCCTTTACGAGGAAGTCTTCGGCTGAGCGGTCACGGGTTCCAGTCCCAATCGTTCCGCCTGGTCGGCCACGGTCCGGCGCACGCGGTCGATCAGCAAAACGGTGGCCGGTGACAACCGGCGACCGCGCCGTTTGAGGATACCGATGGTGCGGTGCGCCGATGGGTCGAGGATCGGCAGAAAGCGTACTCCCGTCGGCGACAGCGAGCGCGACAGGTTGGGCATGACGCAGCTGCCCATCCCCGCCCGAACCATGGCGAATGCGGAACTTGCGCTGGACACGCGCAGGGTGACCGGGTTGGTTTCCAGGATTTCGCGCAGATAGCCTTCGTAGTTCTCGAAGGCGACCAGGGGTTGCGCGAGCACCGTGTCCCAGCCGACCGGTGCCCCTGCGATGGCCAAGGGATGGCTGTCCTCGCACACCAAACTGTAGTGGTCCACGAAGAGCGGTTCGTAGTGGACGTCGTCGCGCAGCGATGGGCCGCGCCCGAAGGCGACATCCACCAGACCGTCGGCCACCAGATCTCCGAGCCGGATCGACAGCGATTCCCGCAAGCTGATGCGGAATTCAGGCAACTTCTGCCGCGCCCTGCGCACCGCCGCCGGCAGGATTTCTGCGGCGAAGGAGACCACCGCCGCCACGGTGCAATGGCTGCTTTCGGTCAGTGCGTTGGCGGTGATGCTGGCGCAGGCGGTGTCGTAATGCGCCAGCAGATCGCGGGCGGTTCCGACACAGGTCCAGCCGAAGCGGTTGGGATGCGCCTTGCGCTCGCCATCGAAAAGAGGCGCGCCGATGGCCTCTTCCAGTTGCTTGAGCGACATCGAGACGGCCGACGGGGTGCGCCCGAGCTTTTGCGCCGCGACCTTGATGCTGCCCGTTTCGGCAACGGCGACAAGCACGCGAAAGTTCATCAATGTCAGCATTCCACGACTCCACGGCAGTTCAATTTTCTTGAACAAAGCTTCAGGTTAATGAATTTGACTGGACAGTTCCGGTTTGTAAACCTTGGTTCAACGACGGGCCACCGACGCCCGGATCCGAACATCCGATGCGGACGCCCGGCCCCCTTGGGTGCCCTTGCCGCGCCGGGTGCCCGACGACACTGCCCGAAAGGACCGAAGCCATGGACCATCTCGATCAATTCTACATAGGTGGCGCCTGGGTTGCGGCCGCCGGAGCAGACAAGATCGCGGTGGAGAACCCGGCAACGGGCGACGTGATCGCCCATATCGCGCGCGGTACGGCGGCGGATGTCGACGCGGCGGTGGCGGCGGCGCGACAGGCGTTCGACAGCGGGGCCTGCGGTGACCGGGAGTTCCGGTTGCAGGTTCTTCGGCGCATTCTCGAGGCCTATGGCGACCATCAGCAGCGTATCGGCGATCTGATCGCGGAAGAGATTGGCGCGCCACGAGCCTTTGCCCGAAACGTGCAGGCCGGCTCCGCGCTGAACCATCTGCGCAAGGCAATCGAGGTGCTGGAGAGCTATGACTTCGAAGAGCTGCGCGGCACCACGATGGTGCGGCGTGAACCGATTGGCGTCGCCGGGTTGATTACGCCCTGGAACTGGCCGATCAACCAGGTCGCCTGCAAGGTCTTCCCGGCGCTGGCGGCCGGATGTTCGATGGTGCTGAAACCCTCGGAGCTTTCGCCCCTGTCGGCGATTGCCCTGACCGAACTGTTCCACGAGGCCGGGGTTGCGCCGGGCGTCTTCAACCTGGTGCAGGGCGAAGGCCCCGAAGTCGGGGAAGCTTTGGCCCGTCATCCCGACGTCGACATGATATCGCTGACGGGGTCCGCCCGCGCCGGCGCGGCCGTGACGATTGCGGCTGCGCCCACGGTGAAGCGCGTCAGCCTGGAACTGGGAGGCAAGGCCGCCAACATCCTGCTGGACGATGTCGATCTGGAACCGGCGGTGACGCGCGGAGTGCAGAACTGCATGCGAAACGCCGGGCAATCCTGCTCGGCCCCGACCCGGATGCTGGTGCCGCACGCGATGATGGCGGAGGCCGCCGACATCGCGGCGCGCGTCGCCAGGGGGCTGCGGGTGGGTCCGCCGGATGCCGAGGGTGTCGACATGGGGCCGCTCATCAGTGCGCGCCAGCTGGAACGGGTGCAAGCCTATATCGACAGTGGCATCGCTGAGGGCGCCCGGCTGGTGGCCGGGGGCAGCGAGCGGCCCGAGGGGCTGGCCGACGGTCATTTCCTGAACCCGACCGTCTTTGCCGACGTCACCCCCGCCATGCGGATCGCGCAGGAAGAGATCTTCGGGCCGGTGCTGTGCCTGATCGGCTATGACGGCGACGACGCGGCTGTCGCCATCGCCAACGGCACCGTCTTCGGGTTGACTGCCTACGTGCAGTCCCCGAATGTCGAACGGGCCCGCGACATGGCACGCCGTCTGCGCGCCGGCAGCGTCCTGCTCAATTATGCGCCAGTTGACCCGAATGGGCCCTTTGGCGGCTTCAAACAATCCGGAAACGGTCGCGAATACGGGCTCTTTGGCTTTGAGGAGTTCCTGGAGGTCAAGGGGATGGTTGGCTACGCCTGACCCGCGAGATGACACTGGCCTGGCAGAGATCGGGCCGCGAACGACAGGGAATGAAGATGAGACCAGATCATCTGGACGAGACACCTTTCGTCAAGCTTTCGGGGGTCCACAAGACCTACGAAGCGGAAACCGGCAATGTCCGCGCGCTGGACCCTGTCAGCTTTGGCATAGATCGGGGTCATATCGTCAGCGTGGTGGGGCCTTCGGGCTGCGGGAAGTCCACGCTGCTGCGCATTCTGGCCGGGATCGACCCTGCAACGGGAGGTCAGGTGGTGATCGACGGACAGGAGATCTCTGGCCCGGTGCCGAACATGGGCATCGTGTTCCAGCGCGATCTGCTGCTGGACTGGCGCAACGTGCTGGACAACGTGATGCTGCCGGCCGAGCTGGCCCGCGCCAATATGGACGAGACCCGCAGCCGCGCCGTCGCATTGCTGAGCGAACTGGGGGTCGGGGATTTCCTGAACCGTCTTCCCTTCGAGCTGTCGGGCGGGATGCGGCAGCGCGCGGCGATTGCCCGCGCCCTGCTGATGCGTCCCTCGCTGCTGTTGCTGGACGAACCCTTCAGCGCGCTGGATGCCATGACGCGGGACCAGATGAACGTGATCCTGCAGCGGTTGCAGCAGCATGAGCGCGTGACCACCCTGCTGATCACGCATTCCATCGCCGAAGCCGTGTTCCTGTCGGACCGGGTGGTGGTGATGTCGGCGCGACCGGGCCGGGTGCTGGACGTGATCGACATCGACCTTCCCACGCCGCGACCGTTGTCGATCCGCGAAGAGCCAGCCTTTGCCGCCATTGCCCGCCGCATTCGCCTGCTGTTCGAAAAAGAAGGGGTTCTTGCCGCATGAGTGCCGCGTCCAACACCGTCACTGCCACCACGTCCGGGCCGTCCTCCAAAGTGATCCAGCGCCGGCGTCGCCGGATTCTGCGCAACGCTGCCCTGCCGGTACTGAGCGCCATCGTCGGACTGATCGTCTGGGAGGTCGTGGTCCGTGCCTTCGACATTCCGGCCTATCTGCTGCCCGCGCCCACCGAAGTGGTCGAGGTGCTGTTCAATCGATTTGGCTATCTGATGACCAACCTCGGCTACACGATGTTCTCGGCGCTGCTGGGATTTGCGCTGGCGGTCCTGTTGGGTGTGGGGCTGGGAATCGCCATCGCCTCGTCGCCGATCGTCGACCGGGTCGTCTACCCCTGGCTGGTGATCTCGCATGCCGTCCCCAAGGTCGTGGTGGCGCCGCTTCTGTTGGTCTGGATCGGTTTCGGGGTCAAGAGCGGGGTGATCTTCGTCGTGTTCTTCACCTTCTTCACGATTGTGGTGAACACGGTCATGGGGCTGAAATCCGCGGATCCCGACCTGCTGCACATGGTGCGGTCGATGGGTGCCAGCCCGATGAAGGTGCTGTGGAAGATCAAACTGCCCAATGCCCTGCCCAACATCTTTACCGGGATCAAGATCGCCGCGACGCTCGCCCCTGTCGGCGCGGTGATCGGCGAGTTCGTCGCCTCGAACCGCGGGCTTGGCTATGTGCTGATCCAGGCGGTCGGGAGCATGTCGATCGACCTGGCCTTCGCGGCGGTGTTCCTCGTCTCGGGCTTTGGCGTCATCGTCTGGTATCTGGCCGAACTCATCGAAAAGCGCATCCTGCCCTGGCACGCGAGCCAGCGCGGTCAGCACTGAAACCATTCCTGCGCCTCCTGCCCAGAGGCGCAGGCCAAAACCAGCCGCCTATGGCTGCAACGAAGGGCGGGACCAACCGCCAACTCCAACCATCCACACGGGGCCGCAGCGCGGCGCCGCCAACAGAGGAATTGCCATGCGTTATCCACTACTTGCCGCCGCAGTCACCCTGCTTGCCATGCCTGCCCACGCGGAAACGAAAGTGCGGCTCGGGCTGGACTGGGGCTATCTGCCCTATCACGCGCCAATCGCGCTCGGGATCGAAAAGGGGTATTTCAAGGACGAGGGGATCGACCTGTTCATGGAGCCTGGCCGCGGTTCGGCCAGCACCGCGATCATGTTGGGCGAGGACAACTACGATATCGCCCATATCAACACCTCGAACGCCGCTGTCGCAATCTCCAAAGGCGTGCCGATCAAGACCGTGGCGGTCTATCAGACCCGCACGGCCGCATCCTTCATCGGCATCAAGGGCAAGGTGACACTCGACAGCGTCGAGGCCATCAAGGGCTATCGCATCGGCAGCACCCCCGGCGGTTCGGACCAGCTGAGCCTGCGCATCTTCCGCGCGGTCAACGATCTGGGCGAAATGGACCTGGACGTGGTGTCGCTGGATGCCAACGCCAAGCAGGCGGGCCTGATGTCGGGCAATGTCGAGGTAATCAGCGGCGACGGTTTCGCCTATGGCGCCATCATCCGCGGGACGGGACAGGAAGCCGAAGTATTCTCGCTGGCGGATGCCGGCGTGCCCCTGATGGGTTTCGGCTATTCCGCGAATACCGAGTTCCTCGAGTCCAACCCCGAGGTGATCACCGCCTTTCTGCGTGCCGTCAAACGGTCGTGGCAGGACGCATTCGCCGACCCCGAAGGCACCTGCGAGCAGGGTCGCGCCAAGCTTGAACTGACCCACAAGCAGGCGGCCTGTGTCGACTATCTCAAGGGGTTGATGGCGATCTCTGACGATCCTTCCTCGCCAAGCTGGGGCGCGCGTTCCGATGAGGAATGGGCCGCGCTGATCAGCACCCTGGCCGAGGTGGGCGAGATCCAGTCCCCTGGCGCGCCCGACACCTATTACACCAATGCGCTGCTGCCGAACTGACGCCAGCGCGACCCAGCGAAAGGACAGAGCCTTGGGCAAGACGGATGCAATCGTCATCGGCGGAGGTCATAATGGCCTGCTGTGCGCCGGCTATCTCGCCAAGGCCGGATTGAAGGTAACGCTGCTCGAACGGACCGCCCTGATAGGCGGTCCGGCAGCGACGCGGGAGTTCTTTCCCGGATACTTCTCGGCGATCTCCAACTCTCCGGGCTCGCTTGAACCGCGGGTCGTGGCGGATTTCGCGCTCGAGCGTCATGGACTCGTGTTCCGCCGGCCCGATCCCACTCTGGTACATCCCCTGACCGACGGTCGGCTTTACATCGGCTGGCGGGATCCGGCGCGGAACGACGCCCAGATGAACGCCTGGCGGCCGGGCGAGGCCGAGCGGTTCAAGGAGGTCTTCGCCTATCTCAACCGCTTTGCCGAACGGTTGGGGATCTCGATCTACCGCGAGCCCCCGTCGCTGCAGGAGCTCGTCGCCAATCTGACCACGACCGAGGACCAGGAGATGTTCTCGCGCATCATGTTCGGCAGTGTGCGGCAGCTGTTCGAATACTTCGATCTGGCGCCCGAGACGCAGGCGGTCATGGGCCCGCTGTCCGTGGTCAGCGGGCTGGCCGGGCCATCTACACCGGGCACGCCCTTCAACCTCATGATGCGGCCGCTGTCGCTGGCCTCGCAGAAATCCGACAGCGAGGACGACCCGCGCCGGATGCCGCTGCGTGGATCGACCGGACTTGCGGTCGGGGGAATGGGCGCGATCGTCGAGGCCATGACACGGTCGGTGGAGGCGCTGGGCGTGACCATCCTGCGCGACGCCGAGGTGGAGACCATCGCCGACGAAGCCGGCGGCCCGGTCGCAACCCTGACGGACGGACGCAGTTTTCAGGCCCCCATCGTGGTCAGCGCGATGCACCCGCATCTGACCCTGAGCAAGGTGCGTTCCGCCAATTCCGACTGGGCGCCGCTGATCGACAAGGCCGGGCGGGTTCCGCCGGCTGGCAGCGCCTTCAAGATCGTCCTCGGTCTGGGCGACATGCCCCGCTATGCCGCGGCAAAGGATGCCGCCGAAGCGCAGGCGCTTGCCTCGGCCCAGCTGCGCATCGCGCCGACGCTGGACTACCTTGAGGACTGCCACGCCGATCTGGCCCGGGGCCGGATGCCCGAGAGCCCGCTGATCTGGGGCCTGTGCCATTCGATGACCTCGCCGCAGATGGCGCCGGAGGGCAAGCACGTGCTGTCGATCAACCTGGGCGGCGCTCCGCATCGGGGCGGCCGCGCGCCGGTGGACGTGGACCGCGAGGCCGTTGTGCGCCGGGTGGTGGCCATCCTGTCGGAATGGATTCCGAACCTGCCGGACATCGTTGAACATCAGGCGGTGATCGGAGCCAGCGAATTCGAAGCCGACCACGGGTTGTTCGGCGCCAATATCGCGCATCTCGACATGATGCCGATCAACCAGTTCTGGATGCGGCCGGTTCCGGGGCTGCACCGCTATCGTACGCCCACCAGGGGGCTTTACCTGTCGGGGGTGGGCACGTGGCCGGGCGGCTATTTCTCGGGGATACCCGGGCACAACACGGCGCAGGCCGTGCTTCACGATCTGGCCGAGGGCCGGGTCGCCACGACCTTCTGAACATGGAACAAGCAATGTCATCGGAAAAACTCGTAGAATTCCTCGTCAACATTTCGTTTGTCGGTCCGGTCGGCTGGGACAAGGCCGATGTCGATGCCCTTGTCGCCAAGGAGCGCGCCCATGCGGCCGAACTGGCCAAGGAAGGCTATCTGGTGCGGATGTGGCGGGTGCCGGCCCGGCGCGAGAACTGGGGCCTGTGGCGCGCCCGCGACGCCACCCACCTGCATCAGATCATCACCGGTCTGCCCTTCTGGCCTTACATGCAACTGACGGTTCACCCCATGGCCGCGCATCCGGTCGACCCGCTCAGATTTGGGCATGAGGAATAGGCCGGTGCCGGAGACCATCACCCGAATTCAGCCCAATCACCGTCGAAGCCGCGCTGTCGTGGTGGGCAACATGGTGCATGTCGGCGGCCAGTTCGCCGACAATTACGCAGGCGACATTGCGGCCCAGACCGGCGAGACGCTGGCCAAGCTGGACGCCCTGCTGGCAGAATGCTGCAGCGACCGGTCGCACCTCGTGTCGGTTACGATCTGGCTGCGCGATATGGGCGACTTCGACGCGATGAACGCGGTTTATGACGCCTGGATTGATCCGGCGAATCCGCCGACCCGCTGCTGCGGTGAGGTGCGGATGGCGCATGACGACATGCGCATCGAAATCACCGCGCTGGCCCGTCTCCGCTGATATATGGAGGCTTCCCCGCCCAGCGCGCTCGCGCCCGGCGGGGCGCCCGCGCTGGAGACGCCGGTTCGCAGGCTGTATCCCTGCGATAGCGAAGGTATCCGCACGCGTCCCGATTTGGTTTGGGGCAGCTGAAGGGGCCGGTTGCACCGAGGCCTGAATCTGCCTGCCCAAAATTCGCGATGATTCTCGGGTTGCAGAGCGAAAGTTGTCGGTGCGGACGTCATGCGGCCAACAACACCAGAGGTGGGACGAAGACCAGAGCCCACTCCGTCATACCGCTGAATTATAGGGGAATTTTCTGGTTTTATGGTGCCCAGGAGAGGCATCCAATCCCTATATCTTGGGGTTCCCCGGAACACCGCCCCTCGACCCATCGCCCGTAAAACAACGGTCTTCCTGTTTCAACCTGTTCCATTCTGCCCCACGGCATACTATATGCTGGGGGTGGATACGAAGGGGGACAGGAAATGACCCGTGCGCTGAACAAGCTGACCGCCCAGGCCGCGAAAGCTGCCGCACCCGGCAAGATTTCCGATGGCGGCGGGCTTTGGCTGCACAAGCGCGACGATGGCGGTTCCCAATGGGTGCTGCGCGTCGTGGTTCACGGGCGGCGGCGTGAAATGGGCTTGGGGGGTTATCCGACCGTTTCTTTAAGGGAGGCGCGCGAAGCGGCGGACAAGTGGCGCGGCATGGTCAGGCAAGGCTTGGACCCCATCAAGGAACGCGAGCGCCAGCGCCGCGAGGCAGAGCGCAATATCCACCTATTGAAGGATATCGCGCTGGACGCCTTCGAGAGTCGCAAGGCCGAACTAAAGGGTGACGGCACGGCGGGCCGGTGGTTCTCACCGCTGGAACTCCACATCCTGCCCAAGCTGGGCAAGGTTCCGGTGGCCGATATTGACCAACGCGATATCCGCGACACCCTCGCCCCCATCTGGCACACGAAAGCCGACACCGCCCGCAAGGCAATAAACCGACTCGGCATCTGCCTAAGGCACGCGGCAGCACTCGGGCTGGACGTCGATTTGCAAGCGACGGACAAGGCTAAGGCACTGCTGGGCAAAACCCGGCACAAGCCGACCAACATTCCGGCGATGAACTGGCGCGAGGTTCCGGCGTTCTACCAATCGCTGAATGGCGGCACGGGAACAGAACTGGCGCTGCGCCTGCTTATCCTGACAGCGGTGCGGTCGCACCCGCTGCGCCACCTGCGCCTTGACCAGATCGACGGCGACGTCTGGACGATACCGGGCGAGGCCATGAAGGGACGCAGGGACGCCACGCCAGATTTCCGGGTGCCCCTCTCGCGCGAGGCGCTGGCCGTCATTGAACAGGCCAAACCCTTCGCCCGTGATGGCTTCCTGTTCCCCGGTATCCGCAAGGGCGTGATTTCCGACATGACTATGGGCAAATTCATGGACCGGCGCGGGCTGGAAGCGCGACCGCATGGGTTCCGGTCATCCTTCCGCGACTGGACGGCCGAGGCGACGAATACGCCGCGCGAGGTGGCCGAAACGTGCCTCGGACATACGGCGGGGGGAGCGGTTGAAAGGGCTTACCGCCGGACGGATTTTATTGAGCAACGGCACGCACTGATGGAGCGGTGGAGCGCCACGTTGAAAGCCGACAATCGCAAAGTTGTTGCAATCTCCATCGCGGCTGAGCAATGACAGATGTGACACCACCTCCGGTTGCCGACGTAGCAATCAAGCTCAGAAGATCAAAAGACTTCGAGATTCTTGCGAGGGTCATCTGCATGAATGGGGAGATGCCATCTGTAGCGCTGGCAACCCAGGATTTCGGCGCGTTAATACGCAAGAAGAGAATCAGCAATGCTGAATTTAACAAATTCACCGCAATGGCAAGGGCCGATGCTCGCATGTTTGACGGCCTGAATTTCACCCTCGCAGTGCGGTTCTCTTGCGCGGACATGCCGATGACAGCTTTGATGCGTAGTTGGATTTCCGACGTTCTGATGAGGGAAGAAATCAGGCCAAAATCGAAAGGTGGCAGATACAAAAGACTGAGCGAGATGCATAATTACAGTTTTGTCCAGCTTGTCTCTATGGCCATGAAATTTGGCCTCAAAGCGACGCGGAGCAGCGCGACACGACCCAGCAGCGCTTGTGACGCGGTAGTGATTGCCTTGGCCGATTTCGGGCATCACGTGACCTATGATGCTGTTGCCAAGCATTGGTCCAAGCGCGCCGAGAATTCCATCTAGCCAGATATGAAATTCGCTCGAAGCGCTTGTCTTTCGCTCTTTTCGATGAGTGCAGATATGTCGTCACCGTGAAACACCACGGAGCAACGACATGCGCTATCTGACTTTCCGCGACCTGCAAGCCAAACTCGGCTGTCGGGGACGCACGACCATTTACCGTGATATCGAACTCGGGCGCTTGCCCAAACCCGTGAAAATCGGGGCGCGCCTCTATTGGAAAGAGGCCGATATCGACGCAACGCTCGAAGCATTGGCGGAATAAGACCCGCCCCCGCCAAGCAATGCGCTTGGGCGGCGGGCAGGAATGTTCTCTGGCGGGAACTTTCGCACCCTACGCCCAGCGCCCCCTGAACTCAACACAGGAGTGACGCATGACGCGTTCGAATAATTGGGGCGCTGCCCCCTTTCATATCCACAATGCGAACGGACCCGCGCAACTTGTTACGGTCAAAGGTCGCGACCGATGGGCACTTGAATGCCTCATTGCGATGGGCATCAAGGGATGCACTCCCATCGAAAGCCCCGGCCCCCGCTGGAGCGGATACATCCATAAGCTGCGCGAGATGGGTATCGCAATCGAGACCATCCACGAAAAGCACGGCGGCCCTTTCCCCGGCACGCATGCGCGTTACGTGCTGCGCAGTCATGTGACGCGCGCGAGCGGGAAGGAGGTGGCCTGATGGAAAAGCACACCCCCACGCCCAGAGAGCGTCTGGAGCGTCGCCTGCGGCACCGCTACGGGCTTTCCCGGCACCTTGCCCGCTCGGTTGCCGATTTGCGCAAGCTAGAGGTATTTGAATGAGCCGTGGCAAGCCATACAAGCGCGCCAAGAAGGGGGCTGGGCGTCACGTCCAGCTTCCCGAATGGCTGCAAGCCTCGCAAGCATGGGCAACCCTGCCCCCCGGCCCCAGGGCGCTCTACATCGAACTGAAACGGCGCTTCAACGGGCGCAACAACGGCGACATATTTTTGAGCCACCGCGACGCCGCCGCCGCGTTGAACGTCCACCGCAATACGGTCGGACCGTGGTTCAGGGAATTGGAACGGCGCGGGTTCATCTACATGACACGGGGGCCGCACCTTGGTCCCAGCGGTATCGGGCAGGCGTCCGTCTGGGCGCTGGGCGAGGAAGCGACACAGGACGGCAGATCGGCGCGGAGAGACTTTATGCGCTGGACCGGGACGTAGCTGTGGCGATGGCTCATTTTGATTTTTGTCTGTTCATGCGCTTTCGGATTCTGTTCACTATCTCTTTAGTTCGAGGCTGGGAGAGCGCCCATGCTGATATGCCCCCGGCCAGCTCAATTTCTCTCACCAGACTGGCAGAAAGCGCAGTAGTGAGCGGCATTTCCCTTGCACCTGCCAAGGCCATCCGAACTTTTCCGAGGAATGCAGATCTGGAACGATTATTTCGACGCATAACTTTACTGGGGCCATTTACCGCCGCCTGCCCAACACCTTTGGGTGCGTCCGAATAGCCAATGGGCCGACCATCCCATGCTTCGCCGCCCCATCTTTGAAGCCGCGCTTCACGCTGAGTCTTCGCCCAATCACGTCGATTGCCCATGACAAAGGAATAGCACCTCGCCGAACGTTTCGGAAGCATTTAAGCCAACAGCGCAGCGCAGAACCCCCGCACAAATTCAGTGCATGGCCGTCACAGAAAACAGGACGGAGCCGAAGGAAGCAGGACGTCGGGCGGCAAAGCCGTCCTGAAAATTGTGACGTGAAGGGCTGTTTTCGGCCCTACCCCGGCACAATGAACAGGACACATATACATTCTGCCAGAGGATGATGACCTACCATGGGGTTGCAACAATGAGCCAACATCAAGTCGCAGGAGTTTGGTGACAGAATACTGATCGATCAGGGACAAGGGAACGCTTCCGAAAGCGCCTCCATTATCAGAGTGCGCGCCGACTCATGCCTTTGCGCAGGAACGGCGTCCAAGTGTAATTTGACTACGTCCAAGATTTGCCCGTTTTGCACCTCTTGAGGGATGCAAAATCCCAAGGCGGCGCTGGACATGAGGTCCATTTCATCCAAAGCCCGCTCCTTCCTGCTCATGGAGGCAATGGAAATCAGAGCGCCCCATTTCATTCCCTCAACCGCGCCCAGAACATACCCGATGCAAAACCCTTGCGCCACGCTGGCCTCTTGGTTGTTGCAAGCTCCATGCACGTCGTTTCCCGTGATGGGTTCCGCAAACACATGACTGACCAGCGCGACCTGCATAATCGTGGCAATAGCTGCCCGTATTAAGCTGGGATGAATACCTCGTACCGCCATGGATGCCCCCCGTGACTTGCCCGCTTCCAAACGATGGTAGCTAGGTGCCAATCAATGTAGAAGGTTACGCGGCCGCCGTTGTCTACCGCAACGCATTTCTATCCACGGCCTGTTGGCGAAACCTACCAGCCCGGATGCCGCGCCTCCGGCCTGACCGGCAAGGCATCAGGTGCCTCCACACCGTGCCGCTCCAGCCATTCCTTAAACACCGTCCAACGGTCTGAATCTGTCGCGGTTGCGCGCCACTTATCAAGCTCAGCTAGAGCAAGGGCCAGGTCATGAGGGATGGTAGAGGGCCAGGGCATGACTCGCATGTTTGAACAAAAAGAGAACAAAAATCTAGATGGATTCCCCGCATCCAACGATAAAGGCGTAAACCTTCCAAATGATTTCGGCAAAATCGGAGGCGGTGATGGGCGGTTTGGGTAGCGGGCGGCGCTGGCATGTTGGGGCCAAGAGTACTACGGATGATTTCAGAGCGCTCGACGTGCGGCGCTGGTCGCGGGAGGGGCTATTGAAGCCGGGTTCGGCATTCCGTTGGAGCTGGCAGATCGACGGCGAGACGGTCGCCACGATCAACGCTAGAGCAGAGAGCGGGCGCGTAGTGTTGAATTATCGCCATCGAAGCTACGGCGAGGAATGGGTGCATGAGGATTACCCCATCGCACTGACAATAACGGACTGCCACATCGGCGGAGTGCGCCAATGGTTCCTTTGCCCAGCGCACGGCTGCGGGCGTCGGGTGGCAAAACTATACGGCGGCACCATCTTTGCCTGTCGCCAGTGTCACCGGCTGGCCTATCCATCACAACGCGAAGGCTATCACGACCGCGCTGGGCGTATGGCTGAGAGGATACGTGCTAAACTGGACTGGACACCGGGAACAGCGAACGGCCATGGCCTAAAGCCCAAAGGCATGCACTGGCGGACATTCGACCGGCTGGTCCGAAAGCACGACGCATTAGACCAAGCCTCTTGGGCGGCATTCCTGTTCAAATTTGGCGAGTATCTCTAATCGCTATTCCTGCTTTCAGAAACGGCCAGCAGGGAAACTTAGGGGGATATAAGGGTGGATAAGCCGCCGAGCTTTTCCGTCAACCGCTTGATAAATATAGCCAAACTGCTATTATTTGGTGCCCAGGAGAGGACTCGAACCTCCACGACCTTTCGGCCACTGGTACCTGAAACCAGCGCGTCTACCAATTCCGCCACCTGGGCACAGGCTTGCGTGGAGGGGCATGTATCGCCGGTGCGCGGGGCTGTCAACGGGGGGAGTGAAGAAAGATTTCAATTGCTTCGCCGGGCGGCATCGGGGCGGTGTTTCGGCCCCGCGGGGCGCAGCGGCGCTCTGCCGCCTTGTCGTCGCGCGCGGGCGGGGCTAATGAGGGTCTGGGACCGGTCCGGAGGCTTAAGATGTCGAAACTTGTCACCATTTACGGCGGCTCAGGCTTTGTCGGGCGCTATGTGGCGCGCCGCATGGCCAAGGCGGGCTGGCGCGTGCGCGTCGCGGTGCGCCGTCCGAACGAGGCGATGTTCGTGCGCCCCTATGGCGTTGTCGGGCAGGTGGAGCCGGTGCTGTGCAACATCCGGGACGATGCCTCGGTGGCCGCCGCGATGGCCGGCGCGGATGCGGTGGTGAACTGCGTCGGCATCCTGAGCGAATCCGGGGCCAATACATTCGACGCCGTGCAGGACGAGGGCGCGGGCCGGGTCGCGCGGCTGGCCCGGGCGGCCGGTGTGGCGCATCTGGTGCATCTGTCGGCCATCGGCGCCGACCCGGAGGCCGAGAGCGAATACGGACGCACCAAGGCCGCGGGCGAAGCTGCGGTGCTGGCCCATTTCCCGGGTGCGGTGATCCTGCGCCCGTCGATCATCTTCGGGCCGGAGGACGAATTCTTCAACCGCTTCGCGGGCATGACCCGGATGGGACCGTTCCTGCCGGTGGTGGCGAGCCAGACGAAATTCCAGCCGGTCTATGTCGATGACGTGGCCCAGGCCGCCGTCATGGGCGCCGAGGGCGCGGCGGCGCCGGGCATCTATGAACTGGGCGGGCCGGAGGTTCTGACCTTCCGGCAGATGATGGAGCGGATGCTGCAGGTGATTCACCGCCGCCGGGTGCTGGTGCCGGTGCCGGGGTTCGTCGCGTCGATCCTCGCCTTCTGTTTCGACATGCTGCAGGCGGTGACTCTGGGCCTGGTGTCCAATCCGGTGGTGACGCGGGATCAGCTGAAATCGCTGGGGCGCGACAATGTCGCGACCGGTCAGGCGCCGGGGCTTGAAGCGCTGGGTATCCAGCCCACGTCGCTGGAGTCGGTGCTGCCGGATTACCTGTGGCGGTTCCGGCCCTCGGGGCAATACGACGCGATCAAGGATTCGGCCCGCAACCTGCGCAAGGCCGACTGAAGCGTGACCGAACATACCCTGCTTGTGTCGCTGGTCCTTGGCCTGATCGAGGGCCTGACCGAGTTCATTCCCGTGTCGTCGACCGGGCACCTGTTGCTGGCCGGGCATTTCCTGGGCTTCGAGAGCGCGGGGAAGACATTCGAGGTGGTGATCCAGCTGGGGGCCGTGCTGGCGATCCTGACGGTCTATTCCGCCAAGCTGGTCGGGGTCTTCACCGCGGCGCCGCACGATCCGGCGGCGCGGCGGTTCATCCTGTCGGTGCTGGTAGCCTTCCTGCCGGCGGTGGTGGTCGGGGTGCTGGCGCATGACTTCATCAAGACGGTGCTCTTCGAGACGCCAAAGCTGATCGCGGTGATGCTGATCCTGGGCGGGCTGGTGCTGCTGGTGATCGACCGCATCGCCCCTGCCCCGCGCCATGACGACGCGATGCGCCTGCCGCTGGGCATAGCCTTTGCCATCGGGGTGATCCAGTGCCTGGCGATGATCCCGGGCGTGTCGCGCAGCGGGGCGACCATCGTGGGTGCCCTGTCGCTGGGGGCGAGCCGGCGGGCGGCGGCGGAGTTTTCGTTCTTCCTGTCGATGCCGACCATGGCGGGCGCCTTTGCCTATGACCTGTACAAATCGCGGCACATGCTGGATGCGGGTGCCGTAAACGAGATCATTGTCGGATTCATTGCGGCCTTCGTGGCAGCGGTTCTCGTCGTACGCTGGCTGTTGGGCTATGTTAGCCGCAACGGGTTTGCGGTCTTCGGATGGTGGCGAATCATCGTCGGAAGCGTCGCACTGGTCGCGCTTTCGGTCGCCTGACGCACGGTTAGGTAAACTAAGCTGACATAATTTCAGTCGCGGAGGAGCTTTTCTCCGCCCGACGGAGAGATATTTCCGTATTTAGGTCAGTATTGCTGACTTTTAATCTCTCGCGCAGCATTTTATCAAGGCGCACCGTGCGGTACCGGGAAAGGGATGGCCAGATGGCAAAGGAACGGATGCTGAAGTTTGTGGCATTGGGTCGTGAAATGCCGGTTAAGCGTCCGGCCGAGGACCGCGCCCACGACTTCCACGAGATCTATGCCGAATATGCCGCCGCGAAGGCGGAGGAGCAGGCCAGCCGGTGCAGCCAGTGCGGCGTGCCCTATTGCCAGAGCCATTGCCCGTTGCAGAACAACATTCCCGACTGGTTGCGGCTGACCGCGCAGGGCCGGCTGCAGGAGGCCTATGAGGTCAGCCAGGCGACCAATACCTTCCCCGAGATCTGCGGCCGCATCTGCCCGCAGGACCGGCTGTGCGAAGGCAACTGCGTAATCGAGCAGTCGGGGCATGGCACCGTGACCATCGGCTCGGTCGAGAAATACATCACCGATACCGCCTGGGAGAAAGGCTGGGTCAAGCCCGCCGCGCCCGCGGTCGAGCGGAGCGAGAGCGTCGGCATCATCGGCGCCGGGCCGGGCGGCCTGGCCGCGGCGGACATGCTGCGGCGGGCGGGCGTGCAGGTCACGGTCTATGACCGCTATGACCGCGCGGGCGGGCTGATGACCTATGGCATTCCGGGCTTCAAGCTGGAGAAGGACATCGTGATGCGCCGCAACCAGCAGCTGGAAGCGGGCGGCGTGACCTTCCGGACCAATTGCGATGTGGGCGTGAACATCTCGTTTGCCGAGATCCGGGCAGCCCATGATGCGGTGATCATCGCCACCGGAGTCTACAAGTCACGCGATCTGGGCGGGCCTGGCAGCGGGGCGCAGGGGATCGAGCGGGCGATCGACTATCTGACCGCGTCGAACCGCAAGAGCTTTGGCGACGCGGTGGAGGACTTCGATTCGGGCCGGCTGAATGCCGAGGGCAAGCGCGTGGTGGTGATCGGCGGCGGCGACACGGCGATGGACTGCGTGCGCACGGCGATCCGGCAGGGTGCGACCAGCGTCAAGTGCCTGTATCGGCGCGACCGGGCGAACATGCCGGGCAGCCAGCGCGAGGTGCAGAACGCCGAGGAAGAGGGCGTGGTCTTTGAATGGCTGAGCGCGCCGAAGGGCTTTACCGACAAGGGCGGCAAGGTCAGCGGCGTGATGGTGCAGAAGATGCGGCTGGGCAAGCCCGACGCGACCGGCCGGCAGGCGCCCGAGGTGATCGAGGGGGCCGACTATGTCGAGGAAGCCGATCTGGTGATCAAGGCGCTGGGGTTCGAGCCCGAGGATCTGCCGGCGCTGTGGGACGAACCCGCGCTGACGGTCACGCGCTGGGGCACCGTGCGGGCCGAATTCACCAGCGGCAAGACCGACCTGCCGGGCGTCTATGCGGTGGGCGATATCGTGCGCGGGGCCTCTCTGGTGGTCTGGGCGATCCGGGACGGCCGCGATTGCGCGGCGGCGATCCTGCGGGAGATGGCGGGCGATGCGGTTCTTGCTGCGGAGTAGGCACATCCCGTGCACAACCCGTGCAGCGCCTGTGCACCGCCGCAGTGCAGCGCCGGTCCGGGGGTGTCGAGGGCAGGTCAGCGGTGCTGACCTTTGGGTGACGGCGTGAGCGGGCGCGCGGGCGGCTGCCTGTGCGGGGCCGTGCGCTATAGGCTGCGCGCGGCGCCCGAACAGTTCGGCGCCTGCCACTGCACCATCTGCCAGCGGATCAGCGGCGGCGTTAACCTGTCGTTCAATGTCGCTGCGGAAGATATCGACGTCACCGGCCTGGAGGCGGTGCGGACCTATCGCTCGTCCGACTGGGCGGAGCGGTCGTTCTGCGGCACCTGCGGGGCGAACCTGTGGTATCGCGGGCTGGGCGAGGGCGCGGGCTATTCGCTGGGCCTGGGCACGCTGGACGACAAGAGCGGCATGGTGCTGGAGCGCGAGATCTGCATCGAGAGCAAGCCCGACACCTATGCGCTGGCGGGGGATCATCCCCGGCTGACGAGCGGGGAGGCCTTTGCATGACCACGCGGACCGGGCAATGCATGTGCGGCGCGGTGAGCTTCACCGCCGAGGACGTGCCCGACACCTATGGCGCATGCCATTGCGAGATGTGCCGGCGCTGGACCGGTTCGGCGCTGGTGGCGGTCACGGTGCCGGCGGCGGGGATCCGCTGGACCGGCGAGGCGCATATCAAGGTGCTGCATTCCTCGGACTGGGCGGAACGCGCCTGGTGCCAGCGCTGCGGATCGGGGCTGTATTACCACGTCACCGCCGAGGGGCCGATGTCGGACAACTACGAGATCCCGGTGGGGCTGTTCGACGATGCCAGCGGCATGACGCTGGTGAGCGAGATCTACATCGACCACAAGATGCCCGGCTGGGAGATTGGTGGCGATCACAAGCGGCTGAGCCGGAGCGAGATCCTGGCCGAGTTCGGGATACCGGAGGACGGGTTGTGAGGTGGGTGCAGGCAGCACGGCGCGCCCTTCGCGCGGAACGAGGCGGCGAAGCCGCCGCCGCGCGGCGCCCGACCGCCCCCCGGGCGGGCGCTTTTGCGAGGTTGCCGCGCGTACGGGCGTCAGAGGTCGTTGGCGCCATAAAAGTGCTGACCTCAGCCGGTGGCGCGCCCACCCGCGGTCGGGCGCCGCGCGGCTGGTGTGACGCTCTGGGTCATTTCGGCCTGGTCGGTGAGGCGTTGGCATGAGCAAGGTTCAGCATGGCCGCTGTCTCTGCGGGGCTGTCACAGTCGAGGCGGTGCTGTCGGACGAGATGGGCGCGTGTTTCTGCGACAAATGCGTGCGCTGGAGCGGGTCGGCGATGATCGGGGTGGATGCCGAGGTCGGCTCGGTTGTGGTGACTGGGCCGGTGAAGACCTACCGGTCGTCCTCTTTCGCCGAACGGGCCTGGTGCGATACCTGCGGGTCAAACCTGTGGATCCGCGACGACGGCAAGCAGTACGAACTGATGCCGGGGCTGTTCCCCAATGCCGGCGGGGCGCGGCTGACCCATGTGGTCTATGCCGACCGCGCGCCGGATGGCTGGAATTACGCGGGCGACCTGAAACGGGTCAGCGCGCAGGACTATGAGACAAGCAACCCATTCGTTCCCGAGGGAGAGACGCCATGAGCGCTCCGCGGAAAACCTACGACCTGCGCATCACCGGGCGCTGGGTGGTGGGCTTGCTGTGGGCGTCGATCCTGCTCGACGTGGCGCTGCTGCTTGTTACCGTCTGGCTGTATTCCAGTCTCAACGGGTTCGAGAATGGGCGGCTGGACCAATCGGAAGCCGAGGCTGCGTTCGTGGCAATCGGTAACATCCAGAAACTGGCCTATCTCATCGCTGTTGCGATTTCGGTGATCTGCATCGTCGTTTCTTGCATGTGGATCTATCGTGCAGCGCACAACGCGGGCGGGATCGCGCCGACCGAAAAGCGGATCAAGCCCGGCTGGGCCGTGGGTTGGTTTTTCATACCGGTTGCCAACCTGTGGAAGCCCTACCAGTCCATACGCCAGACCTGGAACACCACGTTCGATCCCTCGGGGGACATGAACCGCCCCGGTCCTTCCGTTCTGGCGTGGTGGTGGGTCACCTGGATCGTGTCGAACATTCTGTCGAATGTTTCCATACGTCAGGAAAGGCTTGCCGAAACTCTGGTGGACTTCAAGATTTTGACGTTCATCGACATGGCATTTTTTCCCATCACTATCATATCGACTCTGCTTTTCCTGCGGATCGTCAGAGCGATCACCTCAGGTCAGGTCGCGGTCCTGAACACCCCGACCTTTGGCGCAACCGCGCCCGTTCCGACACCTAGCGCATAGAGAGGATCTCAAGATGACCAAATACGATGAAGCCTGGGTGCGTGAGGAAGAAGCCAAGCGCAAGTGGATGGCCGAGAACGGGCTGTATCGCGAGGAGGACGAGCATTCGTCCTGCGGCGTGGGGCTGGTGGTCTCGGTCGACGGCAAGGCGAGCCGGGACGTGGTGGTGGCCGGCATCAAGGCGCTGCGGGCGGTCTGGCACCGGGGCGCGGTGGATGCGGACGGCAAGACGGGCGACGGGGCGGGCATCCACGTGCAGATCCCGGTGCCGTTCTTCTATGACCAGATCCGGCGCACCGGCCACGAGCCGAAGATGGACCAGCTGATCGCGGTCGGTCAGGTGTTCCTGCCGCGGACGAACTTTGCCGCGCAGGAGATGTGCCGGACCATCGTGGAGACGGAAGTCCTGCGGATGGGCTATTACATCTATGGCTGGCGCCATGTGCCGGTGGATGTGACCTGCCTCGGCGAGAAGGCCAATGCGACGCGTCCCGAGATCGAGCAGATCCTGATCTCGAACTCCAAGGGCGTGGACGAGGAGACCTTCGAGCGCGAGCTTTATGTGATCCGCCGCCGGATCGAGAAGGCGGCGATTGCCGAGGGCATCGCAGGGCTCTATCTCGCCTCGCTGTCCTGCCGGTCGATCATCTACAAGGGGATGATGCTGGCCGAGCAGGTGGCGGTGTTCTACCCGGACCTGATGGATGAGCGGTTCGAGAGCGCCTTTGCGATCTATCACCAGCGCTATTCCACGAACACCTTCCCGCAGTGGTGGCTGGCGCAGCCGTTCCGGATGCTGGCGCATAACGGCGAGATCAACACGCTGAAGGGCAACATCAACTGGATGAAGTCGCACGAGATCCGCATGGCCTCGGGCACGTTCGGGGACATGGCCGAGGACATCAAGCCGATCATTCCGGGCGGGTCGTCGGATTCGGCGGCGCTGGACGCGGTGTTCGAGGTGCTGGTGCGGGCGGGGCGGTCCGCGCCGATGGCGAAGACGATGCTGGTGCCGGAGAGCTGGTCCAAGCAGGCGGTGGAGCTGCCGCAGGCCTGGCGCGACATGTATTCCTACTGCAACTCGGTGATGGAGCCCTGGGACGGGCCTGCCGCCTTGGCGATGACAGACGGGCGCTGGGTCTGCGCGGGGCTGGACCGTAACGGGCTGCGCCCGATGCGCTATGTCGTCACCGGCGATGGGCTGCTGATTGCGGGCAGCGAGGCCGGCATGGTGCCGGTGAACGAGACCAATGTGGTCGAGAAGGGCGCGCTGGGTCCGGGGCAGATGATTGCCGTGGACATGAAGAAGGGCCGGCTGTTCCACGACACCGCGATCAAGGACCGGCTGGCGGCGAACCAGCCTTTTGGCGAATGGGTCGGCAAGATCAACGATGCCGACGAGGTTCTGGCCGGGGTGACCGAAAAGCCGATCTTCTCGGGCAAGGAGCTGCGGCAGCGGCAGATCGCGGCGGGTTATTCGGTGGAGGAGCTGGAGCAGATCCTGGCGCCGATGGCCGAGGACGGCAAGGAGGCGCTCGCCTCGATGGGCGATGACACGCCTTCCGCGGTGCTGTCCAAGCAGTATCGCCCGTTGTCGCATTTCTTCCGCCAGAACTTCAGCCAGGTGACGAACCCGCCGATCGACAGCTTGCGGGAATACCGGGTGATGAGCCTGAAGACGCGGTTCGGAAACCTGAAGAACGTGCTGGACGAGGATTCCTCGCAGACCGAAATCGTCGTGCTGGAAAGCCCCTTTGTCGGCAACGCGCAGTTCGAGGCGCTGATCGGGCAGTTCAACGCGCCGTTCACCGAGATCGACTGCACCTTCGCGCCGGGCGAACGGTCGTTGCAGAAGGGGCTGGCGCGGATCCGGTCCGAGGCCGAGGATGCGGTGCGCTCGGGCGCGGGGCACATCGTGCTGACCGACCAGCATTCGGGGCCGGGCAAGGTGTCGATGCCGATGATCCTGGCGACAAGTGCGGTGCACAGCCATCTGACGCGCAACGGGCTGCGCACGTTCTGCTCGCTCTCGGTGCGGACGGCGGAATGCATCGACGCGCATTACTTCGCGGTGCTGATCGCCTGCGGCGCGACGGTGGTGAACCCCTATCTGGCCGAGGATTCCATCGCCGACCGGATCGAGCGCGGGCTGCTGGACGGTTCGCTGACCGAGGCGATGGCGCGCTATCGCAACGCCATCGACCAGGGTCTGCTGAAGATCATGGCGAAGATGGGCATCTCGGTGGTGTCCTCCTATCGCGGCGGGCTGAACTTCGAGGCGGTGGGGCTGAGCCGCGCCATGTGCGCCGAGTATTTCCCCGGCATGACCAGCCGGATCTCGGGCATCGGCGTGAGCGGTATCCAGCACAAGGCCGAGCAGGTGCACGCGCGCGGCTGGACCTCGGGGCTGGACGTGCTGCCCATCGGCGGCTTCTACAAGGCGCGGGCGACCGGGGAGTCGCACGCCTGGGAAGCGACCTCGATGCACATGCTGCAGATGGCCTGCAACAAGGGCAGCTTCCAGATGTGGAAGCAGTATTCGGCCAAGATGCAGAGCAACCCGCCGATCCACCTGCGCGACCTGCTGGACATCAAGCCGCTGGGGCCGGCCGTGCCGATCGAAGAGGTGGAAAGCATCACCTCGATCCGCAAGCGGTTCGTGACGCCGGGCATGTCGCTGGGGGCGCTGAGCCCCGAGGCGCACAAGACGCTGAACGTGGCGATGAACCGGATCGGGGCGAAGTCCGACAGTGGCGAGGGTGGCGAGGATCCGGCGCATTTCACGCCGGAGCCGAATGGCGACAACCCGTCGGCCAAGATCAAGCAGGTGGCCTCGGGGCGCTTTGGCGTCACGGCGGAGTATCTGAACCAGTGCGAGGAACTGGAAATCAAGGTGGCCCAGGGCGCCAAGCCCGGCGAGGGCGGTCAGCTGCCGGGGATGAAGGTCACCGACCTGATCGCTCGCTTAAGGCATTCGACCAAGGGGGTGACGCTGATCTCGCCCCCGCCGCACCATGACATCTATTCCATCGAGGACCTCGCGCAGCTGATCTATGACCTCAAGCAGATCAACCCGCGCGCCAAGGTGACGGTGAAGCTGGTGGCGTCTTCGGGCGTCGGCACGATTGCCGCGGGCGTGGCCAAGGCCAAGGCGGACATCATCCTGATCTCGGGCCACAATGGCGGCACCGGGGCATCCCCGGCCACGTCGATCAAATACGCCGGCCTGCCCTGGGAGATGGGCCTGACCGAGGCGCATCAGGTGCTGGCGATGAACAAGCTGCGCGAGCGGGTGACGCTGCGCACCGATGGCGGGCTGCGCACCGGGCGCGACATCGTCATGGCGGCGATGATGGGCGCGGAAGAGTTCGGCATCGGCACCGCCGCGCTGATCGCCATGGGATGCATCATGGTGCGCCAGTGCCAGAGCAACACCTGCCCCGTGGGCGTCTGCACGCAGGACCCTGCCCTGCGGCAGAAGTTCACCGGCAACGCGGACAAGGTGGTGAACCTGATCACCTTCTACGCGCAGGAGGTGCGCGAGCTGCTGGCGGCCATCGGCGCGCGGTCGATCGACGACATCATCGGGCGGGCGGATCTGCTGGCACAGGTCAGCCGCGGGTCGGCGCATCTGGACGATCTCGACCTCAACCCGCTGCTGATCACGGTCAGCGGCGCGTCTGAAATCGTCTATGACCGCGACAAGCCGCGCAACCCGGTGCCCGACACGCTGGACGCCGAGATCGTGCGCGACGCGGCGCGGTTCCTGAAGGACGGCGAGAAGATGCAGCTGTCCTACGCGGTGCAGAACACGCACCGGACCGTGGGCACGCGGACCTCAAGCCTGATCGTGCAGAACTTCGGGATGAGGAACGCCTTCCAGTCGGATCACCTGACGGTGAAGCTGCAGGGCTCGGCCGGGCAGTCGCTGGGGGCCTTCGCGGCGCCGGGGTTGAAACTGGAGGTCAGCGGCGACGCCAACGACTATGTCGGCAAGGGGCTGTCGGGGGGCATCATCGTGGTGCGCCCGCCGATGTCGAGCCCGCTGGAGGCGGCCGAGAACACGATCATCGGGAACACCGTGCTTTATGGGGCGACCGACGGTTACCTCTTCGCCGCCGGCCGTGCCGGGGAGCGGTTCGCGGTCCGGAACTCGGGCGCGAAGGTGGTGATCGAGGGCTGTGGCTCGAACGGGTGTGAATACATGACCGGCGGGGTTGCGGTGATCCTGGGCGAGATCGGCGCCAACTTCGGCGCCGGGATGACCGGGGGCATGGCCTATCTCTACGATCCCGACGGCGTGGCGCAGACGCTGATGAACATGGAGACGCTGGTGGTCGGCCCGGTGACGGTCGAGCATTGGGAGAACCAGCTGAAGGATCTGGTCGAGCGGCATCTGAAGGAGACCGGCAGCCGCCGCGCGGCCGACATCCTGCAGCACTGGGAGATCGAGCGGCAGAACTTCCTGCAGGTGTGCCCGAAGGAGATGCTGATCCACCTGCCCGTCCCGCTGAGCGTCGAGGGCACGGCGATCCAGGCGGAGTAGGATTACGGGACGCCCCCGCGCCGCTGTCATCGGCGGCGCGGGGGCTGCTTCTTCTCTTCGCAAAAACACCGGTGAATTGGCCGGGAGGCCATGAGGGGGCAGCGCCCCTGCCCCCCTCACCGCCGGGCGTAGGCGCGCGGGGTCTGGCCCAGCATGCGGCGGAACATGGTGGTGAACGCGGCGGGGCTGTCGTAGCCGAGGTCGAGCGCCACGCTGGTCACACGGTCGCCGTCGATCAGGCGGGGCAGCGCGGCGAAGACGCACGCCTGCTGGCGCCATTGTTCCAGGGTGAGCCCCGTATCCTGGCGGAAGTGGCGGGTGAGGCTGCGCCGGCTCATCCCGGCGCGGTCGGCCCAGTCATCGAGGTTGGCGCGGGCGTCGGGCGCGGCGATGAAGGCGCGGCAAAGCCGCAGCAGGCGCGGGTCGGCGGGCAGCGGCAGGGCCAGCGGCTGTTCGGGCAGGCGCGGGATTTCGGCCAGCAGCAGCTCGGCGATCAGATGGTCGCGCGGGCCTTCGGAGGGGTGGCCCATCATCGCCACCGCCTCGACCACCAGCGCGCGCACCAGCGGGGTCATGCCCAGCACGCGGGGCGTGTCCCAGGTGGCGGCCTCGTCCGGGCGGACATAGACGGAGCGCATCCGCACCGCGCTGAGCATGTCGACCGAATGCACGCAGCCGGCGGGCAGCCAGAGCGCGTGTTCGGGCGGCACGATCCAGCGGCCCGCCTCGGTCGCGACCGTCAGCACGCCCGAAAGCGCATGCAGCAGCTGGTGGCGGTCGTGGCGGTGCGCCGGGATCGCGACGCCGGCGGGATAGTCGGTACCGGCGGCAAAGACCGGCCCCTGCGCCGCCGCGATGGCGCGCATGTTGTCGGAGATGGTGGTCTGAACCATGCCGCGCATGTTTTGGCCCGATCGCGAAGATAATTGACCAAACCACGAAAGATCGCGCGTCGCAACCCGGCTATCTGAGGGCCGAAGGAGACTGCAATGACCGACGCGACGCTGCCCTCTCACCGGGCGGATACCACCACCTATGCCATCCTGCTGTCCATCAGCCTGTGCCACCTGCTGAACGATGTGATGCAGTCGCTGCTGGCGGCGATCTATCCGATGCTGAAGACCGAGTTCACGCTGGATTTCTGGCAGATCGGGATGCTGACCTTCTGCTTTCAGGTCACCGCCTCGCTGTTGCAGCCGCTGGTCGGGATCGTCACAGACAAGCGGCCGATGCCTTATTCACTGCCGGTCGGCATGACCTCGACCATGGCCGGGCTGGTGCTGCTGGCCTGGGCGCCGAGCTATCCGGTGCTGATCCTGGGGGCGGCGATGATCGGGATCGGCTCGTCGATCTTCCACCCCGAGGCCAGCCGGGTGGCGCGCGCCGCCTCGGGCGGCAAGTTCGGGCTGGCGCAGTCGGTGTTTCAGGTCGGCGGCAACTTCGGATCGGCCGCGGGACCGCTGCTGGCGGCCTTCATCGTGGTGCCCTACGGGCGGGGCAGCGTGGCCTGGTTCGCGCTGGTGGCGCTGGCGGGGATCCTGATTTTGACGGCGGTGAGCCGCTGGCACACCCAGGCGCAGGCCGCCGCGAAACGCCGCCCGGTCAAGCCCGGCCCCGCCCTGCCCCGCCGCAAGCTGACCATCGCGCTGGCGGTGCTGGTGGTGCTGATCTTCTCGAAGAACATCTACATGGCCTCGATGAGCAGCTATTACACCTTCTTCCTGATCGACCGCTTCGGCCTGAGCACCGATGAGTCGCAGCAGATGCTGTTCCTGTTCCTGGCCGCCGTCGCCTTTGGCACGGTGATCGGCGGGCCGGTGGGCGACCGGATCGGGCGGCGCACGGTGATCTGGGTGTCGATCCTGGGGGTGCTGCCCTTCACGCTGATGCTGCCCTATGCCAACCTGTTCTGGTCGGGTGTGCTGAGCGTGATCATCGGCGTCGTGCTGGCCTCGGCCTTTCCGGCCATCGTGGTGTTCGGGCAGGAGCTGCTGCCGGGCCGGGTCGGGATGGTGGCGGGGCTGTTCTTCGGCCTGGCCTTCGGGATCGCCGGGATCGGCGCGGCGGTGCTGGGCGCGGTGGCCGACGTGACGGGGATCGCCTTTGTCTTCGGGCTGTGCGCCTTCCTGCCGGCGCTGGGGATCCTGACCGTGCTGTTGCCGAGCCGCCGCGACATGGCGGGATAAGCCGGGCGGCGCCGCATTTTTCCGCTGTCGCCCGCGGGCGGCGGCGGTAGGATGCGCGCATGGCGAAGAGCACGAAAACCACGGGCAAGCGGTCGGCCAAGACCGTGAGGGCAAGGGAACTGTCGCCGGGGCGGCGGCTGGTGCGGCTGTTCATCCGCGCCGGGCTGGCGGGGGTGGCGCTGTTGCTGCTGCTGGTGGTGCTGTTCAGCCTGGTCAACCCGCCGACCACGCATACGATCTGGTCCGAGGGCCGCCGGCTGGGCGGGATCGACCGCCAGTGGGTGCCGCTTGAGAAGATCGCGCCTGCGGTGGCGCGATCGGTCGTGGCGGCGGAGGATGCGAATTTCTGCAACCACTGGGGGTTCGACGTGGACGCGATCCGCGCCGCCATCGAGGACGGCGGCACGCGCGGCGCCTCGACCCTGAGCCAGCAGGTGGTGAAGAACGTCTATCTGTGGCAGGACCGCAGCTGGATCCGCAAGGCGCTGGAAACCGTCATGACGCCGATGGTCGAGACGATCTGGAGCAAGCGGCGGATCATCGAGGTCTATCTCAACGTCGCCGAGATGGGCGAAGGCGTCTTTGGCGTCGGCGCGGCGGCGGAGACCTTCTTTGGCAAGACGGCCGACAAGCTGAGCGATCAGGAGGCGGCGCTGATCGCCGCCGTGCTGCCCTCGCCCCGCACCCGGTCGGCGGCGAAACCCTCGGCTGCCGTGCGCAAACGGGCCGCGGCGATCCGCGACGGCGCGGCCACCATCCGCGCAGACGGGCGGGCGGCGTGTTTCGAGGATTGATAATTGCGCCCGCGCTTGGCATTGGTGGTAGACCCCTGCCCTGACATGATGAGACCTATGGCCCGCCTGTTTCACGTTCCCCTCTCTCCGTTCTGCCGCAAGGTTCGCCTGAGCCTGGCCGAGAAGAAGATCGAGGTGGAACTGGTGGAAGAGCGCTATTGGGAGGCCGACCCCGATTTCCTGCGGCGCAATCCGGCGGCCAAGGTGCCGGTGATCAAGCTGGACGGCAAGCTGATGGCCGAGAGCGCGGCGATCTGCGAATACCTGGAGGAGACGCGCCCCGAGCCGCCGCTGATGCCGCGCGACCCCGAGGGCCGCTATGAGGTGCGCCGGCTGATCGGCTGGTTCGACGACAAGTTTCACCATGAGGTGACGGCCAAGCTGCTGTACGAGCGGGTCAACAAGAAGGTGATGAAGGCGGGCTATCCCGACAGCCGCAACGTCAAGGACGGCGCCAAGGCGATCAAGTATCACCTCGATTACATGACCTGGCTGCTGGATCACCGCCGCTGGCTGGCCGGGGACAACATGACGCTCGCCGATTTCGCCGCGGCGGCGCATCTGAGCTCGCTCGACTATATCTCGGACGTGGACTGGAACAGGTCCCAGGTGGTCAAGGACTGGTACGCCAAGATCAAGTCGCGGCCCGCCTTCCGTTCGATCCTGGCGGATCAGATCCCGGGGTTCCGGCCGCCGCCGCATTATGCCGACCTCGATTTCTGAAACCCCGCCGGTGCAGGGGGGCTGTCTGCCCCCCCTCGCCTGCGGCGAGTCCCCCCGAAGGGTATTTGAAAACCAGAGAAGCCAGACGTGCAGGCCCTGAAGGACAGGCTTGTCGCGCGGGCCTTCGAGGAAGGCTTTGTCGCCTGCCGGATCTGTCGGCCCTGGGATGTACCCGAGGTGGCCGGGCGGCTGGCGACCTTTCTGGAGGCGGGCTATCACGGGCAGATGGGCTGGCTGGCCGAGCGCAGCCACTGGCGCGGCGATCCGGCGGCGCTGTGGCCGGAGGCGCAATCGGTCATCATGCTGGCCGAGAGCTATGCGCCGGAGCACGATCCGCTGGCGGTGCTGGAGCGGCGCGACCGGGGCGCGATCTCGGTCTATGCGCAGAACCGGGATTACCACGATCTGGTGAAGAAGCGGCTGAAGCGGCTGGCCCGTTGGCTGATCGCGGAGGCGGAGGGGGGCCGCGGGCGGGGGACGCTTTCGGCGTCCCTGGCTGCGCCGGAGGTCAAGGTCTTCGTCGACACGGCTCCGGTGCCGGAAAAGGCGCTGGGACAGGCGGCGGGGCTGGGCTGGCAGGGCAAGCATACCAATCTGGTCAGCCGCGACTGGGGCAGCTGGGCCTTTCTGGGGTCCATCTTCACCACGCTGGAGCTGCCGGCGGATGCGGCGGAGGTGGATCACTGCGGATCCTGCCGGGCCTGTCTGGATGTCTGTCCGACCGGGGCCTTTCCCGCGCCCTACCGGCTGGATGCGCGGCGCTGCATTTCCTACCTGACGATCGAGCATAAAGGTCCGGTGGACATGGACCTGCGCGAAGGGATGGGCAACCGCATCTACGGCTGCGACGATTGCCTGGCCGTCTGTCCCTGGAACAAGTTTGCCGTGGCCGCACGCGAGATCGGCTATGCCGCGCGGCCCGGGCTGGTGGCGCCGGAGCTGGCCGCGCTGGCGGCGCTGGACGATGCCGCCTTTCGCGCGCAGTTCTCGGGCTCGCCGATCAAGCGGATCGGGCGCGACCGCTTCGTGCGGAATGTGCTTTACGCCATCGGCAATTCGGGCGATGCCGCGCTGCGCGCGGTGGCGCAGGGGTTGGCCGGGGACGCCGACCCCACGGTCGCGGAGGCGGCGCGCTGGGCGGCGGGGCGGTTGGCGGAGGTCTGAATGGCGATCCTGTTGGGCGTGGATACCGGCGGCACCTATACGGATGCCGTGCTGTTGCGCGACGAGGCGGAGGTGATCGCCTCGGCCAAGGCGCTGACCACGCGGCACGACCTGGCCATCGGCGTGGGCGGCGCGGTGCGCGCGGTGCTGGCGCAGTCGGGGATCGCGCCGGGCGAGATCGCCCTGGCCTCGCTGTCTACCACGCTGGCCACCAATGCGCTGGTCGAGGGTCAGGGCGGGCGCGTGGCGCTGGTCTATGTCGGCTTCTCGGCGGCGGATCTGGAGACTCATGGCCTGGCTGAGGTGCTGCGCGGCGACCCGAGCGTGGTGCTGGCGGGCGGGCATACCCATGCCGGCGGCGAGGCGGCACCGCTGGATCTGGCGGGACTCGACGCCTTTCTCGACGCTCAGGCGGGCAAGGTCTCGGCCTTTGCGGTCGCCGCGCTTTTCGCGACACGCAACCCCGCGCATGAGCTGGCGGTGGCAGAGCGGATCCGGGAGCGGGTTTCGGTGCCGGTGACCTGCTCGCACCAGCTGTCGGCGCGTCTGAACGGGCCCAAGCGGGCGCTGACGGCGGTGCTGAACGCGCGGCTGGTGGGGATGATCGACCGGCTGATCGGGCGGGCGCAGGATGTGCTGGTCGAGATCGGTATCACCGCCCCGATGATGGTGGTGCGCGGCGACGGCGCGATGATGTCGACCGAGCAGGCGCGGCTGCGGCCGATCGAAACGATCCTGAGCGGACCTGCGGCGAGCCTTGTCGGCGCGCGCTGGCTGACCGGGGCCGAGACTGCGATGGTCAGCGACATCGGCGGCACCACCACCGATGTGGCGATGCTGAAGGACGGGCGGCCGGCGATCGACCCGGCCGGTGCGCAGGTCGGGGGCCTGCGCACCATGGTCGAGGCGGTGGCGATGCGCACCACCGGGCTGGGCGGCGACAGCCAGATCCATGTCAATGCCGAGGGGCTGACCGGCGGCATCCGCCTGGGCCCGCGCCGGATGGTGCCGGTCTCGCTGATCGCGCTGGAGGCGCCGGAGGTGGTGCATCGCGCGCTGGACGACCAGCTGCGCGCGGCAACAGTGGGCGAGCATGACACGCGGTTCGTGCGCGCCGTCCCCGGTGTGGCGATGGACGGGCTGGGCCCGCGCGAACTGGCCCTGCTGGAGCGGATCGGGACCGGGGTGCATCCGGTGGCGGCGGTGCTGAAGAACCGGATGGACATGGGCGCGCTGGGGCGGCTGGTCGACCGGGGGATCGTGCAGCTGGCCGGGCCGACGCCCTCGGACGCGAGCCATGTACTGGGCGGCCTGGCCGACTGGGATGCGGATGCGGCGGGGAAGGCGATGGCCCAGCTGGCGCGGCGGCGCACCGGGTCGGGTGACCGGCTGGCCCCGGATGCGGCGACGATGGCGCGGATGGTGATCGACCGGCTGACCGAACAGACGGTGGAGACGCTGCTTGAAACCGCCTTCGCCGAGGAAACCCCGGCCTTCGAGACCGCGCCCGACCAGCTGGCCCGGCACGAGCTGATCCGGCAGGGGCTGGCCGGACACCGCGGGATTCTGGCGCTGGATGCGGGGCTGAACGTGCAGGTGATTGGCCTCGGCGCCTCGGCAGCGAGCTATTATCCGGCGGTGGGGGCGCGGCTGCGCTGTCCGATGGTGCTGCCCGAACATGCCGGGGTGGCCAATGCCATCGGCGCGGTGGTCGGGCGGGTAACGATGCGGCGCAGCGGCACCGTGACCTCGCCCACCGAGGGGCGGTTCCGCGTCTACCTGGCGGCGGGGCCGCAGGATCTGAACAGCGCCGAGGCGGCGCTGGCGCTGCTCGAGGCGGAGCTGAGCGCCGAGGCCATGGCCGAGGCCACGGCGGCGGGGGCCGAGGGCATCCAGATCGCCGTCAGCCGCGATGTGAAGACCGCGCGGACCGAGGCGCGCGAGGTCTTCATCGAGGCGACGGTGACGGTGGAGGCGAGCGGCCGGCCAAGGGTGGCGGTGGGATAGGGGGGCCTTCTCTGGTTTCCAAATACCTCCGCCGGAGGCATTGCGACGGGCCGCAGGCCCGGCGCCCGAGGCGGAGGCCGAAGGCCGGAGACGAGACAGGGGGAATGGCCCCGCAGGGGCCGCCTCGGGATTAGGGCTAGAGCCAGACGGCGAGCGACCAGAGGCCGGCGAGCACCGTGGTGTAGAAGGTCGCGGCGAAGCCGAGGGCGCGGAGGGGGGGCGAGAGGTGGTAGCCGATCCAGAACAGCAGCCGGGCCAGCGCGAAGGCGAGGCCGAGCACCACGGCCACCTGCCCGCCCATGGTGAGCGCGACGAAGGGCCAGATCAGCAGCGCCAACAGCGCCTGTTCGGCGGTGTTGGAGAGCACCCGCTGGTCGACCCAGCCTGGGGAGCCGGGGGGGAAGGCGTCGCCGTCGATCACCCTGTCGTCGAAGAAGCGGCGCTGGGCCAGACGGCCGATCATCAGCGTCATGACCAGACCGACGGGCGCCATGGCCAGCGGCACGCCGACCAGCGGCGTCATGAAAGCGAGCCCGGCGCGCTGGGCGCCCCAGACCACGGCCAGCGCCCAGAGGGCGCCGGCTGCCATGCCGATCAGGATCGTGCCGCGTTTGTCCATTCAGCCCCGCCTTACCCCCGGGCGGCGCGGATCAGGCCCAGGATGTCTTCGGCCGCCTTGGGGATATTGGTCCCCGGCCCGAAAATCGCCTTCACGCCGCGCTCGTAGAGATAGTCGTAATCCTGCTGCGGGATAACCCCGCCGCAGATCACGATGATATCGCCCGCGCCCTGATCCTTCAACGCCTGCACCAGCTGGGGGGCAAGCGTCTTGTGGCCGGCGGCCTGCGAGGAAATGCCGACGACGTGCACGTCGTTGTCGATGGCGTCCTGCGCGGCCTCTTCCGGGGTCTGGAACAGCGGGCCGACGTCGACATCGAAGCCGATGTCGGCGAAGGCGGTGGCGATCACCTTGGCGCCGCGGTCGTGGCCGTCCTGGCCCATCTTGACCACCAGCATCCGCGGGCGGCGGCCTTCGTCCTCGGCGAATTGCTCGACCGATTTCTGGATCGCGGCAAAGCCCTCGTCGCCCTCGTAGGCGGCGCCATAGACGCCGGCGAGGGTCTTCACCTCGGCGCGGTGCCGTCCGAATACCTTTTCCATCGCCATGCTGATCTCTCCCACTGTAGCCCGCGCGCGGGCGGCCTCGACCGCCGCGGCGAGCAGGTTGCCGCCCTCGGCGGCGACCCGGCTGACCTCGTCCAGCGCCGCCTGGCAGGCGGCGGCGTCGCGGCTGGCGCGCACGCGTTCCAGCCGGGCGATCTGCGAGGCGCGCACGGCATCGTTGTCGATGGACAGGATGTCGATCGGGTCTTCCTTGTCCTTGCGGTATTTGTTGACGCCGACGACCACTTCCTCGCCCCGGTCGATCAGCGCCTGCCGGGTGGCGGCGGTTTCCTCGATGCGCAGCTTGGGCATCCCCGAGGCAACGGCCTTGGTCATGCCGCCCATTTCCTCGACCTCTTCGATCAGCTTCCACGCGGCCTCGGCCAGATCGTGGGTCAGCTTTTCGACGTAGTAGGAGCCGGCGAGCGGGTCGACCACATGGGTGACGCCGGTTTCTTCCTGCAGGATCAGCTGGGTGTTGCGGGCGATCCGGGCACTGAAGTCGGTGGGCAGTGCGATGGCCTCGTCGAGCGCGTTGGTGTGCAGCGACTGGGTGCCGCCCAGAACCGCGCTCATCGCCTCGTAGGCGGTGCGGATGACGTTGTTGTAGGGGTCCTGTTCCTGGAGGCTGACGCCCGAGGTCTGGCAGTGGGTGCGCAGCATGGCCGACTTCGGATCCTTCGGATTGAATTCCGACATGATGCGGTGCCAGAGCAGACGGGCGGCGCGCAGCTTGGCGGCCTCCATGAAGAAGTTCATGCCGATGGCGAAGAAGAACGACAGCCGCCCGGCGAAGGCGTCCACGTCCATGCCGCGCGCGATGGCGGTGCGGACATATTCGCGGCCGTCGGCGAGGGTATAGGCGAGTTCCTGCACCAGGTTCGCCCCGGCTTCCTGCATGTGATAGCCCGAGATCGAGATCGAGTTGAACTTCGGCATCTCGTTGGCGGTGTATTCGATGATGTCCGCGACGATCCGCATCGAGGGTTCGGGCGGATAGACATAGGTGTTGCGGACCATGAACTCCTTGAGGATGTCGTTCTGGATGGTGCCCGAGAGCACCTTGCGGGAATGGCCCTGTTCCTCGCCGGTGACGATAAAATTCGCCAGGATCGGGATCACCGCGCCGTTCATCGTCATCGAGACCGAGACCTTGTCGAGCGGGATGCCGTCGAACAGGATCTTCATGTCCTCGACCGAGTCGATGGCGACGCCCGCCTTGCCCACGTCGCCGGTGACGCGGGGGTGATCGCTGTCATAGCCGCGGTGGGTGGCGAGGTCGAAGGCGACCGAGACGCCCTGCTGGCCGGCGGCGAGGTTGCGGCGGTAGAAGGCGTTGCTTTCCTCGGCGGTCGAGAAGCCGGCATACTGCCGGATGGTCCAGGGGCGGCCGGCATACATGGTCGCCTTGACGCCGCGGGTGAAGGGCGCTTCGCCCGGGAGGCTGCCGAGATGCGGCAGGCCGGCTGTATCTTCCTCGGTATAGAGCGGCGCGACGGGGATGCCTTCCAGCGTGTGCCAGGTGAGGGTATCGGCCGAACGGCCGCGCATCTCGGCCTCGGCGGCCTTGCGCCAGGTGTCTTTCTTGCTCATCGGGGGGGTCCTTTCGTCTGGCCGGCCGGGGCGCGGATCGTGCCGCATCGGAGCCGGGGGTGTGGGAGGGGCGCGCCGCATCGCGCGGGCGGGGCGGGCCGCCTGCGACACTGTTTCGGGGCGCGGGGTCAAATGAGAGGTCGCACATGGCGACGGGGTGATTATATTCCCAGCGACAGGAGAGCCAATGTTCCGCATCGCATGTTTTGTTCTGGCTGCCGCGCTTGCCGTGGCGGCCCATGCCGAGAGCCCCGCGCCGGCGCCGCTGATCCGGCCGGCGGGGGACACGGATCTGCCCGAGTTCCTGTGGCTGGCGCGGCCGGTGGTGGTGTTCGCCGACAGCCCGGAGGATCCGCTGTTCCTGCAGCAGATGGAGCTGCTGGCCGAGGGCGAGGACCGGCTGGCGGACCGCGACGTGGTGGTGCTGTTCGACACCGATCCGGCGGCCAAGGCGCCGCTGCGCCAGCGGCTGCGCCCGCGCGGGTTCATGATGGTGCTGATCGGCAAGGACGGCGAGGTGGAGCTGAGGAAGCCGCGCCCCTGGACGGTGCGCGAGATCACCCGGAGCATCGACAAGATGCCCAACCGAATCCGCGAGGTGGAGGAGCGGCGGGAGAAGGCGGGGTGACGGCCGGTGCCCTGCAGACCAGACAGGAGGCCGCGCAATGAACCACGGCAGAATGAACCTCGAACCCCGCCGCCCAGCACAGGACGAAGAGCTGCCCATTCTGCTGTGACGTCATCGTGCCACAGCGCGGCCCGTGATATGTCACCCTGCATCGGGCACCTTTCGTTTCCGAGACAGTGAGATGGCCCTGTCCGTCTGCCTGGCCACATGGCCGTGCAGGCGGAGAAAGCGGACCAAACTGTCTTCGCGTCGTTCGGCCGTCAGACCGGCGATATCCTTCGAGCCCAGAAGCAGAGCCCCGCGCCGGAACACGGTGCGCAGCGCCTCGGGGATGGCGAGAAGGTAGGCCGTGACGAGGATGGTCGCGACACAGACCGACCCGCCGATCCAGCGGGTCGCTGCAGCGGCGCTGGAGTCGACGGCCACCATCAGACCGACAAGCGATGTCAGGATCGCTATGCTGATATAGCCGTCACGGCCCATTGCCCTATTCGAACTCCATGATCACGTCGTCGACCTTGAGGCTGTCGCCCGGGGCGGCGTTGACCTTGGCGACGCGGCCCTTGCGTTCGGCGCGCAGGATGTTCTCCATCTTCATCGCCTCGACGGTGCAGAGCGCCTGGCCTTCCTGCACCTCGTCGCCCTCGGCCACGTTGACCTTCACGATCAGGCCGGGCATCGGGCAGAGCAGCAGTTTCGACGTATCGGGCGCGACCTTTTCGGGCATCAGCTCGGCCAGTTCGGCCTGGCGCGGGGTGCGGACGTGGACCTTGAGGTCGGCGCCGCGGGTGCGGATGCGGAAGCCGCCAGAGATCTTGCCGACCTTGAGCACCAGCGGGGTGCCGTCGACCATCATCTGGGCGAGGCTGTTGCCCGGGGTCCAGGCGCCTTCGACGCGCAGGGTGGTGTCGTCGGCGAAGCGGACGGTGGCGCCCTTGGGGTCGGCCTCGACCGTCAGGTCGAAGCGTTCGCCCTGCAGCGACACCGCCCAGTCGTTGCCGACGGTGCGTTCGTGGTTGTCCATCCGGCCCGAGATGCGGGTGCGGCGGATTTCGCTGATCCGGTTCATCGCGGCGCAGGCGGCGGCGACGCGGCGCAGGTCGTCCTGGGCGAGGGTCACGCCGTCGAAGCCTTCGGGGTATTCCTCGGCGATGAAGGCGGTGGTCATGTCGCCGCTGACGAATTTGGGGTGGTCCATCACGGCCGAGAGGAACGGGAGGTTGTGGCCGATGCCTTCGACCTCGAAGCTGTCGAGCGCCACGCGCATCCGCTCGATGGCCTCGGCGCGGGTGGGCGCCCAGGTGCAGAGCTTGGCGATCATCGGGTCGTAATACATGCTGATCTCGCCGCCTTCGTAGACGCCGGTATCGTTGCGCACGACGTGCGAGGTCTCGGCGACCTCGGCGGGCGGGTTGTATTTCGTGAGCCGCCCGATGGAGGGCAGGAAACCGCGATAGGGGTCTTCGGCATAAAGTCGGTTCTCGATGGCCCAGCCGTTGATCTTGAGGTCGTCCTGCGCGAAGGGCAGTTTTTCGCCGTTGGCCACGCGGATCATCTGTTCGACCAGGTCGATGCCGGTGATCAGCTCGGTGACCGGGTGTTCAACCTGCAGGCGGGTGTTCATTTCGAGGAAGTAGAAGTTGCGGTTGCCGTCGACGATGAATTCGACCGTGCCGGCGCTGGCGTAACCGACCGCCTTGGCCAGCGCGACGGCCTGTTCGCCCATCGCCTTGCGGGTCGCCTCGTCGAGGAAGGGCGACGGGGCCTCTTCCACCACCTTCTGGTTGCGGCGCTGGATCGAGCATTCGCGTTCGTGCAGGTAGACGCCGTTGCCGTGGGTGTCGCAGAGCACCTGGATTTCGATGTGGCGCGGCTGGGTCACGAATTTCTCGATGAAAATGCGGTCGTCGCCGAAGGAGGACGCGGCCTCGTTCTTGGAGGACTGGAAGCCCTCGCGCGCCTCTTCATCGTTCCAGGCGATGCGCATCCCCTTGCCGCCGCCGCCGGCAGAGGCCTTGATCATCACCGGGTAGCCGATTTCGCCCGAGATCTTCACCGCCTCGTCGGCGTCGGCGATCAGGCCCATGTAGCCCGGCACTGTGGAGACTCCGGCCTCCTGCGCGATCTTCTTGGAGGTGATCTTGTCGCCCATCGCCTCGATCGCCTTGACCGGCGGACCGATGAAGGCGACGCCGGCCTTTTCCAGCGCCTCGGCGAATTTCGGGTTCTCCGAAAGGAAGCCATAGCCCGGGTGGACGGCCTCGGCCCCGGTTTCCCTGATCGCCGCCATCACCTTGTCGATGACGATATAGGACTGGTTCGCCGGGGGCGGGCCGATGTGCACCGCCTCGTCCGCCATCTGGACGTGCAGGGCGTTGCGGTCGGCGTCGGAATAGATCGCCACCGTCTGGATCCCCATCTTGCGGGCGGTCTTGATGACCCGGCAGGCGATCTCGCCCCGGTTGGCGATCAGGATTTTCTTGAACATGGATCGTCCTTCGTCTGGAACAGGCGGAAAAACAAAACGCCGCCCCCGGGATGCGTCCCGGAAGCGGCGTGCGTGAGTGGTGGGTCTTTTTTGGCGGCTAGTGCGCCGCCGGGACGGGCGTCAGCAGCGGCCCGGATTCTGGCGGCAGTAGAGGATGTTGGCACCAGCGCCGACGGCTGCGCCGGCGACAACGTTGGTGTCGAGAACGGCCGCGGTGCCGAGACCGACGGCGCCGCCGTAGAGGCCCTGCTCGAGCGGGTCGTCGCCACAGGCGGCAAGACCGCCGACGAGAGCGAGAGCACAGGCTGCGCGGACAAGAGATGCATTACGGAACATGAGGGTTTTCCTTCGATTATTGATTGGCTCGATGGAACAACCCATGACGCGAACGCGCGGTTCCGCAAGAGGGATGCATGATTACGAGGCGGATGAGCAGAATTGCGCCCAGCCGCACGCCCTGCGGTGAGAAAATTGCCGGGCGAGGCCATGGCTCGGTCAGCCTGCCCGGCAAAGGAAGGGGTACGGATAGTTGTTTGCAGGACCGCCCCGGCTGTGCCCGGGTCTGCCCTTCGGTTCATCCTGCACAGGGGCCGGGCCTGCGCCAAGCCCGCAGCCGAAGCGCGCGCGGAATGGGCCGGAAAGCGCCCAAGGGCCCGTGCGGCGGGCAAGGATTTGCCGAAGGCGACGCTCATTCTTCGAAGGCCTCGGGGAAGGAGAGGCGCGCGACCTCCTCGTCGATGCGCAGCAGCGCCTCGTAGCTGGCGGGGTCGAAGGGGTCTTCGGCCGGCACCACCTCGCGGCCGAACAGCCAGCTGAGACGGCCGGCATCGAGATTGCCGCGCTCGAAGGGTTCGGCGCCGAAATAGGCCCAGAGCGAGGCCATGAAGTTGAGGTCGGCGAAGCGGTCGGCGTGGCGGCGGTCGGCGTAGCGTTCGCGCGCGACTAGCGGGGTGACGCCGCGCGGATTGGCGCGCCGGATCACGAATTGATAGTCGGTGCCGGTCAGGCGACCGGGGAAGCCGCGGTGTTTCAGCATGGGGTCGTCTCCCCATGCGCGGCGAGGGGCAGGACCGGCGCCTGTGCCGGTCCTGCGCCTGTCTTACTTGAGCTTGCCGGTGAACACCGGTTCGGTCGAGATCGGCTCGGGCTGGACCACGACATAGTCGTCACGGGTGTTGCCACAGGCGGATACCAGGCCGGCAAAGCCGACGAGGGCCGCGAAAAGGATCGCTTTCGACATTCAGTTCTCCTGCTTGTTTTTTCTTCGGAGCCTTCTGGCCCCGACTGCCTCAATTTTGCGGGGTCCGCCGCAGGGGCGGATCCCGTCAGGAGAATAGCCCATCGCGGGGCGGAAGCGAATGATCTGCCAAAGGCTTGGGGGCGCTGTGACTCCAAAGCCGCAGCGGCCGGCGAAAGCCCGCCGAGGCGCGCAAGATGTTGTGGATACATCAGAAAGCCTCCCAGATGCAGCGGCCCTCTTCGGGGCGGTAGACCTCGAAGAACTGGGTCGCGTCGGGGTCTGTTTCGCCGAAGGGGACCTCGCGGTCCATCATCGAGATCACGATCCGCGCGGCGGCGAGGTTCTGCGAGGACATGTAGGGCAGCGCGAAGCTGTTGCAGATGTATTCCATGTCGGCCGAGGCGGCGGCCGAATCGACGCTGCCGCCGTCGCGGGCGATCTGGGGCGCGAGGAAGCGGAAACGCAGCCAGATTTCGCCGGGGGCATCGTCGATCAGCACTTCGGACAGCGTCAGCGGCTGCTGCGAGGGCACCGCGGTCAGGGTTTGCGCGTTCAGGGGGGCGGCCAGCAGGGCCAATCCGATGATTATGCCGCAGCCCCGGCCCCTCCCTCGCGGGTGAGCTCCTCCTGCCGGGGCCGCAGGCGCAGCGCCAAGGCGTCGCGCAAACCGGTTAACGTCACGTAACGTCATGACGCTGATTCGTTCAATAGCAGGAGAGTGTCGGTTGATGCCTTTTTAGGCAACAAAAAAACGACAGAATGTCGCACCCGGGGGCAGTTTGCGCGCAGGGCAGGACCGCCCTGCCCCGCAGGTGCGGGGTGGCCGTAGAAGGGCGGGCTGGTCCTGGGCGAGGTCATCGGAGTCTCCGTAGGGCGGCCGGTCTTGGGGCGGCGGGCAAGCCCCGCCCTACAGCGGAATGTTGTCGTGCTTCTTCCACGGGTTGCTGAGCTGCTTGTTGCGCAGCGAGGCGAAGGCGCGGCTGACGCGGCGGCGGGTGGAATGGGGCATGATCACCTCGTCGATGAAGCCCTTTTCGGCCGCGACGAAGGGGTTGGCGAAGCGGTCTTCGTAGGTCTTGGTATGCGCCGCGATCTTTTCGGGGTCGCCGAGGTCGGCGCGGTAGATGATCTCGGTCGCGCCCTTGGCGCCCATGACCGCGATCTCGGCGGTGGGCCAGGCATAGTTGAAGTCGCCGCGCAGGTGCTTGGAGGCCATCACGTCATAGGCGCCGCCATAGGCCTTGCGGGTGATGACGGTGACTTTCGGCACCGTCGCCTCGCCATAGGCGAAGAGCAGCTTCGCTCCGTGCTTGATGACGCCGCCGTATTCCTGGCCGGTGCCCGGCAAGAAGCCCGGGACGTCGACGAAGGTGAGGATCGGGATTTCGAAGCAGTCGCAGAAGCGCACGAAGCGGGCGGCCTTGCGCGAGCTGTCGATGTCGAGGCACCCGGCGAGCACCATCGGCTGGTTCGCGACGACGCCGACGGTCTGGCCTTCGAGACGGATGAAGCCGGTGATGATGTTCTTGGCGAAATCTTCCTGGATTTCGTAGAAATCGGCCTCGTCCGCGACCTTCAGGATCAGTTCCTTCATGTCGTAGGGCATGTTCGGGTTGTCGGGGATCAGCGTGTCGAGGCTGGGTTCGACGCGGCCCGGCTGGTCGAAGAAGGGACGCACGGGCGGCTTTTCGCGGTTGTTCAGCGGCAGGAAGTCGACCAGGCGGCGGACCTCGGCCATCGCCTCGACATCGTTCTCGAAGGCGCCGTCGGCGACGGAGGATTTCTTGGTGTGGGTGGAGGCGCCGCCGAGTTCCTCGGCCGTCACCACCTCGTTCGTCACCGTCTTCACCACGTCGGGGCCGGTCACGAACATGTAGGAGGTGTCCTTCACCATGAAGATGAAGTCGGTCATCGCCGGAGAATAGACCGCGCCGCCGGCGCAGGGGCCCATGATGACGGAGATCTGGGGCACCACGCCCGAGGCCATGATGTTGCGCTGGAACACATCGGCGTAACCGGCGAGCGAGGCGACGCCTTCCTGGATGCGTGCGCCGCCCGAGTCGTTGATGCCGATGACAGGCGCGCCGTTCTGCACCGCCATATCCATGATCTTGCAGATCTTCTGGGCGTGGGTTTCCGAGAGCGAGCCGCCGAAGACGGTGAAATCCTGGGAGAAGACATAGACCATGCGGCCGTTGACGGTGCCCCAGCCGGTCACCACGCCATCGCCGGCGGGGCGCTGTTTTTCCATCCCGAAGTCGGTGCAGCGATGGGCGACGAACATGTCGAATTCCTCGAAGCTGCCTTCGTCGAGCAGGAGGTCGATCCGTTCGCGCGCGGTCAGCTTGCCGCGCTTGTGCTGCGCGTCGATCCGCGCCTGGCCCCCGCCCAGACGGGCATCGGCGCGGCGGTTCTCCAGCTCGGTCAGGATGTCTTTCATCTCGCGGCTCCCAATCAGTTTGCGCGACCATAAACGGGTACGGGGGCGGGCCAAAGGGGAATTTGGCAAATTTGCAACTAAAGCAGTTTGCTAACATCAATTTCTGCAAACTTGCGAAACCCGCCGACGGGAGCGGAGGGAGCGCCCTGCCCGTCAACCGGATGGGGCGAGGGGAATGGACAATTCACATGACAAGGAATAGCTCGGTTGCATGACCGTTCCGCGCCCTGTCCGTTTCCTTGACCGCCGCACGCCTCCGCATGTCGCCACGCTGGTATTGCTGACGGGTATGTCGGCCCTGTCGATGAACATCTTCCTGCCCAGCCTGCCGGGGATGACGGCCTATTTCCACACCGAATACAGCGTGATGCAGCTGTCGGTGGCGCTGTTCCTGCTGTTCAACGCGATCCTGCAGATCGGCATCGGCCCGATTTCCGACAGCCGGGGGCGGCGGCCGGTGATCCTGTGGGGCATCGCCCTGTTCCTGCTGGCGACGCTGGGCTGCATCTATGCGCCCACGGCCGAGCTGTTCCTGGTGGCGCGCATGTGTCAGGCGGTGATCGCGGTGGCGATGGTGCTGACGCGGGCCGCGGTGCGCGACCTTTACACCCAGGACAAGGCCGCGAGCATGATCGGCTATGTCACGATGGGCATGGCGGTGGTGCCGATGGCCAGCCCGGCGGTGGGCGGGCTGCTGGACGGGATCTTCGGCTGGCAGGCGAATTTCTGGCTGCTGTTCATCTTTGGCGCGATGTCGCTGGCGCTGGCCTATTTCGACTTTGGCGAGACGGCGGTGCGCAGCGGCAAGAGTCTGGGCGCGCAGGTCCGCGACTATCCGGAACTGCTGCGCTCGCCCCGGTTCTGGGGCTATACGCTGGCGGCGGCCTTCTCGTCGGGGTCGTTCTATGCCTATCTCGGCGGCGCGCCCTATGTCGGCACCGTGGTCTATGGCATGAACCCCACCGAGTTGGGCGTGTACTTCGGCGCTCCGGCCATCGGCTATTTCACTGGCAACTTCATCACTGCCCGGCTGGCCGCACGCGTCGGGGTCAACCGCATGGTGCTGGCGGGCGGGCTGCTGATCTTCTTCGGCGTCGGGCTGTCGATGATCGTGATGACGCTGGGCTATGGGTCGGCCGAGACCTTCTTCGGCTTCATGGTCTTCATCGGGGTCGGCAACGGGCTGACCATCGCCAACGGGACCGCCGGGGCGCTGTCGGTGCGGCCGCATCTGGCCGGCACCGCCTCGGGCCTGTCGGGCGCGATCATGCTGGGCGGCGGCGCGGGTCTGAGCGCGCTGGCCGGGCTGCTGCTGACCCCGGGCAGCGGGGCGATGCCGCTGCTGTGGATCATGATCATCACCGCCGCGGCGAGCGTCGTGTCGATCGTGCTGGTGATGCGCCGGGAAAAGCGGCTGCGGCTCTGATCCTCTTGCCGCCTGCGGTTTGCAAATCTATCCTGGCGCCTGAGCAAACTTGCAAAGGCGCGCCATGCCCGTCCAGAAACTCTATGCCGGGGCCAAGCTGCGCGAGATTCGCGGGCGCATCGGGCTGACCCAGAAGGACTTTGCCGCCAAGCTGGGCGTGTCCCTGCCCTATCTGAACCAGATGGAGAACAACAACCGCCCGGTCAGCACCACCGTGGTGCTGGCGCTGGCGCAGGAGTTCGGGCTGGATGTGACCGAGCTGACCACCGGCGACAGCGAGCGGCTGGTCAGCGACATGCGCGAGGCGCTGGCGGATGCGATCTTTGCCGATACCATGCCGCCGCTGGCCGACCTGCGGCTGACCGCCTCGAACGCGCCGGCCTTTGCGCGGGCGTTTCTGGAGCTGCACCGCGCCTATCGCCAGACGCACGAGCGGCTGGCCTCGCTGGACGAGGCGCTGGGGCGCGAGGATGCGCGGCTGATCGCCAGCCCCTGGGACGAGGTGCGCGACTTCTTCCACTATTGCGACAATTACATCGACGCGGTGGACCGCGCCGCCGAGAGCCTGGCGCCAAAGGGCAATGTGGCCGAGGCCGCGCGCGCCCGGCTGAGTGGTCTGGGGGTGCGGATCGAGCCGGCCGATACCGGGACGCTTCGGCGCTACGATCCGGGCGCGCGGGTGCTGCATCTGTCGGCCCGTGCCGCGCCGCAGACGCAGGCGTTTCAGATGCTGCTGCAGCTGGCGCTGCTGGAACAGGACAAGCTGATCGAGGCGACGCTGGATCTGGCCCGGTTCCATTCCGACGAGGCGCGGGCCATCGCCAAGATCGGGCTGGCGAATTACTATGCCGGGGCGGCGCTGATGCCCTATCGCGCCTTCCTGGCGGCGGCGCAGGATTACCGCCACGACCTGGAGCGGCTGGCCGCCCGCTTCGGCGCCTCGATCGAGCAGGTGGCGCACCGGCTGTCGACGCTGCAGCGCCCCGGCGCCAAGGGGCTGCCGTTCTTCTTTGTCCGGGTCGATCAGGCCGGGACGATCACCAAGCGGCACTCGGCCACGCGGTTGCAGTTCGCGCGTTTCGGCGGGGCCTGCCCGCTGTGGAACGTGCACCGCGCCTTCGAGACGCCGGGCCGCTTCCTGCGCCAGCTGGCCGAGACGCCGGATGGCGCGCGATACATCAACATCGCCTGCGACATCTCGAAATCGGGCGGCCGGTTCGGCGCGCCAGTGCGCCGCTATGCCATCGCGCTGGGCTGCGAGGTGCGCCACGCGCCCTCGCTGGTCTATGCCGACGGGCTGGATCTGGAGACCGCCAGCGCCTTTGAACCCATCGGCATCTCGTGCCGCATCTGCGAGCGCAAGACGTGCCACCAGCGCTCGGTCCCGCCGCTGGAACGGCGGCTGACCATCGACCCCGATGCCCGCGGCGTGCTGCCCTATGAGGTGAGCTAGCCAAGGGGGATGGCTTTGGCCATAGTGCGCCGTAAGAAGGAGACGCACATGGACTTCATCGAAACCCAGGAGCAGCTGCGCGCGCTTTACGGCACGCCGCATGACGTCGCGATCCGCAAGCAGATGGCGCGGCTCGACCCCCATGCGAAGGGGTTTCTGGCCCGCTCGCCCTTCGTGATGATCGGCTCGCAGGACCGGGAGGGCCATGCCGACGTGACGCCCAAGGGCGACCGGCCGGGGTTCGTGCAGGTGCTGGACGACACCACCCTCGCCATTCCCGACCGCCCCGGCAACAACCGGCTCGACACCTGGAAGAACGTTGTCGACAACCCGGCGGTGGGGCTGCTGTTCATGATCCCCGGCATGAACGAGACGCTGCGGATCAACGGCACCGGCCGGCTGACCGCCGATGCGGATCTCTGCGCGCGGCTGGGGATGAACGGGCGGCCGGCGAGGGCGGTGCTGGTGGTGGCGGTGGCCGAGGTCTACATGCATTGCGCCAAGGCCTATATCCGCTCGGAGCTGTGGAAGCCCGAGACCTGGCCCGACCGCGCCGACCTGCCGACGCTGGGCGAAATCCTGCGCGACCAGCTGGCCATGGCCGAGACGCCCGAGGCGCTCGACACCCGCCTGGCCGAGGGCTATGCCCGCACCCTGTGGTAGCGCGCCCGTACCGGGCGCGAAGCCGCCTTGCGGCGGCTGCCTGCGGCGCAGGTATTTTTGAACCAGAGAAGGCAGCGGCGCCGCGCCTTCCCCTTCTCTGGTTTCCAAATACCTCGGGGGGCCGCCCGCAGGGCGGCGGGGGCAGAGCCCCCTGCTCAACCGGTATTTGGCAGTCCGGTTCCAGAGAGGTGCCGGAACAGGATGCATTGGCGCATCGGGTCGTCGGGGGCGTCGCGGAGTGCGTTATCCGGCCCGACACCGGCAGAGCGCCGCGAAGACCGTTTCCGGCTGCGTCGAGACACCAAAGCGCCGGTCCGGCGATCAGACTTTCCTTCCTTCGAATACAGAGACGGTTTATTTCAGTTTTAGGAATACTCATCCTGTCGTAGCGTGACCATGAGGAGCCGTTGTTCCGCAGGGAAGAGGCTTCAACCCGGGAACGGAACTGCCATGAACGCGCTCGCACATATTCCCTACGGTTGCTGGTGGTCCACTCCCTTCGCCCGCTGGCAGGGCAGCCTGTCCGACCTGCATAGTCTGAAACTCGCGGCGCATGTGGCCCGGGACGCGCTGGCGGCGCGCGGGATCGATGCCGGTCTGGTCGACTACGCCGTGCTGGGCACCACGGTGCCGCAGAAGGGGTCGTTCTACGGCCTGCCCTGGGTCATGGCCATGCTCGGGGCGGAAGGGGTCGCGGGGCCCACGATCGCGCAGGCCTGCGCGACCGGGGCGCGCATCCTCGCCAGCAGCTGCGACGAGATCGGCCGCGGCGACGCCTCGGTCGCGCTCGCCATCGCCGCGGATCGGGTGTCCAACGGGCCGCAGCTCTATTATCCGGCGCCCTCGGGTCCCGGAGGGGCGGGCGAGCCGGAGAACTGGGTGCTCGACAACTTCGGCAAGGACCCCCATGCGGGCGTTCCCATGGTGCGCACAGCCGAGAATGTCGCGGCAGAGGTCGGCATCTCGCTGGAGGAACAGCATGAGGTGGCCCTGTGCCGCTACGAGCAATACCAGGCCGCCCTGGCCGACGACCACGCCTTCCAGCGCCGCTTCATGATCCTGCCCTTCGACGTGCCGGACCCGCGGTTCCGCAAGGTGGTGCACCGGATGACCGGGGACGAGGGGATCCACCCGACCACGGCAGAGGGGCTGGCGCGGCTGCGTCCGGTGCTCGACGGTGGCACGGTCACCTACGGGGCGCAGACCCATCCCGCCGATGGCAATGCCGGGATGGTCGTGACCAGCGCGGAGCGGGTGGGCGATCTGACCCGGGACAAGGGCATATCGGTGCGCATCCTGTCTTTCGGACAGGCGCGCGAACGCGTCGCCTTCATGCCCGCCGCACCGATCCCTGCGGCGCGGCGGGCGCTTGCTGCCGCGGGCCTGGAGATCGCGGATATCGACGCGATCAAGACGCACAATCCCTTTGCGGTCAACGACATCGCCTTCGCCCGCGCCTTCGGGATCGATACCGGACGGATGAACAACTATGGCTGTTCGCTGGTCTGGGGCCACCCGCAGGGACCGACCGGCCTGCGCTCTGTCATCGAGCTGATCGAGGAGCTCGCGCTGCGCGGAGGGGGCACGGGTCTCTTCGTCGGCTGCGCGGCGGGCGACAGCGCCATGGCGGTGGTGCTGCATGTGGGAGATCCGGCATGACCGAGCCTCTGGGGGCCTACGGCAGCGTGGTCGAGATGCTGGAGGCGGCCGCGACGCGGGCGCCCGACCACCCCGCGCTTGTCTGCGAGCAGGTCGAACTGACCTATGCGCGCTATCGCGACTGCGTGGCGGCGCTTGCGGCGGATCTGGCGCGGGACGGGATCGGGGCCGGCGACAGGGTCGGCCTGCTGATGGGCAATTCCGCGCAGATCGCCGTCGCCACCTTCGGCGTGCAGGCGGCGGGGGCGCAGGTCGTGCCGCTCAATCCCGCCTATACGGAGTCGGAGCTTGGCCCGGTCCTGAAGGATGCCGACCTGGCCCTGCTGATTCACGACGCGGGGCTGGAGGAGCTGGCCGGGGCCGCGGCGCCAAAGGGGACGCGGTGCCTGATCGTGGGGCCGGGCGCGCGGGATCTCACGCAGCCGACGGGCGCGCCGCCTGCACCGCTCTCCCTGCCCGATCCGCAGACTCTTTCGACGCTGCAGTACACCGGTGGCACGACGGGGGCGGCCAAGGGGGTGGACCTGCGCCATGCCGCCGTCGCGGTCAACGTCGCCCAGCGCGAGGCGCTGCTGCCGACCGGCCCGGACGAGCGCGTCCTCGCGATCACGCCGCTGTTCCATGTCTACGCGGTGGCCATGGGGCTCTACCTGGCCGCGAATTGCGGCGGCACGCTGCATATCGTGCCCAAGTTCACCGCGGCGGCCGTGCTGCGCGACATCGAGCGCCACCGCATCACCTTCCTTTCCGCCAGCCCGACGATCTTCCAGGCGCTGCTGCGCGATCCGGCCTTTGCCGAAACGGACCTGTCCTCGCTGCGGGTCTGTTCCTCCGGCTCCTCCGCGTTGTCGGCAGAGGTCCTGCACCGCTGGGAAGAGGCGACGGGCTGCGCGATCTGCGAAGGCTACGGCCAGACGGAGGCGGGGCCGGTGCTGACCTACAACGCGCTGCACGGCCCCCGCCGGGCGGGCACCGTCGGCGTGCCCGTGCCGGCCACCGAGATCGAGATCGTGGACACCGACACCGGGCTCGTCCCGCTGGCGCCCGGCGCTGCGGGCGAGATCCGCGCGCGCGGCCCGCAGCTGATGGCGGGCTATCGCAACCGCCCCGAGGAAACTGCCGCGACGCTGCGCGACGGCTGGCTCTATACCGGCGACATCGGCAGGATGGACGACGCGGGGCATCTGGTGATCTGCGACCGCAAGAAGGACATGGTGGTAACCGCAGGCTACAACGTCTTCCCGCGCGAGATCGAGGAGGTGCTCTTTGCCATGCCGGGCGTCGCCGATGCCGCCGTGGTGGGCGTGGCCGACGACTACCGCGGCGAGATGCTCTGCGCCTTCGTCGTGGGGGCCGAGGGCGACCTGCCCGAAGAGCGGATCCGGGCCCATCTTGCGGAGCGGCTGGCCAAGTACAAGTGGCCCCGTGACATCCGGTGTCTCGCCGCCCTGCCCAAGACTGCCGTGGGCAAGACGGACAAGAAGGAATTGCGACAGGTGGCATCCGTGCCGCCCTCAGAACCGGCCTGACGGCACGTCAGGCTCAACCGGGGCCGGGCCGAAGGTTCGGACCCCAAACAAAAGACAGGGAAACCCATGATCAGGAGATCACTTCTTACCGCCATCCTCTCTGCCACGCTGCTGAGCGCGGGAGCGGCGGCGGCCGAAACCGTGCTGCGGGTCGGCACCTTCCTTCAGCCAACAGGCGTCTGGCATCAGCCGATCCAGCGCTTCATCGATCAGGTCAACGCCCGCGGCGCGGACCTCAAGCTGGAGCTGGTGGCGGACCCGTCCTCCATCAACCCGTTCCAACTCGGCGCGGCGGTCCAAAGCGGCGTCATCGATATCGCCTATGTCTCGGGGTCGTTCTACACCAACCTCGTCCCCGAGGCCGACGCGCTGAAGAACTTCAACCTCAGCGTCCAGGAGGTCCGGGCGAATGGCGCCCTGGACCTGATGGACAAGATCCACCGCGAGAAGATGGGCGTCGTGTTCCTGGGCAAGATCGTCGATGGCATTCCGCTGCAGATCTACACCGCGCGCAAACCCGAGAGCCTCGACCTGACCGGCTTTACCCTGCGCGGCACCCCGCTCTATCGCCCGATGATGGAGACGCTGGGCGCCGACGTGGCCCAGATGCCCGGCGGCGAGATCTACGGCGCGCTGCAGAGCGGCGTGATCGACGGCTATGGCTGGCCGCTGTGGGGGATCGGTGACCTGGGGCTGCTGGAGGTCACGAAATACCGGCTCGAGCCCGGGTTCTTCCGCTCCGAGATCGCGCTGCTGATGAACGCGCGCCGGTTCGACAGCCTGAACGACGCCCAGCGCGAGGTCCTCAGGGAGGAAAGCATCGCGGCGGAGAACTGGTTTGCCACCTTCCTGACGCAGGTCAATGCCGAGGAGATCGCCAAGCAGGACGCCGCCGGGATCGAGGCCGTCCGCTTTGGCGACGCGGAGAGTGCCGAACTGATCCGCAAGGCCGACGAGGCCGCCTGGAAAGAGATCATCGCCAAGTCGCCCCAGTATGGCGAAGAGTTGAAGTCCCTGACCTACAAGGCGGAATAGGCCCGGAGATGTCAGGCCTTCCGCGCGAACTCGACCGGTTGGTCGGCCTGGCGATCGACGGCCTCGGAGCGGTTTCCGGGGCTGTCGTCGCCTTCATCACACTGGCGATCAGCACCGACGTCGCCCTGCGGGCCCTGGGCCTGTCGACACTGGGCTGGACGCTGGAGACCTCGGAATACGGCCTGCTGATCGTCTGCTTCCTCGGTGCGCCCTACGTGCTGCGCCACGGCGACCACATCCGCGTGGACGTGCTGCTGCGCAAGGCGGGGCCGCGTCGGCGTGGCGCCCTGCTGTTCCTCGCCAACCTCATCGCCTTCGCGACCTGCCTCGTGCTGGCCTGGCTGGGCGCGCAGGAGGCGCTGGTGGCGTTCCGGCGCGGCGCGATGCTGTTCAAGGACATCGTGATGCCGCAATGGATCGTCCTGTCGGTCATGCCGATCGGGATGCTTCTGCTGGCCTGGGAATTCGCGCGGCGGATCCTGCTGCGCCTGAACGGCACGCCGGTCGCCGGAGAAGGCACCGAAGGGGTCGCGCTGTGAGCCCGGTCGGCTGGGAGCTGCTTCTGGGGCTGATGGGCGGCTTCCTGGTGCTGCTCATGGCCCTCGGCGTTCCGGTGGCCTTCGCGTTTCTCGCGCTGAACCTGGTGGGCGCCTATTTCATCTTCGGCGGTGTCGCCGGGATCAGCCTGCTGGTGCTTAACGCCACGGAGTCGATCGGGACCTTCGTGCTGGTCCCCATTCCGCTTTTCGTGCTGATGGGAGAGATCCTGCTGACCACGGGCCTTGCCACGCGGGCCATCCATGCCATCGAACGGGCCATCGCCGGCGTGCCCGGGCGGCTGTCGCTGGTCGCCATCGCCTCGGGCACCGTCTTCGCCTCGCTGTCGGGGTCGAGCATCGCCAATACCGCCGTGCTGGGGCGCGTGCTGCTGCCCGACATGCTGCGGCTGGGCTATCACCCCACGGTCAGCATCGGGCCGATCCTCGGCATCGGCGGGGTGGCAATGCTGATCCCGCCCTCCGCGCTGGCCGTGCTGCTCGGCTCGCTCGCGGGGATGCCGATCAGCAACCTGCTGCTGGCGGGTATCCTGCCCGGGCTGCTGCTGGCGACGCTCTACGTCGCCTACATCGTCATCGCCGTCCGGATGCGGCCCGGCCTGGCCCCGCCCGCGCCGGTGGAGCGCATGAGCCTGGGCGCGCGGCTCGCCCCCTTCGTGCGGGACGTGCTGCCGCTGATGGGAATCGTGATCGTCGTTGTCGGCTCGATTCTCGGGGGCTATGCGACCCCGTCGGAATCCGCCGCGCTGGGCTGTCTCGCCACCCTTATCGCCGCGGCCTGCTATCGCTCGCTGACCCTGCGCGCGCTGGTCGATGCGCTTATGGGCACGGTCCGCACCAGCGCGATGATCCTGATCATCATCTCGGGCTCCATCACCTTCTCGCAGATCCTGTCGTTCTCAGGGGCGAGCCGGGAGTTCGTGGAGGCGATCCTGGGCGTGGGGCTCGACCCGCTGGTGCTTGTGGCCCTGATGCTGCTCATCGCGCTTTTGCTGGGCACGCTGATGGACCAGGTCAGCATCATGATGATCACCCTGCCGATCTTCATGCCCCTGATCCACGCCGCCGATGTCGACCAGATCTGGTTCGGCGTCATGATGCTGGTGGCGCTGGAGGTGGGGCTGATCACGCCGCCCTTCGGCCTGCTGCTGTTCATCATGCAGTCGGTGGCACCGGCCGGCGTGTCGATGCGCGAGATCATGGTCGCGATCGTGCCCTTCATCCTGCTGGAGCTGGTCGGCCTCGGGCTGATCTTCGCCTTCCCGGTGATCGCGCTCTGGCTGCCGGGCTTCCTGTGACGGAGCCGGCGGGATGAAGGATTTCAACAGCCTGCTCGGCCGCCTCCGCCTGCGCCATTTCGACTTTCTGGACAGGCTGGGGACCGACGCGAACCTTGGCCGGGTCGCGACCGAGATGAACATGGTCCATTCCACCGCGACCAAGATGCTGCAGGACATCGAGGACACGCTGGGGCTCGTTCTGTTCACCCGCAACCGTCGCGGCATCCGCGCCACGCCGGGGGGCGAGACGATGATCAAGCTGGCCCGGCTGATCCTGTCCGATCTGCGCGCGGGCCACGCAGAGCTGTCGATCGTCGAGAAGGGCGGCGTGGGGCTGATCCGGATCGGGGTCTTTCCCGTGGTGACCGCGGAGCTGTTGCCGGCGCTCTATCGCCAGCTGCGGCAGAGTGCGCCGCGGCTCGACATCGCCATCGAGGACGGCGATGAGCTGCGCCTGACAGAGCGGCTGTCGGGAGGCGACATCGACCTGATCCTGGGCCGGATCGACGCCGGGCGGATCACTCCCGATCTGCGCCACCGGGTGCTTTACCACGAGGAGACGGTCGTCGTCTGCGGCGCCCAGAACCCGATCGCGGATGCCGCACCCGAAGATCTGCCGCGACTCATGTCGGAGGCGGAATGGATCCTGCCCACGACCACCACCGGCGCCAGCCGCATGGTCAGCACGTGGATCGTGAATGCGGGCTACAGCCCGCCGCGCATCGGTGTCGAAAGCATCTCGGCCCTCACGACCGCGGGGCTTCTGTCCAAGACCGAACTGCTGGGCATCTTTCCCCTGAGCGTCGGGCGGTCCTTCACGGAACTCGGCCTGCTGCGCCAGCTCCCGGTCTCCCTGCCGAAGACGGAGTTTCCAGTCGGCGTGATCTACCGTCGCGCGCAGGAGGATTCCTCGATCATCCGCACACTGATCGATCATTGCATCACGGCGACGCGCCATCTGTCCTGACGGGATCCCGGACCCTGTCGACGACCAAATACCGGTAAGGCAGAGGCCCCTGCGGCCTCTCCTTCCCGATCAGGCGTGGCCGGCGCTGGCGGAGAGCGTCAGCGGGTCGACGCCGATGGATTTGAGCGCGGCGCTCCATTTGCCGGCGTCGGGGGTGTCGTAGACCAGGGCGGGATCGGCCTCGGCGGTGAGCCAGCCGTTCATCGCGATTTCGGATTCGAGCTGTCCCGGGCCCCAGCCGGCATAGCCGAGCATCATCAGCGCCCTGCCCGGGCCGCGGCCGGCGGCGATGTCTTCGAGCACGTCAAGGGTGGCGGTCATGGCGAATTCATCGCCCACCACCATGGAATGTTCGCGCGGCGGCTCTCCCGGGGTGTGCAGCACGAAGCCGCGCGCGCCCTCGACCGGGCCGCCGAAATGCACCGGGGTGTCGCGGCCCGCGCCTTCGGGGCCGATGGAGAGCTGTTGCAGCAGGTCGGACAGGCGCACGTCGGCGGCCGGCTTGTTGACGATCAGGCCGAGCGCGCCGCTTTCGTTGTGGCTGCACATGTAGATCACCGAATGCTCGAACCGCATGTCGCCCATGCCCGGCATCGCGATCAGCAGTTTTCCGGTCAGATCCATGAGGGTCGGCTCCGTTCGGGCGGTGTGCGTCATTCCCCAGCATGGCCTTCCCGCCGCGCGGTCGCAAGCGACAGATGGGCGCGCCCCCCGGGTTGAAACGAAGCTGACCGCAACGTGACTTGGCTTTTGGCGCGCGGGCGCGCATCTAGAACGGCATGAAAACGCCCGCCGCCCTTGTGATGTTCCTTGCCGCCCTGATCGGAGGCGGCCCGCTGGCCGCGCAGTCGATCCAGCGCGAGGTGGTGCAACTTGACATGCTGGATGGCGGGATGACGCCGCGCGGCACCTATCTGGCCGCCTTTCGCCTGACGCTGGCCGACGGCTGGAAGACCTACTGGCGCGCGCCGGGCGATGCCGGGATCCCGCCCGAGGTGGTCTGGTCGGGCGCCGAGAACATCGGCAGCGTGGCGATGGCCTGGCCCACCCCGCATGTCTTCGAGCAGGCCGGGTATCGCAGCATCGGCTATACCCGTCAGGTGGTGCTGCCGGTCGAGATCACGCCGCGCCGGGACGGCGGGCCGCTGCGCCTGCGCGGCACGCTGGAGCTGGGTGTCTGTTCGGATGTCTGCGTGCCGGCGAGCCTGCATTTCGACCATGTCGCCGACCTCGACGCGCGGCCCAATCCGGCCATCGCGGCGGCGCTGGCGAACCAGCCCTACACCGCCGCGGAGGCGAAGGTGAAGGCCGCGCGCTGCCGCCTGCGGCCCTCGGCGGACGGGCTGCATCTGACCGCGACGCTGGACATGCCCTCGGCCGGTGCGCCCGAGACGGTGGTGATCGAACCCGGCGCGCCGGCGGTCTGGGCCTCGGAAACCGAAGCGCGGCGCGAGGGTGGCGCGCTGGTGGCCGAGGCGGATCTGGTGCAGGCGGATGGCAAGCCCTTCGCGCTCGACCGGTCGGCGGTGCGGATCACGGTGCTGGGGTCGCGCCATGCGGTTGACATCCGGGGCTGCGCCGCCGACTGATCGGGCATGACCCGACGACCCCTGCTTGGCGCCATCGCCGTTGTCCTGAGGGACGACCACGTTCTCCTCGCCCGCCGCGAGCGCGGGGGCGTGATGCTCTGGGGGTTTCCCGGCGGCCATGTGGAATGGGGCGAATCGGCGCTGGAGGCGGCGGTGCGCGAGCTGGCGGAAGAGACCGGGGTGCGCGCGCGGGCCGAGCGGTATCTGACCAATGTCGATGTGCTGATCCGCGCGGCCGGAGGCGCGACCGAGGTGCATTATCTGCTCGCCGTCGTGTTGTGCCGCTATCTGGAGGGCGAGGCGGAGGCGGCCGATGACATCGCCGAGGCGCGCTGGGTGCCCTTCGCGGATGTCGAGGCCGGGCGGCTGACGCTGCACGATCAGGTGGCCGAGGTGCTGGCGCTGGCCCGCGCGGCGGGCTGAGGCCCTAGCGCCGCAGCGTCAGCGTGAGGGCGGTGGCGGCATAGGCCGCCAGCACCAGCAGCAACGCGCCGGGCACGAAGAGCGCGAAGGCGGCGGGCATCGGCGCCATGGCGGCAAGGCCCGGCAGCAGCGCGGCGATCGCCGGCATCAGCGCGCCGGTCACCGCCGCCCAGCCCAGCGTCAGCGCGAGCCAGGCGAGTACCGCCGCCAGCGCCGCCACCGTCACCGCCTGCAGCCGCGAGGGCGCGCGCAGGGCGCGGCGCAGCGCCGCCAGCGGGCGCGTCAGATCCTGCTGGATCGCCAGCACCGCCGGCACCACCAGCAGCACAATGACCATCCCGAAGGCGAGGCCATAGACCAGGGTGATCACCGTGGGCTTGAGGAACTGCGCCTCTTGCGAGCCTTCATAGATCAGCGGCATCAGGCCCAGCACCGTCGTCGCGGTGGTCAGCATGACCGGGCGCAGGCGGTCGACGGTGCCGTCGATGATCGACGGCACTAGGCCGCGGTCGCGGGCGTATTCGTCGATGGTGGAGACCAGCACGATGGAGTCGTTGATGATGATCCCGGTCATGCCGAGCAGGCCGACGACCGTGAACATCGAGAGCGGCACCTCCCAGTGCCAGTGCCCCCAGATCGCGCCGACGAGGCCGAAGGGGATGACCGCCATCACCACCAGCGGCCGGGTCCAGCTGGCGAAGACCCAGGCCAGAACCAGATAGATGCCGGTCAGGCAGAGCGCGAGGCCGGCGGTGGCGTCGCTGAGGAATTCGGATTCCTGCTCGGACAGGCCGGCCATCTGCCAGTCGACCTGCCGGATGCTGGCGATGTTCGGCAGGATCTCGGTTTCCAGCGCGCGGGAGATCTCCTCGGCGCGGGCCGGGTCGTCTTCGGAGATGTCGCCCGTCACCTTGATCAGCCGCACGCCGTTCTCGCGCCGGACGGTCGAGAAGCCGGTGCGCTGTTCGACGCTGACGATATCGGCCAGCGGGATATAGGCCCCGGCGGGGGTGCGCATCAGCGTGCGTTCGAGGAAATCGGCGGTCAGCTCGCCCTCGGGCAGTTCCACCCGGATCGTCGCGCTGCGCGGGCCGTCGGGATAGGTTGCCGCCTCGATCCCGTTCAGCCGGGCGCGCAGGGCGCGGCCGAGCGTGTCGATGGTGAAGCCCGCCGCCTGCCCCTGCGGGGTGAGGTCGAGCACCAGTTCTTCCTTGTCGTAGGCCAGGGTGTCCTCGACCGCCGAGACCTCGGGATAGCGCAGCAGCGCCGCCTGCAGATCCTCGCTGGCGGCCTTCAGCACCTCGGCATCGGCGCCGTAGAACTCGACATCGAGCGCGTCGCCCCCCGGACCCGAGCGCCAGCTGCGGAACGACAGCACCTCGGTCAGCGGGTGCTGGCGCACCTTTTCCTGAAGCTCGGCGACGAAATCGAAGCTCGAATATTCGGGGCGCAGGTCGGCCTCGATCAGCTCGATCGAGATGCCCCCCAGCAGGTCGGCGTCCTTGGTATCGGCGCCGGCGAGCCCGCCCCCGGCATTGCCGCCGATCTCGGCGATCACGTATTTCAGCGGGTTGACGCCGGTGCGGGCCTCGTAGGCGCCGGCCACCTCGTCGGTGGCGCGCTGAAGCTCGTGCATCATCGCCAGCGTGTCGGTGCGCGTGGCACCCTCGACCATGGCGAAGTTGCCGGTGACCGAGCCCTGTTCGGGCGAGTTGAAGAAGCGCCACTGCACGTCGCCCCGGATGAACAGGGCAATCTGCGCGGCCAGCAGGGCGATGGCGCCCGCCAGCACAACATAGCGCGCCTTGACCACCAGCCCGATCAGCGGCGCGAAGAGCGTATCGCGCACCCAGCGGAAGCCGGCATTGACGGTGCGGTTGGGCCAGTCGTACCAGTGCCGCTTGTCCGCGTGGGTCAGCGCATGGCCCAGGTGGTTCGGCAGGATCAGGAAGCATTCGACCAGCGAGGCGGTCAGCACCGCGATCACGGTAAAGGGGATGTCCTGGATCATGTCGCCGAAGCGGCCGCTGATCACCGTCAGCCCGAAGAAGGCGATCACGGTGGTCAGGGTCGAGGCGAAGACCGGCACCGCCATGCGGCGCGCGGCGGTTTCGGCCGCGACCACCGGGTGTTCGCGCAGGCGCCGGGCGCGGTAATCGGCGTGTTCGCCGACGACGATGGCGTCGTCCACCACGATGCCCAGCGTCAGGATCAGGCCGAAGAGGCTGATCATGTTGATCGTGATCCCGGCGGCATACATCACCGCCAGCGCGCAGAGCATGGAGGCCGGGATCCCCGCCGCCACCCAGAGCGCGATGCGCGCGTTGAGGAAGAGGAACAGCAGCACCACGACCAGCAGCAGCCCGGTCAGGCCGTTATCGATCAGCAGATCCAGCCGCGCGGTGATCGCCTCGGCGCGGGTGCGGGTCAGCTCGATCGTCACGCCCTGCGGCAGGCTGGCCTGCATCGCCGCGGCCACATCCTCGACCGTGTGCTGGATGCCGATGGCGTCGCCCTTGGCCGAGCGGCTGACCTGCACCGTCATCGCCGGATTGTCGCCGACGTAATAGCTGCGGATGCGGTCCGCGCCCTCGACCCGTATGGTGGCCACATCGCCCACGGTCAGGCGCGAGCCGTCGGGGTTCAGCCGCAGGGCGATCCCGGCGATATCCTCGGCGCTGCGCTTCTCGGTGCCGGTGCGCACGCGCGCGTTGGCGCCGGTGACATCGCCCGCCGGATTGCCGTCGACCCCGGCCGCGATGGCGCCGGCGATATCGGTCATGGCGATGTCATGGGCGATCAGGTTGGCCGAGGGCACCTCGACCACCGTCTGCGGTGCGGCGACGCCGCGGATGTCGGTGCGCGTGACCCCGGCGGCAAAGAGGCGCGTCACCAGTTCGTCGGCCAGCAGGCCGAGCTGGCGCGGTTCCAGCGGGCCCGAGATCACCACATCGGTCACCCGGTCGCGCCAGACGCCGGCGCGCACCACCGGTTCGTCCGCGTCTTCGGGCAGGCTGGTGATCAGGTCGAGCGCGTTCTGCACGTCGGTGGCGCCGCGCGCCATGTCCCAGCCGGGTTCAAATTCCAGCGTGATCTGCGCCCGCCCCTCGCGCGAGGTGCTGGAGCTGCTGGCGACTCCGTCCACGGCCAGCAGCGCCGGTTCGACCAGCTGGACGATGGCGTTGTCCACGTCCTCGGGGCCGGCGCCTTCCCAGGTGACGCTGACGGTGACGGTATCGACCACCGTGTCGGGGAAGAACTGCGTGCGCATGTTCGGCGCGGCGGCGAGGCCCAGCACCAGCAGCACGACCAGCAGCAGGTTCGCGGCCGTACGGTGGCGGGTGAAGTAGGAGAGGATGCCGCCGGCGGCGCGCGGGATCTCGCGGGCCACCGTCCTAGCCTCCGATCCGGGATTCGATGCGGGCGACCAGCCGGGCCGGGACCTTTTCTTCGCCGAGTTGCGCCAGCACCCGCGCCTTGACCTCGGCGGGCATCCGGTCGCTCTGTTCGACGAAGGCGACGAGGCGGGCGCGGCGTTCGCTGGTCAGTTCGAGAAGCTCGGGTTCGGCCGAGGCCAGGACCGCCGCCGTCTCGCGGCGCAGCGGCGAGACCTTGATGCCCGGACCCAGAAGCGGGGTGCGGTCGACCACCACCTCCTGCCCGTCGAGCCCCTCGCCGCGCACCAGCACGTTGTCGCCCTGCCGGCGGAGCAGGTCGACCGGAAGCGACTCGAGCCGGTCTTCGGGGCCGACGACCAGCACGGTATTGGCGGCGTCGAGTGCCGAGGACGGCAGGCGGGCCACGTTGTCGAGCGCCGGTTCGTCGACATGGACGCTGACGAAATCGCCGGGCTTGAAGCCGGCGGCGGTGTCGAGACGGGCATAGATCACCCGGCCCGACTGTCCCTCGGCCACCGCCGCACTGTCGCGGCTGATGCGGCCCTGCGCAACGAGATCGGTGCCGGAGATTTCCAGCGCCACCCGCACCGGCGCGGCGATCAGCTGGCCGGCATCGTCGAGCAGGCGGGCGTATTGGGCGGTGGAGACCTGGAACGACACCTCCAGCGCCTTGGGGTCTATCAGCATCGCCAGCTTTTCGTTCGCCTGCACCAGCCGCCCCTCGACCAGCGTGACGCCGCTGAGGGTGGCGTCGAAGGCGGCGGTGATCGTGGTTTCGGCCAGATCGCGGCGCGCCTGATCGCGGGCCAGCGTGGCGCGGGCGATCTGGGTGGCGGCGGAATCGATGCGGGTTTCGGCCTGAGCCACAGCCTGCCGCCGCGACACCACCACCTGACGCGCGGCGGCCGCCGCGAGTTCGGCGGTTTCGACTGCCGCCGCGGTGGCGACGCCGCGCTGTTCCAGGTCCTCCTGCCGCTTCCACGCGCGGTCGCGCAGGTCGGCCTGTTCCTGCGCGGCGGCGAGATCGTCACGCGCGAGTTCGAGCGCGCGGGCGGCGTCGCGCGATTCGGCCTCGGCATCCATCAGGTCGTTTTCCATGCGGTCCAGCGCGGCCTGCGGGTCGGTCGGGTCGAGCCGCACGAGGTCTTCGCCGGCGCGCACGGTGCCGCCTTCCTCGAAGGCGTCGGCCAGCCAGATCACCCGGCCGCCCAGCGCTGCGCGCAGTTCCAGCGAGCGGCGGCTTTGCACCTGGCCGAAGGCTTCGAGTACGGGGACGACGGTTTGAAGCTGTGCCGTGGCGACGTTCACGGCGAAAACCCGTTCGCGCGCGGGGGGCACCCGCTTTTCCGCGTTCAGGCGGGTCTGGATTGCCGAGCCGACGGTGACGCCGGACCAGATCAGCAGCGCCAGCGTCAGCGCCGCAAGAAAGACCCCGGTCAGACTGTGCCTCAGAAACCGCATACCCGTGCCCAATCTCCGCAACCTGCGGACGTCAAAAGAGCCAGCGGCAGGGCACAGATGCCCGGCCGCCAGGCGTTCATCAGGAGTATATACGCCGCGCGGCGCTATTTCCGTCGCTTGTGTTCGTCCAGGCGGGGAAAAATCTCGACGAAGTTGCAGGGCATGTGCCGGTAGTCGAGCTGTTTGACCAGGATTTCGTCCCAGGCGTCCTTGCAGGCGCCGGGGCTGCCGGGCAGCGCGAAGAGGTAGGTGCCGCCGGCGACGCCCGCCGTGGCGCGGCTTTGCACCGCGCTGGTGCCGATCTTGTTCATCGAGACGATGGTGAAGACGGTGGAGAAGGCGTCGATCTCTTTCTCGTAGACGTCGCGGTGGGCCTCGACCGTCACGTCGCGCCCGGTAAGGCCGGTGCCGCCGGTCGAGATGACCACGTCGATTTCCGGGTCGGCGACCCAGGCGCGCAGCTGGTCGGCGATCTGGTCGCGCTCGTCGCGCAGGATGGTGCGGGCGGCGAGGAAGTGGCCGGCGGCGGCGATGCGGTCGACCAGCACCTGGCCCGAGCGGTCGTCTTCCAGCGCGCGGGTGTCGGAGACGGTGAGCACGGCGATGCGGACGGGGATGAAGTCGCGGTCGGCCATCAGGTTACCCTTTCCAGGAAGGCGAGGCGCAGGGCCAGCAGGGCGAAGATGGCGCCGCTGATCCGGCCGAGCCAGGTTTGCGCGGTCTCGGTGGCCAGCCTGCGCCCGAGGCCGCCGGCGAAGATGCCGACCAGCGCGTTGATGATGAAGCCGCCGACGGCCAGCACCGCGCCGAAGATCAGGAACTGGGGCAGCACCGGGCGGGCGGGGTCGACGAACTGCGGGATGAAGGCCAGCACGAAGAGGATGACCTTGGGATTGGTGAGATTCACCACCAGCCCCGCCCGGAAGGCGCGGCGGGCCGGGACCGGCGGGGCGCCGGCCACGGCGGGGCGGGCGCGCAGGGACAGCAGGGCGAGCCAGAGGAGGTAGGCGACCCCGATCCAGCGGATCGCGTCGAACAGCCAGGGCAGCGCGGCCACGGCGGCGCCGAGGCCCAGCGCGGCCAGCGTCACATGCACGAGCGAGCCGGCCGAGATGCCGGCGCTGGCCGCCACCGCCGCGCGCGGGCCCGAGCGCAGGCCCTGCCCGAGGCAGAACATCATGTCCGCGCCGGGAGTCAGGTTCAGCGCCAGAGCCGCCGGCAGGAAGGCCAGCAGGACCAGCGGGTCGATCATGGCGTGACCTCGAACCAGGTCACCGTCGGCCCGAGGTTCACGACCTCCGTTCGCCCGATGGTGCCGCGCTTGCCCCAGCTGTCGTGGATATGGCCGCAGAGGGCCAGTTTCGGCTGGATGCGCACGATGGCCTCGCGGATCGCGGTGGAGCCGAGCGAGAGACCGGCGGAGTTTTCATCCGCCAGCCCCTTGGGCGGCGAGTGCAGGATCAGGATATCGGCCACCGCGCAGGGGGCGAGCAGGTCTTCGGCCTCGGCCTCGGTCAGGTCGCAGGACTGTGGACCAAAGGGCGTGGTGGGCACACCGTAGCCCAGCCCGAAGAGGCGCAGCCCGCTGACCTCGGCGCCGCTGCCGTGCAGGACGGTGGCGTGGTCGGGCGCGGCCTCGGTCAGTTCTGCGAGACTTTCGGCGTTGCCGGGCACCAGGACCAGCGGCTTGTCGATGCCCTCGAGCATCTCCATCGCCTCGGCCAGTCCCTTGCGCATGGTGCAGAAGTCGCCGGCGCCGATGACCAGGTCGGCCTCGGCGCTGGCGGCCACGATGTCGCGGGCGCGGGCGCGGGCCAGATGCAGGTCGGAAAAGGCGAGTATCTTCAACGGTTGTCCTCCAGCCAGGCATTGAGGTCGAGCAGATCGGCCCAGGCTTTCTTCTTCTCGCCGGGCTGGCGCAGCAGGTAGGCCGGGTGGAACATCGGTAGCGCGGGCTTGCCCCAGGCCTCGGTCCATTGCCCGCGCAGCCGGGTGATGCCGCGCCGGCCCAGCACCGCGTCGCAGCTGATATTGCCCATCAGCACCAGAACGTCGGGCGCGGCCAGCTGCACGTGGCGTTCGAGGAAGGGCAGCAGCATGGCGACTTCGTCGGGGCGGGGGTCGCGGTTCTGCGGCGGGCGCCAGGGCAGAACGTTGGTGATGTAGACCGAGTCGCGGCGCGACAGGCCGATGGCGTCGAGCATCCGGTCGAGCAGCTGGCCGGCGCGGCCGACGAAGGGCTTGCCCTGCAGATCCTCGTCGCGGCCCGGCGCCTCGCCGATCAGCATGACGCGCGAGCCGGGCTTGCCGTCGCAGAACACCAGGTTGCGCGCGCCCTTCTTCAGCTCGCAGTGGTCGAATTCGCCCATCGCGTCGCGCAGGTCGTCGAGCGTTGCGGCGGCGCGGGCCATGTCGCGCGCCTCGGCCAGCGGATCGGCCTCGGGCGCGATGAAAGGCGTGGGCGGCGCGGCGGCAGCGGCGGCGGCGCGGGCCCTGGACGGCGAGACATCGGTCAGCGCATAGCGGTCGACCGGGGCGTCGCAGATCGCCTCGGTCGCGCCAAGCTCGATCTGCCACTCGAGCAGCGCCCGTGCCGTATGAAAGTCCAGTGCCGATTCCATGGGTGCAAACTAGGGGCTGGACAGACCGGGTTCCAGCGCCAAGTCTTGGAACATGTCCCGGCTTATCCTCGCGCTTGTCTTCGCGGTCATCGCCCAGGCCGCCGCCGCCCTTGGCAGCTGCGCGCCGGGGCAGACGGCCTGCCTGAGCGGCAACTGCTGCCCGATGGGCACGACATGCGCGCTGGACGGGACCTGCCTGCCCATCGGTGCGACCTCGTGCGGGGGCGGGCGATTCTGCCGGATGGGCGAGAGCTGCATGCCCGATGGCAGCTGCGCGCCGGCCGGGTCGCAGCGGTGCGGCAATGGCGTGATCTGCAAGCCGGGCACCTATTGCGCCTCGGGCGGGACCTGCCTGCGCACGGGATACAAGGATTGCGGGCTGGGCCGGTCCTGCGCGCCGGGCAGCGAGTGCATGCCGGGCGGCGGCTGCGCGCCGGCGGGGACGGCGGTCTGCACCGGCGGCGGCACCTGCGGGCCGGGGCAGAAGTGCAGCCTGGGCGGGGGCTGTGTGCCGCGTGCGTCCACCGACTGCGGCAGCGGACGCTGGTGCCCGCCCGCGACGCTGTGCCTGGCCGATGGCCGCTGTTCCGCACCCGGCGCGACCCGCTGCACCACCGGCACGATCTGCCTGCCCGGCAGCCGCTGCACCGCCGAGGGCACCTGTGCGCCGACGATCCGCCCGAAGGCGCGGCCCGACGAATGACGCCCGGTTGCAGGGCCGCCGCGCCCTACCTATAAGAAGCCGCGCAGACGAGCGGAGCCGCCGATGACATTCTCGCACCGACACCTTCTTGGGATCGAGCACCTGGCGCCCGCCGAGATCACCGCGATCCTGGATCTGGCCGACGACTACGCCGCCCTGAACCGCGCCGCCGACAAGCATGGCGATGCGTTGAAGGGCCTGACCCAGATCAACATGTTCTTCGAGAACTCGACGCGGACGCAGGCCAGCTTCGAACTGGCGGGCAAGCGGCTGGGAGCGGATGTGATGAACATGTCGATGCAGACCTCGTCGGTGAAGAAGGGCGAGACGCTGATCGACACGGCGATGACGCTGAACGCCATGCATCCCGACCTGCTGGTGGTGCGGCACGGATCGTCCGGCGCGGTCGATCTGCTGGCGCAGAAGGTCAATTGCGCCGTGCTGAACGCCGGGGACGGGCGGCACGAACATCCGACGCAGGCGCTGCTGGACGCGCTGACGATCCGGCGGGCCAAGGGGCGGCTGCACCGGCTGAACGTGGCGATCTGCGGCGACATCGCCCATTCGCGTGTGGCGCGGTCGAACATCCTGCTGCTGAACCGGATGGAAAGCCGGATCCGGCTTATCGGGCCGCCGACGCTGATGCCCGCAGGCGTCGAAGATCTGGGCTGCGAGGTTTATGGCGACATGAGCGAGGGGTTGAAGGATGTCGACGTGGTGATGATGCTGCGGCTTCAGAAAGAGCGCATGGATGGCGGGTTCATCCCGTCGGAGCGCGAGTATTACCACCGCTATGGCCTCGACGCCGAGAAGCTGGCGCTGGCCAAGCCGGACGCCATCGTGATGCATCCGGGGCCGATGAACCGGGGCGTCGAGATCGACGGCACGCTGGCCGACGACATCAACCGCAGCGTCATTCAGGATCAGGTCGAGATGGGCGTCGCCGTGCGCATGGCCGCGATGGACCTGCTGGCCCGCAATCTGCGGCAGGCGCGCGCAGCATGAGCGATATGATGACCGTCCGCCCCGGCGAGATGCGCGCCGTAAGGGTCTTTCACCTGGACCTCGCGCCCGAACATGTCCGTTTCCTGCGCGACGAGCCCGGCGCGCTGGCCGATGCGCTGGGGGTGCCGGATCTGGACCCGGCGCATGTGCAGATCCTGAAGATTGCCGATCTCGACGAGCTGGGGCTGGCCACCTACCTGACCGAGGGTGCGGGTGTGGAGGAGGCCGAAGTCGCCCCCGACCGCGCCCGGCTGGACGCCCTGACGGGCTATGTGCTGATCCTGCTGAGCCGCGCGCATCAGGGCCGGGCCGAGACGCTGACGCCGCGCAAGGGGATCGTGCCGGTTGCGGTCTATGGCCAGCCCGCCACCGACTGGACCGGCGAGCGCATCGCCACCGAAAGCGCCCTGCCCGGCCGGGTGCCGCCGCGCGCGGCGCGCGCGCGGGCGCGGCGCATCGGCGGCGGGATCTTTGTCGTGGTGATGGTGCTGGTGGCGCTGATCCTCTGGCTGGTGCTTCGATGACCAAGGACAACGCATGACCACCCTCTTCACCAATGCCCGGCTGATCGACCCCGAGGCCGGAACCGACAGCATCGGCCACCTGCTTGTGCGCGACGGGGCCATCGCCGCGCTGGGGGCCGGTGGGGGCGATATTCCCGGGTTTCTTGCCGCGCAGGGGCTGACGGAGGAGCAGGTCGAGATCACCGATGCGCGGGGCAAATGCCTGGCCCCCGGCATCGTCGACATCGGCGTGAAGGTCTGCGAACCGGGCGAGCGGCACAAGGAGAGCTATCGCTCGGCCGGGCTGGCGGCGGCGGCGGGGGGCGTCACGACGATGGTCACGCGGCCCGACACCGAGCCGGCCATCGACACGCCCGAGGTGCTGGAATTCGTGCGCCGCCGCGCCAACGAGGCCGCGCCGGTCAACGTGCTGGTGATGGCCGCGCTGACCAAGGGCCGCGCCGGGCGCGAGATGACCGAGATCGGCTTCCTGATGGACGCCGGCGCGGTGGCCTTCACCGATTGCGATCATGTCGTGACCGACACAAAGGTGCTGTCGCGCGCGCTGACCTATGCCCGCTCGCTGGGCGCGCTGGTCATCGCCCATCCGCAAGATCCGGGCCTGTCGGCCGGGGCGGCCGCGACCTCGGGCAAGTTCGCGAGCCTGCGCGGCCTTCCCGCCGTCTCGCCCATGGCCGAGCGGATGGGGCTGGACCGTGACATCGCCCTGATCGAGATGACCGGGGCGAAGTACCACGCCGACCAGATCACCACGCGCCGCGCCCTGCCCGCGCTGGCGCGGGCCAAGCGCAACGGGCTGGACATCACGGCGGGCATCTCGATCCATCACCTGACGCTGAACGAATTCGACGTCGCCGACTATCGCACCTTCTTCAAGGTCAAGCCGCCGCTGCGTGCCGAAGAGGACCGGCAGGGCATGATCGAGGCGGTGGCCGAGGGGCTGATCGACGTGATCTGTTCGATGCACACGCCGCAGGACGAGGAATCCAAGCGCCGCCCCTTCGAGGAGGCGGCCAGCGGCGCGGTGGGGCTGGAAACGCTGCTGCCCGCCGCGCTGCGGCTGTATCACGCCGGGCACCTGACCCTGCCGCAGCTGTTCCGGGCCATGGCGCTGAACCCGGCAAGGCGGCTGGGTCTGGCCTCGGGGCGACTGGCGGTGGGTGCGCCCGCCGATCTGGTGCTGTTCGACGCCGATGTGCCCTTCGTGCTCGACCGCGCCACGCTGCAGTCGAAATCGCGCAACACCCCGTTTGACGGCGCGCGGATGCAGGGTAGGGTTCTCGCGACCCTCGTGGCCGGAAAGGCCGTCTACCGGAGACCCTGATGCCCGTATTCGACGCCCCGGCCCTGATGCTGATCCTTGTCGCCATCATCGGCTATCTGCTGGGCACCATCGCTGCCGGGCTGCTGATCTCGCGGATGATGGGGCTGGGCGACCTGCGCAAGATCGGGTCGGGCAACATCGGCGCGACCAATGTGCTGCGCACCGGCAACAAGGGCGCGGCAGCGCTGACGCTGGTCTTCGACGCTTTGAAGGGTGTCGTGGCGGTGCTGGTCGGGCGGATGCTGGCCGGCGAGTCGGGGGCGCAGATTGGCGCGCTGTTTGCCGTGCTGGGGCATTGCTGGCCGGTCTGGCTGGGGTTCAAGGGCGGCAAGGGCGTCGCCACCTTCCTGGGCGTCTGGCTGGCGCTGGCCTGGCCCGTGGGGCTTGCCTGCTGCGCGACATGGGCGGTGGTGGCGGCCCTGCGCCGCATTTCCTCGCTGGCCGCGCTGGCGGCGGCGGCGAGTTCGACCCTCTGGGCGATGCTCTTCGGTTATTCCGGCACGGTGGTGCTGGCCCTCGCGCTGACCGGGCTGATCTTCTGGCGCCACAGCGCCAATATCGCCCGGCTGCGGGCGGGGACCGAGCCGCGGATCGGGCAGCGCTGAGCGGCGGATTTCCACCGCCACACGCAGATTTGCGCGACGGAGAGCGGGCAAAGGTGCATTCATTACTGTGCAGTCAATAACACAGGACATCCGAAGATGGCCGACCCTCAGACCCCGCCGCGCTCGCGGCGCGAGTTTCTGGCCGCGCTTGCGGCCTCTCCCTTTGTCACCCTGGGTGCGGGGGTGTTTCCCTCGCCGTTGCGCGCCGAGGCGGCCGCCGCCGGGCTGATCGGCGCGAACGCCTGCATCCTGACGCCCGAATCGACGGCCGGCCCCTATTACATCGACCCGGGGCTGATCCGGCGCGATATCACCGAGGATCGGGCCGGCGTGGCGATGCAGCTGCGCCTGCAGGTCGTGACCGCCGACTGCCAACCGGTCGAGGGCGCGCGGGTGGATGTCTGGCATTGCGACGCGGCGGGGAATTATTCGGGCTTTGCGCGGCAGGGCAGCGACCGGCGGGTCAGCACCAAGGACCGGACCTTCCTGCGCGGAACCCAGTTCACGGAAGGCGGCGGCGTCGCGGTCTTCGACACCATCTATCCGGGTTGGTATCGCGGGCGGACGACGCATGTGCACTACCGGGTGTTCCTGGAGGAGACCACCGTTCTGACCGGGCAGATCTTCTTTCCCGATGCGCTGAGCGCCTATCTGTTCCAGTCGGTGCCGCCCTACAACGACCGCACCGCCCAGCGGGATACGGTGAACGCGAGCGACGGCATCGCCCGGCAGGCAGGCGAGACCGCCTATGCGGCGATCCGTGAACAGCCCGGGTTCTACGACGCCGCGCTGGTGGTCGGGATCGCGCCCGAGGCCCGGCCGCAGGGCGCGAGGTTTGGCGGGATGCGCCCGCCGGCGGGTTGACTTTCGGCGTATTTCGGTAATTTCTGTGATTACAGAAATTTTAGGCGCGCCAATGAACCTGACCCCCGCCATGACGGCCTTCATCCTGCACTGGGGCGACATGGGATCGCGCTGGGGGGTCAATCGCTCGGTCGCGCAGGTGCACGCGCTGCTGCATCTCGCGCCCGAGCCGCTGACGGCGGAAGAGATCTGCGAGACGCTGGAGCTGGCCCGGTCGAACGTCTCGACCGCGCTGAAGGAGTTGCAGGGCTGGAGACTGGTCCGGGTCAGCCGAGAGATTGGCGACCGGCGCGACCGCTTCACCGCGATCCGCGATTTGTTCGATCTGGTAACTGCGGTGGTCGAGGCGCGGCGCGCGCGGGAATTCCTGCCCACGTTCAATGCCTTGCAGCAGATCGCGCTGGAGGCCGAGGGCGACCGGACCCCGCCCCCGATCCGCGCGCGCATCATCGAGACGCTGGACGTGATGCAGCTGTTCGACCGCTGGTATACGGAGGTTTCGGGATTGCCGCGGCCGGTGCAGATGACGGTGCTCAAGCTTGGCGCGAAGATCGGCAAGCTGGTCGGCAAGAAGAAACGGGCGGAATGAGACAGATTTCTCTGGTTTCAGAAATTTCGGAAACCAGAGAAATCCGGTGCTGGCTCAGTAGCTGTATTCGGGATAGATCCGGCTGAGATCGCCGTTCCAGTCGCCGTTATAGTGGTCGAGCAGCTCGTCCGCCGGGACCTTGCCGGTCTCGACGCTTTCCTTCAGCGCGTTGAGGAAATGCGTCTCGTCCGGCACGAGCCCGCCCGCGCCCGGCCTGGCGCGTGCCTTCAGGCCTGCCTCGGAGATCGCCACCGCCTCGCGCGCGATGTCGTGCAGCGAGATGCCGTCGACCACGCCAGCCAGTGCCTGCTCTCCCGCGACGACGCGCATCCCTTCGCGCGTCTCGGCGCTCCAGCCCTTGACCAGATCCCAGGCCGCATCCAGCGAGGACTGGTCGTACATCAGCCCGACCCAGAAGGCCGGCAGCGCACAGAGCCGCCGCCAGGGGCCGCCATCGGCGCCGCGCATCTCGATGAACTTCTTCAGCCGCGCCTCGGGGAAGACGGTCGTCAGGTGGTCGGCCCAGTCGGACAGCGTCGGCGTCTCGCCCGGAAGCGCAGGCAGCTGGCCCTTGAGGAAGTCGCGGAACGACTGGCCCAGCGCGTTGATGTATTTGCCGTCGCGATAGACGAAATACATCGGCACATCGAGCACGTATTCGACCCAACGCTCGAACCCAAAATCCTGATCGAAGACGAAGGGGATCATCCCCGTCCGCGCCGGATCGAGATGCCGCCAGACCCAGGCGCGGTAGGACCGCACGCCGTTCGGCTTGCCCTCGAAGAAGGGCGAATTGGCGAAGAGGGCATTGGCGATGGGTTGCAGCGCGATGGCGACGCGCATCTTCTGCACCATGTCCGCCTCGGTGGCGAAATCGAGGTTCACCTGCACGGTGCAGGTGCGCCGCATCATCGTGGTGCCCGCGGTGCCAACGGTCTGCATGTAGCCGTCCATCAGCTTGTAGCGGCCCTTGGGCATCAGCGGCATCTGGTCATGCGTCCAGACCGGCGCGGCGCCCAAGCCGATGAAGCCGACACCGACCTTGTCGGCGATGTCCTTCACCTCGGCCAGGTGTTCGTTCACCTCGTCGCAGGTCTGGTGGATCGTCTCGACCGGCGCGCCCGACAGTTCGAGCTGGCCGCCCGGTTCCAGGCTCACGTTGGCGCCGTTCTTGGTGAGGCCGATCAGGTTGCCGCCTTCTTCGAGCGGGGCCCAGCCGTGCTTGTCGCGCAGGCCTTCGAGGACGGCACGGACCGAGCGTTCGCCCTCGTAGGGAATCGGCAGCAGGCTGTCCTTGCAATAGCCGAACTTCTCGTGCTCGGTGCCGATGCGCCACTGGTCCTTCGGCTTGCAGCCGGATGCCAGGTATTCGGCCAGTTGCTCGTGCCGTTCGATCGGCCCGCCGCCGGACTGGGGGATGGACATGGAATGGTTCCTTGGATCGTGTTCCGGCCAGAGGTGAAGCGGAAGGCCGGGCCTGTCAACCCGCCAGAACGCCAGAGCGACCTGTGCATTTCTGAGGGATGCCTGCGGTTTTCTAATTAAGCCGCAGATGCGGCGGCCGCGTCGGGGCCTTTTCCCAGATCACCACCGGATGCACCGCGCCGCCGCGCAGCTGCGCGAGCATGTGTTCGGTGCGCATTCCGGGCAGGGTGGCGAAGATGTCGAACAGCCCCTCGGCGCCCTGTGCGGTGACCGGAATCGCCAGCGGCGGCATCCCCGGCTGACTCAGCACCCAATGCGCCGGATGCTGGGTCGGGTCGAGCGTCAGCCGCTCCATCTCGCGCGCCGCGACCACGCCGCCGGTGAGCGGGCCGAAGTAGGAGATCTGCCCTTCGTCCACGCTGACGACGCCTGGCCCCTCGCCTTCGAGCCGGAACCGCGCCCGCTGCGCCCCGACAACGCCCATGGCAAAGCCGCCCACGACCAGCACCCAGCCGATCCAGCCGAGCAGCCCGCCCGGCCCCGCCGCCCAGCTGAGCCCCAGCAGCGCCACCGCCGCCCCCGCGATCACCTCGCGCCAGCGCCAGAGGGTGGTGCGCACTTCGGGGCGGATGAAGGTCATTGCCACAGGCTCCTTGCAACGCCCTGATAGGGTGCCGGTATCGGCTCGAATTTCATGCGCGAAAAGTCCTGCAACAGCTGGTCCCCGTCCGGGGTCTTCCTGAACAGCCGCGCCTCCCGGCAAGAATAGCGGCCCGCAAGGTCGTCCGGCTGGCCGCGCCGGGCACGTTCTTTGCTCTGCACCGCCGCCCGATGGCCGGCAGACAGGGGTTCCCCGACACTGTTCATATAGACCCCCGGTGGCGCCAGTTGCAGACCGCTGAAGGAAAAGGCTGCCGGATCGGCGTTCACCTTCAAGGCAAGAGTGGCGTCATCCACGAAGAACCCACCCAGGTCCCAGGTCAGCAGGCCAGTAACATGGGCGATGGCCGTAAAGAATGGAGGGTGACTGACGGCAAGGAAGGCCCAGCCTCCGTTCATCCCGGCATAGAGGAAGCGGCTGCCATCGGGCGACAGCGCACAATCCTGCGGATAGATGGTCTTCTTGATCCACTGGCCCAGCGTATAGCTGTCGCTCCGCAGATCCCATCCGATCAGGCGATGGAGCTTGTTTGAGGCCCGGTACAGGATGACAGCCTTTTCCCGGTCCCTGGAAAAGAACAGGTTCAGCTCCCGACGCGGCGCCTGCGCCCTCATCGCCAATCCCCCAGGCGGGCCTGCCAGAGGACCAGTGCGGCGACCGCCGCCGTGTCGGCGCGCAGGATGCGGGGGCCGAGGCTGAGGGTGCGGGCGAAGGGGAGGCGCGCCAGGCGGGCGCGTTCGGTGTCGGAGAAGCCGCCCTCGGGGCCGATCAGCACCGCCGCCGGTCCCGGGGCGAGGCCATCGAGGCCGGCGGGCGTGCCGGCCGCGCCCTCGTCGCAGAAGATAAGCGCGCGGTCCGCGGGCCAGTCGGCGAGCAGGCGCTCGAGGCGCGCGGCCTCGGCGACCTCGGGCAGATGGGTCGCGCCGCATTGCTCGGCGGCTTCGACCGCATGGGCCTGCAGGCGGTCCTGGCGGACGCGTTCGGAATTGGTGAATTCGGTCATCACCGGCTGGATGCGGGCGACGCCGAGTTCGACCGCCTTTTCCACGATGAAATCGGTGCGCGCCTTCTTGATCGGCGCGAACAGCAGCCAGAGGTCGGGCGGATCGGCCTGGGGACGGGTCTGTTCGGCGATGGTCAGCGTGCCGCCGCGCTTGCCGGCCTCGGCGACCGTGGCCAGCCATTCGCCCTGGCGGCCGTTGAAGGCCAGAACGCTGTCGCCGACCCCCAGCCGCATCACCCCGAAGAGGTAATGCGTCTGGTCCCGGGACAAATCGACCGATTGCCCCTGCGCCAGATCGTGCTCTACATACAGTCTGATCTTCGCAGCCATGGACAGGGATATATGCAAGCCAACGCCCCGACGCCAGATACGCAGGTTGCCGACGCCGAACCGGGCAACTGGGTCGACCGCTGGGCCCCCGCCGCCGCGCGGCCGTATCTGCGGCTGTCACGGCTCGACCGGCCCAGCCCGGCCCTGTTGCTGCTGTTCCCCTGCTGGTGGGGGCTGGCGCTGGCGATGCTGGCCGGACAGGACGCGCGCTGGGAGGATCTGTGGATCTTCGCCGGCTGCGGGTTCGGCGCCTTCCTGATGCGCGGAGCGGGCTGCACCTGGAACGACATCACCGACCGGCATATCGACGGCAAGGTCGCGCGCACCCGGTCGCGGCCGATTCCCTCGGGCGCGGTCAGCGTGCGGCAGGCGCTGGTCTGGATGGCGCTGCAGGCGCTGATCGCCTTTGCCATCCTGCTGACCTTCCACCGCGCCGCCATCGCCCTGGGCGTGCTCTCGCTGTTTCTCGTCACCATCTATCCCTTCGCCAAGCGCTTCACCTGGTGGCCGCAGGTCTTCCTCGGCCTCGCCTTCAACTGGGGCGCGCTGCTGGCCTGGGCGGCACATGCGGGTGCGCTGCACTGGCCGCCGGTGGTGCTGTATCTCTCGGGGATCAGTTGGACGCTGTTCTACGACACGATCTACGCCCATCAGGACGCCGAGGACGACGCGCTGATCGGCGTGAAGTCCACCGCGCGGCTCTTCGGCGCCGAAACGGTGCGCTGGCTGAAGTATTTCCTGGCCCTGACCGTCGCGCTGATGGGGCTGTCGATCATCCTCGCGCTGATGCCGAAGGCCTCGGTCCTGGCGCTGGCGCTGGCGTTGGTCGGCCCCTGGGCGATGGGCTGGCACATGGCCTGGCAGCTGCGCGGCTTCGATCACACGGATGGGGCGAAGATGCTGCAGCTGTTTCGCGCCAACCGCGATACCGGCCTTATTCCGCTCATCTTCCTCGGGCTTGCGCTGTTCGTGTGATTGAACCCCATGGCCCGCGCCGCTAAGACGGCGGGGCAGTTTTCCGGGAAGTTAGGATCCGGCCGATGCGTTTTCCCACCGTTCTTGTCGTCGCTGCGGCCTTCGTCATCGCGGGCGCGCTCAGCCTCTTTGCCGCGGGGTTCATGGCCACCGCTGTCGAGGAAAAGACCGAGATCGCGGTGCGTCAGGCGCTGGACAGCGCGCATCAGGACTGGGCCGAGGTCGAATCGGACGGGTTGCAAGTGATCCTGACGGGCACCGCGCCGGACGAGGCCCACCGCTTCGACGCGCTGAGCACCGTGGGCCGGGTCGTCGATACCGCGCGCATCATCAACGCCACCGAGGTCGCGCCGTCCCGGGCCATTGCGCCGCCGCGCTTTTCGGTCGAGATCCTGCGCAACCATGCCGGCATCTCGATTGCCGGGCTGGTGCCGAAGAAGACCGACCGCGCGGCGCTGATCGCGGCGCTGGGCCGCGCCGCGGGTGGCGCGCCGGTCAGCGACCTGATGCAGTCGGCCGATCACCCCGAGCCGCCCGGCTGGTCCGATGCGCTGGGCTTTACCATCACGGCGCTGGCAAAGCTGCCGCGCAGCAAGGTTTCGGTCGATGCCGGGCGGGTCAGCATCACCGCGATTGCCGAAAGTGCCGAGGCGCGACGCAAGCTGGAGGCCGAGCTGCGCAAGGCGACGCCGCCCGGGCTGCGCGTCTCGCTGAAGATTTCGGCGCCGCGCCCGGTCATCACGCCGTTCACGCTGCGCTATATCCTCGACGAATCAGGCGGGCGCTTCGACGCCTGCTCGGCCGATACCGAGGACGCGCGGGAACGCATCCTGGCCGCCGCCCAAGCAGCCGGGCTGCAGCGCACCGGGTCGTGCAAGCTGGGCCTGGGCGTGCCTTCGCCGAGCTGGTCGGAAGCGGCGGCGCTGGCGATCCACGCAGTGGCCGCGCTGGGACAGGGCAGCGTCACCTTCTCGGACGCCGACATCACGCTGGCCGCCGTCGAAGGCACCGACCCCGCGCTGTTCGACAAGGTGGTGGGCGAGCTGGAGAACGCCCTGCCCGCCGTCTTCGCGCTGCACGCCGTGCTGCCGCCGCCGCCGGGCAAGGCCGAATCCGGCCCGCCCGAGTTCACCGTCACCCGCAGCCCCGAGGGGCTGGTGCAGCTGCGCGGCCGCGTCGGCGACGAGACGCTGCGGCGGATGGCCGACGCCTATGCCAAGGCGCGCTTTGGCAGCCAGTCGGTCTATACCGCCGCGCGCGTGGCCGAGAACCTGCCGGCGGACTGGCCGGTGCGGGTGCTCTCGGCGCTGGAGGCGCTGTCGCATCTGACCCATGGCGCGGTGGTCGTGTCGCCCGACTCGCTGGATGTGCGCGGCACCGCCAACCGGGAGGAAGCGAGCGCCGAGATTGCGGCGCTTCTGTCGGAGAAGCTGGGGGAAGGCGAGACCTTCACGCTGGACATCGCCTATCAGGCGCCCCCGGCGGTGGAGGAGGATTCGGCCCCGACCCCCGAGATGTGCGAGACCGCGCTGGCGGATATCCAGGCGACCTCGGGCAAGATCAGTTTCGAGCCGGGCTCGGCGACCATCGCCGCGGATTCGCTGGACACCATGGAGGCGATTGCCGAGCTGCTGGGCAATTGCGGCGATCTCAAGCTGGAGATCCAGGGGCATACGGACAGCCAGGGCCGCGACGAGATGAACCAGAAGCTGAGCCAGGAGAGGGCCCAGTCGGTGCTGAACGAGCTGCGCGCGCGGCGCATCCTGACATCGAGCTATACCGCCATCGGTTATGGCGAGACCCGGCCCATCGCCGACAACAAGACCGAGGAAGGCCGCGAGACCAACCGCCGGATCGAATTCCGCCTGATCCGCCCCGAACCGGTAAAAGAGGCCCCGACGACGCTGGAAACGGTTGCACAGGAGGCCCCGGTCGGCGATGCAGGGGACGAGGGTGCGGAGCCGGCCGATCAGGAAGCCTCCCCGCCCGCAGAAACGGGCGGCGAAGGGAGCGGGGATTGAACCGGGCACAATTCATCATCGCAACGGCGATCATTCTGTTCGCGGCCTTCTGCGTGGGCTGGTTCGCCAACTGGCTGGTGCATCGCTTTACCCGTGTCAGCGCCTCGGACGTGAACGAGCTGGACCGGATGAGTCGGGAACTGCACGAGGCGGAGGAGACTCGCGATCAGGCGATCGTCTGGCTGCAGGCGCGGGAGGCGGAACTGTCGAACCAGCTGGCCCAGACCGAGGCCGAACTGCGCGCCGCCATGGAAGGCCTGCGCGACGCCCGCGCCGAGGCCGAGGATCTGCGCACCATCCTGGAACGCGCGCGGGGCTGACTGGCCGGGCCCTGGGGGCGCTGCCCCCGCCGCGCCTGCGGCGCGACTCCCCGGAGTATTTGGAAAGAGAAGAAGCCAGGAGCGCCTGGCGAGGCGTTACCAGCGGCCGAGGGCGGCTTCGTCGGAGTCTTTGGAGGCCACCCATTCCGCGCCGTCGGCGGTGAATTCCTTCTTCCAGAAGGGGGCGCGGGATTTCAGGTAGTCCATCAGGAATTCCGCGGCCTCGAAGGCGGCCTGCCGGTGTGCCGAGGCGGTGGCGACCATCATGATCCGTTCGCCCGGTTCGAGCCGCCCGTGGCGGTGGATCACCAGCACGTCGGCCAGATCCCAGCGCTGTGCGGCCTCTTCGGTGATCTTTGTCACCGCCGCCTCGGTCATGCCGGGGTAGTGTTCGATCTCCATCGCGGCGAGGCGGCCGCCGGCGTCGCGGACCACGCCGGTGAAGGTGACCACCGCGCCGACGCCGGCGGCGGCGCCGAAGGACTCGGCCTCGGCGCCGAAATCGAAGGGGGCGGACTGGACGACGACGCGCATGGGCCTCAGCCCCCGGTCATCGGCGGGAAGAAGGCGACCTCGCGCGCGCCGGCGAGGGGGGCGTCGAAATCGGTGAGCTGCTGGTCGACGGCGACGCGCAGGGCCGAGATATCGGCGAAGGCGGCCGCGTAGCGCGGCTCGCGCGTGCGCAGTTCCTCGACCAGGTCTGCCACGGTGGCGGCGGCGGTGTCGATCCGTTCCTTGGGCAGCCCGATGCGTTCGCGCACCCAGGCGAAATAGAGCACGTCCATCAGCGCACCTCCTTCAGGTGGGGCAGCGCCTTGCGGAAATAGTCATAGCCCGTCATCAGCGTCAGCCCCGCGGCGACCCAGAGCAGCCAGAGCCCGGCACGGCCCGAAGCGTCCACCGCCGCTGCCTTCCAGCGCAGGCCGTGTGAGTCGGGCAGCCGGCCCGAGATCACCGAGCCGAACTGTTCCGGGTCCATGCCCCAGGCGGCGACGCCCAGATAATGCTCGAAAATGCCCTGGCTGAACAGGACCGCGATGGCGACCATCTGCGCCGTGGTCTTCCACTTGGCCAGTCTGGTGACCCGCAGCGTGCCCGAGACATTGCCGAGGTATTCGCGCAGGCCCGAGACGAAGACCTCGCGGAAGAGGATCACGGTGGCGGGCAGCACCAGCCAGGGCGACATCGAGGAATAGCCGACGATCACCATGAGCGCGACGACGACCATCGCCTTGTCGGCGATCGGATCCAGCATCGCGCCCATGCGGGTTTCCTGCTTCCACATGCGGGCGAGATAGCCGTCGAACCAGTCGGTTATCGCCGCGCCGAGGAAGAGCACGAGGGCGAACCAGTCGGCGTAGGGACGGGCGAAGAAGAGGAACATCACCGACAGCCCGGGCGCTGCCAGAAGGCGCATGGTCGTCAGCAGAGTCGGAATGTTCATACCAAGCATGGGGCGAGGCATAGCCGTTCGCACTGGCCAAGGAAAGAGCCGCCGGACCGGGCCTAGGCGGCGATGCCGAGCGCGGTCAGCGCCTTGCGGACCGCGTCGCGGAGGGACCGGGCCTGAATGTCGCCGATCCAGCTGTCGTTCGAGCGCTTGATGGTTTCGATGCGGCGCTGTTCGTCCTGGGCAAGCGTGACGATGCGTGCGTGGGCCTTTTGCAGCCGGGCCAGCGGCGCGCGCAGCGCCTGCACGGCGGCGAGCGTGCGGGCGGCGCCGGGGCGGTCCATGTCGCGGACACTGGCGGCGCAGGCGCGTTCGGCGGAGCGCTGGAGGTCGGCGAGCTGGGCGATCTGGCGTTCCTGCCGGGTGGATTCGCCGATCAGCAGCGCGCAGTCGAGCAGGCGGCAGCGCAGGGCGCAGTCGTGGTTGAGCAGCGCGCTCAGATAGGTGCCGCGAGCCTTGCGGGCCTCGGGTGAATCCTCGCCGTATTCGCCGACGGCGGTCCACCACCCGGTCCAGGCCTCGCCGGTGGGCACGCGGATCGGCTCGAACCGGCTGGTCGCCACCTCGAGCGTCGCGCGGCCGCGTTCGCGCAACAGGCGAGCGAGCCGGCGCGCCTCGCGCTCGGTTGCGGGATCGTCGGAGGCGGGGGCGGCCTCGCAGAGCTGGCCGAGGCTGTCGAAGAGATCGGTCTTCGGGTCGAAGTAGCCGTGTTCCCTGCCCAGGCGGGACAGGGCGACCTTCAATTCGGTCATGGTTGTCTCCCGTGGTCCGGCGCGCGGGTGAGTGGGCCGCGCCAGGGCCTCGCATTGCATCGCTTCGACATTAGAGCCGCCGGGGCCGGCCGGTCTGTGACACAGGTCACACAAGCCGCGCTTGACCCGCGCCGCGCCGCCTGTCAAAGCGGGGCCGCGCGGAGGGCCGGATGGCCGCGGGCCGGGAAACCGGTCCGAGGAAAGTCCGGACTCCGGAAGGCAACGGTGCCGGGTAACGCCCGGGCGGGGCAACCCGACGGAAAGCGCCACAGAGAACAGACCGCCCCGGTCCGCCGGGGTAAGGGTGAAACGGTGGGGTAAGAGCCCACCGCGCCCCTGGCAACAGGGGCGGCACGGCAAGCCCCACCGGGAGCAATGCCGAATAGGACCCCCGCGCGGGACCGGTCCCGCAAGGGAGACCGCCGCTAGGCGCGCTTTCGCCGAGAGGGGTCGGGTTGGCAGCTCAAGGCCCATGGCAACATGTGCCGTAGAGGAATGGTCATCGAACGGCAGGCAACTGCCGGGAACAGAATCCGGCTTACAGGCCCTCCGCGCAATTATTCTCCACAATTCCGCCTTTCCGCATGTGGACAACATGTGAACAAAGCTAATACATTGATTTTACGCGCAAAGAGGGAATTTTAGCAATTTCTCAAAATTCGCCGAATTGAACGAAACAGGCCGCATTCCTGCCCGTTTTCGGCGATCATATTCCCCAAAGACAAACAACATCCGGAGCCAGTGCGTTGGGCAAGCTTGCATTTCTCATTTTCTGTACCATTGCTTTCCTTTTCGTCATCGGCATCGATTTCGCGCAGCAGCGCGGCGCTTCGGCGGGCACCTTCGGGCCCGCCGACTATCTGGACACCGTCCGTCACCGCATCGGGTTTGGCGTGACGGCCGCCTCGACCCCCGATTCGCCGGAAGCGGTACCTGCGCAGAACGTTCAGCCGGCAGAAACGCAGGCCACGACCGGGCCGCTCAAGCAGGCCCTGAACAGCGACGGTGGCAAGGCCGTCTTTGAGGTGATGAAGGCGGGCAGCTATGTGGGCCCGGCCGCGGCGGAGCCTCCGGCGGTGATCGTCAACCGGCCGTCGAAAAAGACCTCGGGTTGTGGTGCGGGCAGCTTCTGCGGCGTCACCAACTGACGCCCGGGCCGCCATGTCGCATTCAGTTCGCGACGTGTCGGACGGGCTCCCCAAGCATTCGTGAATGGCGCTATTGAGAGGGAGCAACCTGTCGGAGTCGCTCTCATGAAAAGCCATGTCAAAGCTCTGGTCGTCGGCGGCGGTGCCGTCGGGACGAGTATCGCCTATCACCTTGCCCGCGGCGGGTGGAGCGACGTCATGCTGCTGGAGCGCGACGAGCTGACCTCGGGGTCGACCTGGCACGCGGCCGGGCTGTTGCCGCTGTTCAACATGAGCTTTGCGACCACCCATATCCACAAGTATTCGGTCGATTTCTACAAGACGCTGGAGGAAGAGACCGGGCTGAACGCGGGGTTTTCGGTCGTCGGGAACCTGCGGATGGCGCAGACGGATGCGCGGATGGACGAATATATGGTCTATGCGACCACCGCCGAGACCTGCGGCGTGCCCTTCGAGTGGCTGAGCCCGAAGGACATCAAGGACCGCTGGCCGCTGGTGCGCACGGACGACCTTAAGGGCGCGATCTTCCACCCGACCGATGGCTATATCAACCCGGCCGACGTGACGATGGCGATGGCCAAAGGCGCGCGCCAGCGCGGTGTCACCATCGAGCGCAAGTGGCAGGTGGATGGCTACGCGTGGACCGGGTCGGAGTGGCGCGTCAGCGTGACGAAGATGGTGGAGCAGGGCGGCAACCTCGTTCCCTCGGATGAAAAGGCCGTCATCACCGCCGAACATGTCGTGACGGCCACGGGCAACCATGCGCAGCGCACCGCGCGGCTGCTGGGGATCAAGATCCCGGCGATCCCGGTGGAGCACCAGTATATCGTGACCGAGCCGGATCCGGCGCTGGTGGAGTGGCGCAAGTCCAACCCGCAGCACCCGGTGCTGCGCGATGCGGACGCCAAGTGGTATGTGCGCGAGGAGCGGGGCGGCTGGATCCTGGGCCCCTACGAGCACGGCGCGCCGGCGCGGTTCCTCTATGACGTGCCGGAGTCGTTCCGCGCCGATCTCTTCCCGCTGGATCTGGAGCGGATCGAGCAGGAATACATGAGCATGATCCACCGGATTCCGACCTCGGAAACCGTGGGGCTGAAGGACGATTTCAACGGGCCGATCTGCTATACGCCGGATGGCAACCCGCTGGTCGGCCCGGCGCCGGGGCTGCGCAACATGTGGCTGGCCGAGGGGTTCTCGTTCGGGATCACCGCCGCGGGCGGCACGGGGTATTACCTGGCGCAGCAGATGATCGAGGGCGAGGCCGAGATCGACATGGCCTCGCTGGATCCGAAGCGCTACGGGTCGTGGATGACGACGGAATATGCGGCGCGCAAGAATGAGGAATGCTATGCGCATGTCTTCATCCTGCACCACCCGGACGAGGAGCGCGAAGCCTGCCGGCCGCTGCGCACGACGCCGGTCTATGACCGCCAGAAGGCGAAGGGCGCGCAGTTCGGGCAGGTGAACGGCTGGGAGCGGCCGAATTACTATGCGCCGCAGGGGTTCGACGATCACGCCGCGCGCAGCTTCCGGCGGGGCGGCTGGTGGCAATATGCGGTGGAAGAGGCGAAGGCGGTGCGCGAGAGCGTCGGTCTGATCGACGCCAGCGCCTTTACCAAGCATCGCGTCTACGGGCCGGGGGCAACCGCGTTCCTGGACCATTTCACCTGCAACAAGCTGCCGAAGGTCGGGCGCATCAACCTGACCTATGCGCTGACCTCGGCAGGGACGACGCGCACGGAATACACCATCGTGCGGAAGGGCGAGGACGATTATTACCTCGTGTCCGCCGGTGCCTGGACGGCCTATGATGCGGATTTCCTGAAGAAGGCGGCGGAGGATCACATGGCGGCGGGCGGCGGGTTCGTCGTCATCCAGGATGTGACGACGCAATATGGCGTCTTCGCGCTGGCCGGGCCGAAATCGCGCGATCTGCTGAAGGAGCTGATCCGCGACGCGGAGCCCGAGACGGCGCTGTCGAACAAGCGGTTCCCCTGGCTGTCGGCGCGCGACATCGAGCTGAGCATGGTGCCGGTGATGGCGATCCGGGTGGCCTATACGGGCGAACTGGGCTGGGAGCTGCATCACCCCATCGAGATGCAGGCGCATCTGTGGGACCGGCTGATGGAAACGGGCGAAAAGCACGGGCTGAAGCTGGTGGGCGCGCGGGCGCAGAACTGGCTGCGGCAGGAGAAGAGCTATCGCGCCTTCGGCACCGAACTGGGCCGTGACGCGACGCCGCTGGAGGCGGATTTGCCGCGGTTTGTCGACCTGTCCAAGGAGTTCCACGGCAGGGCGGCGATGGAGGCCAAGGGCATCCGGTCGAAATGCGTGACGCTGTTGATCGACGGGCCGGCGGATGCCGATCCCTGGGGACGCGAGGCGCTGTATGACGGGGCCGAGCGCGTCGGGCGGCTGACCTCGGGCGGGTATTCGGTGGTCTTCGGCAAGTCCATCGGGATGGGCTACGTCAAGCCGGAGCTGGCGACGGTGGGCCGCAAGCTGAAGGTGAAGATGCTGAACCAGCTGTGGGACGCCGAGATCGTGGAGGACAGCCCCTACGATCCGAAGAACGAGGTCATCCGCAAGGACGGGTGATCGGCGGCGGGGCGAGCCCCGCCCTGCCCTAGACGCTCATCGCGGCCGCGACGGCGCGTTTCCAGCGGGCGTAGCGGGCCTCGCGCGGGGCGGCGTCGAGCGTGGGTTCGAAGCGGCGATCGAGCGCCCAGGTCGCGGCAAAGCCGTCGCGGTCGGGGTAGACCCCGGCGCGCATACCGGCGAGCCAGGCGGCCCCCAGCGCGGTGGTTTCCTGCATGACCGGCCGGTCGACCGGGGCGCCGAGCAGGTCCGAGAGGCTTTGCATCGTCCAGTCGCTGGCGCTCATCCCGCCGTCGACGCGCAGGATCGTCTCGGCCTCGGCGGCCCAGTCGGCGTGCATCGCCTCGACCAGGTCACGGGTCTGGAAGGCGACGCTTTCGAGCGCGGCCTTCGCGATCTCGGCCGCGCCGGTGTTGCGGGTCAGGCCGAACATCGCGCCGCGGCAGTCCGGATCCCAGTAGGGCGCGCCGAGGCCGGTGAAGGCGGGCACGATCACCACGTCCTGCGCCGGATCGGCGGACCTCGCGAGCGCGCCGGACTGGTCGGCGCGTTCGATGATCTTCAGACCGTCGCGCAGCCATTGCACCACGGCGCCGGCGATGAAGATCGAGCCTTCCAGCGCATAGGCGCGCTGGCCGCCGATCTGGTAGGCGATGGTGGTGAGCATCCGGTTGTCCGAGCAGACCGGGCTGTCGCCGGTGTTCAGCAGGGCGAAGCAGCCGGTGCCGTAGGTCGATTTCATCATGCCGGGCTGGAAGCAGGCCTGACCGATGGTCGCCGCCTGCTGATCGCCCGCGACGCCGAGGATCGGGATGGAGCCGCCGAGCAGCGTGGTTTCGCCGAAGGCAGCGTCGCAGTCGCGCACGTCGGGCAGCATGGCGGTGGGCACGCCGAGAAAGGCGCACATCTCCTCGCTCCAGCGGCCGGCGCGGATGTCGAAGAGCAGCGTGCGCGCGGCGTTGGTGGCATCGGTCGCGTGGACCCGGCCCTCGGTCAGGCGCCAGATCAAGAAGCTGTCGATGGTGCCGAAGAGCAGGTCGCCCGCCTTGGCCCGGTCGCGGGCGCCGGGCACGGTGTCGAGCAGCCATTTGACCTTGGTCCCCGAGAAATAGGGATCGAGCAGCAGGCCGGTCAGGGCGGTCACCTGGGCCTCGTGGCCGTCCTTTTTCAGCGCGGCGCAGATGTCGGCGGTGCGGCGGTCCTGCCAGACGATGGCATTGTGGATCGCCTTGCCGGTCTTGCGATCCCAGATGACCGTGGTTTCGCGCTGGTTGGTGATGCCGATGGCGGCGATGTCCGAGGCCGAAAGCCCGCCCTTGTCGAGCGCGGCGCGGCACATGGCGAGCGTGGTGGACCAGATTTCCTCGGGGTCGTGTTCGACCCAGCCGGCCTTGGGGAAGTGCTGGGTGAACTCGGTCTGGGCGGTGTGCACGGGGTGCATCGCCGCGTCGAAGAGGATCGCCCGCGACGACGTTGTTCCCTGGTCGATGGCCAGAACATGGCTCATGCCACCTGCCTCCTGCGCATGCAAAAACACTAAGGCGGAGTATTCCCGGCAGAGGCCACGCTGCCAACCCCCGCCGCGCCATTAATCGCTTGTGTCGCCGCCGAACTTTGCCAAGACTGAGCGGAGCAACGCCGGAAAAAACCGGCGCGAATCCACATCCGCAGGGGAGTATGCCGATGAACCGTCTTGCCAAGCTGGCCTTTGCCAGCGCGCTGGCCATCACCGCCGGACTGGGCGCCGCGCAGGCGCAGACCGCGATCACCGTGGCGATGCAGCTGGAGCCGCCGCATCTCGATCCGACCAGCGCCGCGGCGCAGGCCATCGACTCGGTGCTTTATACCAACGTCTTCGAGGGGCTGACCAAGTTCCAGGGCGACGGGTCCATCGTGCCGGGCCTGGCGGAAAGCTGGGACATTTCCGAGGACGGGCTGGTCTATACCTTCCACCTGCATGACGGCGTGAAGTTCCACGACGGGACCACGATGGACGGCGAGGACGTGAAGTTCAGCCTCGACCGCGCGCGGGCCGAGGACAGCACCAATGCGCAGAAGGCGCTGTTTGCGGCGGTCGACACGGTGGAGGTGGTCGATCCGCTGACCGTGAAGGTGACGCTGAAGGAGCCGAACGGGCTGTTCCTGTTCAACATGGCCTGGGGCGATGCGGTGATCGTGGCGCCCGAGAGCATCGAGAACATCAAGACCACGCCCATCGGCACCGGCGCCTTCAAGTTCGTGAGCTGGACGCAGGGAGACAAGATCGAGCTGGCGCGCAATGCCGACTACTGGGGCGCCGCTCCGGCGCTGGAGACGGCGACCTTCAAGTTCATCTCGGATCCGACCGCCGCCTTCGCGGCGATGATGGCCGAGGATATCGACGTCTTCTCGGGCTTCCCGGCGCCGGAGAACCTGCCGCAGTTCGAGGCGGATCCGCGGTTCCAGGTGCTGGTCGGCTCGACCGAGGGCGAGACGATCCTGGCGATGAACAACAAGCGCCCGCCCTTCGACAACGTGAAGGTGCGCGAGGCGGTGGCCCATGCCATCGACCGGCAGGCGATCATCGACGGCGCGATGTTCGGCTATGGCACGCCCATCGGCACCCATTTCGCCCCGCACAATCCGGACTACGAGGATCTGACGGCGCTGTCGAACCATGACCCGGAGAAGTCGAAGGCGCTGTTGGCCGAGGCCGGGATGGCCGATGGCTTCTCGACCACGCTGCACCTGCCGCCGCCCTCCTACGCGCGGCGCGGGGGCGAGATCATTGCGGCGCAGCTGGCGGCCGTGGGCATCAAGGCCGAGATCGTCAACGTGGAATGGGCACAGTGGCTGGAGACCGTGTTCCGCGGCAAGGATTTCGGCCTGACCATCGTGAGCCATACCGAACCGATGGACATCGGGATTTATGCCCGGCCGGATTACTACTTCCAGTATGACAACAAGGCCTTCCAGGACCTGATGGCCGAGCTGAACCGGACCACCGATCCGGCGAAGCGCAGCGAGATGCTGAAGCAGGCGCAGGAGATGATCGCGAAGGATTACGTGAACGGCTACCTGTTCCAGCTCGCCATGCTCTCGGTCGCGAAGGCCGGCGTCGAGGGCCTGTGGGTCAACGCGCCGACGGCGGCGGTGGATCTGACCGTGGTGAAGTGGAAGCAGTGATCCGTCAGCGGATCGCGGAGACAGGGGGCCGGTGAAAGCCGGCCCTTTTCTTTTGGGGACCGGGCGCTCGAGAACCCTTGCAGAGCGTCATGCCCGGCACCGGCCGGCTGTCGTTGATGTTGGCAATTGATCTTGCTAGGTTTCAGTATGGCCGGCCGAATTTTTCAGACAGCGGCGCTGCGTATTCTTGTGGTGGTGCTCGGGGGCAGCCTCCCCGCGCTTGCGGCCGCGAATGATGTTCCGCGGATGCCTGACGGCAAAGTCGATGTCGACGCAGTCATGTCATCGTTCCATGCAGGAATGGGCCTCACGCGCGATGGACCGGCTGGTGATATCGATGGTGAATTTCTCGGCGAACCGTTTCATGCGCAGTATGAACCTTCCGCCGACCCGCTTACCTACGTCTGGTCGATACAATCCGAAGGCCTCTCCGAGGAAGCCGTCTATCTTGCAGCGGTCCTGCTGGCCGGTTTGATCTGTGACAGAGACCATCATCGGCCGGTTCAGGTGAACTGGAGCGATACCTCCGTGAAGATCGGAGGAGGCTGGCGCGTTTTGTCGACCTGTTCACGGGAGCAACCAAAGATCGGCAACTGAGGGCGTCGACGGGTGCCTGGGCCGGGGCGCGGTTGCGGGGGCGGAAGGGGTGGCGGCGCACGATCCCCTCTGGACCCTGCCCGCGGCCGCGCCTAACGTCCGCGCGATGCTTCGCTATGTGCTGAAACGCCTGCTTTCCCTTGTCCTCAGCCTGGTGGTGGCCAGCCTGGTGATCTTTGCCGTGATCGAGGTGGCGCCGGGGGACCCGGCGAGCTTCATGCTGGGGGTCAATGCGCAGCCCGACACGGTGGCGGCGCTGCGCAGCGAGTTGGGGCTCGACGTGCCGAAATGGCAGCGCTACCTGACTTGGGTGGGTGGCATGGTGCAGGGCGAATTCGGCACCTCCTATACCTATCGCACGCCGGTGGCGCAGATGGTGGCGGACCGGCTGAAGGTCTCGCTGCCGCTGGCGCTTTATGCGCTGGCGCTGTCGACGCTGATCGCCTTTCCGGCGGGGATCTATGCGGCCGCGCGGCGTGGCAAGGCGGGTGATGTGGCGGTGATGGGGGCGACGCAGCTGGGGGTGGCGGTGCCGAACTTCTGGTTCGCGATGATGATGGTGCTGATCTTTGCCATCAACCTGCGCTGGTTCGGCGCGGGGGGCTTTGCCGGCTGGGAGAAGGGCATCGGCCCGGCGCTGAAGTCGCTGACGCTGCCTGCGATCTCGCTGGCGCTGCCGCAGGCGGCGATCCTGGCGCGAGTCATGCGGTCGGCCCTGCTGGATATCCTAGGCGAGGATTTCATGCGCACGGCGCGGGCCAAGGGGCTGAGCCGGCGGCAGGCGCTGTGGCGGCATGGGGTGCGCAACGCGATGATTCCGGTGTTGACGATCCTGGGGCTGCAGTTCTCGTTCCTGCTGGCGGGCGCGATCATCATCGAGAACGTGTTCTATCTGCCGGGTCTCGGGCGGCTGGTGTTCCAGGCGATTTCCTCGCGCGATCTGATCGTAGTGGAATCCGTGGTCATGCTGCTGGTCTTTGCGGTCATCACGGTGAATTTCGCGGTCGATCTGGCCTATGCCGCCGTAGATCCCCGGCTGAGGACGCGGACATGAACCGCAACCTGATCCTGGGCGGGTTCCTGTCCGGCCTGTTCATCCTGGCGGCGATCCTGTCGTTCTTCTGGACGCCCTTCGATTACACCGCGATGAACATTCCCGAGAAGTTCCAGCGGCCGAACGGGCTGCACTGGCTGGGGACCGATCATTTCGGGCGCGACATCTTCTCGATGATCATGGTGGGCGCGCGCACCTCGATTGCGGTGGCGCTGATCGCGGTGAGCATCGGCATCGCCATCGGCGTGCCGCTGGGGCTGACCGCCGCCGCGCGCAAGGGCAGCTGGCTGGACGAGATCATCATGCGCGGCAACGATCTGGTCTTTGCCTTCCCCTCGCTGGTGATCGCGATCCTGATCACGGCGGTCTTCGGGCCCGGTGCGGTGAATGCGATCATCGCCATCGGCATCTTCAACATCCCGGTCTTCGCGCGGATCACCCGGGGCGCGGCGCTGAGCCTGTGGGAGCGCGAGTTCATCATGGCGGCGCGGGTGGCGGGCAAGTCGGCGGCGCGGATCAGCCGGGAGCATATCCTGCCCAATGTGACCAACCTGTTGATCGTGCAGGGGACGATCCAGTTCTCGCTGGCCATTCTGGCCGAGGCGGGGCTGTCCTATATCGGGCTGGGCGCGCAGCCGCCGGTGCCGAGCTGGGGCCGGATGCTGGCCGATGCGCAGACGCTGGTGGCGATCGCGCCGCATCTGGCGATGATCCCGGGCATCGCGATCATCCTGACGGTGCTGGGGCTGAACCTGATGGGCGACGGGCTGCGCGATCTGCTCGACCCACGGCTGCGGGTGGCGCGGACATGAGCCTGTTGCAGATCGACGGGCTGAGCCTGGACATTCACAAGACGGCGATCCTGAAAGACGTCTCGTTCGGGATCGAGCCGGGCGAGATCGTCGCGGTGACGGGCGAGAGCGGGTCGGGCAAGTCGATGACCGCGCTGGCGGTGATGGGGCTGCTGCCCGAGCGGATGCAGGCACAGGGCGCGATCCGGCTGGACGGGCAGGATCTGCTGGCGCTGTCCGAGGCGCAGATGTGCCGGATGCGCGGGCAGATGGTGGGGATGGTGTTTCAGGAGCCGATGACGGCGCTGAACCCGGTCAAGACCATCGGCGATCAGGTGGCCGAGACGATCCTGATCCACAAGGCGATGCCGAGGGACGAAGCCTATGTCCGCGCGCGCGAGGTGCTGGACCGGGTCGGGCTGCCGGCGGGGCGGTTCCCGCTGTCGCGCTATCCGCACGAGCTGTCGGGCGGGCAGCGGCAGCGGGTGGTGATCGCCATGGCCATCGCGCTGCGGCCCAAGCTGCTGATCGCCGACGAGCCGACGACAGCGCTGGACGTGACGACGCAGGCGCAGATCCTCGAGCTGCTGAAGGGGCTGGTCGACGATTTCGGCATGGGGCTGCTGATGATCACCCATGACCTGGCGGTGGTGGCCGACATGGCCGACCGCATCGTGGTAATGCGCCACGGCGAGGTGATGGAACAGGGGCCGACGCGCGCGCTGCTGGCCGAGATGAAGCATCCCTATACGCGGGCGCTGTTCAAGGCCTCGACCCACAAGGTGGATCTGCCGCCCGCCCCTGCCCCGGCGCCGCTGTTGCAGGTGCGCAATGTGGTGCGGGAGTATCGGCTGCCACGCACGAAGCTGTTTGCGCCGCCGGGGGTGTTCCGGGCGGTCAAGGGCGTGAGCTTTACCCTGAACCGGGGCGAACGGCTGGGGCTGGTGGGCGAGTCGGGCTGCGGGAAGTCGACGCTGACCCGCGCGCTGCTGGGGCTGGAGGAGGTTCAGGCGGGAGAAATCCTGCTGGACGGCGAACCGGTGCTGAGCGGCGGCAGGCCGAACCTGAAGGTGCGGCGCAAGATGCAGGTGGTGTTCCAGGATCCCTTCGGCAGCTTCAACCCGCGCCACCGGGTCGACCGGCTGATCACCGAGCCGTTCCATCTGCTGGACACACCGCCCACCGGCAAGGCGCGCGAGAATGCGATTTCCGAGGCGCTGATGGCGGTGGGGCTACGGCCGGCGGATGCGCGCAAGTATATCCACGAGTTCTCGGGCGGGCAGCGGCAGCGGATCGCCATTGCGCGGGCGCTGATCATCCGGCCCGAGCTGATTCTGTTCGACGAGGCGGTGAGCGCGCTGGATGTTTCCGTGCGGGCGCAGATCCTGGACCTGCTGGCCGATCTCTGCCGGGCCTATGACCTGACCTATCTGTTCATCAGCCACGATCTGAGCGTGGTGCGCACGGTGACGGACCGGGTGATGGTGATGCAGGCGGGCGAGATCGTGGAACAGGGGGTGACGCAGGAGGTCTTCGACAACCCGCGCCACGCCTATACGCGGAAGCTGATCGCCGCCGCGCCGGTGCTGCCGGAGTTTGCCGGGGCGAAGGCATGACCGGGATGGCGAGGTTTGGCGTCTTCCTGGGGCTGATGGCCATCGCGGTGCTGGCCGCCGCCGCCTTTGGCGCGTTGCACAACCAGGTGAGCTATACCGTGGGACCGGACTATTTCCACGCCTTCAAGTTCCGCCAGTTCACCATTCCGCGCGAGATGGCGCCGCGCCTGGGGGCGATGGAGGTGGGCATCCTGGCCAGCTGGTGGATGGGCGTCCTGATGGGGCTGCCGCCGCTGGTGCTGGGGCTGTTCACGCTGCGCCCCACCGGGCGCTATTGGCGCGCCGGGCTGCGGGCCATCGCGCTGGCGGTGGGGGTGACCGTGCTGACCGCGCTGGCCGGGCTGCTGTTCGGTCTAGTCGTGGTGACGCCCGAGACGGCGGCGCAAGTCGCGCTGCCGGTCGAGACGCAGGATCCGGTCGGCTTTCTGCGGGCCGGAGTGATGCATGACGCCAGCTATCTGGGCGGGGTTCTGGGAATGCTGGCGGCGGTCTGGCTGATCTGGCGCAGCGGCAGGACCGGACGGTGAGCGCCCGGCCGGCGGACCGCACCGGGCTGGCCATCCTGCTGTCGCTGCTGGCGATCCTGCTGTTCGACCTGATGGGGCTGGTGATCAAGCATCTGTCGCCCTACTACAGCGCCGCCGAGCTGTCGGCCTATCGCAATACGGTGGGTCTGATACCCAGCGTGATCGCGCTGTGGCTGACGCCGGCCTGGCATGCGGGCGGACGGCGGCTGCGGATCCGGCAGTGGAAGCTGGCGGGCGCGCGCGGGCTGATCGTGAGCGTCGCGCAGCTGTGTTTCTACTATGCGCTCGGCACGCTGGCCTTCGCGACGGCCGCGACGATCAGCTATTCCAATGCGATGTTCATGACCGCGCTGGCGGTGCCGATCCTGGGCGAGAAGGTCGGGGCGCTGCGCTGGAGCGCCGTGCTGATCGGCTTTGTGGGCGTGGTTCTGATCATGGGACCGGGGCGCGAGACCTTTTCCGCGGCCGCCATCGCGCCGCTGGGCGCGGCGCTGTTCTATGCGCTGACCGGCGTTATGGCGCGGCGGCTGGACCCGGATGTGCCCAGCGCGCTGGCGAACCTTTATTCCTCGGGCGTGGCGCTGGTGAGTTCGGTGCTGCTGGCGCTGGTCGCGGGTGGGTTTTCCGGGCTGCGGACGGGCGAAGATCTGCTGTGGATCCTTGCCATGGGCGGGTTCGGCGGGCTGGCGGTGCTGTGCATGGTCGTGGCCTATCGCATGACCGAACAGAGCAACCTGGCGCCGTTTGCGTATTTCGGGATTCCGACCGCCTTCGTGCTGGGCTGGCTGTTCTTCAACGAGGCGCCCTGGAGCGATCTGTTCCCCGGCGCGCTGCTGATCGTGCTGGGCGGGCTGATCGTGATCTGGCGCGAACAGCGTCAGCGGCGGGCGGCCCGGATTTCTGCTTCCGCTCCGCCCGCATGAGGGCCTTGTTAACGTTTGGCTGATTAGTCTGCGCGCCGCGACCCCGAGAGGAAGGGCACGAGGCAAGGCGATGACGCCAAAACGGCAATTGAAGCAAAATATCAAAGCGTTGACGCTGACCTTTCTGGCCATCGCCCTTGTTACGCTTCTCGTCTTCGCGGTGATGTTCAGGTCGATTCGCCAGGAGCAGAGCCGGCTGTCCGACCGACAGTTGGCCTATCACCGTGTGGTGCTCGACCATCAGCGGGCCATCGGATACGGCGGGCTGATCCACCATTTCAAGAACTGGATTCTGCGCCCTGGCGAACCCTTCTACCGCGACGCCGCCATCGCCTCGGCCGAGCGGGCGACGGCGGTGCTGAACACGCTGGAGGCGCAGGTGGCGGCGGCGGATCTGAACCTGACGCTGTCGGCGCAGCGCGAGATGGTCGAAGCCTACCGCCGCAACATCGCCGTGATCACCGCCATGCACGCCGAGGGTCGCAGCCCGCGGGAGATCGACGCAGCCGTGCGGATTTCGGACGAGGATTCGCTGCAGGAACTGGAGATCATCAACGAGCGCGTCGAAGCACGGATGAGGGCGCAGCAACTGGCGCTCGATGAGCGCACCGTGATGCTCTATCTGATGCCCTCCGCGCTGGCGGTGCTGACGGCCTTTGGCCTGCTGGTTCTGGTACGCCAGCGGATGCGGATGCAACTGGAGCATGACATCCGCCGGATCGATGAGATCGAACAGTTTGCCCAGGTCGCGGCCCACGACCTGCGGGCGCCGCTCCGCCAGATCAGCGCGCTGGCGGAATTCGCGCAGGAGGACCTCTCCGATGCGCCCGGCCCCGCGCTGCCGGCGGTGCGCGAACATCTGAGTGCGATTTCCGAACGGGCGGCAACGCTCGATTCGCTGATCAAGGCGGTGTTCCGCTATATCCTGATCGAGGGCGCGGCGCAGGAGATCAGTGACGTCGACCTGCGCCGGACGGTCGAGGAGATTGTGCGCCTGCATGTGCCCGCGGGCGGTTCGGCCCGGCTGGAGGGCAGTTTCCCGGTGGTGCGGGCGCAGCGGGTGGAGCTGGAGATCATCCTGCGCAACCTGATTTCCAACGCGGTGAAGCACCACCCCGACCATCGCCCGAACATCATCATCCGCTATGCCGCCGACCGGCGCATTCACCGCTTCGAGGTCGAGGATGACGGTCCCGGCATTCCGGGCGAACATGCCGCGCGGGTGTTCGACATGTTCTGGACCATGTCGAAGCCCGCAGCTAACGCCGAGGTCTCGGGCGTCGGCCTGGCGCTGGTCCGGCGGATCGTGATGCGCTGGGGCACGCAGCTGTCGCTGCGCCCGGCGCAGCCACGCGGCGCGGTCTTCTGCTTCACGATGCCGAAGTTCTGAGGCGGCTCAGACCTCGACGGCGATGCGCTGCTGGTCGCCCACGCCGAAGACCCGCTTGTAGCGTTCGATCTGGTCGGGCGGGCCCATCGCCTTTTCGGGGTTGTCCGACAGCTTGACGGTGGGGCGGCCATTGGCACTGATCGCCTTGCAGACCAGCGAGAAGGGCGCCAGCGCATCGTCGGGCGCGAGGCCGCGGAAATCGTTGGTCAGCAGCGTGCCCCAGCCGAAGGAGACGTTGACGCGGCCGGCGAACTGCGCCTGCAGCTCGACGATCTTGTCGACGTCGAGCCCGTCGGAGAAAATCACCCGCTTGGTGCGCGGATCCTCGCCCCGCTTGCGCCACCAGTCGATGGCGATGTCGGCGCCGGTGGCCGGATCGCCGCTGTCGATCCGAACGCCTGTCCATTTGGTCAGCCAGTCGGGCGCGTTCTCGAGGAAACCCTTCGTGCCATAGGTGTCGGGCAGGATGATGCGCAGGTTGCCATCGTGTTCGTCGTGCCAGTCGGAGAGCACCTCGTAGGGCGCGCGGGCGAGCTCGGCGTCGGTCTCGGCCAGGGCGGAATAGACCATGGGCAGCTCGTGCGCGTTGGTGCCGATGGCCTCGACCTCGCGGCGCATGGCGATCAGGCAGTTGGAGGTGCCGGTGAATTTCCTGCCCAGCCCCTCGATCATCGCCTGGACGCACCAGTCCTGCCAGAGGAAGGAATGCCGGCGCCGGGTGCCGAAATCGGCGATCGACAGGTTGTCGACCGTGCGCAGGCGTTCGATCTTTTCCCAGAGCCGGGTCATGGCGCGGGCGTAGAGCACCTTGAGCTCGAACCGGCCCATCGCGTTCAGCACCGCGCGGCCGCGCAGTTCCATCAGGACGGCGAGGGCCGGGATTTCCCAGAGCATCACCTCGGGCCAGGCGCCTTCGAAGGTCAGTTCGTACTGGTCGCCCTTGCGTTCGAGAAAGTAGGGCGGAAGGCGCAGGCCCTCGAACCACTCCATGAAGTCGGGGCGGAACATCTGGCGCTTGCCATAGAAGGTATTGCCGCGCAGCCAGGTGCTTTCGCCGCGGCTGAGCGAGAGCGAGCGGATGTGGTCGAGCTGTTCGCGCAGCTCGCCCTCGTCGATCAGCCGGGCAAGCGGCACATGCTTGGAGCGGTTGATCAGCGAGAAGGTGACGCGCGTGTCGGGCTTGTTGCGGAACACCGACTGACACATCAGCAGCTTGTAGAAATCGGTGTCGATCAGGGAGCGGATGATCGGATCGATCTTCCACTTGTGATTGTAGACGCGTGCCGCGATGTCCAAAGTCCCGCCTCCCCGGTCAGGGTTATTGCCGCGCAAGTTACACGACGAGGCGGGCTATCCAAGCGGAATCAATGCGCTGCGGGTCCCCCCGGGCGGGGATTGTACTGCGCCAGCACGCGGACCAGCTCGGCCCGGCGGACGGGTTTGGTGAGGAAACCGTCCATCCCGGCGGCCAGACAGGCGGCGCGGTCGGCCTCGAAGGCATTGGCGGTCAGCGCCACGATGGCCGGCTGGGCCACACCGGCGCCGCGGATGGCGCGGGTGGCCTCGATCCCGTTCATCTCGGGCATCGACATGTCCATCAGCACGATGTCGGGTCCGAGGCTGCGGGTCATTTCGACCGCCTCGCGACCGTTGCGGGCGAAGTGCAGCGTCACGGGCAGATCGTGCAGAAAGCGCTGCACGAGCAGGCGGTTGACCTGATTGTCTTCGGCCACCAGCACGCGCCGTCCGGCAAGACTGGCGGGGTCGGGGACGACCTCTTCGGGGGGCGGCGCGGGCGGACCGGCGGCGAGGACGAGCGGCAGCGAGAGAGTAAAGCACGATCCGGCGCCGGGGGACGAGCGCACCTCGATGGTCCCGCCCATGGAGTTGGCCAGCATGTGCGAGATGGTCAGCCCCAGACCGCTGCCGCCAAAGCGCCGCGTGGTGTCGGATTCGGCCTGGCTGAATCGCTGGAAGATGTGGTCGAGGTGGTCCGGAGCGATGCCGATACCGCTGTCGGTGACGGAGATGGCCAGCCGATCCGGCGGTTCGGAGAGGCGGACGGTGACGTCGACCCCGCCCGTCTGGGTGAACTTGATGGCGTTGCCGATGAGGTTCACCAGGATCTGCCGCAACCTGGTGTCATCGGTGGTGACAAAGCGCGGCACCTGCGGGTCGACCCGCAGGGTGAGCGCCAGCCCCTTGCGCCCGGCCTGGGCGCGAAACATGGCGATGACGCTGTCAAGACAGGCGCGCAGGTCGAAATCGGCCGGCACGATCGACAGCTTGCCGGCGTCGAGGCGCGAGAGATCGAGGATGTCGTCGATCAGCCCGAGCAGAGACTGCGCGGCGTCGTGGATGGTTTCGGCATAGAGTCGCTGGTCGGCGGTCAGGTCGGTGTCGCAGAGCAATTCGGCCATGCCGGTGATGCCGTTCATCGGCGTGCGGATCTCGTGGCTCATGTTGGCCAGGAACTCGGCCTTGACCCGCGCGCCGGCCTCGGCCCGGTCCTTGGCGCGGGCGAGGTCCGAGGCGACGCGGCGCGCCTCGGTCACGTCGCGTTCGACCGCGATGAACATCTCGGGGCGGCCGTCGGCATCGAGCACCGGCACCTGATTGGAGTCGATCCAGACATAGGTGCCGTCGCGGATGCGGTTGCGGATTTCGCCGCGGAAGGGGCGACCTGCCGATGCGGCCGCGCGGATCGCAGCGATGGTTTCGGCGCTGGTTTCGGGACCGTTCAGCAGATCGCCGGGCCGCTGGCCTGCCGCCTCGGCCAAAGGATATCCGGTGATGCGGGTGAAGGCGTCGTTGACCCAGGTGATCCGCCCGTGGGCATCGAGCAGCAGCACGCTGTCGTTGGCGTGGCGGGCGACCAGCGCGAGGCGCTGCGCCTCTTTCTGGCTGCGACGGAGGCGATGGTTTGCAACTTCGAGCTGGTGGCGGTGTTCGGCCATCTCGAGCAGGTGCTGCCGGTTGCGGGCGGTTCCGGTGAGCGCGAAATTCAGCATCACATGGACCAGAAAGACCAGCACCGCCGCACCCGAGGCATTCAGGATGAGTTCGACGTGACCGGGGTGTTCGGTATGGACCTGGCCGCTGAACCCGACGACCAGCGTGATCGCATAGATCATCAGACGGCTGAGCGCCGCGCCCCGGTGAAACGGCAGGACGATGCCGGCGTTGACGGCCGCACCGGCCAGAAAGGCGAGGGCGAAAAGCGGCGCATGGGCGTTGGCGGCGAACCAGGCCATCAGCACACAGGCGGCGATGGACATCGCCTGAAGGGTCGCGGTTGCGGTCACCAGACGGGAAAGGCGGGCAAAGGGCATGCCGCGCGCCAGCAGAGCGGGCACCCGCGCGAGCAGCAGGCAGTCGACCAGTTCGCCCGCGAGCGCGATCGCCATGGCGATCACGCCGGCCACCAGCCCCTCGACCGCGGTCAGGGTCAGCCCGCCGGCCATGGTGAGCACCTGCCGGCTGCCGACATGCGCGACCCGGCCGCGCGCATAACGCGCGAGCAGGTTCTCGGGCGAGAATTCGGCCTCGATATCGGGGGGCCGGGGGTCGGGGGCATCCAGCATGGCGGATCCGGGAAAGGGTAGTCCTTGCCCCTTGATAGCCCGCAGCCGGTTAAGAAAGGACGACCTCAGCCGGAGGTCAGGCGCACCCCGGCCTCGCGCATCGCCACCTCGGCCGCGGCGAGCGAGCCGTCGAGGTCGATGCCCCGGCAGGCGTTCAGAGCGACGGTGACGGAATAGCCGAGCCGGGCGGCATCGACGGCCGAGTAGTTGACGCAGAAATCGGTGGCCAGCCCGACGAGGACCAGTTCCGAAATCGCCCGTGTGCGCAGGTAGCCGTCCAGCCCGGTGGGCGTGGTGCGGTCGTTCTCGAAGAAGGCGGAATAGCTGTCGATGGCCGGGCGGAAGCCCTTGCGCAGGATCATGTCGGCATCGGTACGCAGGCCCGGATGGAAGGCCGCGCCGGGGCTGTTCTGGATGCAGTGGTCGGGCCAGAGCACCTGGTCGCCGTAATCCATCTGCACCACCGCATAGGGCGCGGCGCCGGGATGGGAGGAGGCGAAGGAGGAATGGCCGGCCGGGTGCCAGTCCTGCGTCAGGATCACCGCGTCGAAGCTGTCCATCATCGCGTTGATCGGCGCGACCACGGCGTCGCCGAAGGGCACCGCCAGCGCGCCGCCGGGGCAGAAGTCGTTCTGGACGTCGATCACGATGAGGGCGCGGGTCATGGCGGTCTCCTTCTGCTGGTCCATCGGTAGGGGCGGGAGGGGCCCGCGTCAATCGGTGGGCTTGCCCGGACGCGCGGCGCGGCCTAGACAGCCGGCCATGTTCACCATCGCCGCGCTTTATCACTTCGCCCGTTTCGACGACCCCGCCGCGCTGAAAGAGCCGCTGGCGGCGCTGTGCCGCGCGCAGGGCGTGAAGGGCACGCTGCTGCTGGCGCGCGAGGGGATCAACGGCACCATCGCGGGGCCGCGCGCGGGGATCGACGCCGTGCTGGCGCATATCCGCGCCCTGCCCGGCTGCGCCGGGCTGGAGTGGAAGGAGGCGCAGGCCGAAGCCGAACCCTTCGGCAAGCTGAAGGTCCGGCTGAAGAAAGAGATCGTCACGATGGGCCAGCCCGATGTCGACCCGCTGGCCGGCACCGGGCATTACGTGGCGCCCGAGGACTGGAACGACCTGATCCGCCAGCCCGACGTGGCTGTGATCGACACGCGCAACGACTACGAGGTGGCGATCGGGACCTTCGAGGGCGCGGTCGATCCGGGCACCCGGTCGTTCCGCGAGTTTCCGGCCTGGTGGGAGGCGAACCGCGAGCGGTTCCACAACAAGCGGATCGCGATGTTCTGCACCGGGGGGATCCGCTGCGAGAAGTCGACGAACTACCTGCTGGGTCAGGGGGTGGCCGAGGTCTATCACCTGAAGGGCGGCATCCTGAAGTATCTGGAGGAGGTGCCCGAGGATCAGAGCGCCTGGCAGGGCGACTGCTTTGTCTTCGACGGGCGGATCAGCGTCGGCCACGGCCTGAAGCCCGGCGACCACCTGCTGTGCCACGGCTGCCGGCGGCCGCTGGAGGCGGCGGATATGGAGCGGGCGGAGTATGAGGCGGGGGTGTCGTGCCACCACTGTTTCAGCGAGACGAGCGAGGCGGACAAGGCCCGGTTCCGGGAGCGGACCCGGCAGATGCGGCTGGCGCGGGAACGGGGGGAGCGGCATCTGGGGGGTGAGGGGGCGTAGGTCCGGGACGCTTTCCCATGAGGGGACATCGGCTTGCGGTAAGGCGTGGCCTGACGTTCCACACCATTGCTCCGCTCTGGGCGCGCGCGGTTTCGGGGCAGGCGCAGGGTGCGCGAGGCTGGAATTGGGGGTCGGAGGCGAGCGCGGCCTTTGATTTCCAGACGTAGACGCTGCAAAATGGATCGGCGACCCCATTACGGCGAGAAGAGAGGCCCGAATGAACCCTGAAGCAGAGGCGGACATACGCAAGGCGGGTTCGATCGCGAGGCTGAAGGCGCACGATGTTCCCTACATCGATTACCTTCCAAGAATCGAAACTGTCGAAGAAACGGAACGTCGAACCCCGGAAGCTGTAGGGACGAGAATAATCTGTCTGGCACTCGTGTCCATGAAAGGTGCAGGCGCGGACCACGACTTCGTTCTGGAAGGGGTTCAGCACTATGGCGTCGAAAAGGAACTCTCTCCAAAGGAGTCCACATTCATTCTTGATCGGGAACCTTCAGAAAACGCCAGACTACAATTCTCTTGGCGAGCCGAGGCTGGCCATGCCTTGCTGTGGGCCGCCGGGAGATACGATGAGTTGTTGTTTCCGTCGACAAGTTGCGACTGGAATGCATTCTGGAGCATTTTTCATACGGGGGACCGTGCGAGCTTTCTGAACGGTGTTCTGCTGCGATCCCAATCCGAGATACTTGACGAGTCGGACTTTACCTATCGTTTGCACTGGGCAGCGCGAGAGGCATCAATGAAGGGCCAAGCGATGCCCGCCGGCTTGAATATGGACGTCGTAGTGGAACGTCACCATGCCCTTAACTGGTTGGCTGCACCGGCAGATGAACCCTATCTTTGGGACGAGACACCTACCGACACATAAAAGGCGAATGTGACGCCTGCGGGGTCGGCGTCGTCCGCCAAGCCGACCTCCGAAGCGGACGGTTCTCCCGCGGGCAGCAGACTTGGCGCAAGGGTTCGAGCGCAGCCGTTGCCCTAAGCCACCACACCCCTCGCCCCCCTCGGCCGCGACCTCGCCAGCAGCAGGAGCATGATCGCAATCGTCAGCCCGTTCCAGAGCACCCCGTTCAGGAAGGCCAGGTGGTAGCTGCCGGAGAGGTCGAAGATCCAGCCGGACATCCAGCCTCCGATGGCCATGCCGAGGATGGTCATCATCAGGACGAAGCCGACGCGGGCGCCGGCTTCGCGGGCGGGCATGTATTCGCGCACGATGAGGGCGTAGCTGGGGACGATGCCGCCTTGCGAGAGGCCGAAGACGAGGCTGATGATGTAGAGCGGCACCATCGCGTCCCAGGGCAGGTAGAGCGCGAGGGCGAGGGCCTGGAGCAGCGCGCCGACCAGCACGGTGCGCACGCCGCCGAGGCGGTCGGCGACGAGGCCGAAGACGATCCGGCTGACCGCGCCGCCGAGCAGCATCAGCGACAGCAGGTCGGCGCCGACGGCGGGGCCGTAGCCGAGGCCGATGCAATAGGCGACGATATGTACCTGCGGCATCGACATGGCGATGCAGCAGCCGATCCCGGCGAGGCCGAGCAGCCATTGCAGCGCGCGCGGCGAAAAGCCGGCGCTGAGCGCCTTGAGGTCGGATGCGGCCTGGGCGCGGCCGTGCGCCTCTTCCGGAAGGCGGCGGCGCAGCAGCAGGGCGAGCGGGATCACGGTGGCGACGGTGACCCCGGCGAGCAGCAGGTAGACCTGCCGCCAGTCGCCATTGGTCAGCATCGGGGTGAGCAGGCTGGGCCAGATGCCGCCCGAGATGTAGTTGCCGCTGGCGACCAGTGCGACCGCGATGCCGCGCCGGCGCAGGAACCAGTGCGAGATGTCGGCCATCAGCGGGCCGAAGCCGGCGGCGGTGCCGAGGCCCAGCAGCAGGTGGGCGGTGGAGAGCAGGCCCATCGTGGGCGCGGCCATCACCAGCAGATAGGCCACGGCCGAGGTCAGCGCGGCGGCGATCAGCGCCAGCGTCACGCCGAAGCGGTCGACGATGCGGCCGATCAGCAGGTTGCCGAGGGCAAAGCCGATCATCGTCATGGTATAGGCGAGCGAGGCCTCGGCCCGGGTGGCGCCGAATTCGGTCTCGACCGAGGGCAGGACGAGGATGATCGCCCAGATCCCGACATTGGCGACCATGGCGATGACCATGGTGATGCAGAGGCGCAGCCAGGAATAGGCGCTGTCGTGTATGTCGTCCGTGCTCATGTCGCGGACGCTAGGGCGGGCGCGGGCGATTTGCCAGCGCGATTTTCCGGGGGGCGAGGGTGCGGTTGGCTTGGACAATCCGGGTGGCGGGGCCTAGCCTGGGCGCAGAGGTGTTCAGGACAGGTTTGAGCGTGCGACAGTTCGGCCCCGATCTCTGGCTGTGCGACGGGCCGGCGGTGACCGGCGCGGCGGGGTTCCGGTTTCCGACGCGGATGGCAGTCGTGCGGTTGCCGGGGGACGGCGGGCTGTGGGTCTGGTCGCCGGTGGCGCTGACGCGGGAGGTGCGCGGCGCGGTGGAGGCGCTCGGCCCCGTGCGCTATGTGATCGCGCCCAACAGCCTGCACCACACCTTCCTTGCCGAATGGGCGGCGGCATGGCCCGAGGCGCGGGTGCACGGCGCGCCGGGGCTGACCGCAGAGGTGGCGGGGACGGCGATCCATGCGACGCTGGGGGATGACGCGGATCGGGACTGGGCCGGCGCTTTCGATCAGGTGGTGGTGCGCGGGAACCGGATCACCACCGAGGTGGTGTTCTTTCACCGCCGCTCGGCCACGGTGCTGGTGACGGATCTGGTGCAGCAGATCCCGGCGGGATGGTTTCACGGGTGGCGGGCGCTGGTGGCGCGGCTGGATCTGATGACGGCGAATGCGCCCTCGGTGCCGCGCAAGTTCCGCATGGCGACGACGGACCGGGCGGCCGCCCGCGCGGGCGTCGGGCGCATCCTCGGGTGGCCGGCGCAGCGGCTGGTCATGGCGCATGGCGCGCCGCTGGAGCGCGGCGGACAGGCGGCGCTGCGCAACGCCTTTGCCTGGCTGATGCGCTAGGCCCCCCTGCCCTCAGCCCAGCCGGCGCAGCAGGTCCATCGAGGGTTCGCCGGTCTGGGGCAGGCCGTTGCTGCGCTGGAAGTCGCGGATGGCGGATTCGGTCTTGGGGCCGATCACACCGTCGCTGCCGCCGGTGTCGAAGCCGCGCGCGGTGAGGCGCTGTTGCAGGGCCTTGCGGTCGTTCAGAGTCATCCCGCGCGCGTCGGGGCCGAACTGGGTCCTGAGCGGGCCGCCCCCGGCCAGACGGTCGGACAGGTGGCCGACGCCGATCGCGTAGAGGTCGGAGTTGTTGTAGCGCTTGATGACGCCGAAGTTGCGGAAGACCGCGAATTGCGGACCGCCGGGCTGGGGCTGGATCACCGAGACGGGCGTGCCGGACTTCGCTGCGGCCGAGCCGAGCTCGCCCCCCCAGGGCTGGCCGCGCACCCAGCCCGAGCGCGAGAGATAGGCGGCGGTGGAGGCCAGCGCGTCGGTCGGATCGTCCGACCAGATGTCGCGGCGGCCGTCACCGTTGAAGTCGACCGCATAGGCCAGGTACGAGGTCGGGATGAACTGGGTGTGGCCCATCGCGCCGGCCCAGCTGCCGGTCATGCCCGAGGGGGTGATATCGCCGTTCTGCAGGATTTTGAGCGCTGCGATCAGCTGGCTTTCGAAAAAGGCGCCGCGGCGGCCGTCATAGGCGAGCGTGGCCAGTGAGGCGATCACCGGGGCGTCGCCGCGCCTTTCGCCATAAAAGCTCTCAAGCCCCCAGACCGCGACGACCACATTGGCGGGCACGCCATAGCGCGATTCGATGGCGCGCAGGGTGGTGGCGTGGCGGCTGAGCGCGGCGCGGCCCTTGGCGATGCGTTCGTCCGAGGCGGCGATGGCGATGTAGTCTTCCAGCGTTCGGGTGAATTCGGTCTGGTTGCGGTCGCGTTCGACCACCGAGGGCAGGTAGCCCGCGCCGCGGAAGGCGCTGTCGAAGACCGGGCCGGAAATGCCCTGCGACAGCGCGCGTGTGCGGAAGCCGGCGACCCAGGCGTCGAACCCCGAATTGGGCGCAGTGGTCCAGGTGGCGCTACTGCGCGGCGCGGGCGTGAAGGCCGGGCCGGTCGGATTGGTGCAGGCCGCGAGCAGCCCGCAGCCCAGTCCGGCGAGCATGGCCCGCCGTGGAATTGTGGTGTTGATGAAATTGCCCATACTGCCCTTGTCCCGACTTGCTGCGGTTTTGCCCCAGTCTAGCGTGCGGGCCGGGCGGGGCAATGGCGGAGCTGCGCTGCGGCGGGGCGCCGCTCAGTCGCCCTTGTCCTCGGGCGGGCCCAGCTGGTCGAGCGCGTTCAGCAGGTCGAGCAGGGCGTCGTAGCGGTCGACCCCCATCCGCTGGCGGACCTGTTCCATAAGCTCCAGATTGCGTTCCAGGTTCTCGTCGATCAGGCGGCTGCCGCGCGGGGTGATGCGCACGACCTGCCGGCGACGGTCGGTCTTGTCGGGTTTGCGCTGGATCAGTTTCTTTTCTTCGAGCTTCTGCAACATGCGGGTGAGGCTGGGCAGCAGCAGGCAGGCCTGCTCGGCGATCCGCGTCGGTTCCATCGGGCCGTCTTCCTGCAGCACCCGCAGGACGCGCCATTGCTGTTCTGTCACGCCGACGGTGGAGAGCTGGTTGCGGATGGGCCCCATGACCCGCTCGCGCGCGCGCAGCAGGGCGATGGGAAGCGATCGGGACGTCGACAAGAGCGTTTTTGCCATGCAGCAGTTTTGCCGATCCGCGCAAACTGTGCAATCGTGATGAAAGGGGCGGCGCAAAGGGGCGCCCTTGACTGTTGCGGGAAGATTGCTAAACACGTTAACTAAATCGGCGCGTGGGGAGACTGCCGAAGATGCCGCATATCACCGTGGACTATTCCGCCAACATGGAAGGCCGTGTCGATATCGGCGCGCTGTGCGACGTGTTGCGGCGGGCGGCGATAGAGACCGGGGTGCTGCCGATGGCGGGGGTGCGGGTGCGCGCGATCCGGGCCGATCATGTCAGCATCGCCGATGGCGATCCGCAGCACGGCTATGTCGACATCGCGCTGCGCCTGCGCGGCGGGCGCGATCTGGCGACGCGCAAGGCCGCCACGGCGCATGTCTTCGCGGCGGCCGAGGCGTTTCTGGCGCCGGCGATGGCACAGCATTCCATCGCGCTGTCCTTCGAAATGCGCGACATCGACCCCGAACTTTCGCCCAAGACGGGCACCATCCGCAACCATCTGAAAGGGGACGGCAGCCATGAGTGATCTCGCCACCAACCTCGACCGCCTGGGCGGCCTGCTGGAGCGGTTCCGCCGTGACGGGGTGATGAACCTGATCGGCGGCGAGACCGTGCCGGCGCAGTCGGGCGCGACGTTCGACAATGCCTCTCCGGTGGACGAGAGCCATATCTGCGCGGTGGCCAAGAGCGGCGCGGCGGATGTGGATGCGGCGGCCAGGGCCGCCAAGGCGGTCTTTCCGGCCTGGCGCGACATGGGCGGGACCGAGCGCAAGAAGATTCTGCACAGGATCGCCGACGGTATTGTCGCCCGCGCCGAGGAAATCGCGCTGTGCGAATGCTGGGACACCGGGCAGGCGCTGCGGTTCATGTCCAAGGCGGCGCTGCGGGGGGCCGAGAACTTCCGGTTTTTCGCCGACCGCGCGCCCGGGGCGCGCGACGGGCAGGTGCTGCCCTCGGACACGCTGATGAACCTGACCACACGGGTGCCGATTGGCCCGGTGGGAGTGATCACGCCCTGGAACACGCCCTTCATGCTGTCGACCTGGAAGATTGCCCCTGCCTTGGCGGCAGGCTGCACGGTGGTGCACAAGCCGGCCGAATTCTCGCCCCTGACCGCGCGGCTGCTGGCCGAGATCGCGCAGGAGGCCGGGCTGCCCGATGGGGTGTGGAACCTGGTCAACGGCTTTGGCGAGGATGCCGGGCGCGCGCTGACCGAGCACCCGGACATCCGCGCCATCGCCTTTGTCGGCGAGAGCCGCACCGGGTCGATGATCATGAAGCAGGGCGCCGACACGCTGAAGCGGGTGCATTTCGAACTTGGCGGCAAGAACCCGGTGGTGGTCTTCGGCGATGCCGACCTCGACCGCGCGCTGGATGCCGCGATCTTCATGATCTACTCGCTGAACGGCGAGCGCTGCACCTCCTCCTCGCGGCTGCTGGTGGAGAGTTCGGTGGCGGCGGGGTTCGTGGCGAAGCTGACCGAGCGGGTGAAGCGCATAAAGGTCGGCCACCCGCTGGATCCGGCGACCGAGGTGGGGCCGCTGATCCACAAGACCCATTTCGACAAGGTCTGTTCCTATTTCGAGACCGCGCGCAGCGAAGGCGCGACCATCGCCGCAGGGGGCGCGCGGGTGGGCGACACCGGCTGGTATGTGGCGCCGACGCTGTTCACCGGGGCGCAGAACGACATGAAGATCGCGCAGGAAGAAATCTTCGGACCCGTCCTGACGGCCATCACCTTCGAGGACGAGGCCGAGGCGCTGCAGATCGCCAACGACATCCCCTATGGGCTGACCGCCTATGTCTGGACCAACGACCTGACCCGCGCGCTGCGCTTTACCGACAGGCTGGAGGCGGGGATGATCTGGGTGAATTCGGAGAACGTGCGACACCTGCCAACCCCCTTCGGCGGGGTCAAGGCCAGCGGGATCGGGCGCGACGGCGGCGACTGGTCGTTCGATTTCTACATGGAGACCAAGCATATCGGTCTGGCGACCGGCCAGCACAGGATTCCCCGCCTTGGCGCCTGATTTCTTTTCTTCGGAAATACTCCGGGGAGTTTGAGGGGCAGAGCGCCTCATCGCAGACAATCGAACGCGCGGCACGCGCTCAAGTGGATCACGCCGCCGCAGGAGGAGACCAAGACATGCCCGTTCCGGCCCCCAATCTCTACCCACCCTTCAACATCGTGCGGCTGTCCCACGTCGAATACCGCGTGATCGACCTCGCCGCCTCGCGCGCCTTCTATGTCGATACGCTTGGGTTGCAGGTGACGGACGAGGATCACGAGACGATCTACCTGCGCGCGATGGAGGAACGGGGGCATCACTGCATCGCGCTGGTGAAGGCGGAGGCGCCCTCGGTGGGCGTGCTGGGGTTCAAGCTGTTCGACGAGGAAGATCTGGACAGGGCCGCGGCGTTCTTCGAGGGCAAGGGCCTGCCGGTGGAATGGGTCGCGCAGCCCTTCATGGGGCGGACGCTGCGCACCCGCGATCCCTGGGGCATTCCGCTGGAGTTCTACGTGAAGATGGACCGGCTGGCGCCGATCCACCAGAAATACAGGCTCTACAACGGGGTAAAGCCGCTGCGGATCGACCATTTCAACATGTTCGCCTCGGACGTCGACGCCTCGGTCGGCTTCTACAACGAGATCGGCTTCCGGGTGACGGAATACACCGAGGACAGCGAGACGGGGCGGCTGTGGGCGGCCTGGATGCACCGCAAGGGCGGCGTGCATGACGTGGCCTTCACCAACGGGCTGGGCCCGCGCCTGCATCACACCGCCTTCTGGGTGCCGACGCCGCTGAACATCATCGACCTGCTCGACCTGATGAGCACCACCGGATATCTGCCCAACATCGAGCGGGGGCCGGGGCGGCATGGCATCTCGAATGCATTCTTCCTGTACGTGCGCGACCCGGACGGGCACCGGATCGAGATCTACTGCTCGGATTATCAGACGGTCGATCCCGACCTCGAGCCGATCCGCTGGGATCTGAAGGACCCGCAGCGCCAAACGCTGTGGGGCGCGCCGGCGCCGAAGAGCTGGTTCGAGGAAGGCTCGGCCTTCGAGGGGGTGGAACCGGTGGCGTCGGACCTGAAGGCGCAGCCGATCATCGCGCCGTGAGGGCGGCGGGGGTGGAAGGGGGCCTTGCCCCCTCTTGGCCTTCGGCCAATTCACCCCCAAGGTGTTTGTGAACCAGAGAAGGGCCTGGCCGGGACAGCGGCCGGCGCCGAGCGAGGCAGGGGATGCAGTGGAACGAGTTCGGCGCCTGGGGCGCGCGGGTGGCGGAGTGGGCGCAGCACTATCACCAGACGGTGGGGGAGCGTCCGGTGCGGGCGCGGACCCGGCCGGGCGAGGTGCTGAACGCGCTGCCGCTGGCACCGCCTGAAGGCGCGGAAGCGCTGGAGGATGTTTTCCGCGATTTCGAGGATGTCGTGATGCCGGGGATCACCCATTGGCAGCACCCGCGGTTCTTTGCCTATTTCAACTCGAACGCCGCGCCGGCCTCGGTTCTCGCCGAGTTCCTGGCGGTGGCGCTCGCCCCGCAGTGCATGTTGTGGCAGACCTCGCCCGCGGCGACCGAGATGGAAACCCGGATGATGGACTGGCTGCGGCAGGCGCTGGGACTGCCGCAGCCGTTTCAGGGGGTGATCCAGGATTCGGCCTCCTCAGCGACTTTGGCCGCTGTCCTCACCATGCGGGAGAAGGCGCTGAACTGGACCGGCAACAGCGAGGGGCTGGCGGGGAACGCGCGGCTGCGGGTCTATGCCTCGTCCGAGGTGCATACCTCGATCGACCGGGCGATCTGGGTCTCGGGGATCGGGCAGGCCAATCTGGTAAGGGTGCCGATCAAGGGGGCGCAGCGGGGGATGGATCCGGCGGCGCTGGAGGCGGCGATTGTTGCGGACAAGGCGGCGGGGCTGACGCCCTGTGGCGTGATCCTCTGTGTTGGCGGTACCGGGACGGGGGCGACCGATCCGGTGGCGGCCTGTCTGGATGTGGCGGAGCGGCATGGGCTTTTCAGCCATGTCGACGCCGCCTGGGCCGGATCGGCGATGATCTGTCCGGAGTTCCGGCCCCTGTGGGAAGGCGTCGAGCGCGCCGACAGCATCGTCTTCAACCCGCACAAGTGGCTGGGGGTGCAGTTCGACTGTTCGGCGCATTTCCTGAAGAACCCGGACGATCTGGTGAAGACGCTGGCAATCAGCCCGGAGTATCTGAAGACCCACGGGGCGGACGGGATCATCAACTATTCGGAATGGTCGGTGCCGCTGGGCCGCCGCTTTCGCGCGCTGAAGATCTGGTTCGTGCTGCGGGCCTATGGGCTGGAGGGGCTGCGGACCCGGTTGCGCAACCATGTCGCCTGGGCGCGGCAGTTGCACGAGCGGCTGGCGGCGGAAGCGGATTTCGAGATCGTCACGCAGCCGATGTGGTCGCTGTTCACCTTCCGCTATGCGCCCGAGGGTGTGGATGATCTGGACGCGCTGAACCTGCGGCTGGTCAATGCGATCAACGACGACGGGCGCATCTACCTGACGCAGACGCGGGTGGACGGGTCTTTCGTGATCCGCTTCCAGGCCGGACAGTTCGAGACGACGGAGGAGGATGTGATGATGGCGCATGGCGTCATCACCGAGATTGCGAGGGGTCTGACATGAGCCGGTTTGCGACCTATACCGCCGGAGGGCAGACCTTCTATGGCGCGATCACCGAGGGGGGCGCGGTGGCGCTGTCGCCGGAGTTCCCGCAATGGCCGACCCTGCGCGAGGTGATCGCGGCAGACGGGCTGCACGCGCTGGCGCAGGCGGCGCAGGGGCGCGCGGTGACGCATCGCGAGTTCACCTATGACATCCCGATCCCGGCGCCGGAAAAGATCATCTGCGTCGGCGTCAACTTTCCGGACCGCAACGCGGAATACAAGGATGGGCAGGAGGCGCCGGCGAACATGTCGCTGTTCATTCGCTTTCCGCGATCGTTCACCGGGCACGGGCGGGCGCTGATCCGTCCGAAGGCGTCGGAGCAGCTGGATTATGAGGGCGAGATCGCGGTGGTCATCGGCAAGGGCGGGCGGCATATCCCCCAGGATCGGGCGCTGAGCCATATCGCCGCCCTGACGCTCTGCAACGAAGGCACGCTGCGCGACTGGGTGCGCCATGCCAAGTTCAATGTGACGCAGGGCAAGAACTTCGATTCCTCAGGGGCGATGGGGCCCTGGCTGGTGCCCTTCACGCATCCCGCGCAGATCGAGGATGTGCGGCTGATGACGCGGGTGAATGGCGAGGTGCGGCAGGACGACCGGACGGGGCGGATGATCTTCCCGGTGGCGCGGCAGATCGCCTATATCTCGACCTTCACCACGCTGGTGCCGGGCGACATCATCGTCACCGGCACGCCGACCGGCGCGGGGGCGCGGTTCGATCCGCCGCGATACCTGAAGCCTGGGGACGTGATCGAGGTCGAGGCGGAGGGGATCGGCGTGCTGCGCAATACGGTGGAGGACGAGGCATGACGCCCGAGCAGGTGGCGCAGGCCGCTGCCGCCCTTTTCGAGGCGGAGGAGACCGGCAAGCAGTGCGGGCTGCTGTCGCTGGCCTATCCCGGCATGACGATGGACGACGCCTATGCGGTGCAGGCGGCGCTGGTGGCGCGGAAGATGCAGGCGGGGCGCAAGCGGATCGGCTGGAAGATCGGCCTGACCAGCCGGGCGATGCAGGACGCGCTGAAGATCGACACGCCGGACAGCGGGGTCTTGCTGGACGACATGGTTTTCGAGGACGGCGCGATGGTGCCGGCGGGGCGGTTCATCCAGCCGCGCGTCGAGGCGGAGATTGCGTTCGTCATGAAGGCCCCGCTGGCGGGCGCCGAGACTGGCGAGGATGTGATCGCAGCGACCGAGAGCGTCGCGCCGTCGCTGGAGATTCTCGACACCCGCATCCTGCGCGCCGATCCGGCGACGGGCCGGGCGCGGATCATCACCGATACGATTTCCGACAACGCCGCCAATGCGGGGATCGTGCTGGGGGCGCAGCGCCATGCCATCGACGCCTTCGACCTGCGCTGGGTCGGCGCGGTGGTGACACGCGACGGGGTGGTCGAGGAAACCGGGCTGGGCGCGGGTGTGCTGAACGATCCGGTGACCTCGGTGCTGTGGCTGGCGCGGCGGATGGCGCAATACGGCCAGCAGATCGAGGCGGGGGACGTGGTGCTGTCGGGGTCGTTCATCCGGCCGGTCGAATGCCCGCCGGGCGCGCGGATCGAGGCCGATTTCGGCCGTTTCGGCGCGGTGTCGGTCGGCTTCGCCTAACGCGCCACCGGCAGGCCGCTGGGCAGGGTGTCGGGGATGCCGAGACGGCCCGGCAGGCTGGCGGTGTCGGTGAGCGCGTTCAGGAAGGCGACCAGCTGGGCGATTTCGCTGTCGGTCAGCTGTGACGGGGCAAGGCTGCTGGCGGCGGCGATGGCCTGCACTTCCTCGGGGGATTCGAGGATCGCCAGGTCACTCTGCACCGCCATCGCGGGCAGCAGCCGCTGCGCCGGATCATAGGCGGCGAGCGCGGCGCGGGGCGAGAGATGGTGGCGGATCACCGCGTCAAGCGTCGCATAGGCGCCGGCATGGCCATAGGGCGCGGTCCGGGCGACGTTGCGCAGCGGCGGCGTGCGGAAGGCATAGGCGTCGCGCTCATCCCCCGTGACGCGCATCCGGCCGACATCGCGGTTGTGACGCTCGAAGCGCGCGGCCTTGCCGGGGCCGATCTGCGGCATGGCGATGGCGTGAAAGCCGTGGTCGGTCTGGAAGCGCCCGGAGTGGCAGGCATCGCAGCCGGCCTTGCCGTAGAACAGCTCCATACCCTGGGCCGCCATCGGCTCCAGCGGGGTGCCATCGCGCAGATAGCGGTCGAAGGGGCTGTCGTCGGCGCGCCATTCCAGCGCGATGAAGGCCGCGAGCGCATTGGCGATATCGGCGAAGGCGACGGGGCGCGGGCCGATCACCTCGTCGAAGGCGGCGCGATACGCGGGGATCGCCTCGACGCGCGCGGACAGGATCGACCAGGCGCCGCCCTCGCCGGTGAGCAAACCGAGCCGGACGGCCTTTGCCACGTCGTTCTCGGTGTAGTGGCCCGCCATCTCGTCCGGCGAGAGGACGGGGAACATCGCCTGCGCCGAGAGGGCGTTGTCAAAGCCCGCGGCCATGTCCTCGCCCAGCGGGGTGCGGATGCCATGCGGGCGGGTCGGGTCGTCTTCCAGCCGGCCGTCGGCGAAGAAATGGGTGAATTCGGTGGCGCCCAGGTTGAAGAGCGCCGGAGAGTTGCGCGGGATGCGCTTTTCGGGCGGGTTGGCCGGGTCGATCTGGCGGTCGGGGCCGAGGCCGATGCCGCCGTCGCCCATGCCGAGCGAGAGGCCGTCCGAGGTGGCGAAGCGCGGGTGGTGACAGGTGGCGCAAGAGACCTCGCGGTTGCCGCTGAGGATCGGGTCATAGAACAGCAGCCGGCCCAGCGCGGCCTCGGCGGGAACGACCGGGCGAAAGGTAGGTTCATCGCGCGGCAGCGGGCCGGCGGTGGCGGCGGTCGTGAGCCCGAGCAGCGCGGCGAGGGCCAGACCGCCTGCCTGCATCTTCTCTTTCCAAATACTCCGGGGGTGCGGGCGCAGAGCCCCCGCCGGTCGGATCGCGGCAGCGATCCGATCCAGAAGACGCCAATCTCCGGCGCCGCGCCCCATCAGACGAAGCGGTTGACGTAGTTTTCCAGGATCTCCTGCCGGCCCGAGCGGGGCTGCGGGTCGATCTCGCCCGACAGGACGCGCGCCGAGAGGCTGTCGAGGTCGCTGGCGAGGATGCCCCTGCCCTCTTCCGTGGCCCAGCCGGCGTAGCGGTCGGCCAGCGCCTTGTCCAAACCGCCGTCCTCGATCATCGCCGCCGCTGCCTTGAGGCCGCGGGCGCAGATGTCCATGCCGCCGACATGGGCGGCGACCAAATCCTCTGCGTCCAGCGACTGACGCCGGATCTTGGCGTCGAAGTTGGTGCCCCCGGTGGTGAACCCCCCGGCCTTGAGGATGTGGTAATAGGCCAGCGCCACCTCGGGGGTGTTGTTGGGGAACTGGTCGGTGTCCCAGCCGGACTGGTAGTCGTTGCGGTTCATGTCGATGGAACCGAAGACGCCGAGGCTGGCCGCGAGGGCGATCTCGTGCTCGAAGCTGTGCCCGGCCAGGATGGCGTGGCCCTGTTCGATGTTCAGCTTCACCTCTTTCTCGAGCCCGTATTTCTGGAGGAAGCCAAAGCAGGTGGCGACGTCGTAGTCGTATTGGTGCTTGGACGGTTCCTGCGGCTTGGGTTCCACCAGGATGGCGCCGGTGAAGCCGATCTTGTGCTTGTAGTCGACGACCATGTTCAGGAACCGGCCCATGTGGTCGAGTTCGGCGCCCAGGTCGGTGTTGAGCAGAGTTTCATACCCCTCGCGCCCGCCCCATAGGACGTAGTTCTGCCCGCCGAGTCGATGGGTCGCGTCCAAGCACATCTTCACCGTGGCGGCGGCATATGCAAAGACCTCGGGGTCGGGGTTGGTCGAGGCGCCGGACATCCAGCGGCGGTGGCTGAACATGTTGGCGGTGCCCCAGAGCAGTTTCGTCTTCCGGGTTGCCATTTTTTCTTCGAAATAGGCGATGATCTGCTGAAAGCGGTCGTGGCTTTCCCGGAAGGTCGCGCCTTCGGGGCGGATGTCGGCGTCGTGCCAGCAGAAATAGGGGACGTTCAGCAGGTCGAAGAGGTCGAAGGCGCAGTCGGCCTTGATTTTCGCGCGGTCCATCGCGTCCTGCGGGTGCCAGGGGCGTTCGAAGGTCTGGCCGCCGAAGGGGTCGCCGCCTTCCCAGGCGAAGCTGTGCCAGTAGGCGACGGCGAAGCGGAGGTGATCCTCCATCCGTTTGCCGAGCACGACCTCGTCGGGGTTGTAGTGGCGGAAGGCGATGCCGGTGCTGTCGGGGTCATAGCGGACGGGCTCGATCCCGTCGAAGAAGGGGTGCGTCATTGCAGGGCTTTCAATGTGGGATAAGAGGCGGCGAAGGCGGCGTGGGCCTCGGCGAAGGAATCTGTGAGGTCGGACCGGGGGTCGATGGTTTCGGCCACGGGGGGTTTGGTCATGACGTCGGACGGCGCGGCGCCGGTGACGCCGCAGAGCGCGAGGCGGGCGGCGCCGAGGGCAGCGCCGAAGTCGCCGCGTTCGGGCAGGTCGATGGGGAGGTTCAGGGTCGTGGCCAGCAGCTCGACCCAGTAGCGCGACCGGGTGCCGCCGCCGATGGCGAGGAGTTTGTCGAGTTTGGCTCCGGTGGATTTCAGGGCGATCAGGCTGTCCTTCAGCGCAAAGCTGACGCCTTCGATCACCGCGCGGGTGAGGTCGGCCTGTTCGCTGGCGATGTCGAGGTTGAGGAAGGCGCCGCGGATGGTGCTGTCGTTGTGCGGCGTGCGCTCGCCCGAGAGGTAGGGGAGGAAGCGGAGATTGCCCGGGGCTTGCAGGCGGCCGAGGGCGCGGGTGAGGTCGGCGGGTTTCGTGCCGGTGACCTTCGCGAGCCAATTCAGCGAGTCGGTGGCGGCGAGAATGACGCCCATCTGGTACCAGGTGCCCGGTATGGCGTGGCAGAAGGTGTGGACGGCGCTTTCGGGGGCGGGGTTGAAGCCATCGCGGGCGGCGAGCAGGACGCCGGAAGTGCCGAGCGAGACGAAGCCGTCGCCTTCGGTCAGCGCGCCGACGCCGCAGGCCGAGGCGGCGTTGTCGCCGCCGCCGGCGACGACCTGCACGGTGTCCGGCAGGCCCAGGTCGCGGGCGATCTCGGGGCGGAGCGCGCCGGTGATGCCGGTGCCCTCGAGAAGGGCGGGCATCTGGTCTCGGCGCATCCCGGATTTGGCAAGCAGGGCGTCGGACCATGCGCGGCGGCCCACGTCCATCCAGGCGGTGCCGGCGCTGTCGGACATGTCGGAGGTGTAGCGGCCGGTGAGCCAGTAGGCGAGGTAATCCTTGGGGAGGAGGACCTTTGCGGTGCGGGCAAAGGTGTCGGGTTCGTTCTCGGCGACCCAGAGCACCTTGGGGGCGGTGAAGCCGGGGAAGACGATGTTGCCGGAGATCGCGCGGAAGTCCGGGTCTGCATCGAGCCGGGCGGCTTGCTGGTGGCTGCGGGTGTCGTTCCAGAGCAGGCAGGGGCGCAGCACCTTGCCGGTTTCGTCCAGCAGCGTGGCGCCGTGCATCTGCCCGGAGAGGCCGATGCCTTGCACCCCGGCCAGCGACTGGCGCGCTGCGAGTTCGCTCAGCGCGGTGCGGGTGGCGGCGATCCAGTCGGCGGGATCCTGTTCGGACCAGCCGGGATGCGGATGCGCCACCGGGGTCGCGGCATCGGCGCTGTCGGCGACGGTGCCATCGGCACGCAACAGTAGCGCGCGCACGCCGGACGTGCCCAGATCGAGACCGATGAACATGACGCCTCCCCCCTGTTCGAGGCGACTGTCCCGCGATTTAATTCCGGTGTCAAATTAAAAAGCGGCGCGGGGTGTGGCGGCGGTCAGACGGGGCCGGTCCGGTCGTGCGTGGAACGCGCCGGCGGCACAGCGCGGGGGACGCTGACGATGGTGCCGACCTCGGTCAGGCGGCGAAGCTGGCGGGTGGTGCGCACCACCGGGTTGCGCCAGTCGAGCAGCAGCGCCAGCGCCACCGCGACCAGCGCGCTGAGCGCGCCGCCGCCGAAGGCTACGGCGCGGCGGTTGTCCTCGACCGGGGCCTCGGCCCGTTCGGCGGGTTCGATGACCACCAGCCGCTCGGACATGTGACGGGTTTCCAGCATCAGGTCGACCTCGGCGGCGTCTCGGCTCTGGGCGGTGTCGTCGAGCTGAGCCATGATATTGCCGAGGCCGTGCAGCAGCGCGGCATAGTCCTGTTCCAGCGCGGGCGGCGGGGCGAGCGCGCGCAGCTGGGCGCGGCGCGCGGCGGTCAGCACGGCGCGGCGGCGGTCGAGATCGCTGGCGGCGTCGGACTGGCCCGCCCCCGGCGCGGCCCGGGCGCGGTCGATCGCCAGAATGGCGGCGTCGATCCGGGCGAGCTCGTCCATCCCGGCGGGATCACCGGCGGCCAGCGCGGCGTCGTGGCGGGTGCGGAAGTCGGCGATGCGGCGCTCCTGCTCGGCCAGATCGGCGATCAGGCCGCTTTCGCGGGCAAGGTAGAAGTCGAGCGTGGCCCGCGCCTCGGCGATGCGCAGCAGCACGCTTTCTCGGATCAGGCGGTGGCCGAGTTCCTGCGCGACCAGCCGGGCCTGTTCGGCATCGGGCATCCGGGCGGAAATCAGCAGACGCGGCGGCTCTTCCGGGCCCGGCGCCTTCAGCTCGATCCGCACGGCGTTCCGCAGGGCGTCGAGCTGGGCGCGCCGGGTCATGCCGCGGCGGTCGGCAAAGAGATCGTAGGCGTCGATCACCTGGCCCAGCGCCTGATCGGACAGGACCGCGCGCATCAGCCCGTCGACCTGGCCGCGCAGCCTGCCCCGAGCGGCGGCGGCCGAGGCCCCGGCCAGACGCGGGGCCGAGACCTCGATGACTTCGCGGGAGTCATAAAGCGGGCGCTGGGTCATCCCGAGACCGGCGGAGAGCAGCAGGCCGAGGCACATCACGACGAGCATCAGCCCGGTGCGGCGCCGCAGGGTGTCGAGCGTCTCGTTCAGACGCGGGAGGAAGGTCATTCTGGGTTTCGTCCTGGATTCGGGCCGCGTTACGCGTGAACCGGTTCGGGGCCGGTGCGGCGGGCCAGATTGAGGACGACGCCCAGGATCTGGGTCTGGCCGGCGAGGCGGTCTTCGCAGGCGGTGATATGCTCGGGCCGGGTGCGGGTCGCGTCGGCGACCAGCACGACGCCATCGACCTGCGGCAGGAAGGCGGCGAGGTCATCGCGTTCCAGCACCGGGGGCATGTCGCAGAGCAGGACGCCCGGTTGCAGCCGGTCGAGCATGGCCGAGACCGCCAGGGCGCAGGCGTCGCTGTTCAGCAGCCCCGCGACCGGCTGGTCGGAGGGGCGGGCGAGGCCGGTGGCCAGCGTGTCGGAGAGGCGGAGGAAATGCGCCTCAGGCGGGCGCTGGCCGGCCAGAAACCCGCGCATGTCGTCGGGGCCACTCAGGCGCAGCGCGCGGGCGACGCCGGGGCGGTGCAGGTTCATGTCCATCAGCACGGTGCGCAGGCCGGGCACGGTGGCGAAGCTGTGCGCGAGGTTGACGGCTGTGAAGGTGGTGCCGCAGCCGGCGGTGGGCGCGGCGATGGCGATGCGGCTGAGCGCATGGCTGCGCATATACTTGAGCAGGCGGGTGCGCAGGTCATCGAAGGCGCGTTCGACCGCCGCGTCATTGGCGCCGGCCATGTCCAGCGGCAGGCGCGCCCCGCGCAGGGCGGCCCAGGCATCGGCAGGCGGCGCGTCGGCGATACGGGTGCGCGGGGGAATGGGGAGCGAGGTGACCACCCGTAGTCGAGCGGGGCCAGCAGGCCGGGGCCGGGGCTCCGGCTCGGGCGGGGTGGATTTGCGGAACAGGCCGCGGTTCTTCGGTTCGGGCAGGCTGTGCCATAGTGAGCCCGGCCCTGACTCCGTCCGGTCGAACGGGTGATCGTCGTCCATTCTTGCCCCCTTCTGTTGCCCGCACCGGCCGGGCCGGTCCTGGCGGGCAATTCGTGGCCGCGCGTGCCGCGGCGGCTGTCTTCAGTGTCCGGCGCGCAGGGCCAGCCGCGCGGCGATGCGGCGCAGCGCGAGCCAGCCCCAGGCCCAGGCCAGCATCTCGTCGGCCAGCGCCATCAGCGAGCCTGCGGGCGGCTGTTCGAGCCGGCGCCAGTGGTCTTCGGGAACAAAGGCCGCGAGCGGTCTGAAGGGTGCGTCCACATTAGCGTGGACAGGAGATGCGGGCGGCAGCGCCAGCTCCGTTTCCCGCGTGGTCCGAGATCGCCCGGCGACCCCGTAATTGGTCCCTTTTGCCGCCGGGTTATCCTTGCCTGTCTCCATCGTGTCACCTTCCAGACCGCTCTCCCGGACCAAGTCCGGTTTTTGGGAAAGCCCCTGGCCTTTCTGATCGTTACCACACCAACCGCTCCGGCCCCCAGGACCGGATGGGTGGCCAAGGACGCGATCCCGTCGAGCGGAAAACACCAACACGACAACGAACGCCCGGCGAAACCGCGCCTTGACCGATTATGAAAATATCAGGGGCGGAAACCGGGCGCTGGGAAATCGCGCCGAACACACTGTTTCCACTCAGAAACGGCCTATTTTTGACAAAATCGGCAGAAGCGCCGGAAACAGTGCCGGATGTGAAGCCGGACTGTTTCCCTGAAGGGCAGATTCGGAGTCAGAGTGGGGTGGATTCGCCCGCCGTCAGGCGGCGCGGATCATCGCGGCGGCGGTGTCGAGCATCCGGTTCGAAAAGCCCCATTCGTTGTCGTACCAGGCCAGCACGCGGGTCAGCCCGGCCTCGCCCACCGAGGTCTGGGCGGTGGCGAAGATCGAGGAATGGGGATTGTGGTTGAAGTCCGAGGAGACCAGCGGCAGGTCCGAGGCGGCGAGGATGCCCTTCAGCGGGCCGGCGGCGGCGGCCGCTATGGCGGCGTTGATCTCCTCGGCCGAGGCGGGGCGTTCGGGCAGGAAGCAGAGATCGACCGCCGAGACATTGGGCGTGGGCACCCGGATCGCCGAGCCGTCGAGCTTGCCCTTGAGGTTCGGCAGTACCAGCCCGATCGCCTTGGCGGCGCCGGTCGAGGTGGGGATCATGCTGAGCGCGGCGGCGCGGGCGCGGTAGAGATCCTTGTGCGCCGTATCCAGCGTCGGCTGGTCGCCGGTGTAGGAGTGGATCGTGGTCATGTAGCCCGAGACGATGCCGAAGGCCTGATCCAGCACCTGGGCGACGGGCGCCAGGCAGTTGGTGGTGCAGGAGCCGTTCGACACGATCCTGTCGGCGGCGGTCAGCGTGTCGTGGTTGACGCCAAAGACGATGGTCTTGTCGGCGCCGGACGCGGGGGCGGAGACCAGCACCCGGCCCGATCCGTTGCTCAGATGCGCCTGGGCCTTGTCCTTGCTGGTGAAGATCCCGGTGCATTCCAGCGCCACGTCCACCCCCTGCCAGGGCAGCCCGGCCGGGTCGCGTTCGGCGGTGACGCGGATGCGGTGGCCGTTCACGGTGATATGGTCATCGCCCACCGTGACATCGGCGTTGAAATGGCCGTGGACCGAGTCGAACTGCAGTAGATGCGCATTGGTCGCCACCGGGGCCAAGTCGTTGATCGCGACGATCTCGACATCGCTGCGCCCGCTTTCGATCCAGGCGCGCAGCACGCAGCGACCGATCCGGCCGAATCCGTTGATGGCGAGCTTTGCGGTCATGGGGCGTCCTCCTGATGGCAGATGGTAGCGCTAACAATCAACAACTAAAGACCCGCTAGCGCTAACGGCGCGTGTAGCATGGCCTCTCCGCGAAATCCAGTCCTCTCCCCTTCTCTGGTTTCCAAATACCTCAGGGGGGCCGCCCGAAGGGTGGCGGGGGGCAGAGCCCCCCTGCCCGGCCGCCTGCCTTCACGCCGCCTGGTGGTGGCGGGCGACAAATTCGAACAGGCGCGCGACGGCCTCGGCGCCCGGGTCCTTGTGGCCGACCAGCTGGTCGGCGGCGATATAGCTCGCGCGGCCGGCGTTGGCGCGGCGCATCGCGGCCGTGGCATCGGCCCCGGCGCGCGCGGCGGCGGCGGCCTTGTCCAGACCCTCGGGCACCGCCTCGAGCGCGGGGGCCAGCGCGTCGATCATCGTGCGGTCGCCGACCCGCGCGCCGCCGACCTGCTGGACCCGGTCCAGCCCCGCCTTCAGCGCGCCGATGGGATTGGCGCCGTTGGCCGAGGCATCGCCCGCGGCGGCGAAGAAGATGGCCAGCAGCACGCCGGAGGAGCCGCCCATGGTCTGGGACAGCTCCAGCCCGATGGCGCGGTAGAGCTGGGTGAGGTCGGCCAGCGGCAGCCGGTCGACCGCCTTGATCAGGGCCCGGGCGGCCGTTGCCAGCGTCGAGCCGGTGTCGCCGTCGCCGGCATGGGCGTCGAGGTCGTTCAGCGCGGCCTCGGCGGCGATCATCTCTTCGCAGCAGTCGGTCAGGAAGCGTGCCATGGCCGGATTCTTCGAGGGCATCGGCTGGATCGGGGTCAGCCCGTCCGGCAGCGGCAGCACCGCGACCGGCCCCACCGCGCGGCAGCCGGGCCAGGCCCAGGGCGCGACGGGGGCCTGGAGCAGCGTCTCTTCCGAGGCGCCGACCGGCAGCAGCGAGACGGAGAAGCCCTGCATGTCGAGCGAGGTCATCAGCGGCGCGGGACCGACCATCCAGCGGATGCGTTCGCCCAGGCGCGAGCGGGCCAGTTCCTCGGCCAGGACCGCCATTTCCAGCGGCATCGCGCCGCCGAGGTTGTTCAGCAGCGCCACATGCGGGCCGGGGCCGACTTTGGGCGCGAGGCGGTCGACGACCATGCCCATGGCCTCGGCGGCGGAGGTGAAATCGACCTGTTCGATCCCCGGCTCGCCGTGGATGCCAAGGCCCAGCTCGGCCTTGCCGGCGTCGATGCGGTCCTGCTTGGGCGACCCGGGCACGGTGCAGGTGTCGAGCGACATGCCGATGGAGATCACCCCGGCAATGGTCTTGCGGGCGGCCGCCGTCACCTCGGCCAGGGACGCGCCCTGATCGGCCAGCGCGCCGGCGATCTTGTGCACGAAAAGCGTGCCGGCGACCCCGCGCGCCTGCGGCGTGTCGGGCAGGGCGATGTCGTCATCGACCACGACCATCGCCACGTTCAGCCCGAAGGCGCGCGCGCGTTCCGCCGCGAGGCCGAAGTTCAGCCGGTCGCCGGTGTAGTTCTTGACGATTAGCAGGCAGCCGGCCTTGCCGGTCACCGCCAGGATCGCCGCCAGCACCGCATCGACCGAGGGCGAAGCGAAGACGTCGCCGCAGACTGCCGCCGTCAGCATCCCCTGCCCGACGAAGCCCGCGTGGCTGGGTTCGTGCCCCGAACCGCCCCCCGAGACCAGCGCGACGCGGGACTTGTCCCAGTCGGTGCGCACCACGACCTTGATATGGGGATAGCCGTCGAGCCGGGCGAGCCGGCCGCCGCCCAGCCGCAGCGCGCCGTCGATGGCCTCGGTGACCAGCGTTTCCTTGCTGTTGATGAACTGCTTCATGGCTGTCTCCTCATCCGATCCGCGCGCCGGCGGCATCGAAATACAGCGCCGCGCGGGGCTGGATGGCGACGGTGTCGCCGGGTTCGTAGACCGTATGGACCTCGGTCAGGGTAACGATGTCATGGCCTTCGAGGTTGAGGTGCAGGCGGGTGTGGTCGCCCAGATGTTCGACGCGCGTGACGCGGGCCGGCTTGCCCTCACCCTGGGCCACATGTTCGGGGCGCATCCCGATGGTGCGCGCGCCCGCCGGTGCCCCGCCGAAGAGCGTGGCGGGCAGCAGGTTGATGCGCGGCAGGCCGAGGCGGGAGGCGACGTATTGCGAAACCGGAGATTCGTAGATCTCGCGCGGGGTGCCGAACTGCACCAGCCGGCCCTGATCCAGCACGCCGACATGGGTGGCCATCGTCATCGCCTCGATCTGGTCGTGGGTGACGTAGAGCAGGGTCGCGCCAAGGTCGGCCTGGATACGTTTCAGCTCGATCCGCAGTTCCGCGCGCAGCTTGGCGTCGAGCGAAGAGAGCGGTTCGTCCATCAGGTAGATCTGCGGGTCGCGGACCAGGGCGCGGCCGATCGAGACGCGCTGCATCTCGCCGCCCGAGAGCGCGGTCGCCTTGTTGTCGAGCTTGTGGGGGATCTGCAGCACCTCGGCCACCTGCTGCACCCGGCGGGCGATCTCGGCCTCGGGCGTCTTCAGGATCGGCGAGCGCAGGGGGAAGGCGAGGTTGTCGCGCACGGTGAGGTGCGGGTAGAGCGAATATTGCTGGAAGACCATCGCCACGTCGCGCTGCGCGGGCGTGTCGTGAATGACCGAGCGGCCGCCGATCCGGATATCGCCCGCGTCGGCATTTTCCAGACCCGAGATCAGCCGCAGCACGGTTGTCTTGCCCGCGCCGGTGGGGCCGAGCAGCACGACGAAGGCGCCGTCGGGCACGGTCAGGGTGACATCCTGCACCGCCCGGGTGTCGCCGAAGGCCTTGGAGACACCGTTCAGGATGACCTCAGCCATGGCGCAGCACCCCTTCGTTCAGGTCCGAGACCAGCGCGCGGCCCGACTGGCTGTCAAACAGCGTGACCGTGGCCGGGTTGAAATCGAGGCCCACCGTCTCGCCCGTGCGGGCCACCTGATCCGAGCCGATGCGCGCCTTGAGCCGTCCTCCGCCGGTTTTCAGGGTGACGATCTGGGTGGTGCCGAGGTATTCGCTGGCGACGATCTCGCCCCGGAAGGCGCCGTCGTCGGTCAGGCGGATATGCTCGGGGCGCACGCCGAAGACCATGTCGCCGTCGAAGGCCTCGCGCGTCTGGGGGATGGCGAAGCGGTGGTGGTGCATCGCCACCTCGGAGGCGCCCCGTTCCACGGTGCCGGTGAATTTGAGGAAGTTCATCGCGGGCGAGCCGATGAAATCGGCGACGAACATGGTGGCGGGCTTGTCGTAGATGTCCTGCGGCGCGCCGAACTGTTCGATCACGCCGTGGTTCATCACCACGATCTTGTCGCCCATCTGCATCGCTTCCAGTTGGTCGTGGGTCACGTAAACGGTGGTCGCCCCCATCCGGTCGTGCAGGGCGCGCAGCTCTTCGGCCATGTGTTCGCGGAATTCCGCGTCGAGCGCGCCGAGCGGTTCGTCCATCATGAAGGCCTTGGGGTCGCGCACGATGGCGCGGCCCAGCGCCACGCGCTGGCGGTCGCCGCCCGAGAGGCCGCCGACGGGGCGGTTCAGGATGTCCTCGATCCCGAGGATTTTCGCCACCTCGGCCACCTTCTCGCGCACCCGGGCGCGCGGCATTCCCTGGCTGACCAGCGGATAGGACATGTTCTGGCGCACGTTCATATGCGGGTAGAGCGCGAACATCTGGAAGACGAAGGCGATGTCGCGGGCGCTGGCGGGTTTCTGGCTGACCTCCTCGCCGTCGATCCAGATTTCGCCGGAGGTCGGCAGCTCCAGCCCGGCGATCATGCGCAGCGTCGTTGTCTTGCCGCAGCCTGAAGGGCCGAGCAGCATGAAGAACTCGCCATCCTCGATCCGGAACGACGATGACTGCACGGCGGTGAAGTCGCCGAATTCCTTGCGCAGGTCCTTGATGACGATCTCGGCCACGGGGCTACTCCGGGAAATGGCTGACGATGATGAACATCACGGTTCCGGCCAGCGTGGTGAGGAAGGACCAGGTGTAGAGGATCAGCCAGAAGGGCTGCATCAGCATGACCACGCCCAATCCGATCAGGAGGGTTGCGACCATCTCCCAGGGGCCGCGGCGCAGGCGCATCAATCCGTTCACGAAGGCCCTCACGACGCTGCCCTTTCTTCTCTGTCCATCCCTGCCCAACCCAACCGACGCCAGCGCGCGGGCTCTGCGCAGGGTGGGCGATTGCGCCCACCATCCCCCGCCCCGCTCATTTGCGCACCGCCCCGAAGGTGATCCCGCGCAGCAGGTGCTTGCGCAGAAGGATGGTGAAGATCATCACCGGCAGCAGGAAGATCGTCGCCCCCGCGGCCACCGCCGGCCAGTCGAGCCCGCCGACGCCGATGATGGTTGGAATGAAGGGCGGCGCGGTCTGGGCGGTGGCCGTGGTCAGCAGCACGGCGAAGGCGTATTCGTTCCAGGCGAAGATCAGGCAGAAGATCGCGGTCGAGGCGATGCCGGTGGCGGCCTGGGGCAGCACCACCTTCACGAAGGCCTGGAAGCGGGTATAGCCGTCGATCAGCGCCGCCTCTTCGTATTCGCGCGGGATCTCGTCGATGAAGCCCTTGAGCAGCCAGACGGCAAGGCTGATGTTCACGGCCGTATAGAGCAGGATCATGCCGAGATGCGTGTCCGAGAGGCCCAGCTGGCGATACATCAGGAAGATCGGGATCGCGACGGCGATGGGCGGCATCATCCGGGTGGAGAGGATGAAGAACATCAGGTCGTCCTTGAGCGGGATCTTGAAGCGGCTGAAGGCATAGGCGGCCAGCGTGCCGAGCACGATCGACAGGAAGGTCGAGCCAAAGCCGATGATCACCGAATTCAGGAAGCGTTCGCCGAATTTGGAAGGGCCGACGATGACCATGTCGTATTGGCGCACGATCTCGTCCGCCCAGCTTTGCGGCGGGTTCGCCGCCAGGAACTCGGGCGTCTGGCGGGTGCGGGTGGTGAAGAGGTTGACGTAGCCTTCGAGCGTCGGGTCGAAGATGACCTTGGGCGGATAGCTGATGGAATCCGCCGGCGACTTGAAGCCCGTCATCATGATCCAGGCCAGCGGGATCATGGTGATCAGCGCGTAGAGCACGACCAGCGTGCCGGCGATCCACTTCTGCCGGGCCGAGGGTTCCGTGATCGAATAGCTGCTCATGGCGCGCCCCCTGATCCGGCCTTGCGGCCGGTGCCTCCGGCGGGAGTATTTGAAAAGAAGAGAAAGACCGCGCCCGGCTTCTTCTCTTTCCAAATACTCAAGAAAGATCCTGCCAGCATCCTCAGCGCTCCTTCACCTTGTTGAGCGCCTTCACGTAGATCGAGGCCAGTCCGAAGACGGTGACGAAGAGGATGATGGCATAGGCGCTGGCGTAGCCGGTGCGCCATTTCTCGAAGGCCTCGCGTTTCAGGTTGATCGAGGTGAGTTCGGTGGTCGACCCCGGCCCGCCGCCGGTCAGCTGCACCACGAGGTCGAACATCTTGAAGTTCTCGATGCCCCTGAACAGCACCGCCAGCATCAGGAAGGGCAGCACCATGGGCACGGTGATGGTCCAGAACTGGCGCCATTTCGACGCGCGGTCGATCTCGGCCGCCTCGTAGATGTAGTCGGGGATCGAGCGCAGCCCGGCCAGGCAGATCAGCATGACGAAGGGCGACCACATCCAGGTGTCGACGATGACGATGGCCCAGGGCGCGAGCGCGACCGAGCCGATCATCTCGAAGCTCGATGGATCGACGCCGGTGAAGAAGGCGACGATGTAATTGAACAGCCCGATCTGCGGCTGGTAGAGGAAGGTCCAGAAGTTGCCCACCACGGCGGGCGAGAGCATCATCGGCAGCACGATGATCGTGGTCCAGAGATCGTTGCCGCGGAACTTGCGGTTGATCAGCCAGGCCAGCGTGAAGCCGATCAGCACCTGCAGGACGATGGTCCAGAACAGGAAATGCGCGGTCGCCTGCATCGTCAGCCAGATGTCGCTGTCGGTCAGGATGCGCTCGTAGTTCTTCAGCCCGATGTATTCGACACCGCGGTTGGCGCGGTTGGCCTTGAAGTCGGTGAAGCTGAGATTGATCGTCCAGATCAGCGGGAAGATGTTCACCGCCAGCAGCAGGAAGATCGTCGGCGCCACGAAGATCCAGGCGATGGCCCGGTCCGACAGGCCCCGGATGCGCCGGGCGACGGGAACGGGCGTGGCGCGGGCGGCGCGATCGGCGATGGTGTCGGTCATGTGCGGGCCTGGGCATTCAGCGTCGCGGGGACGCGGCGGCGAGGGGTGGGCGGATCGCCCACCCTACGGCTTGGTGTAGGGTGGGCAATCTGCCCACCCTCATCGGGATCAGAGCTTGCCTTCGTCCTCGAAGACCTCGGTCCAGTCGGCGATCAGCGCGTCCAGCGCCTCTTTCGCGGTGCCCTGGTCGGCGACGACATAGTCGTGCATCCGCTTCTGCATCGCGAGCAGCAGCTCGGCATAGGCCGGCTCCTGCCAGAAGTCCTGCACCGCGCCCATCGCCTCGAGGAAGTCGCCCGCGAAGGGGGCCGAGTCCTTGAAGCCCGGATCGTTCAGAACCGCGTTATGGCAGGAATAGCCGCCAAGCGACCACCATTTCTGCTGGACCTCGGGCTGGGCGAACCACTTGATGTATTCCAGCGCCGCGTCCTGCTTTTCGGAGTAGGAGACGACCGAGATGCCCTGCCCGCCCAGCGTCGAGCCGGCCTGGTTCTGCGGCGGGTTGACGAAGAAACCGATCTTGTCGCCACCCACGTTCGGATCGGCATAGAGGCCGGGGAAGAAGGCGAACCAGTTCATCCCCATGGCCACCTGACCCGATTTGAAGGCGTCAAGGCTTTCACCCATATAGGCGTTGGTATAGCCGGGCGGTGTCGCGGTCTTATAGAATTCCTTGTAGAATTCCAGCGCTTCCACCGCCTGCGGCGAGTTCACCGCGCCTTCCATGTCGTATTTGCCGGGCGTGTTCTCGTATTTGAAGCCCCAGGGGTACAGCGCCCCGGTGATCCCCATGGTGATACCTTCCGAGCCGCGCTCGGTGAAGATCGCCGCGCCGTAGACGGTCTTGCCGTCGATCTCGCGGCCCTGGAAGAACTGGGCGATTTCCAGCAGCTCCTTCTGGCTCTTCGGCTCGGCCAGATCGCGGCCCGTCTTCTCCTTGAAGGCGGCCTTGATGTCGTCGCGTTCGAACCAGTCCTTGCGATAGAACCAGGCGTTGGCGTCCCCCATGGCGGGCAGCGCGTAGTAGTTCGGCTCGCCCTTGGGCCAGGTGGAATAGGCATAGACGGTCGCGGGCGCGAAGTCGTCCATCGAGATGCCTTCGGCGTCGAAGAAGTCGTTCAGCTTGACGTAGTGCCCGTTCTCGGCACCGCCGCCGATCCACTGGCTGTCGCCGATCAGCAGATCGCAGAGCTTGCCGCCTGAATTCAGCTCGTTCAGCATCCGGTCGGCGAAATTGGGCCAGGGCACGAATTCGAAGTTCATCTTGTGGCCGGACTGCGCCTCGAACTCCTTGCTGAGTTCGACCAGCGCGTTTGCCGGATCCCAGGCGGCCCAGCAAAGCGTCAGATCCTCGGCCTGCGCGGTGCCCGCAAAGGCGGACGCCGACAGCGCAGTCGCCGCCAATAACTTGGACGTCTTCATTATGATTCCTCCCGATCATGAACCCGGCAGTTCCCCTGGCCCCGCAGGGCGCCCTCCGCCGGATTGGAAAAAGCGTAGATGAGGTGCGTACCTCAAGTAAAGAAAAATTCTGATGTACGCCCATCAGGCGCGGCCCGGTCTCGCCGCGACGCGCCTGTGGCCGGGTGTGAAATGCCGAATTCGTGAAGGGATTCAGCGCGCCGGCGCGACCCAGACCCCGCCGCGCGCCGAGGAGCGCACGCAGGCGTCGACAAAGGCGACGCCCTCCAGCCCGTCCGCCACGCCGGGGAAAAGCACGCCCTCCGGTATCGCCTGCCCCGCCGCGCGGGCGCGAATCGCCGCCGCCGCCTCGGTGTAGATCGTCGCGAAGGCCTCCAGATATCCCTCGGGATGGCCCGAGGGGATGCGGCTGACCCGCCCCGCCGCGCCGTCCGATCCGGCAGCGTTGCGCCTTATACGCCGCGGCGCCTCGCCGAAGGGGGCGTGCCAGAGGGTGTTCGGTTCTTCTTGCGCCCATTCCAGACCGCCCTTGTCGCCGTAGATCCGCAGCCGCAGCGCGTTCTCGTTGCCGGGCGCGACCTGGGACGACCAGAGCATTCCCCGGGCGCCGCCCTCGAAGCGCAAGAGCACATGGGCGTTGTCATCCACCCGGCGGCCTTCGACAAAGCTCTGCATGTCGGCGCAGACGGCCTCCAGCCGCAGGCCCGAGACGAAGCCCGCGAGGTTCATCGCATGGGTGCCGATGTCGCCGATGCTGCCGCCCGCGCCCGAACGTTCGGGGTCGGTGCGCCAGCCCGCCTGCTTCTGCCCGGTCGCTTCCAGCGCCTCGGTCAGCCAGTCCTGCGGGTATTCCACCTGCACCACGCGGATCGTGCCCAGCGCGCCCGAGGCCACCATGGCGCGGGCCTGCCGCACCATCGGGTAACCGGTGTAGTTATGCGTCAGCACGAAGAGCGCGCCCGAAGCCTCGGCCGCCTTCACCATCTTCTTCGCCTCACCCAGCGTGGCGGTCAGCGGCTTGTCGCAGATCACGTGGATGCCGCGTTTCAGAAACTCCTTCGCTGCCGGATAGTGCATGTGGTTGGGCGTGACGATGGCCACCGCCTCGATCCCCTCCTTCAGCCGCGCCTCGCGCTGGGCCATGGCGGTGAAGTCGTCATAGACGCGGGACGCGTCCAGCCCGAGATCGTCGCCCGAAGCGCGCGATTTCTCGGCCGTCGAGGAAAAACACCCGGCGACCAGTTCGAACTGATCGTCCAGCCGCGCCGCCATGCGGTGCACGCCCCCGATGAAGGCGTCGCGCCCGCCCCCCACCATCCCGAGCCGTATCCGCGCCGCGCCCTGACGTTCCATGAAAACCTCCCTGCTTTTCCTCTTGCGTCAAATATCCCGGGGGTCCGGGGGCAGCGCCCCCGGCCTTGCTCACAACCCCAGCATCGCCCGGTTGGCGGCCTGATCCGTCCCGCCATCGGCAAAGTCGTCAAAGGCGCGCTCGGTCACCCGGATGATGTGATCCTTCACGAACTGCGCGCCTTCGCGGGCGCCGTCCTCGGGGTGTTTCATCGCGCATTCCCATTCGACCACGGCCCAGCCGTCGAAGTCGTATTGGGTGAGCTTGGAGAAGACCGCGCCGAAATCCACCTGCCCGTCGCCCAGGCTGCGGAACCGCCCGGCGCGGTTCACCCAGGACTGGTAGCCGCCGTAGACGCCCTGCCGCCCTGTCGGGTTCAGCTCGGCGTCCTTGACGTGGAACATGCGGATCCGCTCGTGGTAGATGTCGATGTTGTCGATATAGTCCATCGCCTGCAGCACATAATGCGAGGGGTCGTAGAGCATGTTGCAGCGGGCGTGGTTGTTCACCCGTTCGAGGAACATCTCGAAGCTGACGCCATCGTGCAGATCCTCGCCGGGGTGGATTTCATAGCAGATGTCGACGCCATGCTCCTCGGCGTAATCCAGGATGGGCCGCCAGCGGGAAGCGAGTTCGTCGAAGCCGGTCTCGACCAGGCCCGCGGGCCGCTGCGGCCAGGGATAGACATAGGGCCAGACCAGTGCGCCCGAGAAGGTCACATGGGCGCCTATGCCCATATTGGCCGAGGCGCGGATCGCCTGTTTGACCTGATCCACCGCCCATTCCTGCCGCGCTCTGGGGTTGCCGCGCACCGAAGGCGCGGCGAAGCCGTCGAAGGCGGCGTCATAGGCCGGGTGCACGGCGACCAGCTGGCCCTGCAGGTGGGTCGAAAGCTCGGTCACCTCGATCCCGTTCTCGGCCGCCTGGCCCTTGAAGTCGTCGCAGTAGTCGCGGCTGTCGGCGGCCTTGGCGAGGTCGATCAGCCGGGCGTCCCAACTAGGGACCTGCACGCCCCTGTAGCCGCAGTCCGCCGCCCATTTCGTGATGAAGTCCCACGAGTTGAACGGCGCGTCGTCGCCCGCGAACTGGGCCAGAAACAGGGCCGGGCCCTTGATGGTCTTCATGTCTTGTCCTCCCGATAGGCGCCCTGAGGCAGGTTTTCCTTCAACACGATCTCGATGCGGATGCGCTCCTGGCTGGCGATGACCTCGACGCCGTCGCATTGCGCCTTGAGCACCCGCGCCGCGCTGCGCGCGATATGACCGGCGTTCTGGTTGATGATCACGTCGACCACGCCGTCGGTCAGCATCTCGCGCGCGTGGGGCGTCAGGTCGTGGCCGATGATGGTCAGCCGGTCGGCCAGTCCGCGCGCGCGCACCACCTCGGTGATCCCGCGCAGGCCGGCGCCGGCGCAGTAGATGCCGACCACGCCGGTGTGGTTGTCAAGACATTGCGCCGTCACCCGCGCCACCATCTGGTGGTTGTCCCAGCCCTCGATGGTCGGCAGCGTGGTCAGGCCGGGAAAGCGGGTGGCGATCACCTCGTCGAAGCCCATGCGCCGGTCGACCATGTCGCGGGCCTGCATGGTGTTGACCGCCACCACGATCTTGCCCGGACCCGGCCCGGCAAAGCGGCCCATCAGCACGCCGGCGGTGCGGCCGGCGGCAAGGTTGTCGATGCCAACGAAATGATCGCGTTCGGACTGCGGCTGGTCGGTGATCATCGCCACCACGGCGACGCCGCGGGCCTTCAGGCGGGCGATCATGTCGCGCACCATGGGGGTTTCGTTGGCCATGATGGCGACGCCGTCAAAGCCCATCGTCTCGATCCGCCGGAAGGCCTGCTGCAGCGCCACCTGGTCGCCGATGGCGACATGGGTGGTCTCGATCTCGAGCCGGTCGGCGCTGAGGCCGGCGGCCGCCTCGTCGATGGCCTCGTGCAGCACGCGCAGGAACTGCGAGGGGGTGTCGGGCAGCAGGAAGGCGAAGCGGTAGCGGCGCTGGCGTGCGAGGTTGGCGGCCGAGAGGTCGCGAACATAGCCCAGCCGGCTGACCGCCTCCTGCACGCGGCGCACGGTGACCTCGCGGACCCCGGCGCGGGCGTTCAGCACCCGGTCGACCGTCGCCAGACTGACCCCCGCGACCCGGGCGATGTCATGCACCGTGGGCTTGCCCATTGCTCTCTCCCTGAAAGCGCAGGCTATGTCATCGGCTTGAGGCACGTCAATCAGATGTATGGCGCCCTGCCTGCCGCCGCGCTTGCGATGATGGCGGAATGGAGTATTTGGAAAGAGAAGACGCCGCAGGGGGCGCCGCGACCGGCGCGGCGGCACAGGCGATGGCCGAACGGAGGATGACATGACCAACCAAGCCCTTTTCCCCGATCTGGACGGCGCGTCGGTCTTCATCACCGGCGGCGGGTCGGGGATCGGAGCGGCGCTGGTCGAGGGGTTCGTCGCGCAGGGCGCGCGAGTGGCCTTCGGCGATATCCGCGACAGCCGCGGCTTTGCCAACGACCTGGGCGCGCGGTTCGCCAATGCGCCGCTGTTCCTGGAGTGCGACATCACCGATACCGAGGCGCTGCGCCGCTCTCTCGCCGAGGCAGGCGCGGCGCATGGGCCAGTGACGGTGCTGGTGAACAACGCCGCCAACGACGACCGCCATACGCTGGATGCCGTCACGCCGGAGTATTGGGACCGCATGATGGCGGTCAATCTCAAGGCCTATTTCTTTGCCTGTCAGGCGGCCGCGCCGGGGATGGCGGCGGCCGGGCGCGGGGCGATCGTCAATTTCAGCTCGATCAGCTATATCATGGGGAATGCGGGCTATCCGGTCTATACCGCCGCCAATGCGGCGATCACCGGCATGACGCGCAGCCTGGCGCGCGAGCTGGGACCGCAGGGGGTGCGGGTGAACGCGGTGGCGCCGGGCTGGGTGCTGACCGAGAAGCAGCGCGAATTGTGGGCGACGCCCGAGGGGCTGGCCGATCACCTGTCGCGCCAGTGCCTGCCCGAGCATCTGATGCCCGAGGATCTGGTCGGACCGGTGCTGTTCCTGGCCTCGCAGACCAGCCGCATGATCACCGGGCAGTGCATCGCCGTCGATGGCGGCGTGGTGGTCTCGGGCTGAGGCGCGCCTCGTGGCCATCACGCTGAAGCAGCTGGAAGCCTTTGTCTGGATCGCCGATCTGGGCAGTTTCCGCGCGGCGGCCGAGCGGCTGAACACGACGCAGCCCAATATCTCGGCCCGGATCGCGGCGCTGGAGGGCACGCTGAACGTCACGCTGATGGAACGCGACGCGGGATCGGTGCGGCTGACCGCGCGGGGGCGCGACCTGCTGGACCATGCCCGCGCCGTGCTGCGCGAGGGCGAGGCGCTGATCACCGCCTCGGGCGCGGTGGGGCTGTTCGACGGCACCCTGCGGCTGGGGGTGACCGAGATGATCGTGCACAGCTGGCTGCGCGATTTCCTGCGCGCCTTCCGGGCGCGGTTTCCGAAGATCAGCGTCGAGCTGACCGTCGACATGTCGGCCAAGCTGGAGGAGGAGCTGGCGGGCCATCGCATCGACCTGGCGCTGCAGAACGGCCCGTTCAGCCGCGTCGCCACCGGCACCGCGCCGCTGGGGCTCTATCCCCTGGTCTGGGTGGCGGCGCCGGCGCTGGAGCTGGAGGGGCGGCTGACCCCGGGCGACTTCGCTGCGCACCCCGTGCTGACCCATGCGCGCGGCACCCGGCAATACGCGCAGGTGGCCGAGCATTTCCGCGCCGAGGGGCAGGCGGTGCGGCTGGTGCCCTCGTCGAACCTGGCGGCGGGGATGCAGATGGCGGTGCAGGGAATGGGCGTCGCCGCCTTGCCCGCCGCGATGGTGGCGCGCGAACTGGCCGGCGGCGATCTGGTGCGGCTGGACTATGGCTGGGTGCCCGAGGCGCTGGACTTTGCCGCCCGGTATGACGCGCGCACCGCGCCGGGATTCGTCGCCACGGCGGCGGGCATCGCGCAGGAGGTGGCGCGCGGTCACGGCTGAGAGGGTCGCAGGGGGCTCTGCCCCCGCCGCGCCTGTGGCGCGGCCCCCCGAGGTATTTCGGAACCAGAGAAGGCAGGGACGCGGCGCGCAAGATCAATTCTGTTTATGCAATCTACAAAATCAAATAATTTGATCTGATTGTCGGGTGCCCCTAGCCTGATGGCAACTTCGGCAAGGGAAGACTCATGGCACAGACGATCCGCATGGGCATCGACATTGGCGGCACCTTCACCGACGTGGTGCTGGAAGTCGATGGCGCCGCCTTTTCCACCAAGGTGCTGACCACCTATGCCGCGCCCGAGGACGCCATCGCGGAGGGCATTCACCGGGTCTGCACCCAGGCGGGCATCGGGCTGGGCGACGTGCAGCAGATCATCCATGGCACGACGCTTGCGACCAATGCGCTGATCGAGCGGCGCGGGGCGAAGACGGCGCTGATCACCACCGAGGGCTTTCGCGACATCATCGAGATGCGCACCGAGAGCCGGTTCGAGCAGTACGACCTGAACCTGACCCTGCCCGAGCCGCTGCTGCCGCGCCAGTTCCGCTATACGCTGCGCGAGCGGATGGATGCGCAGGGCAATGTGCTGATCCCGCTGGAGCGCGCAGAGGTCGAGGCGCTGGCGGAGCGGATGAAGCTGGCCGGCTTCACCTCGGTCGCGGTGGGGCTGCTGCATTCCTACCAGAACGACGCCCATGAGAAGATGGTGCGCGAGGTTCTGGCCGAGCGGCTGCCGGGGGCGATGATCTCGCTTTCGAGCGAGGTCAGCCCGCAGATGCGGGAATACGAGCGCTTCAACACGACAATTGCCAATGCCTATATCAAGCCGCTGATGAAGAGCTATCTCGGACGGCTGGAGGCGCGGCTGCGGGCCGAGGGGGTGAATTGCCCGGTGTTCCTGATGCATTCGGGCGGCGGGATCATCTCGATCGAGAGCGCGGCGGAGTTTCCCGTGCGGCTGGTGGAATCCGGGCCGGCGGGGGGCGCGGTCTTTGCCGCGCATATCGCGGCGCGCTATGGGCTGAACAAGGTGCTGAGCTTTGATATGGGCGGCACCACGGCGAAGATCTGCCTGATCCGCAACCTGGCGCCCAAGACGGCGCGGGTGTTCGAGGTGGCGCGGTCCTACCGGTTCAAGAAGGGGTCGGGGATGCCGATCTCGATCCCCGTCATCGACATGGTGGAGATCGGCGCCGGGGGCGGGTCGCTGGCCCATGTGGACGCGATGCGGCAGATCCGGGTGGGGCCGGAATCGGCGGGGTCGGAACCGGGGCCAGCCTGTTACGGGCGCGGCGGGGAGCGGCCGGCGGTGACGGATGCGGACCTGACGCTGGGCCGGCTGGATCCGGCGAATTTCGCGGGCGGGTCGATCCCGCTGTTCCCCGAGCGGTCGGCGGCGGCGCTGGATGCGGCCATCGGCGGGGTGCTGGAGATGGATGCGGAGGCCGCGGCCTTCGGGCTGTCGGAAGTGGTCGACGAGAACATGGCCAATGCGGCGCGGGTTCATGCCGTGGAAAATGGCGAGGATCTGAGCGAATACACCATGATCGCCTTTGGCGGCGCGGCGCCGCTGCATGCCGGGCGGCTCTGCGAGAAGCTGGGCGTGGCGCGCTGTCTGGTGCCGCCGGGGGCGGGCGTCGGCAGCGCCATCGGGTTCCTGCGGGCGCCGTTCAGTTTCGAGGCGAACCGCAGCGTCTATACCCGGCTGTCGGATTTCGAGCCGGGCAAGGTCAGCGCGCTGCTGTCTGATCTGGAGGGCGAGGCGACGCGGTTCGTGCGGACCTGCGATGCGACCTCGCGGATCGATTGCGACTACAAGGTCTACATGCGCTATCGCGGGCAGGGTTGGGAGATCCCGGTGCCGCTGACCCGCGAAGATGCGGCAAAGCCCAGCGCCGAGCGGTTCCTCGCGCTGTTCGAGACGGAGTATACCCAGCTGTTCGGCCGCACGGTCGAAGGGCTGGACGTGGAAATCGCGGTCTGGTCGGTGAACGCGACCACGCCGTCGCAACCGGCGACGCCGGTCGAGGCGGTGACGCGGGGCCGGACGGTGGAGGCGCCGGAGAGGCGCGCGATCCTTGACCCGGCACTGGGGCAGCGGGTGGAGGCCGGCATCATCGCCCGCGCCAGTCTGGACAGCGGTGCGGCGGTCGATGGTCCCGCCGCCATCACCGAGAACGAGACGACGGTGATCGTGCCCTCGTCACGTCGTGCCATCCGGCAGCCCGATGGCTGCATCGACCTGAGCCCGAAGGAGTAAGCCGATGAGTTCCGTCAGCAAGGCCGTGTCGCATCAGGTGATGTGGAACCGCCTGATCTCGATCGTCGAGGAACAGGCGCAGGCGCTGGTGCGCACGGCGTTTTCGACCTCGGTGCGCGAGGCGGGCGACCTGTCCGCCGGGGTCTATGACGCCAGGGGCCGGATGCTGGCGCAGGCGGTCACCGGCACGCCGGGCCACGTCAACGCCATGGCCGATGCGGTCGCGCATTTCATCCGCCGGATCGGGCGGCAGAACATGTTCGAGGGCGATGTGTATCTCACCAACGATCCCTGGGAGGGCACCGGCCACCTGCATGACATCACGGTGGTGACGCCCTCTTTCCTCGACGGGCAGCTGGTCGGCTTCTTTGCCTGCACCGCGCATGTCGTCGACGTCGGCGGGCGCGGCTTTGGCGCGGATGCGCATTCGGTCTACGAGGAAGGCATCTATCTGCCGATCATGAAGTTCGCCGAGCGGGGCGAGGTGGACCGCACGCTGGTGCAGATCGTGCGCGGCAACGTGCGCCAGCCCGACCAGCTGATCGGCGACATCTATGCGCTGGCCGCCTGCAACGAGACCGGGCACCGCCGGCTGGTGGACATGATGCGCGAGTTCAGGCTGGCCGATCTGGAAGAGATCGCCGGGTTCATCCTGGACAATTCGCTACGCGCCACGCTGGAACGGATCAACGCCCTGCCCCGCGCCGAGGCCTCGGGCGGCATGTCGATTGACGGTTATGACCGGGAAATCCACCTGAAGGTCAAGGTCGCCATCGAACAGGACCGGATCACCTGCGATTTCTCGGGGACCAGCGGGGTGGACGCCAAGGGCATCAATGTGCCGCTGGTCTATACCAAAGCCTATGCCTGTTACGCGCTGAAATGCGCCATCGCGCCGGAGATTCCGAACAACGCGGCCTCGCTGGCGCCCTTCGAGATCACCGCGCCGGAACATACCATCGTCAACGCGCCCCATCCCGCGCCGGTGGCGCTGCGCCATATCATTGGCCACATGATCCCCGACACGGTCTATGACGCGCTGGACAAGCTGCTGCCGGCGACGGTGCCGGCCGAGGGGGCCGGGTGCCTGTGCAACTTCCAGGTCTCGCTGCGGCCTGCCGCTGAGGGCGGACTGCCCAAAGACGCGGCGCGGGCCGAGGTGCTGACCTTCAACTCGGGCGGTTCCGGCGCAAGACCGGGGCTGGACGGGATGAGCGCGACGGCTTTCCCCTCGGGTGTCATGACCATGCCGGTGGAGGCGACCGAGCAGACCGGGCCGATCCTGATCTGGCGCAAGGAGCTGCGGCCGGATTCGGGCGGCGCCGGGACCTATCGCGGCGGTCTGGGGCAGTTCATGGAGGTCGGGGCCGCCGAGGGCTATGAGTTCGACTTTCAGGCGATGTTCGACCGGGTGAACCATCCGGCGCGCGGGAGGAACGGCGGCGGCAATGGCGCGCCCACCACCATCGCGCGGGCGGACGGTGCCCAAATGAAGGGCAAGGGCAAGCAGTTCGTGCCGGCCGGGACCCGCGTCCTGCTCGCCTTCCCCGGGGGCGCCGGCTACGGTTCTGCCAGCGAACGCGACCCGGAGGCGGTGCGCCGCGACCTGGCGCGCGGCTATATCTCGGCCGGGGCAGCGCGGGATGTTTACGGAATGACCCAGGACCAGATCGACGCGGTTCTGGCCGCCACCGAACGGGGAGAGACGATTTGAGCGCAAAGGGCTGGGCCGCGACGCCGAAACACGCGGCCTATGACGTGGTGATCGTCGGAGGCGCCATGTATGGCGCCTCGGTCTCGTGGTGGCTGTCGGGGATGCCCGACTTCAGGGGCCGCATCCTGGTGATCGAGCGCGACCCGGCCTATAATTTCGCCTCGACCTCGCACACCAATTCGAGCATCCGCCAGCAATACAGCCAGGCGATCAACGTGGAGATCAGCCGGTTCGGGGCGGAGTTCATCCACAATTTCAAGGATTTCATGGGCGGCGACGAGCGGGTGCCGCCCATTGTGCTGCAGAGCTTCGGCTATCTCTACCTGGCCGATACGCCGGCCTTTGCCGAGGCGCTGAAGGCGGCGCAGGCGGTGCAGGCCGCCTGCGGGGCGGCGACGCGGTTCTGGTCGGTCAACGAGATCGCCGAGGCCTATCCCTTCTACAACCTCGACGGCATCCTTGGCGGCAACCACAACCTGGTGAACGAGGGCTATTTCGACGGCGCGACGATCTTCGACTGGTTCAAGCGGTCGGGGCGCGAGCGGGGGGTGGAGTATATTCACAACGAGGCCGTGGCGATGACGCTGAACGCCGCCGGCACGCGAGTGGAGTCGGTCACGCTGAAGTCGGGCGAGACGGTGGGGTGCGGGCAGGTCGTCAACGCCTCGGGCCCGCGCGCGGTGCTGACCGCGCGGATGGCGGGGATCGAGATCCCGGTGGAGCCGCGGAAGCGCTTCACCTTCATCTTCGATACCGAAAAGCCGCTGGACCGGGCGCTGCCGCTGACCATCGACCCCTCGGGCGTGCACATGCGCAGCGACGGGCGCTATTACATGTGCGGTTGCCCGCCGGATGACGACCATGCGGTGGATTACACCGATTTCGACATGGATCACGCGATCTGGGAAGAGAAGATCTGGCCCGCCGTCGCGACCCGTGTGCCGCAGTTCGAGGCGGTGAAGGTGGTCAACAGCTGGGTCGGGCATTACGCTTATAACACGCTGGACCAGAACGCGATTGTCGGGCCCCACCCCGTCGTGACGAACTTTCACTTCGTCAACGGCTTCTCGGGCCACGGGTTGCAGCAATCGCCGGCCATCGGGCGCGGTATGGCGGAAATGCTGGTCTTCGGGGAATATCGCAGCCTCGATCTGACGCCTTTTGCCTTCGAGCGGATTGCGCAGGGCCGCCTGCTGCTGGAAAAAGCCATCATCTGACGGACAAACGGAGAGAGACCATGCTGACAAAGATCGTTCTGACCGGCGCCGCCGGTGCGCTGGGATCGCGCCTGCGCGCGCCGCTGGCCGCCATGTGCAAGGAACTGGTCTCGACCGACCTGGCCGATGCGCTGGACGGCGTGGCGGACAACGAGACCTATGTGAAAGCCGACGTGGGCAATGCCGATGAGGTGATGGCGCTGATCGAAGGGGCCGAGATGGTCGTCCATTTCGGGGCCATCGCCGACGAGGCGCCTTTCGAGCAGATCATGCATTCGAACTTCATGGGCGCCTACAACGTCTGGAACGCGGCGCACAAGCATGGCGTGCGGCGGATCGTCTATGCCAGCTCGATCCACGCGATGGGGATGTATCCCAAGACCACGCGGATCACGGCGGACATGCCGCACCGGCCGGACAGCTTCTATGGCCTGTCCAAGTGTTTCGCCGAGGACATGGGCCGGATGTATTGGGACAAATACGGGATCGAGGCGGTCTGCCTGCGGATCTATTCGGCGCCGGGTTCGGTGGCCAATGCCCGGGCGCTGGGGTCCTATCTGAGCTATGACGACTGCGTGCAGCTGGTGAAGCGTTCGGTCGACACGCCGGTGGTCGGATTCACCGTGCTGTATGGCGTCTCGAACAACGACCGCTCGCCGGTGGACAATTCGGCGGCCGCCTTCCTGGGCTATCGCCCGAAGGACAACGCCGAGGATTTCGCCGAGGCGATCCTGGCGAAGACGCCCAAGGCCGATCCGCTGGACAAGGCGCAGATGTGCCACGGCGGGCCGTTTGCGACCGTGCCGCTGGGGGTGAGCGGGGTACAATACATCAAGAAGATGAGCGAGGGGAACTGAGGGGCGTTTTCCGGCGCGGATAACGTCCGAATTCCTGCGAGGAATTCGGCGCCCCGGGGGGCGCGTTTCCCTCGCAGGGAAACGGGACGAAATCCTCGCAGGATTTCGCCGTTTCAGACCGAAATCGCCGCCAGAAGCTGCTCTCGGCTGAGGTCGTCGTGGGTGCCCTTCTGCGTCACCGCCCCGCGCTTGAGCACGACGAAGCTGTCGGCGATGCGGTGGGCGAAGTCGAAATACTGTTCGACCAGCACGATGGCCATGTCGCCCTTGTCGCGCAGGTATTTGATGACCTCGCCGATCTGCTGGATGATGTTGGGCTGGATTCCCTCGGTCGGCTCGTCCAGCAGGAGCAGCTTGGGCTTGGTCAGCAGGGCGCGGGCGATGGCGAGCTGTTGCTGCTGCCCGCCCGAGAGGTCGCCGCCGCGGCGGTGGAGGAATTCCTTGAGGATCGGGAAGAGCGTGTAGATCTCGTCAGGGATCACATGTTCGGAGCGCGGCAGGCAGGCATAGGCCGTCTCCATGTTCTCGCGCACGGTCAGCAGCGGGAAGATCATCCGGCCCTGCGGGACATAGCCGACGCCAAGGCGGGCCAGCGCGTGCGAGGGCAGCTTGCCGATGGGTTTGCCATCGAAACTGATCGTGCCGCTGGTGCGCTGGTGCGTGCCCGAGAGCGCCTTCAACAGCGAGGTCTTGCCGACGCCGTTGGTGCCCATGACGCAGGTGACCTTGCCGTAGTCGGCGGCCATCGAAACGTCGTAGAGGATCTGGCTGCCGCCGTAGTGCAGGCAGAGGTTGTCGACCTTCAGCATGAGGGGTCTCCCGAAACGGAGGCGGCACGGCGGGCGAAGGGGCTTTGTGAATGGGGTGCGCGCATCATCGTCACCGCCCCAGATACACGTCGATGACCTGCTGGTTGGCGGTGACGTGGTCAAGGCTTCCCTCGGCCAGCACCGAGCCTTCGTGCAGCACCGTCACCCGGCAGTCGAGCCGGCGGACGAATTCCATGTCATGCTCGACCACCACCACCGCCCGCGTCTTCGCCGCCTGCACCAGCAGCGAGGTCGTGTGCTCGCGCTCTTCGGGCGTCATGCCCGCCGCCGGTTCGTCGACCAGCAGCAGCTGCGGTTCCTGCGCCAGCAGCATCCCGATTTCGAGCCATTGCTTCTGGCCGTGCGAGAGCTCGCCCGACTTGCGCGGCAGCTGGTCGGCCAGCCCGATCTCTTCGGCCAGCGCGTGGACGCGTTCGGTGTCGGCGGGCGTCTTGCGGTAGAACAACACCGAGAAGGGGCTGCGCTTGTTCTTGAGCGAGAGCAGCAGGTTGTCGAAGACGCTCTGATCCTCGAAGACCGTCGGGCGCTGGAACTTCCGGCCGATGCCGATCTGGGCGATCTTGGCCTCGCTGAGCCGGGTGAGCGAGATGGATTTCTCGCCCCAGAGCACGCGGCCCTCGTCTGGCCTTGTCTTGCCGGTGACGATGTCCATGAAGGTGGTCTTGCCGGCGCCGTTCGGGCCGATGATCGCGCGCATCTCGGCCGGGCCGATGTTGAACGACAGGTTGCGTATGGCGCGATAGCCGTCGAAGGTGACCGAGACACCCGAGACTTCGAGAAGCGTGCTCATTCCCGGCCCTCCCGTTCCATCAGCGAGCCCTGGTCGGGGCCGTAGTCGGCGCCGTGGCGGTTCGGAACCAGCACGCCCTGCACCAGATCGACCAGACCGCCGATGCCCTTGGGCGCGAAGAGCGTGACCAGAACGAAGGACAGACCCAGGATCACCTGCCACCATTCGACCCAGTTGACGGTGTAGAAACCCAGGTTGACCGAGGGCACCTGCCCGCCGGTGAACCAGCTTGACACCAGCGACACGAAGGCCGCGCCGATCACCGCGCCGTAGAGCCGGCCGCGCCCGCCGATGGCGACCCAGACGGCCAGGTAGATGGAGGCGATGGGCGCGACCTCGGCCGGGTTGATGATGCCGGCCTGCGGGTAGTAGAGCGCGCCGGCGATACCGGCGATCACCGCGGTCAGGGTGAAGATGAAGAGCTTGTAGCCCTCGACCGAGTAGCCGAGGAAGCGCACGCGGGCCTCGTCGTCGCGGATGCCGCGGATGACGCTGCCGAACTTGCCGGAGACGACCCAGGCCGCCAGCAGGTAACCGCAGCCGAGCGCGAAGGCCGAGGCCCAGAGGAACCAGAGCGAAACCAGCGACTGGCTGGCGGTGACGCCGGGCAGGTTCTGCAGACCCGAGAGGCCGTTGTTGCCGCGCAGGCCGGAGTCGTTCTGGAAAAGGTAGAGCGCGAGGGCCAGCGTCATCGCCTGGGTCAGGATCGAGAGATAGACGCCGGTGACGCGGCTGCGGAAGGCGAGCCAGCCGAAGACCAGCGCCAGAAGGCCGGGCACCAGCACGACCAGGATCAGCTGCATCGTCAGGCTGCTGGAGAAGAACCAGATCGCCGGGAAGTCGGAGCTGCCGACGACGCCGAAGATCTGGGTGCCGATGGCGGCGTCGATCTCGGCCGGGGTGGGCGGGATCGGGGCGTTGGCGAGCGAGGCGACGACGATGTCGCGGGTGCGCTCGTACATCAGCCACATGCCGATCATGTAGCCCCCGAGGCCGAAGAAGGCGAAATGGCCGAGCGACAGGATGCCGGCGAAGCCCCAGACCAGATCCATGGCGACCGCGATCAGGCAGAGGCAGAGCGTCTTGCCGAGCGTCTTGACGAAGGAGGTGGAGATCAGCCCGGCGCCCATGCCCTCGGAGGCAACGGTTACAACCAGGGTGAAGATCGCCAGCGCGGCGAGGAAGACCAGCACCGAGGGGTTCCTGGCGATGAAGCTTTCGCGTTTCATGGTCAGTCTCCTGCAGCGCGGCCCTTGAGGGCGATGATGCCCCGCGGGCGGAACTGGATGAAGATGATGATGAAGATGATCATGTAGGTCTGGGCGGCGAGCGTGTTCGAGGGGTTGAGCCATTCGACGCCCTTCTGGAAGAAGCCGATCATCGTGGCCCCCGCCAGCGCGCCCCAGATGTTGCCGACGCCGCCGACCACCACGGTCATGAAGCTTTGCACGATGTAGTCCTGGCCCAGTTCGGAGGTGACCTTGGCGAAGAGCCCGATGGCGACGCCGGCGATCCCGGCGATGCCCGAGCCGAGGCCGAAGGTCAGCATGTTCACCCGGTCGGGGTTGATGCCCATGCTGGATGCCATGCGGGCGTTCTGCGTCACCGCACGGGTTTCGAGGCCAAGGCGCGTCTTCTTCATGATGAAGAGGAAGAGCGCGAGGAAGATCAGCGCGAGGATGAAGATGGCGATGCGGATGTAGCTGATGCCGACCACGTCGTTCAGCACCCAGGCGCCGTCGAGCCAGGCGGGGGCGGTCAGGGGCCGGGCCTGTGTGCCGAAGATGTTCTTGGCGATCTGCTGCAGCGCGATGGAGATGCCGAAGGTGGCGAGCAGGGTTTCCAGCGGGCGGTCGTAGAGCCAGCGGATGACCAGCCGCTCCATCGCGACGCCGGCGGCGAAGGTGACGGCGAAGGCCAGCGGCAGCGCGACGAGGATCGAGACGGTGTAGTTCGGGATGAACTGCTGGACGACATAGCCGGTGTAGGCGCCCATCATGATGAATTCGCCATGCGCCATGTTGATGACGCCCATCACGCCGAAGGTGATGGCGAGGCCGATGGCGGCGAGGAAGAAGATCGAGGCCAACGAGAGCGCGTCGAGCGTCAGGTCGAGCGTCTGCATCAGCCCGACGTTGCGGTTGATCGCCGACATGGCGCCGACCGCCGCGTCGGTGACGGCGCGCGAGGGTTCGGCATAAACCTCGTAGAACACATGGCTGTCGAGCGCGGCGTCGAAGTCGGCGTCGGTCACGGTGGGGGTCGCCTTGCCCGCGGCCGCCAGCGCCGCATAGGCGCGGTTGCGCGCGGCGGGGTCGCTGAGGCGGGCGACGGGTTCGCCACCGACCGTGCCGTCGACGATATTGGCGCTGAGCGCCGCCAGCCGTTCTGCCGGTGGCACGTGGGGCTGCGCAAGGCCGCTGTCGGCGAGCAGCTTGTAGGCGGCCTCGCGGCTGAGCCGGTCGGAGCCGGGTTTCAGCTGGCGCGCGACATTCTCGCCCTCGGGGATCGCACCCGGCGCGGCCTTGAGGCGGGTCGCCAGCAGGGGGTTCAGCGCGGCGCGCACGTCGAGCGCGATATCGCCGGCCAGCGCCTCGATGGCGCGGATCCGGCGGGCCTCGTTCTCGCCGTGGCGGATCGAGAGCAGCGCCTCGGTGCGTTCCTTCAGCGCCTTGATGGCGGGGTCGGTCTCGGTCTCGATCGAGGCGCGCAGGGGTTCGAGGTGGCTGGCGTCGCCATCGCGCTGGATCGTCAGCAGCGCGGCGCGGCGGCGGTCGGGGTTGGGGTCGTTCAGCTGGAACTGCACCAGCGCGGCGCGCAGCAGAGCGCGGATGCCGCTGTTCGGTTTCAGCTGCTGAAGCTCGGATTCGGGCGCCTCGCCGATGGACTGGCCGGTGTCGAAATCGAAGAGGGTCTGGGTCTTGTTGCCCGCAGACTCGCCCCGGTAGAAGCGGCCGTCGCTGGTGCGCAGCCACATGTCCTTGTTTTCCCAGGCGCGCAGCACGCCCTGCACCGGATCGAGCCCGCTGGAGGCCAGCACGGCGATGGCCGGTTCGATGGTCTTGCGCGAGCTTTCGAGGATGATGTCGCGATGCTGCTGAAGCAGCGCCTGCACCGGCGACTCCTGCGCCGCGACGGACACACTCAGAGACAGCACTGCGGCCAGGGCCAGGAAAAGGCGCTTCATGTCAGGAATTTCCCGTGGGGAGGGGAGGCGCCGGGGCCCCCCCTCGCTTGGTCAGGATCAGTAGTTCGACTGGAGCTGCACGCAGGTCTTGGTCTGGGTGTTGTACATCCCGCAGCCGAGGCCCGGCCAGTCGGAGTCGAGCACGGCCGATTCCGGCAGGTAGTCGGTCCAGGCGTCGCCCGGCACCGGATCGGTCTGGCTGATAATGTCGAACTGGCCATCCGCGCGGATTTCGCCGATCAGGACCGGCTTGGTCAGGTGGTGGTTCGGCAGCATCTCGGCGGTGGAGCCGGTCAGGTTCGGGAAGGTCTGGCCGACCATGGCCTCGGTGACCTTGTCCACGTCGGTGGTGCCGGCCTTTTCGACCGCCTGGGCCCACATGTTGAAGCCGATGTAGGTGGCTTCCATCGGGTCGTTGGTGGTGCGCTTCTCATCGCCGATGAAGGCGTGCCAGGTCTTGATGAACTCGGCGTTCTCGGGGGTGTCGGCGCTTTCGAAGTAGTTCCAGGCGGCGAGGTGGCCGACCAGGTTCGAGGTGTCGAGACCGGCGAGTTCCTCTTCGCCGACCGAGAAGGCGACAACCGGGATGTCGTCGGCGGAAACGCCAGCGGCGGCCAGTTCCTTGTAGAAGCCGATGTTGGCGTCGCCGTTGATCGTGCTGATCACGCCGACCTTCTTGCCGTCGGCGCCGAGGGCGACAACGTCAGCCACGATCTTGGACCAGTCCGAGTGGCCGAAGGGCGTGTAGTTGACGAAGATATCTTCCTTGGCGATGCCCTTGGAGATCAGGTAGCTTTCCAGGATGTTGTTGGTCGTGCGCGGATAGACATAGTCGGTGCCGAGCAGGGCGAATTTCTGGACTCCGAGTTCGTCGAGGAAGTAGTCGGTGGCCGGGATCGCCTGCTGGTTCGGGGCGGCGCCGGTGTAGAAAACGTTCTTGGAGCTTTCCTCGCCCTCATACTGCACCGGATAGAACAGCAGGCCGTTCAGCTCTTCGATCACCGGCAGGACCGACTTTCGCGAGACCGAGGTCCAGCAGCCGAAGATCACGTCGACCTTTTCGACGGTCAGAAGTTCGCGCGCCTTTTCGGCGAAGAGCGGCCAGTCCGAGGCGGGGTCGACCACCACGGCTTCGAGCTGCTTGCCGAGGATGCCGCCCTTCTTGTTCTGCTCGTCGATCATCATCAGAACGGTGTCTTTGAGCGTCGTCTCGGAAATCGCCATCGTGCCGGACAGGGAGTGAAGCACCCCGACCTTGATGGTGTCGGCAGCCCAGGCCGGCAGGGCCAGCGCGCCCAGCGCGAAGCTGGCTGCCAAGGCGGATTTGAATACCGTCATTTAATCCTCCAGGCGAGGCAAAGGGCGAGCGGTCCTTGCAAGGCAAGGTGCTACGCTCTACCTGATCCCCCGCAACATTGTTTGTTGCACCCGTGTGGCGTCTTGCCCGATGTCCAAGTCATGCAGGACGTCACACACCCCCTTCTTGTGATTCACGTTCGTTGACGTGAAGGCAGGCACCCATATCCATGCGTCCCCGCTGCAATGCGGCAATAAGGATGTGCCTTTTTTCGACCCGATTGCCGGAAGCCGCCTAATTTATGAGCAATCGCCTCTGATATGCCCGCTTTACGGGCGGCATCGGCGCGGATTTGAGCGATTTACGCAATTGGCGGGTGAAATCGGACGGCAACCGGGGCACTTCTGGGATGCGCCCAGCGCCAGACCGGGGAGTCCTGCCATCACCTTTGCCACACCGATCCTTCCGCCCGTGACGCCCGTGCGCCAGCCGCGCGCGGTGGGGCGGCTGCGCGTGGCCGCCAAGCGGCGCGACGGCCGGTCGGTGCTGTCCGAACTGTATCAGCAGGGCGCGTCGAAGGCGCTGCTGCCGAGGACCGCGGGGCCGGCGCTGACTGCCGTCACGCTGAACACCGCCGGAGGCATGACGGGGGGCGACAGTTTCAGGATCGCCGGGCGGGCCGAGTCGGACGCGCATCTGGTGATGACGACGCAGGCGGCCGAGCGGGTCTATCGCGCGCAGCCGGGCGAGGTGGCCGCGCTGGACGTCACGCTGGAGGTCGGCGCGGATGCCCGGCTGGACTGGCTGCCGCAGGAGACCATCCTGTTTGACCGCTGCGCCCTGTCGCGCCGGCTGACCGCGGAACTGGACCCGACCGCCACCTTCCTGATGGTCGAGCCGCTGATCTTCGGCCGCGCCGCGATGGGCGAGACGCTGACCGAGGGGCTGTTCCGCGAGCGCGTCGAGGTGCGGCGCGACGGGGCACTGGTCTTTGCCGATGCCACGCTGCTGCGCGGGAACATCCAGGCGCAGCTGGACGAGACGGCGATTGCCGGCGGCGCGGGCGCCATGGCGGCGCTGCTGTTCGTCTCTGACAGCGCCGAGGCCCATCTCGCCCCGCTGCGCGCCCTGCTGCCCGCCACCGGCGGCGCCAGCCTGATCCGCCCCGGCGTGCTGTTCGCCCGGGTGCTGGCACCGGATGGCTATACGCTTCGCCAAAGCCTGCTGCCGGCCATCGAGCGGCTGTCGGGCGCCCCCCTTCCCCGAACATGGATGCTGTAGAAGATGCAACTGACGCCCCGAGAAAAGGACAAGCTGCTGATCGCCATGGCCGCCGAGGTCGCCCGCAAGAGGCTCGCCCGGGGGGTCAAGCTGAACTATCCCGAGGCGGTGGCGCTGATCACTGATGCGGTGGTCGAAGGCGCCCGCGACGGGCGGTCGGTCGCCGAGATGATGGAGGCGGGCGCGCAGGTCATCACCCGCGACCAGTGCATGGAGGGGATCCCCGAGATGATCCACGACGTGCAGGTCGAGGCCACCTTTCCCGACGGCACCAAGCTTGTCACCGTTCACAACCCCATTCGCTGAAAGGATACCCCATGAAACGTCTTGCCCTTCTCGCCGGTCTCGCCGCCACGCCCGCCCTCGCCCATCCGGGCGCGCACCTGCATCCGCATGGCAGCGGCGACTGGCTGGCTGTGGTGATGGGCCTTGTGGTGATCGCCGCCGCCGGCGGTCTGATCTACGCGCGCAACCGGACGCGCAAATGATCCCCGGCGAGCTGTTCCCGGCGGCGGGTGACCTGACGCTGAACGAGGGCGCCGAGGCGATCACGCTGCAGGTCGCCAATACCGGCGACCGACCGGTTCAGGTCGGCTCGCATTATCATTTCGCCGAGACCAATCCGGCGCTGGAGTTCGACCGGGGGGCCGCACATGGCATGCGGCTCGACATAGCGGCCGGCACCGCAGTACGCTTCGAGCCAGGCCAGCGTCGCGACGTCCGCCTGATTCCGCTTGCGGGCGGGCGCACCGTCTATGGGTTCAACCAGGCGGTGATGGGGACGCTGGACTGACAGAGCAACCACAACCGCCACAAGGCGGTGTCCAACGGGAGACTGACATATGTGCCATGCCTGCGTGATCGACAACGTCAAGAAATCCATGCTCTCGCGCCGCGCGCTGTTCCGCGGTGCCGCCGCCACCACCCTGGCCGCCACCGCGGCGGGGCTGACGGCCGCGCGACCGGCGCTGGCGCAGGCCAGCGGCAAGGTGATCGACCTGACGCATACCTATGACGGCGATTTCCCGACCTTCGACGGCAATCCCGGCATTCTTTACGAAGAGGCCGTGAACTTCGACAAGTCGGGCTACCAGCTGTGGAAGCTGACGATCTACGAACACACCGGCACCCATATCGACGCGCCGCTGCATTTCTCGAAGGACGGCACCTCGGTGGCCGAGATCGACCCCGGCGCGCTGGTCTGCCCGCTGTGCATCGTCGACATCACCGCCAAGGCCAAGGACGACGCCAATGCGATGGTCGAGCCCGAGGATATCGAGGCCTGGATCAGCGCCAATGGCGACCTGCCCGCCGGCGCTTGCGTCGCGATGCATTCCGGCTGGGCGGCCAAGGTCGGAGATGCGAGCTATCGCAACACGCCCGAGGGCAATTTCGCCTTCCCCGGTTTTTCCAAGGCGGCGACCGATCTGCTGGCCGAGGCGGGGGTCGCGGGAATCGGGGTCGACACGCTCTCGCTCGACCCCGGCAATTCGGCGGATTTCGCGGTGCATTATTCGTGGCTGCCCTCGGGCCATTACGGCATCGAGAACCTGGCCGGGCTGGATGCGCTGCCCGCCAAGGGCGCGACGATCTTCGTCGGCGCCCCCAAGCACCGCAACGGCACCGGTGGACCCGCGCGCGTGATGGCGGTGCTCTGATGGCGACGGTGCCGCTGCTGAGCGACGATGAGGCCAGCCCGGAGGCCCGGGCCGTCTTTGACGACATCCGCGCCAAGCGCGGCACCGACTACGTCAACAATTTCTGGCGGGCCATGGCGCATGACCCGGCAACCCTGAAGGCGGTCTGGGACCGCCTTCAGACGGTGATGGCGCCCGGCGCGCTGGATCCGCTGGTCAAGGAACTGATCTATGTCGCCGTCTCGACCGCCAATGGGTGCGATTACTGCATCCATTCGCATACCGCCGCCGCCCGCGCCAAGGGCATGACACCCGAGATGCACGCCGAACTGATCGCGGTGATCGGCATGGCGGCCCAGACCAACGCGCTGGTGACGGCGATGAAGGTCGAGGTGGACGAGGTGTTCAAGGCATGAGCTGCGCGGCCGCGAAAATAAATGTGGCCTTTCGTGCCCGGACCGGCAACTTGCTGCACTGCAGCGACGTTGAGGGGCTGACCGCACGTGGCAGGCCGCCCATTCCGGGCGGTCACCCCGGCATGCGGTCCCTGGCTTGCACAAGGTGACCCTCATGAATCGCACTGCCTTTCCCTCCGTCTACCAGCATCAGATCGACCTCATGGCCAGCATGGGCAACGCCATGATGATGCTGGCCGAAGCCCAGGCGGTGATCGCCTTTCGCGTGCTGGGCATGGCCGGCCTGTGGTCTGTCACTGGTTCGGAAAACCGAAGGATGATGGAGGAGAAGCTGCCCGCCTTCACCGAGTCCTTTGTCGCCGCCACCCTGGCCGGATCGCGCGGCGGATCGCCCGCGCAGGTGATGGAGGCCTCGATCAAGCCGCTGCGCAAGCGGACCCGCCAGAACTCGCGCCGCCTGGCCCGGCGCGGCCCCCGCATCGCCAAGCCCTGAAGGATCGCCCATGCCCACACGGATCGCCCGCGCCGACTATGCCGCCATGTATGGCCCCACGACCGGCGACAGGCTGCGCCTGGCCGATACCGATCTGATCATCGAGGTCGAACGCGACCTGACCGCGCTGAGCGCGGGCGGCAATGCGCCGCGTTATGGCGAAGAGGTGAAGTTCGGCGGCGGCAAGGTGATCCGCGACGGCATGGGGCAAAGCCAGGTGACGCGGGCGGCGGGGGCGGTCGATACCGTGATCACGAATGCACTGATCGTCGACCACACTGGCATCTACAAGGCCGACGTGGGGCTGAAGGACGGGCGCATCCACAAGATCGGCAAGGCCGGCAACCCCGACACCCAGCCGGGCGTCGACATCATCATCGGCCCCGGCACCGAGGCGATCGCCGGCGAGGGCCGTATCCTGACCGCCGGTGGCTTCGATTCGCACATCCACTTCATCTGCCCGCAGCAGATCGAGGACGCGCTGCATTCGGGTCTGACCACCATGCTGGGCGGCGGCACCGGGCCGGCGCATGGCACACTGGCCACCACCTGCACCCCCGGCCCCTGGCATATGGCGCGGATGCTGCAGGCGGCAGATGCCTTTCCGATGAACCTGGCCTTTGCCGGCAAGGGCAATGCCTCGCTGCCCGCCGCGCTGGAAGAACAGGTGCTGGGCGGAGCCTGCGCGCTGAAGCTGCACGAGGACTGGGGGACAACCCCGGCCGCCATCGACTGCTGCCTGTCGGTGGCCGATGCGATGGACGTGCAGGTGATGATCCACACCGACACGCTGAACGAAAGCGGGTTCGTCGAGCATACGCTGAAGGCGATGAAGGGCCGCACCATCCATGCCTTCCATACCGAGGGCGCCGGCGGCGGCCATGCGCCCGATATCATCCGGGTCTGCGGCGAACAGCACGTGCTGCCTTCGTCGACCAACCCGACCCGGCCGTTCACGGTGAACACGCTGGAAGAGCACCTCGACATGCTGATGGTCTGTCACCATCTCGACAAGTCGATCCCCGAGGACGTGGCATTCGCCGAAAGCCGGATCCGGCGCGAGACCATCGCGGCCGAGGATATCCTGCATGACATGGGGGCGTTTTCGATCATCGCGAGCGACTCCCAGGCGATGGGGCGCGTGGGCGAGGTGCTGATCCGCACCTGGCAGACCGCCGACAAGATGAAGAAGCAGCGCGGCCGCCTGCCCGAGGAGCAGGGCGACAACGACAATTTCCGCGTCCGCCGTTATATCGCGAAATACACCATCAACCCGGCCATCGCCCATGGCATCAGCCGCGAGATCGGCTCGGTCGAGGAGGGCAAGCGGGCCGATCTGGTGCTGTGGAACCCGGCCTTTTTCGGGGTGAAACCCGAAATGGTGCTGATGGCCGGCACCATCGTCTGCGCCCAGATGGGCGACCCCAATGCCTCGATCCCGACGCCGCAACCGGTCTATACCCGGCCGATGTGGGGCGCCTATGGCCGGTCGGTCGAACATTCCGCCGTGACCTTCGTGTCTGCCGCGGCCCAGGACAGCGGCATCCGCGAACGGCTGGGGCTGGCGAAGCAGACCGTCGCCGTGGCCAATACCCGCAGCATCGGCAAGTCCGACCTGATCCTGAACAGCGCGACGCCCCGGATCGAAGTGAACCCGGAAACCTACGAAGTGCGCGCCGACGGGGAGCTGCTGACCTGCGAGCCGGCCAGCGTTCTGCCCATGGCGCAGCGTTATTTCCTGTTCTGAATCAGGGAGCCGGTGCGCCAATGCTGCAATTGCATAATAGCTATGCTGCAACTGCACTACCGCGCCGGGCATCGCGTGGCTATAGTCAGGGGCAAGGGGGGGAACCCGCAGTTTTGGCAAACGAGGTTTCCAGACATGGCCACGACATTCGCACCAACGACCCCGCTGAAGCGCAGCCGCTTCATGCAATCCCTCGACAATCTGATGATCGGCATCGCACAGGGCTACAAGGCCTATGTCGACCGTCAATCGCGACTCGACCAGATCAACGCGCTGCATGCGCTGTCGGACGACCAGCTGGCCGCCAAGGGCCTGCGGCGCGACGAGATCGCGCGCTACGTCTTCCGCGATCTCTATTACATCTGACCGGCGCGCCGGCCGATCCAGGCCGGCGTATCCTCCTGTCATATGCGGGAAATTCCGCTAGGCTTGCGCCATTCCTGTCGCGCGAGTCCTGCCTATGATCCGAATCCTGCTTCCCCTTATCGTCCTCACCGGCGCCGCCGAGGCAGCCTGCCCTACGGCGGACGACATGACGCGCGGCATCAAGTTCACCAGCGCGAGCGGGGAATACGAGGCCTTCCACAGCGTCGGCGCCGATATGGTCGAGGGAATGTTCGGCCTCGACAGCCATCAGGGGTCGCGGACGATGCTGGCCCGAGGGCTCTACCTTGTCGAAGTCGTCGCCATCGAGAATGGCAAGGCCGATCCCGCGACCCGCTCCACCTACAGCTTTCCGCTTCCTCCCTCGGAGATGCCGCTGCCCGTGCCCGGTGGCGGCTGGTCGGTCACGGTCGCAACCTTCGCAGACGGCCGCATCGGCTCGGAAAAACAGATCTACAGCTTTGGCCAGTTGACCCGGCAGACCTACCAGGCCTGCAGTTACGACATGATGCCGATCACCATCCGCTACCCCGACGAAAACGACCCCCAGCGCCGCGACGTCCTGCATTATCTTCCCGAACTCGGCATCTCCTACCTTGCCGAATTCCACGACAGGGACGCCTCGGACATCTACGATTACATCAGCATAGAGACCTCCCAGTGACTGACCTTGCCCTCGCCCGAATCCTGCGCCGCAAGGGCCAGTGGTCTGGCCCCGCCGACAGCTGCATCCTGACCTATGACGAACGCTTCCTGCGCCGCAAAGTGCTGTCCACCGGCAATGGCGACCGCTTCCTCGTCGATCTTGAACACACCGAATCGGTCGATCACGGCGACGCCTTCGAACTGTCCGATGGCCGCCTCGTCGCCGTAACCGCCGCAGCCGAAGAGCTGCTGGAGGTCCGCGGCGACGATCTGGTCCGCCTCGCCTGGCATATCGGCAACCGCCACACACCCTGCCAGATCGAAGGCGACCGCCTGATCATTCGTCGCAACCATGTCCTGCACGACATGCTGACGCATCTTGGAGCCGCGCTGACCGAGGTCGTCGAACCCTTTACCCCGGAGGGCGGCGCCTACGGGCACGGCCGGACTCATGGCCACGAACACTGAATCCTGCAACGTCTCCGGCGCGGCCGCCGCGCGGGGCGCACCCCGTAAAGGACCGTCGCTGATGGCGCGCCCAAGCTCCACCTTGGCCGTCCCTGCGCCGCTCCGAGCTGCAGACGCGCGCCCCCAGACTGGGCGAGCCGAATCCGGCCCGGAAAAGCCGTCGGACGGAAATCCAGGCGCGGGGCCGCTTTCAACCGACGCTGCGCTGCTGACTCTGGCGCAGTGGTTCTCGCCGGCCTTCCCCGTGGGCGCCTTCAGCTTCAGCCATGGACTCGACTGGCTGGTCAGCACTGGCACTCTGGCCGATGGCGGTGATGTGGAGCGCTGGATCTTCCACGTGATGACGCAGGGCAATGGCCGGACGGACCTCATCCTGCTTGCCCATGCCTGGCGCGGCGATGCGCCGGGCGACCTCGACACCCTCGCCCGCGCCCTCGCGCCCTCCGCAGAACGGGTGACCGAGACCGTGGAACAAGGCGGCTCCTTCACTCGGGCCGTCAATGCCGGCTGGGGCCTCGACCTGCCGACCTGCGCGTATCCGGTTGCCGCTGGCGCCGCGGCCCGCGCCTGCGGCCTCCCGCTCGCCCCCACCGCGCGCCTGTATCTCCACGCCTTCGCAGGTGCCCTTACCTCGGCTGCGACACGCGCGGTTCCCTTGGGCCAGACCGAGGCCCAGGCGATCCTGCGCAACATGTGTCCCGTCATCGATCGCCTTTGCGACGAGGCACTGGACCTGCCGCTCGACGCGATCGGCAGCGCCGCCTTTGCGGCCGACATCGCCTCGATGAACCACGAAACGCAATATTCCAGGATGTTCCGCACATGACCTCTCCGAACGGCCCGCTCCGCATTGGAATCGGCGGTCCGGTGGGCGCCGGCAAGACCACGCTCACCGCCGCCCTCTGCCGCACACTGCGCGACCGCTACTCGGTGGCTGCGATCACCAATGACATCTACACTCAGGAAGATGCGGAGGCGCTGCTGCGGCTTCAGGTCCTGCCTGCCGACCGCATTCTGGGCGTCGAAACCGGCGGCTGCCCGCATACAGCGATCCGCGAGGATGCCTCGATCAATCTTGCCGCCGTAGCAAAGATGCGCGAACGCCATCCCGATCTCGACCTGGTCATCATCGAATCCGGCGGTGACAATCTGTCGGCAACCTTTTCCCCGGAGCTTGCCGATCTGACCATTTACGTCATAGACGTGGCGGCGGGCGAGGAAATTCCCCGCAAGGGTGGGCCGGCCATCACCCGGTCTGACATCCTGGTCATCAACAAGACCGATCTTGCGCCCCATGTCGGCGCATCGCTGGAGGTCATGGAGCGTGACAGCATTCGCATGCGCGCGGGTCGCCCCTTCCATTTTGCCGCCCTGCGTCACGGAGAGGGCCTCGACCGAATCATTGCCGACATCGAAGCGATGGGCGGCCTTGGGAGGGGTCAGGCGGCCTGAGATCACACTTGCCATCCTCATAACCAGAGCACGGGCTCCCTGAGAGAATAGCACGAATCGATCAATGGCACGCCGCCCGGGACCATGGACCAAGCGGGTTCTCATGCCGCATAGCCGATGCTGCGCAGATGGGCGGAATAAAGTGCGTCGAGCGCCTCTGCCCCGGCCGCATCCAGAGGTTTTTCGGCGTATCCGCGCACCAGAGGCAGCGCTGCGGCGCGAGCCCTGTCCCGGGGACTCGACGAGGACGTGAACATGGTCACGACGAGGCTGGGCGGTCCCATGCCGCGCTGATGACGGCGGTCCAGCTCCGCAACCGTTTCAAAGCCGTCCCGTCCGGGCATGTTTATGTCCATCAGGATCAGAATGGGCAGGCCGTCCTTTGGCCAGGCTCCAGGCACCGAACAATGCGTCTCGAGAAAGGCGTCACCCGACTCGGCCTCGATGACCTCGCCAAACCCTCCGTGCCGTTCAAGCCGGCGGCGGGCCGTGTACCGGTCCACCTTTTCGTCGTCCACAATCATCGTCGGAATTTTCATGTCCAGACCCTAGCCTGCAAAGGTATGGAAAGTGTGAACACGCTCCCTTCCCCCGGCCGGGACCAGAAGGAAACGGCGCCACCAAGCCGTTCGGCTGCCCGTCGCACCAGCGTCAATCCGATGCCGTTGCCGCTGTTCGCGTGCAGCCGGTCAAACGCCCGGAACACCCGGTGCTGGCAGCTTTCATCGACCCCTATTCCATTGTCCGCGACACTGATCTGCAGGCGGTCCTCCTGCCTCTGCGAGGTGAGACGCACCTGTTGAACGGTCTTGCCCGGATCGCCAAAGCGGCAGGCATTCGACAGCAACTGGCCAAGCATCATCTCCAGCGTCCTGCGATCGGTTTCAACCATGTCGCCGTCGCGAAGTTCGACAACGAAATCCGGCGGACGGGACAGCTCGGCCGTCAATTTCGCCCGTTGGTCATCAATGACGTCGCGCAGCGAAAAATGTTCGGCCGCAACAGGCGGCGCGCGTGTCAGATCCAGCACCGTTTCGATCAGCCGGGTCCCCCGGCGCCCGATCGCAAGCGTCTCCCGCAGAATGCTGCGGATTTCGTCCAGGTTGCCGTCATCGATCTCGTCTATTGCGAGGCTCAGGAGGCCGCATATCGACGTCAGCGGCGTCTTCAGATCGTGACTGGCACTGCGCGCGATCTGCTTGAGGTCGGTGTTCAGGGCCTCCAGTTCGACCGAGCGCCGTTCCAGCTCCGCCTCGACCGCCTGGCGCACGCTGACATCGACCACTGTGACCAGCACACAGGTCTGTCCGTCCACTGAGACGGGCGCAAGGCCGAGTTCCAGGCGCCGAAGCGCTCCGCTGCGCGTCACCCCCGACAGATCCAGCCCGCCCCCCATCGGCCGCTTGAGCGGTGCGCTCAGGAAGGTCTCGCGCATGCCGTAATGGACTTGGCGCAGATGGGCGGGTACGAGGATATCGACCCCCAGGCCGGGCAGGCCACCGGGCGGATAGCAGAACAATCTGTCGAGTTCGGCATTGGTCATCAGGATCCGCCCGTCACCTGCGGCGAGAAGCAGAGGCACCGGACAGATCTCGAACATGTGGGCGAACAGGGCGAGGTCCCCGTCACCCGCCATAGGCGCAGAATCACCGAGCGCGCACACGGTCAGTGCCGCAGGCCGCCTGCATCGGCAATCACCCTGGGATCGAGCAGTGTCGCCCAAATCTGGATGCACTGCCGCTCGATGCGCTCCAGCTCGCCCGCCGTCTCGCCACTGGGATCGCGCGCCGATTTTCGCAGCGAGCGCATTTCGCGAATGACCCGCGCCAGCTTCGGCTGCAGGGTGCTGGTGTATTTCGCCATCACGTTGGCCGTGATCTCCTCGATCTCGAGTCGGCCAAGCGGGCCGTTTCCTGCCCCGTTCCAACGTTCGATGGCGCCGAGAATGCTGCTTTTCAGGCGTTCCGCCGTCATCTGATCCTTGGCGATATAGTCCGCGCAGCCCATCTTGAGCGCCTTTACCGCCACGTCGGACTTGTCGTCACCGGTGACCATGATTGCAGGACAGCTCCCGTTGACCTCGTGCCTGCGGATGCGCATCAGGGCTTCGATCCCGTCGCCGCCGGGCAGGTTGTAGTCGATCAGGATCACGTCGAAACGGTCCTGGTCCAGCATCGCCTCGAGCGCGTCCAGCGACGAGATCTCGTCCATGATGATGCCAAGGCGGGTATCATGCGAGATCCGCCGGATGCGACGACGATCAAACACGCTGTCGTCGAGCACCAGAGCCTTGATTCCCGCCGATGTGAACGGCAGGCTTCGGGCGAATTTCTCCATTTCATCAACGAGTTGTTGCATCACTCTCCTCACTTGGACCCGGTTGCACATCCGTTCCCGACATTGCCCTCACAGGCTTACCCAGCGGTTAATGCAGCCGCCCGCAGTCCGGGTTTTCGTTTCAATTTCTATGCAATCCGGCTGGCTGGACCGCCGGGAGTTAAGAGCCTGTTAGGCGTTGTGCGCTATTGCTTGCGGCGCAGTCATGCGGCGAGGAGACAGATGGACGTAGGCAGCACGCAGGATCCGGCCATGGCGGCCCCGGTCACGCCGGCACGGGAATTCGAGGATTTCATCTATCTTGTCAGTCACGACGTGCGCAGTTCGGTGCGCGCGCTGATCGAACTGCCGCAATGGATCGAAGAAGACCTGCGCGCCGAGGGCGTGCGGATCGGCGGATCGCTCGCGGAAAACCTGGCGCTGATGAATACCCATATGCGTCGCCTCGACCGGATGCTGATCGACCTGCTGATCTACTCGCGGATCGGCCGGATGCAATCCGGGGGCGATATCGACTGGAACGAGGTGATCGACGACGTGCTGGAGCAGACGCGGATGCCGCCAGGATTCCATCTTGTCCGCGACATCCAGGCCCCTACGATGCGGATGGGACGAAATGACGCCGTTACCCTGGTGTCCTCACTTCTGTCGAATGGCGTCAAGCATCACGATCGCCCGCAGGGCACCCTGCGCATCGCCACACGCGAAGAGAATAGCTGGGTCCGCCTTGACGTCATCGACGACGGGCCGGGAATTCCAAAGGAGTCACGCAGCAAGGTCTTCGAGGTGATGACGACCCTGAAGCCGCGCGATCTGATCGAGGGCAGCGGCATGGGGCTGGCCAACGTGCGCAAGATCGTGAGCCACTACGGCGGCCGCCTTGAGTGGCGCGACACAGGCGGAACGCGCGGATGTCACCTTGCTGTCTATTTTCAGAAGACAGGGCAGCCGCTGCATTGACCTCTAGAAGGATTCCCGCCCGGGTCGGAAAACGTCGATGTCATCCATGGTGATCCAGCCCGACAGGATAACTCCCGCCACAATCACCCAGATCCCGAGGGCGACCAGACTGACGACGATGGCCTTCCGTCTGAGGTGGTGCACCTCTGGAGCGCCGGCATGGGTACCCGGCTCGATCTTCCCCGCGTCGCCCTGGGTTTTCACCCGGATGGGCAGGGCCACAAAGAAACAAAGGAACCAGATGACCACGTAAAGAACAATTGCCGATGTCGGACCCATCGTTCAGACCTGTTCCAGTTCGACCAGGCACCCGTTGAAGTCTTTCGGATGCAGAAAGAGGACCGGCTTGCCATGTGCGCCGATCTTCGGCTCGCCCGACCCCAGCACTCGAGCACCGCTGGCCTTCAGATGATCGCGCGCGGCGAGGATGTCCTCGACCTCGTAGCAGATGTGATGGATGCCGCCGGCCGGGTTCTTCTCCAGAAAACCAGCGATCGGGCTGGCATCTCCCAGCGGATGCAGCAATTCGATCTTCGTATTGGGCAACTCGATGAAGACGACCGTCACGCCGTGGTCCGGCTCTTCCTGTGGGGCTCCCACCTTCGCGCCCAGCGCGTCACGATAAAGCGCCGTGGCCGCCGTCAGATCGGGCACGGCAATGGCGACATGGTTCAGACGGCCGATCATGTGGCTCTCCCTCGGTTGCTGCACCGGTTATGCGGCCCGTCTGGGCGGAGGGCAAGTGCGCGATTGCGCGCAACGGTGCGCTGTTAACCGGGCATTAGCCCCGCCGCAGGTAGCCTTCCGGCAGATCCCGATTGGAGAGGACCATGAATGATTCGGACTCCCTGCGCGCCCCGCCCCCCGTCCCCACAGCCAGCCGCCCCCTGCTGGGGCTGACCGTCCTCGCTGTCGAAGACAGCCGTTTCGCCAGCGAGGCGCTGCGCCTGCTCTGCCTGCGCAGCGGCGCGCGCATCCGCCGTGCCGACAGCCTGCGGGCGGCGCGGCGGCACCTCCAGGTCTATCGCCCGACCGCGGTGATCGTGGATCTGGGCCTGCCCGACGGGTCGGGGACAGATCTGATCGCCGAACTGCACCGGGCGACACCGCGCGTCGGGATAGTTCTCGGCGCCTCGGCCGATCCCGCAGGCGAGGACAGGGCGCTGGCGGCGGGTGCCGATGGCTATCTGGCCAAACCGGTCACCGCTCTGGCCGCGTTTCAGTCAACCATCCTCTCGCGCCTGCCGATCGAGCGCCGGCCCGCCGGGCTGCGAGCCGTCACCGAAGAGCATGTCGCGCCCGATCCGCTCGCGCTTCAGGACGATCTGGCGCAGATCGCCGGCAGGCTGGAGGGCGCGGCACCCGAGGAGATCGGATATATCGCGCAGTTCCTCGGCGGCCTGGCCCACAGCGTCAATGACCGGGCCCTGGCCGCCGCGGCCGCCGCCCTGGCCGACGCGCGTTCGTCCGGCGGCCCGGTCGCCCCGTGTCGCGCGTATCTCGCCGGTCTGCTGCGCCGGCGCCTGAACGAACAACAGGTGATCTGAAATGGTGGAAAGCTTCCTGATTGCCATCGCAGCGCTGCTGATCGCGCTTTACGTCCAGGCCCGCCGCGCCGCCCGCGCGATCCGCGAACGCACAGTTGACCGGCCAACGATCCTCGACGGGTTGACCGGCCGAAATGGCTGACGGCTCACCCCAGGTCCGGATCGCGCATCACCAGCACCGAGCGCGTCAGATCGGCAAGGGTTTGCCGCTGTGCGCCGGATGCGTCGAAGTTGGCTGGGTCCAGCCACGCACCGAAGGCCGCCTTCAGCAAGGGCCATTCCCTGTCGATACAGGCAAACCAGGCGGTATCCCGATTGCGGCCCTTCACCACGAGCGCCTGACGGAAGATGCCCTCGTAGCTGAAACCCAGCCGCTGGGCCGCCACCCGCGAGGGGCGGTTCAGCGAATTGCACTTCCACTCATAGCGGCGATAGCCCGCATCGAACGCCCATCCCATCATCAGCGCCATCGCTTCGGTCGCGGCGCGCGTGCGCTGCAGCGCGGGCGCGAAACAGATGTTGCCCACCTCGATCGAACCGGTCTCGGGCGCAATGCGCAGATAGCTCGCCACGCCGGACACCGCCCCGCTCTCAAGATCGGTGATCGCGTAAAAGAACGGGTCCTCGCCCTGTGCCGCCGTCTCTGCCCAGGCCTGATAGTCGGACGCCGTGCGGAACGGGCCGTTGGGCATGTAATCCCAAAGCCAGGAGTGCCCGTCGAAGGCGTCGAACAGCGGCCGAGCATGGCGCTGCGAGTCCAGCCGGTCCAGCCGGGCGTAACGCCCCTCCAGCACCACGGCATCGGGGCGGCGGGGCGGGGTCCAGTTTTCGACAATCGGACCGAGAGGTCTGTCCTTGATCATGTGCGCGACACTAGCCGGGCGTTCTGGCCCGGCCAAGCGCTATCGCAAAAACCCAGCATCGCGGCCCATGTCGAGCCCGGGAAAGACCACCTGTTCCATGGCTGTCCGGTCCAGGCCGGTCAATCCACGCAAAATCCAGGCCGCCGGGGCGCGCACATCGCCGGTGGGCGTAAGATCGCGCCGTTCGAACAGGGACGCTTCGTCGAGGCCCGGCCATTGGCCATGGACTTTCCCGCCGCGCACCATGCCGCCGGCCAGGACCATTGCCCCGCCGGTGCCGTGGTCGGTGCCATCGGTTCCATTGATCCGCACCGTGCGCCCGAATTCGGTCATCGCGACAATCGCGGTCCGCCCCCAGACGGCCGGGCCGAGACTGTCGCGCAGGGTGGTGATGGTGCCGGCCAGCCGCTCCAGCGCCGGCACGATGGTTTTGACCTGCCGCCCGTGGGTGTCCCAGCCATTGATCGAAAAGGCCGCGATCCGGGTATCCCCGCGCAGCTGCTCGGCAGCGAACCGGGCCACTTCGACATGGGCATCGGCCTTTTCCGGCTGGCCCGGAAGCCCCATGCCGCCGCTCGCCAGCATGGAGGCTTCGGTAAAGGCCGCGTGGAACGCCGGGTCATCCTGCATCACCCGTTCGGCCAGCCGCATGGCCTGCGGGCTGAGCGCCAGATCGACCTCGGGCGTCCAGTCGGCCACCGGAGCGGGACCACTCAGCACCTTCATTTCGCCATGCCCGATGGCGAAGGCAGTGCGCGACTCGACTCCAGGCACCTGGGTCAGCAGTCGGTTCAGCCATCCGTCGCGCACCTGCCCCAGAGCGTTCGCACCCGCTTCGAGAATGTCCTGCCCGTCGAAATGACTGCGCTTGTCCCGATAAGGCGTGGAAACGGCATGCACAAAGCCCAGGTCGCCGGCGCTCCACAGGGGCATCAGCGGCGCCAGGCCGGGGTGAAGCGAGAAGAACCCGTCCAGATCGGCAGCACCAGCCTGCGGACCGCCGGCCAAGGCGCCGCGCACGGAAGCGTAATCGGGGTCGCCATAGGGCTGCACGACATCCAGACCGTCCATCGCGCCGCGCAGGACGATGACGACCAGCCGGGCATCCCAGGGCGCCGCGGCGAGACTGATGCGGGTCAGGAAGGGGCTTGCCGCCGCGGAACAGCCGATCAGGGCCGAACGGGCAAGGAAGGCGCGGCGAGAGAGGTCTGTGGCCATGTCGGTCTCCTATCGGCGCTGAAAAGCGGGCGAGGCCAGCACGAGGCCAACGGCCTCGGCCTCGCTTTCGGCGGCGGCGGCGGCAAACCGCACCGCTTCCGTCGCAAAGCGCCCCAGCGCCTGATTGACGAAGAGGCGCGGATCAGGCAGGGCCGGTCGCAGCATCTGCGGCACGTTTACCGCCCAGATCAGCCGTTCTGCCACGCCCTGCGGCGTCACCCAGGCCTCGTCCTGCTCGGCCCAGCCGTCGGGCCCGTTGGGCGTCAGCCAGGGCTGGCCCATCGTGGCAAGCGGGCTGTCGAAGGTCTGACGGATGTCGCGCGGACGCAGCTGCGCCACCCGTTCGGGCGAGACTGCCAGTGCCCGGAAGGCCGAACCGATGAACTGCTGCGGCGGCTTCACGTTCTGCAGCGGTTCGGACCAGGCGGCCGGATGCGCCAGCATGGCACCATAGACCTCGGCAAGATCGCCGCCGGTGTCGAGGTAGCGGCGCATCATCGCCGACACCAGGCCTGGGTCCGGCGTGTCGGAGACGAAATGCACCGCAAGCTTGCGCGCGATGTGGCCGGCGGTGACAGGGTGCAGCGCCAGGTCGCGCAGCGCCTCATGCACCGCCTCAAGCGTTCCGGGATCGCCGCCGTAGGACTTGCCCAGGACCGTCTCGGATCCGGGTTCGGCAAAGGCCGGACGGAAGGTGAAACCGCCCTTGGCCTGGACGGTCAACCCGGTGAAGAGCTCGGCAAGCTGGCGGACGTCGTCCTGCGTATAGGGTCCGTCGACGCCCATCGTATGCAGTTCCAGCACCTCGCGGGCGAGGTTCTCGTTCAGCCCGCCGAGCGCCTCCTTGTTCTGCGCCGCCCGGCTGTTCGGCCCGACCGAGGTCACCTGATCGAGGTAATGCAGCATCAGCGGGCTGGTCTCGGCGGCGATCAGCAGATCGGCGAAGCGTCCGGCGACATGCGGGCGAATGGTGGTTTCCACATAGGGCGCCATCGCCGAGCGCATCAGACCAACCTTGCCCACGGCGGTGAAATGGTCGGCCCAGAAGGCGACCAGCCGCTCGTGAAAGCCGGTCGGGGTATGGGCCCAGCGCAGCTGCACCCGCATCGCCCAGACCATCGCCTCCTGGTTCTTTTCCAGGCGGGACTTGCGAAAGGCGTCCAATGCGTCCTTCTTGCGGCCCTTCTTGTCCTGATAGCCGGCCTTGCGCAGCGCGCGCGCGCTTTCCAGCCAGGCCTCATGGGCGGTGTAGGAGTCGATAGGGAAGCGTTCGGCCATCGTGTCGGGGCCGCGCAGCGCCTGCACAATGGCGGCGGCCGACTCCGGCGGTGGGATCACCGGCGACAGGCCGCAGCCGAAGCGGATTTCCGCAAGATCCGGAGCAAAACCGACCATGACACCTCACAGCTTTCCCAGGCCCGACGTCGCGGACCTCCCGCAACAATAGGGCGTTTTCCAACAGCGTCATGCGTGAAACGCGCCGGGGCGCGGTTTCCGTCGCAGGATCGGCGGAATGCCGCAGGGACAGCGCGGACCGGGCGACCGCCGCCGGCCGGACCACCCCGAGGGATGGTCCCGGGCGCGCGGTCAGTCGCGCGGGATCACGCGCAGGCCGAGTTCCATCAGCTGGTCGCTGGTGGGCTCGGAGGGCGCGTTCATCATCAGGTCTTCGGCGCGCTGGTTCATCGGGAAGAGGATGACCTCGCGGATGTTCGCGGTATCGGCCAGCAACATGACGATCCGGTCGATCCCTGCGGCGCAGCCGCCGTGGGGCGGGGCGCCATACTGGAAGGCGTTGACCATGCCGCCAAAGCGCTTGGTGACTTCTTCCTTCGGATAGCCGGCGATCTCGAAGGCCTTGAACATGATCTCGGGCTTGTGGTTGCGGATCGCGCCGCTGACCAGTTCATAGCCGTTGCAGGCGAGGTCGTATTGATAGCCCATGACCTTGAGCGGATCGCCGGCCAGCGCCTCCATCCCGCCCTGGGGCATGGAGAAGGGGTTGTGTTCGAAGTCGATCTTGCCGGTTTCCTCGTCCCGGGCGTAGATCGGGAAATCGACGATCCAGGCAAAGGCGAAGCGGTCCTTGTCGGTCAGGCCAAGCTCGTCACCGATGACCGTGCGGGCCTTGCCGGCCACCTTCTGAAAGGCCTCGGGCTTGCCGCCCAGGAAGAAGGCCGCGTCGCCGACGCCAAGGCCGAGCTGCTGGCGGATCGCTTCAGTGCGCTCTTCGCCGATGTTCTTGGCCAGCGGGCCGGCAGCTTCCATGCCGTTCTCGCCATCCCGCCAAAAGATATACCCCATCCCCGGCAGCCCTTCCTTCTGGGCGAAGGCGTTCATGCGGTCGCAGAACTTGCGTGAGCCACCCGTCGGTGCGGGGATGGCGCGGATTTCGGTGCCTTCCTGCTCGAGCAGCTTGGCGAAGATCGCGAAGCCCGAGCCGGCGAAGTGGTCGGAGACCACCTGCATCTTGATCGGGTTGCGCAGGTCAGGCTTGTCGGTGCCGTACCAGAGCGCGGCGTCGCGGTAGGAAATCTGCGGCCAGTCGGCCGGCGCATCCACGCGCTTGCCCTTGCCGAATTCCTCGAAAACGCCGGCGATCACCGGCGAGACGGTGTCGAAGACGTCCTGCTGGGTAACAAAGGACATCTCCATGTCGAGCTGGTAGAAATCGGTGGGCGAACGGTCGGCGCGCGGGTCCTCGTCGCGGAAACAGGGCGCGATCTGGAAATACTTGTCAAAGCCCGAGACCATGAGCAGTTGCTTGAACTGCTGGGGCGCCTGCGGCAGGGCGTAGAACTTGCCCGGATGCAGCCGCGAGGGCACCAGGAAGTCGCGCGCGCCCTCGGGGGAGGAGGCGGTGATGATCGGCGTCTGGAATTCGCGGAAGCCCTTGTCCCACATCCGCTTGCGGATCGAGGCGACGACGTCCGAGCGCAGGACCATGTTCTTCTGCATCGTCTCGCGGCGCAGGTCGAGGAAGCGGTAGCGCAGGCGCGTCTCCTCGGGGTATTCCTGTTCGCCGAAGACCATCAGCGGCAGCTCGCCCGCCGCGCCCAGCACTTCGATGCCGCGGGCGTAGACCTCGATCTCGCCGGTGGCGAGCTTGGGGTTGATCAGGGACTCGTCGCGCGCCTTGACGGTGCCGTCAATGCGGATGCACCACTCGCTGCGCACCTTCTCGACCTCCTTGAAGGCCGGCGAGTCGGGGTCGCAGATCACCTGGGTGATGCCGTAATGGTCGCGCAGGTCGATGAAGAGCACGCCGCCGTGATCTCGCACCCGATGGACCCATCCGGACAGGCGGACGGCCTCTCCGACGTTGGCGGCGGTCAGATCGGCGCAGGTATGGCTGCGATAGGCGTGCATGGCGGGTCCCTTCGGACGATTTCGGACGATCGCGCCGATACACCTTGCCGGGGTCGCCATGTCAAGGGGAAGCGGGCGCGGGCCATCCGGTTAACAAACCGTTAACAAATGATTGGAATCGGTGAGGATCGGTGTATCTTCGTTGGCGGTATTGGATAAACAAGCGGGGGGCCGGCCATGTGGCAGACCGTTTTCGAGACCATGATGTCGCGGCTTGTCCGGACGGGCAGCCTGCGAGTCACCTACCCTGACGGCAGCACATCCCGGTTCGGCGATGGAAGCGGTGGCCTGGAGGCCGCGGTGAAGATCCGGGACGAGGCGACGCTGCGCGCGATCTGCCTGCGGCCCGATCTGGCCCTGGGCGAGGGCTACATGGATGGCCGTATCGAGATCGAGTTCGACGATATCGACAGCCTGGTGCGGCTGGTTCTGCGCAACTGGCGCGACGATGCCTTCCCGCTGTGGGTGCGGGCGGTGAACCGGACACGGTTCAAACTAGGCAATTTCATCCAGAAGAACGATCCGCGCCGGTCCCGGGCGAATGTGGCGCATCACTATGACCTGTCGAACGAGCTGTATCAGCTGTTCCTGGATCAGGACCTGCAGTATTCCTGCGCCTATTTCGCGGACCCGACGATGAGCCTGGAGGCCGCGCAGGCGGCGAAGAAGGCGCATATCGCGGCCAAGCTGCGGATCGAGCCTGGGATGCGCGCGCTGGACATCGGCTGTGGCTGGGGCGGCATGGCGATCACGCTTGCGCGCGACTGGGGCGCGAAGGTGGTCGGCGTCACCCTGTCCGAGAACCAGCTGGCGCTGGCGCAGCAGCGGGTGGCCGCCGCCGGGCTGCAGGACAGGATCGACTTGCGGCTGCAGGATTATCGCCTGCTGGACGAACCCTTTGACAGGATCGTGTCGGTCGGGATGCTGGAGCATGTGGGGCTGCCGCACTACGACACCTATTTCTCGAAGGTGTCCGAGCTGCTGGACCCGGACGGCGTGGCGCTGATCCATACCATCGGGCGCACCGGGCCGCCGATGGCGCAGTCGGAATGGATCAACCGCTATATCTTCCCGGGCGGCTATGTCCCGTCGCTGTCCGAGCTGGCGCCGGCGGTGGAGCGCTCGGGCCTGTGGAACGCCGATATCGAGGTGCTGCGCCTGCATTACGCTCTGACCCTGCGCCACTGGCTGGCGCGGTTCGATTCCCACATGGATGCGGTGAAGAAGCTGTATGACGCGCGGTTCATCCGGATGTGGCGATATTACCTGACCGTCTGCTACCTGGCCTTCGAGGAACAGAAGCAGGCGGTGTTCCAGTTTCAGCTGGCCCACAAGCGCGACGCGGTGCCGATCACGCGCGACTATCTTTATAGCGGAACCGCCGTTTCGGCCGACCGGCGCGCCGCCGAATAGGCAGGCGCCGCGCGGCGCTGTCGCGGCGGTCGGTTCCCCTCTTGCGCCCGCCTTCTCCATGCCTATAACGCAGACAATTTGCGCGCCCCCTCCGGGGCGCGTTGACTCGCACGCAAAGAGGGGCCGACATGCCGAAGAGAACCGATATCAAGTCGATCATGATCATCGGAGCCGGCCCCATCGTCATCGGCCAGGCCTGCGAGTTCGACTACTCGGGTGCCCAGGCCTGCAAGGCGCTGCGGGAAGAGGGATACCGGGTGATCCTGGTCAACTCGAACCCGGCGACGATCATGACCGACCCGGAGCTGGCCGACGCCACCTATATCGAGCCGATCACGCCGGAGATGGTCGCCAAGATCATCGAGAAGGAGCGCCCCGACGCGCTGCTGCCGACCATGGGCGGGCAGACGGGGCTCAACACCTCGCTGGCGCTGGAAGAGATGGGCGTGCTGGAGAAATTCGGCGTCGAGATGATCGGCGCCAAGCGCGCCGCCATCGAGATGGCCGAGGACCGCGCCCAGTTCCGCGAGGCGATGGACCGGATCGGGCTGGAGAACCCCAAGGCGACCATCGTCACCGCGCCGAAGCTGGCGAACGGCAAGCGCGACCTGAAGGCCGGCGTGCAGATCGCGCTGGATGCACTGGAAGAGATCGGCCTGCCCGCCATCATCCGCCCCGCCTTCACCCTGGGCGGCACCGGCGGCGGCGTGGCCTATAACCGCGAGGATTACGAGCATTTCTGCCGTTCGGGCATGGATGCCTCGCCGGTCGGCCAGATCCTGATCGACGAAAGCCTGCTGGGCTGGAAGGAATACGAGATGGAGGTGGTCCGCGACAAGGCGGACAACGCGATCATCGTCTGTTCCATCGAGAACGTCGACCCGATGGGCGTGCACACCGGCGACTCGATCACCGTGGCCCCGGCCCTGACGCTGACCGACAAGGAATATCAGGCGATGCGCAACGGCAGTATCGCCGTTCTGCGCGAGATCGGAGTCGAAACGGGCGGGTCGAACGTGCAATGGGCGATCAACCCGGCGGACGGCCGCATGGTGGTGATCGAGATGAACCCGCGGGTGTCGCGGTCCTCGGCGCTGGCGTCCAAGGCGACCGGTTTCCCGATCGCCAAGATCGCGGCCAAGCTGGCGGTCGGCTATACGCTGGACGAGCTTGACAACGACATCACCAAGGTCACGCCCGCCAGTTTCGAGCCGACCATCGACTATGTCGTGACCAAGATCCCGCGCTTTGCCTTCGAGAAGTTCCCCGGATCCAAGCCCGAGCTGACCACCGCGATGAAATCGGTGGGCGAGGCCATGGCCATCGGCCGCACGATCCACGAGTCAATGCAGAAGGCGCTGGCGAGCCTGGAGACCGGCCTGACCGGCTTTGACGAGATCGCCATTCCCGGCGCACCGGACAAGGCCGCCATCGTCAAGGCGCTGGCCCGCCAGACGCCAGACCGTCTGCGCACCATCGCCCAGGCGATGCGCCACGGGCTGTCGAATGACGAGATCCACGGCGTGACCATGTTCGACCCCTGGTTCCTGGAACGCATCCGCGAGATCGTCGAGGTCGAGGAAAAGCTGAAGAAGCATGGCCTACCCACCACCGAGGAAGGCCTGCGCGCCGTCAAGATGCTGGGCTTTACCGACGCGCGTCTGGGCAAGCTGACGGGCCGGGACGAGGACAACGTGCGCCGCGCCCGCCGCAACCTGGGCGTCAACGCGGTGTTCAAGCGGATCGACACCTGCGCCGCCGAATTCGAGGCGCAGACGCCCTACATGTATTCCACCTATGAGATGCCGATGATGGGCGAGGTGGAATGCGAGGCGCGGCCGTCGAACCGCAAGAAGGTCGTCATTCTGGGCGGCGGTCCCAACCGGATCGGTCAGGGGATCGAGTTCGACTATTGCTGCTGCCACGCCTGCTTTGCGCTGACCGAAGCGGGGTTCGAAACCATCATGGTCAACTGCAACCCCGAGACAGTGTCGACCGATTACGACACCTCGGACCGGCTGTATTTCGAACCGCTGACCTTCGAGCATGTGATGGAAATCCTGAGGGTCGAACAGGAAAACGGCACCCTGCACGGTGTCATCGTCCAGTTCGGCGGCCAGACCCCGCTGAAACTGGCGAACGCCCTACATGACGCCGGAATTCCGATCCTGGGCACCACGCCCGACGCCATCGACCTGGCCGAAGACCGCGAGCGGTTCCAGCAGTTGGTGCAGAAGCTGGGGCTGAAGCAACCCGTCAACGGCATCGCCCATTCCGACGCCGAGGCGCTGGCGATTGCCGCCGATATCGGCTTTCCGCTGGTCATCCGCCCCTCTTACGTGCTGGGTGGCCGCGCGATGGAGATCGTGCGCGACCAGTCGCAGCTGGAGCGGTACATCGCCGAGGCGGTGGTGGTGTCGGGCGACAGCCCGGTCCTGCTGGACAGCTATCTGTCGGGCGCTGTGGAACTCGACGTCGACGCGCTGTGTGACGGCACCCAGGTTCATGTCGCCGGGATCATGCAGCATATCGAAGAGGCCGGCGTGCATTCGGGCGACAGCGCCTGTTCGCTGCCGCCCTATTCGCTGCCCGAGAGCATCATCGCCGAGGTGAAGGTCCAGACCGAGGCGCTGGCGAAGGCGCTGAACGTCGTCGGGCTGATGAACGTGCAGTTCGCGGTGAAGGATGGCGAGATCTACCTGATCGAGGTCAACCCCCGCGCCTCGCGCACGGTGCCCTTCGTCGCCAAGGCGACCGACAGCGCCATTGCCGCCATAGCCGCGCGCGTCATGGCTGGCGAGCCGCTGTCGAACTTCCCGCTGCGCCCGCCCTATGACGCGGACGACGATTACGACACCATCCTGCCGCTGGCCGATCCGCTGACGCTGGTCGATCCGAACATGCCCTGGTTCTCGGTAAAAGAGGCGGTGCTGCCCTTTGCCCGCTTCCCCGGCGTCGACACGATCCTCGGCCCCGAGATGCGCTCGACCGGCGAAGTGATGGGTTGGGACCGCGACTTCCCCCGCGCCTTCCTCAAGGCGCAGATGGGGGCCGGCAACCCGCTGCCGCGCGAGGGCCGCGCCTTCATCTCGATCCGCGACGACGACAAGACGGCGCAGATGCTGGAGGCGGCGCAGATCCTTGTCGCGCAGGGCTTTACGCTGGTGGCGACCCGGGGGACACAATCGTGGCTCAAGGCGCAGGGCGTGCCCTGCGAGCAGGTGAACAAGGTCTACGAGGGCCGTCCCGACATCGTCGACATGATGAAGGACGGCGGGATTCACCTGGTCATGAACACCACCGAAGGCGCGGCGGCTGTCGAAGATTCCAAGTCGATCCGCTCCGTCGCGCTCTATGACAAGATCCCCTATTTCACCACCGCCGCCGGCAGCCACGCCGCCGCGCTGGCGATCAAGGCCCAGGCCGAGGGGGACGTGGGGGTCAAGGCGCTGCAATCGTAGGGCGGGGTTCAACCACCGCCACCTCGGCTCCATACCGCCCAGAGCGGGGCAATTCCCGCCCTGCCCGCCCGGGTTCGGTGCGTGGCGAGCACGCACCCTACATCTTGGTGGGGTGTCGGCGTGGCACGGACCGGCAGCGATCCCGGTAGGGTGCGTGCTCGTCACGCACCATCCCATCTCACCCTATACTCCATCCACCCGGAACAAGCGGGAAAGCCAAAACGCGCCGCTCTAACCAGTTAGCGACAGCCCCGGTCCGGAGCCCGCACGCTGCTACCCGACGTCCCCTATCCCAGCCAACGACGCTTCAGCCGCCTGAGACGCAGCACAGGCAGGACAACCAGCGCGAGCAGACGCATCGCGACCGGATGCGCCCGGCGGAGCATCCGAGTGGCATAGGCATTGGCTTCCTGTTCCTGATCGATGTCCTGTCCGCCCTGATGATGGCCAAAATGATGATGCCCGATCTCGTGATAGAAGGTGCGCTCATGGTCCAGCCAGGAGAACCAGACCAGCGGAAACCGATGTAACGTCGGCCTCCACACAAGCACAATCGCGTCAAACCGGATCGCGTACAAACCGAGGTAATCCAGCTCTGGCCGTCCCAGGATAACATCGACGCGCGTCACGTCTGCAATGGAAAGCTCCTTCGTCCTGCTCCAGCGGTTCATCCGCCGCAGCAGACCCGCCGGTTCAGGCACATCGTCGGCGATATGGACCGGCACACCGCAATCAAGCGTTCCGAAGGGCCGTTCACCGCGCCGCTTGGCCAGCAGTTCGACCGTGCGACGGTGCAAGGGATGCAGGAGTTGCGCCGTGAGTCTCTCGATCTCAGCGCCGAAGGCCTCCGCGTCCACGGCATCCAGCAACGCCAGCAACATGCCGAGATAACGGTCGGACGGCCCGCTCGGCGGCTTGGTCCAGGTGGGAGTGTCGAGCCTTGCTTGAACTGCCGGCGCCGTCATCGCAGGAGTTGCCAGCAACGCGCGCCAGGCCAAGCGGACAGTCCGCGTATCATGTGTCGCGATACCGCGCAGCAGACGGTTCAGGCAGGTTTCGCAATCGTCAGACAACGGTCGCCCCACTTCTCTTAGCCGGAAAGACCGTAACCCATGCACACGCGAGATCAATGCACCCTGGCGTTGCCGGGCGGGGTCGACGCGGCCCACGTGGATCGGCAAACATTCCAAACCACCCGTCGTTCGTCCTAATTCCGCCCCATTCCCCGGCGACTGTTTCCCCAAGGAACACAACGACGGGAACCCGACCATGCGCCTTGCCCTCTTCCTATTCTCGGTGCTCTTCATCGCGGCCTGCAACGGGATCCCTTTCGTTCCGCTGATCTGAGACGCCCGGCTGCATTCTGTGCTGGTCAACCGCGCCGAACAGGCGCAAGGTCGGCCATGCTGAAAAAACTCTCCATTCCCGTTGCGCTGATCCGGGTCCCCGTCAGCCGGCGCCGCGCCTTGAACCTGGATAAGGTCAAGGATCTGGCCCAGAACATCCTTGCGAACGGGCAATCCACGCCGATCCAGATCCGCACCGAGGGCAAGGGCTATATCCTGATCGAAGGGTATCACCGGCTCGAGGCGCTGCGCGCGCTTGGCGAGGAGAATATCGACGCCTATATCGTCAAGGCGCGGCTGCACTGATCCGCCTGCGGGGGCCGGCCGGACGCGGGCCGAAATCACTCTCTGCCTAAATGCTGTAATTCCAACAGCTTGCCCGCCCGCCCCTGCCGGGACAGGCCTCTTGCCCCGGCCCTATCCCAGCGATAGGCTGGCCGATACCGCTCCGGGGAGGACCGCCATGACCCATATCCCAGCCATCACCGGTACCGGCGTCTTCACGCCTTCACAGACCATCACCAACGCCGAGCTGGTCGCCGCCTTCAATGCCTATGCCGAGCGGTTCAACGCCGAGAATGCCGAGGCTATCGCGGCCGGCGAGGTGGAGGCGAAGGCACCTTCCTCCGAGGAATTCATCGTCAAGGCGAGCGGGATCGAACAGCGCTATGTGATGGACAAGTCCGGCGTGCTGGACCCCGCGCGCATGTATCCCGCGCTGCGCCAGCGGTCGGACGACGAACCGGGGATCATGACCGAGATGGGCGCCGATGCCGCCCGCAAGGCGCTGGCCCGGGCGGGGCGCGAGGGGCATGACGTCGATCTGGTGATCTGCGCCGCCTCGAACATGGAGCGCGCCTATCCTGCCGTCGCCATCGAGTTGCAGAAAGAACTGGGCTGCACCGGCTTCGCCTTCGATATGAACGTCGCCTGTTCCTCGGCCACCTTCGGCATTCAGGCCGCCGCCGACATGATCCGCGCGGGGTCGGTCCGGCGGGCGCTGGTGATCGACCCCGAGATCTGCTCGGGTCACCTCGAATGGCGCGACCGGGACTGTCATTTCATCTTTGGCGACGTTGCCACCGCGACGCTGATCGAAAGAGCGGACGACGCGAAGGGCGCGCGGTTCGACATTCTCTCGACGCGCTGCGCCACCGAGTTTTCGAACAACATCCGCAATAACAACGGCTTCCTGCGGCGCTCGCGCCCCGACGGGGTGGCCGACCGGCGCGACATGCAGTTCATGCAGAACGGGCGGAAGGTGTTCAAGGAAGTGGTGCCGATGGTCGGCCAGCACATCCTGGACCACCTTGCCGCCGAGGGCGTCGAGCCGGAGGCGCTGAAGCGGCTCTGGCTGCATCAGGCGAACAAGTCGATGAACGATTTCATCGGCCGCAAGGTTCTGGGCCGCCCGCCCGAGCCGGAGGAACAGCCGAATATCCTGCAGGATTACGCTAATACCTCCTCGGCCGGGTCGATCATCGCCTTCTCAAAGCATTCCGACGATCTGGGCGAGGGCGACCTGGGCCTGATCTGTTCCTTCGGGGCCGGCTATTCCGTCGGGTCGGTGCTGGTGCAGCGCCACCTCTGATCACCTTGATCCCGGCAGCGCGCTTGCCGATAAAGGGCGCGATCTGCCGGAGGATGCCTTGGCCAAGCTCTACTTCAACTATTCGACCATGAACGCCGGCAAGTCGGCGATCCTGCTGCAGGCCTCGCACAATTACCGCGAAAGCGGGATGGAAACCTATCTTCTGACCGCCCGGATCGACGGGCGCGCCGGGACCGGGCGGATCGCCTCGCGGATCGGGATTGCCGCCGAGGCCGATCTGTTTGGGCCGGGGGATGACCTTTTTGCGCGGGTGCAGGCGCGCGGTCCCGTCGCCGCCGTCTTCGTGGACGAGGCGCAGTTTCTGGAACCGGCGCAGGTCTGGCAGCTGGCGCGGGTGGCCGACGACCTGAACGTGCCGGTGCTGGCCTACGGGCTGCGCGTGGACTTCCGGGGCGAGCTGTTTCCCGGGTCGGCCACGCTGCTGGCGCTGGCGGACGATCTGCGAGAGGTGCGCACGATCTGCCATTGCGGGCGCAAGGCGACGATGGTGATCCGCCAGGACGCCGAGGGCCGCGCGATCGTGTCGGGCGAACAGGTGCTGATCGGGGGGAACGAAACCTATGTCTCGCTCTGCCGCCGCCACTGGCGCGCGGCGGTGGGCGACGCCGCCCCCGTCTGAATATCCGTCAGAGCGGGATGCCGCAGGCTTCTTCTCTTTTCAAATACTCCAGGGCGACAGGTTCGCCCGCGCGCGCATGCGCGGTCAGAACAGCCGGCCGCCGTTCGGAACGCCCAGCGTCGGGCCGATCAGCACGACTTCGCCGTCCTGATCCGGCACGCCGAGGACCAGCACTTCCGAGCGCACGGGGCCAATCTGGCGCGGCGGGAAGTTGACCACGGCCAGCACCTGTCTGCCGACCAGCGCCTCGGGCGTGTAGTGCCGGGTGATCTGGGCCGAGGATTTCTTCTCGCCCAGATCGCCGCCGAAATCGACCCAGAGCTTGATGGCGGGCTTGCGCGCCTCGGGGAAGGGTTCGGCGCGAGTCACGGTGCCGACGCGGATCTCGACCTTCTGGAAATCGTCATAGGTGATCTCAGCCACGGGACAGTTCCTTGCTGCGGTTGGTCGCTGCGGCGACAGCGCGGCTCAGCAGGGCGGGGAAGCCGCTGTCCTTGTCCATCAGCACCTCGAGCGCGGCCTGGGTGGTGCCGTTCGGGCTGGTGACGTTGACGCGCAGCTGCGCCGGATCCTCGTCCGCCGTTTCGGCCAGAGCGCCAGCCCCGGCGACGGTCGCCTTGGCCAGCTGCATCGCCAGCGCCTCGGGCAGGCCCTGCGCCACGCCGGCGGCGGCCATCGTTTCGATCAGGTGGAAGACGTAGGCGGGGCCCGAGCCGCTGAGACCGGTCACCGCGTCCATCTGCGCCTCACTGTCCAGCCGCACGGTCTGACCCACGGCCGAGAGCAACGTCTCGGCGCCGTCGAGGTCGGCGACCGAGGCCGAGGCGTTGCCGATCAGCGCGGTGATGCCCCGGCCGATCGCGGCGGGGGTGTTCGGCATGGCGCGCACCAGCGGGGTCTTGTTGCCCAGCACCGCCTCGTAGGCCGAGATCGGCGTGCCGGCGGCGACCGTGACGAAGAGGGTGGCGCCATTGCCGAGCGGTTGCAGCACCGGGAGCGCCTCGCCCATCATCTGCGGCTTGACCGCGATCAGCACCACGGCGGGCGCGAGCGGCACGCCTTCGTTGAGATGGACGCCCTGCGCCTTGAGCCAGTCCGAGGGATGCGGATCGAGCACCCAGACCGAAGCCGGGGGCAGCCCCTGCGCCAGCCAGCCGGTCAGCATGGCCGAGCCCATCTTGCCACAGCCCAGCAGAACCAGCCCGCGGGCGGCGATTTCGTTCATGTCCATGGGTCGTGCCCCTCCCCTGTTGCGGTTCAGGGCACGGGTTTACGCGCGCCCGTAGGCCTCTGCAATGGCGACCTGCATGGCCTGCTTTGGCGTCTTGTTGCCCCAGACAGCCAGCTGGATCGCGGGATAGAAGCGTTCGCAGGCGAGGACGGCCGAGGTGATCATCGTGTCGACCTGCTCGGGCGAGGCCACCTGACCGCCGGCCAGGACGAGGCCGTAGCGGTAGACCATCAGCTTTTGTTCGTCCCACCAGGTGAAGGCGCCGGCCCAGCAGCTGTCGTTCAACTCGTTGAGCAGGGCGTAGAGTTCCGGCAGACGGTCCTCGGGCGGCTCCATCTCGAAGGTGCAGACCAGGCGCAGCGACTCGTCATAGCCCGACCAGGACAGCGAGACGGAATAGGTGCGCCACTGGCCCTCGACGGCCATTGCGATCTGATCGTCGCCAATTCGATCGAAATCCCACTCGTGGTGTTCGGCCAGATGCTCGACGATGTCGATGGGATGGATGTCGTCTTCGAGATACGGCTCGGAAAGTGCCATGGTGCCACCTCAATGTGCTCTAGCGGTCGGGGCTTTTGGATCCCTCTAACGCTAGATGACTGCTCCAATGGGCGGGGCGAACCGCTCTGCCCATACTAGATATGGTGCTGCGTCGCGGCGGCGGTGGCAAGCTTTTATTTGTGGATTACTACGATAAGTTGTGGATAGGAGGTAGGACGCAGCAAGATATCGCCGCGTCCGTCAGCGGTTTCCGCCTGGGCCTTTACGAGGGGGTGCCGTTGGTCTTGTTGCCCGCTTCGAGTGCGGCAATGCGCGCGGACAGGGCGGCGTTTTCCTCGCGCGCTTTCTGGGCCATGGCGCGCACGGCGTCGAACTCTTCCCGGGTCACGAAATCGCGATCGGCGAGCCAGCGGTCGATCATGCCCTTGAAGGCGGTTTCGGCCTCGGTGCGGGCACCCTGTGCCACGCCCATCGCGTTTGTCATCAGCTGCGACAGGTCGTCGAGGATCTTGTTGCGAGTCTGCATGGCGTTCTCCCATTGCTGCGCCTGCTATATGGGCATTCGTCCGCGCCGCGGCAAGGTTGACTTATCCTGTCCGCCACGGGCATTGAAACGGCCATGATCGCCGCCATTCCCTTTCCCGACCTCTCCCCCGACCTGATCTCGGTCACGCTCTGGGGCAGCGAATTTGCGCTGCGCTGGTATGCGCTGGCCTATATCGCGGGCATAGTCATCGCCTGGTGGCTGGCGGTGCGCGCGCTGAAGCGGCCGGCGCTCTGGCCGGGCGAGCCGCCGATGGCGACGAAGCAGGTCGAGGATCTGGTGACCTGGATCGTGCTGGGGGTCATCATCGGCGGGCGGCTTGGGTTCGTGCTGGTCTATCAGCCGGGGCAATACCTGGCGAATCCGGGCGATATCCTGAAGGTCTGGCAGGGTGGCATGTCGTTTCACGGCGGGTTCGCCGGGGTGATCGTTGCGTCGCTGGTCTATACCTGGCGACACCGCATCCCGCGGCTGGCCACGGCCGACCTGATCGCCCATGCGGTGCCGCCGGGGCTGTTGCTGGGGCGGCTGGCGAATTTCATCAATGCCGAGCTGTGGGGCCGGCCCACCGACCTGCCCTGGGGCGTGATCTTTCCCGGCGAGGCGGCGCAGGACTGTCCCGGCGTGCTGACGCTGTGCGCGCGCCATCCGTCGCAGCTGTACGAGGCGGCGCTGGAGGGGCTGATCCTGGGCGCCCTCCTGCTGTGGCTGGTCTACCGGCGCGGGGCGTTCAAATCGCCGGGGCTGGTGCTGGGCGTGTTCATGGCCGGATACGGGCTGGCGCGGTTCCTGGTAGAATTCGTCCGCCAGCCGGATGCGCAGTTCGTGAGTGATGGCAATCCGCTGGGGCTGGCCTTCCATGTCGGCGGATGGGGTCTGACCATGGGGCAGGCGTTGTCGCTGCCGATGATCGCGCTTGGCCTCTGGTTTGCGCTGAGGGCGCGGCGGGCGTGACCCTGACGGACTATCTGATCGCGCGGATCCGGGCGTCGGGGCCGCTGAGCATGGCCGATTACATGGCGGATTGCCTGCTGCATCCGCAGTTCGGCTATTACAGCACGCGCGATCCCTTCGGGGCGGCCGGCGATTTCGTGACCGCGCCGGAGATCAGCCAGATGTTCGGCGAGCTGATCGGGCTGGCGCTGGCGCAGGCCTGGCTGGATCAGGCCGCGCCGGGCCGTTTCGTGCTGGCCGAGCTTGGCCCCGGCCGCGGGACGCTGATGGCCGACGCGCTTCGCGCCACGGCGCGGGTGCCGGGGTTTGTTCAGGCCGCAGAGGTCTGGCTGGTCGAGGCCTCGGCCAGCCTGCGCGCGCGGCAGCGGAAGGTGCTGGCCGGGCATAACGTGCAATGGGTCGACAGCGTCGCCGGGCTGCCCGAGGCGCCGCTGTATCTGGTGGCCAACGAGTTCTTCGACGCCCTGCCCGTGCGCCAGTTCCAGCGCGAGGGCGACGGCTGGCGCGAGCGGCGCGTGGGTTTGGAGGGTGGCGTGCTGACGCTGGGCCTGGCGGGGGCCGGACCGCAGGCGGCGCTGTCGCATAGGCTGGCCGATACGAAGGACGGCGATATCGTCGAGCTGTGCCCCGCGGCCACGCCGATCCTGGGCGAAGTGGCGCGCCGGATCGCGCGCAACGGGGGCGCGGCGCTGATCGTGGATTACGGCGACTGGCGATCGCTGGGCGATACAGTGCAGGCGCTGAAGGCGCACCGGCCGGTGCCGGTTCTGGAAACACCGGGCGAGGCCGACCTGACCGCGCATGTCGATTTCGAGGTGTTGTCGCAGGCCGCGCAGGCGGAGGGATGCGCCGCAAGCCGGATGACCCCGCAGGGACTCTTCCTGGAACGTCTGGGCATTACGGCGCGCGCCGAGACACTGGCGCGCGCGGACGCCGAGGGGACCGCCGCCGCACATCGGCGGTTGACGCACCCCGATGAAATGGGAAACCTGTTCAAGGTGCTGGGCCTCTGCCCGCCCGGCGCGCCACCCCTGGCGGGACTTGACCCATGACGCTGGAAATCCTGACCTCTGACGATCTTTCCCCGCTACGGCACGGGTTCTTCACGCGCAGGGGCGGGGCATCGTCGGGCATATTCTCGGGCCTGAACTGCGGCACCGGCTCTTCGGACCAGACCGAGGCGGTGGTGATCAACCGCGCGCGGGTGGCCGAGGCGATGGGTGTCGCGCCCGAGGCGCTGATCGGGGTGCATCAGGCGCACACGGCCGATGTGATCACCGTGACCGGCCCGCTGGCCGAAAAGCCGCGCGCGGATGGCATGGTGACCAATGTGCCGGGCCTCGCGCTGTCGATCCTGACCGCAGACTGCCAGCCGGTGTTGTTCGTCGACCATCAGGCGCAGGTGATCGGCGCGGCCCATGCCGGGTGGCGCGGCGCGCTGGACGGCGTGCTGGAGGCGGTGCTGGACGCGATGGAAACGCTGGGGGCCGACCGCGAATCGACCGTCGCGGTGATCGGCCCGACGATCAGCCAGCGCAGCTATGAGGTCGGGCCCGAGTTCTTCGAGACTTTCCTGGCCGAAGATGCGGAATACGCCCGCTTTTTCGCGGGCGGCGAAGGCGACCGGATGCTCTTCGATCTGCCGGGCTTCGGGCTGTATCGCCTGCGCCGCGCGGGGATCGGCGAGGCGCAATGGACGCGTCACTGCACCTATTCCGATCCCGCCCGGTTCTATTCGTACCGGCGCAGCACCCACGCGAAGGAAGCGGACTACGGACGCCTGATTTCGGCCATCCGGCTGTAACTGCGGCGCAATTGCGGCGCGGTGCGCTGCAATCCTGACATATTCGCCAGCGGCAAGGCCGCGACCCTGTGTGGGATTCAGCGGGATTCGCGCATATTCCGGGCGCTTGCGCCGATGTGGCGTAACGGACGCGATTGTCTGCGTTTTGAAAACGCTGCGGCCACGAATTTCCCTCAATCGGCCCCAAACCCGCCCGAAACCCGGATCAAAGTCAGTCTCAAGTGCAGCAGGCAACGAACAGGAACACGGCATGAAACCCCAGAAACGCTTCATCAAGTCCGTCGTGGACACCGCGCGCAAATCCGAGGTTTCGTTGCCGTGGACCCGCGGCACGCGCCGCGCCGAATTCATCGCCCGCCGCATGGCGGCCACCGCTGCGGCGACGCCGCAACCGGCCAAGGCCAGCTGAGTTCCCTCCTCCAGGATCCTCTCGCCGGACGCTGCCCTGATCGGCGAGAGTAAGAGCCCGCCCCGCCCCCACGCGGGGCGGGTTTTTTCTTTTTTGGTGATTCGCAGAGATTGTGGCAGCGCACCCCCGGGGTCGAGAAACAGTGCCGCCAGTCAACCTCGGATTGCATTCATCTTTGGAACAGTGCCTTTGAATTCTTGACAAATTAAGCGAAAAACCGCCATACAGACCTCACTTCAGATCACCACAACTCGTGTCGATTTGTCGTTGTCGGTGGGGGCCGGCGAGAAATACGACCCTGTACGCAAAGGGCCGAACCAGATGACGATCCCCACCTCGCTTGCGCGGGTTGCGCAAGGTGCTGCCAGCACGTCTTCCCCTGTCCTGTCCGATCCCGCTGCCCTGCGCACCCAGCAGCGCCAGCAGCTGCGCCGGTATGAGGTCAGCGCGCTTCAGCCCGACGGATCGGTTGCCGAGGTTCGCCACATCGCCCCTGCCCTGCCGCTGTTCGAGGATGCCTTCTGCGCCTTCTCGCGCGGGTCGCTGATCGAGACCGAACATGGGCCGGCGGCCATCGAGGACATCCAGCCGGGCGAGCGGGTGATCACTGCCGACGGGCATGTGCAGCCCCTGCTCTGGAAGGGCAGTACGGTGATCGTCCCGGGCCGTCCCGGCCCGAACGGGCGCAATATGCGCCTGACCCGTATCATGGCGGACAGTTTCGGGATGCAGCGGCCCTATTCCTTCGTGCTGGCCGGCCCTTCGGCCCGGCTGCTCGGGACGCCGGCGCACCTGCGCGCCGAGGCCAATGGCGCGCCGATGCTGACGCCGGTGCAGGAATTCGTCGACGGCAACAACGTGGTCGAGACCGCGCCGCCGACCGCCGTGGAGCTGTTTCACATCTGCCTGAAGCGGCACACCACCATCCGCATCGGCGGACTGGAGTTCGAGACCTATCACCCCGGCCCGCACGCGCCGCGGATGATCAGCCATTCGATGCGGTCGCTGTTCTTCAACATGTTCCCGCATATCGGCATGTTCGGTGATTTCGGCCCGCTGGCCTATACGCGTGCCGGCGAGAGCCAGCGGCCCAGTGCGATGATCGCCTGAGATTGCAGAAGGCGATTGAAGGGCGCGGTCAAACCGCGCCCTTTTTGCGTTCTACCGGTCGTACGCCACCATGGTCAGCAGCTCGTATTGCGCGACCTGTTCGCCGTTCTGGTTGGTCAGCGTCACTGCCCAGGCGACTTCGCCATAGGTGTCGGTGCGCTGGGTCTTGCGCTTGCAGACGAGACGGACAGCGATGCTGTCGCCCGGGCTGACCGGTTTCTGGAAGCTGAGGCCGTTGAGGCCGGTATTGGCCAGCACCGGCCCCGGGTCGGGCTGCACGAACAGCCCCGCCGCGAAGCTGAGCAGCAGGTAGCCGTGGGCCACGCGCCCCGGGAAGAAGGGATTCGCCTTGGCCGCGTCTTCATCCATGTGGGCATAGAAGGTGTCGCCGGTGAAATGGGCGAAATGCTCGATATCCTCGAGCGTGACCTCGCGCGGCTTGGTGTGCAGGGTCTCGCCGATGGCGATTTCGCGGAAGGTGCGCTGGAACGGGTGCGCCGGGCCTTCGATCTCTTTCGCGCCGGGCTGCCATTGGCCGGTGATCGCGGCGATCACGTCGGGGCTGCCCTGGATGGCGGTGCGCTGCATGTAGTGCAGCACGCCGCGGATGCCGCCCAGTTCCTCGCCGCCGCCGGCGCGGCCCGGGCCGCCGTGGACCATGTGGGGCATCGGTGCGCCGTGGCCGGTGGCCTCTTTCGCGTTGGAGCCGCCGACAATGTAGAGCCGGCCGTGCCAGGCGGCGCTGTCGAGCGCGACCTGCCGGGCGACGCCGGGATCGGCGGTGAAGAGCGAGGCCACCAGCGAGCCGCCGCCGCGGTTGGCAAGCCGGGTGGCATGGCCGAGGTCGCGGTAGGGCATGAGGGTCGAGACCGGGCCGAAGGCCTCGATCTCGTGCACGCGGGTTGCCGCGTCGGGGTCGTCGCATTGCAGCAGCGTCGGGGCGAGGAAGGCGCCTTCAGGTCCGGCACCAGTCAGCGCGGGATTGGCCGGGTCGCCGGTCAGGCGGCGGGTCTCGGACGACAGGGCGGCGATGCGGTCCAGCACGTCGGCCTTCTGTTCGGCCGAGGCGAGCGCGCCCATGCGCACGCCCTCGGCATCCGGCGCGCCTATGGTGATCCCTTCAAGCCGCCCGATCAGCGCGTCGCGCACCGGGCCAACCATGGCCTCCGGGACGATGATCCGGCGGATCGCGGTGCATTTCTGCCCGGCCTTTGTGGTGATCTCGTTCGTCACCTCGCGCAGGAAGGCATCGAATTCGGGACTGTCCGATCCCGCGTCGGGGCCGAGGATCGTGGCGTTGAGGCTGTCCTGTTCGGAGTGGAATCGCACCGAATTGCGCAGCAGCTCGGGCTTGGACCGCAGCATCAGCGCGGTGTCGGCGGAGCCGGTGAAGCTGACCACATCCTGCGCGCCGAGATGGTCGAGCATGTCGCCCAGACCGCCGATCACCAGCTGCACCGCGCCCTCGGGCACCAGACCCGATTCCACGATCATGCGGAAGCAGGCCTCTGTCATGTAGCAGGTCTGGGTTGCCGGCTTGACGATGGCGGGCATCCCGGCCAGCAGCGTCGGGGCCAGCTTTTCCAGCATTCCCCAGACCGGGAAGTTGAAGGCGTTGATATGCACCGCGACGCCTTGCAGCGGGACCGAGATGTGCTGGCCGAGGAACCCACCGGATTTCGACAGGCTTTCGGTCTCGCCGTCGATATAGACGTGGCCATCGGGCATTTCGCGGCGGCCCTTGGCGGCCATCACCATCATGGTGCCGATGCCGCCTTCGATATCGACCGCGCCGTCGCGCCGGGTGGCGCCGGTCAGGCCGTTGAGGGCGTAGAGTTCTTCCTTGCGCCCGCCGATGTAGGTGGCCAGCGCCTTGAGCATCTTGGCCCGTTCGTGGAAGGTCATCGCGCGCAGGGCCGGGCCGCCGGTGGTCCGCGCCCAGTCCAGCATTGCCTGCGTGTCGAGCGGCGCGCCGCCGGCCTCGGCAATCTGTGTGGCGGTGACTGGACCGTGGATGGCGCGGGCATCGCGGCCCGGTTCGATCCAGCGGGCGGCGGCGTAACTGGCGGGTCTGAGCATGTTTTGTCCTCCTCGGGGATTCGCCGGCAGAGTGGACCCTGCCGCGGGGGAAATCAACACTCTTGACCGTGCGGTCGGCTTTGTGCAAGTTGACCGGGACCAGGGGAGGGTTGGGGATGACACCACAGGAACGCGCCGAGAAGAGCGCCGAGGCGATGTGGGCGACCGATTCCGCGTCGAAATGGCTGGGGATGTCGCTGGATGCAGTCGGCCCCGGCACGGCGACCATGTCGTTCACGGTGCAGGAGCATCACCTGAACGGACACCGCATCTGTCATGGCGGCTATATCTTCACATTGGCCGACAGTGCCTTTGCCTTTGCCTGCAACAGCTACAACCAGGTGACGGTTGCGCAGACCAACAGCATCACCTTTGTGTCGCCCGGCCAGCCCTATGAGCAGTTGACGGCCCGCGCCACGGAAGTATCGAGGAGCGGACGCTCGGGCGTCTATGACATCACCGTGACCGGAGAGGACGGACGCACGGTCGCGCTGTTCCGCGGCCAGTCCCGGACCCTCAAAGGCCAGAATTTCAAGGAGACCTGAATGACCCATGCCTATCTCTGCGACGGGCTGCGCACGCCCATCGGCCGCTACGCCGGCTCGCTTTCTTCTGTGCGCCCCGACGACCTGCTGGCCGGGGTGATCAAGGCGGTGATGGACCGCAACGCCGGGCTGGTGGTGGACGAGGTGCTGGCCGGCTGCGCCAACCAGGCAGGCGAGGACAACCGCAACGTCGCGCGCATGTCGGCGCTGTTGGCCGGGCTGCCCGACACGGTGCCGGGCGCGACGATCAACCGGCTGTGCGGATCGGGGCTGGATGCCGTCGGGTCTGCCGCGCGCGCCGTGCGCACGGGCGAGGCGGACGTGGTCATTGCCTGTGGCGTCGAGAGCATGAGCCGCGCGCCGCTGGTCATGCCCAAGGCCGACAGCGCCTTTTCGCGCCGGGCCGAGATCTATGACACGACCATCGGCTGGCGGTTCGTCAACAAGGCGATGCACAAGCATTACGGCACCGACTCGATGCCCGAGACGGCCGAGAACGTTGCCGCCGACTACAACATCGACCGCTCCGCGCAGGATGCCTTTGCCCTGCGGTCGCAGCAGAAGGCGCTGAAGGCGATTGCCTCGGGCCGGATGGCGCAGGAGATCGCGCCGGTCTCGATCCGCCAGCGCAAGGGCGATCCGGTGATCGTCGACACCGACGAGCACCCGCGCGACACCACGCTGGAGAAACTCGCGGCGCTGCCGACGCCCTTCCGCGAGGGCGGTACGGTGACGGCGGGCAACGCGAGCGGCGTCAACGACGGTGCGGCGGCGGTGATTGTCGCCTCGGAATCGGCGGTGAAGAAATACGGCCTGACGCCGCGCGCGCGAATCACGGGCATGGCGACGGTCGGCGTGCCGCCACGGATCATGGGCATCGGCCCGGCGCCGGCGGTCGAACGTCTGATGGCGCAGCACGGGCTGAGCATCGGTGACATCGACCTGATCGAGCTGAACGAGGCCTTTGCCGCGCAGGGGCTGGCAGTGATGCGCCAGCTGGGCCTGGCCGACGACGCCGAGCATGTGAACCCGAACGGCGGCGCGATCGCGCTGGGCCACCCGCTGGGCATGTCGGGCACCCGGCTGGCGCTGACCGCCTCGCAGCAGATGGTCAACGAGGGGCTCAACCGCGCCATCTGCACCATGTGCATCGGCGTCGGTCAGGGCATCGCCGTTCTGCTGGAAAAGGTGTAACATGAAGGACCTCACGCCGCGTCGCGAAGACCTGAACCCGATCGAGATTGCCAGCCGCGACGAGATCGCGGCGCTGCAGCTGGAGCGGATGAAGTGGTCGCTGTCTCATGCCTATGAGAACGTGCCCCACTACAGGGCCAGCTTCGACGCGGCGGGGGTCCATCCGGACGATCTGAAGAGCCTGGCCGATCTGGCCAGGTTCCCCTTCACGGTGAAGCAGGATCTGCGCGCGAACTACCCCTTTGGCATGTTCGCGATCCCTCGGGAGAAGGTGCGGCGGATCCATGCGTCGTCGGGGACGACGGGGCAGCCGACGGTTGTCGGCTATTCCGACAATGACCTGAAGGTCTGGGGCGAGGTGGTGGCGCGGTCATTGCGCGCCTCGGGTCTGTGCCCCGGCGACATCCTGCACAACGCCTATGGCTATGGGCTGTTCACCGGCGGGCTTGGCATCCACCTGGGCGCGGATGCCCTGGGGCTGACCACGGTGCCGGTCTCGGGCGGGATGACCCAGCGGCAGGTGCGGCTGATCGAGGATTTCCAGCCCAAGGGGATCACGGTGACCCCGTCCTATGCGCTGTCGATCCTCGACGAATACGCGGCGCAGGGGCTGGACCCGCGGGACAGCTCGCTGGAGGTGGGCATCTTCGGGGCCGAGCCCTGGACGAATGCGATGCGCAAGGAGATCGAGGCCGCCTTCGACATGCACGCGGTCGATATCTACGGGCTTTCGGAAGTCATGGGCCCCGGCGTTGCCAACGAATGCGTGGAAACCAAGGACGGGCTGCACATCTGGGAGGATCACTTCTATCCCGAGGTGATCGACCCGGTGACCGGCGCGGTGCTGCCGGATGGCGAGCAGGGCGAGCTGGTGTTCACCTCGCTGTCGAAGGAGGCCTTCCCGATCATCCGCTACCGCACGCGCGATCTGACGCGGCTGCTGCCGGGAACGGCGCGGTCGATGCGGCGGATGGAGAAGATCACCGGACGGTCGGACGACATGATCATCCTGCGCGGCGTCAATGTCTTCCCGACCCAGATCGAGGAACAGCTGATCGCGGTCGAAGGGCTGGCGGCGCATTTCCAGATCCACCTGGCGCGGCCCGGACGGATGGACGAGCTGACCGTGCGCTGCGAGGCGGTGGAGGGCCATACTTCGGACGATGCGCGCAAGGCGGCGGCGAAGGATCTGGCCCATCGCGTCAAGGCGACGGTGGGGATCAGCATCAGGGTCGAGGTGGCCGACCCAGGCGGGGTCGAGCGCAGCCAGGGCAAGGCGGTGCGGATCGTCGACACCCGCCCCAAGAGCTGATGCCGCGCGGCGTCGCACGCGACCACGACGAGAAACGCGCCGCCCTGCGCAAGGGGGCGGCGCAGTATTTCGCGCAGATGGGCTATGACCGCGCCTCGATGACCGGCGCGGCGAAGACCTGCGGCGTGTCCAAGGCGCTGCTCTATCACTACTACGCCAGCAAGGAGGCGCTGCTCTTCGACATTCTCGAAGATCATCTGGCCGGTCTGGTGGACCGCGCCGAAACCGCGCGGGATGAGGGTATCACCGGGCTGATCCGTGAGATCCTGGCCGCCTATGCCGATGCGGACGCCGAGCACAAGCTGCAGATCGACGCCCTTGCGACCCTGCCGCCCGAGATGCAGGCGCCGCTGATCGCCCTGCAGCGCGAGTTGGTCAGCCTGATGGGCGAGGCGGTGCGCGCGCGGCGCGGCGATCTGAGCGCCGACCGGCTGCGCGCGGCGACCATGTCGGTCTTTGGCCTGCTGAACTGGTTCTACATGTGGCACCGCCCCGGCAAGGGGCTGAGCCGCGACCAATATGCCGAGCTGGCCGCCGAATTCGTGCTGGGCGGGCTGGCCGGGCTGTCGGCGGCAGACTGAGCTACAGCAATCCCTGTCCGCGAAAGCTAAGCTCCTGCGACTTGCCGATGATCAGATGGTCGTGCAGCGTCAACCCCAGGGCGTCGCAGGCGGCCTTGATCTGCTGCGTCATCGCAATATCGGCCTGTGAGGGCGTCGGATCGCCCGAAGGGTGGTTGTGCACCAGGATCAGCGCCGAGGCGTTCAGTTCCAGCGCACGCTTGGCCACCTCGCGCGGATAGACCGGGACATGATCGACGGTGCCGCGGGCCTGCTCCTCATCAGCGATAAGGATGTTCTTGCGGTCGAGGTAGAAGACGCGGAACTGTTCGGTTTCGCGGTGGGCCATGGTGGTGTGGCAATAGTCGAGCACCGCGTCCCAGCTGGAGATCACGTGGCGTTGCAACACGCGCGACCGCGCCATGCGATGCGCCGCGGCCTCGATCACCTTGAGGTCGGTGATCACCGCCTCGCCCACGCCGTCGACCTCAGCCAGCTGGTCGGGCGGGGCGGAGAGCACGCGGTTGAAATCGCCGAAGCGGTCGAGCAGGGCGCGGGCCAGCGGCTTGGTGTCCTTGCGGGGCAGCGCGCGGAACAGCACGAGTTCCAGCAATTCGTAATCCGGCATCGCCGCCGCGCCGCCCGTCATGAAGCGGGCGCGCAGGCGCGACCGGTGGTCGGCGATATAGGAGGGCAGCCTGCCCGCCGCGACCGGCAGGACCGGCGCCTCGTCCGCGTCAAACAGCGAGGGCATCGATTCGGAGAAGGCGCGCGATCCGGGCATGGCAGAAGCCTCGCCCGGATCGGTTAACAAGGCGTTAGCAGGTCAGCGGTCAGACCACGACCTCGATCAGATTTGTCCCGCCTGCGGCCAGCGCATCCTCGATCGCCTGCGTCAGCGCGCCGGCCTCGTCTACGCGGACGGCGGGCACGCCCATGCCACGCGCCATCGCCACGAAATCCAGCGCCGGGCGGTCGAGTGAGAGCATGTCGATGGCGCGCGGGCCGGGGTTCTGCACACCCACGTTGGTCAGTTCGCCCCGCAGGATCTGATAGGTCTGGTTGGCGAGGATCAGGATCGTGATGTCGAGATTCTCGCGCGCCATCGTCCAGAGCGACTGAATCGTGTACATCGCCGAACCGTCGCCCACCAGCGCCAGGACCTTGCGGTCGGGGCAGGCCACGGCGCAGCCGATGGCCAGCGGCAGGCCATAGCCGATGGACCCGCCGCAGTTGTTGAGCCAGGTATGCGGCTCGGCCCCGGCGGTGGCCGGGAAGAACGCCCGCCCGGTGGTGATCGATTCATCGACCACGATGGCGTTGGCCGGGATCGTCGCGGCAAGCGCCTGGGCGATGGTGTTGGCATCGGTCTTGCCGGTGGGCGGCGGCACCAGCTTGCGGTCGGCCATGCCCTTGGGCGAGGCATCGCCGGCGTCGAGCGCCGCGACCAGCCCGTCGAGCGCGCCGGAGAGGTCGTCGCCTGCCCCGGCGAGTTCGATGATTTCGGCATCCTCGCGCGTCAGCACCGCCGGCTTGCCCGGATAGGCAAAGAAACCGATGGGCGCGCGGGCGCCCAGCAGCACGACCTGCTTGAACGAGCGAAGGGCCTGAAGCGCCATGTCGATGGGATAAGGCACGCGGTTGACGATGACCCGGCCCGCGCCACGGTCGAGACGGGCGTTCGACCATTCCGAGAGCAGCGAACAGCCCGTCTTGGCGGCGATCCGTCCGGCCTTTTCAAGGTTCTCGGCAGTCAGGGCGGCGCCGCCCAGCAACAGCAGCGTTTCCGATCCGTGCAGCGCCTCGGCGGCGCGGTTCAGCATGGCGGGATCGACGGCGGGGCGGGCGGCGGGTGCGGGGGCGGTGTGCACGCTGGCGCCTTCGGTCCAGGCGGTGTCCGACGGCAGGATCAGCGTGGCGATCCGGCCCGGCGCCTCTTGCGCCGCCGCCACGGCGCGGGCGCCGTCGGCGCCGACATCCGCCGCGGTCAGCGAGGAGTGGACCCAATGCGAGACCGGGCGCGCCAGGCCTTCGATATCCGACATCAGCGGCGCGTCGAGCTTGCGGTGTGTCTCGGCATGTTCGCCGACGATGTTGACGACACCCGAATGCGCCTTCTTGGCGTTGTGCAGGTTGGCGATGCCGTTGGCGAGACCGGGGCCGAGGTGCAGCAGCGTGCAGGCGGGTTTGCCCGCCATGCGCCAATAGCCGTCGGCCGCACCGGTCGCCACGCCTTCGAACAGCGCGAGGACCGACCGCATACCCGGGACATGGTCGAGCGCGGCGACGAAATGCATCTCGGATGTGCCCGGATTGGTAAAGCAAGTATCCACCCCGCTGGCGATCAGACTCTTTACCAGACTTTCGGCACCATTCATCGTATATCTCCTGTCGCGGAACCGTTTACCGCCGGGAAAACCGTTCTGTCGTGAGTTGCATTCACGCCGGCCCCCCGGCCGGCGCGCGGATCGTCGCCCAACCCGCAGGGGACGTCAAGCAATCGGCCGCCGGATTGGGCGCGCTGGCACAAATTCGACAAGCGGACTTGACCTTCCAGCTGCTGGAATCCCTAGATTGCGTAACATCGGGCACTCAGGCCCGACTCTTTTCAGCGGGATACCTGCCATGACCACCACCTTCCACGTTCCCGACATGACCTGCGGCCATTGCGAAAAGGCGGTGCGCGGCGCCCTGGGCGCCGCCCTGCCCGGCGCAGGGGTCGAGGTCGATCTGGCCGCGCATACCGTCAAGGTGGACGGCGACGCCGCCACCGCGCGCGCGGCGCTGGTAGAGGCGGGATACACGCCGGTCGAGGGCTGACGCCCAAGGGCCGCTTCAAGCCGGATGGGGCAGCCCCATCCGGTGGGCGTGGCCCTCGCCTGCTGCATGATCGTGATCATGTCCCGCATGGGGATCGGGCGGGGTCGCGCCCGGATCCAGCACGCAGACCGCATCGCCCTGCCCCCAGTCGATTTCGATGGTGGAATGGGCGATGCCGAAGTCTTGGCCGAGCAGCTCTTTCACCGCGCGCACCGTTCCGGCCGGATCGGCGCCTTCGGAGAGTTGTATTTCCATGGTCGCGGCGGGCTGGCCCGAGGTGATCGACCAGACGTGCACATGGTCGACCCCGGTCAGGCCCGGCACCTTGTCGAGCAGGGCTTCCTTCATGTCGGACAGGACGACATTGCCCGGCGCGCCCTCCATCAGCACATTCAGCGAGGCCTTGAGCAGCAGCCAGGCCGAGCGCAGCACCAGCGCCGAGAGCAGGACCGACAGGATCGGGTCGATGGGCGTCCAGCCGGTGAACCAGATCGTGATCGCCGCCACGATGGCCGCGACGGAACCCAGCAGGTCGCCCAGAACATGGACCATCGCGCCCTTGATGTTCAGATGTTCGGTATCGCCGCGCGTCAGCAGCCAGTAGACCCCGAGGTTGACCACGAGGCCGAGCACCGCGACGATCATCATCGGCCCCGCGAGCACGTGCGCCGGGCTGAGCAGGCGGTGCACCGCCTCCCAGGCGATCCAGCCGACCAGCGCGATCAGGGTGACCGCATTGACCAGGCCGGCGAGGATTTCGAAGCGCATGTAGCCGAAGGTGCGTTTGTCGTCGCGTTTGCGACGGCCAAAGCGGAAGCCGGCCCAGGCCAGCGCCAGCGCGGCGGCGTCGGTGAACATGTGCCCGGCGTCGGCGATCAGCGCCAGCGAGCCGGACAGGATGCCGCCGACCAGCTCAGCGAGCATGAAGCCGAAGGTCAGGACCAGACCGGCCAGAACCACCTTTTCGTTATTGGCGCCGACCTCGGGGGCGTGGCTGTGCATCCCGTCGGAGTGATCGTGGTCGTGCCGGTGATCGTGGTCGTGCTCGTGTGCCATCTTCAGTCCTTCCGCCCGCGTCCCTGTCGTGCGGGCAGGGGAAAGGTAGTTCCGGGCCGTGGCAACGGCAACCGGATAGCCCGACCTTTAACCGGTCGACAGATGCCGGCCGAGCGCCATCACCATGTCGCAGCCTGCGGCCAGTTCGGACAGGGTAATGTATTCCTCGGGCTTGTGCGCGCGGGCGATGTCGCCGGGGCCGCAGACGACCGAGGGCACGCCGGCGGCCTGGAAGCGGCCGGCTTCGGTGCCGAAGCTGACCGGCGCGCCGGGGGCGTTGCCCGAGAGCGCCTGCGCAAGGTCGGCCAGCGGGTGATCGGCCTCCTGCCCGAGGGCCGGATAGGCGGCGAGGATTTCGGCGGTGACGCCGGTTTCCGCCTGCGCGGCCGCGATGACCGGGGCCAGCACCTCTTCGGGGTCGCTGCCGGGCAGGACGCGGGCCTCGATCTCGGCCCAGGCGGATTCGGGGATGATGTTCAATGCCTCGCCGCCGCCCATCTTGCCGATCTGCACGGTGTGATAGGGCGGCGCGAAGGTTGTATCCCGCACGCCGGTCTCGGCCAGGTCTTCGGCCAGGTGGCGCGCGGCGGCCAGCGCGGGCACCAGCGCGTGGATCGCGTTGCGCCCCAGATCGGGGCGCGAGCTGTGGCCGGGGCTGCCCTGCGCCACCAGACGCAGCGCCGCCTTGCCCTTGTGGCGCAGCACCGGGACAAGGCCGGTCGGCTCGCCCACGAAACACCCCTGCGGCGGGGCGCAGAGATCGGGCAGGTGTTTCAGCAGGTGGACGACGCCCCGGCAGCCGGATTCTTCGTCATAGGAGATCGCGATGTGGATCGGCGATTGCAGCGGCATCCGGGCAAGGTCGGGCACCGAGGACAGCACGGCGGCGACAAAGCCTTTCATGTCGACGGCGCCGCGCCCGATCAGCCTGTCGCCGTCGCGGCGCAGGGTGAAGGGATCGGCCAGCCATCCGGGTTCCGCGGCGGGAACCACGTCGACGTGACCCGAGAGGATGTGACCCGGCATATCGGGATCACCCAGCGTCGCGAAGAGGTTCGAGCGGTCGCCTTCCGGCCCCACCAACACGTGGACCCGCGCGCCGTGACCTTCGAGATACTCGGCGATGAAGGCGATCAGATCGCCGTTCGGCTGTCCGACCACGGTCGGAAATCCGACCAGCCGGGCCAGCATCTCGGGCGCGTCGAGGCGAAGCATGGGTCTGTCCTTGTGCAATTGGCTGTGCCTTCAATGGACCGGGCGGGGGTCGGGGTTCAAGTCCGCCAGCCGGGAAGTTCTTGCGCAACTGCCCGGCGATCGGGGAGAGAGGCCCGAGGCTGCCCGAATTCGCGGCGCAGGGCGCCATGATCACGAAAAGGCGATTGACCGTCTCTGGGAGGAGGGTGCGTCATGCCTTATGTCGGTCCATGACCGAAGCCGCGCCCTGTCTCAAGGGGCGGGGCTCGACATCACCGTCCGGCCGGCGTGCCCCGGCTGGATCCCGACCAAAGGCTGTTGCAGATGAACCTGTCGAACCCTCCCAAGACCTCCGACGCGGTGGCGAGCCATGTCAGGACGCACCCCCTTCCCGGTCAGGTGGTGCTGGTGCTGCAGGGCGGCGGCGCGCTGGGCGCCTATCAGATGGGCGTGTTCCGCGCCCTGCACGAGTCGGGCATCGAGCCCGATTGGGTCATCGGCACCTCGATCGGCGCGATCAATGCCAGCCTGATCGCGGGCAATAAGCATGAGGATCGACTGGATCGCATGGAGGAGTTCTGGTCGCGCGTCGGCCATACTCCGGCCAAAGACCTGCTGGCCGCCTCGCCCTTCGGTGGTATGGCGGTTGCCAACCTGATGACGCTGGCGACAGGGGTCGAGTCGTTCTTTGCGCCGAACCCGATGGCCCTTCTGGGACCCTATGCGCCGCTCGGACCGGAGAAGGCGGGGTATTATTCGGTTGCTCCGCTGCGCGAGTTGCTGAGCGAACTGGTCGATTTCGACCATCTGAACACCGGCCCCACGCGGCTGACGGTCGGGGCGGCCAATGTGCAGACCGCGCAGATGCGCTATTTCGACAGCCGGGACGAGGATCTCGACCTTCGGCACGTGCTGGCTTCGGGCGCGCTGCCACCCGCCTTTCCGGCCGTGCGCATCGGCGAGGAGCTGTATTGGGACGGTGGCGTGCTGTCGAATACGCCAGTCGAAGCGGTGTTCGACGACAGCCCGCGCAAGAACAGCGTGATCTTCATGGTGAACCTGTGGAGCCCGGACGGGGCAGAGCCGGATACGCTGTGGCAGGTCATGACCCGCCAGAAGGATATCCAGTATTCCAGCCGTGCGATGAACCAGATCGAGCGCCAGCGCCAGCTGCATTACCTGCGCCATATCATCAAGGAACTGGCGATGAAGCTGCCCGAGGACGAGCGCGGCAAGGACGCTGTGAAGGAGCTGGAGGCGCAAGGCTGCCTGACGCATATGCATCTGGTGCGCCTGCTGGCCCCCAATCTGGGCGGGCAGGACAACATGAAGGATATCGACTTCAGCGCCGCCGGCATCCGCAGGCGCAGCGCGGCGGGCTATGAGGATACCGTCCGCGTGCTGACGCGAAAGCCCTGGGAGGATCCTTTCGACCCGCTGGAAGGCTTCATCCTGCACGACAGTGTCTTGGCGTAGGTTTCAGGCGGTATCGAGGCGGTATTTCAGGAACGCTGCGCCGTCATGGGTGACCTCCTCCACGAAACGCGCGCCCAGCCGGCGCAGCGCGCCGAGGTTGCGACGTGACGGAGGCAGCAGGAAGGTGACATAGGGGATGCGCGGGTCGCTGCGCGCGAAGGCCAGCGCGGCCCGGGTGATCGGCAGGCCGAGTCCGAAATCCCCGGGTTTTAGGACCAGGCCAAAGTCCCAGTCATCGCCCTCTTTCTGGAACCCGCCCCAACCCACATAACGGCCGTCGGCCAGGATGGCCCAGTGGCCCAGCCCGTCGCGGTGCCAGCAGGCCTCTTTCGCCGCGACGAAGGCTCGGGCCGCCGCAGCGTCCCACGCTTCTTTCAGCAAGGGCATGTGTTCGGCCACACGCGGATCGGACATATGCGCTACCAGAATGTCGAGGGGGATGTCCGGCAGGCGGGCAAAGGCGATCTCGGGCGGCATGATTCGTCAGGTGGTTGCCTTGGGCGCGGGCCTGGACTGGACGGCCTCGCCCAGCTCGCGGCGCAGGCGGTCGTATTCCTTTGACCGGGGCGGCGAGAAGCCGGCGAGCAGCAGGTAGGCGACCGGCGTAAGGTAGAGCGTTGCCAGCGTCGCGAGACCCAGCCCGCCGACGATCACCCAGCCCAGCGCCTCGCGCGCCTCGGCCCCGGCGCCGGCCGACAGGATCAGCGGCACGCCGCCCAGCACAGTCGAGGTCATCGTCATCATCACCGGGCGGAGGCGGATGGTGGAGGCGTCGTAGATTGCCTGCCAGGTGCTGGCCCCCTCTTCACGTAACTGGTTGGCGAATTCGACAATCAAAATCCCGTTCTTGGCCATGATCCCGACCAGCATGACCAGACCGATCTGCGAATAGACGTTGAGCGAAAGCCCGGTGAAGGAGAGCGCGAAGATCGCACAGGCAAGGCCCAGCGGCACCGTGGCCATGACAACGAAGGCCGAGACGAAGCTCTCGAACTGGGCAGCCAGCACCAGAAGGACGACAAGGATCGCAAATCCGAAGGTGTAGACCAGCCCCGAGGCGGTCTGTTCCAGCGCCGCCGCCTCGGCCAGCGGCAGCACCGCGTTTTCGGGCGCCAGCACCTCGGGGGCGATGCGGTTGATCTCGTCCATCGCCATGCCGAGCGACATCTCGGGACCGAGCGTCGCGGTGATCTCGACCGAGCGCTTCTTGCCCTCGCGGTTCAGCTCGGGCGCGACAGGGCGTTCCTCGAGCGTCACGAAGGTGGACATGGGCACCATCTTGCCATCGCTGGAGCGCACGAAGATGCGTTGCAGGTCGCCCGGATCGTCCACCGGATCAGATGTGGAGAGCATCTGAACGTCAAAGCTGGTGTCGCCGATGAAGACGGATCCGATCGAGCGGCCGTCGAGCACGGCGCGCAGCGCGTCGCCAAGGCCGGTGATATCGACCCCGAGGTCCGAGGCGCGCACGCGGTCGACCTCGACGAAGAGCTGCGGAAGGGTGGTCTCGTATTCCAGCTTGACCTGGCCAAAGCGCGGATCCTGCTGCATCCGGTCCACCAGTTTTTCGCCGGCCTCGGCCAATTGGGCGTAGTCCTCGCCGGTGATGGCGAAGGACAGGCCGCGCCCGGCGCCGCGGATGCGCAGGGAGTTGGGCTGGATGATGAAGGCGCGCACGCCGACCACGTCGGCGATCCGCTTGTTCATGTCGGTCACGATGTCCTGCTGCGAGCGCGAGCGTTCCTCCCACGGGGCGAGCGTAAGGACCATGAAACCGACGTTATCGGCGCCGAAGCCGATGATGGAATAGATGTTGCGCACCTCGCCGGTGTCCTGCAGCGGGCGCACCCGATCCTCCAGCAGGTGCAGTTTGTCGATCGTATAGTCCAGCGAGACCCCGGTTGGCGCGGTGACCCGGGCCAGAACCAGCGCGCGATCCTCGCGCGGGGTCAGTTCCTGGCGGATGCCGCCGGCGACCAGGATCGAGGTAATCGCAAACAGAGAGGCGGCCACGATGACCACGATGGGATTGGCCAGAGCGCCGCGCAAGGTCCAGGCGTAGAGCGCGACGAGGCGGTTGCCGAGCCAGACCATCGGGCCGCGCGCCTCCGCTCCGATCCGGCTGGAGCCGAGGAAGCGGCTGGCCAGAACCGGCGCGAGTGTCAGCGCGACGACGGAGGAGAGAAGCACCGACATGGCGAGGGTAAAGCCGAATTCGCGGAACAGGCCGCCCGCCTGACCGGGCAGGAAGCTGAGCGGCACGAAGACCGCCGCGAGGGTCGCGGTCGTGGTGATCACGGCGAAGAGCACCTGCTGGGTGCCCAGAACCGCCGCGGCGCGCGGTCCCATGCCTTCGGAGCGGCGGCGCACGATGTTTTCCAGCACGACGATGGCATCATCCACCACCATGCCGGTGGCCAGAACCAGCGCCAGCAGGGTCAGGATGTTGATCGAGAAGCCGACGATATAGACCGTGGCCACCGTGCCGATCAGCGCCACCGGAAGCGTCAGCGCCGGGATGAGCGTGGCCCGCACGTCGCGCAGGAACAGGAAGATGATGGCGACCACGATGATCACGGACAGAACCAGCGTGTAGAGCACCTCGTCGATGGCGCCGTTGATGAACAGCGCGTCGTCCGAGGTCACGAACAGCTTGATATCCGAGGGCAGCGTCTGGTTCAGGCCATCCACCACCTCGCGCACCTGGCGCGAAATGTCGAGCGTATTGGACGTGGCCTGCCGCACGATACCGATGCCGATGCCCGACTGGCCATTGGCGCGCAGCGCGGTCTGGTTCGGGGCTGGTCCCAGGCTGACCTTCGCGACATCGCGCAGCCAGACGTCGTCGCCGATCTGGATCGCTTCGAAGGCCTCGGGCGTGTTCACCGTCGCGGTGGTGCGCACGTTGATCGACTGGCGGTTGCTGCGCATGTCGCCGGCGGGAACGTCGAAGGCCACGGTTTCCAGCGCCCGGCGTATGTCGGCAAGTGACAGGCCCCGGCTTGCCAGCTCCAGCATGTCGATGTCGACGCGGAAGATTCCGTCGGCATCGCCGTAGATCTGCAGATCGGCGACTCCGGGGATCGAGATCAGCGAATCCTCGATGTTGTCGCGCAGGATGCGCGTCAGTTCGTCCGCGCGCCGCCCCGTCGAGGTCAGCGCCAGGCGCATCACCGGATCGGCGTTGGCGTCGGCCTTGACGATCACTGGCGCATCGGCGTCGTCGGGCAGGTCATTGGCGATCCGCGAGATCGCGTCGCGGGTGTCGGTGGCCGTCGTGTCGATGTCGACGTTGTCCGAGAAATCCATCGTAACCCGGCTGCGCCCATAACGCGAGTTGGACGAGATCGACTGAACCCCGGACACCCGCGCGACGGCGCCTTCGATCCGGCCGGTCAGTTCCTGGTCCACTGTCTCGGGCGAGGCGCCGGGGAAGCTGGTCGTGACGCTGATCACGGGCCGGTCCACGTCAGGCAGTTCGCGCACCTCGACCCCGAGCAGCGCGGCCAGGCCGGCGACGAGGATCAGGGCGTTGATGACGAAGGCGAGAATGGGCCGCCGCACGAAGAGGGCCGTCGAGCCGCCTTTTTCAACCTCGGCCTCTCCGGCCCTGAGGGTGTCGGCATCCTCGCTCATGGCTACAGGCTTGCCTCGGGGCGGAGCGGGTCGGCCGTCGCGGTCGACTGGGCCTGCTGCGTCACCACCTCTATGCCGGGCCGCAGGTTCTGCACGCCCTCGACCACGATCAGGTCGCCTTCGCTCAGAGCGCCGTCGACTAGCGCCCGGTCGGCGGTGCGGCGCAGGATCGAGACCGGCACCCGCCGCACCTTGTCCTCGCGGACCGCCCAGACGAAGGCACCTTCGGATGTCCATTGCACCGCCAGCGCGGGCACCGAAGGCAGCACCGGCCCGTCAAAGGCCATGCGCACCGAAAAGGCCATGCCCGAACGCAGCGTATCGTCGGCGTTGGCGATCTCGCCCTGCACCCGCAGCGTGCGCGAGGCCCGGTCGATCACGTTGTCAACGGCGACGATCTGGCCAGTGAGGGTGTGGCCCCGCATCGCCAGAGGCTCGGCCTCGAAGGCGACGCCGGGGCGGACCTGGCTGGTCAGCCGTTCGGGCACACGGAAATCCACCAGAATGCGCGAGCGGTCGGCCAGCACGGCCAGCACGTCCTGATTGCTGATCCGGTCGCCCACCTCGATGTCGAGCAGGCCGACCCAGCCGCCGATCGGCGCGCGAATGACCTTCTGGCTCAATTCGAATTCCGCCTGATCGACGCCCAGCAGGGCCGCCTTTTCGGCCAGTTCCGCACTCTGACGGCGCACGCCGGTGGCGGCGCCCGTCTGCGACAGGGTGCGGACGCGCGTCAGCTCGTCTTCGGCGTCGGCAAGGGTGAGGCGCGCCTTTTCGAGCGCGATGCGTTCGGCCGCATCGTCGAGGCGGACCAGAACGTCGCCTTCGCTGACGGCTTCGCCCGAGGTGATGAGAACCTCGGCCACGCGCCCGGCCACGTCCGAGCGCACCGAGACCGAGCGATAGGCGCGCCCGTCACCTATGGCTGCCACTTGATCGGTGAGCTGTTCCAGTTCCACGCGCACGGCAACCACGGCAACCGCCGCGCGGGGGGTGCCGCCACCCGCAGGGCCGCCGCCAGACGTGGTCTTTCCCGGCGGTTCCATCGAAAGGACCTTGTAGACACCAGCCTTCTGCAGCCACGGCGCGGCGGCAGGTACGTATTTGGCCAACAGCCAGACCGCGCCCGCAATCACGACGCACGACAATAACAATTGTCGAAAGACAGCTAGCATCCGATTGTGACCCCGATCTCGCTTGACGAGTCTTAGGCCCGCTGCAGGAACAGAGCAACAGCGGCGGCAGGCACGCCAACCTACAATTTCGTCATCATAGCCTTTGGCCGCCGCATTTGCAGGCGTCGTGCGGCGGCTGCCTGCGCGCCGAGTGGAACCGGCCAGCCGGGACTGCGTTGTTTTCCAGAGGCCGGATCCAGTTATCCGGCCAGTCCGAATTGCGCCCTGCCCCGCAGGGCAATCACGAGGAAGGAAATCAGATGAAAGACGCAATGAAAGTCGTTCCCGCCGCCGAAAAGGTTGAAACCGGTGTCGAAGGCGCAAAGGCCATCGCCAAGGGCCTGTCCGACGCCCTGGCCGACACCTACCGTCTGGTCTTCAAAACACATGCCTATCACTGGAATGTGGAAGGCCCGTTGTTCTTCCCGATCCACAAGCTGACCGAAGAGCAATACAACAACCTGTTCCAGGCCGCCGACGAAGTCGCCGAGCGGATGCGTGCTCTGGGCCAGCTGGCACCGGCACGTCTGTCGGAGGTGACGGACGCCTCGATCGTCAAGGATGCGGCGAAGCTGCCGTCGGCTCAGGCCATGGTGGAAGATCTGGCCAGCGATCACGAAAAGGTCGCAAATCGGATGCATTCTCTGATCGAACTCGCAGACGAGCACAACGATCCGGTGACCGCCGATCTTATCACCGCGCGTTCGGCCTTCCACGAAAAGGCCGCCTGGATGCTGCGCGCCACGGCGAAGTGACAAAAAAATGCCGGGCAGCAATGCCCGGCATTTCCCAAGTCGCAAAGGACGAAGGTTCAGGCCGCCAGCGTTTCCGTGGACGAGAAGAACATCGCCTGGCTGACGGCGGAGCGAACTTGATCTTCCGAAAACGGCTTGGTGATCAGGAAGGCCGGTTCAGGCCGCTCGCCGGTCAGCAGACGCTCGGGGAAGGCGGTGATGAAGATCACGGGGATATCGTTGAATCCACCGAGAATATCGTTCACAGCATCGATGCCAGAGGAGTTGTCGGCCAATTGGATATCCGCGAGAATGAGATCGGGCCGCTGAGACGCAGCCAGTTTCACCGCTTCGGTGCGGGTGCGCGCGATTCCCGTAACCGAATGGCCGATATCCTGGACGATCGAAACGATATCCATCGCGATGATCGCTTCGTCTTCGATCACCATCACCTTGCCGGTGACAGAGGTTTCCATCTCGCGGCGCGCAATATTGATGAATTCGCCGGCTTCATCGGCGTCGGTATCCATGACGACCGCGATCTCCTCGGCGGAGAAGCCTTCGATGACGTGGAGAAGCAGCGCCTCGCGCGTGTTCGGAGTGAGCGACGCCATATGCGTCTGGGCGCGCGCCGAAAGACGGCTGTCCGCTTCACCCACCGGGGCACCGGCGCTGCCCCAAACCATATGGAACGCCCGGAACAAGCCGAGTTTCGCATCAATCCTGTCTCTTGCAGGGGTGTCATCGAGCAGGATCGCTTCGAGGGTCGCGGCGGCGTAACGGTCGCCGCTGTCCTGGCTACCGGTCAGCGCGCGCGCGTAGCGGCGCAGGAAAGGGACGTTCGCGGCAACGGAAGCAGCGAAATCCCCGGGTTCCTTCGACGTCATATTTTCGTCTCCCATCGTCATTTTCTATGGAACCAACTCCCAATACCTGCGTTAGGTTCCTGCACGATCGTAAAAAAAAGCCAGGCATATGCACGCGATGACAAAGAGCGAAGAGACGTCAAAATTGCAAGCGCAGATCGATGAGAACCTGAAACGGGTCTATCAGGAAGCGCTGCAGGAACAGGTTCCCGACCGTTTCAAGGATCTGCTCGAGAAATTGCGTCAAAAGGAAGCCAAGCAATGACAGCTTCTGGCGATCCGCGAGACGATCTCCCGGAACACTTGCCGGCTCTGCGGGCCTTTGCGATCAGTTTGAGCGGCAGCGCCTCTGCTGCCGACGATCTCGTGCAGGAAACGATCGTCAAGGCCTGGACCAACATTGACAAGTTTCAGGCCGGGACAAACATGCGCGCCTGGCTGTTTACAATTCTGCGCAACACCTTCTATTCGCTCAAGCGCAAGCGCAAGCGGGAGGTGTCCGACAGCGATGGCGTTCATGCCGCCAAACTCTATGAAAAACCCGCGCACGATGGCCGCCTTGCCATGACCGATTTCCGCCGCGCCTTTGCCGAGCTTTCTCCCGAACACCGTGAAGTGCTGATTCTGGCCGGCGCTTCCGGGTTTTCCTACGAGGAAGTTGCCGACATGACCGGTGTTGCGGTCGGCACCGTGAAGAGCCGGGTGAGCCGCGCCCGATCGCGCCTGTGCGAATTGCTGGGTCTGGCAGATGGCGAAGATCCTATTTCCGGGGCGGACGGCGCGACCATCGCGGTTCTTGGAACGTCGGGGATTCAGGCAGCATGAAGAAGGCGCCCCCGTGGCGCCGATTGCAGGAACGCCTTGGCTATCGCGTGGCGTTCATTCTGGCGATCGTTCTTCTGCCTTTGACCCTCATTTCGGTGATGAAATCTCTTGCAGTGCGAGAGGAATCTCTCGCACGCTCGGAAGCAGCGCTCATGGGCGAAACCATGCGCGCGGCGAGCGCAGAATTGCGGCTGATCCAGCAGGCACGTGGGTCGGCAACCGTGCTCGCCAATGCGGTCTGGCCAATGGTGCACCACCCGGACGGGTGCGCGCAGCTTATGGAGCGGCTGGTTTCGGAAGACAGCCAGTATTCGCTGATCGCCTACGTTCCGGAAAACGGCATAAGCACCTGCAACTCGGCCGGCACGACCTTCGACTTTGCGGCGGACCCCCTCTTTCAGCGCGCCTCGACAGAGAAGCGCACCTCCTTCGCGGTCAAGGCTGTGGGACTGGTGTCGCGTTCATCTGTTCTGGTGATCTCGCACCCGGTGTTTGACGAGGCCGGGTCGTACCGGGGGTTGGTCAGCCTGTCGCTGCCGCACTCGGGGTTGCGCATCGCTTCGGCCACCTCTGCCCCCGACGAGGTGCGGCCGCTGACCATGATCACCTACGATGCGACCGGCAGCGTACTGACGTCGTCACGGAGTATAGAGGAAATCGAACGGGCGCTTCCGCGCGACCGCGCACTGGCCGCTCTGGTGGGGGACGATGCCTTCTCGTTCTCGGCCGAGTCCGTGTCCGGAGAGCAGCGGATATTTTCGGTTGTTCCGCTGGTGCCGAACGAGCTCTATGCTCTGGGATCCTGGCCGCCCGAGGACGATTACGCCACCAGCGGTCTGCTGGGCGCAGCGCCGATCCTGTTCCCGGTGCTGATGTGGATCGTCAGCCTGATCGTGGCCTGGCTGGCCGCTGAACGGCTCGTGAACCGTCACATCCGCAAGCTCAGCCGGTCGATCAAGCTCTTTGCCAGCGGCAACCGCATGGTGGGCGACATTGACGTCCGCATGGCGCCGATCGAGATCCGCGAGATGGCCGGTGCCTACGAGCGGATGACCGAGACGATCCTGCACGACGAAGCCGAGATGGAGGATATTGTCCATCAGAAGGAAGTCCTGCTGCGCGAAGTCCACCACCGAGTGAAGAACAACCTGCAGCTGATCGCCTCGATCATGAACATGCAGATGCGGCGCACGCATTCCGCCGAAGCCAAAAGCATCATGAAAGGTCTGCAGGACCGCGTGATGAGCCTGGCGACAATTCACCGCGAACTGTATCAGACGGCCGGGTTGTCGGACATCCATACGGACGAGCTGCTGGCCAGCATCGTGCGCCAGATCACGTCGATGGCGGATCGCCCCGACCGTCGCCTGACCGTGCACAGCGACTTTGCCGATATCCGCATGACCCCGGATCAGGCGGTGCCGATGGCGCTGCTGGTCTCCGAGGCGGTGACCAATGCGATCAAGTATTCCCAGAACGCCGAGGCCACCAAACCGGCCGAGCTGTGGGTTCGCCTGACCCGCCCGAGCGACACCCGCGCCGAATTGACCGTCGGCAACACGATTTCGGGCCACAGGCGCGCCTCTCCGGAGGGCGACCACGATGCGGCAGTCAAGGCCGGTCAGGAAAGTGGCCTTGGCACTCAGCTTCTCTCGGCCTTTGCCATGCAACTGGGTGGCACGGTCGAACGGACGGAAAACGAAGATACATTTGAACTGAAAGTAAATTTCGAATTACGGCCACTTTCGGACGGCGAAGAACGCAACGCTGCGGCTGAGTCTGCGTAAGCCACGGAACCGGCGCGCGAAGCGTCGCGTTAATTGTCAATGCACGTGCGGCAAGCCAGATCCAGATTTCGTTTCCATGCAACAAAAGTTTGAGTTCAACTCGATGCGGGCAAGTATGCAGACTCTGCTCACGGCCGAACAGGCTTACCCCGCTTTCGAGCGGGAATTCCTGCGTGCGCATACGGAAATCTGGGCAAGTTTTCGGATCTTCGACCTGACGACGCGCCTGCGTTCGTCCCAGGCCCGTGCGGTCGGCGAGACCTGGTTCGACCTTATCGTCAACACTTTGAAACGCGGCGTCGCGCTGAACATTGTCATCACAGACTTCGATCCGGTGGTCCGGCCCGCCCTGCATCAGATGACCTGGCGGTCGTATCGCCATCTGATCGCGGCGGCCGAAGTGGCAGGCCCGAAGGCAAAGCTGCGCGTGGTGCCGGCGATGCACCCGGCGCGCACCGGCGTTTTGCCGCGGCTGGCCTTCTGGCCTCTGATCCTGTCCCGCCAGTTCCGTGCCGCAGGCTGGCTGAACCGCCGCGCGCCGGAGGTCCGCGAGACCGACGTGCGGGATATGCCGGGCCTCGCCGACCGCCTGGTGCGGCGGCGAAACGGCAAGTATCGCCCGCGCTGCTGGCCCCTGCCCTGCCTCTATCCGGCGACACACCATCAGAAACTGGCCGTCTTCGACCGCAGCCGACTGTACATCGGAGGGCTGGACCTGAACGAGCGCCGTTATGACACGCCCCGTCACGAGCAGGAGGCCGACCAGACCTGGCACGATGTGCAGCTGCTGCTGGAGGGACCGGCCGTGGCCGAGGCGCAGACCCATCTGGAGACCTTCCTGGACGTGACGGCGGGCCGGGCCGAGCCCAAGCGCTGCCGCCGCCTGCTGCGCACCATGTCGGTCCCCCGGCGCCGCTCGTCGCTGCATTTCGGTCCCTCGACGGTCGTTCAGGAGATCTCGACCGCGCACGAGCATTGCGCGCGACGGTCGCGCCGACTGATCTATCTGGAAACCCAGTATTTCCGGGATCTGAAGCTCGCCCGCTATTTTGCTAATCTGGCGCACGACAATCCGAACCTCTGCATGATCCTGATCCTTCCTGGCGCACCGGAAGAAATCGCGTTTCAGCGTCGCACGGGACTGGACGCGCGGTTTGGCGAGTTCCTGCAGGGACGCGCGCTGAAGATCCTGCACGAAGCTTTCGGGCGGCGTCTGTTCGTCGCCGGCGCGGCCCAGCCGCGTCCGGCCCAAGGCGATGGCCGCGACAGGCTGCATGGCGCGCCGCTGGTCTATATTCACGCCAAGGTCTCGATCTTCGACGAAACCGCTGCCATCGTATCATCGGCCAACCTGAACGGGCGCAGCCTGCGCTGGGATACCGAGGCTGGTGTGCTGATCTCTGAACGGCGCGCCGTGCAATCTCTGCGTCGCGCGATCTTCAGCCATTGGCTGCCCGAGGACGCTGGCGACGCCTTCTTCGACAGCGCGCGCGCCGTGACGGCATGGCGCCGTCTCGCGATCGAGAACATGCGCAAACAGCCGGGCGACCGGCTGGGGTTCGTGTTGCCCTATGATGCCGAGGCCGCCGACGCTGACGCTGCAGAGGTCCCGCTGATCCCGGAAGAAATGGTCTGAGCTACGTCCGATCCGAACTCAGTCGGGCCGTGGAGGCGGCGGGATGTTTTCCTTGATCTCGTCGTTGAGGACGAGCACCCAGAGCAGCAGCGGAATGGCGACGATACCGCCGATCGGACCCCACAGCCACAACCCGAAGATCAGCGAGAGGAAGACGAGCAACGGGTTCACCGACATGTTGCGGCCGATCAGGCTGGGCGTGACGAATTGCCCCTCGATGCCATTCAGGATCATGTAGGAAAAGGCCGGCGCGACAGACATTGCTCCGTCAAATTCGGCGACGCCCACAAAGAGCAGTACGACCATGAATATGACCGGGCCGAGATAAACCACGAAATTCATCAGGAAGGCCAGAACGCCCCACACAACGGCATCGCGCACGCCCAGCGTTTCGAACACCAGGGCCGTCAGGGTTCCGAGACCGGCGTTGATCAGGGTGATGGTAAGGAAATAGCGGGCGACGTTGCGCTCGGCACGGCGCAGTCGCTGGCCAAGCGCCACGCGGCTGCCCGTGTCCGTCAACCGGACAGCGACCCAGGAATAGATTTCGCTGCGCGTCAGCAGGAAGAAGAACAACGCGCCGGCAAAGATGAGAATCTGGGAAAGAATGGCGGGCGCATACATCAGGGCAGTTGCGACCGAGGGCATGGCCATCGCTTCCTCGCTGCTCGCCGCGGGCGGTCCGTTGCCGGAATCCGGTGCAATCGCCTTGGCCACCCCGTCGCTGACATCGGAAAGCCCGCGCATCAGGCCGCGTAGGTCACGCACCACGTCCTGCATGTCGGCCCAGACCTTGGGTGCCTGGGCGACCAGACGCGCGATAACGGGCTGAAACGTCAGCACGATGGCGCCCACGGCCAGCAGCGCGACGATCAGACCGATCATCGCGCCCCAGGCGGGGGAGAAGCCGCGTTTTTCCCAGAAATCGGAAAGCGGCGACAGGACCACACCTGTTACCAGGGCCAGGCACAACGGTGCAAAGATGCCTTCAGCTTCGTCCAATGCGGCCAGAACCACGACGATGCCAATCGCAATCAGCGAAAGCCGTGCGAGCCGTTCGGTTGTTTCCAAGTTGGATGACTCCCCAAGATCCGAATTGTGAACGCTCAAGGATGTGTGAAGGTTCCGTGACTGCCGCCCGAAGTCGGTTGCGCCAGCTCCTGTGTCGGCATTCCTCAAGGAACCTTATGCATCGGCCAGACGTTGAATTGACATAACGAACTTCACCAATGCGAAGGAGTGTATGATGAACTGGGATCAAGTCGAAGGTAACTGGAAGCAGCTCAAAGGCAAGGCTCAGGCCAAGTGGGGCGACATCACCGACGACGAATGGCACAGCGCCGAAGGCCGTCGGGAAGAGCTCGTGGGCATCGTCCAGGAGAAATACGGTAAGGCCAAGGATGAGGCCGAGCGCGAAGTTGACAGCTGGATGAACGGCCTCTGAGCCGAGATACCCGATTTACGAAAAACGCCGTCCCTCGGGGCGGCGTTTTTTTGCGCTGACGTGTTTCACGATCGGACAAAAGAAAACCGGCAGCCGCAGAATGGTGCGGCTGCCGGTCTATCGTCCCGCGCGCGGCAATCGAAAGGACGAGCCTACCGGGCGAGAGCGATGTCAGGCCCGTCAGCTGATCTTTTCGGGCTTGCGGGGGGTCGACGGGTTCTTGGCTTCCGATTCGGCCCGGTCACGCAGGTTTCCGGCGATTTCCGAGGCCTTGTCGGCAGCGTCGTCAGCCGTTTTCTTCGCAGCGGTTTCCAGTTCGTCTGCCACACCGGCGGCGATCTTCTTGAGACGGGCACGCTCGGTCCGCAATTCGGCGGCGGCTGCCGACATCAGACGGTCGCTTTCTGCGCCGAAGGTGCGATCCTCGACCCGCGTCCGCGGCAGAGCCGCAGCAAAGGCCGCGCCAAGTGCCAGGGCGATACCGCCGGCTACCATCGGATGCTCGTTCACCATGCGCTCTGCCTCGACCGTTCCGGCACGGGCAGTCTGTCCGACCCGCAGACGGGCTGCATAGGCCGCTTCGCGTGCCTTGACGATCCGCACCTTGGCGGCATCCGACAGCCCGTCGAGCTCTTCCATCAGGCTCGACCGCATGTCCTCGGTGAACTTGCTCAGCACCGCGGCCCGGTCGGCGGCATAGTCGCGCAGATCGCCGGCCTGCGAGCGTGCTTCGCGCTCGATCTCGCGCAGGCGCTTGGAGGCCTTGGCGCGCAGGGCATCGATCTTGTCGGCCCAGGGGTGAGCGTCTTCCACATCGTCGGCACGGTCCGCATAGGCCGGCGCCGGGCGGCCGCCCTCGTCTTCCCACCGGTTGATCACGGTTTTGCGTGGGCTTGGAGTGGGCTTGCGATTGCCGAAGACCAGCCATGCCAGACCGATGCCCGTCAGAGTCAGGGCGAGAGGGTTGGCGCGGACGGCGCTGTCTATCGAGCTGGCATAAGCTGCAGCGTTGTTGCGCACCATGCCCAGCGCTTCCTTGGCGAGGTTCTCGACCGAGACCCGCTCTTGCAGTTCATCGAGAGTCGAGCCGAGCTTCGAGCGGCTGCGTTCCAGATCGGCTTCGATCTTCTGAGTGTCAGTGTGGTGTGTCATGATTGAGTGTCTCCTTGACAGTGGTTGCGTCACGCCGGACGTTCTTTGCCGTTCGGCGTGGCATGAGATTCCCGGGCGACAGCGCCTTGCGACCCAGACCGATCAGGACAAGGGCGAGCACCGCCGCGCCGGCCGCAACGATCAATCCGGCCCAGCCCGGCGCGATACCCTGCGCCACCAGCCCCGCCACAGCGGCTCCGGCGAGCGTGTTCAGAGCAACAAGGCCCACCACCGCACCAGCGACCACGAGGCCCACGCCCGCGCCAGCCTGACGGAACTTGTCGGTCATCTCGGCCTTTGCCAGAGCGATTTCGCCCCGCACAAGGTCGGAGAGGGCCTGGATCGCGTCGGACAACAGCGCGCTTGCAGGTCTGGGCGGCAGTTCCTCCATCAGGAATGCGCCTCCGGCCCCGCGATCAGGACGGTGTCTTCGTCGTCGTTCACGCTGCTGGCCCGCAGAAAGCGTGCGAGCGCAAAGCCTGCCAGCGCAGCGCCTGCAACAAAGGCACCCGGGTTGCGGCGTGCAAACCGCTCGGTTCCTTCGATGAGCGTCGTCAGGCTGGTGTGGCGCAGTTCTTCCGACAGGTCGGCGACGCTGCTGGCCACCACGTTCTGTATCCTGCTTTGTAGGTCGTCGGCGTCGCTGCGCAGGCTGTCGGCCAGGCGCAGGCCCTGATCGGACACCATGTCTTTACCGGTTTCGGCGCGGGCCTGAGCTTCGGCGCGCAGGACATCCTTCGCGCGGTCGGCGGCCTGGGACAGTTCGTCCTTCGCGACCTGCGCGGTTTCCTTGACGGTATCTTTGACGGTTTTGCTGAGTGTTTCCTGAGTCACGTCACCCTCCATAAGGCTGCGTTTGCCGGCGCTGCCGCCCCTGCGGCGCGTCCGTCTCGCTGTCATGACAACGTGCTCAGAGGCGCGCGGGTTCCGGCGCCTCTGAGCGACTTCGTTACACGTGGCGCGGTTCCGCGCGCGGCCCGGCGACCAGCCAGATCAGGAAGCCGACCAGCGGCAGGAGGAATACGAGAAGCGACCACAGCACCTTGCGGCCGGTGGAGGCCGAAGAGCCGAAAATCGACACCAGCGCCCAGATGTCGAGCGCGAGAAGAAGAAGGCCGCCGAGACCCGAAAGATTGAGCATGCTCATTTCCATGATGTTGTCCTTTCGATTGATTTCTGAAGGTCAAACGCCATCAGGCTGGGCCGGTTCCCTATAGAGACCTCTATGTATCCGTCTCGCGCCCGCGCGCGAGGCCGTGGTTGTTGTCGTCGCAGGGAGTGGTTGTTGTCGTCGCAGGGAACCGATTTCAGAGCCCGGGCGTTTGAAAGGCATCGGAAATTCGGAATTGCAACAGTAACAGGAGTAAACAACATGCTTGGTTGGGCACTTACCTTTCTCGTCGTCGCACTGATCGCAGCTGCTCTCGGTTTCGGCGGCATCGCCGGCGCGTCGGCTGGCATTGCGCAAATTATCTTCGTGGTCTTCCTGATCCTCTTCGTCGTCGCCATGGTGGCGCGCGCGGTTCAGGGCAAGCCGCCGGTCTGATCCGGCATCGACCATATAGAACGCCACCGCACCTTGTTCGCGATCCTAAGTTTCAGGATCAGCGGTGGTCAGAGCCGGATCGGGGAAACCCGGTCCGGTTCTTCTTTTAGGCACACCGGTATTCGCGCGACGCTGGGCATGAAACGAAATGCACGACGCACACAATTTTTTGGAACCCGCCTCGCACGAGCACGTTGGGTATGCAAGCGCCACCGCGCCATGAAAGATCAACCAAAGGAGATCCAAATCATGAAAAATCTTATGATTTCGACAGCACTTATCGCCCTCGCCGGTACCGCATATGCAGCGGATGGCGAAATTTTCCGCCCCTCGGCTGACCCGATGGAAATTCACGCGTCGAATTTCATCGGCAAGCGCGTTTACAGCTCGGAAGCCCAGCTGGACAACGAAGCTTATGAAGGCGTCCAGAAGGACTGGGAAGACATCGGCGAGATCAACGACGTGATCCTGTCGCGCAATGGCGAAGTCGAGGCCGTTCTGGTCGACATCGGCGGCTTCCTTGGGATTGGCGAGCGTCAGGTCGCCGTGGACATGAGCGCCATCCGCTTCGTGGCCGACACTGCGACCCCGGAAGACGAAAGCGATTTCTTCCTGGTGATGAACGCATCGCGCGCAAACTTCGAAGAAGCCCCGGAATACACCTGGGAAAAGGCCGAAGCTTCGGTTGAAACCAAGGCCGCAACGGCTGAAATGAAGACCGAAAAGGCTGCTGAGAATGCCGGCGCCGCCATCGACAAAGCTGCAGACAAGACCGCAGCAGCCGTCGATAACGCTGCCGACAAGACCGCTGCTGCCGTGGACAATGCTGCCGACAAAACGGCCGCTGCCGTTGACAACGCCGCAACCAAGACCGAAGCGGCTGTCAACGATACGGTGAAGGACACCAACAACGGCATGGCGAACAACACTGCAGCCGTGCAGTACGATGGTTACACCACTGCCGCCAAGGAAGACCTGACCACCGAAATGCTGACCGGTGCTGCTGCCTATGACTCGAACAACGAGTGGATCGGCGAAGTGTCGGAACTGATTCTCAGCGACGACGGCAAGATCACCAGCAGCATCGTTGATGTCGGTGGGTTTCTCGGGATCGGCGAAAAGCCCGTCCAGCTTTCGATGGACGATCTCCAGATCCTGCGTAAAGACGGCGGCGACGACGTGCGTGTTTATATCTCGATGACGAAAGAGCAGATGGAAGCTCTTCCGACCTACGACAAGTAATCTCAGATCGGCACTCTCATTAAGGTAGAGTGAGCGTTCTTTCCAAGCGGCCCGCCTTTACGGCGGGCCGTTTTTTTTAAAGAATGCCCTGCAGAGTGAAACTCGTGATTGGTTTCTCTGGAAATGGCATTTTCCATTTGGTCGACGCATCAATTCCATGGGATGGAAAAGACTGAATAGTCCCCTGCGCTCATTCTATAGGACTACATTTGCTGCCGAGGCATATCTGTCGAAATCGGGCGGCCAATATCTGTAACTTTACGGACCGGCGTTCGGAGCAGCCGGAACGCCTTGCGCCCTTTTTTTCCAAACGTGCGAGAACGCGGTCAGCCTGCGATCCGCGAGCCGGCCTCGGTTGCGCCGGCGGCGCCATCGTCCTGAACTTCGACCGATCCGCGTTCGAGCAGCTGGCATTCGACCTTGATCTGATCGTGGCGTGGCTGGAGCCGGCCCGCGAGGTCGAACAGCAACTCGGTCGCGGCCTCGCCGATATCGTAATGCGGGAGCACCAGCGTCGTGAGCGGCGGGCGCATGAACTGGGCAATTTCCCGATTGTCGAAACCGATCACCGCCATGTCCTGCGGAATGCGCAGCCCCGCCTCTTTCAGCGCCTCGTAGCAGCCGACGGCCATCAGGTCGTTGGCGCAGAATATCGCGTCGGGCGGCTGTTTCAGCGACAGGAAGCGTCGTGTGCCGTCGTAACCTGCCTGCGGCTCCCAGTTGCCCCATTCGACCAGCTCGGGGTCGAAGCTCATGTCGTTGCTGGCCAGCGCCTGGCGATAGCCGCGCAACCGGTCGCGCGAGGCGTCGAGGCCGTCCTGGCCGTTGATGATGGCGATGCGGCGACGCCCTGCGCGGATCAGCCGTTCGGTCGCCGCGCGCCCGCCTTCCAGATCGCCTGGAAGGACGGACGGCAGGCGGCGCTTGCGGTCATAGCAGTTGAGCAAGACCGAAGGCACCTGGAACAGCGGCGCGGGAGGCTCGACCTCGCGCGTCAGGATGGTGCCGTAGATGAAGCCCAGCAGCGGCCCCTGCATGAACTGGTTGAACACCGTCTCGTCCGGCATGTCGCCGCCCCGGCTGATCGCAAGCGTCACCGATACGCCCTGCGCCAGCGCCTTTTCGCGCGCGCCTTCGAAGGCGAGCGCCATCCACGGGTCGGCGGTCAGTTCGTCGGCGATGAAGGCGATGACCTTGGTTTCCGCCGGTGCGGGCGACTGGGCTCGGCGGACCAGCCGGTAGCCCAGCTCTTCGGCCGCCTGATGCACCTTCGCGCGGGTGGCGTCGCTGAAGCGGGTGCCGGGACTGCCGTTGAGGACCAGCGAAACCGTCGCCTGCGACACCCCGGCCCGGGTCGCCACATCCATCATGGTCGGCTTCGACGTCATCTCACTGGCCCTTCCTGCGCGTATCGCAACTCCTTCTCAGGCCCGCTGACTGCGGAGCCTGTCGAATGCGACAGCAACGATAATGAACGTCCCTATGAACATGCCCTGCCAAAATGTCGAGATGCCAAGAAGTATCAGCGAGTTGCGGATGACCTCGATCAGCAGGGCGCCGACCACGGCGCCCAAAGCCGTGCCTTCACCGCCTGCCAGATTGGCACCGCCGATCACGGCAGCGGCGATCACCGCAAGCTCCATCGACTGGCCGAGGTTGGTGGTGACCGAGCCGAGCCAGCCGGTCATCAGAATCCCGACGATCCCGGCGGTGAAGGCCGAGAACATGTAGATCGTCACCTTCTGCCGCTTGACCGCGATGCCGGTCAGCGTGGCGGCCTGTTCGTTCCCGCCGATGGCGAAGACGTATTGGCCCCAGCGCGTCCAGCGGAAGACCAGCGACGTGACGATGCCAAGCGCAAGGAGTGCGAAAAGCGGGTGGGGCAGGCCGAAAGTGGAGCCGCCGCCGATCCACAGCAGCAGCTGGTGGTCGGGGCCGAATTCCCAGATCATCTTGTTGTTGGACAACACCATGGCGAGGCTGCGCGCGGCCGAGAGCATCCCCAACGTGACGACAAAGGGCGGCATCCCGACATAGGCGATCAGGATGCCGTTGACGAAGCCGACCGCGAGTGCCGCGCATATCGCGAGAGCTGCGGCGAACGCGAAGGACATGCCACCCGACATCAGGACCGAGATCACCATCGCCGTCAGCACCACCGTTGAGCCGACCGACAGATCGATGCCGCCCGAGGCGATGACGGCGGTCATGCCGATGGCGATGATCGCGACAAAGGCGAAGTTGCGGGTCACGTTGAACAAGTTGCGCGAGGTGGCGAAGGTGTCGGTGAGCAGGGTCAGCGACAGACAGGCCAGCACGGCGGCGAGGAAGACCCAGAAGACCGGCAGTCCGGTGATGCGGGACAGAAGGTTGCGGTGCTCGCTGCGGCCGATGACGTCGTCGATCGTGGTCATGTCTTTCTCCGCTCAGGCCATTTCGATGGCGCCGGTGATCAGGCCCGTTACCTCTTCGGGTGAGGAGGCGGCGGTCGCCTTGTTCGCCACCAATTCGCCGCGGCGCAGGACGGCGATGCGGTCGGACACGCCGAAGACGTCGGGCATCCGGTGGCTGATCAGGATCACGCTGATGCCCCGGTCGCGCAGGCGGCGGATCAGGTCCAGCACCTCGGCCACCTGCCGCACCGAGATCGCGGCGGTGGGTTCGTCCATCAGGACGATCTTGGGTTCGGACAGCAGGGTGCGGGCGATGGCGACCGCCTGGCGCTGCCCGCCCGACATCTTGCGCACCAGATCGCGGGGTCGGGTTTCCGATTTCAGCTGGCGGAACAGCTCGCCCGCGCGCCGGTTCATCGCGGGATAGTCGATGATGCGAAGCGGCCCGACCCGCCGCATCGCCTCGCGTCCCAGGAACACGTTCGAGGCCGCTGTGAGATTGTCGCAGAGCGCGAGGTCCTGATAGACGACCTCGATCCCCTCGTCCTGCGCATCGACGGGGCGGTGAAACTGGACCGGCTTGTCGTCGATCCGGATCGTGCCTGCCGAGGGCAGGAAGTTGCCGGCGATGATCTTGACCAGCGTGGACTTGCCTGCGCCGTTGTCGCCCATCAGCCCGAGCACCTCGCCCGGCGCCACGTCGAGCGAGACGCCCTGCAAGGCCTGGATCGCGCCAAAGTGCTTGGCGACCCCCGACAGTTTCAATCGAGACATGGCTCCCCCCTCGTCCCGCGATGATGTCAGTCTGCGCTTTCTGGTCCGTGTTGTCCCGTCCCGAAAACGCGCCTCCTCATATTATCCGCTACTTGACTTATTGATATTAGTAAATATCGTTTGCGTATTATTTCGGGGGGAGTGATGCGGCTGCTTGTGACCGGCGCGACTGGAAAGGTCGGACAGAACGTGCTTGCGGCGCCGCCACGGGATGCGCGTTTCGCCGAGGCGCAGGTGGTGGCGCTGTGCCACAACCGCGGGCTTTCGCTGGACGGGGTGGAGGTGGTGAACGGATCGATCGCCAGCCGCGAGGATGTTGCGCGGGCCATGGCGGGCGTCACGCATGTGCTGCATCTGGCGGCGGTGAAGGAGAGCCCGGATTTGGCCATCGACGTGGCGGTGAAGGGCATGTTCCTGCTGCTGGAGGCGTTCCGCCAGTCGGAGACGGCCGAGCGCTTCGTCCTGTTGGGCGGCGATTGCGCGGTCGGCCACATCTTCCAGCCCTACGATTCGCCGATCACCGAGGAGTCGCCGCGCCGCGCCTATCCGGGCTGTTATGCGCTGACCAAGGTGATCGAGGAGGTGATGCTGGAGCAGTATCGCATCCAGTACGGGATCGACACCTGCTGTATCCGGGCGCCCTGGATCATGGAAAAGGACGATTTCCGTTTTGCGATGGTTTTCGGCCCCGACCAGTTCGGCGGTCCGGCCTGGGCCGACCTGATGCCGCAGGCCGATCTGGAGCGGGCCTGGCAGGAGGGGCTTGTGCCGCTGATGATCGCCGCGAATGGCGAGCCGCTGCGGCGGAGTTTTGTACATGTGGACGACGTGGTCTCGGCCGCGCTGACGGCGCTGGTGCATCCGGCGGCGGCGGGCGAGACCTTCAACATCACGATGAACGAGCCGGTGGATTACGGCCGGCTGGCCGCCCTGCTGAAGCGGCGCAACGGGACGGAGGCCATCGAAATCCGCACGCCGTTCCACGGCAACTGGCTGGACAACAGCAAGGCGCGCCAGCGGCTGGGCTGGGCGCCCGACGTCGATCTTGAGGAGATGATCGAGCGGGCATGGACCTATCAGCGCGCCGAAAAAGACGTGCGCAGGGTCTGGTATCCGGGGTGACTGGAGAGAAACCCGCGGCGAAGAAAAGTCATTAGGGAGGAAAAATCAATGACTTGGAAGCTTGGACTTTACGCGCTCGCGGCGACTGTCGCGGCAGCACCGGCCCTGGCGCAGGACGCCAAGACCCTGGCCATCGTGGTCAAGGGGCTGGACAACCCGTTTTTCGAACAGATCAACCTTGGCTGCCAGAAGTGGCTCGCCGACAATCCGGGCAGCGAATACGAGTGCCTCTACACCGGTCCCGCATCCTCGGCGGACGAGGCGGGCGAGGTGCAGATCGTCGATGACCTGATCTCGGCCGGGGTGGCGGCGATTGCGATTTCGCCCTCGAACGCGCCGGCGATGGCGAACCGGATCCGGCAGATGGCGCCGTCGCTGCCGATCATGACCATCGACGCCGATTTCCTGGAGGCCGACCGCGACCTGCGCAAGACCTACCTTGGCACCGACAACTACCTGATGGGCGTCAAGATGGCGGAAGAGGCCGCCAAGCTGAAGCCCGAGGGCGGCTCGGTCTGCCTGCAACTCGGCAACGTGGCCGCGGACAACATCAACGCCCGCGCGCAGGGGTTCCGCGATACGGCGAGCGGAGAGAAGGGTATCGAGCGTCTGACCGGCCAGAAGGGCTGGACCGAGGTCGAGGGCTGCCCGGTCTTCACCAACGACCAGGCCGATCTGGCCAACCAGCAGATGTCGGACGTGTTCACCGCGAACCCGGATCTGGACGCCTTCATCCTGATCGGCGGCTGGGCACAATTCGCGCCGCAGGCCTATGCGCAGGTGACCGATCAGGTGATGGACAAGCTGAAGAGCAAGGACCTGATCATCATCGCGGGCGACACGCTGCCGCCGCAGACCCAGGCCTTCCGCGACGGGCGCAGCCATGCGCAGGTCGGACAGCGGCCGTTCGAAATGGGGCTGCGCGCGCCGGATGTGATGCTGCAGCTGCTGAAGGGCGAGACGGTCGAGGATCCGCTTTATACCGGGCTGGACGTCTGCAACCAGGACGATCCCGGTTTCTGCAAGGACAACTGAGAGCGGGGCCGGGCAACGCCCCGGCCCTTTTCCCGCAGGGATTGCACGCGCGATACCCGCGCGCCCCAGATCGTTGGTAATATTATCAGCCGCCGGGAGAGCGGCGCAGATCGAAACGGGCCGTAACGGCCCAGGGAGGACGACATGCTGAAACAGACCGCTGCCGCGATGGCAGGACTGGCGCTGGCCGCGAGCGCGGCCATGGCGCAGGAGAAACCGGCGATGGCCTTCGTGGTCAACGCCGCATCCGACTTCTGGAAGCTGGCCGAGGCCGGGGTGAAGGCCGCGCAGGCGGAGTTGTCGGACTACGACTTGCAGTTCCGCTATCCCGCTCAGGGTACGGCGGCGGCGCAGAACCAGCTGATGGACGATCTGGTGGCCGCCGGAACGGACGCAATCATGATTTCCTCGGCCGATCCAAAGAATTCGATCGACGCCTTCAACCGGATCGCCGCGCAGGTGCCGCTGTTCACCACAGACAGCGACGCTCCGCAGAGCGACCGGATCGCCTATCTCGGCTCATCCAACACCGCGGCCGGGGTGCAGGCGGGCGAGATCGCCAAGGGCGCACTGCCGGGTGGAGGCAAGTGCATGGGCTTTGTCGGCTTCCTGGGCGCGGACAACGCGGTGGAGCGCATCGCGGGCTTCCGCCAGGCGGTCGAGGGGTCGGGGATCGAACTGGTCGATGTGCGCGGCGATGACGTGGATTTTGCGCGGGCGCGGTCGAACGTCGATGACGTGCTGGCGGCAAACCCGGACATCAACTGCATGGTGGGCTTCTATTCTTACAACCCGCCCAAGATCTACGAGGCCCTGCAGGCCGCCGGGAAACTGGGCGAGGTGACGGTGATCGCGTTTGACGAGGATCCGGTGACCCTGGGCGCGGTGCGCGAGGGCAGCTTTGCCGGGACCGTGGTGCAGGATCCGTATCAGTGGGGCTATCAGGGCATGAAGCTGATGGCGAGTTACCTGTCCGGCGACAAATCGGGCGTGCCCGCCGATGGTCTGATCATCGTGCCGACCAAGGTGATCGACAAGACCAACGTGGATGCGTTCGAGAAAGAGCTCCGGGAGCGTCTCGGAGGTTGACGGTGGCACTCCCCGCCGTTTGACTGGCTGCGCCGCAACCCTCCACTGCGGCGCAGCCTCTTTCTTGTCTGACACCATAAGGGGCGCCGGATGAGCAGGATTTCAGACCCGATCACGCTGGCGCTGGACGGCGTCACCAAGATCTATCCGGGCGCGGTGGCGCTGGCGGATGTGTCGCTGTCGGTGACAGGCGGCGAGGTGGTCGGGCTGATCGGCGAGAACGGCGCCGGCAAGTCGACGCTGATGAAGGTGCTGGGCGGCACGATCACGCCCGACGCCGGGACGATCACGGTTGACGGGAGACGGTTCGACGCGCTGACCCCGCCGCAGGCGATGGCGATGGGCATCGCCTTTGTGCATCAGGAGCTGAACCCCTTCACCAATCTGGACGTGACCGGCAACGTGCTGTTGGGCCGCGAAATCCGCACCGGGCGGCTGGGCCGGATGGACCGCGCGGCGATGGAGGCGGTGGTGCAGCCGATCCTGGAGCGGCTCGGCACGCGGTTCGGGCCGCGCGATGCGGTTCTGGGTCTGTCGCTCGCCGATCAGCAGTTGCTGGAGATCGCGAGGGCGCTGGCCGCGAAGGCGCGGCTGGTGATCCTGGACGAGCCGACGTCGAGCCTGACCCTGGGCGAGACGCAGCGCCTGCTGGAGGTTATGCGGGATCTGCGCCGCGATGGCGTGGCGCTATTGTTCATCACCCATCGCCTGACCGAGATCGAGCAGATCGCCGACCGGGTTGTCGGCCTGCGCGATGGCCGGCTGGCCGGAGAACTTGCCCGTGACGAGATCGGACGCGACCGGATGGTCCGGATTATGGTCGGGCGCGATGTGAAACGGTTCTATCCGCGCGGCCGGCACGATGCGGGGACGCCGCTGCTTGAAATCGACGGGCTGCGCACGCTGGCCTATGCGGATAGTCCGGTCAGTCTGACGGTGCGGCGTGGCGAGATTCTGGGTCTGGCCGGTCTGGTCGGGGCCGGGCGCACCGAACTGGCCCGCGCGCTTTTCGGGATCGACCCTGTGGCGGGCGGGAGCGTGCGGCTGAACGGGCGGACGCTGGCGCCGGGATCGGTCGCGGCGGCCATCGGCGCGGGGTTATGCCTGGTCCCTGAGGACCGCAAGGTGCAGGGGCTGCTGCTGGATTTCGGGGTGGCGGAGAACACCAGCCTGCCCAGCCTCGGGCGGCTATGCCGGGGCGGGCGGCTGAACGACCGCGCGGAACTGGCGCTGGCCGAGGAGAGCCGGGACCGTCTGGCGATCAAGGTGGCGCACCTGCGCCGCGCGGTTGCGGAACTGTCGGGCGGCAACCAGCAGAAGGTGGTGCTGGCCAAATGGCTGGCGATGGATCCGGCGGTGATGATCTTCGACGAACCGACGCGCGGCATCGACGTGGGCGCCAAGGCCGAGGTCTATGCGATGATGCAGGCGCTGGCCGACAAGGGTGTAGCCGTCATCATGATCTCGTCGGACATGGAAGAGGTGATCGGCGTGTCGAACCGCGTGGCGGTGATGGCGCGCGGACGGATCGCGGGCATCCTGGAACAGGACCGGATGACGGAAGAGGCGATCCTGAGGTTGGCGGTGGCATAGGGAGGCAGGACCATGTTGCGCAAGGATCTGGGGCTGTTGAGCCTGGTGATAACCGTCGGCATCGTGGTGGCGCTGATCAATCCGCGATTCATCTCGCCGGTGAACCTGGCCAATACGGCCAACCTGATCGGGCTGTTCGGGCTGTTCTCGATTGCCGAAGCCTTTGTCATCGTGACCGGGGGCATCGAGCTGTCGGTGGGTTCGGTCATCGCCATTCTGGGCGTGGTCTTCATCGACCTGATCGCCAGCGGCGTCCCCTGGCCGGTGGCGATGGCGGTGGTTCTGGTGCTGGGCGCGGTGATCGGAGTCATGCATGGGTTTCTGATCACGCGCCTGCGGTTGCAGCCCTTCGTCGTCACCCTGTGCGGTCTGCTGATCTATCGCGGTGTGGCGAGGTTCTACACGGCGGATGGCACGGCGGGTTTTCCCTTTGGCAGCAGTTTTCCGACACTGGAGTGGCTGACTGTCGGGCGCACGGCAGGCGTGCCGCATTCCTTCATCGCCTTCCTCATCGTGGCGCTGCTGTCCTGGTATGTGCTGCACCGCACGGTGTTTGGCCGCCACCTGTTTGCCGTCGGCAAGAACGAAGAGGCGGCGCGGTATTCCGGGATCGACACGCGGCGGGTGATCGTTTCGGCCTATGTGATCTGCGCGGTGCTGACGGCGCTCTCGGCGATCTTCTTCGCGATGTACACGCGGTCGGTGCAGCCCTCGTCGCATGGCAATTTCTACGAGCTCTATGGAATCGCGGCGGCGGTACTGGGCGGGTTTTCCCTGCGCGGCGGCGAAGGGTCGATCATCGGCGTCTGTCTGGGGGTGATCCTGTTGCAGGAATTGCAGAACCTGGTGAACCTGCTGGGTATCCCATCTTCGCTGAACTTTGCGGTGATGGGCAGCGTGATCCTGATCGGGGTGATCGCCGATACCCAGTTCGACCGCTATCGGCAGGCCCGGCGGCAGGCGGCGACGCGGGCGGCGGCGAAGGGCTGAGGGCGGTTATGCCCCCTCGCCCCCCTGCCGGCGCACAAGCCCGATCATCGCGACCAGACCCAGAGCGGCGAAGGGCAGGCAGGCCGCGAAGATCCAGCGCGCCACGGCGCCGGCCTCGGCGGGGCCGGTCATCGTCAGCAGGCCCGAGGCATTGGCGACAATCCCCACATAGGCCGCGCCCAGCGCGTAGCCCAGCCGCTGCACCGTCGGGATCGCGCCCGAGATGCGCTGCACCTCGCCCGCGTCGGCCAGCGCGGTGGTGCGGCGCAGGATGAAGGTCCAGGACAGGCCGAAGCCGGCGCCTTCGACCCCGGCGCAGACCGCAATCAGCCAGATCGGCCCGGCGGGAACGGCATAAAGGAAGCCGAGGATGCTGAGGGTGACAAGCGACATGCCGGCGGCGATCAGATGCCGGTCGAAGCGTTCGGGCGAGCCGCTGACCAGCACCGCCGCCACGGTCCAGCCGATCGAGGAACAGGCGACGATATAGCCGGCGGTCAGGGCCGAGGCCGCGTGAATGGTGGTGACCAGCAGCGGCCCGAAGGCGGTGATGGCGATGGTGGCGATGGAGAGCGACAGGATCATCAGCAGCGCCGCCCCGGTGCTGTGGCGCGCATCGAAGGGACGCGCCGGCAGCAGACGCCCGGCCCCTGCCCGCCCGTCGAGGCGCAGGAAGAGGAAGAGGCAGAGCAGCCCGCCCAGCACCAGCCCGCCGGTGCGGAGCGGGTCGATCCGGATGCCGGCGGCGGCGATCAGGACCACTGCCAGACAGAGCAGGGCCAGCCGCCGGATCGGCAAGGAGGGTGTTTCGCCGGACAGGGCGGCACTCTCTTCGTCCGGCCGCCGGGCGATCCAGAGCGCCAGGACGAAGGCCTGCGCCCCGAAGAAGGCAAAGCCCCAGCGCCAGGTCGCGTATTCGACAAAGAGCCCGCCGATCAGCGGCCCGAGGAAGGCCGAGACACCCCAGAGCGCCGAGACCGCGGCCAGGGCGCGGGCCATGTAGCGCGCGGGGAACAGCGCGCCGACCGCCACGAAGCCCATCCCGACGAGACCGCCGCCGCCCAGACCCTGAAGAGCGCGCCCGCAAAGCACGAGGGGCATCGTGGGGCTGATCGCGCTCAGCAGGCAGCCGATGCCGAACAGCGCGGCGGCCAGGCTCATCGGCAGGCGAAGGCCATATCGCAGGGTCAGGAGCGCGCTGGCCGCGCCGGCCACGATGGAGCCGATTTCATAGAGGGCGACGGCCCAGCCGACCAGCGCCGCGCCGCCGACCTCCTCGACCACCGAGGGCAGCATTGTCGCGACGATCAGGCTGTCCGCCGCATGCAGCCAGACGGCGAGGCAGACCAGCACCAGGGCGGGCACATAAGAGCTGGTCAGAAACTCGCGCCAGGAGACGAAGCTATCCGTTTCGGCGGCGGTCAGGTTCGGGTTCGTCATGTCGGTCTCCTTGTGACGAACCCGGTTCTAGGATCTCAAGCGTGCTTCAGGTCAAGCGGATTTATAGTTCTGGTTTCAGAGACTTAGGACCGACCACCCGAGCCGGGATCAGAAATCCCAGTCATCGTCCTCTGTCGCCACCGCCTTGCCGATCACATAGGACGAGCCGGAGCCGGAGAAGAAATCGTGGTTTTCATCCGCATTGGGGCTGAGCGCCGCCATGATCGCCGGGTTCACCTTGCAGAGTTCATCCGGGAAGAGCGATTCAAACCCGAGGTTCTGCAGCGCCTTGTTGGCGTTGTAGTGCAGGAAGGCCTTCACGTCCTCGGTCAGCCCCAGCGGATCGTAGAGCGTTTCGGTATAGCGGCATTCGATCTCGTAGAGGTCGAACATCAGGGCGAAGGCAAAGTCCTTGATCTCGGCGCGCTCGGCTTCGGACAGGCGCTCCATGCCGCGCTGGAACTTGTAGCCGATGTAGTAACCGTGGACCGCCTCGTCTCGGATTATCAGGCGGATCAGGTCGGCGGTATTGGTCAGCCGCGCGCGGCTGGACCAGTGCATCGGCAGGTAGAAGCCGGAGTAGAACAGGAAGCTTTCCAGGAAGACGCTTGCCACCTTCTTGCGTAGCGGGTTGGCCGTGGCGTCGTATTCGCTGAGGATCAGGCGCGACTTCTGCTGCAGCTGCGCATTCTCTTCCGACCAGCGAAACGCCTCGTCGACCTCGGCGGTCGAGCAGAGGGTCGAGAAGATCGAGGAGTAGGAGCGCGCGTGCACCGCCTCCATGAAGGCAATGTTGGTCAGCACCGCCTCTTCATGCGGGGTGACCGCATCGGGCATCAGCGAGGGCGCGCCGACCGAGTTCTGGATGGTGTCGAGCAGCGTCAGCCCGGTGAAGACGCGGATGGTCAGCCGCTGTTCTTCTTCGGTCAGCTGCGACCAGCTGGGAATGTCGTTGGACAGCGGCACCTTTTCCGGCAGCCAGAAATTGACCGTGAGGCGGTTCCAGATCTCCAGGTCCTTGTCGTCCTGAAGCCGGTTCCAGTTGATCGCGCGGGGGATCGGGCGGGTGTGGGTCATGTCTTTCATGATGTGAATCCTCAGAGCGAGCAGGACACGCAGCCCTGCACCTCGGTCCCTTCAAGGGCCATCTGGCGCAGACGGATGTAGTAGATCGTCTTGATCCCCTTCTTCCAGGCATGGATCTGCGCCCGGTTGATGTCGCGCGTGGTGGCCGTGTCCTTGAAGAACAGCGTCAGCGACAGGCCCTGATCGACGTGCTGGGTCGCCGCGGCATAGGTGTCGATGATCGCCTCGGCACCGATCTCGTAGGCGTCCCTGTAGTATTCCAGGTTGTCGTTGGTCATGAAGGCGGCCGGGTAATAGACGCGGCCGATCTTGCCTTCCTTGCGGATCTCGATCTTGGAGGTGATCGGGTGGATCGAGGAGGTAGAATTGTTGATATAGCTGATCGAGCCGGTTGGCGGCACCGCCTGAAGGTTGCGGTTGTAGAGGCCGTCCTTCATCACCGCCTCTTTCAGCGCGCCCCAGTCGGCGCGGCTGGGCACGGCGATGCCGAATTTCTCAAACACCGCCTTCACCGCTTCCGTTTCGGGCAGCCAGTCCCGTTCGACGTATTTGTCGAAGAACGACCCGTCGGCATAGGTCGAGTCGCGGAAGCCGCGGAAGGTCTCGCCCCGCTCGCGCGCCAATGCGTTGGAGGCGCGCAGGCAGTGGTAGAGCACGGTGGCGAAATAGATGTTGGTGAAGTCGATCCCCTCGGCCGAGCCATAGTGGATGCGTTCGCGGGCGAGGAAGCCGTGCAGGTTCATCTGGCCAAGGCCGATGGCGTGGCTTTCGTCGTTGCCGCGCCGCACCGAGGGCACCGAGTCGATGGCCGACATTTCGCTGACCGCGCTGAGGGCGCGCACCGCCGTCTCGACAGTGGCGCCCAGATCGCCGCCGTCCATCGCCTTAGCGATGTTGAGCGATCCGAGGTTGCAGGAGATATCAGTGCCGAGGTGCTTGTAGCTGAGATCGTCGTTGAACTGCGACGCTTCGTTGACCTGCAGGATCTCGGAACAGAGGTTCGACATGGCGATGCGTCCGGCGATCGGGTTCGCCCGGTTCACGGTGTCTTCGAACATGATGTAGGGATAGCCCGATTCGAACTGGATCTCGGCGATGGTCTGGAAGAACTGCCGTGCGTTGATCTTCTTCTTTCGGATCTTCGGATTGCCGACCATCTCGCGGTATTTCTCGGTGACCGAGATTTCCGAGAAGGGCTTGCCATAGACTTTTTCGACATCATGGGGCGAGAAGAGGTACATGTCCTCGTTCTTCTTGGCGAGTTCGAAGGTGATGTCGGGCACCACGACGCCAAGGCTCAGCGTCTTGATACGGATCTTCTCGTCGGCGTTCTCGCGCTTGGTGTCGAGAAAGCGCAGGATGTCGGGGTGATGGGCGTTGAGATAGACCGCGCCCGCGCCCTGCCGCGCGCCGAGCTGGTTGGCGTAGGAGAAGCTGTCTTCCAGCAGTTTCATCACCGGGATCACGCCCGACGACTGGTTCTCGATGCCCTTGATGGCCGCGCCATGCTCTCGGATGTTGGTCAGCATCAGCGCCACGCCGCCGCCGCGCTTGGACAGCTGGAGCGACGAATTGATCGCCCGGCCGATGCTTTCCATGTTGTCCTCGACCCGCAGCAGGAAACACGAGATCAGCTCGCCCCGCTGGGCTTTGCCGGCGTTGAGGAAGGTGGGCGTCGCGGGCTGGAAGCGGCCGGCGAGGATTTCCTGCATCAGCGCCATCGCCTGCGTTTCGTCCCCGCGGGCGAGCGTCAGGGCGACCATGACGACACGGTCCTCAAAGCGTTCGAGATACCGTTTCCCATCGCGGGTTTTCAGCGTGTAGCTGGTGTAGTATTTGAACGCGCCCAGGAAGGTCGGAAAGCGGAACTTGACCCGGTAGGCCGCGTCCCAGATGCGGGCGATGAAGGCAGCGTCGTACTGTTCGATGACCGCAGCTTCGTAATAGCCTTCCTCGACCAGATAGCGCAGCTTCTCCTCCAGCGAGTGGAAGAAGACGGTGTTCTGGTTGACGTGCTGCAGGAAATACTGCCGCGCCGCCATGCGGTCGGCGTCAAAGCGGATCCGTCCCTTGTCGTCGTAGAGGTTCAGCATCGCGTTCAGCGCGTGATAGTCGAGGCCCTGCCATTCGGCGGGGACCGCCTTGGCGGGGGCGGCGTCGCTCAGATCGCGGTCGAGAATTGCGTTTTCCAAAACCTGTCCAGTCCTTCTGTGACGCGGGCGATGTCGGTGGCCGTTCCGGCCAGTTCGAACCGGTAGAGCACCGGCACCCCGCATTTGCGCGAGATCACATCCCCGGCGGACGCGAACAGCGCCCCGAAATTGCGGTTGCCCCCGGCGATGACGCCGCGGAGGTGGCGGCGGGTGTCCGGATCGTTGAGAAACCGGATCACCTGCCTGTGCACGGCGCCCCGTCCCTGGCCGTCGGCGTAGGTCGGCGTGATCAGGACGAAAGGGGCGCGGGGGGCGGGCATCGCCAGTTCGGGCGCGATGGGGATGCGGTCGGCCGCCAGCCCCAGGGCGCACACGAAGCGTTCGGTATTGCCCGAGCGCGACGAGAAATAGACCAGCCCCCCCATGTCCGTCAGGACAGGGCGGCGATCTTGTCGGGACGGAAGCCGGCCCAGTGATCGTCGCCGGCCATGACCACCGGCGCCTGGCGATAGCCCAGCTCGGTCACCCGCGCCATTGCGGCGGCATCCTCGGTCAGATCGACCAGGTCGAAGGCGATTCCCTTCGCCGAAAGCGCGCGGGTGGTGGCGGTGCACTGCACGCAGGCGGGCTTGGAATAGACGGTGATGCTCATCAGGTGTCCCTTTTTCTCTGCCTAGGTTCCGGCGCCGGGCACAGGGACGCGGGCAGCGGTGGCTCGCCACAACTGCTCAACGCCTCCGGGCCCACCGACCGGCTCGTTCTCGTTGTCCTGGCAGGTCTCCTGACTCGCGGTTCGGTCGCTTCGGCCCTCCTTCCCGGCGAGAGTCGCCAGTGGATCAACGGGCCTTGGCTGGTCGCTTACAGTTGCGGGGGCAGTGCCGGCTTTGCACCGGCTTCCCTTTTCACCCAAAGTCCGTAATGGGCACCAAGACAACAGGATGTAGATATCAACGCCGCTGCACTGTCAACATGTTGTGTGAGGGCGATCTGGAAATTCTCACGACCGTGCCTGCGGCGCAGGCATCCGGACTGTCCTTTTCGGCCTTGCCGGCGCCTAGTGCAAGGGCATCCGTGAAATTCGATAGACCGTCGCCGGCGGAATATTTTCGAGCGTCACGCCCACGCGATGCGCCTCAAGCCCCAGCCGTTGCAGCATCGGGGCGGGCACCGGACAGCGCCAGCCATAGGTGAACTGGAAGAACTGACCACCGGGGGCAAGCAGGCGGAACGTGCCCGACAGGATTCGCAGCACCGTGGCGGGCGGCATTGCCAGCAGCGGCAGTCCGCTGACCGCCGCGCCGTGCAGGCGGCGGTTGCCGGGCGCGAGCCGCTCCAGCCGCGCGGCATCCTCGGAGAGAATCGTGGCCTCGGGATAGCGCTTGCGCAGCATCGGCAGGAATTCTTCGCCAAGCTCGATCAATGTAAGATCGGCGGGGGCGACACCGCGGTTCACCAGCGCGCGGGTGAAGACGCCGGTGCCGGGCCCGAGCTCGATCACCGGGCCCATCCGGGGATCGACCTGCGAGGTGATCATCTCGGCCAGACGCGGGCTGGAGGGCACCACGGAAGACACCCGCTTGGGATCGTTGAGCCAGGAGCGGAAGAAGGCGAACGCATCGCTCACCGGCCTTTCTCCTGCGCCCGGCTTTTCCCTGCCGGAACCGCAGAACAGCCTGGATTTCGTGTCCCGCCCGGGCGTGCCGGTCTTGGGAGGCGTCCTGCGTTGGGGAAATTGCATCGCCGGGGCCTCTGGCCGTTTCACCTGCGCAGTGAATAGGATGCCGGAGCGCTTGCCGCAAGGGCAACCGCCGCCGAAAGCGGCGGTCTGCCGCAGCCTTGCGTCAGCGCCGCTTCAGGGCCGAGAGAATCTCGGCCTGGCGTTCGGCAGGCAACCGGTTCATAGCCTGGGCTATGGTCGCCAGATCCTGACGGGCGGCGTGCAGCTGGTCGATCAGCGACAGCACGATTTCCAGTGCCGGTTCATCGAGGTCCAGATCGACCGAAAGATCGCACAGCAGCTCAAGCCGGGCAATGTCGATCCGGCGGAAGACATATCCGCCGGCCTCGCGCTCCGGGCGCACGAATCTGCCCTCGATATAGCGCACAAGCTGGCTGCGGGTCAGCCGGGTGACCGTGGTGACAACCTCGTCTTCGGAAAATCGCTCAGTCATGTCCCTGCGCTCTTCATCAGATCGGCCCGTGGATCGAAGGTCTGTTTCTTGCGCCACGAGGTCAGGAAATCGCGCAGGTCCGAGTCCGGAGGACCCTGCACGACAATCTGCAGTTCGACCCGCTGGTCGCCCTTGGTCTTCTGCCTTGGCCGCTCGATGCCGCGGCCCCGCAGGCGCAGGATCTGGCCCGAACTGGCGCCTGGCGGAATCGTCAGGCCGACCGGCCCGTCAATGGTCGGTGTCGTGACCTTGCCGCCCAGAAGCGCCTCGTCGATTGTGATCGGCAGCGTCATCAGGATGTCGTCGCCCTCGCGGCGGAACACCGGATGCGGGCGCACCATCACCGTGATCAGGGCATCGCCCGCCGGCCCGCCGCCAAAGCCCGGCCCGCCCTTTCCGCGCAGGCGCAGGGTCTGGCCGTCTTCGGTGCCGCGCGGGATCTTGACCGCGAGGCTATGGCCGTCCGGCAGGGTGATCCGCGTCTCGGCGCCACGCGCGGCATCGAGGAAGGGCACTTCGAGCGTATACCGCGCATCCGGTCCCGCCGCGGTGAAGCCCTGATCGGTGTAACCTCCGCCCTGGCGCCCGCGGTTGCGCAGGATCTCGGCGAAGATATCGGCCGGGTCGACGTCGGGGCCAAAGCCCTGCCGCTGCTGATAGGCGTTGCGCGGCGCATCGGTGAAGTCGCGGTAATACTGGCGCTGAGGACGCTCGGCGCCAGAGGCGTCGATTTCGCCCGCGTCGAACCGGGCGCGGGTTTCCGGGTCTTTCAGCAGGTCATAGGCCGAGGAGATCGCCTTGAACCGCGACTCGGCCTGCGGGTCGTCCGGGTGCAGGTCGGGGTGGCTGGTGCGGACCAGCTTGCGGTAGGCCTTCTTGATCTCGTCCGCCGTGGCCGCCTTGGTCAGCCCGAGGGCCTCATAGGGATCGGTTGGCATCCCGGCTCCTTCTTCTTCGCCACATCGCAGATGCCGCGCCGTTGGCGCGCCAGGCGTTTGCGTTCCACCTGAATGTCATGTCGCCGGATGCCTCGTCATTGATCCATGTCAGCAATTGGGATGGCAACTCCTGCTATTGTCAACTGGTTGCGACGCGGAGTCGGAATGATGGGCTGTCCCGTGCCCACCCAACTGAAAGAGGATTCCATTGGCTGCATCCATCCGCCAACAGACAGCAGGGGCGAAGGCGCAAGCTGTCAGGGCGCCCGCCGCGTCGGCAGGCGCAGGTGTGGTTCATGCAGTGCGCGGTGCGGTGGTCGATGTCGTCTTTCCCGAGGGCGCGTTGCCGCCGGTGAATACTGCGCTGACGGTCGCCTGGGACCGGCCCGAGCCGCTGATCCTCGAAGTGCACAGCCATCCCGACACGACCACGGCGCGGGCTGTCGCCTTTCAGTCGACTGCCGGGCTGGCCCGCGGAACGGCGGTGCATTCGACCGGCGGCCCGTTGACCGTGCCGGTCGGTACGGCGGTGCTGGGCCGGCTGCTGGATGTGGTCGGCGAGACTCGGGACGACGGCCCGCCGCTGCCCGCCGATACGCCGCGCGCCTCCATCCACGCGCGCCCCCCGCAGATCGCGGCGCAGACGCGCACGACCGATATGTTCGAGACCGGGATCAAGGTGATCGACCTGCTGACCCCGCTGGCACAGGGCGGCAAGGCCGCGATGTTCGGCGGCGCGGGGGTCGGCAAGACCGTGCTGGTGATGGAGCTGATCCGCGCGATGGTCGAAAAATACGAAGGCATCTCGGTCTTCGCCGGGGTGGGCGAACGCTCACGCGAGGGGCACGAGCTGCTGACCGAGATGCGGGCGTCGGGCGTACTGGAGCGAACGGTGCTGGTCTATGGCCAGATGAACGAACCGCCGGGCGCGCGCTGGCGGGCGCCAATGACCGCGCTGACGATTTCAGAGCATTTCCGCGACCAGAAACACCAGAACGTCCTTCTGCTGATGGACAACGTGTTTCGCTTTGTTCAGGCCGGAGCCGAGGTGTCGAGCCTTCTGGGCCGCCTGCCCTCGCGCGTGGGATACCAGCCGACGCTGGCCACCGAGGTGGCGGAACTGCAGGAGCGCATTGCCTCGGTCGCGGGGTCGGCGGTGACGGCGATTCAGGCGGTCTATGTGCCGGCCGACGATTTCACCGATCCGGCGGTGACTACGATTTCAAGTCACATGGACTGTGTGATCGTGCTGAGCCGGGCACAGGCGGCCGAAGGGTTCTATCCGGCCATCGACCCGCTGGCCTCGTCCTCGATGCTGCTGGACCCGCTGGTTGTGGGCGAGGCGCATTACCAGACCGCCGAAGCAGTGCGACAGACGCTGGCGCGGTTCCGCGAGCTTTCGGACATCATCTCGCTGCTCGGGGTGGAAGAACTGGGAGTTGCCGACCGGCTGATCGTCAAACGCGCGCGGCGGCTGCAACGCTTCCTGTCCCAGCCGTTCATGGTGACCGAGGCCTTTACCGGCACACCGGGCGCGCGGGTTCCGCTGGCCGAAACGCTGGCGGGCTGCCGCGCGATCCTGGAGGGCGAGACCGACGACTGGGCGGAAAGCGCGCTCTACATGGTGGGCACGCTGGAGGATGCCCGCCGCAAGGAGGCCGGGCCATGAGGCTGAGGATCGTCACGCCGCTGGAGGTTGTCGTGGATCAGACCATCGACGCGCTGCGCGCCGAGGATGCAACCGGCAGCTTTGGCATCCTGCCGGGCCATGCCCCCTTCGTGACCGCGCTGTCGGTCTCCATCGTGAGCTGGCGCGCGGCGGAGCGGGAGCATTTCTGCGCCATCCGGGGCGGGGTGCTGTCGGTCGAGGGTCGCACAGTGGCGGCGACCTCGATCGCCATTGCCACGCGCGAGGCGGTGACGGGCGACCACCTTGCCACGCTCGACGCCGATGTGCTGGCGCGTTTCCGGTCCGACGCCGACGCCGAGCGCACCGAACACGTCGAGGCGATGCGCCTGCAATTCAACGCCATCCGCCATCTGGTGAGCCGCCTGAGCGCCGACAGGATGGAGCGCCGATGGTGACCGCTCCGCCCGATCCCGCCGAGACCGATCCGATGGTGAGCGAGACCCGCCGGCGCAGCCGCCGGCGCGAGCGCTGGCTCCGCGAGGGGGACATGTCGGTCGGCCGTCGTCTGGCGCAGATCGGCGTGCTGGGCTGGATCTTCGTGCTGCCGACCTTGGGCGGGCTGTTCTTCGGGCGCTGGCTCGACGCGCGGTTGGGGTCCGGCATCTTCTGGAGCGCGCCGTTCCTGCTGCTGGGCCTCTGCCTTGGCGGCTGGACGGCCTGGAAATGGATGAACAGCCAATGACCGATTTTGCGACCCTCTCCCCGGCCCTGCTGCCTGCCCTGAGCTTTCTGGGCGGGCTGCTGCTGGGATATGCCTATTTCCGCGCCTTGCGCCTGACGGTCGATCTCGTGGTCGGCGGCCGCGCGCCGCTGCTGGGTCTGGCCCTGACGCTCGTTCGCGTTGCCATGCTGGGCGGCGGGCTTTTCCTGGCCGTGCTGGGCGGTGCATGGTCCTTGCTGGCCGCGCTGGCCGGGGTTCTTGTGGCAAAGAGGTTCGCAGTTCTCCGGACCGGAAAGGCGGTCGCATGACCTCGCCCCTCGATCCTGTCATCCTGTTTCATCTGGGTCCGGTGCCGATCAGCGAGGCCATCGTCACGACCTGGACCATCATGGCGGTTCTGGTGCTGGGCGGCTTTGCGCTGACCCGCCGGCTCGACCTGCGGCCGGGCAAGCGGCAGGCGGCTCTGGAGATGATGGTGGATCTGCTCGACACCCAGATCGCCGAGACCTCGGGCACGCGGCCCGCGCCCTATCGCGCATTCATCGGCACCTTGTTCCTTTTCATCCTCGTTGCGAACTGGGCTTCGTTGGTGCCGGGGGTCGAGCCGCCCACGGCCACAATGGAAACGGATGCCGCCCTGGCGCTGCTCGTCTTCCTTTCGGTGATCTGGTTCGGGGTGCGGGGCAACGGGCTGGCGGGGTATCTCCGATCATTTGCCTCGCCCAACGTCGTGATGATCCCGCTGAACCTGCTGGGCAGCGTCACCCGCGTCTTTTCGATGTTCGTGCGCCTGTTCGGCAATGTGATGAGCGGTGTTTTCGTTATTGGCATCGTCGCCTCGCTTGCGGGGCTGCTGGTGCCGATCCCACTGATGGCGCTCGATCTGCTGACCGGTCTGGTGCAGGCCTATATCTTCGCCGTTCTCGCCATGGTCTTCATCGCCTCCACCGTCGCCGGGGGGAGGCCGGACGGCGCCTCTTTGCCTGAATTCAAGAAGTGAAAGGAACCCTAATGGAATACGCGCCCATCATCAGCATCGTTTGCGCCGCATTCGCCGTGGCCTTTGGCGCCCTTGGCCCGGCGCTTGCCGAAGGCCGCGCCGTGGCCGCGGCGATGGACGCCATCGCGCGGCAACCGGAAGCGGCGAACACGATTTCGCGCACGCTCTTCGTTGGACTGGCGATGATCGAGACGACGGCGATCTATTGCCTGGTGATCGCCCTGCTTCTGCTGTTCGCCAATCCCTTCATAGGTTAGCCCCATGTCAATCGACCTCTGGGGGATCGGGCTGCAGGCGATCAACGTCCTGATCCTGATCTGGCTCTTGTTCCACGTGTTCTGGCGCCCGATCGCGGCGGCCATCGCCAGCCGGCAGCAGGCGGCCATGGCACTGATCGACAACGCGGGTGAAACGCAGGCCCGCGCCGATGCGGCACTGGCCGAGGCGAGCCGCGCGCGCGACGGCATCGCTGCCGAGCGCAGCGCGATGCTAGACCAGGCGCGGAGCGAGGCGGAGGCGACGGCGAAAGCCACTCGGGACGAGGCGCAGGGCCGGGCCGAGGCGATCCTTGCCGCTGCCCGAGCCGCTGCCGAAAAGGAACGCGAGGCCGCGCGCGTGGCCAACGACCGTCAGGCCCGCGACCTCGCGCTCGACATTGCCGGGCGGCTGCTTGGCCGGATGGATGGGCCGGAGGTGCAGGCCGCTTTCCTCGCCCAGCTGACCGAGGCCATCGCGGCGCTGCCTGCCGCCGAGCGCGCCGCGCTGACGGCGGCGCCGGAGGGGATCGAGATCGTCACCTCCAGGAAATCGGTCGCGCAGGAAGAGACCATTCGACAGGCCGTCCTGAACGCCCTTGGCGGCGCGGTCGAGTTGCGGTTTGTGGTCGATCCCGAACTGATTGGTGGTCTCGAACTGCGCAGCCCGCATTTCGTCCTGCACAACAGCTGGCGGGCGGATCTCGCCCAGGTGCGCAAGGCGGTGCAGGATGCTGCCTGACAGCCCCGCCTGGATCGCCGCCACCCGCGCGGCCCTGGATACCGCAGAACTCGGCCCGCGTGCCGAGCATCGCGGCCGGGTGGAAGAGATCGGCGACGGGGTGGCCCTGGTCTCGGGCCTGCGCGACGTGCGGCTGGACGAGGTGCTGCAGTTTGCCGGCGGGCAGGTCGGCTTTGCCCGCGTGCTCGACCCCGATCGGATCGGATGCGTGTTGCTCGATGCCGCGACCGGCGTCGCCGCCGGGGACGCGGTGGCCGGCACCGGCAGGGTTGTCAGCGTGCCGGTGGGCGAGGCGCTGCTGGGTCGGGTCATCGACCCGCTGGGCCGGCCGCTGGACGGCGGAGAGCCGATCGCAGCAGAGGCACAGCTGCCGATCGACCGTCCCGCCCCGGCGATCATCGAGCGCGATCTGGTGGTCGAACCGGTCCAGACGGGGGTCCTTGTGCTCGACACGCTGTTCGCGCTGGGGCGGGGGCAGCGCGAGCTGATCGTCGGCGACCATTCGACCGGCAAGACAACTTTGGCGGTCGATGCGATGATTGCCCAGCGCGACAGCGACATGATCTGTGTCTATGTGGCGGTCGGCCAGAAGACGTCGAGCGTGCGCCGCGCCATCGACGCGCTGCAGAACGGCGGCAACTTCGCGCGCTGTATCGTGGTTGTCGCCGGTTCGGCCGATGCGCCGGGCCTACAGTGGATCGCGCCTTATGCGGGCATGACGATGGCCGAATATTTCCGCGACCGGGGCCAGCATGCGCTGGTGGTGATCGACGACCTGTCCAAACACGCCGCCACCCACCGCGAGCTGGCGCTGCTGACGCGGCAGTCGCCGGGGCGCGAGGCCTATCCCGGCGACGTCTTCTATGCCCATGCCCGCCTGCTGGAACGCGCGGCCAGGCTGTCGGAGGCGCGCGGGGGCGGATCGCTGACCGCCCTGCCCATCGCCGAAACCGATGCCGGCAACCTGTCGGCCTATATCCCGACCAATCTGATTTCGATCACCGACGGGCAGATCGTGCTGAACGCCGGCCTGTTCCATCAGGGCCAGAAACCCGCCGTGGACGTGGGCCTGTCGGTCAGCCGGGTTGGCGGCAAGACGCAGGCGCCGGTCCTGCGCAAGGCGGCGGGTCCGCTGCGGCTGGACTATGCGCAGTTCCTCGAGCTGGAGGTCTTCACCCGCTTCGGGGCCATGCCCGAAGGCCGGGTGCGCGATCAGCTGACGCGGGGCGCACGTATCCGCGAGGTGCTGCGTCAGCCGCAACATGCACCCTACCGGCTGGCCGACGAGGTGGCGCTGCTTCTGGCGCTTCAGGCCGGACTGCTGGATCCGCTGCCGGTGCGCGCGGTGAGCGCGTTCCGCCAGGCGCTGCCAGGCCATCTCGATACCGAAGTGCCGCAGGTCGTCCAGGCCCTGGCCGAAACCGGCGCGCTGGACGAGGCGGCGCGCGGGGCGCTGATGGCCGCGCTGAAACGTCTTGCCGAGGCACCCGCGCCATGACCGAGCGCCTGGCCGATATCAGCGCCCGGATCGAGCGCATCCGCGAACTGGGCGCCGTGGTGAATGCAATGAAGGGCGTCGCCGCCGCCCGCGCCCATGGCGCGCAGGCGCAACTGGCGGCGGTGGACGACTATGCCGGGATCATCACCACTGCGATGACGTGCCTGCTGGGGGGCGGGTCGCCGGGGGAGGCCAGTGGCCCAGGGCGCCGCCCCGGCCTGCTGGTCTTCTGCGCCGAGCAGGGCTTTGCCGGCGCCTTCAGCGAGCGGGTTCTGGATAGCATCGACCGGATGCCGCCCGCCGAGGCGCTGTTCCTGATCGGCACCAGGGGTCAGTCGGTTGCCGCGCTGCGCGGCGTGACGGCGGGGTGGGGCGCGGCCCTGCCTTCGCATACGCCCGGCCTGCCCCGGCTGGCCGACCGGATCACAACCGAGATCTATCGCGCCCTGTCCGAGGCGCGCATCGACTGTCTGGACGTTGTCTTCACCACGTGGAAGGGCGGCCGTCCTGCCGTGGTGCGGGAACACCTGTTTCCCATCGCCCTCACACTAGCCCCCGGAACGTCGGGTCAACCCCCGCTGACGCATCTGCCCGACGCCACCCTTCTGGCGGCGCTGGGGCAGGAGTATTTCAACGCGCAGGTCTGCAAGGCCGCGCTGCATGCCTTTGCTGCCGAGAACGAGGCGCGCATGCAGGCGATGTCCTCGGCGGGAAGCCAGATCGCGCGCGAACTCGACAGCCTGGAAGCCACGCTGCGGCGCGTCCGGCAGGAGGCCATCACCGCCGAAATCATCGAACTCGGGTCCGGCGCCACCGCCGCGACAGGCTGACCCAGATCAATGGCAGCTTGCCCCGCAATGCCTATATCGGCCCCATATGAGACGCGCCTGTGATGAAAGGACAGACCATGTCGGAGCCGGATGCCGCAAAGACCGCCACCCCGGTCGCCGAAAGCCCCTATGAGGCGCTCGACCGGGTGGCCCATGCCGGCTTTGCCCGGGCGGTGTCGGGCCTGTCGCCGTCCGTTCTGGCCGAGGCCTGGATGGATTGGGCGGTGCATCTTGCCACATCGCCCGGCAAACAGCTGAAACTGGCCGAGCAGGCGTTGCGGAATGCCCAGGCCGTCTGGAGCGCGGGTCTCGGACTGTACCAGTCCGAGACCGACCCAGCGCCCGACCGCCGCTTTGCCAGCGAGCACTGGCAGAAATATCCGTTCAACGTGATGTCGCAGGCGCACCGGCTGTCCTGGCAATGGTGGCAGGATGCCGTCACCGGCGTGCATGGCACGACGCCCGAGCACGAGAATCTGCTGGCCTTCGTCACGGGTCTCGCCTCGGACAGCCTGGCGCCCTCCAATTTCCCCGCCACAAATCCCGATGTGATCGCCGCAACGCTGGAAGAGCGCGGGCGAAATCTGCTGCGGGGCGCGCAGAACCTTTCGGAGGACGTCCTGCGCCGGATGGGTGCGGAACCCGATGGGCCACACCCCTTCGAGGTGGGGCACAATCTGGCGATCACGCCGGGCAAGGTGGTGCTGCGCAACGACCTGATCGAGTTGATCCAATACGCCCCGACAACCCCCACCGTGCGCCCCGAGCCGATCCTGATCGTGCCGGCCTGGATCATGAAATATTACATCCTGGACCTCTCGGCGCAGAATTCGCTGGTCCGGTTCCTGGTCGCGCAGGGCTATACCGTCTTCATGATCTCGTGGAAGAACCCCGACGCTGGGGACCGCGCGTTCGGGATGGACGACTACCGCAGGCTTGGCGTGATGGCCGCGCTGGAGGCGGCGCAGGCGATCACCAAGGCGCAGAAGCTGCATGCGGTCGGCTATTGCCTGGGCGGCACGCTGCTCTCTATCGCCGCCGCCGCGATGGGGCGGGATGGCGACGACCGTCTTGCCTCGGTCACTTTGTTGGCCGCGCAGGTCGATTTCACCGAGGCCGGACCGCTGCGGCTGTTCATCAACGACAGCGAAGTGACGCTGATCGAGGACATGATGGCCGAGACGGGCTATCTGTCTTCCGACCAGATGGCCGGGGCCTTCGCCCTGTTGCGCGCACGCGATCTGATCTGGGCGCCGGCGATACGCGATTATCTTCTGGGGCAGCGCGGTCAGGCTTTCGATCTGATGGCCTGGAACGCCGATGCCACGCGGATGCCGGCGCGGATGCACTCGGAATACCTGCGCCAGCTGTTCCTGAACAACGATCTGGCCGAGGGGCATTATCACGTGGGCGACCGCGCCATTGCGGTGTCGGACATCCGCACGCCGATCTTCGCCGTCGGGACCGAGGACGATCATGTCGCCCCCTGGAAGTCAGTCTACAAACTGCATCTCTTTGCCAATTCCGATGTGACCTTCGTGCTGACCAGCGGCGGACACAACGCTGGAATCGTGTCCGAACCGGGCCGGGAGAACCGGCATTTCCGCATCGCCGACCACCGCGCCGACGCGGCCTATCGCGATCCGGGCGACTGGCTGGCCGAGACAGAGCCGGCGGACGGGTCGTGGTGGACCGCCTTCGCGGCCTGGCTCGACGCGCATTCGGGCGATGCGGTCGAACCGCCGCCGCTCGGGGCGCGGTCGGGGCGCTTCGTGGCGCTCTGCGACGCGCCGGGCTCCTATGTGCGTCAGAAATAGCCGGTCGGCGGGCCAATCTGATGACGTGATTCGAAGCCTTGGCGCGGAGGGCCGCCCATAGGCTGGACGGCGACAGAGCCTCGGAGAGGGAATTTTTTGGCCCCGCAAGCCTCCGTGACTCACCCGAAGTGCGCCGCAGCGCAGCGGTGATGCCCGTTTTCAAAGCATGGCCGAAGTTTTTTCTCGACCGGTTTTCCGTCGGTTCCCGCCGTCACCGTCGGCCTGGGGCGAGCGCATGACGCACCTGGCAATCAATTAAATTCATTGAGAATTTTCGATTTTTACGCCGCGACGCGTCTCGCCGCTGATGCGCCTCAGCCATCAGACCCGGGCCAGTCTTGCTGCACTGCCGCAAGCCAAACGGCGGTTGACAAAAGGGGCTGCCCTTTCGTCAACTGATGAAATCCCGACCAAGGTTCACATACATGAACAACCAAGTCAAGTCCGCCGCGCGTGTCCTCGATGTCCTGGAATTGCTGTCCAGCCAGACGCAGCCGCTGCGTCTGAACGAGCTGGTCGCCAAACTGGGCTTTCCCAAATCCTCGGCCTTCGGATTGCTCTCCACCCTGGTGGCGCGCGGCTATGTGGCGAAGGACAGCGCCGACCGCTATGCCATCGTCGAGACTTTCCGGCAGGGGTTCGGCTGGGTCGGCGGTTTCGAGAGCTTCCTGCGTGCGGTCGCCACGCCCATCGTCGAGGAGGTCCGCGACCTGCTGGACGAAACCGTGTTTCTGTGCGTGCGCACCGAACAGCAGAACGCGCGGCTGCTGACCAAGGCGGTGAGCCGTCAGCCGATCCGCTACGATTCCTCTGATCAGCATTCGATGCCGGGCTATGGCACGGTCATGGGCCGCGTTCTGCTGGCGTTTCAGCCGCCCGAGGTGATCGACGCCTATTTCGCCCGCACCGAGCTGCGCGCCTTCAACGACAAGACGCCGACCTCCGAAGCCGAGATCCGTGCGGCGCTGGAGAAGATCCGCACCGATGGATACGGGACCATCGTCGACGAATACGCCACCGGCGGCGCGGGTATCGCCGCGCCGATCCGCAACGCCGAGGGCCGCGTGGTGGCCGCCATCGACGTCGCCACCGTGACCGCGCGTTATGAACAGCGCCGCGACGAGATGCTGGCCGCCGTGCTCGACAGCGCCGCGCGGATCAGCACGCGCCTAGGCTACCGGCCCGAGGGCCGGGCCGACACCAGATTGACAGTTCAGGGAGACGCTTGATGGGATATCGAGTGGGCGTGGACATCGGCGGCACCTTTGCCGATTTCTGCGCATTTGACGAGGCGGAGGGCCGGATCGGCACCGTCAAGGTTCTGACCACCCCCGACCGGCCGGGGCAGGAGGTCATCGACGGTCTGAAGGCCCTGGAAGACAGGTTCGGGATCGCCCCGGGCGACATCTCGTATTTCACCCACGGCACGACGGTTGGCGTGAATTCGATCATCATGCGCAAGGGCATCCGCCTGGCCATGTTCACCACCGAGAACTTCTGCGACGTGCTGGAACTCGCGCGGCTGAAGATGCCCGACCCCTATCACCTGCTGTCCGCCCGGCCCGAGCCGCTGGTGACGCGCGATCTGGTCTTTGGCGTGGCCGAGCGCATCCTGGCCGATGGCAGCGTTGACAGCCCGCTGGACCCAGAGAGCCTGAAAGCCGCCGTCGCCGCCGCCCAGGCGCGCGGGGCCGAGGGGGTCGTGATCTGCTTCCTGCATTCCTACCGCAACCCGGCCCACGAGCTGGAGGCCAAGCGCCTGATTGCCGAGATCGCGCCCGAGCTGCATGTCTTCACCTCGCATGAGGTGCGCCCGATCATCCGGGAATACGAACGTTCTTCGACCGCCGTGATCCATGGCTATGTCCAGCCGCGCGTCTCGCAGTATCTGGGCGCGCTGCAGGGCGCGCTGAGCGATATCGGCGTCACGCCCGAGCCGATGATCACCAAGTCGAACGGCGGGGTCATGTCGGTGGAGGTCGGCAAGACCGCCTGTGTCGAGATGCTGCTCTCGGGCACCGCCGCCGGCGTGATGGGCGCGGCCTTCGTGGCGCGCGAGGCCGGCGAGGACAAGGTGCTGAGCCTCGACATCGGCGGCACCTCTGCGGATGTGGCGATCATCCAGGGCGGGCAGCCCGGCTATGGCATGAACGAAGTGGTCGGCGAGTTCCCGATCTTCGTGCCGACCGTTTCGGTGACGTCCATCGGCGAAGGCGGCGGCTCGATCGCCCGGATCGACGCGGCGGGGCTGCTGACCGTCGGCCCCGACAGCGCCGGATCAACCCCCGGTCCGGCCGCCTATGGCCGGGGCGGCACCCAGGCGACGATCACCGACGCCTTCGTGACTCTGGGCCTGCTCGACCTGTCGGCGCTGGGCTATGGCATGGTCTCGGTCGACCGCGACAAGGCCGTGGAGGTGATTGCACCGCTGGCCGAGAAGCTGGGCACCAGCCTTGAGGAAACTGCCGAGGGCATCGTCGGCGTCGCCGTTTCGGGCATGTTCCGCGAAGTGTCCAAGCTCTGCTCGCGCCGGGGGATCGACGTGGGCGAATTCAGCCTGCTGGCCTTCGGCGGTGGCGGGCCGATGATGGCCTGTTTCCTGGCGCGCGACCTGGGCATGAAGCGCGTGATCGTGCCGCCGTCGCCCGGTGTGCTGTCGGCCCTGGGCGGACTGACCGCAGACGTACGCAACGATTTCACCGAAACCGCCTATTACGACCTCGCGGCCGAGAACACCGGCCGGATGGCCGCGACCGTCACGCGGCTGACCGAGAAGGCACGGCGCTGGATGGTCGAGGAACAGCACTACGAGGGCACGCCGGTCTTCCACGCCTCGGGCGAGATGCGCTATCGTGGCCAGAGCTTCGAGATCGAGGTGCCGATCGACCCGGCCGCGCTGGCGGCAAACGATGTCGGCCCGATCGTGAGGGCGTTCCACGCCGAGCACCGGCGCCTGTATGGCCACGCCGACCCCGCGGCACCGATCCAGATCATCGCCGTCAACCTGGTGGTCACCGGCCATTCGGCCAAGCCGACCCTGCCCCGCAGCGAGCCGCGCCCGCATGATGCAGTTGCGCAGAAGACGATGACCGCCTGGATCGACGGCGGGCGGCGCGAGCTGGCGCTGTTCGCGCGCCGCGATCTGACACCGGGCGCGCATTTTACCAGCCCCTGTGTGATCGCGCAGGACGACACGACGACCATCGTGCCCGCGGGCTTTGCCGGAACCGTGGACGCCCACGGCAATCTTATCCTGACCATCGAGGACGCCCCGCATGCGCACTGATCCCGTCACCCTGAAGGTGCTTGAGAACCACGCGCAGGCGGTGGCCGAAAGCATGGCCTTCACCCTGTTCCGCACCGCGCATTCGACCTTCGTGAAGGAGACCGAGGATTTCACCACCGGTCTCGTCACGCCCTCGGGCATGACCTTCGCCAGCCCGCGCGACCTGGGCGCCACCTGGTTCATCGGGCTCGACTACAAGGGCGCGCTCGAGATGATCGACCACTACGAAGAGGGCGACATCTGCGTTACCAACGACCCCTATTCGGGGTTCGTTTGCACCCATACGCCCGACATGCACATATGGAAGCCGATCTTCTGGGAGGGCGAGATCATCGCCTTTGCCGTCGGCCATATCCACAACACCGACATGGGCGGCGCCGTGCCGGCGTCGCTGTCTCGGGCCAATACGGAAGTGCATCAGGAAGGCATCCGATTCCGTCCGACCAAGCTGGTCAGCCGGGGCGTGACGAACGAGCAGCTGATCGACACGATGATGCTGAACGTCCGGATGCCCGAGCAGAACCGGGGCGACCTCAACGCCCAGATCGCCGCCGTGAACACTGGCGAGGCGAAGATGCACGAAATGATCCGCAAGTTCGGCGTCGAGGTGGTGAAGAACGGCATCGAGGATCTGCTCGACGTGGCCGAGGCCCGCGCCCGCGCGGTGATCTCGGGGCTGCCGGATGGCGATTTCCGCTTTGTCGACTATCTCGACGAGGACGGTCCGAACGGGGTGCCGGTGCGGCTGGACCTGACGCTGAAGGTGCGCGGCGACGAGGTAATCCTGGATTTCACCGGTTCGGACCCGCAGCTGAAGTCGGCGCTGAACATGCCGACCGGCGGCAACCCGCGCCACATCCTGCTGATGGTCGGATACAACTATTGCCTCTACACGCTCGATCCCTCCATCCCGCTGAACGGCGGCATCCTGCGCGCCGCGACCTGCATCGTGCCCGAGGGCACGGTGCTGAACCCGCAGTTCCCGGCCGCTGTCGGGATGCGCTCGCTGACCTGCGGGCGCCTGCAGGGGGTTGTCATGGGCGCCTTTCACGCCGCCGCGCCCGACCGGTTGCCGGTGGGCGCCGCCGGTGGCGGCGGCATCGTCAACGTCAAGACCTTCGATGCGACCAGCGGCAAGCTGACCATGGCCTCGATCGACCCGGTGACGGGCGGTGCGGGCGGCTCGGCGCTGGGCGACGGCACCGACGGCTCGGGCGCGAATTCGTCCTTCCTCAAGAACACCCCGGTCGAGATCAACGAGGTCGAGGTGCCGATCAAGTTCCGCCGCTATGGCCTGGTGCCCGACAGCGGCGGCCCGGGCACCGCGCGCGGCGGCATGGCGACCGAGCTGGAAGTCGAGGTTTTCACCCCCGATACGGTGGTGACGGCGCGCAACCGCGACCGCACGATCTTTGCCGCCTGGGGCGGCGCGGGCGGTCTGCCCGGCGCGCCGTCGCATTTCACGCAGGTCACGCCCGCAGGTCGCACTATCGACCTGGGCAACACCGACGTGGTGCCGCTGGGGCCGGGCGATGTGTTCAACCTGACGTCGGGCGGCGGCGCCGGGTTCGGTGACCCCTTTGCGCGGCCCGTCGAGCTGGTGGTGCGCGATGTGCTGCGCAGCGCCGTCACGCCGGCGGCGGCAGCATCGGAATATGGTGTCGTCGTCGATGCCGAGGGCCAGGTCGACGCCGAGGCCACCCGCGCCCTGCGCGCGGCCCATGTCGCGCCCGCACCGCAGACATTCACCTATAACGCGAGCCGGTTGGCTTTCGAGGCGGTCTGGACCGACGCCAACTATGCCGCGCTGACCGAGGCGCTGACGCAGATGCCGGTGCACTGGCGGCATTTCGTCAAGCGCGAGGTCTTCGACCGCATCGCCGCCCTGCCCGAGGGCACGCGCCGGGGCGACGGATCGGAGGTCTGGGAGGCCGTCGAGGCGGTGAAGATCCGCGTTCCGGGCCTCGCTCGCTCGATGCAGGTCAAGGAGGCGGCGGAATGATCAGCTTCGACTTCAGCGGACAGACGGTTCTGGTTGCCGGCGCTGCGCGCGGAATCGGCGCGGGCATCGCGGCGGAATTCGCGACAGCCGGCGCGCGGGTCGTGGCCGCCGACATCCTGGGCGATGAACTTGCCACTTTGGCTGCCGAGCATCCCGGCGTGACGACTGAGGTGATCGACCTTGGCGATTTCGGGGCGGTCAAGGCGCGCTTTGGCGATCTGGCGCCCGATGTGGTGGTCAACGCCGCCGGCGGCGTACGCGGCCAGTCGAAGAAGCCGTTGGAAGAGGTCAGCGACGCCGAGTGGATGGCGATCTACGACGGCAACGTGATGTCGGCGCTGAACCTGATGCGCGCGGTCATCCCGGCGATGAAGGCGCGCGGTTCGGGGCGGATCGTCACCATCTCGTCCGGGGCTGGGCTGAAACCCAGCCTGACAGGCATCCAGTCCTACTGTTCGGCGAAACACGGGCTGATCGGCCTGACCCGCCAGATGGCGCTGGAACTCGGGCCCTTCGGCATCACCGTGAACTCGGTCGCGCCCGGCTTTCTGCGCACCTCGCCCGACTATGAAAAGCAGTGGGCCAGCTATGGAGAGGAGGGTCAGCAACGCATGTTGCAGAACATCGCCATGCGCCGGCTGGGCGAACCGGCGGACATCGCCGCCGCCTGCGCTTTCCTCGCCTCGGACCGGGCGGGATTCATCACCGGGCAGGTGCTGCCCGTTTCCGGCCACCCCTTCCCGTAAGGAGCAGATCATGACCGAATCCGAAAACCCCTGGGAATGGCCCGAAGAGACCTGGCGTGCCAAGGTCGACCGGGTCCGCGCGGGCGATAGCCTGAAGCCGGCCTCGTGGCCCGGCGGCGCGAAATGCGCTGTGGCCATGTCCTTCGACGTCGACCACGAAACCAACGAGCTGCGCGACGGCGGCAAGTCGATCGGCGCGATGAGCCGGGGGCAATACGGCAACCGGCAGGGCATTCCGCGGGTGATGGAGATCATCCGCCGCCACGACATCAGGGCCAGCTTCTATGTCCCAGCCGTTGTGGCGCAGCTGTATCCGGACGAAACCCGCATGTTCGTGGCCGAGGGCCACGAGGTCGGCATCCACGGCTGGATTCACGAGCGCAACTCGATCCTGCCGGCGGATGTGGAGCGCGACCTCCAGATGCGTTCGGCCGACATGCTGGAAAAGATCAGCGGCGCACGCCCCGTGGGTATCCGCACACCGTCCTGGGACTTTTCTCATGTGACGCTGGAGATCACCCGCGACATGGGGCTGGCCTATGACAGCTCGCTGATGGCGGATGTCGATTGCCACACCCTGCTGCTGGATGGCGAGGACACCGGCGTGATCGAGCTGCCGGTGGAATGGATCCGCGACGACGCGGTCTATTTCAACATGAACCGCTTCTCGGCCCTGCGCCCCTATACCCCGCCCGAGGGCGTCTTCGACATTTTCCGCCGCGAGTTCGAGGCGGCCTATGCCGAGGGCGGCATCTTCCAGCTGACGATGCATCCGCACATCACCGGATATCGCTCGCGCATCTGGATATTCGAGGAACTGATCCGGCTGGCCAAGTCCAGGGGCGACGTCTGGTTCGCCACGCATGCCGAGATCGTGGATTGGGTCAAAGCCAACGGCTAGGCCCCGCCGCCGGCCGCGCCAAGGCCCTTGCCGTCCCGGCCAATGCCGGTGCGGCCCAACACAAGAAGAGACGTCACCACGAAACCCAATAGAGAGGAAGATCCATGAAAAGGACCATCCTGGCAGTCTGCGCCGCCCTGGCCTTCGCTGCTCCTACTTTCGGCATCGCCAAGGACAGATATGTCCATGCCAACAACTCGGCCTATGACACGCTCGATCCGCATACGGTGCGCGACGTGGCCCGCGTGGCGTCCCGGCTCAACTTCTATGACGGGCTGTATCGCTGGGTCGACAATCCGCCGCAGCTGATCCCCTGGCTGGCGAAGGACCATACCGTCTCGGAAGACGGCAAGACCTGGACCTTCAACCTGCGCGACGACGTGACCTTCCACGACGGCACCAAGATGACCGCCAAGGATGTGGTCTATTCCTTCGAACGGATGCTGGGCCTGAAGAAGGGCGCGGGTTCGCTGTTCCTGCCGATGATCGACCCGGGCAATACCGTGGCGGTGGACGATTACACCGTGGCCTTCACGCTCAAGGAACCCTCGGCAATCTTTGCCGCTCTGGTGCCGGACATTCTGGTGGTGAACTCGGCGCTGGTCGCGGCGAACACCAAGGACGACGACATGGGTCAGGGATACCTGATCGACCATGTGGCCGGGTCCGGATCCTACATGCTGCAGCGCTATGACCCTGCGCGCGGGTTCATCGGCGAACGCTTTGCCGAGCATTTCGCCGGCTGGGGCGAGAAGTATCTCGACGAGATCGAATTCCGCACCGTTCTGGAAACCAACACCCGGATCCAGGGCCTGATGCGGGGCGATTACCAGGGTCTCGACGGCTATCTCGCACCCGACCAGGTGGAACGGCTGCGCGAGGATCCGAACGTGCAGATCCTCGAAGAAGAGTCGATGCGCGTCTTCCACTTCGCGGTGCACAACGGCCGCGCCCCGATGGACGACAAGAACTTCCGCATGGTCCTGACCCATGCCTTCGATTACGACGGCTATATCAACGAGATCATGAAGGGCACCGTTGCCCGCAACCCGACCATCGTGCCGGGCAACCTCTGGGGTGCGCCCAAGGTTCCGGGGTATACGTTCGACCTGGCCAAGGCGAAGGAATACCTCGACGCCTACAAGGCCGAGCATGGCGAAGAAATCCGCACGCTGAAGATCGGCACGCTGGCCGGTTTCTCGGAGACCGAGCAGGCCGCCGCGCTGATGCAGAACGGGCTTGCCCAGCTGGGCATCAACGTCGAGATCGAAAGCTCGCCCTGGCCGGTGATCAACTCGAACATGCAGAACCCGGAAACCATGCCGGACATGGTGCCTTACTGGAAGTCGACCTATTATGCCGACCCCAACAACTGGATCGGCGAGCAGTATGGGTCGCGTTATGCGCCGACGCGCAACGTGTCGGATTATCATAACGCCGAGGTCGACGCGATGCTGGAGAAGGCGCTGATCATCACCGATCAGGCCGAACGCGCGAAGCTGTATGAAGAGGCCACCACGCAGGTCTACAACGATGCCGCCGGCGTCTGGATCTACAACACCAAGTGGTATGGCCCCTATGCGTCCAAGCTGAAGAACGTCCGCTTCTGCCCGGTCGGCAACGGCCAGGACATGCGCTGGGCCTATATCGAGGACTGATCCTCCCCGGGCGCCGCTGCCCGCCTGACGGCAGCGGCGCCCTTTTTCCCGGCACGACCATCCCAAGCCCTATCGGAGGCCGCCCATGCGACGACTGGAGATCATCCTTTCCCGCCTCGTCTGGTTCATCCCTACCCTGTTCGGCCTCGTCTTCGTGGTGTTCTTCATCTCGAACGTGATCCCGACCGATCCGGCACGGATCATCGCGGGCGAGAACGCGACCGAATCCCAGGTCGTGGCGCTGCGGGCCGAGATGGGGCTCGACCAGCCGCTGCATATCCAGTTCGGGCGCTATGTGGCCGATCTTGCGACCGGCGACCTGGGCAAGAGTCTGTATACCCAGCGGGCGATTTCCGACGACCTGTTGCACCGCCTGCCCGCGACGCTGGAGCTGACCATTGCGGCCATGATCATCGCCATCGGACTCGGCGTGCCGCTGGGCGTGATTTCCGCGGTCAAGCGCAACTCGCTGATCGACCAGGTCCTGCGCCTGCTGTCCGTTTCGGGCCTTGCCGTCGCAAGTTTCTGGCTGGCGATGGAGTTGCAGATGTATTTCTCCACCCGGCTGGGATGGACGCCCCTGAATGGCCGGATCGCCGGTTGGGGCCCCGAGGACATCACCGGGTTCTACGTGCTCGACTCGGTTCTGACCGGTGACTGGGCCTCGCTGTGGGACGCGATGCACCATATGCTGCTGCCCGCCATCACGCTGGCGCTGCCGGCCGCCGCGACGCTGGTGCGCTTCACCCGCGCCGGCGTGCTGGAGGTGATCAACTCGAATTTCGTGCTCTATGAACGCGCTATGGGGATGCCCTCGGCGGTCATCATCTGGAAATACGTGCTGCGCAACGCACTGATCTCGACCGTGACGCAGATCGGCCTGATCTTCGGCACCCTTTTCGCCGGGGCAGTGGTTGTCGAGGCGGTGTTCGACTGGCCGGGGCTCGGCACCTATGCGGTGCAGTCGATCCTGCAATCGGACACCCGCGCCATCCTGGGCTTTTCGATCATCGTCGGCGTCGTCTTCATCGGCGTGAACCTCCTTGTCGACATCCTGCACACCTTCATCGACCCGAGGACCCTGAAATGACCGCTTTGAAACGGCTTCTGGCAGACCGGGCCGCAACGCTTGGCGCCGCGATTATCCTGGGGCTGATCCTGGTGGCCATCCTGGCCCCCTGGCTCGCGCCCTATCCCGAGGATGTGAATTCCTTCCACCTGACCAACCGTCTGCAGCCGCCCTCGGCCGAGCATCTGTTCGGCACCGACCGGATGGGATCGGACGTCTTCTCGCGCATCCTGTTCGGGGCACGGATCACTATTTCGATTGCGGTCATCGCGGTGGGCGTGTCGGTTGCCATAGGCGTGCCCATCGGACTTTTGGCCGGCTATTACGGCGGCTTCCCGGGCGGGTTCCTGATGCGCACCTCGGACGTTTTCCTGGCGGTGCCGCAGATCGTCCTGGCCATCGCCATCGCCCAGACGCTGGGCCCCTCGGTCGAAAACGTGATCCTGGCGCTGTCGCTGACCTACTGGCCGTTCTGGGCCCGGCTGGTCTATGCCGAAACCAAGTCGCTGAAGGCTCAGACATTCGTCGAGGCGGCTCAGGCGCTGGGGGCGTCGGATTTCCGGGTGATGGTGCTGCACATCCTGCCCAACACCGCCTCGGCGATCATCGTGCGGACCTCCATCGGCATGGGCGCCACGATCCTCACCGCCGCCGCCCTGGGCTTTCTCGGCCTTGGGGCGCCGCCTCCGACACCGGAATGGGGCCGCACCATCTCGGAAGCGCGGGAATTCCTGCCCGAGGCCTGGTGGTATGCCGCCGCGCCCGGCCTGGCAATCTTCCTTGTCGTCATGGGCTTCAACCTTCTGGGCGACGGGCTGCGCGACATCCTGGATCCCAAACTGAGAAAGGGAAACTGATGGCCGACGCACTTCTCACCGTCGAGGGCCTGTCGCTCGGGTTCCGCGGCGATGGCGGCTTCGCCCATATCCTGGACGGCGCCAACATGACCGTGCGGGGCGGCGAGATCATGGGGCTGGTCGGCGAATCCGGCTGCGGAAAGACCACGCTCGCCCGGGCCATCCTGGGTGTGCTGCCGCGCCATTCGCTGGAAATCCGGGGCGGGCGCATCGATTTTGGCGGGGTCGACATGCTCTCGCCCGACAGCGCCGAGGCGCAGGAGTCGGTGCGCGGTCGCCGCGTGACCTTCATTCCGCAGGATCCCTTCACCTCGCTTAACCCGGTCTTCACCATCGGCCAGCAGATCGACGAGTTGATGAAGTGGAAGTCGCCGCGCCGCGCGGCAGGATCGAGCCGCGCGCCTGCTTTGCTGACGCCCTATCCGCGCGCGCGTCGCCGGATCGACCGCGAGAAGGTGATGGAGATGCTGAATCTGGTCCAGCTGCCCCGGCCCGACCAGCTGCTGCGGAAGTATCCGCACGAGGTGTCCGGCGGGCAGCGGCAGCGCCTGATGATTGCGATGGCACTTCTGCCCGAGCCGGACCTGATCATCGCCGACGAACCGACCACCGCGCTGGACGTGACGATTCAGGCGCAGATCCTTGGCCTTCTGCGCAAGCTGGCCAGCGACCGCGATGTCGCCGTGATCCTGACCACCCACGACCTCGGCTCGGCCTACGAGATCTGCGACCGGATCACCGTCATGTATGCCGGTCAGGATGTGGAGGCCGCGCCGGTGGCCGAGTTCTTCAATCGTCCCACACATCCCTACACCGCCAAGCTTCTGGCCTCGCTGCCCGAAGGCGGTGGCGGGATGACCGGAATCCCTGGCGAGCTGCCGAGCTTCTATGCGCCGCCGCCGGGCTGCCGGTTTCAGACCCGCTGCGAGCGCGCGACCGAGGGCTGCCGCACCCGGCCGCCTGCGAATGTCGCGGGACCGGGACATGTGGTGCGCTGCGTGCATCCCTTGTTCGAGACCGCCGCACCCGTTCAGAAGGAGGCCCAGGGATGACCGAGACCCCGATCCTGTCCGTATCCGACCTGACGGTCCGCTTTCCGATCCGCGGCCCCTTTGCCCGAAAGCTGGGCGAGATCCGGGCGCTGGACGGAGTCAGTTTCGATCTGGCGCAGGGCGAAATCCTGGGGCTTGTCGGGGAATCCGGCTGTGGCAAGTCCACGCTCGGCAAGACGCTGATGGGCATTCAGGCGCCGAACTCCGGTTCGATCCTGTTCGAAGGCACCGAGATTGCCGGCCGCACCCCGCGCGAGGCGCGCGCCCTGCGCCGGCGGCTGCAATATGCCTATCAGGATCCGGGCGCCTCGCTCGATCCGCGCTGGAAGATCGGCAAGTCGCTGGAAGAACCGCTGATCATCCACACCGACCTGCCACGCCGCGAACGGCTGGAGAAGGTGCGCGAGATCCTCAGCGCCGTGGGTCTGCCCGCCGGCCATGCCGATCTGTTCCCGCACGAGATCTCGGGCGGTCAGCAGCGTCGGGTGGGTCTGGCCCGCATCCTGATGCTGAACCCCGAGGTGGTGATCCTGGACGAACCAACCGCCGGGCTGGACGTGTCGGTGCAGGCCACGGTCCTGCGGCTGTTCCGCGAACTGCGCGATACGTTCGACCTGACCTATATCTTCATCTCGCACGACCTTTCCGTCGTCCGTCTGATGTGCCACCGTGTGGCGGTCATGTATCTGGGCCGGATCGTCGAGATGGGACCGGTGGAAGAGCTGATGGAACACCCCAAGCACCCCTATACCCAGTCCCTTCTTGCCGCCATTCCGCGCGTCAACGGCCCCCGCGTGACCGAGAATTTCTGGCTGGAAGGCGAGCCGGCGGATGCCGCCAAGCTGCCGCCCGGCTGCCGGTTCCAGGGCCGCTGCCCGCATGTGCAGCCGATCTGCCGCCAGGAGGATCCGCCCGACCGGATGGTCGGCGCGCGATCGGTCGCCTGTCATTTCGCGGGCGACGTCTTTCCGCCCAAACCCTCGACCAAGGAAGTACAGAACGCATGACCAAGACAGCGATCGTCACCGGCGGAGGGCGCGGCATCGGCCGCGGCTGCGCCCATGAACTGGCCCGGCAGGGCTGCAACATCGTCCTAGTCGACCTGATCCCCGAGGATCTGGCGAACACCAAGGCCGAGATCGAGGCGATGGGCCGGACCTGCCGTACCTTCGAGGCCGATGTCGCCGACTTTGCCCGCGCCCATCAGATCGTGGCCGAGGTCGAGGCCGAGACCGGCCCGGTGGACGTGCTGGTGAACAACGCGGGCAAGTCCAACTCCACCGGCATTTGCGAAATCACCGAAGAGAGCTTTGACCGCACCATCGCCATCAACCTCAAGGGCGCCTTCAACTGGACCCATGCGGTGGCGCCGGGGATGATGAAGGCCGAGGCCGGGCGCATCGTCATGATGTCGTCGCTGAATGCCTATACCGGCGGCGTCACATCGGCGGTTTCCAAGTTTTCCTACACCACCGCGAAGGCCGGTCTGCTGGGCATGACCCGCGCGCTGGCCAAGGAGATGGCGCCGCATGTGCTGGTCAATGCCGTCTGCCCCGGTGTGATCGAGACCGAACGCTCGAACGACCTGATCCGCGCGCGAAAGCCCGACCTGGTCAAGGGCATCGCGATGGGCCGCACCGGCACGCCGGCCGATGTCGCGCAGGTGGTTGCCTTTCTCTGCATGTCCGAGCCCTGTTTCGTCACCGGGCAGGATATCAAGATCGACGGCTTTCAATGGGTGATCTGAGCTGACCCCCGAAGGCACCCGCGAAAGGCCCGAAAGATGACAGACGTCCGCAGTGCCGCAACGCCCGGCTGGGTTCCGCTGGTGACCACCGTCACGCTGGTGCAGGCGGTGCTGGCGCTGATGACTCGGACGCTGCCTTTGCTGGGGATGCCGCTGACCGAGGCCAGCGGAATGCCGCCCGAGGCGGTGGGGCAGCTTTCGTCGGCCACCTCTTTCGGCTCGATGCTGTTCTTCCTCTGGGGGCCGGCGCTGCTGTCGTTCCTGCCGTCGCTCCGACAACTCCAGCTTGGCTGTGCGCTGGCCTCGGTCGCGCTGGTCTTCTGCGCCACGGGGCGCTGGGAAGGGATGTTGCTGGCGGCCTTCGTGATCGGGCTGGGCTATGGGCCGTCGACCCCGGCGGGATCGGACCTGCTGATGAAGGTCACGCCGAGGCACCGGCGTGCGACGATCTTCTCGATCAAGCAGGCCGGCGTGCCGCTGGGCGGGCTGGCCGCCGGGCTGCTGTTGCCGGCCATCGTGGTGGCGACCGACAGCCTGACCGCGACGCTGGTCACCGCCGCGCTGCTGGCACTGGGTTCCGCCCTGGCGCTCGGGCTGATGAAAGGCCCGGTGGACGTCGCCCCGCCGCTTCGCGCGCCGATCACCCTTGGCGGGCTTCTGACCGCGCCGGTGCGCCTGATCGCCCTTCTGCTGCGCTCGCCGCAGCTGCGGCTGATCACGGCGGCAGGCTTCTGCCTCGGGATCGCGCAGGGCATCGTGATGGGCTATTTCCCGGTGTTTCTGTCCGATCACGCCGGCTGGTCGCTGGCGGCCGCCGGCGCGGGGTTCGCGCTGTTGCAGGGTCTGGGCGTCGCCGGGCGCGTGATGATGGGCTGGCTCTCGGACCGCATCGGCGACACGGCAAAGGCGCTGTCGATGCTCTGTTTCCTCTCAGCTGGCACGATGATGTTGCTGGCCACCATAGGTCCCGGCAGCCCGGCCCCCTGGGTCTTTGCGCTCGCCGCGCTGGCCGGGATCACGGTGGTCTCGTGGAATGGCGTCTTCCTGACCGGCCTGGCCGAGGCGGCGCCCGAGGGCCGCGTGGGCGAGATCACGGCCGCGGGCACCTTCGTGCTGTTCTCGGGCTATGTCATCTGCCCCCTGCTGATCCAGGGGGTGATTGCCGCCACGGATGGCTATGCCGCGGGGCTGATCCTCTCGGGCCTCGCCCCGGGACTGGCCGGTCTGGCGCTGACAATTGGCGCGCGGCGGCGCAGAAGGTAACAAGGCGTCACCGGCGCACAGACAGGAAAGGCAGGACATGAGCAACTTCTCCAAGACCCAGAAAATCCGCAAGGAAGTGCTGTGGACCGATGGCGGCGTCGTCGCCTCGCAGCACCGCAAGGCGGCAGAAGCGGGCGCGGCGGTGCTGGCCGCCGGAGGCGACGCCATCGACGCCGCCATCGCCACGTCGTTCGCCGTCGGCGTGGTCGAGCCCTGGATGTCGGGCCCGATGGGCGGCGGGATGATGACCCTGTGGCGCGCGGGCGAAGAGCGGGCCGAGACCATCGAGTTCGGGATGCGGTCCCCGGCCGGTCTGAAGACCGAGGACTATCCGCTGGACCCCAGCGGCAAGGCCGGCGACCTGTTTCCCTGGACCCGCGTCAAGGACGACCGCAACGTCTATGGCGCGACCGCCGTGGCGGTGCCGGGCACCGTTGCCGGCATGGAGCTGGCGCATCAGAAATACGGCACCGTGGACTGGGCCGATCTGCTCGCCCCGGCCGTGGCGCTGGCCGAGGAAGGGATGCTGGTCGATTGGTATGCCTCGCTGATCATCGCCTCGGCCACCCGGCAGCTGGCCAAGGATCCGGATGCGGCGGCCCTGTTCCTGATCGACGGGCAATGGCCCAATATCGCCGGATGGACGGCCCTGACGGATGTGCATCTGGATCAGAAGACCCATGCCGCCACCCTGCGCCGCCTTGCCGAGCATGGCGCGCGCGACTTCTATGAAGGCGAGGTGGCGCGGATGCTGGCCGAGGACGTGCAGGCCAAGGGCGGTTCGCTGACGGTCGAGGATCTGGCGGCCTATCGCGCGGTGGCCAGCCAGCCCCGCACGATTCGTTATCGCGATGCGGTGATCCACGCGCCTTCCGGCCTTTCCGCCGGGGCCGAGCTGGTGGCAACGCTGAAGGAGATGGAAACCGCCTTCACACCCGGCGACGCGCCCTCGGCAGAGAGCTACGCCGCGCTGGGCCGGGCGCTGGGCAATGCCTATCGGCACCGTCTGGCCACGGGCGGCGACACTGGCGAAAGCCCCGAGGCCCCGGCCTGCACCACCACCTTCTCGGTGGTCGACCGTCACGGCAACATGGTGAACGTGACGCAGACCCTGCTGTCGATCTTTGGCAGCAGTGTGGTTTCGCCCCAGACCGGGATGCTGCTGAACAACGGCATCATGTGGTTCGACCCCGAACCGGGCAAACCGAACTCGCTGGCGCCCGGCAAGCGCTGCCTCATGAACATCTGCCCGACCGTGGGCCAGGCCGGCGGGCGCATGTTCGCGCTCGGCGCTTCGGGCGGGCGGAAGATCCTGCCGGCGGTGGCGAACCTGACCAGCTTCATCACCGATTTCGGCATGGATCTGGAAACCGCCTTTCACACCCCGCGCATCGACGCCTCGGCAGCGAGCGGCACAGTGGTGGACGAGGATCTGCCGCCCGAGGTCGCCGAGGCGCTGGCGAAGGTTGGCCCGGTGAAACGGGCCAAGCGCACGGTGCACCCCTATGCCTTCGCGGTGCCGGCGGGCGTGATGCGGGAAGGAGGGCGCAACTGCGGCGCGACCGAGATCATGACGCCCTGGGGCGACGCGATGCACGAAAACGCGCAGTGATCGCGCGGGCGGAAGCGGAAACGCTTCCGCCTTTCGTCAGGCGGCCTTGTACAGACCCTGCTCCTTGACCGCCGCAAGGCATTCGTCCAGCGATTTGGTCGCCCGTTCGATCAGGATGTCGATCTCGTCCGGGGTGATGACCAGCGGCGGCGAAATGATCATCCGGTCGCCGACATGGCGCATCACGAGGCTGTTGGCAAAACAGCGCTCGCGGCAGATCAGGCCGACGGTGCCTTCTTCGGAGGCGAATTTGGCACGGCTGGTCTTGTCGGGTGTCAGCGCAATGGAGCCCATCATGCCGCAGATCTTCGCCTCGCCGACCAGCGGGTGATCGGCCAGCGCCTCCCACTTCTTTTTCAGATAAGGCGCTGCCACGTCGCGGACGTGGTCGAGCACCTTTTCCTCTTCGAGAATGCGCAGGTTTTCCAGCGCAACTGCGGCCGCAACCGGATGGCCGGAATAAGTATAGCCGTGGTTGAACTCGCAGGCGTTGATCACATCCGCGACCCGGTCGCTGACGATCGACCCGCCGATCGGCTGGTATCCCGAGGACAGCCCCTTGGCGATGGTGATGATGTCCGGCGTGATCCCGAAGGTCTCGCAGGCGAACCAGTTGCCGGTGCGGCCAAAGCCGGTGATGACCTCGTCCACGATCAGCAGGATGTCGTATTTCTTGCATATACGCTGGATTTCCGGCCAGTAGGTCGAGGGCGGGATGATGACGCCCCCTGCGCCCTGAACCGCCTCGCCGATGTAGGCCGCGACGCGCTCGGGGCCATGATCCAGAATGGCCTGTTCCAGTTCCTGCGCGCGCATCACGCCGAAATCCTCGGGGCTCATGTCGCCGCCCTCGGCATACCAGTGCGGCTGGCCGATGTGATGGATGTTGGGGATCGGCAAACCACCCTGCGAATGGATCGGAGCCATACCCCCCAGGCTGCCGCCGCCCATGGTCGAGCCGTGATAGCCGTTCTTGCGCGCGATCACGATGTTCCGCTCGGGTTGACCCTTCTGCGCCCAGTACGTGCGCACCATCCGCAGGTTGGTGTCATTCGCCTCGGACCCGGAGCCGGCGAAGAAGACGTGGTTCAGATCGCCGGGCGCCAGCTCGGCCAGTTTGGCCGCCAGCGCGATGGCGGGCACATGGGTCGTCTGGAAGAAGGTGTTGTAATAGGTCAGTTCGCGGATCTGGCGCGCCGCCGCCTCGGCCATCTCTTCGCGGCCATAACCGATGTTGACGCACCACAGGCCCGCCATCCCGTCGAGGATCTCGATCCCCTCGCTGTCGGTCAGATAGACGCCTTTGGCCTTGGTGATCACCCGCGCGCCCTTCTTGTTCAGCGCGTCGCCGGTGGTGAAAGGGTGCATGTGATGCGCCGCGTCCAGCCGCTGAAGCTCGGCCGTGGGCAGGTGATTGGTGATCGTGGTCATGGCGCAAACTCCTCTGTCCGGGGGATGCGCTCAGAATATGATCAAATTCCTGGGTGTCAATCGAATCAGCCGCTTCGGTCCAGAACCGCGGCCATCTGTTCCATGCCCTGCTCGATATCCTGCGCCATCGCGGTCACGACGGCCGCTTCGTCGCCCCGTTCCAGCGCGGCCAGCAGATCCTTGTGACGGTCGGGCAGGTTCTCGGTCCCGAAGCGGCCGCAGACGACCCGCAGCGAGGGGCCGAAGCGCAGCCAGAGACGGCTGGCCAGTTCGGCCAGGATCGGCGCCCCGGCCTGATCGTAGAGGGTCTGGTGAAACCGGTGGTTCAGCGCCAGATAGGCCGGCACGTCGCCGCGCGAGATCGCCTCGTCCAGGGCTCCGTCGATCTGCCGCAACCGCTCCAGCACCCCCCGCGAAATCCGGCCCGCCGCCCGGCGCGCCAGTTCACATTCGACTGATTTCCTTACAAAAACCAGCTGATCCAGATCGGCATGGCTGAGCGAGGGAACGCTGACGCGCCGGTTGTCCTTGAACACCAGCGCCCCGTCCGAGATCAGCCGCCGGATCGCCTCGCGGACGGGCGTGATGCCTGCATTCAACGCCTCGGTCAGGCCCTTGATCGTGACCGCCTGGCCGGGCGCCATCTCGCCGAACAGCAGCCGCGCGCGCAAATCCTGATAGACCTGTTCGTGCACCGGCAGAGGCCCCGCCTGCGGAGGCCGGGACAGTGCCACATTTTTGACCACGCTCATAAATGGGCCTCCCTTGGGAAACAACGTCCCTTGCGTCGCACATCCGCGCGTGGAAACATACATGTCATTGCCCGCGAAGGCAAAACTTGATCAAATATAGCGGCAGCCGGGATCAACCGGCGTCTGCACGGGAGACACAGATGCACAGATACACTCTGCCGCTTGCTGCGGCACTGGCGCTGAGCGCAGGTATGGCCGCGGCCGAGGAAGTCCGGGTCTACAACTGGTCGGACTACATCGACGAAGAGCTGCTGACCAAGTTTCAGGAAGAAACCGGGATCGACCTGATCTATGACGTCTTCGACAGCAACGAGGTTCTGGAAACCAAGATGCTCGCCGGCGGATCGGGCTATGACGTGGTGGTGCCGACCGGCACCTTCCTGCAGCGCCAGATCCAGGCGGGCGCCTTCCAGAAGCTCGACAAGTCGAAGCTGCCGAACATGACCAACATGTGGGACGTGATCACCGAGCGGACCGCGCAGTATGATCCCGGCAACGAATATTCGATCAACTACATGTGGGGCACCACCGGCATCGGCATCAACACCAAGAAGGTGGCCGAGGTTCTGGGTGAAAACGCTCCGATCGATAGCCTTGCACTGGTCTTCGATCCGGCGAACATGGAAAAGCTGGCCTCCTGCGGCGTGCATTTCCTTGATGCGCCGACCGAGATGATTCCGGCCGCGCTGAAATACATCGGCGAGAACCCGGATGCGCAGGATGCAGAAACCATCGGCAAGGCCGAGGCCGTTCTGATGGCCGTGCGCCCCTATGTGCAGAAATTCCACTCGTCCGAATACATCAACGCGCTGGCCAACGGCGACATCTGCGTGGCCTTCGGCTGGTCGGGCGACGTGCTTCAGGCGCGCGACCGCGCTTCCGAGGCCAACAACGGCGTCGAGATCGCGTATAACGCGCCCAAGGAAGGTGCGCTGATGTGGTTCGACATGATGGCGATCCCCGCCGATGCCCCGAACCCGGATGGCGCGCACAAGTTCCTGAACTTCATGATGGACGCCCAGAACATGGCGGCCGCGTCGAACTATGTCTACTACGCCAACGGCAACAAGGCCTCGCAGGAGTTCCTGGCCGAGGACGTGATCGGCGATCCGGCGATCTACCCGTCGGAAGAGACCGTCAAGAACCTCTACACCGTCTCGCCCTGGGACGCGAAGGTTCAGCGGGTCGCCACCCGTCTGTGGACCAAGGTCAAGTCGGGCACCTGACCCGTCGCCCGGCGGGCGGGTTCGTCAGGACCCGCCCGATTCCGCCACTAGCCGCGAGGGTTCGATTTGGCTGCCAAAGTATTTGCTCCCTGGGAAGATCCTGACGAAAAACCGTTGATCCGGTTCGAGAATGTCACCAAGAAGTTCGGCGATTTCGTTGCCATCGACAATCTCACCCTCGACATCTACACGCGCGAATTCTTTGCCCTGCTCGGCCCCTCGGGCTGTGGCAAGACCACGATGATGCGCATGCTGGCAGGGTTCGAGGCGCCGACGTCGGGCAAGATCGAACTGGGCGGGCAGAACATCGTCCCGGTTCCCCCGAACAAGCGCGCCGTGAACATGATGTTCCAGTCCTATGCGCTGTTCCCCCATCTTTCGGTCTGGGAAAACATCGCCTTCGGGCTGCGCCGCGAGAAGATGGAAAAGGACAAGCTGGCCGCCCGGGTCGAGCAGATGCTCAAGCTGACCCGGCTTGAACGCTTTGCCCAGCGCAAGCCGCACCAGATCTCAGGCGGACAACGCCAGCGTGTCGCACTGGCGCGCAGCCTGGCCAAGGCGCCGAGGCTCCTCCTGCTCGACGAACCGCTGGGCGCGCTGGACGCCAAGCTGCGCGAGGCGACCCAGTTCGAGCTGATGGACATCCAGGAAAAGACCGGCACGACTTTCGTCATCGTGACCCACGACCAGGAAGAGGCGATGACCGTCGCCAGCCGCATCGCGGTGATGGACGAGGGCCAGATCATCCAGGTTGCCACGCCGGACCGCATCTACGAGACCCCGAACAGTGTTTACGTGGCCGACTTCATCGGCAGCGTGAACATCATCGAAGGCCGCGCCACCCCGATGGAAGAGGGACAGGTGCGTGTGGACTGGGCCGAGGGGCAACCGCCGCTGTTCGCGACAACCACGCAGCCATTCGACGCCGGCCAGACCTGTTTCCTGGCCATCCGGCCCGAAAAGGTGACGATCACCGCGGAACGGCCCGAAGCCGCCGACAACGCGGTGCAGGGCAAAATTCACGACATTGCCTATCTGGGCAATATCTCGACCTATCACGTGCAGCTGGCCAACGGCACCATCATCAAGGCGCAGTCTGCCAACACGCGGCGCATTGCGCGGCGGTCTTTCACCTGGGAAGACCCGGTCTGGCTGTCCTGGACCGCCACCGCCGGCGTTCTGCTGGCCCGATGAGCGGGGCGCGAGATGCGTAGGTTCCTGCTCATCGCCATTCCGTTCGGATGGCTGCTGGCGTTCTTCCTCGTCCCATTCTTCATCGTGATGAAGATCTCGCTGTCGGATGTGGCGGTCTCGATCCCGCCCTATGTTCCTCAGTTCAGCTGGGACGCCGGCATCGGCGCCTTCCTGAGCGATCTCGACTTCGAGAACTTCGTCTTCCTGACCACCGACTCGCTTTACTGGAAATCCTATGTCGGCAGTCTGGTCATCGCCGTCATCTCGACCTTCCTGACGCTGCTGATCGGCTATCCCATCGCCTACGGCATGGCCCGCGCCCCCGAAGAATGGCGCGCGACGCTGATGATGCTGATCATCCTGCCGTTCTGGACGTCGTTCCTGATCCGCGTCTACGCCTGGATGGGCATCCTCAGCCGCGAGGGGCTGCTGAACCAGTTCCTGCTCTGGCTCGGCGTCATCAACGAACCGCTGACCATTCTGAACACAAATTATGCCGTCTATATCGGCATCATCTACACCTACCTGCCCTTCATGGTCCTGCCGATCTACTCCGCGCTCGACCGCATGGACGGCTCGCTGATCGAGGCGGCCGAGGATCTGGGCTGCTCGCGCCTCACCGCCTTCTGGCTGGTAACCGTGCCGCTGTCGCGCAACGGCATCGTCGCCGGTTGTTTCCTCGTCTTCATCCCGGCCCTGGGCGAATTCGTGATCCCCTCGCTGTTGGGTGGCTCGGGCACGCTGATGATCGGCAAGGTGCTGTGGGAGGAATTCAGCTCCAACCGCGACTGGCCGCTGGCCTCGGCGGTGGCCGTGGTCCTGCTGCTGATCCTCGTCATTCCGATTGTCCTGTTCCAGCGCAACCAGGAAAAGCAGCAGGAGGCTGAACAATAATGCGGCTGAGCTGGTTCAACGTGGTCTCGCTGACGCTGGGCTTTGCGTTCCTCTACATTCCGATGATCATCCTGGTCACTTACAGCTTTAACGAAAGCAAGCTGGTGACCGTCTGGGCGGGATTCTCGACCAAGTGGTATGGCGAGTTGATGAGCAACGAGGCCTTCCTGTCGGCCGCCTGGACCACGCTCAAGGTGGCTGTAACCTCCTCTACTCTGGCGACCGTGCTTGGAACCATGGCCGCCTATATCCTGATCCGTGCCGGCCGCTTTCCGGGGCGCACCCTGTTCTCGGGCATGATCTATGCGCCGCTGGTGATGCCCGAAGTCATCACCGGCCTCTCGCTCCTGCTCCTGTTCATCGGCGTCGGTCTCGACCGCGGCGTGACCACCATCGTGCTGGCCCATACCACTTTCACCATGTGCTATGTCTCGGTTGTGGTCTCCTCCCGTCTCGCCACTTTCGACCAGTCGCTGGAGGAGGCCGCCCTCGATCTCGGCTGCTCCCGCGCCGAGGCCTTCCGCCTGGTGACCCTGCCCATCATCGCGCCGGCCGTCATCTCGGGCTGGCTGCTGGCCTTCACCCTCTCGCTCGACGATCTGGTCATCGCCTCCTTCACAACCGGCCCGTCGGCCACGACCCTGCCGATCAAGATCTTCTCGGCCGTGCGCCTGGGCGTCTCGCCCGAGATCAACGCGCTGTCGACCATCATGATCGGCATCGTCACGGTGGGCGTGATCACTGCCTCGCTGGTGTCCAAACGGAACATGGTGCGCCAGCGGCGCGACGAACAGGCCGCGGCCCGCACGCAATGAAACGAATCTTCGGCACTTATGCCTATGGCGCGGGGCCGCGCGATGGATGCTGGTGGGATCAGACCATCGCCGCGCCCGCCTGGGATCGCCTCGACGGCGATACCGATGTCGACGTCGCAATCATCGGCGGCGGTTTCACCGGTGTCTCGGCCGCGCTTCACCTGGCCGAGGCCGGGGTCGGCGCCCTCGTGCTCGAGGCCGAAAGTCCCGGCTTCGGCGCCTCGGGCCGCAACGGCGGCTTCTGCTGCCTCGGCGGAGCGATGCTCAAGGAGCCGGCAATGACCCGGACCTACGGCGCCGCGGCCGCCGCCGAATACTGGCGCGCCGAGGCCGGAGCCGTGCATTTCGCCGAGGCGCTGATCGACCGGCTGCAGATCGACGTCGACCGGCATTCCAAGGGCGAGACGCAACTGGCGCATCGCCCGAAGGACATGGAGAAATTTCGTCGCCGCGCGGAACAGATGGTGCGCGACGGTGAAGGCGAACCGATCCTGACCGAGGCGAAGGATCTTGCCGCGCAGGGCCTCGCCGGTCCCTTTCACGGGGCGTTGACCACCCCGGTCGGCTTTGGCCTGAACCCGCGCAAATACCTCTTCGGCATGGCCGCCGCCGCCCGGACCGCGGGGGCCCGCATCTGCGCCAGCAGCCCGGTCACCGCCCTGTCCCGCGCGAAAGACGGCTTCGACCTGACCACGCCGGTGGGCCGGGTCCGCGCCCGTCAGGTGATCATCGCCACCAATGGCTACTCCAGCGACGACCTCCCAGACTGGCTGTCGGCTCGCTATGTGCCCGCGCACTCCAACGTTCTGGTGACGCGCCCGCTGAGCGATGCCGAACTGGCCGCAGCGGGTTGGACCAGCGCGCAGGCCAGCTATGACACGCGCGGCCTGTTGCACTACTTCCGCCTGATGCCCGACCGCCGCTTCCTCTTCGGGATGCGCGGCGGGCTGCACTCCTCCCCCGTCGCAGAAGCCCGGGCGCGCGCGCGCAATCGGAGGGATTTCGAGGCGATGTTTCCGGCATGGGCGCATGTGGAGTCGCCCTTTGCCTGGTCCGGCATGGTCTGCCTCGCCCGCAATCGCGTACCTTTCGTGGGCCCGGTTCCGGATCACCCCGGTCTCTTTGCCGGCATGGCCTATCACGGCAACGGGGTGGCAATGGGCAGCTGGTCCGGCAGCCTGCTCGCCAGGCTGATCCAAGGCGAAAATGGCGTGCCGACCGTCATGCGCACCCCGCTCGCTCGCTTCCCCCTCGGCCCGCTGCGCCGTATGCTCATGCCACCTTTTTACATCGCCCGCGCCCTGGCAGACCTCTGACCGGCCGGCCCGTGTTGACAGCGGCGGCGCGCCGTCCGAAAGCTGCGCGAGGCAATCTGAACCGGGGCCGGAACTATGAAAATCGCAATGGTGGGCACAGGCTACGTCGGACTGGTGTCGGGCGTCTGTTTCTCCGACTTCGGACATGACGTGATCTGCGTCGACAAGAATCCGAAGAAGGTCGAGATGTTGCGCGCCGGGGAAGTGCCGATCTACGAACCCGGTCTCGACGCTTTGATGGCCAAGAACGTGGAGGCCGGCCGGCTGTCCTTTACCGACGACCTCGCTGCGGCCGTTGACGGCGCGGAGGCGGTTTTTATCGCAGTCGGCACCCCGACCCGACGCGGCGACGGGCACGCCGATCTTACCTATGTGATGGCGGCGGCAGAAGAGATTGCCCGCGCGCTCACCGGCTATGCGGTGGTCGTCACCAAATCCACCGTGCCGGTCGGCACCAACCGGCAGGTCAAGCAGGTCATCGCCCGCGCCAATCCGCAGGCCGACTTCGATGTCGCCTCGAATCCGGAGTTCCTGCGCGAGGGCGCGGCGATCGACGATTTCATGCGCCCCGATCGCATCGTTGTCGGTGTCCAGAACGACCGCGCAGCCGAGGTCATGGCCGAAATCTATCGGCCGCTCTACCTGCGCGACTTCCCGATCCTGACCACGGATCTGGAAAGCGCGGAGATGATCAAATATGCCGCCAACGCCTTTCTGGCGACCAAGATCACCTTCATCAACGAGATTGCCGCGCTTTGCGAACGGACCGGCGCCGACGTCAAGCTTGTCAGCCAGGGCATGGGTCTCGACGGGCGGATCGGCAACAAGTTCCTGCACGCGGGCCCGGGCTATGGCGGGTCCTGCTTTCCCAAGGATACCCAGGCGCTCGCCCGGATCGGCCAGGAGCACGGACTGCCGATGCAGATCACCGAGACCGTGATCAAGGTCAACGCCGAGATGCGCCGTCGCATGGTCGAAAAGGTCACCGACATGCTGGACGGCAGGCTGGCCGGCAAAACGATTGCCGTGCTCGGCGTCACGTTCAAGCCAAACACCGACGACATGCGCGAGGCGCCCTCGCTGACCGTGATTCCCGCTTTGATCGGGGCCGGCGCGCGCGTTCGGGCCGTCGATCCGCAGGGACATCGCGAGGCGTCCGAGCTCCTGCCGGGCGTGCACTGGTTCGATGACGCCTACAAAGCGGCCCAGAACGCCGACGCAGTGGTGATTCTGACTGAATGGAACGAATTCCGCGCGCTGGATCTCAAGCGGTTGGCGCGCCGGATGGCGTTTCCGGCGCTGGCCGATCTGCGCAACATCTATTCTTCGCGTGACGCGCGGCGGGCAGGTTTTCAACGATACGTCTCGGTGGGCCGCGCCGATTATCTCGGCGACGCGACGGATCAGGACGACCAGGCATCGGGACAGGAAACGTCCGATAGTCTTTGATATCCGCATCGATCAGACCGGTTCCCGCAACCCGGTTGCGGCCTCGGCCGGCACAGCCTGGCCTCCTTCAAGGATCAGGACAACGGCACCCTCCCGGAGCTGCGTCTCGGTCACCCGCGCGTATACGGCGACGGGTTCCGTCCTGATCACAGTCCCATTGCTCAGGCTTTCTACCTCAAACCGGTAGATGCCTGCCGGAAAAGGCCTCCCGCTGTCGTCCACGCCAGCCCATTCCAGCGTCCCCGGCTGCAAGGGAAGCCGCAGCCGCTGAACCTCGCTGCCGCTCTCGGTCCGCACCACCAGCGTGGCCGCGCTCGCACCGGGAGCGACCTCGGGCGCGATGGTGACAGGACGCCCGTCAAAGGCCACCGGCGCCACGACCCGCGCCTCCATGCCGACCCAGGCCGCTAGGCTCGCGGGGTTTTGCAGACCCATATGCGCCAGCAGAGCCTGCAAGGTGTCGTTGGTCAGCACCTGCTGCTCGACCATGGAAAATTGCGCAAGCTGCGCCGCATATTCCGTCGAATCAATGGGCTCCAGAGGATCCTGGAACCGCGCCTGCGCCGTCAGCATCCTGAGGAAGGTCTCGAAATCCGAGGTCAGAGCCGCGGGTTTTGCGGCCGAGGGGATCGGCGATGAAGCGGCCGAGGCCGTGGAGACTGCAAGAACCATGATGTCAGACCCGTATATCGAGGCCGGAAGCTGCCGTGTGTCTGCGCGATGTTGTGGATTCCGTCAGGTCGACCTCCACAGCAGAACGCCGGGAGGGAGCAGCAGTTGGGCGATCTCGCCGGCCGCCCGACTCAAACTGGCGGAATTCGTATCCCACGTTCTCGAACCCCATCTTCCGGAAATCCTGGACAAGCGCGTCTATATGCCGCCGCAGCAGGTCGAGCGTATCCTGACGCTCTCCCGTAATGATCAGGCTGATGTTTCCGTCGGCGCTGCTCAGCAGCATCCGGACGCGCCCCAATTCCTCAGGGTTCAGGGTTACTTCGACGTGACGGCCGCTTTGTTGAATTAGAGACTCCGCCAGGTTCTGGGGCAGAACGCGCGGAAGGTCGGTGCGCTGAGGAACGGGTCCGCTGTGAAGGGCCGCAAGATCTCCGTGTGCCGGAACAGACAGGGCTGTTGGGGCGCGCTCCAGAAGACCGCCTTCTCTGGCCTGCTCGTCGACATCCCCATTCCCGGCCAACGCGATCCGGGCGTCTGCGACGATCATCCGCACAGGCGGAGGCCGTTCTGCGGAGCGGACTACAGAGCCACCGGCGCCCCGGAAACCGTCCGCCAGTACCAAAGGAGCGACGGACGGCAGGGTCTGCGCCCCGACGTCCGGATGATCCGCCATCGTTGGAACGAGAAACGGAGTCCAGGCGGGCAATTCAACTTGCCGGGACGCGACGCGCATGCGTGCCCCGGCCTCCCCTGCCGTTTCCGGCATGCCGGGCCGCACGGCTGCCTCCGGCCGGGACCAAACCCTGCGCGCATCAGACACATGGAGGTGCGTTACCTCGACGTCATCCCCTGTCAAACCGTTTGCAGCGCCGTGCATCTGCGGGCCTGCCAGAGCGATGGTCCCTTCGGCGCCCCGCAGGGCCGAATATTCCACGGCAGAGGCCAGCGTCTTGTGCCAAGCCGGACCGCCCGTGACAGCGACGGTCGGGTCGCCAGCCCAGAGACTGCGGAGTGGCTCTGGAGCGCGCGACTCCCACCCAACCGGAAGATCTTCCAGGCGGGCTTCTTCCAGAAAGGTTCTCTCCATCTGAACCTGGCGTGCACCAGGGTACGGCGATCCATCAGCACCTGCGGATCTGTAATCCGTCAAGCGGCCGTCAGGCTTGAATTGCCCCTGTCCCGCCAGGCCCTCCCCTTGCGCACCTGCGGCGGCCATGGCTGCGCCCTGAGCGACGTCGGAACCGGCGTCTGTCCTGCCCGCAAATCCTGATGCCGATCCGGTCGCAAATACCTGAGCCTGAAGGTTTTCCGACGCGCTCCGTTCCCCTGACCCTCTACGGAGGATATTTCCTTCCGTCTGTGACGACTCGACCGGAATCGCATTCGCCGTATCGGCGACTCCCGTGGATCGAGAGCCGCCTGCATCTCCGGCAGCCGAAGGCTCCGGTCTTGGCGGCGCAACGACGGCAATTCCGAAGCCGGTGTTCAACCCGGATTCGTCTGTCACGTCATCGGCGTCTGCACGCCCCTCGGGAGCGCCATCCGCCCCTGCCGCCGGGAGGCCCGGCATATCCTGAAGATTTCGATACAGGGCGTGAAAAATCAGCCGAGCTTCGGCCTCAGACGTTTCATCAAATCGCAGTGACGGACCCAGGGGAAGCGCGCGTTCTGGATGGCTTGTCTGGATCGGAAGCAGTTGCATCTTGGCCGGCCTTCTGTCGGAAACGCCCCGAAACTGGCCACAGAGGGGTTACGGTTATTTTAACCGGTGCAGGGCAAACTCGAATTATTGAAGTCAATTCGAGGCAAAACATGGTCCCTGCGATTCCCGGCCCGCCCCAGCCCCTTGCGGGGTCGGACCCGAAACAGACCGCCATGCGCGCGGCAGCTGTCGAACTCGAAGCCAGCTTTCTTGCCGAAATGCTCAAGTCGGCAGGGTTGGGACAGACCCGCGACGCGTTCGGCGGCGGCGCGGGCGAGGACCAGTTCGGCTCCTTCCTGATACGCGAGCAGGCCCGCCTGATCGCGAGGGTCGGCGGAATCGGCCTTGCCGAAACCCTTTTCAACGCTCTGATGGAGAAAACGGATGTCACATGAAACGGCTCAGGCGGTCATCGACGAGCTAGACCAGTTGCTGGATCGGGAACGGCAGGCCCTCCTGACCGGCGATCTCGACCAGGTCGCGCGCATTGTCGAGTTGAAGGAGACCCTGATCCGGCAGATCAACGACCTGGATGCAGGCGAACGGGCGGATGTCGCCGAGGTGCGCAGCAAACTGACGCGCAATCAGGCCCTCCTGAACAGCGCGCTGGAGGGTATCCGTGCCGTTGCCGATCGAATGGCCGATCTTCGCCGGGTCCGGCAAAGTCTTGAAACTTACGATAAATCCGGACGGAAAACCCGCCACATCACGCAATCCGGCGGACAGGTCGAACGGCGCGCTTAGTGTCCGGTTTAGGAAAATTGGCCAGAAGCGGTCAGCGGAAGTTAGCACTCCGTTAGGGATTGCGCGTCAATCTGCCAGAGCACTTCGAGAGCAAGTGGCGCGATGCCTGAACCAAGGCTGTCGCATTGGTCAGAACGACGTTTCGAAACGCCGTCATCGGCGGAAACTCCCGGGCCGAATCTGCCCAATGTCCAAAAGGAAAAGACATGGCGACCTTCCATGCACCGCCGTGGTGGCCACCGCCGCCCACGACCTTCTTCCGTTTGATGATGACCGGCGCGACCCCATTCGAGGATGCCATTCCACCACCTTCCGCTCACCCGAAAGAAGGCCTAGCAGGAAGGTCTTAAGGAGCGGCTAACGCCAGCCGGTGCGACGTCAGCCCGCCGTCAGCAGCACCTCTCCGTATTCCTCGCGCAGCTTGTTCTTCAGCACCTTGCCGGTCGCACCCAGCGGCAGCTCTGCCACGAAGACCACGGCGTCGGGCACCTGCCAGCTGGCGACCTTGCCCTGGTAATGCGCCAGAACCTCGTCCGACGTGACCTCCTGCCCCGGCGCCTTGACCGCGATGACGACGGGCCGCTCGTCCCATTTTGGATGGCGCGCGGCGATGGCCGCTGCATTGGCGATCTTGGGGTGCGAGATGGCGATATCCTCCAGCTCCACCGTCGAAATCCACTCGCCGCCCGACTTGATGATGTCCTTGGACCGGTCCCGGATGATCATGTAGCCGTCCTGGTCGATGGTCGCGACATCGCCGGTGTCGAACCAGCCGTCAGCGGTCAGCGCGCTTTTCCCGGCCGCAAAATAGCTCTCGACGATCCAGTGGCCCCGGACCTGGAGGTTGCCCTGCGTCTTGCCGTCCTCGGGCAGGCGGTTGCCCGCGTCGTCCACCAGCCGAAGCTCGACCCCATAGGGCGGACGGCCCTGACCTTCGCGCAGCTTGCCCTTCTCGGCCTCGCTCAGCCCCTCGTGCTTCTGCAGCAACTGGTTCAGCGTGCCAAGCGGACTGGTCTCGGTCATGCCCCAGGCGTGGATCAGCTCGACCCCGTAAAGGTCGCGGAACTTCGGGATCATCGAGGTCGGCAGGGCCGAGCCGCCCACCACCGTGCGCTTGAGGCTCTCGGCCTTGCTGCCGGTCTTCTCCAGCGCGCCCAGCAGCATCATCCAGATCGTCGGCACGCCCAGCGCCAGCGTCACCCTGTGGGTGTCGATCAGCTTCACCAGGCTCTCGCCGTCCAGCTTCGGCCCCGGCAGCACGAACTTGCAGCCGACGCCGGCGGCGATATAGGGCGTGCCCCAGGCATTGGCATGGAACATCGGCACCACCGCCAGCGCGGTGTCCTTGGCCGACATCGCCAGCCCGTCCGGCTGGTTGCCCGCGATGGAATGCAGCACGGTCGAGCGGTGGGTATACTGCACGCCCTTGGGGTTGCCCGTGGTGCCGGAGGTATAGCACAGGCTCGACGGCATCCGCTCGTCCAGATCAGGCCAGGCATAATCCGAAGGTTCCGCCGCAAGCAGCTCGTCATAGAACAGCACGCCCTCCAGCTGGCCCGCGATCTCTTCGTCGCGCGGCCCCATGTAGACGAAATGCTTTACCGATTTCAGATGCGGCCGCAGCTTGGCCGCGGCGGGCACGAACATGCGGTCCAGGAACAGCACCTGATCCTGCGCGTGGTTGATGATATAGACCAGCTGTTCCGGGAACAGCCGCGGATTGATCGTGTGGCAGACCATGCCGGCCCCCGCCACGCCGAAGTAGATTTCCAGATGCCGCCGGTTATTCCAGGCAATCGTGCCGCACCGTTCGCCCTGCGCAACCCCCAGCCGCGCCAGCGCCGCCGCCAGCCGCCGCGCGTTTTCCTCGACCGCGCGCCATGTGGTGATCGTCGCCTCGCCGTCCGACTCCACCGAAACGATCTCGGTATTGCCGTGATACCGCGCCGCATGGGCGATCAGCGAACTGATCGTCAGCGGCTGATCCATCATCGTGCCGTTCATGCTTGTCCTCCCCTGGGCCGCGCCTTCTGGTTGGGATCGCGTCCCGGCGGTCGGCCTGTGTGGAAAGGATGAGACGTTCCACACCGTACGGCAAGGGCTGTGTCACGCCACCAGGCTGTGCCCCAGCTTGTCGAGCATGGTCAGGCAGGCCGCCAGCTGGTCGACCGAGACGAACTCGTCGGGCTTGTGCGCCTGATCGATCGACCCCGGCCCGCAGACGACGACCGACATGCCCATTTCCTGGAACAGGCCCGCCTCGGTACCAAAGGGCACCACGTCAGAGCCGTTCGCGCCGACCAGCCCCGCCACCAGATCGCGGGCGGCGTTCTCGTCCAGCACCTCCAGACCGGGGGTCTCGCCAATCACGTCGGTCTCGATGCTGGCCTCGGGATAGACCGCGCGCATTGCCGGCAGCAGCTCCTGCGCGACATAGGCCGTTATGGCCTCCTTCACGAAGGCCAGGTCGCCCCTCTGCACGGGCCGCGTCTCCCATTCCAGCTCGGCCTTGCCGGCAATGACGTTATGCGCCACCCCGCCGCGCAGCGAGCCGATGTTGATCGTGCTCCAGGCCGGCTGATAGCGGCTGTTGCGCGGCGCCCGGGCCATCAGCTCGCCACGCAGTTCCATCAGCCGGCTGACATAGCGCACCGCATATTCCACCGCGTTCACGCCCCGGTCGGGGGCAGAGCCATGGCCCTCCCGCCCGCCAAAGCGCACGGTATATTCGCAGCAGCCCTTGTGCCCCTCGATTACGCCCATCAGCGTCGGCTCGCCAATGATCGCCATGGCCGGACGCAGGCCGCGCTTCTGCAATTCGGGCACCAGGTTGCGCGCGCCCAGGCAGCCCACCTCTTCGTCATAGGTGAAGGCAAAGTGCAGCGGGCGCTTCAGGTCGACCTGTGCATAGTCCTGCGCCATCACGATGGCGGCGGCGATGAACCCCTTCATGTCGCAGGTGCCGCGCCCGTACAGCCGTCCGGCGTCCTCCCGCATTACGAAGGGATCGCTGCTCCAGTCCTGTTCGGCCACGGGCACGACATCCGTATGACCCGACAGGATCAGCCCGCCGTCACCCTCTGGCCCCAAAGTGGCAAAGAGATTGGCCTTGGCCCCCGTGTCGTCGGTGAACATCTCGACCCGCGCGCCCACGTCGGTCAGGCGCGCGGCGAGGTCGGCGATCATGGCGAGGTTGCTGTCGGACGAGATGGTCGGAAAAGCGACCAGCCGGTCGAGCAGGGCAACCGTCTCTTCCAGCCGCGCGCTCATGGCTTCACGAACAGCTTTCGCGGGCGGTTGCAGAACGTCTCGGCCGGGCCGTCGGCGCGGATCAGAATCGGCTCGGTGATCTCGAGACCCCAGTTGTCCTGCCAGAGGCCCGGCATGAAGTGAAAGCACATCCCAGGCTCGAGCACCGTCTCGTCATTCTCGCGCAGCGAGATGGTGCGCTCGCCCCAGTCGGGCGGATAGCTCAGGCCGATGGAATAGCCGCAGCGGCCTTCCTTGGTGATCCCCGCCTTCTTCAGCGCGCCATACAGCGCATTGGCGATATCGCAGGCCCGGTTGCCCGCTCGCGCTGCGTCGATCCCGGCTTCCAGACCTTCCTGCAAGGCGGCTTCCGCGCGCAACATGTCGTCGGGCGGCGTGCCCAGGAAGAGCGTCCGGCAGAAGGGCGCGTGATAGCGCCGGTAACATCCCGAGATCTCGAAGAACGTGGCCTCGCCCGATTTGAAGGGCCGCCCGTCCCAGGTCAGGTGCGGCGCCGTGGCGTCCAGCCCCGAGGGCAACATGGGCACGATGGCCGGATAATCGCCCCAGGCCCCGTCGACGCCCCGGATCGCGTCGCGATAGAGCTCGGCCACGATCTCGTTCTTGGGAACGCCGGGCTCGACACGTTCCAGCAGACCGTCGATCATCTTCTCGGAAATCGCCGCCGCCTTGCGCATGAAGCCGATCTCGGCCTCGGACTTCACCGCGCGCTGCCGGTTCACCGCGCCGGTCGCGTCGACCCACTGTACCTTGGGCAGAGAGCCGTGCAGCATGTGCATCGCGCGGGCCGAGAAGTAATAGTTGTCCATCTCGACGCCAATGCGCCCCGCCCCCGCGCCAAATTCGACCAGCACCTTGGCCAGATCCTCCATCGGGTGCTTGTCCTTGGCCTGCACGTAGCTGTCGTCATAGCCCCGCACCCGGTTCTCGGACATCCAGACCGTGCGCAGCGCCCCGAAGGTGTCCATCCGGCGGCCCCACCAGATCGGTTCGCCATAGGGCAGCAGGACCACCGCCTGATGCACATAGAACGACCAGCCGTCATAGCCGGTCAGCCAGGCCTGGTTCGACGGATCCGTGACGACCAGCGCCTCGAGATCGGCATCGGACATCGCCTTGCGCACGCGGGCCAGCCGCTCGGCGTATTCTTCTCGGGTAAAAGGCAGGTCGGTTGCAGCCACGTCAGCACTCCCTCTTGTCGCTTTTGCGCTACCATAGCCGCTTCCGCGCCCGGCAGAAGCCCATAGATGCCGCGCACGCCTCGGATCTGTTCGCTTTTGCCCGATTTCGCGCCCACGCGCCCCGGCATTATGTCCGAATTCAGGAACCCGGTTGCACCCATGCCTTTCGGTGTGGTTACATTAAGGGACAAAAGCGCAGGAAAACCTGCCGAGACAACAGGGGGGCCGCATTTGGCCGGAACTCAGAACTCCGGCGCGTTCGTCGAATTCGAACGCGTCCAAAAAAGCTATGATGGCGAGACGCTCGTCGTCAAAGACCTCAATCTCGCGCTGCCCAAGGGTGAGTTCCTGACAATGCTCGGGCCCTCGGGCTCCGGCAAGACCACCTGCCTGATGATGCTCGCGGGGTTCGAGACCGCGACCCACGGCGACATCCGCCTGGATGGGGTCAGCATCAACAACATCCCGCCGCACAAGCGCGGCATCGGCATGGTGTTCCAGAATTACGCCCTGTTTCCGCATATGACCGTGGCCGAGAACCTTTCCTTCCCGCTGGAAGTGCGGCGGATGCCCAAGGCCGAGCGCGAGGAAAAGGTCAAACGCGCCCTCGACATGGTACAGATGGGCGCCTTCGGCGGTCGCCGCCCCTCGCAGCTCTCCGGCGGCCAGCAGCAGCGCATCGCGCTCGCCCGCGCCCTCGTCTTCGAGGCCGAGCTGGTGCTGATGGACGAACCGCTTGGCGCGCTCGACAAGCAGCTGCGCGAGCACATGCAGTTCGAGATCAAGCGCATCGCCGACAATCTTGGCATCACCGTCGTCTACGTGACCCACGACCAGACCGAGGCGCTGACCATGTCCGACCGCGTCGCGGTCTTCAACGACGGCCGCATCCAGCAGCTCGCCCCGCCCGACAAGCTGTATGAAGAGCCCGAGAACAGCTTCGTCGCCCAGTTCATCGGCGAGAACAACACGCTGGAAGGTGTGGTCAAGGAAATCAAGAACGGCACCGCGCTGGTCCAGCTCGACGGCGGCGGGCTGATCGACTGCAAACCGGTCAACGTCTCCAAACCCGGCGAGCGCACGCGCGTCTCGATCCGTCCCGAACGCGTCGAATACAACAAGGCCCGCCTGCGCGAGGGCGCGCATACCCTTCCCGCCGAGGTGATGGAATTCATCTACATGGGCGATATCTTCCGCACCCGCCTGCGCGTCGCGGGCAACGAAGATTTCATCATCAAGACCCGCAACGCGCCCGATCAGGCACGGCTGCAGCCCGGCACCAAGATCGACATCGGCTGGCTGCCGGAAGATTGCCGGGCGCTCGATGCCTGAAATGACGGAACGGTGTGAAGCAGGTTACGGACGGGATGAAGACGCAAGATGCAGATGGCCCGCATTAGACCGGCGCGCGACACGCGCGCGCCGCTCATTGCAGGAGATTCCCCATGCCGGACAAGATTGCGAAAGAGAATTTCAAGGTGCTGCGCGCCTTCACCGACGAAACCGAGGAGTTCTACTCGGACGTCGCGGACGAGGCCGAGACCAATCTCAAGAACAGCGATATCAAGAAATATCCCGCCAAGCTGGTGAAGGACTACCGTACCGATTTCGCCAAGGCGAATGCGTTCTACAACAAGTTCTGCGATCTGAACGACAAGATCGACCCCGAGGACCCGGACCGCAAGAAGGTGACCCAGCTCGAAAAGCTCTGGGCCAGCCTGGCCGCGCAATGCGAGGTGCTGGCGGCGCAGAATGCGATGTTCACCGCCTATCTCGATGCCAAGCTCGCCACGCAATATACGGGCGTGGTCGAACTGATGACCCTGATCGTCAAGAACGGCGAGGGCGAGCTGGACCGGACCATCGCCAAGGTGGAACGGCTGACCAAGGATCTTGCCAAGGCCAAGAAGCTGGTGCGCCAGGCCGAGATTCAGCGCGGGCTCAACGTGGCAATTTCGGTGGCCACAACCGTGCTTCTGCCCGAACTCAAGGGCGCGCAGGTGATCTACGCCACTCTGCTGGTCGCCTCCTCGCGCTCGGCGATCGACGACGCGCTCGGCCCGACCGGTGCGACCGACGCGGGTCTGAAGAAGAATGTCGCGACGGAATATGCCGGCATGGCATCGACGCTCGGGAAGGCGGTCAATACCTCCGCCACGATCATCTCGGGCATCGACACGCTGTTGTCCGACGGGGTCGAGGTCAAGACCGCCGAAAAGCTGCTCTTGAAGGCCAAGAAAGAGCTGGCCGCAGCCGAAAAGACCCTTCGCAAGCTCGAGCAATACGCCAAGCCGAACGGAACGACCCTGCTCAAGATGACGGTCGCGCTGGAAAAGGCACAGTCCACCACGGCGTCCAAGATCGCCGCCTTCCGCGCGGCCAAGCAGAAGAAGGCAGAACTGCAGAAGGAAATGGAATTCCAGGACTGACGGAGTAACATTTCCGCATCACGTGTAGCGGCCATTCAGGGACACCCGACCCGAATGGCCGTGGTCCGATGAAACGGGTGACAACGGGAGAGTTGAAAGACATGAAAAGAACCGCAACCCTTTTGGCCACCAGCGCGCTGGCCATCGCCACGACCGCTTCGGCGGCCGATATGGCCAACGAGATGACCATCGTCAGCTGGGGCGGCGCCTATTCGGCCTCGCAGCTGAACGCCTACCACAACCCCTACGCCGAAAAGACCGGCATCAAGATCATCAACGACGAAAGCTCGCCCGAAGCCGTGGCCAAGCTGCGCGCTATGAAGGAAGCCAACAACCTGACCTGGGATCTGGTCGACGTGGAAGCCGCCGATGCCATCCGTCTCTGCGACGAAGGCCTGGCGATGGAAATCGACGCCGACACCCAGCTTGCCGATGCCCCCGACGGCACCAAGGCCAGCGAGGATTTCGGCGACCTGCGTGTTTCCGACTGCTTCATTCCGCAGATCGTCTTCTCGACGACCTTTGGCTATCGCAAGGATATGGTTCCCGCCGGGACCGAGCCGCCAACCGGCGCCTGCGACGTCTTCGATCTGGAGAAGTATCCGGGCAAGCGCGCGTTGAACAAGCAGCCGATCGCCAACATGGAATGGGCCCTGCTCTGCGACGGCGTTCCCTATGAAGAAGTCTATGACATGCTCGAGACCGACGAAGGCGTCGCACGCGCCTTCGCCAAGCTCGACACCATCAAGGATCAGACGATCTGGTGGTCGGCCTCGGCCGAACCGGTGCAGCTTCTGGCCGATGGCGAAATCTTCATGGGCTCCGCCTACAACGGCCGCCTCTTCTCGATGATCGAGGAGCAGAAGCAGCCCGTCGGCATGGCCTGGGACTGGCAGATGTTCGACATCGACGGCTGGATCGTTCCGGCCGGCCTGCCCGAAGACCGCCTGGCCCGCGTGATGGATTACCTGATGTTCGCCACCGACACCCAGCGTCTGGCGGATCAGGCGAAATACATCTCGTATGGCCCGGCTCGGAAGTCGTCGGCGCCGCTGGTCGGCAAGCACGCCACCCTCGGCATCGAAATGGCGCCGCACATGCCGACCGATCCGAACAACGCGAAGAACACCTTCGTGAACAACTACACCTGGTGGGCAGACTATCGCGACGACATGGACGCGAAGTTCCAGGCGTGGCTCGCCAACTGATCTGGCACTGACCGACGCGGGGTCCGGTCACCGGGCCCCGCACCACGCTCAAGGAGGTTTCGCCGATGCCGAAGGGCTACTGGATCGTACACGTCACCGTCACCAACCCGGAACAATATGCCGAATACGTCCGGCTCGACACGCCGGTGGTCGAAAGTTTCGGCGGCAAGTTCCTGGTTCGCGGCGGTCGCAACGAAACGCCTGAGGCGCCGCAGAAGGATCGCCACGTGGTGATCGAATTCCCCGACTACGACACCGCACTCGCCTGCTACCGCTCGGAGGGCTACCAGCAGGCCGCGAAAATCCGCATGGCACATTCGCAAAGCGACATCGTCATCATCGAGGGCCAGCCATGACAGATGCGACCGCCCAGTCCGGCAAGGTGCTTGCCGCCGACGGAACCCCGCTCAAGCGCAGCCTCGCCCGCGCCCTGCGCGTGCAGAAGATTCGCGCCCTGGCGCTGATCGCGCCGCTGCTGATCTTCGTCCTGCTCACCTTCATCGCCCCCATCGCTGACATGCTGTTCCGCTCGGTCGAGAACCAGATCGTGCAGGAAACGCTCCCGAACACGGTCGAAGCGCTGTCCAGCTGGGATCCCCACTCCACCGAAGCCCCGGACGAGCCAGTCTTTGCCGCCCTCGCCGTCGACCTGAAGAAGGCCGTCGAGGAAAAGACCCACACCCGCCTCGGCTCGCGCCTCAACTACGAGGTCTCCGGCTCTTCCTCGCTGCTGCGCAAGACCGGCCGCACGGTCGAGAAATTCGACCTCGCCAACGACGCGCCCTTCAAGGAAAAATTCCTCAAGATCGACAAGGACTGGGGCAGTCTCGAGATCTGGCGCACGCTCTACATCTATTCCCCGCGCTACACCGACGGCTACTTCCTGAACGCCATCGACCTCAAGAAGGGCATCGACGGCCCCGAGGCTCGCCCCGAGAACGAACAGATCTACATCCTGCTGTTCAAGCGCACCCTCTTCATGTCACTGATGATCACCGGGTCGTGCATCCTGCTTGGCTATCCCGTCGCCTGGCTGCTGGCCAACCTGCGCGACCGCACCGCCAACCTGCTGATGATCCTGGTGCTGCTGCCCTTCTGGACCTCGCTTCTCGTGCGCACCTCGGCCTGGAAGGTCATGCTCCAGCAAGAGGGCGTGATCAACGACACGCTGGTCTGGCTCGGCCTCGTCGCCGACGACTCGCGCCTCGTCATGATCAACAACCAGTTCGGTACCATCGTCGCGATGACCCACATCCTGCTGCCCTTCATGATCCTGCCCATGTATTCGGTGATGAAGACCATCCCGCCCAGCTACCTGCGCGCGGCCAAATCGCTGGGCGCCACCAACTGGACCGCCTTCTGGCGGGTCTATTTCCCGCAGTCGGTGCCCGGCATCGGCGCCGGCAGCATCCTCGTCTTCATCCTCGCCATCGGCTATTACATCACGCCCGAGATCGTCGGCGGCACCGAAGGCACCTTCATCTCGAACCGGATCGCCTATCACATCTCCAGGTCGTTGAACTGGGGGCTCGCCGCCGCGCTGGGCACGATCCTGCTCGCAGCGGTCCTGCTGCTCTACTGGGCCTACGACCGCATCGTCGGCATCGACAACGTCAAGCTGGGGGGCTGAGGACATGACTGTCACCACAACTGTCCCGCGCCGTCCGGTTTCGTTCTACGTACCCGTCACCGCCGCCTTCGGCGCGCTGGCCGGGCTGTTTGTCGGCACCGCCCAGGGCTCCGGCCTGCTGGGCGTCGTGATCGGTGCGCTGCTGATGGGGGCCATCGCCTTCGCCGCCCCGCTCTCCGGGCTGCCCGAAAGGGCGGTCCGCTGGGCCCTTCTGGCCGCCATGGCCATCGCCGGATACCTGATCGGAGGCGTCTCTGCCGCCATCATAGGGGCCGCCTTCGGCTGGTTCTTCGGATGGCTGATCTTCTGGCTTTACGAAGGGCGCTACCGCACCCATCTCGCGCCCTACCTGACCTCGGGCCAGGTCCTCTGGCACTATACCTTCCGGGTCATCTGCGGCGCGATCTTCATCTTCCTCATCACGCCCATCCTCGTGGTGATGCCGCTGTCGTTCAACGCCCAGAACTTCTTCACCTTCACGCCAGAGATGCTGCGCCTCGATCCCGCGGGCTTTTCGCTCAAGCACTACCACGACTTCTTCACCAATTCGGACTGGCAGCAGGCCCTGAAGAATTCGGTCATGATCGCGCCGATGGCCACGCTGCTGTCGGTCGGCTTCGGCACGCTTGCCGCCATCGGCCTGTCCCAGCCCCATGTGCCGTTCCGCCGTGCGATCATGGCGATCCTGATCTCGCCGATGATCGTTCCGCTGATCATCTCGGCGGCGGGGATGTATTTCTTCTATTCCCGCATCGGCCTGCAGGGCACCTATATCGGGGTCGTTCTGGCCCATGCCGCGCTTGGCATTCCCTTCGTCATCATCACCGTGACCGCGACGCTCGTCGGTTTCGACAACTCGCTGACCCGCGCCGCCTCGAACATGGGCGCGGACCCGGTGACGACCTTCTTCCGCGTGCAGATGCCGCTGATCCTGCCCGGCGTGATCTCGGGCGCGCTGTTCGCCTTCATCACCTCCTTCGACGAGGTGGTCGTGGTGCTCTTCGTCGGCTCTGCCGGGCAGAAGACCCTGCCCTGGCAGATGTTCACCGGCCTGCGCGAACAGATTTCGCCCACCATCCTCGCCGTCGCGACGATCCTGGTGGCAATCTCCATCGTCCTGCTTACGGTGGTCGAAATGCTGCGCCGCCGCTCGGAACGCCTGCGCGGGATGAGCCCGGGCTGAGCCGCTAGCGCAGCGTCTGCAGCAGCCGCAGCGAGGCATAGCCATCGGGCAGCAGCCCGGTGGCCACCTGATAGGCCCGCACCGCGTTGATCGTCAGCGGGCCGATCCGCCCGTCCAGCTTCACCGTGTCGAACCCCTTCGCCGTCAGCAGCCGCTGCAGCTCCACCCGCTCGTCAAAGGTCAGCGCCCGGTCGCCGCGCGGCCAGTCGTGCTGCACCGGCTTGCCCCCGGAGATCCGGTCGGCCAGATGCCCGACGCCGATCACATAGGCGTCGGCGGTGTTGTAATGCTCCAGCACCTCGAAATTGTCGAAGATCATGAAGGCCGCGCCCGCGCCGCCGCCCGGCAGAAGGATCGACGCCAGCCCGTAGTCGGGCACCGGTTTGCCATCCAGCCCCAGCACGCCCAGCGCCGCCCAGTCGGCCGGCGTCTTCGTCACCTGCCGGTTGGCAAGGGTGTAGGTGAAGCCCTCGGGCAGGGTGACCTCCACGCCCCAGGGTTGCCCCTTGGTCCAGCCGAAGTGCTTGAGATAGGCCGCCGTCGAGGCCAGGGCGTCGCTTGGATCCTCCGACCAGATGTCGCGCCGCCCGTCGCCGGTAAAATCCACCGCATGGGCCTGGAAAGAGGAGGGCATGAACTGCGTATGCCCCATTGCCCCGGCCCAGCTGCCTTTGAGATCAGCCAATCGGACGTCGCCGGCATCCACGATCCGCAGCAGCTCCATCAGTTCGTTTTCGAAGAAGTCGCGGCGCCGCTGGTCATAGGCCAGCGTCGCCAGCGAGCGGATGGTGCTGTCGCTGCCGCGAAAGCTTCCATAGGCGCTTTCCAGCCCCCAGATCGCCACGACGATCTCCTTGTCGACCCCGTATTTGGCCTCGATCCGTTCCAGCAGCGCCTTGTGCTTGGCCAGTGCTGCCTTGCCCGCCGCGATCCGCGCGTCCGAAGCCGCGCTGTCGAGATAGTCCCAGACCGTCTTGGTGAATTCGTTCTGGCTACGGTCGCGCCGCACCACCTCGGCATCATAGGTGACATCGGCGAAAGCCTGCTCCAGTGTCGCCGGCCGTATGCCCTGCGCCGCCGCCCGGGCCTTGAACCCTTTCAGCCAGACGGAGAAACTCTCGCTCTCGGGGGCCTCGCCCATATCCTGCGCCTCCGGCCGCGATGTCGGCCGCAGCGATTGCGAGACGGCCAGTACCGTGCCCTCCGGGGCAGACTGTTCCGCACTTCCGGCCTGCACGAAATTATAGCCCAGGACCAGAAGCCCCGCTTTCATCCATAGACGCATTGTTTCGTCCTGCCAGTCTGCTCAGGATCAATCTAGCGTGAAAGCTGCAGCCGCAAAAGCGTGCCGACAGCTCAAGCGAAATTCTGCGGGAATTATGCCGTGTTTTCCCCTGCGAAAGCCGTCTCTCGCCCCCGGCTGAAAACGTCACTCTGCAAAAATACAGGAGAATCAATATGTTGACCCCCCGTCCCAGCTAGGACACCCTCAGCCGCGCCTTTTGCGGCTGACCTTGCGCTTTTCCTTTCCGGCCTTGCGCCTGGCCACCGCTGCCTTGCGCCGCGGTCCGCCCCGCCCCGAGGGGCCGCTGCCCTTCGGCAGCGCCCGGTCCTCCAGCGTCAGCAGCTCCAGCTCCAGCCCGCCCGTCACCGGCACCGCCTCGGCCAGCCGCACCGTCACCCGCTGTCCGATGCCGATCACCGTCCCGGTGTCGGCCCCCATCAGGGTGCCGGCCTCGCGGTCGAAATGGAAATACTCGCGCCCCAGCGACCGGATCGGAATCAGCCCGTCGGCCCCGGTCTCGTCCAGCTTCACGAAGACCCCGAACCGCGCGATCCCGCTGATCCGCCCGCTGAATTCGTTGCCCACCCGATCGGCCATATAGGCGGCGAGATAGCGGTCGTTGGTGTCCCGCTCGGCCATCATCGAGCGACGCTCGGTGTCCGAGATATGCTCGGCCGTCGCCTCGAGCCCGTCGATCTCTGCTGCGCTCAGCCCGTCATCGCCCCAGCCATGCGCCGCGATCAGCGCCCGGTGCACGATCAGGTCGGCATAGCGCCGGATCGGAGAGGTGAAATGGGCATAGTTCCGCAGCGCCAGCCCGAAATGCCCGAAGTTCTGCGGCGAGTAATAGGCCTGCGTCATCGACCGCAGGGTCGAAAGGTTGATCAGCTCCGCGTCGTCCTTCCCCGCTGCCTGATTCAGCAAGCTGTTCAGATGCCGCGTCTGCAACACCTGCCCCTTGGCCAGCGTATAGCCCGCCGCCTGTGCCGTCTCGCGCAGCGATTCGAGCTTTTCGGGCGCCGGTTCCTCGTGCACCCGGAACAGCAGTGGCGACTTCTTGGCGATCAGCGTCTCGGCGGCGCAGACATTGGCCAGCACCATGAACTCCTCGATCAGCCGGTGCGCGTCCAGCCGGTCGCGAAACCGCACGGAAGTCACCTTGCCCTCCTCGCTCAGCACGATCTTGCGTTCGGGCAGGTCAAGGTCCAGCGGCTGACGGTCGTTGCGGGCCTTGGTCAAGGCCTCGTAGGCCGCGAACAGGGGCTTGATCACCTCGTCCAGCAGCGGCGCGGCCTTTTCCGACACCTGCCCGTCCATCGCCGCCTGCACATCCTCATAGGCAAAGGACGCCGCCGACTTCATCAGCCCGCGGGTGAAGTGGTGCTCGATCTTCTGACCCATCGCGTCGATCCGCATTCGCACCGCGATGCAGGCGCGCGGCACGTCCTCGTGCAGCGAGCAGAGATCGCCCGACAGCCGGTCGGGCAGCATCGGCACGACCCGGTCCGGGAAATAGGTCGAATTGCCCCGTTTGCGCGCCTCGGCGTCGAGCGCCGATCCGGGCGTCACATAGGCCGCCACATCGGCAATAGCGACCCAGAGGATGAAGCCGCCCGCGTTCTTAGGATCCTCATCGGGCACCGCCAGAACGGCGTCATCGCGGTCGCGCGCATCCTCCGGGTCGATGGTGATCAGGGGCAGATGCTGCAGGTCCTCGCGGCCCTTCAGCCCCATCGGCTTGGCCTTGTCAGCCTCGGCCATTGCCGCGTCCGAAAAGTGATCGGGGATGCCATGCTGGTGAATGGCGATCAGCGACACCGCCCGAGGTGCGCTCGGGTCGCCCAGCCGGTCGGTCACGCGGGCCCGGGGCAGGCCCATCCGGCCGGCCGGGCCAAAGGCCTCGGCCTCGACCAGTTCACCGTCCTTGGCGCCGCCGCGGGCCTCTTCCGGCACCATCCATTCGTTCTGCCCGGATTTGTCGACCGGCACGATGCGCCCGCCTTCCGAAGTCTTGCGGAAGACCCCCAGAACCCGGCGCGGGTTGGTGCCGATCCGCCGGATCAGCCGCGCCTCGTAGTTGTGATCCTCTTCATGCACCACCGCCAGCTTGGCCAGGATGCGATCCCCCGCGCCCAGCGCGGGGTCCGAGGCGCGCGGGACCACGAGAACCACCGGCTCCACCCCCTCGCCGTGCCATTCCAGCGGGCGGGCGAAGAGATCGCCGTTGGCGTCGGGCGCCTTCACCTGCAGCACCGTCACCGGCGGCAGGCGCTCGGGGTCGCGGTAGGTGCGGCGCCGCTTCTCCAGATGCCCTTCGGCCTCCAGCTCCTTCAGCAGACGTTTGAGGTCGATCCGCGCCGCGCCCTTGATGCCGAAGGCCTTGGCGAGATCACGTTTGGAATTGAGGGTCGGGTTGGCTGCGATCCAGTCGAGGATCTCGGCCTTGGAGGGGATGCTGCTCATGGCGCTGACTACCACGCAGCAGGGATGCCGTCATCGGCAAAAATCCCGCTTGCGCAGCGCGCGCAGGTCTTCCGCCGTATCCACATCCGACAGCCTATCGGCCAGGCAGATCCGCAAGTGACCCAAGGCTGCGCGGCTTTCCGTCAGCGTGTCGGGCGTGGACCAGCGCACGCCTTCGAACATGCGCGGGCGCGCCAGCCCGCCGCGCCGCAATCCGACCAGCCAGAAGCCGCCGTCCGTGGCCGGCCCGAAGACCGCGTCGTGGCCCCGCAGCGCCGCGAAGGCACGCGCGATGTGGCCCCGCGACAGCTGCGGAATATCCGCGCCGATCAGGCAGACCGGCCCGCGGAACTGCCCCATCGCCCGCGCCATCCGGCGGCCGAGATCCCCCGGCCCCTGCGGAATGCGCGGAAGGTCGGCGGGCCAGATCTGCCGGTGCAGAGCCTGCATATCCGGTGAAACAGCCAGCACGACGCGCCAGCGCGGGTCGCGCACACGGCGCAGCAGCGCCGCACTTTCACTGCGGAACCACGCGGCCGCCGACGCCATGCCGATGTCGCGCCCGAGCCGCGTTTTCACGCGCCCGGCCCGCGGCTCTTTCACCATCACGATCAGCGTGCGCTCAGGCAAAATAGTCGGCCAGGATGCGACCGTAGACCCGCTTCAGCTGGTGGATCTGGTCGATCTCGACGCATTCGTCGACCTGATGCATGGTCTTGCCAACCAGGCCAAACTCGACAACCGGGCAATGCGACTTGATGAACCGCGCATCCGACGTGCCCCCGGTCGTCGACAGCTCGGGCCGCACCCCGGTTTCCGCCTCGACCGCTGCCGAGACCAGATCGGAGAGCGGCCCGGGCGGTGTCAGAAAGCTTTCGGCCGAAACCTTCACCTTCATCTCGACCCGCACGTCAAATTCGCCCGCGATGCGGTCGGCCTCGGCCTGCAACCAGTCTGTAAGGCCCGCACCTGTGTGGGTATCGTTGAACCGGATGTTCACCGCTGCGCGACACTCGGCCGGGATCACGTTGGTCGCCGCATTCCCGGTGTCGATGGTCACGACCGCCAGGGTCGAGGCATCGAAATGATCGGTGCCCCGGTCCAGTTCGTGGCTGGCCAGCCGGTCCATCAGCCGCGCCATCGCCGGCAAAGGGTTCTTTGCCCGGTGGGGATAGGCAGAATGGCCCTGCACGCCCCGAACTGTGAACCAGGCCGTCATCGACCCGCGCCGGCCGATCTTGATCATCTCGCCCATCCGCTGCGGGCAGGTCGGCTCGCCCACCAGGCAGGCGCTCATCGCCTCGCCCTGCGTCTCCATCCAGTCGAGCAGGGCGACGGTGCCATCCGTGGCGTCGCCCTCCTCGTCGCCAGTGATCGCCAGCACCACGGCGCCGTCCGGCGGGGTTTCGGTCACGAAGTCGATGGCGGCGGCGGCAAAGGCGGCCACGCCCGATTTCATGTCGGTTGCCCCGCGTCCGAAAAGTACGCCATCAACGGCCTCTGCCCCGAAGGGCGGGTGGGTCCAGGCGGCGGCATCACCGACCGGCACCACGTCGGTATGGCCGTTGAATCCGAAGGTCCGCGCGTGTCCCTTCGCGCCCCAGCGGGCATAAAGGTTCGCCACCCCGCCCCGGTCGACGCGGGTGCAGGTGAACCCGGCGTCGGCGAGCGTTGCCTCCAGCAGGGCAAGCGCGCCGCCCTCCTCGGGCGTCACAGAAGGGCAGCGGATCAGGTCGGCGGTCAGCGCGACGGCATCGGTCGGGGTCATGGCGGGCAGGTCTCCTGGTCTTTCGGGCGGCCGGTCCGGCCACGGCTCGCGCCCAGACTTGTGACAAAAAGGCCGCGCCGCCAAGGCTCGAGCGCAGAAAACTTCTTATCGGCAGGTTTCGGGTCATGATACCGTAAGGTTAACACAAGAACGACCAGAGGCAGGTCCCCGCAGGGCAGCAAGGCCGAAAACGGCTGGCCCCGCGTTTCGACGCAGCCGGCGCACCGCGCCGCTGTCCTGCCATGGCATATGAGGACCGGGCAGGACATGAAGACGCTTCCGACAGACAGGGCCGGCTGACCCATGGCCTGGCTTGCCGTCTGCGACCAGAATGCCGCCTGGCTGACGCCCCTGGGCGGGGCCGAAGAACTGGTCGTGCGCGGCGCCCTGGTGATCGAGACCCGCCTGCCCGAACTGCGGCGGCTGAAGCCGCTGCTGGCTGCATCGGCCGTCGGCGACTGGCCGATGTCCTTTGCGCTGCAGGCTCTGCCGGGCGGGGGGCTGTCGTTGATCCTCGATCTCTGCGGCGAGGTGGTGAACCATGTGATCGACTGCGCGGACTCCGGGCGCGCCGACGTGCTGCGCATCACCTATGCCTGGGACGCGCCCGCGCGCAGCGGGTGGCTCGCCATCGAGCGCCCGGGACGGGACCAGATCACCCTGCTGCCCTGTCCGAACCCGCGCCCGATGCACCACGACCACATCGCCGCGCTGATCGGTCCCGGACCGGACCGCTATCTGTCGCCCGAGGTGCTGTTCGCCGCGGCGTCGGATGCGGTCGAACCCGTGGGCCCGCAGCCCGCGCTGACCCCCGGCATCCCGATTGCCACGCCGGATGGCGCGCGACGGGCCGGCGACCTGCGCCGGGGCGACCTGGTGTTGACCGCCGAAGGAACCGCTGTGCCGGTGCTACACGCGATCAGCCGCATCGTTCCCGGCCGCGGCACCTTTTCCCCGGTCTGCCTGCGCGCGCCTTACTTCGGACTGCGCCAGGACATTGCGGTCGCCAGCACGCAGAAGCTGCTGATCGACGGGTCGGAGGTCGAATACCTCTTCGGGCGCGAGACCGTGCGCCTGCAGGCCGGGCATCTGCTGGGCAGTCCGCAGGTGCAGCCGGTGCGCGCCGGATGGCTGGTGCCCTATGTTCAGCTGGTTCTGCCCGATCAGGAAACCCTGATCGCCGCCGGCTGCCCGGTGGAAAGCCTGAACATCGGCCGGATCCGACGAAAGCCTGCGCTACTGGGCGCCAGCATCCTCGCGGACCTGGACCGCGCCAGCCTGCCCGAACACGCCACGCCAGCCAGCCCCGTGCTGCATGCCTTCGATGCCATCGTGCTGGCGGAGCACCGCGCGGCCTAGGCGCAGTGCGTCATTCGTCCTTGTCGAAGAACGGCGTCATCTGGGCGACAATCACCGAGTTTTCCTCAAGCGCGCGCATCATCAGCGCGCGGTCCTCGGGATCGATCACGTCGCCCTGCGCCTCGCGCTCGGCCAGCGTGCCATATCCGGTCACATCGAGAGGAGCGCAATCGGCCTGCTTGAGGATGGCAACCGTCTCGCGCACGGCCTCGGCCTCGTCGATGCCCGAAGCATAGCAAAGCAGCGCCGCGCCCGTTGCGCCCTTCGGCAAGCCGTCGCCCGCCTTGCGGCCGATCTGGACCAGCAGCGTATAAACCTGTTGTCGGGATTCTTTCTGTGCCATGCGCCCGCGATGCGCCGCGCTTGGGCCTTTGTCAAGAACCCGCGCTCCGGACTCTGTCCCGCTGCTAAATCGCAGACAAACACGCGCTAAACAGGGCGCAGCGGGATCAGGGGCCGGGGCGGGCAGCTTGTGCCGTCGAAACCATCGAACTCGTCAACTGAACAAGGGTTTTCTACATCAAAGAGGGGCTGGAAATAAGGCAATCCCGCCACATTTGATTTCGCGTTTTGAAACAAAGCGTTCAGAAATGGCCATTTACGACCCCTTTAGGGGTCTCGGGGGCGCCAAAACGCCCCCGAATGCGCGGTTCAGTCGCGCAGCAGCTCGTTGATCGAGGTCTTGGACCGTGTCTTGGCATCGACCCGTTTCACGATCACCGCGCAATAGAGGTTCACGCCGTTCTTCGATGGCATCGAGCCCGAGACAACGACGGACCCGGACGGCACCTCGCCATACATGACCTCACCCGTCTCGCGGTCGACGATCTTGGTCGACTGGCCGATGAACACGCCCATGCCCAGAACCGAGCCTTCGCGCACGATCACGCCTTCGACCACTTCCGAGCGCGCCCCGATAAAGCAGTTGTCCTCAATAATGGTAGGGCCGGCCTGCATCGGTTCCAGCACGCCGCCGATGCCGACGCCGCCCGAGAGATGAACGTTCTTGCCGATCTGCGCGCAGGAGCCGACGGTGGCCCAGGTGTCGACCATGGTGCCGCTGTCGACATAGGCGCCGAGGTTGACGAAGGAGGGCATCAGCACCACGCCCGGCGCGATATAGGCCGACTTGCGCACGATGCAGTTCGGCACCGCGCGGAAGCCGGCGGCCTTCCACTGGTTGTCGCCCCAGCCGGCGAACTTGCTGTCGACCTTGTCCCACCAGCCGCCGCCCTGCGGGCCGCCGTGCTGCTGTTCCATATCCTTGATGCGAAAGCCCAGCAGCACCGCCTTCTTGGCCCACTGGTTGACGTGCCACTTGCCGTCGGCCTGCCGTTCCGCCACGCGCAGCGTGCCGCCGTCGAGCGCGGACAGCGTATCCTCGATCGCCTCGCGGGTCTCGCCGGTGGTGGCCGGGGTGATCTGGTCGCGGGTTTCCCACGCGGCTTCGATGGCGGTTTCAAGCTGGGCGTTCGACATCTCTTGCTCCTGCGTTAAGGTCGCGCCGCTATAGCCAGCAAACCGGCCCGGCGCAATCTGCGTTACCCCAGCGGATCCGGGGCGATATTGGCGCCGCAGACCAGCACGGCGACCTTTTCGCCCGGGGCGGGAGCATAGGCGCCCGATATCAGCGCGGCCAGCGCCGTCGCCCCGGCCGGTTCGACCAGCAGCCGCCGCTCGCGCCAGAGCGCGGTCTGCGCGGCGGTGATCGCCTCATCGCTCACCAGCACAGAATGGGCGCCCGTCTGTCGCGCGAGGTCAAAGCAATAGGTTCCGATACGTTTCGCGCCCAGCGCATTGGCGGCGACGCCCGAGACCTCGACATCCACAGGTTCGCCCGCCTCAAGCGCGGCGTTGAGCGCGCGGCTGGTCTCGGGTTCGACCGCCACCACCCTGCGCGAACCCTGAAGCCAGGCCATCGCCCCGGCGATCAGACCGCCGCCGCCCACCGCGATCAGAACGGTGTCGGCCTGCAGGCCCTGCGCTTCCCATTCGCGCATCAGCGTTCCCTGCCCGGCAACCGTCAGTTCGGCATCATAGGCATGGATCTGCATCGCGCCGGTTTTTGCCTCATGCGCCTGCGCCTGTTCCAGCGCATTGGCATATTGTCCCGGCACAACTGTCAATTCCGCGCCAGTTGCGCGGATCAGGGCAATTTTCGACGGCCCCGCCATTTCGGGCACGAAGATATGCGCCGGATAGCTCAGCTGGCGCGCCGCATAGGCCGCGGCCGCCCCGTGGTTGCCGCCGCTGGCCGCGACCACCCCCGCGGCCGGCACATTTGAGGCCAGCAGCGTGTTGAACGCCCCGCGCGCTTTGAAGGTGCCGGTATGCTGAAGCTGTTCCAGTTTCATCTCGACAGGATAGCCCAGACCGAAGCCATCGACCGTCACCACGGGAGTCACGACCAGATGGGGCGCGATCCGTGCCGCGGCCGTCTCGATCGCCTGTTTCCAATCGGTCATATCCACCCCTCAACTGGTCTTGCCAGCGCGAACCCTATAGGGATGGAGGCCACGCGCAACCAAGGAATCCGCCCCGATGAAAGAAGACCGCACGAGCCCCTTCCGTGACGCCCATTCGGACAAGGACACCGCCCGCCATGTTCCGGATACACCGCAGACCCGCGCGCCGGCCTATCGCCTGGCCTTCGCCGACGAGGAATTCCTGCTGCGCGACGAACTGCGGCCGGTTCGCCTGCAGCTCGAGTTGCTGAAGCCCCAGATGATGCTGGACGAACACCAAATCGAAAGTACGGTCGTGCTGTTCGGGGGCGCTCGCATTCCGGAACCTGCAAAGAAGAACACGGCGCGCACCGCCACCCTGGCGGCCCTCTCGGTCTATTACGAAGAGGCGCGGAAATTCGCCCGGCTTATGACGGCCAAGTCGATCGCCACCGACTGCCGCGAGCATGTGATCGTCACCGGCGGCGGCCCCGGAGTTATGGAGGCCGGCAACCGCGGTGCGCATGAGGCCGGCGGATGCTCCATCGGGCTGAACATCGTCCTTCCGCACGAACAGGCGCCCAACCAGTATGTCACGCCCGGCCTCTGCTTCAACTTCCATTATTTCGCGATCCGAAAGATGCACTTCCTGATGAGGGCCAAGGCGATCTGCGTGTTTCCCGGCGGCTTCGGCACCCTGGACGAGACATTCGAAAGTCTCACCCTGATCCAGACCGGCCGCATGGAGCGGGTGCCCTTCCTTCTGTTCGGGCGCGAATTCTGGGAGAAGATCATCAACTGGGAAGCGCTGGCCGAGGCCGGCACGATCTCGGAAGAAGACCTTGGCCTGTTCCGCTATGTCGAAACCGCCGAGGAGGCGGCGCATATCATCGACAACTGGGAACCGGCCCCGCCGCGCGAGCGCATTCCGGGTCGCTGATCTGTCTTTTCGGATACGGTGCAGAGTTGCGAAGTGGTCGGAGGCCCGCTAGTAAATGAGCGGCACTACATTAGTGCGTGTCTGTATTTAAGTAATTGCGAAAGAATGCCGAATGACCAAATCCGTCATCAAATCCGTCTCCCCCGAACCCCTCTACTATGCCGATGTTTTCAGCTTCGCCACCACGGGGTTTCACTACTACGACGCGCAGGACTGGGCCGATGCCCTGCCAGCCCGCAATGCTGCCAAGGCGATTACGCTCACCACGGACTTCAGCTATCAAATCCACAATCAGCCCGACTACCAGGCGGAAGTGGGCTACCGGTTCTTCGGCGATTTCTCGCAGTCCGGCGGGAACTGGACGGGCACCATCACCCGCGTGCAATTCCTGCGGGATGGCGACATCGTTGGTGTGGTAGCCGTCAACTCGGGCGTGGATTTCTCTCGCGTGGTGAATGTCGCCGGATCGGGTCTGATCTGGAACGAACTGACACAGACCGGCCTGCGCGGCGCGCTGACCAATGCTCCGGACTATATCAACGGCTCGGTCGGGGATGACATCATCAACCTTGGCGCGGGAAACGACACCATCAATGCCTCGTATGGCAATGACATCGTGCGCGGCGGCGGCGGTCACGATCAGATCGACGGCTTTGGCGGCAACGACACGCTGTTCGGCGGCGCAGGCAATGACCGGCTGGAAGGCAAGGGTGGCGATGACCGCCTGTTTGGGCAGGCTGGCAAGGATACTTTCGCCTCGGACGGCCAAGGCAAAAACACCTGGACCGGGGGCCTGGGGGCGGACAAGTTCCAGGTCAGCGGACTGAATTGGGACAAGACCAGCCCGACAACCGTGACCGACTTCAAGGCCCGTCAGGGAGACAAGCTCGACCTCACGGAATTTTCACCGCTGCTCTACAACGAAGTCGACGAGATCCGCTACATCGGCAAGCGCGCGTTCTCTGGCACGGACGGCGTGGCGGAGATCCGTATGGAAAATGGTCTTGTCACAATCGATACCACCGGCGACGGGATTGCCGACTATGGTTTGATGCTTGACGGACTGACTCAGTACAAAGCGTCCGCTACCAACTGGATCGCAATCCCCGACTGGTGGGACTTCAGCTGAGCCCTAAGCCGGTCAGTGAAAGCTGACCGGCAGTACGCCCAGTTCCATCCCGTTCGTCAGCTGCGTCACAACCCGGCGCGGGCCGTCTTCCTTGATGCCATAGCCATAGCCGGCAAGGCGAAATTTCCATTCCCGCGCCGACAGGGCCTTCTGGCGTTCCTCGGCCAGAAGTTTCAGCAGCGGCGCTTCGACCGGGCGGTCCGTGAAAGTGGCGTGTTCCATGATCTGGTTCCTGGTTTTCTTCTGTCCATGGCCTGACTGTCGTCGCCCAACAGGGCCGAAATCGAACCCGGGAAAGGTAATTTCAGGGCGGATAAAGCCGATATTGGCGCCAGACTGTTGATGATTTCGTAACGCTGAACACAGTTTGGCCAGAATTGCCCAGGGTCAGTCGATACAGGCCGGACCCTCACGCTCCAGCGCAATCAACCTGCGCAGCCGGTCTTCCGGGATTCGACCGGCAGTCAAGGTCCGGCCGATCGCCAGCCCCGGCGTGCCGGGCAGGCCCAGGACCCCGGCCAGCGCGCGGGTTGTGTCGACTTGTGTGCGGACCTCTTCGCTTGCCGCGTCCTGCACCAGACGTTCGGGGTCGAGACCGAAATCCGTCGCCAGAGCTCGCAATGCCGCCGGGCCGGGACGCAACGGCGCGCGCATCAGGTGGGCATGCACGGCATCGTGGGCTCCCTGCCGGGCCGCCGCCAGAGCCGCACGCGCCGCGGCCTCTGAGCGCGGGCCCAGGACCGGCCATTCGCGCCAGACCGCCCGCACCTCTCCCGCCTGATCCAGACGGCGCACCAGGTCACTGACCTCGGGGCAATAGGGGCAGTAGTAATCGGTGAAGACTGCCACCGGCAGCCGGTCATTACCCCCGGCCGGTCCGAAGATCGCCGAACAGGGCCGCTCGGCCAGGGTTGCACGAAGACGCGCCTCTTCGGGAGTTTCCGCGTCGCCGATGCCGATCAGGGCGGCGCTGGCACCGCTGCCCCGGCCAAAGCCCAGACTGCGGAAGCCCGGCAGCGACGGCATGTCCTCGAAGGCGAATTCCGGCTGATACATCCGCAACAGCTTGGGTGCGCCGATCACCCAGGCGACTGCCAGCGCGCCGCCGATCAGCAGGGCGCGCCGACTCACAGGCCCGCTTCGGCCTCGATCTGGCGCTTGCTCTTGCGCGCCCGCTCGGTCGCCGATTTCAGCTGGCCGCAGGCCGCCATGATATCCTCGCCGCGCGGCGTCCGTATGGGCGAGGCATAGCCGGCCTTGTAGACGATATCGGCAAAGGCACGGATGCGGTTGTTGGACGAGCGCTGATAGGGCGCGCCGGGCCACTCGTTGAACGGGATCAGGTTGATCTTGGCCGGAATCCCGTAATCCTCGATCAGCTGCACCAGGCGGCGGGCGTCGTCGTCGCTGTCGTTCACGTCCTTCAGCATCACGTATTCGAAAGTGATGCGCTCCGAATTCGACGCCTTGGGATAGGCGCGCAGCGCGGTCAGCAACGCATGGATGTTCCAGCGCTTGTTGATTGGCACCAGCTTGTCACGCACCTCGTCCGTGGTGGCATGGAAGGACACCGCCAGCTGGCAACCGATCTCGTCGGCCGTGCGCGCGATCTCGGGCACCACGCCCGAGGTCGATAGCGTGATCCGGCGGCGCGACAGCTGGATGCCTTCGGCGTCCATCGCAATCTTCATCGCGTCTCGCACGTTGTCGAAGTTGTAAAGCGGCTCGCCCATGCCCATCAGCACGATATTGGACAGCAGCCGTGTCTCGTCCTTCGGCGCACCGGGCACCGGCCATTCGCCCAGGTCGTCGCGCACCAGCATGACCTGGCCGATGATCTCGGCCGCCGTCAGGTTGCGCACCAGCTTCTGCGTGCCGGTGTGGCAGAAGGAACAGGTCAGCGTGCAGCCAACCTGGGAGGAAACGCAAAGCGTGCCGCGGTCTTCTTCCGGGATATAGACCGTCTCGACCTCATGCCCGCCGGCGATCCGCACCAGATACTTGCGTGTGCCGTCATTGCTGACCTGCTTGGTCACGATCTCGGGCAGCTCGATGGTGAAGGTTTCAGCCAGTTCGGCGCGATATCCCTTGGCGAGATTGGTCATCGCCCCGAAGTCGCGCACGCCCCATTGATACAGCCACTGCCAGATCTGCCCGACCCGCATCTTCGCCTGCTTCTCGGGCGTGCCTGCCTCGATCAGCGCAGCGCGCATCGCCTCACGGGTCAGCCCGACAAGGTTGATCCGCCCCTCGGGCAAGGCCCGGGGAAGGGTGACGACGTCCTGGGTGATCGGGGCCGAAGCAGGCATGAGCGGTATCCGTGGCAGCGCAAAGCGACCATATAGGCGCAAACGCGCCCCAGTTCAAAGCAATCCTGCGTACTCGGCCGGATCTGCCGGTTACTGCGCGCAGCGCTTCTGGGCGTCTTCCAGCGCGGCGGTAAATCCGAGCAGCGAGAAAGTGTCCTTGGTCTGCGTCCCGCGCGAAGACCGGGCGGTCAGAATGGCGCTGCTGCCGCGCTTCATCGCCTCGATCACCTTGGCATCATCCGCAGCCGAGCGCGGCCAGGCCCATTCGCCATCCGCGCCGAGTTCGAATTGCGTGCCGGAAATATCCAGGCCGACGGTCGAATCCTTGGCAAAAGGATAGCCGCCTGTGAAGGTCACCTGCCCCATCACGCCGCTTTCGGGACGGAAGAAGACCATGAGCAGAATGTCGCTGCGCTTGACGGCGACGACACGTCCGTCGCGGGTGTTCACCGTTTCTTTCGGCGCGGAGACGGCCCAGCATTCCTTGGGCTTCGCCTCGACGAAGACGCTCCAATCGGTTTCTGCCGCCACACGGTTGTCGCTCTGATCCTGCGCGAATGCGGTGGCCGCCCAACCGGCCAAGCACAGACCCGCGAGGACGCGCGCTCGTTTCGATCCCATCTGTCCAGCCTCCAGACTGTCCGTAACCTCAATACCTAGGGCGCCAGCGGTATTTCGCATACCGTCTTTGCGGCGCTGCCTGTCGCTTGCCGACGTGAACACACTATCTTAACTTCCGCCATGTGCGAAAGGGCGATTGGCAGAATTTCGCCCAGAAACGAGGGATTACATGGAAAACGCGGTTCCGCTTGTCGAAGTCTGGCGCGGGGCGCTGCTGGAGAGCACGCATTCGGGCCACGCCGTGGTCTGCGACACCAGCGGAAACATCGTTGCCGCCTGGGGAGATCCCGAGGCCGTCATCTATCCGCGCTCGTCCTGCAAGATGATCCAGGCTCTGCCGCTGATCACCTCGGGCGCGGCGGACCGCTATGGCCTGACCTCGGAACAGCTGGCGCTGGCCTGCGCGTCGCACAACGGTGCGGCGATCCATACGACGCGGGTCGAGAGATGGCTGGATCAGCTGGGCCTGGCGGAAAGCGACTTTCGCTGCGGTCCGCAGGATCCGGCGGACAAGGCCGCGCACGATGGATTGATCCGCTCGGGTCAGCAACCCTGCCAGATTCACAATAACTGCTCGGGGAAACACTCGGGCTTTCTGACGCTGAACCGGTATATGGGCGGCGGCCCGGAGTATCACGAGGTCGACCACCCGGTGCAGCAGGCAGTTCTGGCGGCCTTCGAGGAGGTGACCGGCGAGGACAGCCCCGGCTATGGCATCGACGGATGCTCGGCGCCGAACTTCGCCACCAGCCTGCACGGTCTCGCCCGCGCGATGGCCTGGTTCGCCTCGGCCGGGTCGCGCAGCGATCAGGCCAGCGCCGCCGCCGGGCGGCTGGTGCAGGCGATGATGGCGCATCCCGAGCTGGTGGCCGGGGAGGGCCGCGCCTGCACGGCGCTGATGCGCGCCCTGGGCGGCAAGGCGGCGGTCAAGACCGGCGCCGAGGGCGTCTTTACCGCGATCCTGCCCGAACAGGGCCTTGGCGTCGCGCTCAAGATCGCCGATGGCGCGACCCGCGCAAGCGAATGCACGATGGCTGCCATGCTGATCTGGCTTGGCCTGTTGGAATCGGACAACCCCGTCGCGCTGGATTACTGCAACGCCCCGATCCGCAGCCGGCTGGGCCTGGACGCCGGGGTGATCCGTCCGGTTGCCGGGTTCATCCGCCCGATCTGAACGAGCTACATCTCGACGATTGGCGCAACCTCGACCGAGCCGGAGCCATCCATCACCATCGGATTGGCGGCGGCGATGGCGCAGGCCGCGTCAATGTCCGCCGCTTCGACAAGGCTGTAGCCCGAGGCGGGGTTCGCCCCGCCATCATCCGCCACGCCGGCGGCGCTGACGGTTCTGGACATCCCCACCGGATTGCCCGCATCGACCAGTGCCTTCGCATTGTCGCTCATCCACGTGCCCCAGGCCGCCATCGCCCTGTCGATTTCGGCCTGGGTCTCCGGGCGCTTGCCGCCATGATAGACAAACAGGAATTTTGGCATGTTCGGTCCTTTCCCTTGGTTGTCGGGTCACTGCCCGAGATAGCGTTCCAGTTTCGGCAGCGTCGCCAGCCAGCCGCGCGTGTGGCTTTGTGCTTCTTCCAGCGTTGGCAGATCACGATGGCTGAGCGTCAGCCGCGATCCCCTTTCGGTCGCCGTCACGGTAAAACTGACGTGGCTCTCGTCGCCGCGGCGGTCCATGTCGTCATGGCAGGCCCAGGTGAACCCGACCGAGCCTGTGCCGCGCTCGTCCGGGGCGCGCACGGATGTCACCTGCCCCGAAACCTTGAAGATATTGCCGCTTTCGCGCCCGATCATCACGCAGACCCAGGGGCCCGTGCGGGTGAAATCCATGTCGCAGGATTCGAGCCGCACACCTTCCGGCCCGAACCACTGCACCAGCTCTTCCGGCCGCGTGACCGCCTTCCACAGCCGGTCGACGCTGACGGTGAAGTCGCGGATGAATTCGGTGTCATGCGTGTCCTTCATCGGTCAGTCTCCCTCGGGGTCCAGCGCCAGCAGGCTGTCCAGCCTGTCGAGGCTACCTGACCAGAAGGCGCGCCGGTCGAGCGTCCAGTCGGCGATCTGTTTCATCGCTTCGCGGCGCACCGCGTAGAAACGGTGGGTACCGGCGATACGCTGGTCCACCAGCCCTGCCTCGCGCAGCACCTTGAGATGGCGCGACACCGCCGGCGCCGAGATGGTGAAGGCGGCGGCCAGATCGCCCGCCGGCAGTTCGCCGTGCTCGATCAGCCGCTCGACCATGCTCAGGCGGGTCGGATCGGAAAGCGCGGCAAAGGTGCGGGTCAGGTCAGCCATACCCGCAATATTGCGCAATCCATTAATTAACGCAACTGTTAATCTATGGGAGCAAGGAAGTCCGCCCGGGCGTAGCCCTGAATATAAAGCAGCGCGGTCAGGTCGCCGAAATTGATCCGCACGTCGCATTCCGCGGCCACGGCGGGTTTGGCGTGCAGCGCGACACCCGTTCCGGCGCGGTGCAGCATCCCCAGATCGTTTGCGCCGTCCCCCACCGCGATCACATCCGCCTCGGCGATACCCAGCCGCGCCGTGATCTGTTCCAGCGCCTCGACCTTCGCCTGCCGGCCAAGGATCGGCAGAGCAACTTCGCCGACCAGCACCCCGTCCCGGGCCAGCAAGGTATTCGCACGGTGTTCGTCAAAACCCAGTTTGCCCGCGATCACCTGCGTGAAGGCGGTGAACCCGCCCGAGACCAGCGCCGCATGGCCGCCGTTGCCACGCATCGTGGCCAGAAGTTCCGGACCGCCCGGCATCAGCGTGATCCGCTTTGCCAGCACGTCCGCGATGACGCTTTCCGGCAGGCCTTTCAAAAGCGCGACCCGCTCGGTCAGCGCGCCTTCGAATTCCAATTCGCCGTTCATCGAGCGCGCGGTGATCTGTTTCACATGCTCCCCGACGCCGGCGACATCGGCCAGTTCGTCGATGCATTCCTGCTGGATCATCGTCGAATCCATATCCGCCAGCAGCATGCGCTTGCGCCGGCCTGCGTCGGGCTGGACCACCAGATCGGTCTTCATCCGCTGCAGGTCGGCCCAGACCTCCCACAGGTTGCCCGGACGTTCGGGCACGGTGAACTCCACCGCCTCGTCCCTGGCCAGCCAGCGCAGCGCGCCGCCGCCCCAGGCATTGCGAAGGGACTCGGCCAACGCGGGGTCCAGCGAGGGCGCCGCAGGATCGGTAAGCAGGGTGACAGCGAACATTCATACCTCCGTCTTCTTTGCGTTGCCTAGACCAGCTCAGGCAGCTTGACCAGATAGCGGCCGCACTCTTGCCGCTTGTTCTTTCACGCCAAAACCGTCAACGCTGGCGGCATGACAGAACGGCCATTCCCCGAGGCGGACAAGACATACTGGCGGGCGCAACTGCCGATGCTGCTGCTGTTTCTCGTGCTGCCAAGCGTGATCGAACTCGTGCTGACGGCAGCCGATCATGGCTGGCTGGCCACCCAGCGGCTGCGGACGACCGCCTATCAGAACGGTGCCTTCTGGACCGGGCTGCTCGGCAACTGGCGGCCGAACTATCCAGGACAGCCGGTGACGATGTTCCTGACCTATTCGTTCCTGCACGCCGGCCTCTGGCATCTCACCGGAAACATGATGGCGCTGATCGTTCTGATGCAGATGACCGCCGGCGCGTTGCGGGGCTGGCGTCTGTCTGCGGTCTACGTCGTCTCGGCCGTCGGCGGGGCGCTTGGCTTTGCGCTGCTGGGCGCTGCGCTGAACCCGATGGTCGGAGCGTCCGGCGCGTTGTTCGGTCTGGCCGGGGCCTGGCGCTGGCTGGAATGGCGCCAGATCGAAGGCGCCGGCCGGCGCGCCCTGACCGTGCTGCGGGATATCGTGATCATGGTGGCGCTGAACGCCCTGATGTGGCTCGCCCAGGATCGAGCCCTGGCTTGGGAGGCGCATCTGGGCGGCTTTGCCGCCGGTGTGGCGGCGATGGCGGCGCTGCCGCGCCGCCGCGGCGATCAGTAATAATCGTTTTCGTAACCATGCGCGCCGCCGGTATAGCGGCAGCGGTTCAGCACGATTCCCATCACATTGGTCAGTTCGGACAGCTGCCGCTCGGCCACGTCGATCCGTTCGACCGGCGTGCGCTCGGCCGCGGCGATCAGCAGGGCGCAATCGACCAGCTGAAGGAAGCCGTGGCTGTCGTCGCTGGCCATCAGCGGCGGCGTGTCGAACAGCATGATGTCCGGCTGGTAGATCTCTTCCAGTTCGGCCAATACCTCGGCGCTCATCGGATCCTGCAGGATCTCGGACGTGTTTTGCGACCGGTTCCGGTTGAGCCCGAAAACAACGTTGGTGTCGTGGCTCAGCCCGTGCTGCGAAAAGGGAATGCGCCGCTGCAGCACATCCGCCATGCTGAACTCGGTCTGCGCGCCCAGGACGCGCGCGAGGCCCATCCGGCGCATGTCGAAGTCCAGAACCATGGTGCGCTTGTCGCGCATCCGGCTGAAGCTGAAACCCAGATTGGCGGTGATGGTCGTCTTGCCCACAGAGCTCTCCGGGGAGACGATGGCAATCCGCTTCCAGTTGTTCTTGCGCGCAACCTGCAGCACGCGGGTGCGCAGCATGTCATACGGGATTGCGGTCTCACCCGTGGAAAAGGCGAGCAGACGGTTGTTCTGGATCGAGCGCGCGCTGACCTGCAGCGGCTTGAACTGCGCCCAGCGCGTGGCCAGATCGCCCAGCGGGCGCTCGACCGCGGCGGCCTTTGGCGCTTCGGTCTGCATCTCGGCGGCCGATCGCCGGGCCGCGCCGATGGCGGCCGCAACCGGCGTCGGAACCTCACGCTCCGTGGAGGCGCTGCGTTCGCGCCGGGCCTTGCTGATTGCCTGTTGAAGCCGGTCCATGCCTTGCCTCTCCGTTCGAAAATTACCCGGTGTGCCGCCCTACCAGCGCACGCCCAGCTTGTTCATGACCTTGTCTGCCAGCAGATCCAGCGGCAGATAGAACTCGTGCACCGCCCAGACCGCGATAGGCCCGCCCACCAGGATCAGCAGCGTGATCGCCACCTTGATGCTGCGCTGGACGTACAGTTCGCGGCGCGTCCGGGTGTAGGGGATGGCCGCCATCGGCCAGACGCCCAGCTTCTTGATGATATCCTCGGGCCGGCGTGGAGCACGGTTCAGGAATTCAAGAAGAACAACGAGGCCAAGTCCCAATGCGATTCCCATGAACGTGCCGCCACCCGCGATCTTGATGCGGTTCGGTTTGGTCGGAAGGTTCGGGATCGCCGGCTGTTCGATGATCGAGATGCGCTCGCCGCGCGACAGGATCTCGATCCGTTCGCCGGTCGTGGCCTGCGCAAGCCGGTCGACCGCCGCGTTGCTCTGGTCTTCGAGGTTCTTGTAGACCCGCTGCATCTCTTCCAGCTGAATCGCATTGGAAGGCGTGCGGTCGATCACGTCGGTCAGTGTCGCGATCTTTTCCTCGAGTCCCTGGCGCTGGTTCTCCAGGGTCGATATCCGGGTATCGATTTCGGCAAGCTGCAGGTTCAGCGCCGGATTGGCGGTTTCTCCCGGCTGGCTCGCGCTTCCAACGGACGCCCGCTCTGCCTGGACCGCACCCTCGAGTTGGGCGACCCGCGCCTGCAGCAGCTTCACCTTCGGGTTGGTCTCGGAATAGAGCAGCAGTGCCGAGGCCAGTTCGGACTTGACCTTCGCCAGCAGAGTCTCGTTCTCGGTTGCGGGGATCGTCGACGTCCCGACCGGAGCGCCTTCCTTGAAGATGGTCAGCAGCTGCTGCCGTTGCGACCGCAGCTGGAAAATCTCGCGCTCGGTTTCCTCCAGACGTTCCTGCATGGCTGCGCGCTGGCTCTGGCTGAAGTCCAGCCCGTCGGGGAGCGCGTCGAGATTCTCGTTCTTGAAGATCAGAATCTTCTCGCTCTGCTCCTGCATCTCCTTCGCCAGCCGCGTCACTTCGGTCTGGAAGAAGTCGAGCGTCTGGCCGGCGCGCGCCTGGCGCAGGCTGATGTCGCTTTGCTGGATCAGCTTGAGGTATTCATTCAACACACCGGCTGCCAGCTGGGGCGTGCGCGCCTCGAAGCTGATCTCCATCAGTGTCGCCGCATCCCGTCCCGCCGTCCGCCGCACCGTGGTGCGGGCCTGCATCGCGCTGACGATCTCGTCGGGCGTCAGCTTGGACTGATTTTCCAGCACGTTCAGGTTGCGCGCGATGTCGAGCAGGTTCGGCCGCGTCAGCAGCCGCTGTTCGATGATCTGCAGCCGTTCCGCACCGGGCATCTGCACCATGCTCGGCGCCAGCTGGTCGGGGATCTGCGACGCCTCCACGATCAGCCGGGTGCGCGAGACATAGGCCGGCGGCAGGGATACCGCGACAATGACCGAAATAGCCGAAATCGTTGCCGCAAGCAGCAGGAAGTAGGGCAGTCGACGGATGAATATGCTGAGGAAATAGCGTATGTCGGCCATCAGCCCTTGACCTCTTCCTTGCGGTTGTCACTCCAGAAGAACGTGCCGTCGTTCAGCACGGTCTGGATGCTCTCGCGGGTCACCCGCGGGTTATCGTCGGTCCAGCTGTAAAGCAGCCCGAGGTCGCACAGCTGGTTGATCAGGCGCGGCACGCCCTGCGTCGCCTTGAAGATCGCCTCGGTCGCCTCGCTGGTGAACTCTTCGCCGGTCCCTCCGGCGGTCTTCATCCGGTGTCTGATATAGGCGCGCGTGCCATCCAGATCCATCCGGTTGAGATGGAAACTGGCCGCGACACGTTGCGCCAGCTGGTTCATCCTCGGATCGCGAATCAGGTCGCGCAGCTCGGGCTGGCCCACCAGGATCAGCTGGATCAGCTCGTCCTTGTTCGAGTTGATGTTGGTCAGCATCCGCAGCTCTTCCAGGCCCTCGGCCGAAACGTTCTGCGCCTCGTCAAAAACCAGGATAACGCGCCGGTTCTGCGCGTATTCGGCGATCAGAAAATCCTGCAACTTCTGGAAATTCTGGACATATTTGGCGTTGGGGTCGAACTCCACGTCCAGTGCGTTCAACACCCATTGCAGGATCTCGCCACGGTTGCCCTGGGCGTTCGAGATCAGGCCCACGGTCACCCCGTCCTCGACCTGGCTGAGCAGCTTCTGCAACAGCGTGGTCTTGCCCGCCCCGATCTCTCCGGTCAGAACGGTGATCGGCGCGCGGGACATGATCCCGTATTCCAGCACGGCATATCCCCGCCGGTGCTGGTGCGACCAGTAGAGGAATTCCGGGTCGGGCAGCAGCGTGAAGGGCCGCTGGGCCAGACCGAAGAAGTTGAGATAGAATTCGTTCACGTCGGCCATCGCTCCGGCGTCCGCCGGATCCGGTCCGCCCACGTCAAGCAGTCCGGCCTCGGCCGGAGCAGACTCATCGTGAAGGCCGGACGCCTCGGCGTCATGGGCTTCGTTCCTGACTTGTACACTCGCATCCAATAGAACCGGCAAGGATTGATGCCCCACTAAGCTTGTTTTGCCACACAACGCAATGTCCCCACAGATGGCCACCACGACCGGGCGCTACAACGCCCCTCAGAGGGCAAAAAAAAGGCGTTTGGGGCGAGAGCACCGATTTTGCCAGGCCGTGGCGTGACGGCATCACTCGGGAAAACCAATGAAAACAATAGACTCGCTCCTCGCATGGAGCAACAGGGTCGCTACCGCGCCGGTTGTGGCCCCTTACAGGGACGCACGGACAGCGCTTGCTCTTTGTTCCTGAAGCGGCAACAATAAACTTTTCAAGGTGTTACTATCCGCTGTTCCCGGACCAGTATCGGCGAATCAGTTGCCAAACCGTGTTTTTTGGGCCAGTTTCGGGCCGTCGATGTAACGATTGTGACCTTTCCGTGGCGAAGACCCAATCCTGCTCCGGGTTTTAGTTCGGATTTGTTCAAAAAGGGGTCACAATATAGTAGTTAGTGAGAAGAATGACAATTCAGGTTAATGATCTGGACCACCGTGACGCTGCCCCAATTGTGAGCCCGTTCACCACCGTCCTCAGCCAGTCGGCTGCTGCTCCGTCCGTCTACAAGACGGTCGGCAAACGCTTCCTAGACATCTCGGTAGTCATCGCGATGCTACCTGTGGTCCTACCTGTGATCCTGGTGATGGCCGCGCTGGTGGCCCTGGACGGGCACAATCCGTTCTACACCCAGAACCGGGTTGGCCGCTTCGGTCAGATCTTCCGGATGTACAAACTTCGCACGATGATCCCGAACGCCAAGGCCTCGCTAGAAAACTACCTGGCCAAGAACCAGGAAGCCCGGGTGGAGTGGGAAATCAACCAGAAGCTACGCGAAGACCCCCGCATCACCAAGATTGGCCAGTTCCTACGCCGCAGCTCGCTCGACGAACTTCCCCAGCTTCTCAACGTTCTTCTCGGTGACATGTCTCTTGTCGGCCCGCGGCCGATGATGATCGAACAGACACCGCTTTATCCCTCGATGTCCTACTACATGCTGCGCCCCGGTGTGACCGGCCCGTGGCAGGTGTCCGAGCGCAATGCCTCGGCTTTCGCCGCACGCGCCAATTTCGACACGGAATACAGCCGCACCGTGTCTTTCTGGCTTGACCTCAAGATCCTGCTGCGCACCATTCTCGTTGTTGTCCGCGGCACCGGGTGCTAATCAAGGCCCTGTCGAAATACAGCCGGGGACCATAGCTTTGAAATTTTACGCGATGATCAACCGGGGCTCCCGGCGCACGGCAGTTGCCGGTGCGCTGGTGGCTCTGATGGCCGTTTCGGCCTGCGATTCTTCCGAGGACCGCGCCAACAAGCACTTCCAGAGCGCCATGGAACTGCTCGAGAAGGGCGACGTGGATCGCGCGGTGATCGAATTCCGCAACGTCTTCAAGCTGAACGCCAACCACCACGATGCGCGCCTGGCCTATGCCAAGATGCAGCGCGACCGGGGATTCACGCAGGAAGCCTTTGCGCAATACCGCAAGCTGGCCGAACAGACACCGGATGACATCGACGTCCTGACCGCCCTGGCAGAACTGTCACTGGACACCGGCAACTGGGAAGAATTCGAGCGCCAGGTGCCGCGGCTGATGGCGGTTGCGCCCAACAGCGCCGTGGCGCAAAGCCTCGACAACTCGCTGCAATACCAGAACGCGGTACGAGACCGTGACGATGCCGCCAGAGGCGCTCAGGTGATCCGGGCGCGCGAGCTTATGGCGTCGGATCCCTCCCTGAAATATCCTGTCCGTGTGGTGATCGACGATCTGCTGCGCGAGCAGAAGTGGTCCGAGGCGGCCGAGCAGATCGACGTTGCCCTCAAGACCTCGCCCGACGATCTGAACATGCTTCAGCTCAAGCTGGGCGTGCTGAAACAGCTGAACGACGATGCGGGTATGCGCAGTCTGCTGGAAAGCATGGTCGAGCGCTTCCCGGACAACGAAATGATCCGCAACGCGCTGATCGGGCTCTACGTCGAAAATGGCGATATCGATGGCGCCGACGTCCTGCTCAAGGCAGATGCGGAGAAGTCCACCTCGGTTGAACCGACCCGTCGCTATGTCGCCTTCCTGTATCAGTATCGCGGGATTGACGCCGCCGAAGCCGAGCTGAACCGGATCATCGCCGAAGGCCGCCTTGACAGCGTGCCGTTCAAGTCGGCCCTGGGCCGGCTGAAATTCGACAAGGGCGAGGAAGATGCGGCTGTCGCAATGCTCGAAGAGGTGTCGAACACCGCCGAACGCACCGCCGAGGTCCGCAATCTGGAAACCGAGCTGGCCCAGATGCTGTACCGCCGCGGCAACGCCGTCGGAGCGCGTCAACTGGTCGAGCGGATTCTGCAGGAAGATCCCTCGCACCCCGGTGCGAGCAAGCTGAAGGCCGCCTGGCTGATCCAGGACGACAAGACCAGCGACGCCATCGTCCTGTTGCGCGACACGCTGGCCAAGGCGCCCAGCGATCCTTCGATCATGACCCTGCTCGCCGAAGCCTATCGCCGCGAGGGCAGCCAGGAACTTGCGATGGAAATGCTGTCTCAGGCGGTGGAAGCCTCGGGCAAGGCGCCGGCGGAATCGATCCGCTATGCACAGGCCCTGATCGCGAAGGAGCAGGACCGTCCCGCGGAACAGGTTCTGATCGACGCGCTGCGCGTGGACCCAAAGAACACCGACCTTCTGGCGGCTCTCGGAACGCTCTACACCAAGAACAAGAACTGGCCCCAGGCCGAGGGTGTCGTGCGCCGCCTGAAGGAGTTCGATACGCCCGCTTCCAATACGGTGGCGTCCGGGCTCGAAGCACAACTCCTGTCCGGCCAGCAGCGCAACGACGAGCTGATGACGATGCTCGAGGGGCTGGCTGACAAGAAGGACACGCAGCGCGGCGCCCGCGACGCCATCTTCCGCACCCGTTTGGAAACCAATGGCCCCGAGGATGCGCTGGCCTATGTCGACGAACAGCTGGCCGAAAACCCCGGCGATCCGAACCTGCGCTTCATGCGGGCCGGAACGTTGCTGCTGCTGGATCGCCGCGACGAATCCATCCAGATCTTCCGCGAGCTGCTGAAAGAGCATCCCGAAAGCGACCGCGTCTGGATCACGCTCTACCGGATCGAGCGCGCGACGGGCGATCGCCAGTCCGCGCTTGCGGTTCTGGACGAAGCGCTTGGCAAGCTGCCCGAAAACCCGGCGCTGTTGCTGAGCAAGGCGGAAGAGCTGCAACTCGACGGCAAGTTTGAAGACGCCATCAAGCTCTATGAAGATCTCTACAAGAAGAACAGCGGATCGAGCGTCGTTGCCAACAACCTCGCAAGTTTGCTGGCCGATCACCGCACCGACGCCGAAAGCCTGCAACGCGCCTATGCCGTAGCCCGGCGGCTGCGGGGAACGGACGTCCCGGCCTTCCAGGACACCTACGGCTGGATTGCACATCGTCTGGGCAACACCGAAGAGGCGCTGCCCTATCTCGAAGGCGCGGCCAAGGGCCTGCCGAATGACGTGACGGTGCAATATCACTATGCGGTCAGCCTGGCCGCCAACGGTAAGGACGCCGAGGCGCTGGAACAGTTCAAGAAGACCGAGACGATGATCGACGCGGCGCAGCCGCCGGCCTTCGCGGACGAAGTGAAGTCCGAGATCGCGCGGCTGTCGGGGGCCACCCCCGCAGCGCCCAAACCTTAAGTGTCGCGCCCGGGCGTGGGGCCGCTTTGCGGCCGCTGCGCCCGGGCGGGTTGTTTCTATCCCACAAAGCCCCGAACAGGCTGAAGGTCGGCAATAAAACGCTTGTGCCGGGCAACGAATGGGGTACGTTGCCGATCCCGGCATAGGCTCAGGAGCGAGGGCATGAAACTCAGCATCGAACGCGGCGCGCTGCTCAAGGCGGTCGCACAGGCGCAGTCGGTCGTGGAGCGGCGCAATACGATTCCGATCCTCGCCAACGTGCTGATCGAGGCCGAGGGCGAGCATGTCCATTTCCGCGCCACCGACCTTGACATCGAAGTGGTCGATCGCGCCGTCGCCCAGGTGGAACGCGCAGGCGCGACCACGGTGTCGGCCACTACCCTGCACGAGATCGTGCGCAAGTTGCCCGATGGCGCGCTGGTCACGCTGACCGCCGACAGCGCCGCGGGCCGGCTGGCGGTGGATGCCGGGCGCTCCAGCTTCTCGCTCGCCACCTTGCCCAAGGAAGATTTCCCGGTGATGGCCTCGTCGGAATACGAGAGCAACTTCGCCGCCCCGGCCACCGTTCTGCGCCGCCTGTTCGACAAGTCGAAATTCGCGATTTCGACGGAAGAGACCCGCTATTACCTGAATGGCGTCTACATGCATGTCGCCGAGGGCGAGGATGGCCGCGTGCTGCGCTGCGTCGCCACCGACGGCCACCGCCTGGCCCGCATCGACGCGCCCCTGCCCGAAGGGGCCGAGACGATGCCCGGCGTGATCGTTCCCCGCAAGACGGTGGGCGAGCTGCGCAAGCTGCTGGACGACGACGACGCCAAGATCGCCGTCTCGGTCAGCGAGACCAAGGTGCGGTTTGCCACCCCCGAAATCACCCTGACCTCCAAGGTGATCGACGGCACCTTCCCCGACTACACCCGCGTGATTCCGCAGGGCAACACGCGCCGGCTGGAAGTGGATGCCGCCGAATTCGCCCGTGCGGTCGACCGCGTGGCCACCGTCAGCTCGGAACGCTCGCGCGCAGTCAAGCTGCAGCTGGACGAAGACCGGCTGATCCTCTCGGTCAACGCCCCCGACAGCGGCGCTGCCGAGGAAGAGCTCGCCGTGGCCTATGGCGATGAGCGGCTCGAGATCGGGTTCAACGCGAAATACCTGCTGGAAATCGCCAGCCAGGTGGACCGCGAAAACGCCGTCTTCATGTTCAATTCGGCCGCCGACCCGACGCTGATGCGGGAAGGCAACGACACCAGCGCGGTCTACGTCGTGATGCCGATGCGGGTGTGAGCAGCGCCATCCGGCCGCCACACAACCGCGCCACCGCGCCCCAAAAGTTGTCCCGCTCGGGCTGAACCATGTGCGCCCTTGCCCTTAAATCGCTGACGCTGTCCCACTTCCGATCGCACCGTCTCGCGCGCGTGTCGGTCGATGCGCGCCCCGTCGCGATCTATGGCCCCAACGGCGCCGGCAAGACGAATCTGATCGAGGCCGTCTCGCTGTTTTCGCCCGGCCGCGGACTGCGGCGCGCCAGCGCCAGCGAGATGACCCGCCGCCCGGAGGCGCTGGGATGGAAGCTGTCGGGCCTGGTCGACACTCAGGGCCAGCAGCATGAGGTCGAGACCTGGTCGGAAGACGGAGCTGCGCGGCAGGTTCTGATCGACGGCAAGGCCGCCTCCCAGCTGGCGCTGGGCCGGATTGCGCGGGTGCTCTGGCTGATCCCGGCGATGGACCGGCTGTGGATCGAGGGCGCAGAGGGGCGCCGCCGGTTTCTGGATCGCATGGTACTCAGCTTCGATCCCGGTCACGCCGAGGCGACGCTGACCTATGAAAAGGCGATGCGCGAACGCAACCGGCTGCTCAAGGATCAGGTGCGCGACGCCTTCTGGTATGGCGCGCTGGAATCTCAGATGGCCGAGGCGGGACATCGCATCGACCTCGCCCGCCAGACTGCCCTCACCCGCGTACAATCGGCGCAGGAGGGCGCGCAAACCGCCTTCCCAGCCGCCACGCTGGAACTCCAACAGTCCGAGGGAGAAATGCCCGCAACCGAGGCCGATCTGAAAGAGGCGCTGTCCGAGAGCCGGTTTCGCGACATGGCGGCCGGTCGGACGCTGGTCGGGCCGCACCGGACCGACCTCTACGGCACCTATGCGGCCAAGGGCATTCCGGCCAGCGATTGCTCGACCGGCGAGCAGAAGGCGCTGCTGATCTCGCTGATCCTGGCCAATGCCCGGGCCCTGGCCGAGGATGTCGGCGCGCCGCCTATTCTGTTGCTGGATGAGGTCGCCGCCCATCTCGACGCTGGCCGGCGCGCGGCGCTTTATGACGAGATCTGCGCTTTGAAGGCCCAGGCCTGGATGACCGGAACAGGGCCGGAACTGTTCGAGGACCTGGGCGACAGGGCGCAACGGCTGGAGGTGACCGAGAGCGGCGCGGAATCGAGTGTGGTGCAGCGATGACAATCTCCCCTTGGGATCTGTTGCTCTATGCCGGCGGCGTGATGGTGCTGTTCCTCACCCCCGGGCCAGTCTGGATGGCGCTGATCGCGCGCACCCTGTCGGGCGGGTTCCGCTCTGCCGTGCCGCTGGCGCTGGGCGTTGTCGTCGGCGACATGCTCTGGCCGGTTCTGGCCATCCTCGGCGTCAGCTGGTTCGTCACCGCCTTTGCCGGCGTCCAGATGGTGTTGAAGGCCATGGCCGTGGTGATGTTTCTGGCCATGGGCATCCTGACGCTGCGCGGCGCCGACCGCCCCATCACCGCCGACCGCCGCCTGACCCGCCCCGGCGCCTGGGCCGGTTTCGCGGCCGGCATGGCGGTGATCCTGGGCAATCCCAAGGCCATTCTGTTCTACATGGGGCTGCTGCCCGGCTTCTTCGACCTGCGCGGCCTGAACGGATGGGACATCGCCGCCATCGTCGCAGTCTCGCAGATGGTGCCGCTGCTCGGCAATCTTGCGCTGGCCGGACTGGTCGACCGGATGCGCGCACGGCTGGGCTCTCCCTCGGCCATCCGCAAGACCAATCTGGTTGCCGGAGTCCTGTTGATCTGCGTGGCCGCAATCATTCCCCTCACATGACACAAAATCTTGGGCGAGCGCGTGACAAGCCCCCCAAGAGTCAGTATAAAATCCCGAAATCAACAAGGATATTCCGGATGTCCGAAGACGCACAGTCGCCGCAGGAATACGGCGCCGATTCCATCAAGGTTCTCAAAGGGTTGGATGCGGTCCGCAAGCGGCCCGGCATGTACATCGGCGACACTGACGACGGCTCGGGCCTGCACCACATGGTCTACGAGGTGGTGGACAACGGCATCGACGAGGCGCTGGCCGGTCATGCCGACGCCGTCACCGTCAAGATCCACGCGGATTCCAGCGTATCGGTGCGCGACAACGGCCGGGGAATCCCGACCGACATCCACGAAGAGGAAGGCGTTTCCGCCGCCGAGGTCATCATGACCCAGCTGCACGCGGGCGGGAAGTTCGACCAGAACTCCTACAAGGTCTCGGGCGGTCTGCACGGCGTTGGCGTCTCGGTCGTCAACGCGCTGTCGGACTGGCTGGAACTGCGGATCTGGCGCAAGGGCAAGGAACACTTCGCGCGCTTCGAACGGGGCGATACGGTCGAACATCTGCGCGTGGTGGGCGATGCCCCTGGCGAAAAGGGCACCGAGGTGCGCTTTCTCGCCTCGACTACCACCTTCTCGAACCTCGAATACAGCTTCGAGACACTGGAGCGCCGCCTGCGCGAGCTGGCCTTCCTGAACTCCGGCGTCCGCATCATCCTGATCGACGAACGCCCCGCCGAGGCGCTGCGCTCGGAACTCTTCTACGAAGGGGGCGTGCGGGAATTCGTGCGCTATCTCGACCGGTCCAAGACCTCGGCGATGCCCGAACCGATCTTCATCTCGGGCGAGCGCGACGGCATCGGCGTGGAAGTCGCGATGTGGTGGAACGACAGCTATCACGAGACGGTGCTGCCCTTCACCAACAACATTCCCCAGCGCGACGGCGGCACACATATGGCCGGCTTTCGCGGCGCGCTGACCCGGACGATCACGAAATACGCCCAGGACAGCGGCATCGCCAAAAAGGAGAAGGTCAACTTCACCGGCGACGACGCCCGCGAGGGGCTGACCTGCGTGCTGTCGGTCAAGGTGCCCGATCCCAAGTTCAGCTCGCAGACCAAGGACAAGCTGGTCAGCTCCGAAGTGCGCCCGGCGGTCGAGAACCTGGTGAACGAGAAACTGACCGAGTGGTTCGAGGAACACCCCAACGAGGCCAAGACCATCGTCGGCAAGATCATCGAGGCCGCGCTGGCCCGCGAGGCCGCCCGCAAGGCGCGCGAATTGACCAGGCGCAAGACGGCGATGGACGTGAACTTTCTCGCGGGCAAGCTCAAGGATTGCTCGGAAAAGGATCCGGCCAAGACCGAACTCTTCCTGGTCGAGGGAGACTCGGCCGGCGGTTCGGCGCAGACGGGCCGTGACCGCATGACCCAGGCGGTCCTGCCCCTGCGCGGCAAGATCCTGAACGTGGAACGCGCGCGGTTCGACCGCATGTTGGGCAGTCAGGAGATCGGCAACCTGGTGATGGCGCTTGGCACAGGGATCGGGCGCGACGAATTCGACATCAAGAAGTTGCGCTACCACAAGATCGTCATCATGACCGATGCGGACGTCGACGGCGCGCACATCCGCACCCTGCTGCTGACCTTCTTCTATCGCCAGATGCCCGAGCTGATCGAGGGCGGCTATCTCTATATCGCCCAGCCGCCGCTCTATAAGGTGGCGCGCGGCAAGTCCGAGGTCTATCTCAAGGACCAGGCCGCGCTGGACGATTACCTGATCCATCAGGGCGTCGAAGGCGCGCGGCTGCGGCTGGGCTCGGGCGAAGAGATCACCAGCGCCGACCTGGCGCGGGTGGTGGACGAGGCGCGCCAGCTTAAGCGCGTGTTGGACGCCTTCCCGACACATTACCCGCGCCACATTCTGGAACAGGCGGCTGTCGCGGGTGCCTTCGTGCCCGGGGCGGTAGATGCCGACCTTCAGGGCGTCGCCGATACGGTCGCCCGCCGGCTCGACCTGATCGCGCTGGAATATGAACGCGGGTGGCAGGGCCGCATCACCCAGGATCACGGCATCCGTCTCGCCCGCATCCTGCGCGGCGTGGAAGAGGTGCGCACGCTTGACGGCCCGATGCTGCGCTCGGGCGAGGCGCGCAAGACCGGCAGCTTCACCAAGGGCTTGCAAGAGATCTACGGCTCGCCCGCGACGCTTGAACGCCGCGACCGCAACCAGACTATCTTCGGGCCGCTCGGCCTGCTGGCCGCGATCCTGGAAGAGGGTCAGAAGGGCCTGTCGCTGCAGCGTTACAAGGGTCTGGGCGAGATGAACCCCGAACAGCTCTGGGAAACCACGCTCGACCCCAATGCGCGGACCTTCCTGCGCGTCAAGGTCGACGACATGGTCGAGGCCGATGACCTTTTCACCAAGCTCATGGGCGACACCGTGGAACCCCGCCGCGAGTTCATCCAGCAGAACGCGCTGAACGTCGAGCATCTGGATTTTTGATCTACGACGGACTGCGCACACGCGTGCGCGGTCCCCACTGCGGGCATGGGGGCGCGGAGGAGACGCAGCGATGACCGACACCTCCCTGAAACTCGGCCTGATCGGCGACAACATCGCCCAATCGCGCGCCCCGGTGCTGCACCGCCTTGCCGGAGAGCAGAACCATGTGCAGGTCACCTACGAAAGGCTGGTCCCCAGGACCCTTGGGCAGAGCTTTGACGAGGTGTTCGACACCTGCGCGGCGCAGGGATATCGCGGCATCAATATCACCTACCCCTACAAGGAAGTCGCGGCAGGCCGGGTGACGGTCGATGAGCCGCTGGTGCGGGCCATGGGAGCGGTCAACACGGTGATCTTCACCCAGACCGGCGCAAAGGGATTCAACACCGATCACTCCGGTTTCATGGCGGCCTATCGCAGCCAGCGGGGCGCGCGTCCGACCGGCACGGTGCTGATGATCGGCAGCGGGGGAGTCGGACGGGCCGTCGCTTTTGGTCTTGCCGGGCTCGGAACCCGATCTTTGCGCCTTGTCGACCGAGAGCCAGCCAAGGCCCAGGCCCTTGCCGCCGCGCTGCAGGCCGCCGCCCCTGACATGGACATCTCGACCTGGACCAGCGCCGAAAAGGCCGCCGACGGCGCCGCGGGCCTGATCAACTGCACGCCGGTCGGTATGGTGGGTTACGAGGGCACTCCGCTCGTCGCCCCGGCCATGGCCGGAGCCGAATGGGCCTTCGACGCAGTCTATACGCCGACCGACACCCGGTTCCTTCAGGACGCCCGGGCGGCGGGTCTCTCCATCATCTCGGGGTGGGAGCTGTTCTTCTTCCAGGGCGTCCACGCTTGGGCCCTGTTTTCCGGGCTGGGGCTCGACGAAGATCGCCTGCGCGCCAGCCTTACGGAGACGCGGTCCGACTGAAGGCCTCGCGCCTCAGCCCTCCGGCGCAGGCGACCGCCAGACCGGAAAGGGATCGGGCAACTGCGCCCACAGATCCGGCGCAAATTCGGCCTCGCCGCCCGTCAGGGCGCGGTCCAGCGCAGCGGTGATCGCAGCCCTGTCCATCCCCGTCCCGATGAACACCAGTTCCTGCCGCCGGTCGCCATAGGGCTCCTGCCAGTGCCGGGCGAGATAGGCCGCCGCCTCCGGATGGCTCGGCCGGCGCTCACTGGCGACCGAGGCCCACCATCGGCCCAATGGCTTGACGCTACTCAGGGCCCCGGCCAGCGAGAATTCGGCCAGCCAGTCCGGCCGGGTCGCAATCCAGAAATGGCCCTTGGCCCGGATGACACCCGGCATGGGTCCGTTCAGCACCTCGAAGACCTTCTGCGGATCGAACGGCCGCCGGGCGCGATAGACGAAAGACGAAACCCCGTATTCCTCGGTTTCGGGCACGTGCTCGGCAAAACCGTAGAGCTCCTTGGCCCAGGCTGGATGCAGATGCGCCCTGTCGAAGTCGAATCGCCCGGTATCGAAGATCGCCGCGCCGGGCACCCGTCCGTAATCCGTCTCGACGATCCGCACGTCCGGGTTCAGCGCGGCAATGATCTTGCGCGCCGCGTCCAGCCGCTCGGGCCCCGCATCGCTGATCTTGTTCAGAACCACGACATCGGCGAATTCGATCTGATCGACCAGCAGATCGACCAGCGTCCTGTCATCGCCCTCGCCCAGGCTTTCGCCCCGATCCCGGATGAAATCATGGCTGCTGTAATCGCCCAGCAGGTTGACCGCGTCCACCACCGTCACCATCGTGTCCAGCCGCGCCACGTCCGAAAGGCTGGCGCCTGTTTCATCACGAAACTCGAAGGTGGCCGCCACCGGCAGGGGCTCGGAGATCCCAGTGCCCTCGATCAGCAGATAGTCAAAGCGCCCCTCGTCGGCCAGTCGCCGCACCTCCTGCAACAGATCGTCCCGCAAGGTGCAGCAGATGCAGCCGTTGGTCATTTCGACCAGCCGCTCTTCGGTATGACTGAGATTTGCCTCGCCACCGCGCACGAGGTCCGCGTCGATGTTCACCTCGGACATGTCGTTGACAATGACGGCGACCCGCCGCCCCTCGCGGTTGTTCAGGACCGCATTCAAGAGCGTCGTCTTTCCGGCCCCCAGGAACCCCGACAGGACGGTGACGGGAAGGCGTAGGTCTGAATGTGTCATCTCTCATCTCATGATATGTTATATCATAACATTACATAATGTCCCGCAAGCTGCCATCTGCGACGACCCGGCGCCCCGCGCCAGGCCACGAAATATTGCGTCCAGGGACGCTGGCCGGGAAACAAGGGAAGAGAGTCAGGACAAGCGGCCGAAGTCAGGCGCAGCAGGGCGCAGGGCTTACCACCGGGTCGCGGATTTGAGGGAGAAAAGTGAGAGGCTGGACATCGACCCAAGCGGGACTCGTTGTGGCTGCTTCCTTCCGGACCTGACCAGGTTGGCGAGGCGCTCGCCCGCGCCAACCTCTCGGAGGGCGATATAGGCGCAGCGCGCGGGATTCGCAACCTCGCATCAGAGCGGCACGAAAAGCCGCAGGAATCCCGCCTTGTCCAGCCCACCAACTTCGACCCCGCGTCCGGCAAGCTCGTCCAGATACGTGCCTGCGCCCGGGCCGGTCGGCACACAGACGCGTGTGCCCGGCATGGGCGCGAAACGCCAGGGCGGCGGCGCATCCGCAAGCGGATCGCGCGCCAGCCGGCCGGCCAGATAATCGCGCAGCGCATCGCGCAGCGGCACCCACGGCAAGGCGATCCGCTGCGCCCCGCGCAGGGCCGCGAAGTTGCCGCCCCCGGCCGACCGGAAGCTGTTGAGCGCCACGACAAAACGCTGATCCGGCGCCACCGCCCGGCCTGCGTGATGCAACGCCGTCACCCGTCGCCCGCCTGATTTGCGCAGGCGCCCGTCCGGGTGGAAACGCGACGGTCGCGACAGGTCGATCTGGTAGGTCACCCCGTGCAGCACGTCGAAATCGTGCCCCGGCAGGGCCGGGTCCAGCAGCGCCGCGTCCCGGGATCCCGTCTGGATCCTGTGGAACACCCCCGCCGAATGCTCGATCCAGTCAGCAAGTTGCGCGCCGGTGACGACCACCGCGTGAAGATCGTTGGCAAAGGCCTGCAGGTCGATCAGATGGCGCAACGCGATTGGCCCCGCAGGAATGTCTGTATAGCTGGACGGCCCGGCGCGGGCACCGAACCGGCCCGGGGCGACGGCCGACAGCAGGGGCAGCATCGCTTCCTGCCGACCCGCCAGAAAAGGGCTCAGCGCCGCCGCTTGCGCCGCCGCCACGATCGCCAGGGCGCGATCGGGCGCGAAAAAGGTGAAATAGCTGTGGAGCGGCGCCTCTGTATGCCCGACCGGCCGCGCCATCAGCGCCTGCGCAGCGGCATTGTCGTCTTCCATCAGGGCGACAACGCCCGGGTCTTCCGGCACCTCCGGCCCCGCGGCCCGCACCGCCACCTGCGCCTTCGCGCGCCGCCATCGCCCGGAACCCTCCGAGCGCAGGACCAGATCGATCACCCCCAGGTGCGATCCGTTGGCCCCCGCCATCACCACAGGTGCGCCGGCCACAGGTCCACCGCGGCGCGACAGGCACTCGTGGGTGTGTCCCGCGATCACCGCATCGATTCCGCTCAGCCGCGACAGTGCCCGCGCCGCATTTTCAGCCCCCGGCAGGGGTGACGCAGCACCCAGCCCGCTATGCGCCAGCGCCACGATCACGTCGCAGTCGGCCAGCGCGGGCAAGACTGCGCGGGCGGCTTCCAGCATATCCTCGGCGCTCACCCGAGGTGACAGACGGTGCGCATTCCACATCACCGTCTGCGGCGGCACCATGGACAGCACGCCGACGCGCAGGATCACAACGCGATCATCCACCCGGACCGCTCGCTCGAGCACGGCAAAGGGCGCAAAGCCTTCGGCGCCGCGAAGGTTGGTGCAGATCACCGGACAGGGCGCCTGCGCCAGCACGTTGGACAGCCAATCCGTACCCGCGTCGAAATCGTGGTTGCCGAGGCCCAGCGCGTCATAGCCCAGATGTGCAAAGGCGCGCATCATCGGATGTGGTGCCTCGGGCCGGGTCGCGGCCAGTTCGCCCAGCGCGCCGCCCTGCAGGGCATCGCCATTGTCGAACAGCAGGCACAGCGCCCCGTCCCGCTCCGCCTGGGCCCGCGCCCGGTCGATTAGTGTCGCGGTCCGCGCCAGCCCGGGCCCGGCACCTCTGCGCCCGGTGGCATGGTCGAAGCTGGTCAGCTGCATGTGAAGATCGGTGGTGGACAGCAAACGCAGCCGGGCCACGCCCCCCGATGGCGCAGGATCGCGCCCGGGCAGTGGCTGCTGTCGGTTCCCGGACATCGCGGACAGGCTATCCCCCAACCTGCGCCGCCGTGCGTTCCTGACGGCGCTGGCCCCTGCGGGCCTTGTTCCGATCTGTGTCACATCCGGCACGCAAAAGCAAAAGGCCGCTGGAATTGAATTGTCCCGCGGCCTGTGCCATGCCAGCGGCCAAACGGTGGCGGAGAGACAGGCATGCGGACGGCGGAACAGGTAACATTCGGCGGCGCCGGTCTGGACCGCGCAGCCAAGGTCAGGAACGACCCCGCCGCGCTGGCCGCCGCCCTGGCCCATGACGACGCCGCCTGCGTTCTTCTGTGGCGCGGCAAGCCGCTGGTCGAGGGCGAGCGCCTGGCGCTGGTGCCGATGACTCATCCGGTCCTGAAGAAAGGGTTCAAGGGCGAGATCGAGGCTCCGGTCTTCCTGGGGCTCGAAACCAGCGGCGCGCCGAATTTCGCGGTCGACATCTCGGGATGGGAGCCGGAGGGCCAGGATATCTCCTCGCTGGGCAGCTTCTTCGACCCTTCCGAACAGACTCACCCCGATTTCCCGCCCGGTTATGTCTTTGCCGAACTGCGGCGCATCATGTTCGCGCTGTCGCCGCGCGATGCCGAACTGGTTGCCACCGCCAAGGCGATCGTCAACTGGCACGGTTCTCACCGGTTCTGTGCCAAATGCGGCCACGCCAGCGATGTCAGCCACGCCGGCTGGCAGCGCGGCTGCCCCGCCTGCAAGGCACAGCACTTCCCCCGCACCGACCCGGTGGTCATCATGCTGATCACCCATGGCAATTCGGTTCTCATGGGCCGCTCGCACGGCTGGCCGCAGGGAATGTATTCCTGTCTCGCCGGCTTCATAGAACCGGGCGAGACGATCGAAGCGGCAGTCCGGCGCGAAGTCCTGGAAGAGTCCGGCATCAAGGTGGGAAAGGTCGAGTATCTCTCCAGCCAGCCCTGGCCCTTCCCCGCCTCACTGATGATGGGCTGCCGGGGCGAGGCGCTGACGACCGAGATCCACTGCGATCCCGAGGAACTCGATGACGCGATCTGGGTCACCCGCGAGGAGATGATGCAGGTCTTTGCCGGCGAGCATCCAAAGATCCGCCCGGCCCGAAAAGGCGCCATCGCCCATTTCCTCTTGCAGAACTGGCTTGCGGACACGCTCGATTGACCCCAGATTCCGGGGAACGGCCGAACCGAACGGAAGACATATGCAATTTTCCACCAAGGAAGATATCGAAGCCCCGATCGACGAGGTCTTCGCCATGCTCTCCGACTTCGAGGGCTACGAGCGTTCCGCGATCCGGCGCGGGATCGAGGTGCAGCGCGAAAGGGACATGCATCCGCCCGGGCGCGGCATGGCCTGGACCGCCCGCTTTTCCCTGCGCGGCAAGCCCCGCGATCTGACCCTGCAACTGGCGCAATACGACCGGCCCACCGCGATGCGCTTCGAAGCCGATTCGCAGGGGCTTGACGGCACACTGACGCTCGACCTGCTGTCGCTGTCGAAACGGCGCACCCGCCTGGCGGTGGTTCTTGAGGTCAAACCCAAGACGCTTTCGGCCCGCCTGCTGGTGCAATCCTTCCGGCTCGCCAAGGCGACCCTGAACAAGCGGTTCAAGCTGAAGGTCGCCGCCTTCGCCAAGTCGCTGGAACAGCGTCAGGGCCGCACGGCCTGAGTGCGGTCAGCCGCGCTCCATCGCGGCAGGGTAGACGCCCAGAATTTCGGTATTGGTGGTGAAATACGACAGCTCGTCCAGGGCCAGGCGGACATTCGCATCCTCCGGGTGACCCTCGATATCGGCATAGAACTGGGTGGCGGTGAAATTGCCATCGACCATATAGCTTTCCAGCTTGGTCATGTTGATCCCGTTGGTCGCGAAACCGCCCATCGCCTTGTAGAGCGCCGCCGGAATGTTGCGCACCTGGAAGACAAAGGTCGTGATCATTCCATGCGTGCCGCGCCGGCTGTGATCGGCTTCGCGCGCCATGATCAGAAAGCGTGTCGTGTTGTGGGCATGGTCCTCGATGTGGCGCGCGAGGATGTGCAGCCCGTTGATCTCGGCCGCCAGATCGGACGCCAGCGCGCCGACCGTGCGCAGCCCCTCGCGGGCGATATCAGCCGCCGCCCCCGCACTGTCCGCCGCCGCCTCGCCACGAATGCCGTATCGGGCCAGATAGCTTTTCGCCTGCGGCAAGAGCACCGGATGCGCGCGAACGCTCTCCAGCTGGTCGACCCGCACGCCGGGCAGCGCCATCAGCGAGATATGCACCCGCACGAAGGCCTCGTCGACGATGTGCAGCCCGCTTTCGGGCAGCAGCCGGTGGATGTCGGCGACCCGGCCATAGGTCGAATTCTCGACCGGCAGCATCGCCAGCTCGGCCTTGCCCGACTGGACCGCCTCGATCACGTCCTCGAAACTGCGGCAGGGCAGCGCCTCCATGTCGGGGCGGGCGTTGCGGCAGGCCTCGTGGCTGTAGGCGCCAAGCTCTCCCTGAAAGGCGATGCGGTCGGTCATGTGCACATTTTCCTGCAACAACTGGGGGCTGGTCGTTTGGTCGCGGTGTCTATACCTTGCCTCGGAGAAGGGGAAGGCTTAGACAACCGCCCAAACAGATCAAATGGACTCGCGACCAAATGGATACGATGACGACAACCAAGGTGGTGGCTTCGCTGTGCGGCGCTTTTCTCGTGCTGCTGCTTGGCAAATGGGCGGCCGAGGCGATCTATCATGTCGGCGGCCACGGTGAAGCGGCCTATGTGATCGACACCGGCCCGAGCGAAAGCGCCGAACCGGCAGAGCAGGTCGATTTCAACGCTCTGGTGGCCGAGGCCGATGTCGCCAAGGGTGCCAATGTCTTCAAGAAGTGCGGTGCCTGCCACAAGATCGAGGATGGCGTGAACGGCACGGGTCCCTCGCTCTACGGCGTGGTCAACCGCGATGTCGCGTCCGAACCGGGCTTTTCCTATTCGGCAGCGATGCAGGGCGTCGAAGGCACCTGGACTCCAGAACATCTGAACGAATTCCTGACCAACCCCAAGGGTGTGGTTCCCGGCACCACCATGGGTTTTGCCGGTCTGAAGAAGATCGAAGAGCGGGCCGATCTTGTGGCCTATTTGGAAAGCATCGTGAAATAACCCAACCGGTTATGTCCAGCCTTTCAGGGCCGCTGCCATTGCAGCGGCCCTTCTGTTTTGTCCCGGCATTCAAGAAAGATCACATATTCTCAACTTGAATGTTGGCCCCCCGGGCCTTTACCTAGGCTGAACCTGGGCCAGGAGCCCGGTCCCAGCCGATGGAGGACCTACCCGATGATCCACACCCGTTCAGCTGCGGCAACCCGCGCGGCGGATCCCGTTCAGCCCCTGCTGGCGCTTCTGCTGATGCTGATCACGGCGGTCGGTCTCGCAGGCACGGCGCGCGGAGATGAGAAGATCATCAAGAGCCACGGCTACTCCTTCTATGGCGATCTGACCTACCCGGCGGACTTCGATCACCTGGCGTATGTGAACCCCGAGGCCCCGAAAGGCGGCGAGATTTCCGTCAGCGCCACCGGCACCTTCGATTCGATGAACCCCTATGCGGTCAAGGGCCGCGCCGGGATGCTGTCGTCGATGATGTATGAAAGCCTTCTGACCGAAAGCGCCGACACCTACGACGAAGGCTACGGCCTGCTGGCCGAAAGCGTCGAATACGACGAAGGCAAGAACTGGGTCATCTTCCACATGCGCCCCGAGGCGAAATTCTCGGACGGCACCCCGGTCACCGCCGAGGACGTGAAGTTCAGCCACGAGCTGCTGCTCGAACAGGGCCTGCCGTCGTACCGCGCCGGGGTCTCCAAGCGCATGAAAAGCGTCGAGGTGATCGACCCGCACACCATCAAGTTCACCTTCGTCGAGGGCATCTCGCGGCGCAGCCTGATCGACCAGGTCGGCGGCGTGCCGGTCTGGTCGAAGAAGTGGTACGAGGACACCGGCGCGCGGCTGGATGAAAGCCGGCTGGAAACCTCGCCCGGATCCGGGCCCTATATCGTCGAAACGGTGAACGTGAACCGCCGCATCGTCTACAAGCGCAATCCCGACTACTGGGGCAAGGATCTGCCCATCAACAAGGGCCGCCACAACTTCGACCGCATCCGGATCGAATATTTCGGCGACGACACCGTGGCCTTCGAGGCGTTCAAGGCCGGCGACTACACCTTCCGGGTCGAGAGCGACTCGAAGAAATGGGCGTCGAACTACAATTTCCCCAAGATCGCCGATGGTCAGGTGATCCGCACGGAACTGCCCGACGGCACGCCCCCGACCGCCACCGGCATCGTCTTCAACCTGCGCCGCGACATCCTCAAGGACAAGCGTGTGCGCGAGGCGGTTGCCCTGGGCTATAACTTCGAATGGACCAACGAGAGCCTGCAATACGGGCTGTTCAAACAGCGCAGCTCCTTCTCGCAGGACACGCCGATCATGGCGACCGATGCGCCGCAGGGCGCCGAACTCGACTTTCTCAAGTCGCTGGGCGACCTGGTGCAGCCCGAAATGCTGACCGAACCGGCACTGATGCCGCACACCTCCGACCCCGAGCGGCTGAGCGACCGCCGCAACCTGCGCAGGGCCATGAAGCTGCTCGACGAGGCCGGATGGCCCGTGGGCAGCGATGGCAAGCGGCGCAATGCAGCGGGCGAACTGCTGTCGCTGACGTTCCTGTTCAACAAGGCCAACGAAGGCACGCTCAGCGGCGCAATGGAGGCCTTCGTCGCGAACCTCGTGTCGATGGGCATTTCCGCCGAACTCCAAAAGGTCGACTCGGCGCAGTATACGCTGCGCGAACGGGACAACGATTACGACCTGATCTTCGACTTCTACCGACCCTTCCTCGGCACCGGCACCGGCCTCTCGCAGATGTATGGCACCCCGGCCGATGGCGGCGACTCGCTGTTCAACCCGGCCGGCCTGGCCAGCCCGCTGGTCGACAAGATCATCGACGCCTCGCTGCAGGCGCAAAGCGTCGAGGAAGAGCGCGCGACCCTGATGGCGCTCGACCGGGCGCTGCGGTACGAATTCATCATGATCCCGGTCTGGTACAAGCCGAATTACTGGGTCGCCTATTACGACCAGTATGAACATCCTGACCCGCTGCCGCCCTACGATCTCGGCTATCTCGATTTCTGGTGGTTCGATCAGGCAAAGGCCGAGGCCCTGCGAGCGGCCGGCGCGCTGAGGTAGACCCCGGATGGGCGCCTATATCCTTCGCCGGCTCCTGCTGATCGTGCCCACCCTTCTGGGGATCATGGTCATCAACTTCGCGTTGGTCCAGTTTGTCCCCGGCGGCCCCGTCGAACAGGCCATCGCCCGGGCGCAGGGCCAGGGCGATGTGTTCGGCGGCTTCACCGGCGGCGGCGGCGATGCCGCAAACATGGACCAGTCCGCCGGCGGCGGAGACGAGCGCTATATCGGCGCGCGCGGTCTCGACCCCAAGTTCATCGCCCAGCTTGAAAAGGAATACGGCTTCGACAAGCCGCCGCTGGAACGCTTCGTCGACATGATGTGGAACTACATGCGGCTCGATTTCGGCCAAAGCTTCTTCCGCTCGGAAAGCGTGATCAACCTCGTGCTCGAAAAGATGCCGGTCTCGATCTCGCTCGGTCTCTGGTCGACGCTGATTGCCTACCTGATTTCGATCCCGCTCGGCATCCGCAAGGCGGTAAAGGACGGCAGCCCCTTCGACACCTGGACCTCGGGCGCGATCATCGTCGCCTATGCGATCCCCTCGTATCTCTTCGCCATCCTGCTGCTGGTCGTCTTTGCCGGCGGCAGCTACTGGCAATGGTTTCCCCGCGCCGATCTCGTGTCGGAAAACTGGGACAGCCTGTCCTGGCCCGCCAAGATCCTCGACTACTTCTGGCACATGGTCCTGCCGATCACCGCCATGACCATCTCGGCCTTCGCCACGCTGACGCTGCTGACCAAGAACAGCTTCCTTGACGAAATCCGCAAGCAATACGTGATGACCGCCCGCGCCAAGGGCCTGCCCGACCGACGCGTCCTCTACGGCCACGTCTTCCGCAACGCGATGCTGATCGTGATCGCCGGCTTTCCCAGCGTGTTCATCGGCGTCTTCTTCACCGGCTCGCTACTGATCGAGACCATCTTCTCGCTCGACGGGCTGGGCCGCATGGGGTTCGAGGCGACACTGGCGCGCGACTATCCGATCATGTTCGGCACGCTGTTCATCATGGGCATCATGGGCCTTGTGGTCGGTATCATCTCGGACCTGATGTATGTCCTTGTCGATCCGCGCATCGACTTCGAAAAGCGCGAGGGCTGAATGACCCTGTCCCCGCTGAACCAGCGCCGCTGGCGCAATTTCAAACGCAACCGCCGCGCCTTCTGGTCGCTCTGGATCTTCCTGCTGCTCTTCGGCCTCAGCCTGTTCGCCGAGTTTCTGGCCTATAACAAGCCGATCCTGATCAGCTACCGTGGCGAATTCTATACCCCGATCTGGCAGTTCTATCCCGAGAGCGCCTTCGGCGGCGACTTCCAGACCGAGGCGGTCTACCGCGACCCCGAGGTTCAGTGCCTGATCGCCACCGGCGGCATCAACGAATGCCTCTACGAACCCGAGACCGTGGTCGCCGATGCCGCCGACGGCACCGTCGACGGCAAACCGGTGGAAAAGGGCTGGATGATCTGGCCGCTGATCCCTTACTCCTACGACACGCCGGTCGACCGCCCCGGCGCGGCGCCCCTGCCTCCGAACGGGCAGAACCTGCTCGGCACCGACGACACCAAGCATGACGTGCTGGCGCGGGTGATCCACGGGTTTCGGCTGTCCATCGCCTTCACCCTCGTCGTCACGGCGCTCTCCAGCGTTCTCGGCATCGCCGCCGGCGCCGTGCAGGGCTATTTCGGCGGCCGCACCGACCTGCTTTTCCAGCGCTTCATCGAGATCTGGAGCTCGGTCCCGATGCTATATGTCATCATCATCATGTTCGCCGTCTTCGACCGCTCCTTCTGGCTGCTGGTCTTCCTCATGGTCCTCTTCGGCTGGATGGGTCTGGTCGGAGTCGTGCGCGCCGAATTCCTGCGCGCGCGCAACTTCGAATACGTCCGCGCCGCCAAGGCGCTTGGCGTGTCGAACATGACGATCATGTTCCGCCACATGCTGCCCAATGCCATGGTCGCCACGCTGACCTTCATGCCCTTCATCGTCACCGGCACCATCGGCTCGCTCGCCGGGCTCGATTTCCTCGGCTTCGGCCTGCCTTCGACCGCGCCGTCGCTGGGCGAGCTGACGCTTCAGGCCAAGGAAAACCTGCACGCGCCCTGGCTGGCCTTCACAGCCTTCGGCGTCTTCGCCATCATGCTCTCGCTGCTGGTCTTCATCTTCGAAGGCGTGCGCGATGCCTTCGACCCGCGGAAGACATTCTCATGAGCCTGCTGGACGTTCGCAACCTCACCGTCGCCTTCCGTCAGGACGGCAAGACCACGCAGGCCGTCAGGGGCGTCTCCTTCTCGCTCGACCGGGGCGAAACCGTCGCGCTGGTGGGCGAATCCGGGTCCGGCAAATCGGTCACCGCGCTCTCGACCGTCTCGCTGCTGGGCGACAACGCCGAGGTCGGCGGTTCGGTCACCTATGACGGGCAAGAGATGATCGGCGCCAGCCGCCAGTTGCTGCACAAGGTACGCGGCAACGACATCAGCTTTATCTTTCAAGAGCCGATGACCTCGCTGAACCCGCTGCACACCATCGAAAAGCAGCTGGTCGAATCGCTCGAACTGCACCAGGGCCTGAGCGGCGACGCCGCCCGCGCCCGGGTGCTGGAATTGCTGAACAAGGTCGGCATCCGCGACGCCGAAACCCGCCTCGGCGCCTATCCGCACCAGCTGTCGGGCGGGCAGCGTCAGCGCGTGATGATCGCCATGGCACTGGCGAACAAGCCCGACATCCTGATCGCCGACGAACCGACCACCGCGCTTGACGTGACGATCCAGGCCCAGATCCTCGAACTGCTCGCCGAGCTGAAGAAGACCGAGAACATGGGGCTTCTCTTCATCACCCACGACCTTGGCATCGTGCGCCGCATCGCCGACCGGGTCTGCGTGATGAAGGGTGGCGAAATCGTCGAAGCAGGCCCAACGGCCCAGATCTTCGGCAACCCGCAGCATCCCTATACCCGGATGCTGCTGGCCGCCGAGCAGAAAGGCCAGCCCGATCCGGTGCCGGCGAACGCCAAGGTGGTTGCCGAGACGGAACACCTCAAGGTCTGGTTCCCGATCCATCGCGGCCTGCTCAAACGAACGGTCGGCTATGTGAAGGCGGTGAATGACGCGACCATCTCGGTCCGCGAAGGCGAAACCCTGGGGATCGTCGGCGAAAGCGGCTCGGGCAAGACGACGCTGGCACTGGCCATCATGCGGCTGATCCCGTCCGAGGGCCGCATCGTCTTCAACGGCCAGGACGTGCGACAGTGGTCGACGGGCGAACTTCGACGTCTGCGCAAGGACATGCAGATCGTCTTCCAGGATCCCTACGGCAGCCTCAGCCCGCGCATGACCTGTTTCGAGATCATCGCCGAAGGGCTGACGGTCCACAATGTCGACCCGACCCGCGACCGCCGCGAACTGGTGGCCGAGGCGATGGTCGAGACCGGTCTCGACCCGGCCGCCATGGACCGCTATCCGCACGAATTTTCGGGCGGCCAGCGCCAGCGGATCGCCATCGCCCGCGCCATGGTGCTGCGCCCGCGCCTGCTGGTCCTCGATGAACCGACCAGCGCGCTGGATATGACCGTCCAGGTCCAGATCGTGGAGCTTCTGCGCGGCCTCCAGAAGAAATACGGGCTGGCCTATCTCTTCATCTCGCACGACCTGAAGGTGGTTCGCGCGATGTCGCATCAGGTTATGGTGATGAAGCAGGGTGACGTGGTCGAACAGGGCCCAGCGGAGCAGGTCTTTGGCAACCCGCGCGAAGAATATACGCGAACCCTGCTGGCGGCGGCGGGGTAAATCCCGCCCTCCGACATCGTCCCCGAGCAAGAAAATAGGCGTCCCAAAAAGGTCACTCACTGATTTTCAAGCAAAATCAATGACATGACCCCCCGTCCTAGCTGGGACAGCCCAAACCCGTTACAGGGACCGGGCCGAGAATGTGTCGCAGGCGTTCACGTCGCCGCTGTCATAGCCCCTCTGAAACCACCCGGCCCTCTGTTCCGAGGTGCCGTGGGTAAAGGTATGCGGCTGCGGCACCCGGCCTGCGTCGCGCTGCAGCTTGTCGTCCCCGATCTGCCGCGCCGCGTTCAGCGCCTCGGTCAGGTCGCCCCGCTCCATCAGGCCCTTCACCTTGCTGGCCCAGATACCCGACAGGCAGTCGGCCTGCAGTTCCAGCCGCACTGTCAGCGCATTCGCCTCGGTCTTGCTCGCCCGCTGCCGGGCCTGATCCACTTCCGGCAGGATGCCGGCCAGGTTTTGAACGTGATGCGCCACCTCATGGGCGATCACATAGGCCGCCGCGAAATCGCCCTTCGCGCCAAGGCGCTGTTCGAGGGTCGCAAAGAAATCGAGGTCGATATAGGCCTTGCGATCGACCGGGCAATAGAACGGCCCCGTCGCGCCCGACGCGCCGCCACAACCGCTTTGCGTGACGCGGCTGAACAGAACCAGCGTCGGCGGCACGTATTGCGCGTTCAGCTGATCGCGGAACACCTGCGTCCAGACATCTTCGGTGGTTGCCAGGACCTGGCTGGTGAATTGCGCCGCCGCCTCTTCCTCGGGGGTCGGCTCGTAAGGCTGGTCATAGCTGCCGCCCTGATCCACGATCAGCGGCGTCACGTCGATTCCGGTGAAATATCCAATCGCCAAGACGACGAGAAGACCGACGCCACCGATACCGCCCATCGCCACGCCGCCGCCGCCACGCCCACGGCGATCCTCGACGTTGCTGCTGGTTCTCACACCGCGAAGACGCATGCCCCACACTCCCCGACTCTGACCCTGAAATCCTAGCCGAACGCCGCCGGCTTGGCGATGGTTCCCGCCGCCATCGGTGGACGTCCCGCCCCAGCCGTTCTAACCTGACGCGACGCTTTAGAATCCTCTCCGCATCCGGGACCGCATGTCAGATACCCAGCCCTCCGAATACCGCGTGCTTGCCCGCAAATACCGCCCCGAAACCTTTGCCGACCTCGTCGGACAAGAGGCGATGGTGCGCACGCTGAAGAACGCCTTCGCCGCCGACCGCATCGCGCAGGCCTTCATCATGACGGGTATCCGCGGCACCGGTAAGACCACCACGGCGCGGATCATCGCCAAGGGGATGAACTGCATCGGGCCGGATGGAAACGGAACCCCGACGACCGAACCCTGCGGGGTCTGCGAACACTGCGTCGCGATCATGGAAGGCCGCCACGTCGACGTAATGGAGATGGACGCCGCCAGCCGCACCGGCGTGGGCGACATCCGCGAGATCATCGACTCGGTCCGCTATCGCGCAGCCTCGGCGCGCTACAAGATCTACATCATCGACGAAGTGCACATGCTCTCGACCAACGCCTTCAATGCGCTGCTGAAGACGCTGGAAGAGCCGCCGGCCCACGTGAAATTCATCTTCGCCACCACAGAGATCCGCAAGGTGCCGGTCACGGTTCTCAGCCGCTGCCAGCGCTTCGACCTGCGCCGGATCGAACCGGAGGACATGCTGGGCCTGCTGCGCCGGATCGCCACGTCGGAAGGCGCGCAGATCACCGACGACGCCCTCGCGCTGATCACCCGCGCGGCCGAGGGCTCGGCCCGGGATGCGACCTCGCTGCTTGATCAGGCGATCAGCCATGGCGCGGGCGAAACCGGCGCGGATCAGGTCCGCGCGATGCTGGGGCTGGCCGACCGGGGCCGCGTTCTGGACCTGATGGATTTTATCCTGAAGGGCGATGCCGCCGGCGCGCTGCGCGAGCTGGGCAGCCAATATGCCGAGGGCGCCGACCCGCTGGCCGTGCTGCGCGATCTGGCCGAGATCACGCATTGGGTCAGCGTCGTGAAGATCACGCCGGATGCGGCCGAAGACCCCACCATTTCGCCGGACGAGCGCGCGCGCGGCAGCGCGATGGCCGAACAGCTGGCGATGCGGGTTCTGGCGCGGATGTGGCAGATGCTGCTGAAGGCGCTGGAAGAGGTGGCCGCCGCGCCCAATGCCATGATGGCCGCCGAGATGGCGGTGATCCGGCTGACGCACGTCGCCGACCTGCCCTCGCCCGAGGAACTGGTGCGGCGGCTAGAAAGCACGCCGCCGCCCCCTTCCCCCGCGCCCGGTCAGGGCGGCGGCGGATCTGCGCCCGGCGCGGGCGGCGGCAGCATGTCCCGCCCAATGGGTGGCGGTGGTGGTGGCGGCGCCCAAGCGGCGCTAGCGGTCGAGGCGGCGCTCGCGCGCTATCCGACCTTCGACCATGTGGTCGAACTGATCCGCGTCAACCGCGACGGCAAGCTGCTGGCGGATGTGGAGACCGATCTGCGGCTGGTCAGCTATCAGCCCGGCCGGATCGAATTTGAACCGACCGATCGGGCCCCGGCCGACATGGCCCAGCGACTGGGTCAAAGGCTGCAGGCCTGGACCGGCAACCGCTGGGCGGTTTCGGTGGTGAACAGCGGCGGCGCGCCAACCATCGACGAGGTGCGCAACGCCGAGAAATACAGGCTCGAAGCCGAAGCGAAGGAGCACCCTTTGGTGCAGGCCGTTCTCGCCCATTTTCCCAAGGCCAAGATCAAGGGTATCCGCACAGCCGAACAGATCGCCGCCGAAGCGATCACCGAGGCGTTGCCTGAGGTCGAGGATGAATGGGATCCGTTTGAGGATGGCTGACGCCATCCTCGAAAGAGCCGGACAGAGCGGGAAATCCTGCGGAGTCCCGCACCTGGGAATGGAGTCCAGATTGAGCCGGAATTTCTGAACAATGTCCTTCAAAGCCCTCACTCCGCCCGGCTTCGAAGCGGTTTCCCGCGACTGGAAGTTCTCTATGGGTCTGGTCTCGGGTGACCATATCTTTCTCACCGGCATCACCGGCCAGCGGCTGAACGGAGAGATTCCCGAGGACGCCGAAACGCAATTCAATGTCGCCTTCGACAATATTGCCACGATCCTGGAAGAAGGCGGGATGACATTGGCCGATATGGTCGATGTGACCACGTTCCACGTCGGACTTCGCGATCATCTCGATACGTTCCGCAAGGTCTGGGGCGAGCGGGTTGCAGACCCATATCCTGCCTGGACCGCCATCGAGGTGGTGGGATTCATCATCCCCGGCAACTATATCGAGGTGAAGGTGGTGGCCCGCCTGCCGAAGGTGTAAACGGGCAGAAACATAAGGAGACAGCGATGCTGAAAGGATTGGGCGGGCTCGGCGGGCTCGGCGACATGGCCAAGATGATGAAGGCCGCACAGGAAGTGCAGGGCAAGATGGCTCAGCTGCAGGAGGACCTGCAGACCATGACCGTCACCGGCGAAAGCGGTGCGGGACTGGTCAAGGCCGTGTGCTCGTGCAAGGGCGATCTGAAGTCACTGGACATCGATCCGTCCATCTTCAATCCCGACGAAAAGGAAGTGGTCGAGGATCTTATCCTGGCCGCGATCAAGGACGCACAGGCCAAGGCCAGTGAACGGGCACAGTCGGAGATGGCAAAGCTGTCCGAGGGCATGGGCCTGCCCAAGGACATGAAGCTGCCGTTCTGAGCCGGCCTTGAGCAGCACCCGCGACATTGATGCGCTGATCGACCTGATGGCCCGGTTGCCGGGGCTTGGGCCGCGGTCGGCGCGCCGCGCGGTGCTGCATCTGATCCGCAAGCGCGGCCTGCTTCTCGCGCCTCTGGCGCGCCAGATGCAGGTGGTCGCCGAGACAGCCCGCGAGTGCCTGAACTGCGGCAACGTTGGCACCTCCGATATCTGCGATATCTGCACCTCGGAAAAGCGCGCCAATGGCGAGCTCTGCGTGGTCGAGGATGTCGCTGACCTTTGGGCGATGGAACGGTCGGGCGGATTCCGCGGCCGGTATCACGTGCTGGGCGGCACGCTGTCGGCGCTGGATGCGGTCGGGCCGGAAGAGTTGCGGATCCCAAAGCTGAAAGACAGGGTGCACAGCGAGGGGATCACCGAGGTGATCCTGGCCCTGAACGCCACCGTCGACGGGCTGACAACCTCGCATTACATCGCCGACCAGCTTTCTGGGCAGGTCAGGATCACCTCGCTGGCGCAGGGCGTGCCGATCGGGGGCGAGTTGGATTATCTCGACGATGGCACCATCAGCACTGCCCTCCGCGCGCGCAAGGAGGTCTGAGTGCCCATGCTGCGCGCCGGGGCCCTGTATTTCCTTGGTGCCTTTGCGCTGGGGTTCGTGCTGGGCACCATCCGGGTGCTGTGGCTGGCGCCGGCCATCGGTGCCTTTGCCGCTGTCTCAGTCGAACTGCCGCTGATGCTGGGCTTTGCCTGGTGGCTGTCGTCTCGTCTGGCGCTCTCTCTGGGCACCTGGCAGCGGATCGGCATGGGCGCCTTTGCCTTCGTGCTGCTGATGCTGGCCGAGGCGGCGGTGGGACTCTTCGCTCTGGGCCTGTCGCCCGTCGCCTATCTCGCCGGGCTTCTGACGCCAGAGGGCAAGGTCGGCCTGGCCGGCCAGCTGGTTTTTGCCCTGCTGCCCTGGCTGCAGCGGCCGCGCGGCTAAGGCCGCGCGCGCCGGATGCATATCAGCGACGGGGATCGTCGCTGTCGTCGTCATCTTCGTCGTCGTTGGCGTCGGGCAGGTTGAAGAAGCTGTCGGCATCGGCAAAATCCTTGGCCGAACGCTTCTTGTCGGACTCTTCGTCCTCGTCATCGCTCTTGCCCGAGAGCGTGAAGGTCTCCAGCCCTTCGATTGCTGTCGGAATGCGCGGCTCGGTCGACATACCCAAAGACTGCTCGGTGCTGACCAACTTCCGACGCTCGTCATCGGTCATCACGGCGCCCTCGGCGGCCCGCTTGGCTGCCGCCTTCTGGACGGCGGCGTCCAATTCCGACTGCTTGCAAAGGCCCAAGGCCACGGGATCGATCGGCTGGATGTTGGCGATGTTCCAATGGCTGCGCTCACGGATCGCCTGAATGGTCGGCTTGGTGGTGCCCACCAGCTTGGAGATCTGACCGTCGGACAGCTCGGGGTGGAACTTGACCAGCCAGAGGATCGACGCCGGGCGGTCTTGGCGCTTGGACAGCGGCGTATACCGCGGACCGCGGCGCTTTTCCTCGCCCACAGAGGCCGGATTGAACTTGAGCTTCAGCTTGTGCAGCACGTTCTTCTCGGCCGCCTCGATTTCTTCCTGGGTCAGCTGGTTGTTTGCAACCGGATCAAAGCCCTTGACCCCGGCAGCCACGTCTCCGTCGGCGATGCCCTGCACCTCAAGCTCGTGCAGACCGACGAAGTCGGCGATCTGCTTGAAGCTGATCGTGGTGTTGTCCACCAGCCAGACTGCGGTTGCCTTGGCCATCAAAGGTTTTGCCATTGCTCGTCTCCTTGACACAAATCTTCCCCGATGCCTGGTTTCCCAGGCGGCCACCGGCGGGCCGGGGCGGGTTTCCGTTGTCGGGGAACTTGCCGGCTATATAGTCGGATCAAGGCAACAAGGGAAGAGTGAATGCGTTGGCTGCTGATCTGGGTGCTTGTCGTCGTGCCGGCGCTGACGGCGCGCGCCGATGGCGAGCGCGCCGGAACCTTCGACTATTACATCCTATCGATGAGCTGGTCGCCCAATTGGTGCATCCGCACCGGTGTCGCCCAGAATTCTCCGCAATGCGCCGAGGGGCGCCGGTTCGGGTGGGTGCTGCACGGGCTTTGGCCGCAGAACCTGCGCGGCTATCCGTCGTACTGCCGGACCGCCGAGCGGCCGCCATCGCGCCGGATGACATCCGCGATGGCCGATGTCATGGGCACGGACGGCCTGGCCTGGCACCAATGGCGCAAGCACGGCGTGTGCAGCGGGCTGTCGGCTGAAGACTACTTTGCCCTGTCGCGCGAGGCCTTTTCCAAGGTCCGGATTCCACAGGTTTTCCAGGCTCTTGACCGGAAGGTCCGGCTGCCCGCGCGCGTTGTGGAGGAGGCATTTCTGAAGGCCAATCCGGATTGGCGGGCCGACATGCTGACCGTCACCTGCAAGGATGGTTATATCGAAGAGGCCCGGCTCTGCCTGAGCAAGGCCCTGAACCCGGTGCCCTGCGGCGCCGATGTAGTGCGGGACTGTGCTCTGAAGGACGCCTTCTTCGCGCCGATCGACTGACCGGTCTCAGCCGGTCTGACGCGCAGCACGCGTGATTGCAACCGCTGCCCGCACCATATCCGCGTTGTCGCGCGCGAGGCTGCCGTCCGGAAGCTTACGACCGTCTTCCAGCCCGATGCGCGTGGACAGGCCCAGTTCCGCAGCGCGATGAACAAAGGGCCAAATCGTCCCGTTGAAGCCATGAAACAGCACAGGTCGCCGGATGCCCGCCGATTCGAGATCGTGCAGCATGGCCATGCCAAGGGCCAGTGCGGCATCGGTATCCGGTTCCCCGACCTCGATCAGCACTCTCAGCACCCGGTTCCGGATCTCCAGGGCGGCAAAGCGCTCCACATCGTCCAGCGTCGCAAGACCGGCTTCGATGCCGACTCCGATCTTCGCGAGGAGGTCGATGACGGCCGGCGCGTCGTCTTCCGACAGGTTGACCGAGGCATAGTCGGGCAGATCGGTCCATCCGGCGATGGCCTGCCGTGTGCGCTGCACATCGTTTTCGATCCAGGCACCGGTCGACACACCGATGAACGTGCCGGGGCAGGCTTGCCGGACCAGCCGGACGGTTTCGGACACCGCGGCAAGCGACTCTTTCCCTTCGCGATCACGCGGGTGAATGTGCAGCTCGGCCGCGCCTTCAGAGAGCGCGGCGACCGCATCGCGCGCCATCGCCTCGGCAGTCAAGGGCAAGGCTGCGTGAAAATCAGCGGGTCTGGCGCCGTTGAGGCAGGCTTGGACGATCATTGGATCCGCCAGTCTTGGAGGGGTCCGCCAAGACAAACCACGTCTGGACCAAGCGATCAATGCGCTGCGAACAGCACACAAACAAGAACCCCCGCCGTTTGACCGGCGGGGGCTTTGAAAACACTCTCCGCTTGGGAGATCAGGCGGCCTTGCGGCGGCGCATGGCAACCAGGCTGCCGAGGCCCGCGAGGATCAGCAGACCCGAGGCCGGAACCGGAACCGTGCCGGGCTCTTGCAGATCGTTCGGGGTGCCGGTCACCAGGTCCTGGTTTTCGCGGCTGTAGTAGTAGGTCAGCGTCTGCTTGCCGGTGTCGGCATTGGTCAGACCGTCCAGGTAGGTCTGGGCCTGCTGCCACACGGTGCTGTTCTGAGCTTCTTTCAGCTGGAACTTGCCGTCGGCGAGGTTGAACGAGCCATCGTCCGAGATGATTTCCCACAGCGCGATCTGGAAGCCAGCGGCTTTCACGCCCGTGGTGATGGCGCTGGCCATCGTCGACGTGCCGATGACGCTCGAGAACAGCTTGTCGATGTTGGTCAGGATGCTCGCACCGAACAGGTCGGATTTCTCTTCGACGGACTGGGTGGGCTTGCCCAGCTTCTGAGCGAGATCGACGCAGAAGGCAACGAAGTCGCCAACGCCGTTGCTGCCGGTCAGGTGGAACATCCCAGCCGAGACGTAGTTGTTCGCGCCATCATAGTTGATGTTCACATTGCGGGCGAGCGCATTGTTCGCGCCAAACAGCGGATCCTGACGAGTCACAGTCATCGTGGAAGCAGTGGCTGCGGTCGCAAGGGAAACGACCGCAAAGGCCGCGGAGGCTAGCATCTTTCTCATATTCTTCACCCATACACTGATTATGAAAGTCGGCACATACCGACTCCCTTCTTGATAGCTTCCTATATGTCACGCCGACCCGGGCCTGACAATATCCAATTTGGCAACAATCCGTTTACCATTAAGATTATGGTCGCCAAAGCCAAACCATATGCCCTCAAATGGTCACAATCGTGCAGCCCGTGGTCTGCCGCCCGGCAAGAGCGCGATGCGCTTCGGCGATATTGTCCAGGGCGAATTTCTGATCGATGCGAATGGTCACTTCTCCGGACAGGACCTTATCGAAAAGATGTCGCGCCATCTCCTGGCACGTCGCATGGTCGGCGATATGGGTGAACAGCGTCGGCCGAGTCAGCTTGAGCGAGCCCTTCGCAGCCAGCGTGGCGATGTTGAAAGGCGGAACGGGGCCCGAGGCGCTGCCGAAATTGATCAGCATTCCCAGAGGCTTGAGGCAATCCAACGAACCGTCGAAGGTGTCTTTGCCGACAGAGTCCATAACTGCAACAACGCCCTTGCCGCCGGTCAGGTCGCGCACTCGCGCGACAAAGTCCTCGGTTCGATAGTTGATGCAATGGGTCGCGCCGTGGTCGAGCGCCAGCTGGCATTTCTCGTCAGATCCTGCCGTTCCGATCAGCGTGATCCCCTCGGAGCGGGCCCATTGGCACGCGATCAGCCCGACACCGCCAGCGGCGGCGTGAAACAGAACGGTATCCCCGGCTTCAAGGGGCGTGGTGCGATGGAAAAGGTATTCGACGGTCATGCCTTTCAGCATCATCGCCGCCCCCTCCTCGAAACTGATCCCCTCCGGCAGGGGGCACACCTGCGCCGCGGGCATCACCCGCGCCTCGGTATAGGCACCCGGAGGGTTCGCCGCATAGGCGGCCCGGTCACCTGGCTTCAGGTGCGTGACGCCTTCGCCCACCGCTTCGACGACACCGGCGGCTTCCATCCCCAAGGCGGCCGGCATCCTTTGCGGATAAAGGCCACTGCGCTGATAGATGTCGATGAAATTCAGCCCGCAGGCGCGATGCGCAATGCGGATTTCGCCGGGGCCGGGCTCATCGACCGCGCGCGTTTCGATCGTCAACGTTTCCGGTCCGCCGTGCTCGTGGATCACTACCGTCTTGGCCATGTGCGTCATCATCGTCTCTCCCCTGCTGGCTTCGGTGCCGCCGCGCAGGCACTCAAGACGATTGCATCGGCGCTGTCCACATCGCGCGTCCCACTATGGCGACGTCGGCGGGTCGGAAACTCCGACAGGAGACGGACGGCGCGAACCCGGCCGTGCTGGCAGGGGGTCACGCGACCGCTTGTCGGGCGGCGGGCTGATCAGCCGCCCGACACCTCGAGTACGATCTTGCCGATGTGATCTCCACCCTCCATCCGCGCATGGGCACCGGCCGCATCATCCAGGCCGAACTCGCTGTCCATCACCGGGGCGATCCGGCCCGCATCCAGCAGCGGCCAGACCTTCGCGCGCAGCTCTTCCGCGATGCGCGCCTTCGCCAGCACGCTTTGCGGGCGCAGGGTGCTGCCGGTCATGGTCAGGCGGCGCACCATCAGCGGGGCAAAATTGATCTTCGCGACGGGCCCTTGCAGAAAAGCGATCTGGACAAGGCGCCCGTCTTCGGCCAGCGACTTCAGGTTCTTTTCGATATACTCGCCGCCGACCATGTCGAGGATCAGGTTTGCCCCGCCCTCGGCCTGCATCAGCTTCACGAAATCGGCCGTCTTGTAGTTGATCGCCATTTCGGCGCCGAGGTCGGTGCAGGCCTTGCACTTCTCCTCGGTCCCCGCCGTGGCGAAGACCCGGGCACCAAAGGCGCAGGCCAGTTGAATCGCCGTTGTGCCGATCCCGGACGAGCCGCCATGAACCAGGAACCGTTCGCCGCTTTGCAATCCGCCACGCATGAAGACGTTGGACCAGACGGTAAAGAAGGTCTCGGGCAGGCAGGCGGCTTGCTTGAGGCTCATGCCCTTCGGCACCGGAAGACAGTGTGCGGCGGGCGTGGCCACATATTCGGCATATCCCCCGCCCGGCAGCAGCGCACAGACCTGATCGCCGATCTTCAACGAATCGACACCAAATCCCAGCGCGACCACTTCACCCGAGCATTCGAGACCCGGCAGATCGCTCGCGTCGGGGGGCGGCGCATAATTGCCCGCCCGTTGCAGCGCGTCGGGCCGGTTCACCCCGGCCCAGGCGACCCGGATCACAACCTGTCCGTGCCCCGGTTGCGGCACCGGCCGGGTTGCCACTTTCAGAACCTCCGGTCCGCCCGGCTCGGTGATCTCGACTGCGCGCATCGTGTCGCTCATCTGTATTCCCCTTGAAGATTTTGGGGCACTCTGGCGGAACGGCCTTCCGGGCGCAATGCAAGCGCCCGCTTGGCTCGGCGGAAACCGCGCGTTTCAGCCGCGCGGCGCGCTCTGCCCCGGAAAGCCCTGCATCCGGCCGGGCGCCGGCGGTTTGATCTGGCCCAGAAACCAGTTCGGCAGGGAAAGCACAGGTTTCCACAACGGGTTGGCATTGGCCGAGGCCTTCAGCTTTTCGATCTGCATCACGTTGTCGATCCGTCGATCCAGAAACTCCCAGGTCGCCGCGCTGCCCTCGCTCGAATCCCCCAGCCAGTAGAGAAGGGTGGCGGAATAGACACCCGCCAGAGTTGCGCGCTTGGTGTACCAGTTGTAATCCTGCGCGCTGTCGCCCAGCGCGGTCCAGATCGCATCGCAGGTCTGCCAGATCGCGCGCGCACCATCTGCCGCGTGCTGCGGCAGGGCGAACAGCGTCACCGCCCGGCGCACGACTTCGCGGTCGCCCGCCGCCTCGATCCGCCAGCGCACCGCCGCCGCCACCCGGTCGCGAAAGCGCATGGCGTCAAGCTGGGCCCTGCCGATCCTGTCGAGCATCGCCCGGTCGCCCGCCGCATGGGCGGCCAGCGCCAGATCGACCGACCCGCGCGGGCAGACAGACGCCGCCAGCGCGGCATCGGTCCCACTGTCCGCGACGGCGGCGCGGAAGGTCGCCTCGGTCCAGCCGTCAAAGGGCACATGGGGCAGCGCGGCCCGCAGCAGGGCCTCGCGGATTTCGTCATAGGTCGCGGTCATGAGACAGCCTCCGATCTGGGGCGAACGCGGCGCTGGACAAGCAGCGCCTGCCTTGATATAGGACCACGTCCTGCAAATCCTTGCAACTCAACTTAGAAAGGTGGTGAAAACCACATGCAGGTAAGTGTTCGCGACAATAACGTCGATCAGGCGCTCCGCGCCCTGAAGAAGAAGCTGCAGCGTGAGGGCGTCTTTCGCGAGATGAAACTCAAGCAGCATTTCGAGAAGCCTTCCGAGAAGAAGGCTCGCGAGAAAGCTGAAGCGATCCGCCGCGCCCGGAAACTGGCACGGAAGAAAGCACAGCGCGAAGGAATGATGTAAGTCTTCCTGCGGCTTTGCCGGATACTGTTGACGACCCCCGTGGCAGCCGCCATCGGGGGTTTGTCGTTTCTGGGGGCACTTATGCACTCAGAGCGGCAGGGCCGTCGTGCGGAACACCGTGCGCAGGGCAAAGCTCGACTGCATCTGCGCGACACCCGGCAGGCGTGACAGGTGCTGGCGGTGGATGCGCGCGAAATCCTCGGTATTTTCGGCGACGACCTTCAGGATATAATCCGCCGTGCCTGCCATCAGGTGGCATTCCAGAACATCCGGAATGCGAGTCACCGCCTTCTCGAAGGCGTCCAGAACCTCGTCGGCCTGACCCTGCAATGTGATCTCGACAAAGACCGTCGTTGCCACACCCAACTTTCGCGCGTCCAGAAGGGCGACATAGTCGCGGATATAGCCATCCTGCTCCAGCCGCTGCACCCTGCGATGGCAGGCCGAGGGGGATAGGTTTACCTTCTCGGACAGATCCGCATTCGACAAGCGCCCCTTGACCTGAAGCGCTTCCAGAATTTTCCGGTCGATTGCGTCCAACGCCATTTATGCAAGCCCTTTGCGTGATGCGATCTGATCCTCGACGAATATTCGAATAAGCCGCCTAAATGCGAGCGAAAGTTCAAAGAAATTTACCGGTCGCAGCGCGATAGTAAGGGCATCACAAAAATCCAGGGAGAAATCATGAAAATCGGATGCCCGAAGGAAATCAAGCCGCAGGAGTTCCGCGTCGGGATGACTCCGAACGCCGCGCACGAGGCGGTACGACATGGCCACGAGGTGCTGATCGAAACCGGCGCCGGTGTCGGCTCGGGGTTTGACGACCGAGCCTATGTGGCGGCCGGCGCCAAGATCCTGGACACCGCGGCCGAAATCTTTGCCGCCGCCGATATGGTCGTTAAGGTGAAGGAGCCGCAGCCCGGCGAACGCAAGATGCTGCGCGCAGGGCAGGTGCTGTTCACCTATCTCCACCTCGCGCCCGACCCGGACCAGACGCACGACCTGCTTGCCTCGGGCGCGACCTGCATCGCCTATGAAACCGTGACCGACCGCACCGGAGGGCTGCCGCTTCTCGCGCCGATGTCCGAAGTTGCGGGCAAGCTCGCACCGCAGGTCGGCGCGTGGAGCCTGCAAAAGGCGAACGGCGGGCGCGGCGTCCTGCTGGGCGGCGTTCCCGGTGTCGGCCCGGGCCGTGTGGTGGTGATCGGCGGCGGTGTCGTCGGCACCCATGCAGCGCGCGTTTCGGCCGGGATGGGCGCGGATGTCACCGTGCTGGACCGGTCGCTGCCGCGGATGCGCTATCTCGACGACGTGTTCAACCGCGACTTCAAGACGATGTATGCCTCGGCCGGCAATATCGCGGAGCTCATCACCGAGGCCGACCTCGTGATCGGCGCGGTTCTGATCCCCGGCGCCGCCGCGCCCAAGCTGATCTCGCGCGAACAGCTCTCGACCATGAAGCCTGGCGCAGCACTGGTCGATGTGGCCATCGACCAGGGCGGCTGTTTTGAAACGTCGAAGGCGACGACGCATCAGGATCCGATCTATGAGGTGGACGGGATCGTGCATTACTGCGTGGCGAACATGCCGGGCGCCGTTGCGCGCACCTCGACCATCGCATTGGGCAATGCGACGATGCCCTTCATGCTGGCGCTGGCCGACAGGGGCTGGCGGCAGGCCTGTGCAGAGGATCCGCATCTGCTGGCCGGTCTGAACGTCCACGCGGGCAAACTAACCTATGCCGCGGTCGGCGCGGCCCTGGGCATCGACGTCGTCTCGCCCGCCGAGGCGCTCAAGATCTAGGTGACGGGCGACGTGTCCAGCGCGTCACGTCGCAACCGCAACCAGAGCGGCACGGTGATCGCCAAGGGAATCATCGCCATGCCGCAAAGGACGCTTAGCGAGGTTTCGGCCCCAAGCCGGGCGATCATCACGGATCCGGCGGCCGGCGCGGCCGCCGACGCCAGCAACATCGGTGTCGCCAGCAGGCCCATGAGACGGGGATAGTCCCGGGGGCCGAACACCGCCAGCGGCACCGCGCCCCGGGCAATCGACCACAGCCCGTTGCCCGCACCGTAGGCGATGATCGCCGGGGCAGCGGGCATCCCGAATTTCAGGCCAGCAAAGCCCACAGCGAAAAGGAGCGTCGCGCTTAGCTGCGTCCAGATCGGATGATGACGGCCGCGCCCGGCCATTTCCACAACGCGGGCTGCCACCTGCGCAGGCCCGATCAGCGTGCCCAGGGCGACCGCCGCGGCTAGATCATAACCGCGCGCACCCAGAAGCGGGACGATGTGCACCAGCCAGATGCCAGCCGTCATCCCCATCACCGTGCCGGTGACGGCAATCGCCCAGACGCGCGGGTCGCTCAGCGGGGGCCGGGGCGCGGGCGCCCCCGGCTCTGGCGGGGCCAATGCCGGCGGCACACGGGGCAGTGCGAACCAGCACAAGGGCAGGATGAAACCGACATGCACCGCCGCGTAAAAAAGACAGGTTCCCCGCCAGCCGATGGTTTCGACGGCCCAGGCCGAGATCGGCCAGCACACGGTGCTGGCGAACCCGCCCCAAAGCGTGAGAGCAGTGATCGCGCCTCTCGCCTCGCGGCCGTAGATGCGCCCGAGCGCCGAAAAGGCAGCGTCATAAAGCGAGGCGCCCATGCCGAGGCCGGTAACAAGCCAGGCGGCGAGGTAGAGGGCCACGTGATGCGACAGCGCCATCAGCACCAGGCCGGCCGCGATCAGCGATATTCCCGTTGCCATGACGGGACGGCCGCCCTTCGCTTGGATCATCGATCCGATCCGCCGCGCTGCCAGGCCCGATGCCAGCAAACCGACCGACATGCCGCCCGTCACGGCGGCCGGCCTCCACCCTGTTTCGTCAACGATTTCAGGCGCGATGACGGACAGAAGATAAAAAGTCGATCCCCAGGTGAAGATCTGCACGACACCCATTGCGCTGACGGTGCGGGTACGCTCGGAAACCGTCCTGTCACGCACGACCGCGCTGGTGCGACCTTTGTGACAAGCGACGTCACTTCAGGCGCTGCCGCGTCCTCTGACCCGAGGGGCCAGACCACGGGTAGGGCAGACATGTCTCAAGCTCCTGAAATGATACGCTTGGGCGAAACCTAGCCAGACGATGTGGCAATGACCAGAGGGGTCAGGCGGACTTCTGGATTTCCACCGTATGAGGATACGGAATCGAGATATCGTTCGCGTCAAAAGCTTCCTTCACGGCCTTGGTCATCGCGAACTTAAGCTCCCAGAAATCCGCGGCATTGCACCAGAGCCGCGCCGTCAGATCGACGGAACTGTCGCCCAGATTGGTGACCCGGACCCAGGGCGCCGGGTCGTCCAGCACCCGCTGGTCCGACCGGGCAAGCTCAAGAATGATTTCCATGGCCCTGTCGGCATCGTCGTCATAATCGATGCCGAACACCAGATCGACGCGACGGGTGTCATGGTGCGAGAAATTTCGGATGATCTCGCCCCAGACCTGCCCGTTCGGCACGATGATCTGTATGTTGTCCGGGGTGGCCAGTTCGGTGAAGAAAAGGTTCACCTCTTTCACGGTCCCGCTTGTTCCTCCGATATCGACATATTGTCCGATGCGGAACGGACGAAACAGGATCAGCATGAATCCGGCAGCAAGATCGCTGAGCGTGCCCTGCAGGGCGAGGCCGATGGCAAGCGTGGCGGCACCAAGCATCGCAACGAGGCTGGTCGCCTGAATGCCGAAGAGATTGAGAACGGCGACAAGGACGATCAGAAGGATCAGCCAGCGCACCATCGACGCGGCAAAACCACCCAACATCGGATCTATTCTGGGATTGGAGGCGATCCGGTTCTGAACAAAACGAGACACTGCCCCAGCAGCGATCCACCCCACTATGATAACGAGGAGTGCTTTTACGCCATTGATCACAAGTGGCGCATAAAGCCAGATTTCAGCAAGTGCCTTGTCCATTAGTTCTTCCAACGTGTCAGTTCAGATTTGGTTCCGAAAAAAATTCAGGGGCGGCAGCAGGCCGCCCCCTGCGCATCATTTCACGCGGTCAGCGTGCTTTCAGCGCGTCGCGGATTTCGATCAGCAGGTCGACTTCGCTTGGACGCTTGGGCGACTCGGGATTGGCTTCGGCCTTCTTGATTGCAGCGTCCTTCACTTTGTTGACGCCTTTCACCAGCAGGAACACGACCCAGGCCACGATCAGGAAGTTGATCACGGCCATCAGGAAGGCGCCATAGGCAAAGATAGCTGCGCCGGATTCGCGGGCCTGCTCAAGGCTGGCGCCCGGTGGCACGTCGCCCGACATCACGAGATAGTTGTTGGTGAAGTCCACGCCGCCGGTAAACAACCCGACGATCGGGTTAATGATATCTCCGACCAGCGAGGTGACGATCGCGGTGAAGGCCGCGCCGATAATGATCCCGACGGCCATGTCCATGACATTTCCGCGGGCGATGAAATCTCTGAATTCCTTGATCATTGCCTGTCCCTTCCTTTTATCCGAACCGGTCCCCGGTGTTCGCGCCTCAACACCCTGTCGTGCGGCTGCGCACCGAGGCAGGTCTGTCATGTCCGGGGAAAGCCTTTAGGTTTATCCCCACCCTCATCCAATGGAGCCCTGCCGTCACATGCTCGACCAGTTCCCCATCACCCGTAAATGGCCCGCGCAAGATCCCGGGCTAATTCAACTTTACTCCTTTCCGACTCCGAATGGAGTGAAAATTTCCATCGCGCTGGAAGAGCTTGGCCTTCCCTACGAGGCCCATCGGGTCACGCTGTCGGACGACGATGTGAAAAGCCCGGAGTTCCTGTCGCTGAACCCGAACAACAAGATCCCGGCGATCGTCGACCCGAATGGGCCGGATGGGAAGCCGATCGGCCTGTTCGAGAGCGGCGCGATCCTGATCTATCTCGCCGAAAAGGCCGGAAGGTTGATCGGTCGCGATGCGGGTGAGCGGTTCAAGGTCATCCAATGGGTGATGTTCCAGATGGGCGGCCTTGGCCCGATGCTGGGCCAGCTTGGGTATTTCTACAAGTTCGCCGGCGCCGAGATCGAGGACCCCCGCCCGCGCGAGCGCTACATCAACGAGGCGAAGCGGCTTCTGGCCGTGCTGGAAAAGGAACTGGCAGGCAAGAAGTGGATCGCGGGCGACTATTCCATCGCTGACATCGCGATCGGGCCCTGGCTTCGCGGCCTCGAATACTATGGCGCCCAGGAAGTGACCGGCTGGAACGACAATCCGAATCTCGTCGCCTATCTTGACCGGTTCCTCGCGCGGCCTGCCGTGCAGAAGGGGTTGAATATTCCACCGGTGAATTAAAGTCTGGTTGCCACGACACCGGCGTTCCGGGTTATGATCACAAACCTAGGGTGGCGAGGCCGCCTTTGCCACAGGTTAGCCCGGGACGCATCGCCAGTGTTGAAGACACTCCAGTCGCTCTATGAGGACGATACACCGGAGGCGCATCGCTTTCGCTACGGGCTGCTCGCCTTCGATATCGCCACGGTGCTGTTCGTCATCGCGACGTCCTTCTTTCCGCATACCGACGTCATCGAAACGATGGATGCGGTGCTTGGCGCCATGATCCTCACCGATTTCTTGTTCCGGTTCTGGATCGAAAAGCGCAAGGATCGATTCTTTCTGCGCCTGACAAGCTGGGCCGACATCGTGGCGATGGTGTCGTTTCTTGCGCCGATCGCTGGCGAGGGCTTTGGCTTCCTGCGGATCCTTCGCACCCTCCGGCTTCTGCACACCTACGAACTGCTGGCCCGCCTGCGACAGGATTTTTCCTATTTCCGCCGGCATGAGGAAGTGATCCTGGCGACGGTCAATCTGTTTGTATTCCTCTTCGTCATGACCGGCATGATCTACGCTCTGCAATACGGAACCAACCCGCAGATCTCGAACTATGCTGACGCGCTCTATTTCACCGTGACCACGCTCACGACCACGGGGTTCGGTGATATAACCCTGACCGGCACATCAGGACGCATGCTGTCGGTTGGTGTGATGATCGTGGGGGTAACACTGTTCCTGCGGCTGGCCACGGTCCTGTTCCGCCCGCCAAAGGTCCGACAGGAGTGCGAAACCTGCGGGTTGATGCTGCACGACCCGGACGCGGTGCACTGCAAGCATTGCGGCGAGACGATCCGAATCCGGACCGAAGGCGCGGTCTGAAACGAAAACGCCGGACCCAGGGGCCCGGCGTTCATCCGTCTGCATGTCGCGGAAATCAGCCCTTCATGCCATCCCAGAAGGACTTAACCGTCGAGAAGAAGGACTTCGTTTCCGGGTTGTTGTCCTCGGATAGCTCGTCGAATTCACGCAGCATGTCCTTCTGCCGCGCTGTCAGGTTGACCGGTGTCTCCACCGCAAGCTCGATGAACATGTCACCCAGCGCGCCGCCGCGCAGGGCCGGCATCCCCTTGCCGCGCAGGCGCATCTGTCGGCCCGACTGGCTGCCCGCCGGGATCTGGACACGGCCACGGCCGCCGTCGATGGTGGGCACCTCGATGGCGCCGCCCAGCGCGGCCTTGGCCATGCTGACCGGCACACGGCAATGCAGGTTGGTGCCATCCCGCTCGAACAGATCGTGCTGTGCCACGTCGACAAAGATGTAGAGGTCACCCGGAGGCCCGCCGCGCATCCCGGCCTCGCCCTCCCCGGCAAGCCGGATTCGCGTGCCCGTCTCGACCCCGGCCGGGATGTTGACGTTCAGCGCGCGGTCCTTTTCCACCCGACCGGCACCCTGGCAGGTCTTGCAGGGGTTCTTGATGATCTGGCCAAGGCCCGAACAGGTCGGGCAGGTGCGCTCGACCGTGAAGAAGCCTTGCTGTGCCCGCACCTTGCCCATGCCGGAACAGGTCGGACAGGTGGTCGGCTCAGCGCCGCCTTCGGCACCCGAGCCCTTGCAGGACGAACAGGCCACGGCCGTCGGCACGTTGATCGTCTTTTGCACGCCGTTATAGGCATCCTCGAGCGTTACCCGCAGGTTATAGCGCAGGTCCGATCCGCGGGCCGCCCGGCGTCCACCGCCGCGCTGCCCACCCATGAAATCGCCGAACAGGTCGTCGAATACATCCGAGAAGGCCGAGGAGAAATCGCCGCCGCCAGGCCGCGCCCCGCGTCCGCCACCGCCCATGCCGCCTTCGAAAGCCGCGTGACCGAACCGGTCGTAGGCTGCCTTCTTGTCGGCGTCCTTCAGAACCTCGTAGGCCTCGTTCGCTTCCTTGAAACGAGTTTCGGCATTCGGGTCGTCGGCATTGCGGTCAGGGTGCAGTTCCTTGGCCTTGGTGCGGTAGGCCTTCTTGATTTCGTCCGCAGAGGCCCCCCGGGAAACGCCAAGCACGTCGTAAAAGTCACGCTTAGACATTATCAATCCCTTTCATCCGGAAATGCAGGGGGCCGGCCCGATCATCGGGCCGACCCACCGCCGGTTCCGTCTAGGCCTCAGGCACGCTTGTTGTCGTCGAGGTCTTCAAAGTCCGCGTCGACGATATCGTCATCGTCGCCACGCATGTCCGCCGCCGCCGGCTCGTCGCCTTCTTCCTGGCTCGCCTTGTAGATGGCTTCGCCAAGTTTCATTGCGGCTTCGGTCACGTTCTGGATGCCGGATTTGATCTTTTCGACCTTGCCCGTTTCCATCTCGTCACGCAGCGCGGCGATGGCCAGTTCGATTGCCTCGATCGTGGTCGGATCCACCTTGTCGGAATGCTCTTCCATCGACTTCTCGGTCGAATGGATGAGGCTTTCCGCGTGGTTCTTGGCCTCGATCAGCTCGCGCCGTGCCTTGTCCGCCTCGGCGTTGTCCTCGGCGTCCTTGACCATCTTCTCGATGTCCTCGTCGCTGAGGCCACCGGATGCCTGGATGGTGATCTTCTGCTCCTTGCCGGTGCCCTTGTCCTTGGCGCTCACCGACACGATGCCGTTGGCGTCGATGTCGAAGGTCACCTCGATCTGCGGCATGCCGCGCGGGGCCGGAGGAATGCTCTCAAGGTTGAACTGGCCGAGGATCTTGTTGTCGGCCGCCATCTCCCGCTCGCCCTGGAACACGCGGATGGTCACCGCGTTCTGGTTGTCCTCGGCGGTCGAGAAGATCTGGCTCTTCTTCGTCGGGATGGTCGTGTTGCGGTCGATCAGCCGGGTGAACACGCCGCCCAGAGTTTCGATACCCAGCGACAGCGGAGTCACGTCCAGCAGCACGACGTCCTTGACGTCACCCTGCAGCACGCCGGCCTGAATGGCCGCGCCCATGGCAACCACCTCGTCGGGATTCACACCCTTGTGGGGCTCTTTCCCGAAGAACTTGGTCACTTCCTCGACGACTTTCGGCATCCGCGTCATACCGCCGACGAGCACGACTTCGTCCACGTCCGCCGCGGTGATGCCGGCATCCTTAAGCGCCGCCTGGCAGGGCTTCATCGAGGCCTTGATCAGATCCATCACAAGGCTTTCCAGCTTGGCGCGGGTCAGTTTCATGACCAGGTGCAGCGGCTGACCGGCTTTCGGGTCCATCGAGATGAACGGCTGGTTGATCTCGGTCTGCTGGCTCGACGACAGTTCGATCTTAGCCTTCTCGGCGGCTTCCTTGAGCCGCTGCAGCGCCATCTTGTCCTTGGTCAGGTCGACGCCATGCTCTTTCTTGAACTCGTCGGCCAAGTAGTTGACGATCCGCATGTCGAAGTCTTCACCGCCAAGGAAGGTATCCCCGTTGGTCGATTTCACTTCGAACAGGCCGTCGTCGATTTCCAGGATGGTGATGTCGAAGGTCCCGCCGCCGAGGTCATAGACGGCGATCGTCTCGGTTTCCTTCTTGTCGAGACCATAGGCCAGCGCGGCCGCCGTCGGTTCGTTGATGATGCGCAGCACTTCAAGGCCGGCGATCTTGCCCGCGTCCTTGGTGGCCTGACGCTGGGCGTCGTTGAAGTAGGCAGGCACGGTGATGACGGCCTGCGTCACATCCTCGCCCAGATAGGATTCGGCGGTTTCCTTCATCTTGCCCAGAATGAAGGCCGAGATTTGCGACGGCGAATACTTGTCGCCCCGGGCCTCGACCCAGGCGTCGCCATTGCCGCCGTCCACGACCGTGTACGGCAGGTTCTTCTTGTCCTTGGCGAGGTTCGGATCGTCGATCCGGCGGCCGATCAGCCGCTTGACCCCGAAGACGGTGTTGGTCGGATTGGTGACGGCCTGGCGTTTGGCCGGCTGGCCGACAAGACGTTCGTCGTCCGTGAAGGCGACGATAGACGGCGTCGTGCGCGCGCCTTCGGAGTTTTCGATCACCCGGGGCTGGCTACCATCCATGATGGCCACGCAGCTGTTGGTTGTCCCGAGGTCGATACCGATGACTTTACCCATTGTTTGATCCCTTCCACTTAAGGCGATTGTCTGGACGCCGACCCGTTGCGGCATCGGCTGCCCAGCCCGGCCCGGCATTGCTTGCGCCCTGCCCTCCAGGCTTCGACGGGTATATAAGGAGGGGGTCCCGTGCCCGCAAGCCGCGCAGAAAGCCGAGATCGGCAAAAATGTCGCTTTGCGGGTTTTCGAGCCCCATTCCGGAGCAATCAGGTCGGAGGTTCCGGTTTCTCGCAGGAAATTGGGCGCAAGTGGCAGCGGCGACCCAAAGGTCCACGTGGGCCAATGTATCGGAAATTTTCGGAATGAGATATGGACTGAACCGGCTGGCAGGATAAATCGAACCCATGACCGGCCAGCAAATCCAACCTACCCCGGCCGTTTACGAGCCAGCGTCACCCAGAGGATCTGGCGATGACTGACCTCACGCTCAACGGTGTGCAGATACGCCAGCAGGCGCTTGACCGCGCCGCTCAGACTGCACTGTTAGACGCCCTTCGGGCCGTTGCCGCCGCCGCCCCGCCCTATGCGCCCGACACGCCCTATGGCAAACCGATGAGCGTACGGATGACCTCGGCAGGCCGCTTCGGCTGGTATTCCGACCGCACCGGCTATCGCTACGTCGACCGCCACCCGTCGGGCGCCCCCTGGCCAGCGATCCCGCCGCAGGTGCTGGAGCTTTGGACACAACTCACCGGCCTCGACCGTGCCCCCGAATGCTGTCTCATCAATTTCTACGGCGAAGGCGCGCGGATGGGGCTGCATCAGGACAAGGACGAGGCCGACTTCTCCTGGCCCGTGCTCTCGATCAGCCTTGGCGACGACGGGCTGTTCCGCGTGGGCGGGACGCGACGGAGCGATCCCACGCGCTCGGTCTGGCTCAAATCCGGCGATATTGCCATTCTCGGAGGTCCCGCGCGGCTGGCCTACCACGGGGTCGACCGCATCCGCTTTGGCTCGTCTGACCTGCTGCCGAAACACGGGCGGATCAACTTGACGCTCCGCGTTGTCACCTGACGGGGTTAACAGCGCCGCCAGCGCCCGCTAAAGCTGGGCAGACACCACCCAGGACACACCATGATCACCACCCGCCTGCACGGTCGCCTGGGCAACCAGATGTTCCAATACGCCGCCGCCCGCGGCCTTGCGGAGCGGCTTTGCACTACGGTTGCGCTGGACACCCGCGGCGCGAAGGCGCGGGGCGAGGGCGTTCTGACCCGCGTGTTCGACCTGTCACTGTCACAGCCAGACCGGCTTCCGCCCGATCGTCAGACAGCGCCCCTGCGCTATCTGATCTGGCGCGCTGCCGGACTGCCGCCGAAACTGCATCGCGAACGCAGTCTGGGTTACAACCGCGCCTCCGAGACTTGGGAAGACGGCAGCTACCTGCACGGCTACTGGCAGTCCGAGCGCTATTTCGCCAAAGCCGCCGACGCGGTCCGCAGCGCCTTTACCTTTCCCGCCTTCCGCGACCCCCGAAATAAGGAGATGGCCAGCAGGATTGCCGCGACCCTGTCGATCTCGCTGCATGTCCGCCGGGGCGACTATCTGACCACGGGGGCGCATGGCACCTGCGACAGCGCCTATTACAACGCAGCTCTGGAGCGGATCCTGAGCGGGCTGGAGGGCCAACCCACGGTCTACGTCTTCTCGGACGATCCGGCCTGGGCGCGGGACAACCTGCCCCTGCCCTGCGACCGCGTCGTGGTCGATTTCAACGGACCTGACGCCGATTACGAAGACATGCGGCTGATGTCGCTGTGCCAGCACAACATCATCGCCAATTCGTCGTTCTCGTGGTGGGCCGCATGGCTCAATACGACCGCGGGCAGGCGCGTCGCCGCACCTGCCCGCTGGTTTGCCGACCCCCGGCTTTACAATCCCGACCTCTTGCCGAAAGACTGGATCGCCGTGGCCTGAGCGGCCTATTTGATGCGGATGCCGTTGGCCATCACCTGGCCCTCTTCGGTCAGCTCGATATGCGACTTCAGCACGTCTTCGCCTTCCTCCGGCGCCGGTTTGGCCACCATGCCGATGCCCATCCGCGCACCCATGGCTTCCTCATCCGACACCAGGCCCATCCCGACCAGTTTCTCGATCAGCGCGTTGCTGCCTTTCAGGGTCATGTCCAGCGTGCCCGTCGGCTTGGGGAAGCCGTTGAACGTCACCTTGTCGGTATTGTCGAAGGTCGCCGCACCGCTCGCGACAAGCGACGCGCCGGCCGCTTCGACCGTCAGGTCGTTCAGCGTGGCACTGTGGATTTCGCCCGGGACCTCACCGGCATCTTCCATCGCCTTGACCGACATGAAGTCGAGCCAGTCGACAAAGCTTTTCACCTCGGCCGTCATGTCAAGGCGCAGGGTCGCCGGATCACGCGGGATCGCTTTGCCCGGGTCGATCAGACCCCACAGCGATTCACCAACCGTCAGCCCGGAGATTTCCATCGACATGGCGACCGTCTTCAGCTCTTCGCCAGAGGTCAGCGGCAACGCAATCTTGCCCGCCGTTTTCGCCGCGTCCAAGTTGATCTCCAGCGGTATGATCTCGGGCATGAACATCTTGGCGGAGGTGTCGGTCCCGTCCCCATTCAGGGCGATGCCGTCCTTATCGAAGCGCATCCCGATCTTGTAGATATCCACCACACTATGCTGTTCCTGTACCGTCTTCGCCCCCGCCATGACGGTCTGGTGGGTCTCATAGCCCTTGATCTCGGTATCGGCCTTGAACATCAGCCCGCCGCGCACGGCGGCCGCAAGATTCATGATATCCATGCCGTTGCGCGGCAACACCATCGAATAGGTGCCAGTGCCGGCCGCCGCCTTGTTGGACTGTTCGAAGGTCCCGCCTTTCCCGTCGTTCATCGAGAAGGAGGCGTCATAGGCGCCGTGCGTCGAGCTGCCAGAGACCGACACCAGCTTGCCCACCACAACCCGCTGTTCCGACTTCAGGTCGTTCATCGTCAAGTTCAGGCGCGCATCGGGGTTCGCGACCTCGGGCACCTGCAGATCGGTCAACGACATCGTGATCGTCTCGAAGGCAGAAATATAGGTGACATCGCCCGGATCGCCCGACGCAGTCGTCTTGCCACCGGTCATGTCGAACTTGACGCCAACAGCGAACTTCGGTTTGTCCTTGGGTTCGAAGGCGAAATGCAGTTCGAACCCATCGGGAACGACGATCTCGACCGTGCCGTCGCCCGACTCGACCAGATCGAAGCTCGACTCGCGCAAGCTGACCTTGCCGGCGTCAAAGGGCAGCATCCACTCGAGCGCCAGCTCGCCGGTCGAGAGCGTATTTCCCGTGCGCGCAGGCTGAACGCTCAGCGTGCCGCCCAGAGTGTCGAGATAGGCGCGGATGTTGGTCCAGACATCGTCTGCAGTCACATCGGCCTGCGCAATTCCGGCGCTGAAGACGGTGGCAAGGGCGGTGGATGCCGCAAGAGCAAATCGGGACATGGTCAACCTTTTCGATAACTTATGTGTCGGCGCGCAGCCTATCCGCTCTACACGCATTTGGCGAGGGGAAGCCGCCTCAGCCCGCCAGCAGCAGACCCAATCGGCGGATTCCCTCTTCGATGGTTTCCTTGTCGGCCAGCGAAAAACTGAGCCGCAGCGTGTTGCCGCCCGTTCCGTCGGCGAAGAACGCCCGCCCCGGCACGAAGGCCACGCGCTGGGTCTTCAGCGATTTGGCCAGCAGTTCGGCGCCGTCTAGATTCGGCGGGACCGTCAGCCAGACGAACATGCCGCCCTCGGGATGGGTCCAGCTTACCCCCTCGGGCATATATCGCTTGAGCGCCGACAGCATGTGATCGCGGCGCTCGGCATAGACCCCGCGCAGCATGGCAACGTGATCGTCGAAGATGCTGCGCGCCACCCGGTCGATCGCCATCTGGTTCAGGGTCGAGGAATGCAGATCGCCCGCCTGCTTGAGCAGCACCATCTGCCCTATGGCCCGTTTCGACCCGCAGACCCAGCCCACCCGCAGCCCCGGCGCCAGAGATTTCGAGAAGCTGCCGCAATACAGCGTGCGGCAGTCCTCGATATTGCCTTTGCGCGCGATCTCGAGCGCGAGGATCGGGGGGATCGCCTCGCCGTTGTATCGCAGCGCCTGATAGGCGGCGTCCTCGATCACCGCCATGTCCAGCTCGTCCGCCAGATCCAGCACCCGTTCGCGCGCGGCGCGGTCCATCGTGCGGCCGGTGGGGTTGGCGAAATCGACCGACATATAGGCGAATTTCACCCGCCCGCCCGCGGCCGCCGCCGTTTCGGCATAGTCCGACGCGCTGCGGTTGGTCTCGGGGTCGAGCCGGTCATAGGTCGGCTCGTAGGCGTTGAAGGCGCCCAGCGCTCCCAGGTAGGTCGGCCAGCCGACAAGGGCGGTATCGCCCGGCGACAGCAGCAGCTTGCCAAGATAGTCCAGCGCCTGCTGGCTGCCTGAAGTGATCAGGATGTTGTCGGCGGTGCAGGGAATGCCGATGGTCGCCATATGCGCCGCGATCCATTCGCGCAGGGGCGGATATCCCTCGCTGACCGAATATTGCAGCGCCTCGCCCGCGCTCGTCGCGAAGATATCGGCATAGGCCTCGCGGAACGCCTGGTCGGGGAACAGCTTCGGATCCGGAATGCCGCCCGCAAACGAGATGATGTCCGGCTGCGCCAGCAGTTTCAGCAGCTCGCGGATTTCCGATGCCTTCATCCGACCCGCGCGCGTTGCGAACACTTTTTCCCAGTCCATCGACGGCCCTCCCTTGGAAACTTGCGCCAAGGGAGGCTCATTTGAAATAAATGTCAATATTGCTGACTTATGTGACAATGAATGTTACTGCGCCCTCCGCAAGGCTCATTTCCCCGTGACCGGTCGCTTTGGTTGTTTACCTTTTCGGGCGCGCCGCGCGACTGTTCGGCACGTCACCAACAGCAAAGGTTCACGGATGCTCATCCCCCGCCAGAAGACCCCAAACCTCACCCTGCCCACGGTCGCGCACGGCCAGTTCGAGCTCGGCAACGACCAAGCGCAGCGGGGCACGCTGCTCTGTTTTTATCGCGGCCTGCATTGCCCGATCTGCATCCGCTACCTGACCGAGTTGGAAAAGCTTACCGCCGAATTTGCCGAACGCGGGGTGAAGACCATCGCCATCAGTTCCGACAGCGAAGACCGCGCCAAGGGCATGGCAGAAAAGATCGGGGCCAGCGCCTTGCGGATCGCCTACGACCTGCCCCTGGCCGAGGCACGCGACTGGGGGCTCTATGTCTCGACGTCGCGCGGCAAGACCTCGACGGGCCTGGAAGAACCGGCCCTCTTTTCCGAGCCTGGCCTCTTTCTTGTCACACCCGAGCGCACGCTCTATTTCGCCTCAGTCCAGACCATGCCCTTTGTGCGTCCGAACTTCCGCGAACTGATCGGCTCGCTCGATTTCGTGATCGAGAAAAACTACCCCGCGCGCGGCGAATATTCCGGCGCGGTCTAGCTCAGCGCCTTGCGGTATTCGAGAAAGCGCGGGTCGGTCTGGACCCGCGCGTTCATCGCCTCGCGCAGCGCCGTGACGGATTTCAGCGGACGCATCGCCACCTCGAAGGTCTCGATCAGACCGGCGTCGTTCAAGGTGATCAGATCGACGCCTACGGCATCGAGATCGCCGATCCGGCACTGGAACTCCAGCGCCCAGTCCTTGCCCTCGCCCATTACCCGGCGATAGCGGAAGTCGCTGAACACCTTGCCCACATGCCCCAGAACCGCCGCCACGGGCGCGCGACCGGTCCAGGTGGCCCAGTAGGTGGGCGGCAGGAAACGGACGTCCTCGGCCAGCAGGCCCGCGATCTTCGTGTCGTCGCCCTTGGCGACCACCTCCATCATCCGTTCGATCGTCTCGTGCATGTGATTTCTCCTCTGTTGCCGTCACCCTTGCCCGGCGTGCCCAACCGGGCAAGCCCGACGTTGCGGCGTCTTGCCCTGACGCGCCGCTGTCCTTAAGTCGGCGCGATGATCACCTCGACACCCTATGCGCCGCCCGACGTGCCGCTCGACATCCTGCACCATGACGCGCAGGTGCTGGTCGTGAACAAGCCGGCGGGCCTGCTGTCGGTCCCGGGCAAAGGCGACGACCTGGCCGATTGCCTGATCGAACGCATCCGCATGGTCTTTCCCGAGGTGCTTCTTGTCCACCGGCTCGACCGCGACACCTCTGGGGTCATGGTCTTTGCGCTGACGCCGCACGCCCAGCGCCACCTCGGCCTGCAGTTCGAAAAGCGGCAGACGCGCAAGGCCTATGTCGCCCTGTTGTCTGGCCTGCTCGAACCCAAGTCCGGCACTGTCGATCTGCCGCTGATCGTCGATTGGGAAAACCGCCCCCGCCAGATGGTCGATCACGAACGCGGCCGCGCCGCGCAGACCGACTGGAAGGTCCTGCGCCACGAGGACGGGATCACCCGCGTGCGTCTGTTCCCTAAGACCGGGCGCAGCCACCAGCTGCGCGTGCACATGCTGGCGCTGGGTCATCCTATCCTGGGCGACCCGTTCTATGCCACCGGTGCGGCGCGCGACTACCCGCGCATGATGCTGCACTCGGAAGAGCTGCGCTTTCGCCATCCCGACGGCGGGGCCTCGCAACGCTTCTTCATTCCGCCCGAGTTCTGAGCCTATCGCGCGCCGCTCAGTCCAGCAAACTCACCATCAGGCCCGCCATTGCGGTTGTCATCGCGACCGACACGGCGAAAGCCAGCATAGCCAGCCCCAAAGCGCCCAAACCCCGCGCCCATCCGGCGCGGGTCAACGCCACAAGCTGCAACGGCAGCGCGGCCACCAGTGTCGCATAGAGATACACGCCGGAAATATTCTCGAACGCCCAGGACCGTTGCAAAGTCGGCCCCACGACCCGCAACGCCAGCATCCGGTCGCCTCCGAAGGAGTCGAACCAGTCCGCGGACAGTGCATAGCTCAGGCCGTGCAGCGCGACGAACAGAACCGGACGCAGCAGGACGTCGCTGACCATCGCGCGGCCCGGCGATATATGCCCCTCGGCCACAAGGGCCAGCAGGAACAGGCTGAGATAGTTCACCACGAAAACCACCGGCAGCCCGGTTGTGACGACCTGCCTCAGAAACCGACTCAAAGCCTCGCCATTCCCAAGCAGCATCGACGCGAAGCCGGAAGTCAGCAGCACAAAAACCGCGAGCAGGGGCAAGATGCCGACCACGCTCAGCGCGAGCGAGTTCAACGCGAAGCGCCAGAACGGAAGATCGAGGTGGAAAAAGCGGGTCATGACACGCCAGTCTTGCCCCGCGCCTTCCGCAAAAGCGAGGGCGACGAGGAAAATTGCCTTGCCCCCTTGACCTTCCCGTGACTGGAACCCTTATCTGACCTATCGGAACATCCCGCCGGAGGCCGATATGACCACTTCAAACCCTGTCACACTCTCCATCGAAGGCATGACCTGCGCGTCCTGTGTCGGACGCGTGGATCGCGGATTGAAAACCGTCGAGGGCCTGGCCGACGTCTCGGTCAACCTCGCCTCGGAAACAGCCCGCTTCACCGCCGGCACCCCAGCGCAGGTTGCGCAGGCCGCACAAAAGCTCGACGATCTGGGTTATCCCGCCCGCCGTCAGACTGTCACGCTGAACGTCAGCGAGATGACCTGCGCCTCTTGCGTCGGCAGGGTCGATCGTGCGCTGGCCGCCGTGCCGGGCGTGATCGAGGTCAACGTCAACCTCGCCGCTGAAACGGCCCGCGTCGCTTATCTGGAAGGCGCCACCGACCCCACCGCGCTGATGCGAGTAGCGCAGGAGGCCGGGTATCCCGCCACCCTGGCCGAGGCGACCGCCACAATGGATCGCGCCGCGCGGAAAGAGGAAGAGGCCAGCGGCCTGCGCCGCCGTGTGATCTTTGCCGCCGCCCTGGCGCTTCCGGTCTTCCTGATGGAGATGGGCGGTCACATGATCCCGGCGGTGCATCATGCCATCGCCATGACCATCGGCCAGCAGACCAGCTGGCTTATCCAGTTCGTCCTTACCACCGCTGTCCTGATCGGCCCCGGCCGCCAGTTCTATCTCAAGGGCATTCCCGCGCTGCTCAAGGGCGCGCCGGACATGAACAGCCTGGTCGCGGTCGGCACCGGGGCGGCCTATCTCTATTCGCTGGTCGCCACCTTCCTGCCCGCGCTGTTGCCCGATGCCGTCCGCGCGGTCTATTTCGAAGCGGCGGCCGTCATCGTGGTTCTCATCCTGATCGGCCGTTGGCTCGAGGCCCGCGCCAAGGGGCGCACCGGCGCCGCGATCCAGAAGCTGCTGGGGCTTCAGGCCCATACCGCCCGCGTCCTGAAGGACGGCGAGCCGGTCGAGGTCGACATCGCCAGCCTGCGCGCTGGCGACCTGATCGTCGTGCGCCCCGGCGATCGCATCGCCGTCGATGGCGAGGTGACCGAGGGCGAAAGCCACGTCGATGAAAGCATGATCACCGGCGAACCCGTGCCCGTGACCAAAGGGGCCGGCGACCATGTGACCGGTGGCACCGTCAACGGCGCCGGCAGCCTGACCTTCCGCGCTACTCGCGTCGGCACCGATACGGTGCTGGCGCAGATCATCCGCATGGTCGAAGATGCGCAGGGCGCGAAACTGCCCATACAGGGTATGGTTGACCGCATCACGCTGTGGTTCGTTCCCGCCGTCATGGGCGTTGCTCTGCTGACCGTGCTGGTCTGGCTGATTTTCGGCCCCGCCCCGGTGCTGACCAATGCGCTGGTGGCCGGTGTCTCCGTTCTGATCATCGCCTGCCCCTGTGCCATGGGCCTTGCCACGCCGACCTCGATCATGGTCGGCACCGGACGCGCCGCCGAGATGGGGGTGTTGTTCCGCAAGGGCGACGCCCTGCAGGAATTGGGCACCGTCGGCGTTGTCGCGCTGGACAAGACCGGAACCGTGACCGAAGGCCGCCCCGAGCTGACCGATCTGATCCTGGCCGAGGGGTTCGACCGCGCAAACGTGCTTGCCCTGATCGCCGCGGTCGAGGCCCGGTCCGAGCATCCAATCGCCGAAGCCATCGTGCGTGGCGCCCGCGCCGAAGGTCTGCGCGCTGGTGACATTTCGGAGTTTACCTCGATCACCGGCTACGGCGTGCGCGCCATGGTGGACGGACATGAGGTGCTGGTCGGCGCCGACCGCCTGATGACCCGCGAAGGCGTGGATGCCAATGCCCTCGCTGCGGCCGAGACCGAGCTTGCCCGCCGCGGCCGCACCGCGCTCTTTGCCGCCATCGACGGGCGCATCGCGGCCGTGATCGGGGTCGCCGATCCGGTGAAACCCGCCAGCCGCGCGGCCATCGCTGCTCTGCACGCGCTTGGCCTCAAGGTCGCCATGATCACCGGCGACAAGCGCGAGACGGCCGAGGCCATTGCGCGGGAAACCGGCATCGACCATGTGATCGCGGGCGTGCTGCCCGACGGCAAGGTCGCCGCCCTGGACGACCTGCGCCAGCACGGCAAGGTTGCCTTTACCGGCGACGGCATCAACGACGCCCCGGCGCTGGCTCATGCGGATGTCGGCATCGCCATCGGCACCGGCACGGATGTCGCCATCGAGAGCGCCGATGTGGTGCTGATGTCGGGCGATTTGCGCGGGGTGGTCAATGCCTTCGCCGTATCCCGCGCCACCATGCGGAACATCAAGCAGAACCTCGGCTGGGCCTTCGGCTATAACATCGCGCTGATCCCGGTCGCGGCGGGCGTGTTGTTCCCGGCCTTCGGGGTGCTGCTCTCTCCGGTGTTGGCGGCTGGCGCGATGGCGCTGTCCTCGGTCTTTGTGCTCACCAACGCCCTGCGCCTGCGCCGCCTTTCGCCCGAGATGGACGAAACGGTGCCGCAACCAACCCGCGCGCCCGTGCCCGCGCCCGCCGAATAGGAGATCGCCATGAACATCGGAGAAGTCGCCGAACGCTCGAACCTGCCAACCAAGACCATCCGCTATTACGAGGATATCGGCCTGATCAAACCCAAGCGGTCGGAAAACGGTTACCGTGCCTTCCGCGAGGCCGACCTGCACAAGCTCGCCTTCCTTGGCCGGGCCCGGGCACTGGGATTTTCCATCGAGGACTGCCGCACCCTCATGGCGCTTTACGAGGATGAGACGCGCGAAAGCGCCCAGGTGCGCGCGGTGGCCGAAGAGCATCTGAACGCTATCGACTCCAAGATCGCCCAGCTTCAGTCCATGCGGGCGACGCTGGCGCATCTGGTGCACTGCTGCGCCGGCGACAACAGGCCCGACTGTCCCATCCTCGACGATCTGGCCTCCCTGGACACACACCAGAGATAAAACAGTTTACAAGGATACTGTTGCCCACGATACGATTTGGCCGGGGGAGGACCCTTTGACCCATCGGCTGAACATGACCTATCCGGTATCTGGGGTGCGAGGCGGTGACGCCGGCGAGTCCATCGACTTTGGCGAAATGGCAGGTTCGCTGGGCCTGATGCTGCGCCTCGCGCAACTGCGCATGTTCGAGATCTTCTACCAGACTCTCGCCCATCACGGGCTGAAACCCGGCGAGTTCACCGTGCTCTGGGTCATCGGCCTGAACCCCGAAGCGCGACAGGGACTTGTCGCCCGCAAGCTGCGCATCAAGCCCGCGCATATGACCAAGCTGGTGCAGCGCGCCGTCGACAACGGGTTTGTCGAACGGATCATCCCCGAGGATGACCGCCGCTCGGTCCGGCTGCGGCTGACTGTCGAAGGCAGCCGTTTCGTGGCCGAGAAAAAGCCTGACTTCCTCAACTACATCGCGCACGAGCACACCCGGCTCAGCAACGACGAATTCCGGATGCTGGTGAGAATTCTTCAGAAATTCAATGGTATGGAGCAAGACCAATGATAGACCTCGACAAGGTTGTCGCCATCGACATCCACACCCATGCCGAAGAACCCTGCTGCGGTCCCCGCGACGATGGCTATGACGAATTCCAGGCCGGCATGGCCGCCTACTTCAAGAATCCGGCCGGGGCCAAGGGAATGCTCCCCTCGGTGCAGGAAACCGCCGCCTATTATCGCCAGCGCAATATCGCCGCGGTGATCTTTCCGGTGGATGCCGAACGCGAAACCGGCTTCCGTCGCTATTCCAACGAGGAAGTCGCCCAGATCTGCGCCGAGAATGACGATATCCTGATCCCCTTCGCCTCGGTCGATCCGTGGAAGGGCAAGGCCGGCGTGCGCGAAATCCGCCGTCTGGTCCGCGATTTCAACGTGCAGGGCTTCAAGTTCCACCCGACGATGCAGGGCTTCTGGCCGGACGAACACCAGTTCCATCCGATCTATGACGCGATCCAGGAAGAGGGCAAGGTTGCGCTGTTTCACACCGGCCAGACCGGAGTCGGCTCGGGGATGCGGGGCGGCATGGGGATGAAGCTCAAATATTCCAACCCGATGGCGCTTGACGATGTTGCGGCGGATTTCCCCGACCTCAAGATCATCCTCGCCCATCCCAGCTTTCCCTGGCAGGAAGAGGCGCTGGCGGTCTGTCAGCACAAACCCAATGTCTACATCGACCTCAGCGGCTGGAGCCCCAAGTATTTCCCTGAAATCCTGGTGAAATACGCCAATTCGCTGCTGAAAAAGAAGATGCTCTTCGGGTCGGACTGGCCCGCGATCACGCCCGACCGCTGGCTGGCCGATTTCGAAGCCGCAGGCTTTCGGGAAGAGGTGAAACCGCTGATCCTGAAGGAGAATGGGCGGAGGCTGCTGGGTCTCTGACACGCCGGCCCACCGCGGGACACCCAGAAAGGTCCGACATTCGGCGGGCGGCCTGACGCCGCCCAGCCCATTCTCCGATTTCACCGGTTCAACCGACCGGCGAAACACCCTAGACTGGTGTAGCCCTCGGAGGAGCGACGTGATGATCCCCCTGCTCGACACGCATCAGCACCTGCTATACCGCGACCGGCTGGGCTATGCCTGGGCCGACGGGCTGCCGGCGCTGGCCGGGCGGGATTTCACGCTCGACGACTATGCGGCCTTGACTGCAGGGCGCGGCATCTCGGGCACGCTGTTCATGGAGGCTGACGCCGATGACTATGCCCGCGAGGCACGCGTCGTCGCCGCTCTGGCCAAAAAGCCTGGCAGCGGCATCCTGGGCCTGATCGCCGCCTGTCGGCCCGAAGACACCGCTGCCTTTTCGGAATGGCTCGAGGAAATCGCCGACCTGCCGGTCGTCGGCCTGCGCCGGATCCTGCACGAGGTGCCCGATGAGGTCTCGCAGGGCGCGGCCTTCCGCGCCAATGTCGCCCGGCTCGGCCCACGCGACCTGACCTTCGACATCGTCATGCGCGCCGACCAGCTGCCGCTGGCCGCGGCGCTGGCCGATGCCTGCCCGAACACCCGGTTCGTGATCGACCACTGCGGCGTGCCCGACATCGCCGGCGGCGGTCTCGACCCCTGGCGCGCCCACATGCGCGACCTGGCCGAGCGCGGCAACGTGGTCGCCAAGGTTTCCGGCGTGATGGCCTATTGCAGCCCCGGTAACGCCACCGCCGAGGCGATCCGGCCCTATGTGTCACATGTGATCGACTGTTTCGGCCCCGAGCGCTGCCTCTGGGGCAGCGACTGGCCCGTCGTCAACAAGACGGCAGGCCTGGCCGAGTGGATCGCCGCCTTCCGCAGCCTGATCGCCCCGCTGTCCGAGGACGAACAGCGCGCGATCTGCAACGGCACGGCGCAAAGGGTCTATGGCGTGAGCCTCTGACGAGGCCATTTTTCCTGCAAGGAAAATGGACCGGAATTCTTGCAGAATTCCGGCCCCCGCACTCAGCGTTTCACCAGATGGGCGCATTCCGGCACCGGCGTCAGCGCGGTGCCATCCTTCAGATACTGGCTCAGGTTGTCGCAGGTCAGATCGCCCATCGCCTGCCGGGTGGCATGCGTTGCGCTGCCGACGTGAGGCTGCAGGGTCACGTTGTCCATCCCGAAGAACGCGGAAGGCACCTTCGGCTCCTCCTCGAACACGTCCAGCCCCGCGCCACCCAGGCGGCCCTCCTGCAGGGCCTTGATCAGCGCGGCCTCGTCCACGACAGACCCCCGCGCGACGTTGACCAGAATACCCTCAGGCCCCAGCGCATCGATCACCTCGGCGTTGATGATGTGCCTGGTGCCCGGCCCGCCCGGCGTGATGCAGATCAGCACGTCGCAGGCACGCGCCATTTCCACCAGATCGGGATAGAAGGCGTAGGGCGCGTCCTTCTTCGACCGCGAGTGATAGACCACCGTCGCGCCGAAGACGCCCAGTCGCTCGGCAATCGCCAGACCGATCCGGCCCAGACCCACGATCCCGACCGTGCGGTTCTGCGGGCTGGCGGTCAACGGCGCCGCGCCTTCACGCTCCCAGCGGCCTTCGCGGACGTAGCGGTCGTAGGCGACCAGTTTGCGCGCGGTCGCGAACCAGAGGAGGATCGCGGTATTCGCCACCTCGTCGTTCAGCACGTTCGGCGTATGGGTGACGATGATCCCCCGGTCGGCCGCATGGGCGGCATCGATGGAATCATACCCCACGCCGTACGAGGAGACGATCTTGAGGTTGGGCAACGCATCCATCACTTCGGTTGTAAGACCGATTGTGGTGCAGCAAGCAGTGATCTTCGGCCCGGTCTCGGCCAGAAAGTTGGCGCGCGCCGGCTCATCAGGCAAAGGGTGCACCGTGAACTCGGCATCCAGCCGCCCGCGCATGCGCGGGCTGACGTTGCCGACAAGAAGCAGATCGGGTTTCATCGCTCAGTCGTCCGCCACAACGTTCTGACGCTGCTTGCCCAGACCCGCGATGCTCACGTCCATCACGTCGCCGGCCTTGAGGAACACCGGCTGCGGCTTCATGCCCAGACCGACGCCCGGAGGCGTGCCGGTGGCGATCACGTCGCCCGGGTGCAGGGTGAACAGCGACGACAGATGCGCGATGATCTGGCGCACCGAGAAGATCATGGTCGAGGTATTGCCGGTCTGGCGCCGCTCTCCGTTGACGTCCAGCGCCATCGCCAGGTTCTGCGGATCCTCGATCTCGTCGCGCGTCACCAGCCAGGGGCCGGTCGGGCCGAAGGTGTCGCAGGACTTGCCCTTGGTCCATTGGCCAGTCAGCTTGTTCTGGAAATCGCGCTCGCTCACGTCGTTGACGATGCAGTAGCCGGCCACATGGTTCAGCGCGTCCTCTTCCTTGACGTATTTCGCCTTGGTGCCGATCACCACGCCCAGTTCGATTTCCCAGTCACAGGCCTTCGATCCGCGCGGCATCACCACGGTGTCGTTCGGCCCGATGATGGCCGACGTGGCCTTCATGAACAGGATCGGGTGCTCGGGGATTTTCGACCCGGTTTCGGCGGCATGGTCGGAATAGTTCAGACCGATGCAGCACATCTTGCCGATCTGCCCCACGCAGGGCCCGAAACGCGGAGTGCCGGAAACCGCCGGAAGCGAGGACTCGTCCAGCGCCCGCAGCTTGTCCAATGCGCCGTCCGACAGTACGGCACCGGTGATGTCGGCCACATGGGCCGACAGGTCCCGCAGGGTTCCGGCACTGTCGATCAGACCTGGTTTCTCCTGCCCCGGTTCACCGTAACGGACGAGTTTCATTGGCGCGTTCCTCCTGATTGCCAGCCGGCTCCGCAACCTGCGGATCCGGTATACCATTTTGTTGACTCTGGATTAGCGCGGGGCGATTGAAAAGACCAGCACCGAACCGCTTCGGTGCCCAAGGGAGGACTTCATGCGGATACTGATTCTCGGCGCCGGTGGAATGATCGGCCAGAAACTCGCCGCGCGGATCGCGCGCGACGGCTTCCGGGGGGCACCGGCCGAGGTGATCGCCCATGACATGGCCTTTCCGCCCTCGCCCGCCCCGGTCGCACGCCAGATCACCGGCACCGTCACCGACGCCGGCATCATGAAGCCGCTGGCGGCGGAACGGCCCGACGTGGTGTTCCACCTCGCCTCCATCGTGTCGGGCGAAGCCGAAGTGGATTTCGACAAGGGCTGGCAGGTCAACATGTTCCCCTGCTGGGAGCTTTTGCAGGCGCTGCGGGCGGAACATGAGGCCAGCGGCGGTTCATATCGCCCGCGGATCGTGTTCACATCGTCCATCGCCGTGTTTGGCGCGCCCTTCCCCGAGGTCTTCGACGACGAATTCCTGACCGCGCCGCTGACGTCATATGGTGCGCAGAAGGTGATCTGCGAACAGATGATCAACGACTTTTCCCGCAAGGGCTTTGTCGACGGCGTCTCGGTCCGGCTGCCCACCATCTGCGTACGTCCGGGCAAGCCGAACAAGGCCGCCTCTGGCTTCTTCTCGGGCATCATCCGCGAGCCGCTGAACGGGCAGGAGGCGATCCTGCCGGTGCCCGATACGGTGAGCCACATGCACGCCTCGCCCCGCTCTGCCGTGGGATTCCTGCTGAAGGCAGCCGAACTCGACACAGCCGACCTCGGCGCCCGCCGCGCGCTCAACATGCCGGGCGTCGCCTGCACGGTGGCCGAACAGATCGAGGCGCTGCGTGACGTCGCGGGGAACAACGTGGTGGCGCTGATCAAGCGCCAGCCCGACCCGCTGATCGAGCGCATCGTCGAAGGCTGGCCGCGCCGCTATACCGCCGACCGGGCCACCGCACTTGGCTTCAAGGCCGAAACCGACTTCCACGAGATCGTGCGCACCTACATCGACGAAGACCTCAACCGCTGATCCGGCCCCAGCCACGGGAGACCAAAGCCATGTTGCCCTTCATCCGCCTCGATGCCGACGACAATGTGGTGACGGCCACCCGCGCTCTCGAGGTCGGCACCGACATCGAAGGCGTTGCCACCCGCGCGCTGATCCCCTCGGGCCACAAGATCGCCACGCGGGCGATCCCCAAGGGCGAGATGGTGCGCAAGTATGCGCAGTTCATCGGGCTGGCGTCCGAGGATATCGCAGCGGGCGACCATGTGCACGTGCACAACGTGGCCTTCCGCAACACCGACATGGACTACGAGTTCGGCACCGACATGCGCCCGGTGACTCCGGCGGCGGTGCCTGACACCTTCATGGGCTATCGCCGCGCAAACGGGTCGGTGGGGACGCGCAACTATATCGCCATCGTCACCTCGGTGAACTGCTCGGCCACCGCCGCGCGCCGCATCGCCGACGCCTTCGGGCCGGAAGAGCTGGCGGCCTATCCGAACGTCGATGGCGTGGCGGCCTTCGTGCATGGCACCGGCTGCGGCATGGCGGGGTCGGGCGAGGGGTTCGAGGCGCTGCAACGGGTGATGTGGGGCTATGCGCGGCACCCGAACAACGGCGGCGTGCTGATGGTGGGGCTCGGCTGCGAGATGAACCAGATCGACTGGCTGCTCGACGCCTACCAGCTGAAGCAGGGGCCGACGTTCCAGACGATGAACATCCAGAACGTGGCGGGGCTGCAAAAGACGATCGAACTGGGCATTCAGAAGGTCCGCGCGATGCTGCCCATCGTCAACGAGGCGCGGCGTGAGCCTTGCCCGGCCTCGGACCTGAAGGTCGCCCTGCAATGCGGCGGCTCCGACGCGTGGTCGGGCATCACGGCCAACCCGGCGCTCGGCTATGCCTGCGACCTGCTGGCGGCGCAGGGCGGCACCGGCGTGCTGGCCGAAACCCCCGAGATCTACGGCGCCGAACACCTGCTGACACGCCGCGCGGTAGACCGCGAGGTCGGCGACAAGCTCGTCGGCCTGATCCGCTGGTGGGAGGACTATACGGCGCGCAACAAGGGGTCGATGGACAACAACCCCTCTCCCGGCAACAAGAAGGGCGGGCTGACCACGATCCTCGAAAAATCCCTCGGCGCCGCGGCGAAGGGCGGCACCACCCCGCTGACGGGCGTCTACAAGTATGCCGAACCGGTGACGGCGAAGGGCTTCACCTTCATGGATTCGCCCGGCTACGATCCGGCCAGCGTCACCGGCCAGATTGCCGGCGGCTGCAACCTTGTCGTCTTCACCACTGGGCGCGGCTCGGCCTTCGGGTCAAAGCCCGCACCGACGATCAAGGTGGCGACCAACTCGGAAATGTATGCCCGCATGACCGACGACATGGACGTCAACGCAGGTGACATGCTGACGGCGGGGGTCACGCTGGAGGCGAAGGGGCGCGAGATCTACGAGCTGATCCTGCGTGTCGCCTCGGGCGAGGAAAGCAAGTCGGAGCGGCAGGGCCTGGGCGACTACGAATTCGTGCCCTGGCAGATCGGCGCGGTGATGTAGGGCTCAGTCGCCCAGAACCAGCACGTCGCCCGACGAAATCGAGAGCGTAACCTCGTCGCCGGCGCGCGGCAGATCAGCGCCTGCGCGGTTGAAACTGTCGAGCGACACAAGCGTGCGGCCCAGGTCGACCTTCATCCGAATGACCGCCCCGAGGAAATGCACCTCCGCAATGCGCCCGGTGAGGCTGATCTCGCCGGGATGGTCCCCGCGGTGCAGCGCCTCGGGCCGGAACGCCAGCGCAACGGCGGTTCCGTTGGCCTGATCCAGCCGCCGGCCCAGCACCAGGCTTTGCCCGGCGGCGATGACATGGCCGCTGGCGGCATCCTCCACCCGACCTTCGATCTGGTTCAGGGTCCCGACAAAGGACGCCACAAAGCGGGTCGTCGGCCGGTTGTAGATCTCCACCGGCGTGCCGACCTGATCGGCCCGGCCCCTGTGCATGACCACGATGCGGTCCGACATCGACAGCGCCTCTTCCTGGTCGTGCGTCACGTAGATCGTGGTGATGCCCAGCTTTTGCTGGATCGCACGGATTTCGCTGCGCAGCGACACGCGGATCTGCGCGTCGAGCGCCGAAAGCGGTTCGTCCAGCAGCAGAACCTGCGGCTGGATCGCCAGCGCGCGGGCCAGCGCCACCCGCTGTTGCTGGCCGCCCGACAGCTGGAAGGGATAGCGCGCGCCAAGGTCGGGCAAACCGATGATGCCCAGCATCTCAGCCACGCGGGCGTCGATCTCGGCCCGGGGCTTGCCCGCGACCTTCATGCCGAAGCCGACGTTCTGCGCCACCGTAAGGTTCGGGAACAGCGCATACGACTGGAACACCATGCCGATGTTGCGTTGGTTCGGGCGCAGGTTCACCACGTCCTTGCCGTCGATCCGGATGCTGCCCGAGGTCGGCGTCTCGAAACCCGCCACCATGCGCAGGGTCGTCGTCTTGCCGCAGCCCGAGGGACCAAGGAACGAGACGAACTCGCCCTTTTCGACGGCAAGCGAGAATTTCTTCACCACCTGTGTCGGCCCGTAGAATTTCTCCAGGGAATCGAGTTCGAGAAAGGCCATCAGCGCCCCGCTTGCGTGTGTTTGGTGAACCGGCTGACCAGCTGGATCAGCCCCATGCAGGCCCAGGTGATCGCAAAGGCGATCACGGCAAGCGCCGCTGGCTCATAGGCGCGGTTGGCGCCGAGAAGTTGCATGTAAGGACCGAACGCCGGACGATCGAGCAGCGCGGCCATGGTGAATTCGCCGATCACGATGGCGAAGGTGACAAAGGCGCCGGACAGAACCGCGACCAGCACATTGGGCAGGATGATCTTTGCCAGGATCGTGGTCCACCCCGCCCCCAGCGACTGCGCCGCCTCGGTCAGGGTCGCCACGTCGATGGTCCTGAGGCCCGTATCCACGGCGCGATACATGTAGGGCAGGGAAAGAGTGGCATAGCCGAACATCAGCAGGATGTTGGTGCCGGTCACGCTGCCTGTCAGGGGCAGCCAGGACGACGTATTGTAAAGCCGGATATAGCCGAAGACGATCACGATGGCCGGAATGACCAGTGGAAGCAGGGTGACGAACTCGATGAAGGGCCGCGCCTCGGGCATCTTGAGGCGAACCCAATAAGCGGTCGGGACTACCAGCAGGACGCCGAAGAGGATCGTAAAGACGGCCATCATGACCGAATAGCCGAAGGTCTGCTGGAACCGGGGATCGGTCAGAACGGCGGCATAGGCGTCGAAGGAATAGACTCCGCGCCGCATGGACAGCGAGAACTCGGCCATCCCCATAAGCGGCAGGATGAAATAGATCACTCCGAGAAGAAGGACGCCCCAGGCGAGCCAGCGGTTCATTTCAGCCACCTCTCGGATCGGGTGCGCAACCAGATGTAGAGGAAGTTGGCGATACCGGTGATCACGATCATGCCGAAGGCCAGCGCGTAGCCGAGATTGGGCGAGCCGAGCACGTCGCCCCGGATCTGCGCGAACAGCAGGATCGGCGCAATGTTCAGCGATGGTCCGGTGAGCGCGATGGCCGTTGCAACGGCGCCGAAGGCATTGGCAAACAGCAGTGCGAAGGTGCCGAGCAGCGAGGGGAACAGGATCGGCAGGGCCACCATGCGCCAGTATTGTGCGCCGGTCGCCCCCAGCATCGCTGCCGCCTCGCGCCATTCGCGCTTGAGACCGTCCAGAGCGGGCGCGATGATGAGGATCATCAGCGGGATCTGGAAGAACAGATAGGTGATGATCAGGCCATAGGTGCTGAGAAGGTTCCAGCCGTACATCCGCAGGTTGATGTCGAACACCTCCTGGATCCAGCCTGTCACCATCCCGCGCGGCCCCAGCGTCGCGATGAACGCGAAGGCGAGCGGCACGCCGGCAAAGTTCGAGGCGACGCCCGAAAAGGTCATCAGCGGATTGCGCAGCCAGCGCGGCAGGTTGCCGAGCGTCACCGCCGCCGCCATGCCAAAGCCGATCAGGCAGCCGATCAGCGCCGAGGCGACCGAGACCTTGATCGACACCCAATAGGCCGACCGGATGCTGGGCGTGTTCAGGTCAAGGATGTTCTGGAAGGTGAAGCTGCCGTCACCTGTCCGGAAGGCACCAACCACGATATAGAGCGTCGGCAGGATCAGGAACAGGAAGGCGAACAGCGCGAAAGGCGCCAGGCCCAGCCATTTGATCGGCAATGCAAAGCCTGTGCGATGAGGCGCTGGCATACGGTCTGTTTGTCCCTGTCGTTTCGGCACGTCTGACGCGCGCCTGCCCGTTTGGCAAGAGGCCCCGGCCAGGGCCGGAGCCTCTCTTCGGTCTGTTACTGGACGTTCGCGCCGACGACGCTGTCCCAGCCGCCGACAACCGCTTCCTTGTTGGCGTTCACCTGATCAAGGGTCGGGAACACGGCCTTTTCATAGCCTTCGGCCGGCGGCAGCTTGTCCATCATCTCCTGCGGGATCACACCCTTCTTGGCCAGATCGTTGAAGCGGATCGGGTGGCAGTAGCCGGCCAGCCAGCCAAGCTGACCTTCGTCCGAATAGAGATACTCCATCCACAGCTTCGCGGCGTTCGGATGCGGCGCATAGGCCGAGATCGCCTGAACGTAGACACCGGCCAGCACGCCGTCGGACGGAACGATCACGTCAACCGGCGGGTTGCCGTTCAGCGTGTCGCGGTCGGCCAGCGCGTTGTAGTCCCACTTGATGGTGATCGGGGTAGTGCCTTGCGCCAGCGTGCCGGCCTTGCCGATCACGGGCACGAAGTTGCCCGCCTTGTTCAGCTCGGCAAAGAACTCCAGCCCCGCCTCGGCAGCAGGCTTGCCTGCTTCGGCGCCCTTTGCGAGACCGGCGGCCAGCACGGCGAGGATCGCCTGGTTCGAGGCGCGCGGATCGCCGGCCAGCGCGACGGAGCCGGCATACTCGGGCTTGAGCAGGTCGGCGAAGGACATCGGCGAATTCGGCACCAGATCCTTGTTCACGATGAAGGACATCACGCCGTAATAGTCGCCGTACCAGTAACCCTCGGCGTCCTTGGCCCCGTCGGGAATCGTGTCCCAGGTGGATACCTTGTAGGGCTGGATCAGGCCTTCGTCCTTGGCGGCAGGACCGAAGGCCAGACCCACGTCGATCACGTCTGGCGCCTGCGGACCCTTGTTGTCCTTGTTTGCGCGGATGGCTTCGAGTTCGTCGGCAGACCCGGCATCCGGGTTCAGCTCGTTCACCTCGATGCCCGGATACTTGGCTTTGAAGCCTTCGATAACCGCGCCATAGCCGCACCAGTCATGCGGCAGGGCGATGGTCGTCAGCATCCCTTCCGTCTTGGCAGCAGCATAGAGTTCGTCAACCGACTGCGCCTGTGCGATCGGCGCCGCGGCGACGGCGATCAGGCTTACGGTGGCCAGGAGTTTGTTTTTCATCTTGCTTTGGTCTCCCACAATTATTGACCTGCTCACACCATAATCTGACTTGGTGACGTGCAGGTGACATATTTCTGTTGGCGCAACGTGTTACCGGGTCGGGCGCGCCATGTCCCGTCCGAGGTCCGGATTGCCACAAGTAGAAGTCACAGCCTCGCACTTGGCAAGGGAATTCCGGCAGATTCGGACCCGTACGGATGTCGCAAAGAGCGTTGACGCTCCCCCATGCCTGGGGCACCGTAGCGGCAGGTATCCCGCGCCCTGTGGACGTGCGGCCCCGCCGGAACACTGGAGATTGAGTAATGACCACCCGTTTCACCCTCAGAACCGCAGCGGCCGCCCTGGCCCTCGCCACGGCCTTCGCGGCTTCGGCCCATGCCGAGACCAAACTGGTCGTCGGCCTGCAGCAGGAACCGACCTCGCTGGATCCGACGGCAGATGCCACGGCCTCCATCGACGGGATGCTGACCCAGAACGTCTACGAATCGCTGACCACGGTCGCGCCGAGCGGCGAGGTTCTGCCGCAACTCGCCGACAGCTGGACCGTTTCGGATGACGGGCTGACCTATACCTTCAAGCTGGCGCAGGGCGTCAAATACCATGACGGCACCGACTTCGATTCCGCCGACGTGCTCTTCGCGTTCAAGCGTGCTATGGCCGAAGACAGCACCAACCCGTCGAAAAGCATCTTCAAGCCGATTGCGTCTGTCGAAGCGCCCGATGCGGGCACGGTGGTGATCACGCTCAAGAACAAGGATGCCTTCTTCCTGTTCAATCTGGCGCAGGGCGATGCATCGATCGTTGCCGAGGAAAGCGTCGACGGCAACGCGACGACGCCCATCGGCACCGGCGCCTTCAAATATGACAGCTGGACCCGCGGCGACCGCCTGACCCTGGTCAAGAACCCCGACTGGCGCCATGCGGCCGACGTGCAGGTCGACAAGGTCGAGTTCCGGTTTATCGCTGACGCCGCCGCCGCTGCCGCCGCGCTGCTCTCGGACGAGATCGACGCCTATCCGGGCTTCCCGGCGCCCGAGATGCTGCCCCAGTTCGAAAGCGACCCGCGCTTCTCGGTCAACGTCGGTTCGACCGAAGGCGAGGTCATCCTTGCCATGAACAACTCCAAGCCGCCGTTCAACAACGTCGAGGTGCGCCGCGCCGTCTCGACCGCCATCGACCGCGACGAGATCATCGAAGGCGCGATGTATGGCGTCGCCGTTCCGATCGGCAGCTTCTACCCGCCGCATGGCAAGGCCTATGTCGATCTGACCGCTGTCTATCCGCATGACGCCGAGAAGGCGAAGAAGATGTTCGAGGATGCCGGCGTTGCCGGAACCACGATGACCCTTCGCGTGCCGCCCTTCGCGTATGCCACCCGCTCGGCCGAGATCATCCAGGCCGAACTGAAAGAGGCCGGTATCGACGCCAAGGTCGAGAACGTCGAATGGGGCTTCTGGCTGGACGAAGTCTACAAGAAGCAGAATTACGACATGACCATCATCGCCCACACCTCGCCCAACGACATGGGCAACTTCGCCAAGGGTCCGAAGTATTTCTACGGCTACGATGATGCCAAATTCAACGCGCTCTGGGACAATATCAGCACCGAAGCAGACGAGACAAAGCGCAACGAGCTGCTCAAGGAAGGCCAGCGCTACCTGACAGATCAGGCGGTCCACGCCTTCCTTTTCCAGATGCCGCAGATCTCGATCATCAAGACCAATGTGAAGGGCTTCTGGCAGTCCTCGCCGGTGCTGTTCCAGCCGCTCGCTGGCATCACCGTAAACTGATGCACAGGGGCGCGGGCGGGCGACCGTCCGCGCCCTTGGCCTGATTGAATGGGTTACTTCCTCCTCCGCCGCTCCGTCGGGTTTGTCCTGACTCTGCTTGCCGTTTCCGTCGTCGTCTTTGCGGTGATGAACGTCCTGCCGGGCGATCCCGCGCTTACCATACTCGGGCTCGACGCCACCGAGGACGCGCTGCAGGCATTGCGCGACCAGCTCGGGCTGAACGATCCCCTTCTCATCCGCTACTGGTCCTGGATCACCCACGCGCTCGTCGGCGACTTCGGCGTCTCGCATTCCTTTCGCGTGCCGGTGTCCGACCTGATCGCCGAGCGGCTGCCGATGACCATCTCGCTCGCCGTGTCGGGCATGATTTTCACCGTCATTCTGGCGCTGATCCTCGGGATCGCCGCCGCCGCCAACCATCGCAAGGCCGGCGACTGGGGCGTCATGTTCGTCAGCCAACTCGGCATCGCGATCCCGGCCTTCTGGCTGGCCATGCTGCTGGTGCTGATCTTCGCCGTAAACCTGCGCTGGCTGCCGCCCGGCGGCTTTCCGGGCTGGTCCGATCCCGTGGCGGCCATGCGGGCGCTGATCCTGCCCACCGTGGCGCTTGCGCTGGTGCAATCCTCGGTTCTGGCCCGCGTCACCCGTTCTTCGGCGCTTGAAGTGATGCGGCAAGACTATGTGCGCACCGCCCGCGCCACCGGCTTTTCGCGCCAGCGAGTCCTCTGGCGGCATGTGCTGCCCAACGCCCTTGTGCCCATCGTCACCATCGTCGGAATGCAATTTGCGGCGCTTGTCACCGGAACCATCGTCATCGAAAACGTCTTCTACCTGCCCGGTCTCGGCCGCCTCATTTTCCAGTCGATCGCCAACCGCGATCTGCCGACAGTTCAGGCGCTGGTGATGCTTTTCGCCGCCATCGTCGTGACCGCCAATTTCATCGTCGACCTGCTGTATCTGGTGATCGACCCCAGACTGAAGGCCCGCGCATGACTGCGACCACAGTTCCCAAGGCGCCGGGCCTCAAGCTGCCGGTCAACCTCATCCTCGGCGCGGTTCTCGTGGCGCTGGTGATCGGTGCCGCCGCGCTGTCGCTGCTCTGGACGCCGCACGACTACACCGCGATGAACGTGCGCAACAAATTCGCCGCGCCCGATGCCACCTTCTGGCTTGGCACCGACCAGCTGGGCCGCGATCTCGTCTCGCAGCTCATGGTCGGCGCGCGCAACTCGATGGCCGTGGCCCTGGCTGCCGTGCTGCTGGGCGGTTCCATCGGTACCGCCCTCGGCCTGCTGGCTGCCGCCATCGGCGGCTGGGTCGAGGATCTGGTGATGCGCATCGCCGACATCGGCTTTGCCTTCCCGGCCCTCCTGTTCGCGATCATGCTGGCCGCGGTCTTCGGCCCCTCGCTCACCAACGCCGTCCTGGCCATTGCCTTCATCAACATTCCCGTCTTCGCCCGCGTCTCGCGCGCGGCCGCGAACCAGATCTGGACCCGCGAATATGTCGCCGCCGCCCGTGCCGCCGGCCTCAACCGCTTTGCCATCTCGCGCGACCACATCCTGCCCAACATCGCAGCGCCGGTGATTGTGCAGGCCACCATCGAATTCGCCGTCGCCATCCTGGCCGAGGCGGCCCTTTCCTACCTCGGCCTGGGCGCGCAGCCGCCCTCGCCCACCTGGGGCCGGATGCTCTCCGAGGCGCAGACGCTGATGTACCAGGCACCGCAGCTGGCCATCTATCCGGGTCTCTGCATCGTCATCGCGGTGATGGGCTTTGGCCTGCTGGGCGACGGCCTGCGCGACGTGACCGATCCCCGGCTGGTGCGGGAGCGCTGAGATGTTCGAACTCGACCGATTCTCCGTCGCCTTCGACACCGCCACCGCCCTGCGCGAGGCCAGCCTGACCATCTCGCCCGGGGACAGACTTGGCGTGGTGGGCGAAAGCGGCTCGGGCAAGACGATGCTCGCGCTCAGCCTGATGGGCATGGCACCCGATGCCGCCCAGGTCTCAGGCCGTCTTCTGATCGACGGTAACGACATGGCCAGTGCCAGCGAATCCGAATGGCAGCGGCTGCGCGCCCGCAAGGTGGCGATGATCTTCCAGGAACCGATGAGCGCGTTGAACCCGCTGCGCCGCGTCGGCGACACTGTGGCCGATCCCCTGCGCATCCATCTCAACATGAGCAACGCTCAGGCCGAGGCGCGTGCGCTTGACCTGTTCCGCGAGGTCGGCATCCCGAACCCCGAAGCGCGCCTGCGCCAGTTCCCGCACGAGATGTCGGGCGGCCAGCGCCAGCGCGTTCTGATCGCCCTCGCGCTGGCCTGCGACCCGGCCCTGCTGATTGCGGATGAACCGACCACCGCGCTTGATGCCAACGTCAAGCTGCGCATCACCCACCTGCTGGTCCGCCTCGCCGAACAGCGCGGCATGGCGCTGTTGTTCATTTCGCACGATCTCGCATCGGTGGCCCGCGCGACCAAGGACATCCTCGTCATGTATGGCGGCGATATCGTCGAACGCGGCCCGACGCAGGAAGTTCTGAAAGCGCCGGCGCATCCCTATACGCGAGGTTTGCTGGGCGCGCGGCCCGACCCGGCGCCGCACCAGCGCGGCGCAGATGGCAAGCGCGCCCGCCTTCCCACGATCCCCGGCACCGTCCCGGCCCTGCACGATCTGGCCCCCGGCTGCCGCTTTTCCGGCCGCTGCCCGATCGAGCGGCCGGAATGCGCCACCGTCAGACCGGCGATGCGCGACCTTGGCCATCGCAGTGCCGCCTGCCACGCGCTGGAGGTGCCGGCATGATCCTCGAGGTCCGCAATGTCACCCGCCGCTATCGCCTGCCGCGCCGCGCCCTGCTGCAGCCGCCGCCGGTGCTGGTGGCGGTCGAAAACGCCTCTTTGACGCTCGAGAGGGGCCAGACCCTTGGCATCGTCGGCGAGTCCGGCTCCGGCAAATCGACGCTGGCCCGCATGGTGATGGCCTTCGAAGCGCCTGACGAGGGCACCATCCGCTTTGACGGCAAGGACCTGAACCGGCTGTCTTCCGGCGAGCTGCGCCGCCTGCGGCAGCAGTTCCAGATGGTCTTCCAGGATCCCTACGGCTCGCTCGATCCGCGCCGCACGGTCGGCTGGTCCATCGCCGAACCCCTGCGCGTCCTCGACGCGCCGGACGCGGCAAAGCGTGTGGACGAGGCGCTGACACAGGTGGGCCTGCGCGCCGCCGATGCCGCAAAATACCCGCACGAATTCTCGGGCGGGCAGCGCCAGCGCATCGCCATCGCCCGCGCCATCGTGACGCGCCCCGCGCTGCTGGTGGCCGACGAGGCGGTCAGCGCGCTCGACGTTTCCGTCCAGGCCCAAATTCTGAACCTTTTGATGGATTTGCAGGACGAACTCGGCCTCGCCATGCTGTTCATCTCACATGACCTTGCGGTTGTCGCCAGCATCTGCGACCACCTGATGGTGATGCAGCACGGCAAGACGCTTGAATCCGGACCGGCCCACAGCGTGCTTGCCGCCCCGTCGCACGCCTACACCCGTTCTCTTCTGACTGCCGCCGGAGCCTGATCTTGACCAGTTTCATCCACATCACCGACCTGCATCTTTCGCACCCGGACTCCGGCGATCAGGGGCTGCACTCCGACACCGAAGCCACCCTGCGCCGCGTCGTCGCCCATATCGGCGCGATGGAGAAAAAACCCGACTTTGTCGTCGCCAGTGGCGATCTCACCAACACCGGCCACGAGGCGAGCTATCGCCTGCTCAAGGACATCCTGACGGATTTCCCGGTTCCGCTGATCCTCGCCTTGGGCAACCACGACAAACGCGAAGGGTTCAACGCCGTCTTCCGCTGCGGCGCCTCGGACGAGGCCTATTTCCACGATCAGGTGCAGGGACCGCTCCATGTCATCACGCTCGACACCGCCATTCCCGGCCGGGTCGCGGGCACCATCACTCCGGACCAGATGGCCTTCCTGCGCGAGGCCCTGGCCCGGCACAGCGACAAGCCCAAGCTGATCGTGATGCACCACCCGCCGCGTGTCGAACCCGAGGGGCTGCCCTGGGGCACCATCGACATGGCCAGCACCGAAGAACTAGCGGGCGTGCTCAAGGGACACGACGTCGTCGGCATTCTCAGCGGCCATATCCACATCAACCGCGTACTGCACTGGCACGGCATCCCGATCATCGTCTCGAACGGCCTGCATTCGACGGTCGATCTGCTTGAACGCACCGACCTGCGCCTTCTCGAGGGCACCGGGCTCGGCCTGCTCGACTGGCGCCCTTCAGGTCTCAGCGTCGCCTTCGTGCCGCTGTCCCCCAAGCCGCAGGAACTCGGGGTGATCGACCGCGCCCGCCTGCTTGCCTTTTCCTGACAATCGCAGGATCATTCCCGAATGCTTCACGACATGCGACACCTGTCCATCACGGGCGCTCATAACGTCCGCGATCTTGGCGGCTATCGGACCGCCGGCGGGTTGATCCTGCCCTGGCGCCGCTTCCTGCGCGCCGACAGCCTGCACCGCCTGGAACCGGGCGAAGACCGCCGCCTGCTGGATGAGGGGCTGACGACCGTTATTGATCTGCGCACCCCGACGGAACTGGCCGAGGCGCCGAACCCCTTCGCCAATCGAACGGACGTCGATTTCCACAATCTTCCGCTGTTCGATGATCTCGCTCCCGCCTCGCTCGGCCAGGCCGAGGCCACGTCGGACGACCCGCTGCTCGACTTCTACATTGCGGCGCTGCACCAGCGGCGGGCCGCGATCCGCAACATTCTCGGCACCATGTCCGAGGCGCGCGAGGGCGCAATCCTGTTCAACTGCACCGCCGGCAAGGACCGAACCGGGATCGTTGCGGCGCTGCTGCTAGGGCTCGCCGGGGTCGGGCGCGAGGACATCATAGCGGATTATGCGCTCAGCGCCGATCTGATCTCGAAACTGGTGGCCGAGTTCCTGGAGCTCTCGCGCCAGCGCGGCGGCGATACGGTGGCCTATGCCCGGATGCTGCGCAGCCCTGCCCAGACGATGGAACAGGCGCTGGCCAGCATCGAGCAAGAGCATGGGACGCTGGATGCCTATCTGGCAGGCGCCGGCCTGACCACGGCTCAGATCGACAGCCTGCGTGCACGTTTGACCGGGAGAGCAGGCTGACGCTTGGTCGCGGCTTGACGCATCGGCGGAATAAACCCAACCTCTGAGCACTGGCAGAGAGGTCACGATTTTACGATGCGCTCGCTCCTCCACATCCTTCTCGCACTCATGGTGGCTGCCGCCGCTCCCGCGGGCGCCGACGAACCACTGAAAGTGACCGCCATCCGTGCCGCCACAATCGAATTCAACCGGCGGATGGGGCTGACCGGCGAGATCGCGGCGCGCGAAACGCTCAGCGCGGCCTTCCCGACCGGCGGCCGCATCACCTCGATTTCCGTGAACGACGGCGACCGGGTCGAGGATGGGGCCGAACTGGCGCGGATCGACCGGGTGCAGCAGGAGCAAGCTCTTCGCTCGGCCAAGGCGCAGCTTGCCGCCGCCAGCGCCGAACTCACGGCCGCGCGCGACAACGAGGCGCGCCAGTCCCAGCTTTTCGAACGCGGAGCGACCACGCGCGCCACGCGCAGCGCCGCCACCGACCGCCTTGCCGCCGCCGCCGCGCGGCAGGCGCAGGCAGAGGCCGAGCTGAACCAGGCCGAGTCCGCGCTGGAAGATACCGTCCTTCTTGCGCCAAATTCCGGCACCGTCATCAAGCGCCTGGCCGAGCCGGGCCAGATCGTCGGTGCCGCGCAACCGGTGCTGCAGCTGGCCCTGGGCGATCGCTATGAAGCGGTATTCAACGTGCCCGAAGCGGTGCTGAACTTCGGCACGGCCGCACACGCGCCCCCGCCGATCACGCTGTCGCCCCTCGACCGGCCGAATGTCACGGTCAGCGGCACGGTCCGCGAAGTCTCGCCGCTGGTCGATCCGGCCAGCGGTACCGTCAAGGTCAAGGTGGCGATGGCCCACCCGCTGACCGGCCTCAGCTATGGCGACGCCGTGCGCGGCGGCACCGAACAGACCGACGGCTCTGGCATCGCGCTGCCGTGGTCGGCCCTCACCGCGACGTCACAGGGGCCCGCCGTCTGGGTGGTGGACAAGGCCGACAGCACCGTTTCACTGCGCCAGATCGCAGTCAGCCGCTATACCAGTGACAGTATCCTCGTCGAAAGCGGATTGGACGAGGGCGAGATCGTCGTGAGCCTTGGGGCGCAACTGCTCTACCCCGGCCGTGTCGTCCGCTACGAGGAGCCTGCCCAATGATCCGCGCCGCGCTTGCCCTGATGCTGCTGGCAACTCCGGTGGTGTCGCAGGAGCGCCCGGTCATTTCCGAAATCGTCGCGCCGCAGGCCGGGCTGGCCTCGTCCTGGGTTGGCAACGTCAGTGCGGCCAGCGAGATCGACCTCGGGTTCCTCCAGGTCGGAACCCTGGCCGAGCGCGTGGCCGATGCCGGCGACGTGGTGCAGGCAGGCGAGATTCTCGCCCGGCTCGACGGTTCGGAACTCGAAGCCCAGGTGCGCGCGGCCGAGGCCGGCGTCAGCATCGCCAAGGCCAACCTCCAGACCGCGCAGGACACCAGCGACCGGGTGCAGGCGTTGGTTGACCGCGGGGTCGACAGCCCCTCTGCGGCCGAGGCTGCGACGAATTCGCTCGCCTCGGCGAAAGCCGCACTGGAACAGGCGCAGGCCGGTCTGGCAAGGGCAGAGGATGCCCGCGCCCAGGCCGATCTGCGCGCGCCGATCGACGGGATCGTGACCGATGTGCTGGCAGAGCCCGGCGCCGCGCTGGATGCCGGCCAGACCGTGCTGCGCCTTGCCGCGCGTGAAGGGCGCGAGGCGATCATCTCGCTCTCGGAAGAGGACGCCGCCGCGGCCGAGCCCGGCGCCCGCTATCACGTGCGGCTGCTGGCGAACCCCGAGATGATGGCCGAGGCCGTGCTGGACCGGATCGAACCGGTCAGCGCCCGCGCCACACGAACCCGCGCCGCTCACCTGCGGCTCGAGGGCGATCTGACGAGCTTTCGCCTCGGTGCGCTGGTGACCGTCACCCGCTCCGATCTCGGAATTTACAGTGTGATCACCCTGCCTGTCGTCGCCCTGATCGACGGAACCGAACCGCCCGCCGTCTGGATAATTTCGGACGCCGAGCGCAAACTCCATCGGACAACGCTCAAGCTCGGCCCCCGCGCCGGTGGGCGGGTTGTGGTGCTGTCCGGCGTCCAGCCCGGCGACGAAGTTCTGACGCACGGGGTCCACTCCGTGAGCGAAGGCCAGGCTGTGGGGCCGCGCCTCGAAGGCCCGCTGGCCGGAGGAGGAAACCTCTGATGGCATTCAACTTCCAATCCGGCGAGCCAGCATGACCCGATTCAACCTCTCCGACTGGGCGCTCCAACATCGGTCTTTCGTCTGGTTTCTGATGGCGGTCTCGCTGGTGGCCGGAATTCTGGCCTATACCGAAATCGGCCGCGAGGAAGACCCGAACTTTGCCATCAAGACCATGGTCATCGCCGCCGCCCTGCCCGGCGCTTCGGTCGAAGAGACGCTGACCCAGGTCACCGACCGCATCGAGAAAAAGCTCGAAGACCTCGACCAGTTGAACAAGACCCGTTCGATCACGCGCCCCGGATCTTCGGTGGTCTATGTGGAATTGCTCGACACCACCAAGCCTCGTGATCTGCCCCTGATCTGGCAGAAGGTCCGAAACATGATGGCCGACATCCGCGGCGAGTTTCCTGCGGAATTTGCCGGGTTCCAGTTCAACGACGGGTTTGGCGACGTCTATGGCAACCTCTACGCTTTCACGTCGGACGGCTTTTCCCCGCGCGAGATGCGAGACTATGTCGAACAGGCCCGCCGCGCGGTGCAGCGGCTGGAGGATTCCGGCAAGGTCGAAATCTTCGGCGCCCGAGATCAGGTGGTTTACCTCGAATTCTCCACCGACAAGCTTGCCTCGCTGGGCGTCAGCCAATCCGAGGTGCAGGCGACCCTTGCCGCGCAGAACGCCATCCTGCCCTCTGGCACCATCGACGCGGGACCCGAGCGCATTCTCGTCCGCATCGGCGGCAGCTTCGACCGCACACAAAGCCTCGCGGACGTCAACCTGCGCGTCGGCGACCAGTTCTTCCGCCTGACCGATGTCGCCGATGTGCGCCTCGGCTACCAGGATCCTCCGACAGAGCTGTTCCGGCACAACGGGCAGGACGCCATCGGACTTGCCATCGGCATGCGGCAGGGCGCCAATATCATCGACTTCGGTGAGGCGCTGACCGGTGTGATGGCCCAGGTCGAATCCGAATTGCCCATCGGCATCTCGATCCACCAGGTGGCCGACCAGCCCGAGGTCGTGGAAGACGCGGTCGGGCATTTCCTGCAGGCCCTGCTCGAAGCGGTGGTGATCGTGCTGGCCGTCAGCTTCGTGAGCCTTGGCCTGCGCGCCGGACTCGTGGTCACGCTGACCATTCCGCTCGTGCTCGCCATCACCTTTGTTTTCATGCACGTCATGGGTTTCACGCTGCAGCGCATCTCGCTCGGCGCGCTGATCATCGCGCTGGGGCTGCTTGTCGACGACGCGATGATCGCCATCGAGACGATGATCTCGCGCCTTGAAAAGGGCGACAGCCTGACCAAATCGGCCTCCTTTGCCTGGACCTCCATCGCCTTCCCCATGCTGACCGGCACCCTGGTGACTGTCGCGGGTTTCATCCCCATCGGCCTCAACAGTTCGGCGGCCGGCGAATTCACATTCTCGCTCTTCGTGGTGATCGCCGTGTCGCTTCTGGTATCCTGGGTCGTCGCCGTCCTCTTTGCGCCCTTGATCGGGGTCACGCTGCTGCCGTCGAAGCTGGCTCACCACGCCGAAACCGTCGGCCGGACCCGCCGCGCCTTCCGCGCGCTGCTGCGCGGCGCCATGCGGATGCGCTGGCTGACCATCGTTCTGACGCTGATCGCCTTCGGCGCCTCGATCTGGGGGATGCGCTTTGTCGAGAACCAGTTCTTCCCCAGCTCCGACCGCCCCGAGCTAATCCTGGACTTCACCCTGCCGCAGAACGCCACCATCGAGGCGACCCGCGAACAGATGGCCCGCATGGAAGCCGCCCTCGAAGGCGATCCCGATGTCCTGTTCTACTCCACCTACGTCGGCCGGGGCGCCCCGCGCTTCATCCTCGCCTACGACGTGCCGCCCGCTGGCGACAATACCGGCCAGATTGTCATCCAGACGCCCGGCGTCGAGGCCCGCAACCGCCTGCGTGCAAGGCTCAAGGAGCTGGCTGCCTCCGAGTTCCCGGGCGTCGATATCTTCGTGAAACTGCTCGAAATCGGCCCCCCGGTCGGACGCCCGGTCCAATACCGCGTGATCGGTCCCGATCTCGGCGAACTGCGCGATATCGCCCGCAACGTCGCCGCGCTGGTCGCCAGCGACAGCCGCACCTCCAACATCGTGCTCGACTGGAACGAACCCGCGCGCGTCGTCCGCGTCGACATCGTTCAGGACCGGGTGCGCCTGCTTGGCATCACCTCCCGCGATATCGCGGCGGCGCTTCAGACCATCTATGACGGCACCTCGGTCACGCAATTGCGCGACAATACCTATCTCGTCGATCTCGTCGCGCGTGGCACCGATGCCGATCGTCGCTCGATCGAGGCGCTGAACAACCTCCAGCTCTCTTCCGCCAGCGGCCAGCCGGTGCCGCTCTCGGCCATCGCCGTCTTCAACTACGACACCGAACAGCCGGTCATCCGGCAGGAAAACCGCGTGCCGACAATCACGGTCAAGGCGGCGATCGCCACCGCCGACCAGCCCGCCACCATCGTCAACGCGCTGAAAGGCAAGATCGACGACTTCCGCGAGACGCTGCCGCAGGGCTATTCCGTCACCGTCGGCGGCACGGTGGAATCCAGCGCCAAGAGCCAGGCGCCCATCGCCGCCGTGGTGCCGCTCATGCTGCTCATCATAGCCACTTTGGTCATGGTGCAGATGCAGGGCTTCCGCCGGTCCTTCGTCGTCTTCGCCGCCGCCCCGCTCGGCCTGATCGGCGTGGTCGCCGCGCTGCTGCCTTCGGGCGCGCCACTGGGATTTGTCGCGATCCTCGGCGTGCTGGCGCTGGTCGGCATCCTGATCCGCAACTCGATCATCCTGGTCCACGAAATCGAGGTCGAGCGCGAAAAGGGAACGCACCCGTGGGATGCGGTCTTCGCCGCCTCCGACAGCCGCGCGCGTCCCATCGTGCTGACTGCCGCCGCGGCTTCGCTGGCATTGATCCCGATCTCGCGGCAGATCTTCTGGGGGCCGATGGCCTATGCCATGATGGGCGGAATCATCGCCGGAACCGTCGTGACACTGGTCTTCGTCCCGGCGCTCTATCTCGCCGTGTTCCGCGTCCGTCGCCCGGAACCCGCCTCCGAACCGGAAGCGACCTGAATCAGCTCGTTTCCCTATCGGGCGGCTAACCGCGCACTCGCCCTTTGCCACAAAAATGGCGAAGTCCTGCCGCGGCGTCGTTAACACGCCGCTCAGGGCCGGACCGAATTCCGCCCGCTTTCAACCCCTTGAAAGCAAGGCCGCGGAATCCCGCTGCACGACACCCACGGCGCGACGAGACCGAATACGGTCACAAACTCTCCTCTTTTTGACGGTACCCCGAAAAGGCTGCTCGGACGAAAAAGAGGGACCTGGGAATGCCTGCTGCCAACGACATCATCGCCGCCGATCCGATTGTCCGGGCGATGGCCGACCGGACCTATACGGGAACCTCCGGCGACTATATGGAGATCCCGCACCGCAAGGCGCTGGCGCTCTCCGACGCGACGCTCTCGCTCAGTTTCTCGCTGGACCGGCTGGTCGGGGAATATGCCCTCGTCTCGAAAGACGGCAACGGGCGGGGTGCCGGCGACTTCACGGTCTGGCTCAAGGACGGGACCATCGTGATCACCCAGGAGGGCGCCAGCGAGAGCGAGTGGCTCAAGGTGCCGGACCTCGTGCTGGAGGCCAATACCACCTATGCCTTCGCGCTCTCCTTCGGCGCCCAGGGCCTGCAGGTCTGGCTCAACGGCGGTCTGGTTGCCGCCGAGCCCGCCTTCAAGCAGGGCATGCTGACCAACACCCACCCCCTCGTCATCGGCGGCAGCCGCGCCTGGCACACCTCCGACACCGATCCCGCCCATTCGCTGTTCAAGGGCACCATCGGCGAGGTGATGGTTTTCGACGGCCAGCTGGGCGAGGCCGACGTCATCGCGCTCGCCGGTGCCACCGATCCCGAGCTCGCGCATCACGCCGAAACCCACGACGCGCTCGACAGCCTGATGCCGGTGCTCGGCCAGCTGCACCACGCCTCGGACACCTTCATGAAAATTATGATGGACTACGGCGCCGACATGCATGGCCATTTCGAAACGCCCCTCACCATGACCTCCATGGTCG
>NZ_JBHSGI010000003.1:0-39027 GCF_042654245.1 Seohaeicola nanhaiensis
GCACGACGTGCTCGATATGGTCGCGTGAAATGAAGCTAAAGGTCTCCGGTGAAACCGGGACGATTCATGGCCCTTTCGCCCATGAACTCGGCAAGCTTAAGCACCAGAGCATCGAATGCGTCGCTGGCAGGAGCGAAGGGCTGTAGCGCATCGATCACCTGATCGATCATCTCAGCAGGAAACTCTCCAAGGCCATGTGCTTGATCAATAACCTCGGATAGGCCGTTCCAGACTGCATCAAGTTTCTCTTCATCTGTCTTGACGGATGCAGACGACAGCTCCAGCAGGTGGCCAAGCGCCTTTCCGTAAAGCGCATTGTTTGGCCGGGACGCGTCTGCGCTAATCTCCTGAACCTTGACTCGCAGACGTTCGCCGCGCGCCTCAATCTCAAGTTCCTCAGCACCTTCCCAACCCTGCATAACCCGCGCAGTCAGAACCGTGTACAGGTTGGACAACTTGGATATGTCGTCCGCGTGGTTCTCCTCAAACGCAAGCGCTTCAATCTCCTCGTATGATTCATTGATGGCGTCAATTTCATCGAACCACCACAGATCGGTCCAGGCGCCCTCATAGATGGCCTGCATTTTCTGCCGCCTAGTTCCGTGCTTCTTTGCCAGTTTTATTGCCCGGTCAAATCGACCGACTGTTTCGATCCGCGGCCTTTCCAGCATTCTCGACAACTGCGCAGCTTCCAGAGCGTCCACGACCCGCTGCGTGATTTCTCCGCCGTTTTGTCCTCCCTTGGCGATCCGTTCTTCGAGTGCGTCTAGAGTCTTCCTCCGTTCAAAATCGCGCGGCCCGACCACCATTTTGGACTCGTCATACTGACCAGCCTTCAGATATTCATATGCAAGGTCTTTGTGATCATGCTCAAAAACCCGGTCAATAATCCATGATCTGTCATGAATCGTGACGGGAACATTGAACTTTTTGACGAGTTCGTCCTCGACCCGCAGGCGATCCTTGGATCGCGCCGCGCGGCTGGTGACGAATATAATTCTGTCGTAAGAACGACCTGTATCAACAATGCCCTGGACGTCGCTCCGAACTTTCGGCGCCCATTTTTCCTTCGCGCTGAAAGCAAATCCCCACCTTTCCGCACCTGAGCCTGGCAGTCCCTGAAACCAGCGGTCTGATATCTCGCGCGCAACGGAGTAAGTCTCCGTATCTACTTTTCCGTCGCCGCCGCCCTCCGGCCCGGTCTGAGGACGGAGGTTCGGGCAAATCTCTCTCTCGCACAGCTTGCGCGCAAAAATCTCAAAGTCCTGGTGCTGATTCCGCTGAGTTAAGCTTTCCAAATGATGGCTCAGCTCGGATTTTGCCAATATGTATACGCCCTCAGTTTTGCTGTCCGAGAATAGATAGGGTCTGTTGTGCCTCATGATTTCAGAGGGCCGGGGAAAATTGTTCATATCGAATTCCAAGCGGCCATAAACGCAAGCCAGTGGTACGTAGTGGTTGGGCAAGGTCTCTCGTTTATGGTATGATATGTGCCGTGCAAGCGCTAGATGTTGTTGCCCATATGACCTGAAAGTGGATTCGGTAGGCCTCCTGAACAACGCCAGCCATGGGGTTTACGTGTGTGTGGTAGGCGCACCCTTCGGGCTGGGCTGTTGGGAACGGAGCCTGAGCAGTTCCCATGCTGATCGTCGCGACACTCTCTTCGCCCGAAGGCTTCAGGTCATTCAAGTTGGAAAGCGGTTCCTGATGTTGGACGGTCAAGAATGCTGCGACTGGCGACGAACGGCAGGTTCAGAGATACCGCAATGCGGCGCGAGGCGGCTCGATGAACGACCGCTCTGGGCCGAACACGATGCAGCACCTGGGAAAGAGGCTTCCATGCTGCGATGTGCGTGACTGTCTACAATGGTGAAGGTTTCGACATGGGCAAGCCCCGTAAGCGGGGCCGGGCTGCTGAGGCTCCGCCCTGAATTCTGACCTTGCTGTATTCCTGTGCCAATACGTCTTGGCCTGTCTCATCCTGAGCCATCCCAAGACGTTTGCCACATGGTCGCCTTCACGATCCACTTTCAGCCCTGACGGGTCTGCATCCCTCTTGCAAGGTGGACGCTGCCGCCGGGCGAAGCCGAGGGGCTTTAGTCTTCGCCACCTGACATAAGATTCCGAAGGGCTATGCGTCTGGCTTCTGGTCGAACAGAATAACGTGCGCGCCTTCTTCACTGTCAGGGTTGCCTACCAGCACGAACGGCATATCCGACCCGTTCTTCTCGTAGAGACGGCGGTATTTCATCTGGCCGCTGAGCGGATCGCGCACTTGGTCATAGCGAAAGCTGTGCTGAACGCCGTCTTCGATCCAGGCCTTGACGCCATCGGGGGTCACCAGTGCAAGCGGCGCGGCGTCCAGCAAGATTGTCTCGCCAACGTTGAAAATCTCTTTCATCTCATGGGTCTCCTATCGGTCTTCTTTGGTAGCGTTGCAAACCGTCGTCGCCTTTGCAACGATCTCTGCCCCGCGTGTTCTCTCTCTTTCTCGGTGTCATTGCCCCCGGATCACAATCGTGTTGCTCAGCTCGCTTGCGAGCATTTTAGCGCTGGAGGCGGTCTATCCTGCGTCCTCATAGGGCTCGTACCTCAGGTTCGCACCGTCCGACGGATCAAAGTCATCAGACCATCTTGTACGGCGCATGCCGCAGCTCCATTGGAATAAGACGCCAACCTCGACGTCTTCACCGTTTACCGTCGCCCAAATGACTTCGACGGGGTGACCCGCATAATTCTTCATGCTCTTCTCCTGACCTCCATTTGGTCGGAGACGCAGTTATCAGGTGGCAGGTATCTGCCTGTACCTATATATGCGTGGCCAACACAAAACGGAGTTTAGTAACTTGCTTTACAGGCCTCTACATATTGCGCTCTTTCTGGGCGCGGCTTCATCGGCTGTCGCTGCCGAGTGGGAGATCGGCTTGTCGCGAGGTCTGGAGACCTATGCTGCGACTGCAAACGACGGGACCTTGCTCTTAGTTTGCGATCCTGACCGTGTCTACAACCCAAACGAGAGCCATGCGTACTTTTTGTCGCGTCACAGCGATGACAAAGCGCCACAACGCATTGTCTTTCTCGCGGCGACCGGAGAGCAGGCTGCCTTTTCAGTGCAGGACGGGATCGCAACGCAACGGGATGCTGATCCTGCCGAATGGGCACAGCTCATCGATATGATCGAGGCGGGCGGTCAGATTGCTGTCGTGACCGCACGCGATGCCTTTACGCTGGATCAGGACGCGCTGCCCGAGCTTCGATGCCGCTGATCTTTTGAGCGAGCTCTTCGATCTCAGAGCTCAGCAGCGCCTTGCCGAAGGCAGACAACAGCTGTGTCACCCCATAGACGTTGAGCGGGTCTTCAATGCTTGTCTGCAACGCCGCCACATGGGCGGCGTCGAGCCTGACCATCGATTTCATGAAGGGGGCACCAGTGCCTTTGGGCTCGGCCAGGCGTGGTCGTGCAGCGGAGGCAACCTCATGCCAGGTCGCGGTGTCGCGCAGGTTTTGCATGCGGGCGCGAACCGCTTTGATCAAGGCACGCTGAACGTAGTCCGGGTCAAGGTCAGATCGTTCTGCCAGCGCCTCAATCCGTGCCTGACCTTCAGCCCCGATGCGCACGTAATAGGTTCGAGACTGCGCTTCGGTGCGAGTGCTGAAAGCATCATCCGCCACCGGCTGGGTGGATACCTCTAGGTTGATGCGCGCTGTTTCAGCCGAGGCTGCCTTTTCCCCTTTCCGGGGTTCATTCTTGTCCACTGAATTTACCGCTGGGCCTTCTGTCGCGACCGCTTCCGCCGTACTCTGATCGAACGCGGCATATCTTGTGGCGCTCGTGGCGAACTGCCGCGACCGCGCCAGCCTGTCTTCGTTCGAGACAGCGGTCCCGGACCGGTTTGGAATCTTCCTAGCCATTGGCAGCATCCACCATGGCCTCGATGTCGCAAAGGACATCGCCGCACAGTGTCAGGGCTGAGGAAAGATGCCCCGCCTGCAACCGATGACGAAGATCCTGTTCATAAATGTCCCGCACGTATCCCAGCGGCCCGGTCAGCGGCATGCGCTGGATCGCAGTGAGATGGGGCACCGGCGTTGGTAGGAGCGGCAGGGTTGAAATCACCTCGAAGACCTCAAGGTCCTGCCGGTGAACCCTGCGTCTTGCCGCATCACGCTCAAAGTCATCGCCTGCGGTCACGAAATCGATCGCGCGTTTGTCCGCGTTCATCAATACCGCGGAAAACAGCGGGGCGGGGTCATCCGGCCCGAGGGTCTCGATCATGCGCATTACCCATGTCAGGGTTTTCAGGGCCGCCACGAAATCCGATTGTACCGGCACGGCCGGCACCAGGATCATGTCGCAGGCCAGCGCCAGTGTTTCGGTGTCGGGGTGCTCGCCGGGGCGGGTGTCAATCAGAACCAGATCAACACCTTCAGCCTCAAAGCTGTCCAGCGCGTGGTAAAGGCCTTCAACGGTCTCGGGGGCATCGGCCACGGTCAAGCCTGCGGGCCATGGAAGGCGTGGCAGATCACCGAAGTCGGCGCGCGCGCTTTTTGATTCCCATTCGAGGATTTGCTTGTCAGCATCCGCATCCATGACATGCACACGGCGGCCGCGTGCGAGCATGGCGGACGCAAGCATCTGTATGAGAGTTGTCTTTCCCGAACCGCCCTTCGCGGAGATGGCCGTCACAACAAGCATTCCTCGACTCCATAACATATATCTTGCGCCGTTATGGCGATGCCTCGGGATGGCGTCCAGACCTTGCGCGATACAGGCGTTCAACCTTTGGGTCGGACAGATGTGCAGCTGCTGAGGCGATGTGCTGTTTTGGCGATCATCTGCGTACGCGTTCGGTCAATTGGTCAGCAGGTCACTCACGCCGACCGTGATTGCAGCGCCCATCCTTTTCGCCATCGCGTCGTTGTGGCAATTTCCCAATGCTGCCATCAGCCTTCGAGGTGTCGGGTCACCTGACCATCGACTATCCGTATCAGCGCCGACGTAATACGCACGGTGCTGCGCAGGCGTTCCAATCCCACAAGGTCTTCTTCTCCTTTCGGGAGAACCCCTTTGAGCATTCAACGCCAGTGAAGGGATATCGTGTCGGCTGCGCCGACGTCATTCCCGCGCCTGTTCAGGATCCGGGCCGGGGTCCCGGATCGCGGCGCGGGGGAGGCGGTGTCCCTTCGGTCTGTTCGTTGTCGCGTGGGGTTTACAGCAGGCATGGCCAAGGCCCTGCCTGCTGATCACCGAAGGTGCGACAACGGACCGAAGGGACGTTGACAGGAACGGTATTGTGTACGACAAAACTTGTGCGGCGACTCATTAGAGTCTTCGCGTTTACAAAAACTATCTAATGATAAATCTTGCCGCCCATGTCGAAACGCCTCTCCAACATAGCCCGACAGGAGGTTCTCCGGCTTGCCGCGCAAGGGCTTGGCGATGGGGAGATCGCCGTGCGTGTTGGCTGCTCCCGGCCCACTGTCGCCCGCGTGCGGGCGCGCGGTGTGGTGACGGATCGAACCACAAAGGGCCGCGTGCTGCAGGTTCGGGTGTCCGCCCGTGAGGCCGAAGCATTCGAGGCGCTTGTGGCCGAGACGGGCATGAGCACGTCGGGTTTGCTCCGCCACATGATCCGTCTGTCATCCGGCATTGTCGCGTTTCGCCGGGACGAGGTCACGGCGCTCAAGGCGTCGGCCAATCAGCTCAATGCCTTGGCGCGCAATCTTGTGCAGATGCTGAAGCTTGCCCATGCGGGCAAGCTGCGGTGGAACGCGCGCGACGCGGCACTAGTCGGTCGGCTTGCGGATCGGGCCGAAGAGGTTGCCCGGGCTGTGCAGGCTTTGCGCGCGGCCTCGCTGCGCGGGTCCTTCGTCCGGGTGTCCGATCTTCGGGACGTTGGGGAGGGGCAGCGCGATGGCTGAAGCACGCACCCTCCAGCAGGCGGTATTAGGCGAGATACTGCCTCATGTGGGGCGGCGGTCTGCAGCCATGGCGGGCGAGGCGCGCGTATCGCCGGGCCGTCGGCGTGGCACGTCCGGCGGGGCAGTTGCGGCAATGTCCTGGAACGCGCTGCGGGTGCCGCAAAGCGTGGTGAAGCGGGTCGGCACGGGCGGGTGTCATTCGCCCAAAGAGTTACGTCGACAGATGAAATACATTCTGCGCGACGAGGCGCGGGTCGCAGCCTGGTCGAACCAGATCGGCATCGATCGTGCCTTTGGCGAGCGCGGCATGGAAAATGTCATTGCCGATTGGAGTGCTTCCTGGTGCGGGGCGCCGAAACGGGGTCACACCGATCACATCATCCTGTCCTTTCCCAAGGGAACCGAGGCGGAGTTGGCGGAAGCCATCTCGCGCGAATGGGCGCAGGAGGTGTTCGGCGGGGATTACCGGGATCGATATCGGTATGTGGCGGCCCTTCATTGCAACACAGATCATGTGCATGCCCATGTTCTTGTCGACAAGGTCGGGATGGAGGACGGCAAGTTCCTCTCGATCAGCCGCCATTCCGAGATCAGCTATGACATGATGCGCGAGCTGCATGCGCAGATCGCGGGCGAGCACGGGCTGGTGCTGAACGCCTCTTCCCGTCTGTCGCGAGGCATCATGGAAAACGCCCCGCGGGACACTGATTTGCAGGCGGCCCGCAAGGAGGGACGGGAGCCAGTGGTTGCCCCGCTGGATCCTGAAAGCCGCGCTCTGCGAGAGGCCGAGATACGCAGACACGCCGAGGGGTATCGGCAGCTGGCGCAACTTGCGGGGATGGGCCTGGAGGCCGACACCCCTCCGGATGGATGGATGGGGCGCATCGCGGAGGGCGCAGAGCTTGCCGCCACCAACTTGATGAAAGGAATGCCGGTGAAAGAAGGGTTTGCCGAAGGGGTTGATATCCCCGCTGCCGGAGCGGATGTGATCGGTCGTCTGATCGCCGCCCGCGAGACATTGCAAGCGGAAGCCGACACCGCGTGGAGCGCCATTCAGGACATGGCTCCCGGTGCCGAAAAGGTCGAACTGGAACAGCTCTTTGCCGGGCAGGCCCGCGAAATGGGCAGGCTTCTGGGCCGCGACTTTCTTGCGGATCATTCTTCATCGGTGTCGCCCGAGCGCGATCCCTACAGAGTTCAGGGGATTGCGGGGCTGGCTGCACGGGCTGCAGAGGAGGGCAATCCGCTCGTCGCCGAGGCCGATGCTGCACTGGGTCATTTCAGAGCGGAGTTGGCGCGCGTTCTTGCACCGATGGAGGCACGGCTCGAGGAGGCCGGCAGCAGCATCGAAGAAGCTGCTGCCCGTTTCACCGCACCCCATCGCAGCGAGGCGCAACTCGAAGCCTCACGCCCAGTGGACGCCCAGGAGCGCTCGGACTGGCTTGGGCTCGAACGCGACCTGCAGGCGCGCGCGCGTGATGTTTTTGCGGGGCTGCACATGGATCGTGATCTTTTGGCGGATCTGGCGCGTCAGGACATTCTCGACGCGGGGCAGGGCAGTCGCCTTGCCGACATCGCCACGCTGGACAAGCTGATCTCCGACGTGCGGCAAGACCTGCGCGACGGGGATATGGATCAGTTGGCAGCGGGCCGGATCGATCCGCTCATGGACCGCATCGAAGACCCTGGTCTGCGACAAGCCGTGTTCTCGGAGCTAAAGGCCATCGCGGCAGTGGATGCCGGTGATGACATTGCCGGCCGCGACAGCGAACCCGCCGCCATCTACCGGACCCGGATCGAGGCTTTCGAGCGCGCCGAGGAGCGGGGGCGCGACCGGGACGATACCAGTGGCGATTACGGCCTCTAGAGGATTCAAAACATGCTGCATGCAATGGAAAGCCGTTGGCGGTATCCAATCGCCATCCTGCTCGGTCTCGGTGTTGGCACCTGGATCGGTGCCGCGATCGCCACGCTTTATCTGATGGCGCGATTTGGCGAAGACCTGGGTGGGTTCGATATTTTCGAACTTTGGCTGCTCAATCTGTCTGATCCACGGATCAAGGCAAACCCTGCGGTGGAACATACTGCGTGGCTCATCACGGCACTTCCTGCCCTGCTTCTGGCGGCGACAGGAGCGACATCCGTTCATCGCGGGTCGCTCACCGATTATGATGATGCGCATTTCCAGTCGCGCCCCGAGCTCCGCCGCAACCGTATGTCGGCATCTCTTTCCCAGAACGGCTTTCTGTTCGGCAAGCTCGGGTCACCTGCGTCCCGCGCGCCTTTCGTGTCGGCAACGCCAGATCGCTTCCCACACGCAATGATGATCGCGCCAACGGGCCGGGGCAAAGGGGTAGGCTTCGTTTTGCCGAACCTTTTGCACTTCCAGGGCAGCGCCGTGATCCTCGACGTCAAGGGCGAGAATTTCGAGAAGACATCCATCCACCGCCAAAAGGCGCTGAACAATCAGGCCTGGTACTTTTCGCCCTATGACTACGTTCAGCCCGAGGGCAAGAACGGGCCCGTCCTGACCCGCACGCACCGGTTCAATCCTCTCCAGCGCATTGCCGATCTGCCCAGCCCCGAGCAGCAATACACCGCCGTCAACACCATGGCGGACTTGTTCCTCATCGTCGAAAGCGTGAACGCACAGAGCTTTTTCCAGGCCGGACGCAGCCTGTTCGTGGCGTCTTGCCTCTACGCCATCGAGACCGGCAAGCCGACGATCGGTGAGGCGCTGCGGATCATGACTGGCGGCGGCAATAAAAAGGAATTCTACAAACGGGCCGCCATGCAGACCGCAAACCCGGTGGTGGCAGAGATTTTCCTGAGCATGGCCGACGAAGTGGACAAGATTCTCGATTCCTATGTCAGTGTGATCCGCGGTGCCGGATTGGAGCTCTGGCTCGATCCGGCGGTGGACCGGGCGACACAGGCAAGCGATTTCGACTTCGGGACGTTCCGACGAGAGCCACAGTCGCTCTATATTGTCGTGCAGCCGGAGCACCTGAAAACACTGGCCCCCCTGATCCGGCTCCTGTTCGCCGATGCCATCGCATGTTTGCAGCGCGCGCATCCCGGACCGGACGAGCCACATCCCGTCATGTTCCTGATGGATGAATTCGACCAACTGGGCAAACAACCCCTGGTCTTGCAGAGCATCAAGACGATCCGCTCCTATGGCGGGCGGCTCTTTATCATCTCGCAGTCGATCCCCGGTCTTGAGGGCATCTATGGCGAAACCGACCGCCGCGCGCTGCAGGCCGGTGCGGGTGTGCAGATCTACATGACCCCGCAGGATGATCGCACCGCCGACGTGCTGTCCGCAGCCCTCGGCAAGCGCACGATCGTGGGCAAGACCAGATCACAGGCAACCGTGCGCAAGCTCTCGGAAAGTGCAAATATCAGCCGTCGCTCGGAAGAACGGGCGCTGGTATCCCCCGCTGAATTGCTGCGTTTCCCGCTCGACAAGGTCCTAGTCCTGCCTGAGGGGCAATATCCAATCAAGGCGGATCACATCCGCTACTATGCGGACCGGCATTTTGAGGAGATCGACAAAGCACGGCAGGGGCATTCCTTGCCCTATCCTCCTGCTGCAGCGCCAGTCTCGAACAGGCCGAAGAAAATCACCCTCGAGCATTCAGAACCTGCAGCACCCGCGGCGATCTCCATGGGCGACAAGGAATTCGAGACTGCGGTCCAGACCTATACAGGCGCACTACAGGGATACGCAGAGGCCGCGAGGGCAAAGCCAAAGAAAACACGTTTCGGTGGTCGGGCGCGCCCATCAACCCTGTTGGAGCAGGCGTCGCCTTGAATCCTGGGAATGAGGCCTGACTGCTTTTCTCGCAGTCCGTGGTGCTGATCACTGAACTGTTTGGAAAGGGCTGGCTTCAGTCCGCCAAGTCGTCGAGCGTGACGTCGAGGGCGCTTGCCAATGCGCGCAGGGTTGTGACCGAACCTTGCTTGCGGCCGGTTTCGATCTCGGCGACGGTGACGCGGTTCACGCCCGCCTTCTCGGCCAGCGCTGCCTGTGTCAGACCTCGCAGATCTCGGTATACACGCAGGGCGTTTTCGCCATTCAGCAGGCGATCCACGAAGTCCGATGGGACAAGCTCTTCTTCTCCCGCCGCCAGCGCAGCCTTGGCGCGGTCATAGCTCTGCAGATCAGCCAGATCTTCAGCCGCAGCCTGCAGGCGGTCGTATTCTTCGCGGGGGATCGTCACCATCTCGTTCATGTCATGTCCTTTCAGTCATAGATTCCGCCACGGGGTCCGATATCCAGAACAGCCAGGACATTGCCTTGCTCATCCATAATAACACGCCAATCGCCTACCCTTAGGCGAATACCCTCCCGGCCCTTGAGGGACTTTACATTGTTGGCCTGCGATGAAGGGTCTTGCGCATAAGCCTCAATCTTGGAGCGGATCAGCGCGGCAGTGTTCTCGGGCATTCGGCGCAACATTTTGATTGCGGCCTTCGTATAGCTGATCTGCTTCATGGTGTAGCTATGGGCGACATTTCCGATAAAGTCAAGCGAAATGTCGCTAAGAGCTACATGTATTTCAGGTCCGAGCCGATCGCCTGACCTGACTTGCCCGGCAGCCACACCTGTTCGACCCCGCGCCGTCCGTCCTTCCGACCGAGCTGCACCACGACATCGATGCTGGACGCGGCATAGCGCCTTACCTCCTCAAAGCTCATATTGATGCCCACCGACATGACCATGAGGGCTAGGCGGTCGAGCGCCTTCTGCGCGGTATCGGCGTGAATTGTGGTGAAAGAGCCTGAATGGCCGGTGTTGATCGCGTCGAGGAAGGTCTTGCACTCATCGCCGCGCAATTCGCCAAGAATTATCCGGTCAGGACGCATGCGCAAAGAGGTCTCCAGCAACTTGGCCGCGGTGCGCTCACTTGAGGGGACACGGTCCGCCTTGAGCATCGCGCGATTGGGCTGCGGTGGAAAGAGCTCGAATGCGTCCTCGATGGTCACGATACGTTCCGTCTCGGTTACCAGCGCGAGAAGCGCCCGAGCAAAAGTCGTTTTGCCCGTGGACGTCCCGCCGCTGATCATGATGTTCAACCGCTCGTCGATGCAGAGTTTCATGGCGGCTCGAATATCCCCCGCCTCGGTCAGTGCGATCACCCGTTCGGCTTTTGCCTGTCGTTCGGCGTCCAGGTCTATCAATGCACCGTGCAACAGACACATGTCGCCCAAGGTGAGTTGGTCTTCACTATAGCGGCGCAAGGTGATCGACGGCCCGCCATCCACGACCGGTGGATAGACGACCTGTGCCCGGATCGGCTTGCCATTCATCTCAATCTTGCCGGAGACGAGCGGCTTTTTCTCGCTGATCTGTCCGTGGGTGGCGCTGGCAATGGATGTTGCAAGGTCCCGAGCTTGGGAAGGGGAGAAAAACACACCTTCGAGGCCGACCATATGCTCAGCCCCCCGGGTTTCCACCCAGACCTTTCCATCGGGATTGACCGCTATTTCGACCACGCAGGGATCGGCGAGCGGTGCAGCCAGAGGTTTTAGATAGGTCGAAAGAAAACTGGCTTTTTCTGCCGCCGGGTTCATGGCTGGCCGCCCGTGTGTTTCAGGTTTGTGTTGCTTTGAGACACGCGGCCTCTCCCTTCGGTCGAACGCGTGTTTCGGCACATGATTATTTTGTCGAACCTGAAACGCACTCAATAGAACTCGAGATCACGGTCGACGATCACACTGATCGCAGCACCTGGCTGGACCGAAATAACCGGAGGCAGGGTGGTATATTCGCCGATCACCGCATTGGTGGCCTGCGAAAAACTGCCCGCGACATCCTCGGCAATTTCTGATCCGGTCTCGGAGCTGGCCTCGGATGCGGCGATTGCCGGTCCTGCGCCGATGATCGAGAGCAATGCGGCTGTGCCAAAGCGCAGCCCAAAGCGGGAGTTCACGGAGCCAGTGACGCCCGAGCGGCCCTGATCGTCCGCGCCAAATGCGGCGAGCTGAACCGATTGCCCCTCGGGTGTGACGATGCGTGACCAGCCAACCAGAATGCGGGCCTGGCCCAAAGAGACATTCGAATTGTAGGTCCCGAAGAGGCGGGAGCCTTCGGGAATGAGAACGCGGGACTGATCGAAACTCCAGACCGGGTAGTTCACGATGGCGGTAATCTGTCCGGGCAATGTGGATTCGATGGCGGTTTCCAGTGACGCTTGAATGAGCGTGCCCTGCAGAACCGTATTGGAAGGATTGGCGATTACCTCCGCTGTCGCGACTTGAACGGGCTGGGCACCGTCCAACACGAAGGCGCGCGCCGCCGCATCTCCGACCGCAGGTCCCCTCTCAGGGTCAGATGCCGGACTGCCCGTCAGGCCGCCCGCATCAAAGATCACCCCTTCGGACCGGATTTGTGTGTTGCGCAGCGCCGCCGCCTCGGCACGCCGACGGTCCAGTTCAGCCCGTCGCGCGGCTTCCTCGGCAGCGAGCTGATCCCGCTCGGTTTGCGCGCGTAGAGCGTCACGCATACCGTCATCGATCTGCTGTTGCAGGGCGTCGTTCTGGCGCTGCAGTCCGAGCATTTGCTCCATCAACTGCTCCATCCGGCCATCGGCAACACGCGCGCGTGCGGCAACCTCATCAGCGAGACGTTTTTGCGCTTCAAGATCGGCTTCTGCCAACCGGGTGTCCATCTCGCTTTGCATCTGGGCGATGAGCGCCGTGTTCTGTTCCTGGACCGAGCGCAGCGCTTCGGCCAGCTCGGCGGAATTGTCGGGGGCAGGGGCCTCGGCCAGTCTTGCCAACTGGGCTTGTAGGGCGACCACGTCGCTCGCAAGCTTGGCGTTCTGTTCCTCGAGGGCTTGGCGCTGCGCCGCGAGTTCATCCTCGATTGGTCCGGGATCGAACCTAGGCTCTGATCTTTGTTCGGTCGGTTCCGCGTCGGTTGTCATGCGGCCGAACCCGTCACCGTCGACCTGATCCTGAAAGTCGTCGGCTTTCGATGTTTCAACGGCAGAAGTGATGCCGCTGCCTTGCACAAGCGGGTAGGCAATGATGGCGGTCCCAGCCAGAAGCAATGCACCCAAACCAAGCCTGAGCCCGAGAGATGCGCGCCGCTTGGGTGCGAAGCTGTATTCCTTTTCCCCGGTTTTCTCGTCGCTCATGATCAGAACTCCCGTCCACGCAGGGCGGCCACGGCGGCAGCCTCGGTCGTGAACCCACCAGTTTCCCGGGTAATGCAGATATGATCGTCGCCCATGCGGATGGTGTAGGCGTCCCGCACGCCGGTGACCCGCACGACCGCACCTTGCGTCTGGCTGTTCTGGGTGATCTCGTAGCCTTGGGCGTTCAAGCCGAAGATCGAGGGCCGCACGCCGGGCCGGAATTCAAAGAAGGTCGAGCGCCCATCATTCCAGACCCGCACCGGGCGGATCGCACCGCTGCCCGCGTACTGATAGCCGGTATCTCGGCCTCCAGCCGCAAGCTGGGGCCCGGCGGGTCGCTCGTCGGGAAAGTTTACGACGACCCGGAAAGACTGTGTCCGCGAGCGTCCCTCTGTCAGATAGAAGGCGACAGCGCGGCGGTTGGTAAAGATCGTCAGGTTTGTCGCGGCCCGTGCCTCGACAGGCTTGATCGAGATCGTATTGCGGTTTGACAGAACCTCCACTTCATAGGACGCGGAGTCACCGATCAGGACTTGATTGATCCGTTCGCCGGGACCGAGTTCGATTGACGTGTTTACCCGAAGGTGGGTGTCGATCCGGATCACATCCGTAGGGTTGAAGGTCACGTGGCGAACGCGGGCGTCCTGACCCATGGTGACCGGTGCGCGCTCGGCCAAGGCGGGCGTTCCGAACAACCCGCCGACCGTTGCGATGGCAATTATAAAGGTTTTCATGAACTATTCTCGTGTCAGTGTTTCGGCATCGACCCGGTAAGCGGTCACCGAGAAGCCAAGGGGATTTTCCCAAACGCGTGTCAGGGAGCGTTCGCGGCGGGGGGCAAACTCAAACCCTACGGTGGCGATGAATGTTTGCGTGACGGGGGTCTGGTTGGGTCGGGTGAGGCGTTTGTCGAACCGGATCTGAGCCACTTCGTCCTGCAGGAAGGTGATCGCCCGCACGCGGACATCGACCTGCGCATTCGCGCCGTAGCTGCGCGGTGGATAATTCTCCGACCCCGCGGTCCAGAGTTCTATCAGCGAGGCGCGGGCGGGCCCACTGGAGCGCCGCTGGACACTTTCGAGCCGTTCTTGAATGCCGTTCCTGAAATAGCTTTCGCGGTCGCTGATATAGCTAACAAGCAGGGATTCCTTGATCGCTTCCTCATCGGTGATACCGGTTGGCTGAACCTGGTAGATGCGTTCTGCTGCACCCGACGTGCTGTCGACGAGGACCGTAAACACTTCGGTTTCGCGCAGGGGCAACATAACCGTAATGGTCAGGGCCAACAGCACGGATACGGCGCAGGAACAGCCCGCAACGATCCATGCCGCGCGCGCTGCCCGGCGCGGACCCATCACCAAATCGATATCGAAATCACTCATGACTATCCCTTCTTCATCTTTCCAGCGAGCTTGACCGCACCGCCCGCATAGCTCCCGGCACGGGCCGCGCTGGACGATCGATCGGAGACGCCTTGTCCCTGAAGTCCTGCGTTGAAGCCCCGTCGCATGTCATCTCCGCCCCGGATCGCGGCACCGGTATTGCGCCATGCGTTCCCGGGCATCCGCGCGGCATTTGCACCGATCGAGGCGAGGCCGATGTTCGTGGCGGCAAGCCCTTGCGCGAAAGTTGGCACGAGCAACATCAGGCCGGCGCCGATCATCATCACCACGACAAACGAAATCGCGTCCCCGAGTGTTTCGACGCTGTCGAGGCTCCCCGGCGCGACGGCGTTGCCAGTGGCAATGGTAAATCCTGCCATGGCAGCCACGAAAAGCGGCACAAAGGAAAAACCGATGGCGAGTTTGACCCAGGCCTCGAACAGCGGCGCGGATTGTTTGAACAAGGTGCAGGCCACGGCCACAGGTGCGATAGCGATCAATACCGCCAACATGATCTTGGCAGCCGACAGAACGATGATGGTGATCGTCGCCATGGCGGCGGCCACAAGAAACATGACCACGCTGGTCATGGCACCGGCCAGCCAGCCTCCATTCTGGCTGATCGCCTGTCCGACATTAAGGGCTTGGGAGTAGAGATTGTCGATTCCATCATAAAGGTTCCCAACTGTGCCGCCTGATAGTGAGTTCAGTATCCCCGCGCCGAGCTCCGCCGGGGCGTTTGTCAAAGCGTCATAGGGGACAGAGAGGTTCGCGAAGGTCAGGAACACGTTCACCAACGCCAAACGCAGACCAAGGGCGACGATCGTTGCACGCGTAAGTTCAACGCTTTGGATCAGCAAATTAGCACCAACGAGGATCGTTACTAATACGGACGCTGCTCGCACCACGGGGCGCACAGCTGCAACGGTGTTGTCATAAGTATCAGCTGCGACACCTGCCACAGTCGCGTCGACCATGGTCAATACGTCCGCGATGATCGCCATTACGCGCCACAGCTTTCTTCGCGAAAGGTTGCATACCGTTGATCAATGGTATTCCAATCCGCGTTTCGATACCGGCGCATGGTATTGAAATCCGCCGCTGTGAGCGCATGCGCAGGCTTGTCGACCCGTTCTGTTGTGAACGCATCGAGCGACCCGAGATTATAGATGCAGCCGCAGAAGCCCTGCGACATTGCAAGCTCTCTCAGGTCGGTGCCGAAGCCCCATCGAACCGCTCCACGGAAAATCTCGTTGCCGAAAAACTCAGTGTCCGGATAGCTGAAGGTGCAGGTTTGCGGCTTCGGGAACATCAAGAACCCTCTTGCCTGTACCTCGCGCATCAGATCGAGGAGGCGCTCTTCCTCCCCATTTTCGGTGGCAGTGACGACCTCCCCGAGCAACGTATCGTCGGGCAGGTCTTGCAAGTCTTCCGCCCAGGCACTGCCTGCTAGGGTGATGAAAACTGCAAGTGCTTTGAGTGATGTATTCAAGGGTCAGTCCTCGGCGCCGGAGAAATCAAAGAAGGAGCGTGTGCGGGCCTGCTCGGCCGCGAAATCAATGCCGTTTTGACCTTGCGCCAAGCCTTGGGCGGCATTCAGGCGCCACATCTGGCCCAGCATGTAATTCGTCTCCGCGGCCATACGCGTGTTGAGATCGATCGATTCCTTGAGCGTTTCCTGTTCGCCAATCGCTTCCACCAGCCCATCGATACGCTCGATGCTCTGTGCGGCTTCCTCGTAGGAAATTTGGGCTTGCCCGATGACCATGGCATTGGCAGCCGCCAGATCGGCTATGGCAGCGCCTTGCGGGTTCCCGGCGTCGTTCAGCTCGGTGAGTTTTTCCGAGGTGAACCCCGCACTGGCCATGGTCTCGCGCATGGCATCTGCGGCGCGGCGCTCACCCATGGTGACGTTGCCATCGAGCAGATTGTCCAGCAGGCTGTCAAAATCCCCGAGTGACAGGTTGTCCATGAAACCCGATAGATCGGTGATCTTCTGGGCGCGGGCACGCAGGTCCTCCACATCGCTGAAGAGGGCTGCGATTTCATTCAGGCCGGTAATTGAACCCAGGACGTCATCAAGAAGGCCCTGAATATCAGTGAGGCGCTCGATCTGGGTGCGCAATTCCTCGATTTGCTGGAGCTGGTTTTCCGCATCGCGCAGCGCGGCCTGCAGCTGTTCGATATTCTGCGCGAGGTTCGATCCATCGATCACAGGCACACCCTGAGCGAAGGCTGGGGGCGGGTGTGCCGCCATGAGCGTGCCCGCGACAAGGATAGCGGCAAGGCGGGTCTCAGCCTTCATCGGAATACCTCCAGAAAGTGGATTGCTCTAAGTGATCGGCGGCCTCGGTCAAACCTTGTGCCGCTTCGACTTTCACGTGGGCCGCGCGCAGACGCAGCGTCAGCGCCATGAGCCGCGCCCGTTCAGCAAGCATATAGGTGGAGCGGTCCAGCGCCTCTTTTGCGTTATCGGGCGGATCTTTACGCAAAAGCGCCGCGATCCTCGTCATGGCCTGATCGATCTGGGTGCCCATGTAGGCGCCATAGCCGACCGAGGCATCCGCCCAGTTGCCCCAGGCGGCCGAGGCGCCATCGAAGCCCGCCAGTGACCCCGTCATGTCGACGCCGGTGATGGTGCCAAGATAGTCGTTGTAATAGCCGTTGATGCGCCGGACGTAGGTCTGGGTTTCCTCGAAAGGAGGCACACCACCATATTCGAGAACACGGCCGGGGCCTGCATTATAGGCCGCCAGAGCGTGATCGATTCGACCGAAGCGGTTCAGTTGCGTGAGAATGTAGCGTGCGCCACCGTCCAGGTTTTCCCAAGGATCATACGGGTTCACACCGAGATCCGATGCTGTGCCCGGCATCAGCTGGCAAAAACCGCGCGCACCCACGGGGGAGACGGCTGCATTGTTGAAACGACTTTCCTGCTTGATCAGTGACTGAAACAGGATACGCCACGTCAGTGGCGTCAGACCGGCGGCCGCAACACCGGGATGGCCCTCATAGCGCCGCGCCACCGTGATGATCATGCGCTCCACGTCGCTTGGCTCACCGAAGAGGCGATCGGCATCAGGATGATCTTCCTGGGCTGGGTAAGTCTCTGCAGCGCTCGCCCAGCCGAGCCCACCAGCCTCGAACCCACTCAGGTCGGTGACACCGGTGGTCTCCGCAAGGAAACGCTCATAGGCTTCAAGCTGCTCTTGATAGATATCCGCTTGTTCCTGGCGGGCGTCGCGCTTCTGGCCCTGCCGCAAGGCGTCGCGTGCGAGCTCTTCGACGCGAGACACAGTGCGGGCAAGGTTGGAGCCATCGATCACTGGCACGCCCTGCGCGGAGGCAAGCGAGCCAAGACCCAAGGCCAACGGAATCGCCATTCTAGAAGCTCTGGAAATCACAATGCGCATTCCGTGAAACAAGGTCGGGAGCAGGGGCCGAGAACGCCATAACGGGCCGCTCAAAACAGGGCGATCGCACGCCTGTTGATGCACCTTCGCAAGCGCTCAGGACCGTCGTGGCGACCAACAGAAAAAATCGTGCTTTCACATCATGTCCTTCCAGAATTCTTCTTTCTTGCGCCAATTGGCAGGCGCCTTTTCCTCGCCGGTCTTGCCGCCACCAAGAACAGTAACCAGACCGCCCAAGCCTGCGAGATCGGTATTGACGAACACGCTGTCGGCGCCGGAACGGATCAATGCCAGCCGCAATCCGGCTGTCGGGCTGGAAAGAAAATCCGCCTCGCGCGCATTCAGGCGCAGGATGCTGTAATCCTTCGGATTTGCCCGTGGATTGGGAAACAGGATCTGGGTTGCCACACTTTCCGCGATGATCTGGCCGACCGAACTTTGGTCCAGATGGCCCGGTGTCTGGGTCAACATCATCACCACGCAGTTGCGCTTGCGCATGGTAACCAGCCAGTCATGGAGGCGCTTGACGAAGATATCGTCAGCCAACATCTTCCACGCCTCGTCGATCACAATGATCGTTGGTCTGCGATCCTCGATCACGCGCTCGATACGGCGGAAGAGATAGGCGAGCAGGGCGGAGCGTTCTGCGTCCTGGTCCAGAAGTTCGGTCATATCGAGACCAAGGACATCCTCGCCAATGGCAATCGACTGGGCACTGGGCCTTGAGAAAAGCCAACCGTACCGGCCGGCTTCTGTCCATTCCCGCACGCGGGACACCAGGTCGCCATCATCATCGGTTGAAGCCACGAGGCTTGCCAAACCGTCGAAGTTTCTGAGGCCCGGCTCCGCGGCGGCAATCTGACGAACCGCCTCGTTCAGTGCTGCGGTCTGGACCGTCTCAAATGGACGGTGACGGGCCAGAATGTCACCGAGCCAATCTGTCAGCCAGGCGGCCCCCCGCGCATCGGTCTCCGTGGTCATCGGGTTAAAGCCGGTGGGCTGGCCCACCTTGATTTCGCTGTAGCTGCCACCCAAAGCGCGGATCGCCATCTCCAACCCCTGATCCTTGTCGAAAACGATGACCCGCGCACCCACTCTGCGGGCCTGCGCCATGAGAAAGGCCGTGCCGAGTGTCTTGCCGGACCCGGTGCGGCCCAGAACAAGCGTGTGCCCGACGCTTGGCTCATCGGTCCGGCGCCCCGCTTCGTGAAAGTTGAACCGGTAGAGGCTGGAGGTCACGGTCGGGAAGGCCGTGATCGTCTTGCCCCATGGGCTGGCCTCAGGTCCGCGCCCTGGCCTTGTCTTATGAAACGCCGCCAGTTCCGCGAAATTGTGCGACGAAACGATCCCGTCACGGATCCGGTAGGCCCAGTTTCCCGGCGCTTGCGCGAAATAGAGTGCCTTTGCGGCCCAGGATTCCCGGACCAGAACGGCACCGGTCTCTTGCCCCGCCCGCCAGATCTCGGAAGCTGCCTGTTCCAGTTCCTCGGCGCTGTCACAGAAAACCTGCACGGAGGCGTGATGTGTCCCAAAGGTCGACCGGCCGGATGCCACGGCGTCGGCGGCTTCGATCAATTGCTCTGTCAGGCTGACACCAGCATCCTCGGAGGCACCCCGCTGGCGAAAGGTGCGTTGAATGCGCTCAACCATCTCATTGGCGCGCCGCGGCGTGAAAGAGTTGGTGATCGTGATGTCATAGGGCAGTTCCAACGCGTCAAGCATGGTTGGCCAGGTGCGACTGGGATAGGATTTCATCCCGAAAATCGCGCCGTATCGTGCGCTGTCGCCGCTTTCCAGCCGCATGGTTTTGCCTTGAAAGCTGACGTCGAAATTGCTCATCGTGTCAGCCAACAGTTGCCCGGGGGCCGCGATGATTTTGCCATAGCTCTGTCCGTGAACCGCGGCCAACACTGCAAGCCAGTCCCCGCTCGAGACTGTCAGGCGCGCTACACCTGCGTCGGAATACATCGCCATGAGCAGCGTCATGGCCTCTTCCAGGGCAACAATTCGCGTATCGATGTCTTTCTGGAAATCGCGGCCGCCGCCAAGGGCGCCCAGAACCTTCGAGAATGCCTGCGGTATCGACGGACGCATCAATACTGTCAGCATCAAGGTGCGGGCTTTCAGGTCACGTGCGCGCAGGCTTCTCTGCCACGCCGCGTCTACCGCATTTGCAAAAGGCATACCGTCAGGCGCAGCAAGGTCCGCGACATCCGGGCGTGATACCTTGTTGATGTGGAAACCGAAACGCTCGCCCAACTGACTGACGATCCGGGCAAAGCCTTCACTGATCTCATCTATCCGGGCGTCATCGCTGGTGAAGCTGTCGATCCCGCCAAGCGTGACCGACGCCATCAGATCACCCTGCCGCGTCAGGATGACATTGTCTTGCACCGCAGCAATGTAAGGTAGGTGCCGCCCAAGACGCTCGGCTTTCAAAACCTTGTCCCCAAGTGCATCCCGAACAGCGCTGCTGGCAATTAACCCCCGAAACTCACGCGACATAGAGATCGCCCCCATCACCGGATCGCACACTCGTTCGCGGTGTGCGCGACATCACCACGTTCAAAATCTGAAACAGATGTGGATTGCGGTCTGCGACCAGCCAAAGCGGTGGGTAGCCCACAAGGAACACCAGCAGGAACCGCATGTCGTCAACCAGAATGAAAGGGATCACGGATGCGAAGACCAGCGCCACGAAATATCCGATCGGGAGACCGAATATCCGTGGCGGCTTGGTCAGCCCCAAAAAGAGTGGTGTGTCGCGCATGGAGGTCTCTGCGGCCGGTCAGATCAAGGAGCCGCAAAGCCGTCGATGATGGTCTCGGCCGAAAAGATCAGCACCACGCCGACAAACACGGCGACGAAGATCGGCCAATTGAGGCGCCCGAAAAACATCATGACACCGGATCCCACGAGAGCGAGCACACCGAGGCCACGACCGATCGGACCCGTCACCGCGTCGATGATGTTGTCGATCATGTCAGAGACCGGGCTAAGGTCTTGTGCGAGCGCCGGGGCCGCAGCCAACATCAGCAACGCGGCCAATGCCGCCCGGGTATAGTCGATGCGTTTCATATCTGGTCTCCGATGGATTGGGCATAGACGGCCATGACCTTGCGGACATGGCCTTGGGTTTCGCGGTAAGGGGGAATCCCGCCATGGCGCGCCACGGCTTCGGGGCCGGCGTTGTAGGCCGCGAGCGCAAGCTGCGGCGTGCCGAAACGATCAAGTTGTGTCAGCAAGTAGCGGGCGGATCCATGCAGGTTTTGCTCAGGATCATGCGGATCGACGCCAAGCACGCGTGCAGTGTCCGGCATCAACTGCCCAAGCCCGATTGCGCCGACATGCGACCGCGCGCCTGGATCAAATGCGCTTTCAATAGCGATGTTGGCGCGAAAGAATGCGAGCCAATCGCGAGAGGACATCCCTGCCCTGCGCAGGGCCGGGTGGTCCGCGTAGACCGAACCCACATCAAGGATCATAGTCTCGACCGCAGGGCGGCCCGATGGGACCCGAGGCGGAGAAAGGCGTGGTGAGTCAAGAGGGACGACCTCAGACCGTGCGACAATGTCGCCTTGCTCGGGTTGGGGTCTTGCAAAGTCGAGAACGCTACTGGTCAGTCGACCAACACGGTCTGGAGCATCGAGATCGATAACGGATTGTGCATGAGTGGAAGGGCCTGAAAGCCCCCAGAGAACGAGGCTAGCCGCTGGTAGGATACCTTGTCGTCTCAAACTCCCACGTGCCTCTCTCACCTTCTCGGAGAGGGCAGCTGAATACCTTTGCGTCGAGCTCCAGGCAGAAGCTCATGAGCCCTGCTGCGGTCTTGAAGACGCGTGGTTTCAGATCCCGGTTAGTCACATAGATCGACCGGTGCACACCGCCTTGACCGTCATTGGAGCAGACGAAAACCGTCCAGCCACCCCTATGCGTATTGCCGCCCTTTTCCGGGGCCTCAACGCATTCCACCTCGATCCATGCCCCACCCTCGATCGCCTCTTGCATGTGCGATGTTAGGATCACGGGGTATTTTGTTCCTGCCATTTTGCCTCCGAAGGAAAGAAGTTCCTACGGAAGTAACCTGCTTTTGCACCGCTTCAAACAGCGCATGTCACAAGATATGCGGCGACGTAGCGTAAAACACTTCAAGAGGTCAATAGATATCTTTTGATTGATTACGATATTTTTTCGATGATAGGTCCGACACACGATTCGCCCACAGATTGTCGGGAGACCACCAGATGTCGCGGTTGCTGACATGTAGCACATTCATCGCCCTAGCGATCCCAGCAAACGCCGAGACGCTGGCGATGGACTGCGTATTGCCGTTGCGGCCAGAGCTGGCGGCTTCGCCTGCGCTCCTGAACGAGTACGGCGACGACATCAGAGCCGAGTTCAACACCTACTTCGATGAGGCACAAACCTATCTGAATTGCCTCGCCGCAGCATCAGCTTCCGCGCAGGCCGAAGTCCGTCTTGTGCTTGACGCTTACCAGGAGATGTTCCAATGAAACGACGCGCAAAATATGTCAGTAGTCATGACACAATTAACATAAGTCTTATTATACGCCAACAGGTTAGCGGCGGCGCTCTGTCATGAGGCGGCTTGTGTCAACTGCCGTGATCATCGCGATCGGGCTTACACCGCTTGCTGCCAAACCTGCCGCCGCACAAGGCTACCAGATCGATTGTGCGATCCTCCTGTGCCTCGCAGGCGGTTGGCCAGCGTCGGTTCCCTGCGCTCGCGCGCGCGCGGAGTTTATCCGCCGGATCACGCCCTGGCCGGTCGAGCCACCGCTGCAGATCTGGCGTTGTCCAATGCGTGCTGAATTCGAAGCGCCGAACCCGGTTGAGCGCCTCTACAGGTTGGCGGGGTTCAATCTGGGTCCAGCAGTCTCCCTGCCCCGAGAGCGAGAAACGCTCCAGCTCGCCCAAGCTGTCGGGCGTGCCGCCGATATCGATGTGACGGACCCTGCTTTTGATTTCATCCGCTCCATAGATGTCTTTCAGGTTACGGCACGTCAGAGGGAGGGCCGTGACGATTGCAACAGATATGCTTCTGTGCGGCGTGGCACGTATGATCAGGACGGCCAATTCCGGTGGCAAAACAGCTCGATAAGTGCCCTTCCTCCAGCCTTCCGAGGGGCCGAGCGATACGGCCAGAACTGCCCCGATATCTGGGTCCGTGCTGTGTTCGTCGATTGGGAGGATTTTGAGGGCACCTATGGCTTCGAACAAGTCAACTACTGATCTCAAACAGTCACAGGCAAACGATAAAAAAGAAGAAACCCCCGCAAGGCGGCAACCAAGCGAGGGGCTCAAAGAACAACGGAATTGGCGTTCCGCCAGATCAAATCAAACTGTGATCTCGTTCTAGCAGTCCCGACAGTCAAGGCAATGAAAAAACGTGTCGCTCGCTGGGACACGGATGCCCTGTTGCAGCCTTGTCCCAATTCACAAGGACTAGACAGTGAACGTGATCCAAACCCATCTCACCCTGCCGGAAGGCTGGACCAAAGGTGCTGTTATGGCACTAATTTCAGAGGTTGCCCCGCATATAGGCCTGCGCCCGGCGCGCCTCGCAGTTCTGAACTACATCATCGGGCGGACCCGCGCATCCGACTGGACCTCTCCCCATCGTGAACCGGTGTTTTTTGGCGCGCAAGATCTCGCAGCGGCCGAACTTGGCAAGACGTCGCGCCAGTTGCGAACGGATGAGGCCGCGCTGGCCAAGCTTGGGCTGATCGTGAAACGTGTCGCGGCGAATGGGGCCCGCTATGGTCGCGCTGGCCTAGGCTTGATACTGACTCCGCTGATCGCGCGACTGAAAGAGTTCATAGCCCTTCGCGATCGGCTCCGTGCGGAACGGAGGCATTTGCGCGCTTTGAAGGATCTTCGGTCCCTTCGTTTGCGTCACATGAAACGGTGCATCGCCGCCCTGCCCTCCTCGGCTATCAAAGATCCTGAGATCGTCAAGATTCTCGCCAGTTTCGATAAATGGCCACGCAGCGATGCTTTAAGCCGTCTCGGTCTGGAGCGGCTCAACGCCCATTTGAAGGCCAGTTCCGATCTGTGCAACAGCCTTGATGACTGGCTTGAAAAACGTGGGCTTTCTTCCGACCAGCCAGCGGAAAACTTCCGGCCCTTTACACAAAACACCAGAGAAGAAACTCAAACTGTAAAGACGCCGCCCGCTGTGGATAACTATGGAAGACACGCGGAAATCGCACAGAGTGAATCGCCATCATCAATTCCCTGCCCCGCGCCACCCGCTCTGACGCCAGAGAATCTATATCGCATTGCCGGCGACGGCTTACGCATGATGCTTGACGCGAGCCGAGATCAGAACCGACCTCTCAAAGAGCGCGACATCATCGAGGCGGCGTGGGCGTTGCTGCCGATGCTCGATATCCATGCTTCAGTTTGGCACGAGGGCCAGAGCACCTTGGGCGACCACGGGTTGGCTTTCTGCCTACTATTGGTTGATGCGCAGCGAGATCATCCGATTTATCCAGTGCGCAATCCTGGCGGTTTGATGCGCGAACTGATCCGTCGAGCCAAGGCAGGAAGGCTGGACTTTAATGCAAGCGTTGCGGCTCTGCAAAAACGGCGCAATAGGGTGAGGTAGAGTTTCCAACCCGCAATTGAACTTGCCCAAATGTGAGCTCACGCTGAAGTGCCAATTCTGATTTATCGTTTTACGTCAGTCTGTTCCGGATCTCCATCAGCTTGCTCTCGAAGATTTCAGCCGGGGTCCGGTAGCCGAGACATCTGCGCGGCGTGGAATTGAGGCGCTGGCAAATCGACCTCAGATATCGATTTGTCAGCGCCGTCGGTTCGGTGGAACGGGGCAGGTACCTTCGCAGCCTGTTGTTGGTATTCTCGACAGTACCTTTCTGCCAGGGCGCCTGAGGATCGCAGAACCAGCTGTCGGCCCCGATCCCGTCCTTCAGCCGCTGCCAGGCTGAGAACTCGGTGCCTCGATCGAAGGTGATGGACTGGCGGGCTTCAGCGGGCAGGGGGGCCAGCCCGTTGATCAGCGCCTCCATGATCGGCTTCGATTGACGGTCCTCGTTCCGGATCACGACGGCATAGCGGCTGACCCGTTCAACGAGTGAGGTGACATTCACTCTCCCGTGCTCCTTCCGGAACATCACCAGATCACACTCCCAGTGGCCAAACTCCGAGCGGTCCGAGATGCGGTCCGGCCTTTGGGACAAGCTCTGGCTTTCGGTGATATGGGCGTGTCGGTACTTCCGATATCCACGGGCGCGACGCCGCACCTTCCGGCAGATGGCGGTAGAACCCCTCGGCCCGCCCGACCTTGGAATAGGCGAACCTGTAGATCGTCTCGTGACTGATACAGAGAGGATGTCGTTCCAGGCGCATCCGGCCTGCAATCTGCTGAGGCGACCATCCGGCTTTGAGCCGATCCTCCACCGCTGCTTTCAGTTGCGGATGTACGAGCATCTTGCGATGCACAGCTCGGCGCCTCTCGTACATCTCCTGGGCCACAACAGCGTGGTAGCCATTCAACTCGGGCAGTTCGTCGTCCACATAGCTGTTGCGCTTCACATCCCGATAGATCGTCGAGGCCGATCGTGACAGCAGGGCAGCGATCTCCAGAACCGGTATTTTGGCCTCTCGCCACTTTGCAACCTTGCGACGTTCTTCCAGACTCAGGTGAGAATAGCAGCGGCCCATTTGGCTTCCTCCATGCAAGCTTCTGTTTTACTACAGAATTTGCACTTCGTTTGTGAATCCACCAAAAACGCGCTGAAAATCTGGTAATGAAGTTTATGTTAAGGAAATCTCCAGATCCCTTCGTCCTGAACCACCCGGGATTCTGAAAGAAGCTTCTCCAGATGCGCCGCGGCATTTCGTTCGGCGGCCATTGCAATATGCGGGTCAGATTTTTTGTAAACGGAAGTGGCGATATTCTGGAGCGAGTCGGAGGTACTTGAGAGGTGCGCGAGAATCTCCGACTCACGACGCATCCGGTTGGCGAGCAACCGTTTGACGTACGGTCCCGGGTCCCGGAGTACAGGTCCGTGACCCGGCAGGCTGACCTTATCGTTGCGATCGATTAGCCGCTGAAGCTGGCTGCAGTAATCGCGCATGTTGCCGTCAGGGGGGCTGACTATAGAACTGTTCCAACTCATCACGTGATCGCCTGTGAAAAGTACTCCATCCGGCCTCGCGAAGCAGAGGTGATCGCTCGCATGACCAGGTGTGTGCAGGACAGTAAGACCAGCGATCACCTGCCCGTCTTTCAAAAAGCCGTCAGGTTGAAACGCATCGTCAGGAAATGCGCGCGAAACATAAACCGGCAAACCTGTACGTTCGCGCAATGCCGGCACGGCCCCGAAATGATCGGAATGGTGATGTGTCAGGAGAATTCCGGCTGGGTTGGCTCCCAAATTCTCGACGATTGCTTCGAAATGTGCACTGTCTTCTGCTGGACCGGGGTCGATAATGAACCGACCGTCAGGAGTATCAATGATATAGCTATTCGTCCCGTGATAGGTCATCTTCCCGGGATTGTTGGCAACGATCCTTAGGATTCCCTCGGCCACCTCTACGCCCTGCGCACGAGGAGGGTCAGGCTCACCATAAAACATGTTGTTTCTTGTCATTCTTTACGACCATGTATTGATTGCGAACAATCCGTATCATGCAGCTCCGCCTCTTGCTCTTGCACAGTTTCGGAATCCTCAAGCTGGTTTTCAGCGCCGGTCGAACCCGGCACTGGAACAAAGCAACGAAGCCCGGCGTTCAAACACGGCCCCGATTGTGGAACCCTGTATACAGCACCACGGCAATTGCCGCCTTGGCCAGATCTCCAAGCAGGAACGGGTAGAGCCCGGCGTTCATCAATTTTTCTCCATAGCCGACAAAGCCGCCCAGCCAGAAGAGCCCTGCGCAATACATAAGTGCAGAACCGAAAAGTACAGCGACAGTTGCTCTGAATGCAGGCTGAAACCCTCTCAACTTTTGAACCATCCATCCGGCGGCAGCCGCTGCGAGTGCGAACCCAATCAAGTATCCGCCTGTGGGGCCGGCAATATAGACCAATCCGGCCGGCGCGGGAGGCGTGCCAGCGAAAACCGGAAGGCCAAGCGCGCCTTCCAGAAGGTAGATTACTACAACAAGTCCACCGCGAACTGGACCCAGAAAAAGTCCAAGGCCCAGGACTGCTAGGGATTGGGTCGACATCGGAACCGGGTGGAAAGGAACCACGATTTTCGCGGAGAGTGTCAGAAGAATGGTGCCGATGAGTATAGTTGCGAACTCTCGGGACAGACTTGCGAGTGGTTGGCGTTGAGTAGATTCCAAATTCATTTTGTTAGTCCTTGTGTCAGTTGGTCGTTGATATGGTTTTTGTAATGGTGAGTTCACATCCGCTTGGCGACCTCTTCGAGCATGACCTCGGTGGCACCACCGCCGATGGCCTGGACACGGGCATCGCGCGACATGCGTTCCACGGGTGTTTCCCGCATATAGCCCATACCGCCATGGAACTGGACACAGTCGTAAAGCACGCTGTTTACCAGCTCGCCACAATAGGCCTTGACCATCGATACTTCTTTGACGCAATCGCGGCCCGCGGCATCTAGTGACGCAGCGTGATAGGTAAGCTGACGTCCCGCTTCAATCCGGGTCTGGCAATCGGCCAATCGCTGGCGCACTGCCTGCTTGTCCCACAACACACCACCGAAAGCCTTGCGCTGCTTGACGTAATCCACAGTCATTTCCAGTGCGGATTGCGCCTCGGCGCAGGCCATTGCACCCAGCACGATCCGTTCGTTCTGGAAGTTCTTCATCACCGAGTAGAAGCCCCGGTTCACCTCCCCCAGCACGTTCTCTGCCGGGATGCGCACATCCTCGAAGATCAGTTCGGCGGTGTCCGAGCACAGCCAGCCGGTCTTGTTCAGCGCCCGGCCGACAGAGAACCCCGGCGTGCCCTTTTCGACCGTGAACATGGTGATCCCGCGCGAGCCCTTGGCGTCCGGGTCGGTCTTGGCGCCGACGAAATAGATGTCGCCATGCACGCCGTTGGTGATGAACATCTTGGTGCCGTTGATCACCCAGTCCGATCCGTCCCGCACCGCGCGCGTGCGCATCCCCGCCACGTCAGACCCGGCGCCCGGTTCGGTCACGGCCACTGCGGCAATCTTTTCGCCCGAGGTGATCGACGGCATCCAGCGCGCCTTTTGTTCGGGTGTACCGGCGTTTTCAAGATGCGGCGAGGCCATGTCGGTATGAACCAAAACGGTGGCCGAAAAGCCGCCGAAGGTGGAGCGACCCACCTCTTCGGCCAGCATCACGCTGGACATCACGTTCAGCCCCGAGCCGCCATATTGCTCGTCATAGCGCATGCCCAGCACGCCCAGATCGCCCATCCGGCGCAGCACGTCACGCGGCACCATGCCATCCCTTTCCCAGGCGTCGGCCTTGGCCGTCACTTCGGTTTCGATGAAGCGGCGCAGCTGCGCGCGGATCATGTTAAGGTCCTCACTGAACGGGCCTGTGGCCGCATCAATCATGTCATGCTTGGTCATTGGGTTTCCTCTGGATCGAGTTTTACAAGGGGCGCTTGCCCGGCGACGGTGTCGCCGGCGGCGCAGTAGATTTCGGCTACAATGCCCGCAAACGGGGCGACCAGGCTTTGCAGCAGTTTCATCGCCTCAAGCACCACCAGTGTATCGCCCGCCGCGACCCGATCGCCGGGCGCGACCCGCAGTTCGACCACTGCACCGGGCATCGGCGCGACAAGCAAGTCTGCCCCGCCGACCTTTCCCGAAGCGCGTTGCAGGTGTCTGTCCTCCAGCGTTTCAATGGCAAACCCGGCCATGCCATCCGGCGTGGATAGAAACACCTGCCAGTGATCTTTCGTGCGGCGCAGGTGGGCGGCGCGGGCAAAGGGCACGCCGCCGATACGGCCTGTCAGGCGGTCGGCGGTCAGGCCGGACGCTTCGACGGCAACAGGGGTGCCGTCCGGCAATGTGATCGTCAGATTCCGTGTATCGCCCGCCACGCAGGCCGGGTCTTCCTCCCCCGAGGCCCAATAGGACGCGGCGCCGGGCAGGCCCGCGCGCGCGGTCAGACGCCACGCACCCAGACCTTGCCAGGGGGTGCTCCCGGCCGTCGGGACCAGATGCAAATGCAGGGCCAGCGCGGCCAGCGCGCGGCTTTGCGCATCGGATTCGGGGGGCGTCCAGCCATTCGCAAACATCTCGGGCAGCCCGGCGGTGTGATGCCGGATCGCGGCAAAATCGGGATGCATCAACAAGGCGCGCTGAAACGCCAGGTTCAGCCCCACCCCGCCCACTGCAAAGCCCTCGATCGCGGCCACGCTGTCACGGATCGCCTGTGCCCGGTCCGGCGCATGGATGATCAGCTTGGCCAGCATGGAATCGTAGTGATGGCCGACAACTGAGCCTTCCCTGACCCCAGTATCCAGCCGCACGCCCGAAGGCGGTGCCCAAAGCGTGATCGTGCCGGTTTCGGGGCGGTAATTCTCGGCCGGGTTTTCGGCGGCAACGCGCACTTCGATGGCGTGGCCTTCGAAGTGTACGTCGGGTTGCTGGAAAGTCAGCCGCTCGCCCCGCGCGATGCGCAACTGCCATTCGACCAAGTCGATTCCGGTGATCGCCTCGGTGACGGGATGTTCGACCTGAAGGCGGGTATTCATCTCAAGGAAGTAATAGGCGCGGCGCTCGGGGTCATATAGGTATTCAACCGTTCCCGCAGAGCGGTATCCGATCGCCTGTGCAAGGCGCACGGCGGCAGCGCGCATATGCTCGCGCAGATCGTCTGGCAGATTCGGCGCGGGGGCCTCTTCGATAAGCTTCTGGTGATTGCGTTGCAGCGAACAGTCCCGGTCGCCGAGATGCACCAGGTTGCCATGCGTGTCGCCCAGCACCTGCACCTCGACATGGCGGGAGCGGAGCGCATAGCGTTCCAAAAATACCGCCGGATCGCCGAACGCACCCTGCGCCTCTGCCCGGGCAGAGGCGATGGCCTTGGGCGCGTCGGCCATGTCGGTGACGAGACGCATCCCGCGTCCGCCACCGCCGGCGCTGGCCTTGACCAGGAATGGCACCCCAAGCGCGCCCGCCTCTTGCAGCAGGCGTGAATCCGATTGATCGGCACCGCGGTACCCGGGCAGCACCGGCACCCCTGCGGCCTCGGCGGCGGCCTTCGCCGCGATCTTGGACCCCATCTGAGCGATGGCGTCGGGTGCCGGCCCGATAAAGACCAGACCCGCGGCCTCGACCGCTGCCGCGAAATCGGGGTTTTCGGACAGAAAGCCATAGCCGGGATGCACGGCACCCGCGCCCGTGGCGCGCGCGGCCTCCAGAATGGCCGCGACGTTCAGGTAGCTTTCAGACGCAGCCGCCGGGCCGATGCAGACAGCGTGATCGGCCTCGGCCACGAAGGGGGCGTCGCGGTCGGCCTCGGAAAAGACCGCAACCGTTTCCAGCCCCAGCTTGCGGCACCCGCGCTGGATGCGCAGGGCGATCTCGCCCCGGTTGGCGATCAGGACGCGGGTGAAACTCATTTCACTCTCCACGAAGGCACGCTCTTGTTGAGAAAGCTGTTGATGCCTTCAATGCCTTCCCCGGTTTCCCAGGCATCGGCCAGACGGTCGGCGGTGTAGATCATGTTGGTTTCCAGATCGTGACTGGCGACATAAGCGATCAGCGCCTTGGTATCCGCCACCGCGCCGGGTGCTGCCTGAAGGTGATCGTGCACCACCCGTTCGACGGCGGCATCCAACGCGTTGGCGGCGACGACCTCGGTGAGGAGCCCGATCCTTTCGGCGCGCGCGCTGTCGAAGAGCGCGCCCGACAGCATGGTTTCACGCGCGTGCACCTTGCCGATGCGGGCCACCACGTAGGGCGAGATATTGGCGGGCAGCAGACCCAGTTTCACTTCGGTCAGGCCATAGCGTGCGCCTTGGGCGCCGATGGTATAGTCGCAGACCGAAATCATGCCGACGCCACCGCCATATGCCGGCCCGTTGATCCGCCCGATCAGGGGCTTTTGCAGCGTGTCCAGTCGGCGCAACAGATGCGCGAGCGTGGCGCTTTGTTCGACCCGTTCGGCGCGAGATTTTTCGACGTTTGAGGCGAACCAGTTGAAATCCCCTCCAGCGCAAAAGCTTTTGCCGGCACCGGTCAGGATCACGATGCGCACCTTGTCATCTGAAGCCAGATCCTCGACCGCGTCGAAAAGCTCGGCGATCAGATCGGCGTTCAGCGCATTGTGCTTGTCAGGGCGGTTGAGGGTTAACGTGGCAACGCCACGCGCGTCGGTTTCGACAAGGATGGTTTCATAACTTGTTGTCATGACATCGGCCTCACATTCTGAAGACGGGCGTGTGGCGCCCTTTCTCGGGCACCGACGAGACAATGGCCAGACACAGGCCCAGAACGTCGCGGGTCTGCCCGGGCTCGATCAGCCCGTCATCCCAGAGCCGCGAAGTGGCGTAATACGGATCGGACTGTTCGCCATATTGGGCACGCACCTGCGCCTCGATCTGCGCAAGATCGGTCTCCATCCTTTCAGGCTCGCCGCCTTTCTGGCGGCGCAGCTCCTGCATCACGTTGGTCGCAATGTCCGCGGACATGGTGGCCAACTCCGCCGTTGGCCAGGCAAAGAGGAAATTCGGTGCAAATCCGCGTCCACACATGCCGTAATTGCCCGCGCCATAGGATCCGCCAAGCAGGACAGACAGGCGCGGCACCTTGGCGACGGACATGGCATAGACCAGCTTGGCGCTGTTCTTGGCGATGCCGCCGCGCTCCGCCTCGGTCCCGACCATGAAACCCGCGATGTTGTGCAGGAACAGAAGCGGGATATTGCGCTGGTCGCACATCGAGACGAACTGCGCGCCCTTCAGCGAACTGTCCGACATCAGCGCGCCGTTGTTGGCCAGGATACCGACCCGATAGCCGTGGATCCGCCCGGTGCCGCAAACCAGCGTCTCACCCCAGCCGGGCTTGAATTCGCGGAACTCGCCCGCGTCGATCATGCGCAGCAGAACCTCGCGCATGTCGTAGGGCTGCTTGCGGTCGGCGCTGATGACGCCAAGCAATTCTGACGGATCATGCGCGGGCGGCGCGGGGGCTGCGTCGGGCGGCATCGGGCGCGACTGGCCCAACTCGGCCACGATGTCGCGCATCAGCGCCAGCGCATGGTATTCGTCCTCGGCCAGATGGTCGGACACGCCCGAGACGCGCGAATGCATCTCGGCACCACCCAGCGTTTCGCCATCGGCCACTTCGTTGATCGCCACCTTGACGATAGAGGGCCCGCCCAGATGGATGCGCGCGTTGCCGCGCACCATGATCACCTCGTCCGACAGCGCGGGAATATAGGCGCCGCCTGCCGTGCAGCCGCCGAACACGGCCGAGATCTGCGGTAAGCCGCTGGCCGACATGTTGGTCTGGCGATAGAAGGAATTGCCGAAATGGCGGGCGTCGGGAAAGACCCGGTCCTGCTCGGGCAGATAGGCCCCGCCGCAATCCACCAGATAAAGGCAGGGCAACCGGTTTTCCGCCGCGATTTCCTGGGCGCGGATGTGCTTTTGCACCGTCTCGTGGTAAAAAGAGCCGCCCTTCACCGTCGCGTCATTGGCGATCACCATGCAGGGCAGCCCATGAACGATGCCGATGCCGGTCACGATTCCCGCACCTGGCACCTCGCCCCCGTATTGCCCGTAGGCCGCGAGCGACGACAGTTCCAGAAACGCCGTGCCCGGATCCACCAGCAAGTCGATCCTCTCGCGGACCAGCAGCTTGCCGCGCTTGCGGTGGCGTTCCACCATGTCGGGGCGTCCGCCCGAGGTGGCCTCGGCAATCCGCGCGCGCAGCGTCTCGACCCGCGCGCTTTGCGCCTGGTGATTGCGTGCGTAGATCTCTGATGCGGTCAGCACCGCTGTTTCAAGGCGCGCCATATGTCAGGTCTCCTGTCTTTCAAGTATTCCGTTAAGGAACACATCGGCATAGGTGCGTGACAGCGCCTCTGCGCTGCCGCGGTGCGGATCGAACCATTCCAGCGTGGCGTTCAGCGCGCCGATCAACATCAGGCGCAGGCGGCGGATGTCCACGTCGCGTTTCAGCGCGCCGTCTGCCTGGAGCCGGGACAACAGGTTGTCCCATTCGGCCTCATAGGCCCGGCGCGTGTGCAGATTGGCATCGCGGACGGATTGCGGCACCTGCCCGAAAATGCGCACATTGGCCGAGGAATAATCGCTGACGTCTAGAAGCGCGCGCAGGTGCGCCCCGATCGCTGCCCGCAGGATCGCCTCGGCGCCGGTGCCCTCGGGCAAGGCGGAAACGGCTTGGCGCATGCTCTCGTGAACGACCTGAATACCTGCATCCAGAACGCGCGCGACGATCTCGTCCTTGGAGCCAAAATGGTAATATATGCTGCCCGCCTTGATTCCAGCGGCCTCGGCGATTTTTCTGAGTGACACGGACCCATAGCCCTGTTCGCGGAAGAGCCGCGCCGCAACATCCAGCACGCCATCACGCCCGACCGCCCTCCGGGGGATCGCGTTGAGCTTGCTCGCTGAGGTATTCGCCATGGGGTCTCTTTACGGTACACTGCCTAACTAACACCTGTTAGGTAATTGGTGCCGATGAGTCAATCCTCCCGAACGTGTTGGATTGGAATTTGTGGCGAATCCCGTCCGGGCAATCGTCATACGGCCGCCGGAAATGCCGGTCGCCAGCCAAGGCCCGAATACGTGGTTTGGCTGGCGTGGGTCAGATCGTGAATCCGCCGCCGCAAATGATGTGCTGACCCGAAATGAAGTTAGATTCGGGCGTACAGAACAAATAGACCGCGCCAGCGGCCTCTTGCGGGGTGCCGACCCGGCCCAGCGGAATCATGCGCTCCATCTGGGACAAGAGATCGGGGTTCACACCAACCTTGATTTCTTTGTCTTCCACCTTGATCGTGCTGTCGCCTTTGGCGCTGCCCTCGGTCAGCCGCGTGCGGATCGGGCCAAAGGCCACCGCGTTGACGTTGACGTTGTAACGGCCCCATTCCTTGGCCATCGTCCGGGTGACACCCAGAACACCGGCCTTGGCGGCGGCATAGTTGATCTGGCCGGCATTACCGCCGGTCCCCGCGATGGATGAGATATTCACCACCTTGCGGAACACCTCCTGCCCTGCGGCAGCCTCTTCCTTGGCCTTGGCGCTGATCACCGGCTGGGCGGCGCGCAGAATCCTGAAGGGCGCGGTCAGGTGAACGTCGATGATCGCCTGCCACTGTTCGTCGGTCATCTTCTGAACGACGCTGTCCCAAGTATAGCCGGCATTGTTCACGATGATGTCCAGCCCGCCAAAACTGTCCACGCCCGTCTTGATGAAACGTTCGGCGAAACCGTCTTCTGTCACGCTGCCGGCGCAGACCACGGCCTCGCCGCCAACCGCACGAATGGCCTCGGCGGTCTCATTGGCCGGGTCGGCATCCAGATCGTTGACCACCACGCGCGCCCCTTCCGAGGCCAGCTTGAGCGCGATCTCGCGACCGATACCCCGGCCCGAACCGGAAACCAGCGCAACGCGCCCGTCAAGTTTTCCAGTCATGTTTTCTCCTCCCGATTGGTGCTGTCACGCTTTTTCATAAAGCGTGGTCACACAAGCCCCGCCAAGACCCAGATTATGCTGGAGCGCCAGCCGCGCGCCTTCCACCTGCCTTGCATCTGCCTGCCCGCGCAACTGCTGGACTAGCTCGGTGCATTGCGCCAGGCCGGTCGCCCCCAGCGGATGCCCCTTGGACAACAGCCCGCCCGACGGATTGGTCACGAATTTGCCGCCATAGGTGTTGTCGCCGTCATCGACGAATTTTGCCGCATCACCGCGGCGGCAAAGCCCAAGCGCCTCGTAGGTGATCAGCTCGTTATGGGCGAAACAGTCATGCAGTTCGACCACGTCCACATCCTGAGGGCCGATGCCCGCCGCCTCATAGACCTGATCGGCGGCGCGTTTGGCCATCGAATAGCCGACGACCTCGCGCATGTCATGCGCGCCGAAGGTTTCCGGGCCGTCCGTCGTCATGGCCTGAGCGGCAATGCGCACCGAGCTGTCCAGACCGTGCTTGTCGGCGAAGGCCTTGGAGCACACGATTGCCGCAGCCGCGCCACAGGTCGGTGGGCAAGCCATCAGCTTTGTCATGACGCCGGGCCAGACGACCTGTGCCGCCATCACTTCTTCCGGCGTCACTTCCTGCCGGAACAGCGCCACCGGGTTCCTGGACGCATGCCGACTGGCCTTGGCGCGGATTTTCGCGAAGGTTTCCAGCGTAGTGCCGAACTCTTCCATATGCGCTTTGCCCGCGCCGCCGAAATAACGCAGCGCCAGCGGAATATCGGAATTGCCGACCAGATCGTCGGTTTCTTCGTCGAACGCCGCAAACGGGCTGATCCGATCGTGGAACATCGCGCCGATCGCGCCGGGCTGCATCTGCTCGAACCCAAGCGCCAGAGCGCATTCCACTGCGCCGCTTTCAACGGCCTGGCGGGCCAGGAACAGGGCAGACGAGCCGGTCGAACAGTTGTTGTTCACGTTCACGACCGGGATGCCGGTCATGCCGACCTGATACAAGGCCCGCTGGCCACAGGTGCTGTCGCCATAGACATAGCCGACATAGGCCTGCTGAATCTTGCCATAATCCAGTCCGGCATCGGCCAGAGCGGAACGGGTGGCGGCGGTCGCCATCACATCATAGCTTTCGGATTTTCCGGGCTTCTGAAATGGGACCATCCCGACGCCGACGACATAGGCTTTGTCTTTCATTTCTCTCTCCCATGTTTGGTCTGGCCACACTGAATCGAGCGCCATGCCATTTTCTACCATTTGTTAGATTCTATATCCCGGCGCATCGGCCTGTCAACAACGTCGCGCCGCGACATCAGGCGCGCACCCGATTTGCCGACACATGTTTGATCATTGTCGCCGGGCGTCTTGAATGGCAGGGCATTTTCAGGTTTACGGGTCCGGGCGAGACCCGGACCGGCGTTTGCCGAACATCGGGCACCCGGTTGCGGCATCGCGAACCTCGCGGCCTATGAAGGGAAGAGCAAGATGGCGCATTGCTATGAATTCAAGGGGTTCGTTCCCGTTGTTCCCGAGGATACATATGTCCATCCTCAGGCGGTTCTGATCGGAAATGTCATTCTCGGCCACGGCTGCTATATCGGCCCCGGAGCAAGCCTGCGGGGCGACTTCGGCAGGATCGTGATCGGGGATGGTGCCAATGTGCAGGACAACTGCATCATCCATTCTTTTCCCGGCCGCGAAGCAGTGGTGGGCACCGACGGTCATATCGGCCACGGCGCGATCCTGCACGGTTGCACAGTGGGTCGGAACGCCCTGGTCGGGATGAATGCCGTCATCATGGATGGCGTAGAGCTTGGTGCGGAATCAATCGTCGGCGCGCAGGCGTTCGTGCGGGGCGAAACGATAGTTCCACCGCGCTCGATGGTGGTCGGATCGCCGGCAAGGGTAATCCGCGACGTCACCGAGAAGGAAGTCGCTTGGAAAACACGCGGAACTGCCGAGTATCAGCAACTCGCGCGCGACTGTCTGGCCGGATTGAAGCCCGTCGAGCCGCTGAAGGCGGTCGAGACCGACAGGCCGCATATGGCCGCCTCCGACGTCGTATCCATTCAGGAGGCGCGGCAGAAGCCATCCTGACCTGTCCGGCAAACCGGACAGGTCAGGGTTCCCGCGTGCCTCAAAAGCCCCCGTTGGCATCGCCTTGACGCGGGACGGCAACTCCGTAATCCAGTGTGCCGCCCTGCCCTTCAGGCCGTCACAGCCGGAATATCCCGTAATGCGGATCGTCGATCGGCGCGTTCAGCGCAGCCGAGATCGACATGCCGAGCGCGTTGCGCGTGTCCGCCGGGTCGAGAATGCCGTCATCCCACAATTCCGATGTCGAGGTATAGGCCTCGACATCGCGCCGGAACTTCTCCAGCACCGGGTCACGGATCGCGGCGATTTCCACTTCGGTCAGTTGCTTGCCTTCGCGTTCAAGCTGCCGGATCTTGACGTCGGCCATGGTGTTGGCGGCCTGATCCGCCCCCATTACGCCGATTTCCGCCTGCGGCCACATGAACAGCGTGCGCGCATCCCAGGCCCGCCCGCACATGCCGTAATTGCCGGCCCCGTAGGACGCATTGGCAATCACGGTGAACTTGGGCACGACCGAGCCGCCCTGCGCCATCAGCATCTTGGCGCCGTCCTTGGCGATGCCGCGTTCCTCGTATTCGCGGCCGACCATGTAGCCGGTGATGTTCTGAAAAAAGACCAGTGGCGTACGGTTCTGGTTGCATAGCTGCATGAAATGCGCGGCCTTCAGCGAGCTGTCGTTGAACAGCACCCCGTTATTGGCGAGGATCCCCACTTTGAAACCCCAGATATGGGCAAAACCACAGACCATCGTGGTGCCGTAATCGGGCTGATATTCGTGAAAGCGCGAACCGTCCACGATTCGGGCAAGAACCTCGCGCATGTCGAACTGGGTCTTCCGGTCCTTGGGGATGATCCCGTAAAGTTCCTTGGGATCGTAATAGGGCTCCTCATGCGCCGCCGTTTCGATGATGGTTTTTGGCGTGCGCTTCCACTGGCTGACAATCTCGCGCGCCAGCGCAAAGGCGTGCTGTTCTGTGGCGGCGCGATAATCGCCCGTCCCCGAGACAGAGGTGTGCATCACCGCGCCGCCAAGCTCCTGCACGCCGACCTCTTCGCCGGTGGCCGCCTTGACCAGTGGCGGACCGCCCAGAAAGATCGCCCCGGTGCCCTCGATGATGATGTTGTAATCGCTCAGCGTCGGCACATAGGCGCCGCCCGCGGTGCAATGCCCGCCAACGATGGCAATCTGCGGGATATTGGCCTGGCTCAGCTTGACCTGGTTGCGAAACACCCGCCCGCCTAGATAGCGGTCGGGAAACACGCCGTGTTGCAGCGGCAGGAAGCCTCCGGCGCTATCGCAGATATGGACGACCGGCAAATGGTTCTCAAGCGCGACATCCAGAAGCCGCACGATCTTTTTGACGGTATGCGGATACCATGCACCACCCTTGACGCTGGCATCGTTGGCGTGGATGGCCACCTCGCGGCCCTGCACGATGCCGATGCCCGTCACCACGGCGGCACCGGGCACGGCGCCATCATATTCGCGGCAGGCGGCCAGCGTCGAGAATTCAAGAAACGGCGTGCCCGGATCGAGCAGCAGCTTCAACCGCTCGCGCACGCCCAGTTTGTTCTGGCGTGCCAAGCGGTCGATGTCCCGTTGGGGCCGCTCGAAACGCGCCGCGTGCTGGCGAGCGTGAAACTCCTTCAGCCGTTCGGACATGGCGGCAAAATTGGCCTTGTAGTCGGCGGCATTGGTGTCGATGTGGCTTTCGATCCGGCGCATTGTCACTCCTCCTGCGGGGTCAGCTGGGCAAGGACGGCCTTTAGGCCGAAACTGTCACCCGCGGTAAAAGGCATTTCGGCAACCACACCGTCGCGCGGCGCGGTCAGGGTGGTTTCAAGCTTCATGCTTTCGATGACCAGAAGCGGCTGGCCTTCTGTAACGGTGTCTCCGGGCTTGACCGCCACCGAAACGACGACCCCCGGCATCGGCGCCAACAGTCGATCACCCCCTGCAGCGCCCTGCCTGCCGGCAAGCCGGTCGTCGGGATCGACCCTCCCAACCTCGAAGGTGCGCCCGTTCAAATGTATGAAGGTAGATTCCGACCCGACCGCCAGCCGCAACTCATGCGCCCGCCCCCCGGTCCGCAGCACATGTGCGCCCGGCGCCCCGGTCGGGTCCAGTTGGCAGGGAACCGCGCCATCTGGCATATTCAGGATAAAGCGGCTGCCATCATGGGTCAGCCAGCATTCGGCCTCATGGCCGGCGATCATGAATATTCTGCGCATCAGTTTCTCCACCCGCCCATCTTGCGGTGCATTTCGGGTATCTGCATCACGTCAGTCACCAGCCGTTGATCAGACAGGGCCGCCGCCGCCATAAGCAGGGTGGATACATCCTCGCCCGGTGCGGTCAGCACATCCGCCTGTTCGGCTAGAAACCCGGTTGAAACATCGCCCGACGCAAAATCGGGATGTGCAAGGATCGCGTCCAGAT